>JAKFUV010000001.1 GCA_021732485.1 Hyphomicrobium sp.
ACCATCTTGCATCATGTGGCTTTCGCTCACTTCGTCAATAAAGATTGCTCGAAGGTCTAGCACCTTAACATTATGAAATTGGTATTCTTTTGATATGATCTGAGAGACTTTGTTCTCGAAATTGGCGCTCAGGGAGCGACAAATCTCGCCTGAAGCGCATGACCGTCAGACAGCACACCCGTCACGACAACCTTGGCGCCTTTTGTCAGCGGCGCTGCGAGCTTGCCAACCAGCTTATTGGGCTCGACGGGCGCAAGATCGATCTGCGCCATCTTCCCGGCATCTTGTGCAATTGCTTTAATCTTTGCACCTGTTGAGGCGATCGGCGTATCAGCCTCGCCCGTGAGGTAAAATGTCATCTCGGTTGCCGATGGCACGAACTCAACATGATGACCGTCAACATCGACGACAGCGCCGCCATTGGGACCTTTGGCTGTTTCGTGCGCATAGGCTCCGGTTATAGTTGTGAGGCCCAGGACAGCGGCGACAGCTAAAGTGGAGGGAAGATTGCGAGGCATAGTGGATACTCCTTTTCGTGTGATTGATTAAAACGCTTCGATTGTGTGCGTGTCCGAAACCGGCGCACGGCTCTCGACAAGGCGCTGAAGCGGGCGCTTACCGAGTTTCAAAAACAGCACGGGTGTCAGGACGGCATCGAGCAGCGTCGCGCTGATCAAGCCCCCGAAGATTGTCACGGCGACGGGGTGGAGAATTTCCTTGCCGGGTGCGTCCGCCCCATACAGCAGTGGGATGAGCGCCATCCCTGCCGCCAGTGCCGTCATCAATACCGGTGTCAGACGCTCAATGCTGCCGCGCACGATCAACGGCCGCCCGAACACCTCGCCTTCGTGCAAAGCGAGATTGATGTAGTGGCTGATCTTCAGGATACCGTTGCGGGCGGTTATGCCGGTCAGGGTGATGAAGCCAATCATCGAGGCAACGGAGAGCGGTTGATCGGCGATCCAGAGCGCCGTGACGCTACCGATCAAGGCCAGTGGCACGTTTCCCATGATGATGAGGGCCAGCACTGCCGAGCGATAACGGCTGTAAAGCACGACAAAGATCGAGGCGAGCGACACCAGCGATAATCCAAGGATCAAGCGTGACGCTTCTTCTTGGGCAAGGAACGTGCCTTCAAGGCTCGTCGAATACCCCGTTGGCAAGGGCGTTGCCGCGACCCCAGTCCTGATCCGCTCGATTATGGCGGCCATGTCGGAGCCATCGGTGTTTGCCAGTACGACCATGCGGCGACGGCCGTTCTCTCTGAGAATTTGATTAGGCCCCTCTGTCTCCTCGACCGTGGCAATGCGGCTTAAGGGAACGCGGCCTTTCGGCGTTTCAATCAGAAGATCGCTCAAGCCGGAGGTGGTACGATCGCTTTCTGACAGCCGCAGGACCACATCGAAGCGGCGCGCGCCGTCGATGATTGTGGACACGGTGCGGCCATTGGATAGGCTTTCGAGCGCCTCCGTGATCGCGGCCGACGTTACGCCAAACAAAGCCGCACGATCCGGATCGACCCGTATTTCCAGTTGCGGAATGAGAACCTGCTTTTCGAGCTGGAGATCAACAAGGCCGGGCACCTTTGTAAGTTTAGCCCGCAGCGTTTCGGCAAGACTGCGTAGCGAGTCGAGATCATCGCCATACACTTTAAGGGCAATCTCAGCGCGAACTCCGGAGAGCAAATGATCGAGCCGGTGCGAGATTGGTTGGCCGACGTTGATGGTAGCGGGGAGCACTGCAAGCTTGCCGCGCACATCCGCTAATATCACTTCGCGCGAGCGCTCTGATTTATTGAGATCGACGTCAATCTCGCTCGAATGCACGCCTTCGGCATGTTCATCGAGTTCGGCGCGGCCCGTACGCCGGCCGACTGTTTTGACTTCCGGGACTTCCGTCAGAAGTTTTTCGGCGATCAAACCGATGCGATGACTTTCCGGGAGAGAGATACCGGGATTGAAGGTAAGGCTGATGGTCAGCGTGCCTTCGTTGAACGACGGCAGGAAAGATCGTGGGAGAGCAGATGCCGCTAATCCGGCCAGCAGAACGGCAAACAGCGCCGTCCCGATCACCCAATTGGTCCGCTCGAACGCCCATGCCAGCAATCGCTCATTGCCGCGCTTGAGGGTGCGGACAAACGCGCCATCGTGATGATCGAGCTGCTTGGCGCTGCCAAGAAGATAGGATGCCAGAACAGGCGTGACCGTGATCGATACCAGAAGGCTGGCGAGAATGGATACGATGTAGGCAACGCCCAACGGGGCGAACAAACGGCCCTCAATGCCGGTCAGGGCAAAGAGCGGGATGAAGACGAGGACGATGATAAAAGTCGCATAGACGATACCAGATCGCACCTCGATGCTGGCATCGGCCACGACCTGCAACAGAGGTCTTGGGTTGGCGATTTTGTTATTCTCCCGCAAGCGTCTGTAGATATTCTCCACATCCACAACCGCGTCATCGACCAGTTCGCCAATAGCAATTGCCAGCCCGCCGAGCGTCATGGTGTTGATCGATAGACCAAACGCTTTGAAGATAAGAACCGTGACCAGAAGGGAGATCGGGATCGCCGTCAGCGAGATCGCCGTGGTGCGGAAATTGAGCAGAAACAAAAACAAGATGACCGCGACAACAATCGCGGCTTCAACCAGCACGCCTTTGACGTTATCGATCGAGGTGGAAATAAAATCCGCCTGCCGGAACAGGATTTGATTGGCGCTGATCCCATTCGGCAACCCGCGTGTGAGTTCGGCCAGCGCCGCCTCGACCTGATTGGTTAGTTTGATGGTATCGGCACCGGGCTGCTTCTGAACCGAAATGATCACGGCAGGCGCGCCGTTAAATCCTGCATCGCCCCGCTTGACGCGCGCCGCATACTCCACAGCCGCCACTTGCCGCAGAAAAATCGGCTGCTCGTCCTTTGTCACGACAACGACGTTGCGCAAATCATCCAGCTTCGTGGTGCGGCCAAGATTGCGGATCAAATATTCGCGGTCGTTCTGATCGACAAACCCGCCACCCGTATTGGTGCCAAACGATTTGATCGCTGTTTCGATCTGCTCGACACTCACATTCAAGCTGGCGAGCGCGGCAATATTGGGGGTGACACGATACTGGCGGACTTCGCCGCCGATGGGTATGACCTGGCTCACGCCTGAGATCGATAAAAGTCTGGGACGGATGATGAAGTCGGCGACTTCGCGCACGGCCATCGGGTCGGCGGTGTCGCCGCCCGTGACGGCAATCAGCATGATCTCGCCCATGATCGACGATACCGGCCCCATCTGCGGCGTCACGCCGGGCGGTAACTGAGAAGCAATGCTGGAGAGCCGCTCCGCCACTTGCTGGCGATTGCGATATATGTCGGTGCCCCAGTCGAATTCAGCGAAAACAATCGATAGGCCAATCCCCGCAACCGAGCGCACGCGCGTGACACCGGCAATGCCGTTCATCGCCGTTTCGATCGGATAGCCGACGAGCTGTTCGACTTCCGGTGGTGCCAGCCCTTCCGCTTCCGTCATGATCGTGACTGTTGGCTTATTGAGATCGGGAAACACATCGACCGGAATGGAAGACAGGCTCATGCTGCCCCACACCACCAGAATGGCGGCGGCTGCCAGCACCATCAGTCGGTTGTTGAGGCTCGCTTTGACAAGGAAAGTGAACATTGCGCGCCCCTTACCGAACCTGATTGATGAGTTCGGCCCCACGCACCACAACGCGCGTGTTTGGCTCCAGCCCAGCCGTGATGCCAATACGATCGGCGTCGATCGGTTCGCTGGCGATGACCCGCTGCTCAAAGCGCTCCGGTCCGGTGTGTGCCCACACCACCGATTGACCGTTGCCTGATCTGACGACGCTGGAGCGCGGTAAGGGGATAGCCGCTATTGGCTCATCGACGGGCGCATGCACCGTGACTGGCTCGCCGACGCTGAGGCCCGGATTGCTGCCTTTGATCTGGAAGCGCAGCGGGACCGCTTGCTGGCGCAGCGTGAGACCTCTTCCGGCAAAACTTAGTTCTATTTTGCGTCCATCGGCTGTGGTGCCGATTGCGCCTTTATTGTTCTTCTCAACGCCCGTGGCTGCCGCGCCGTCGAAGGCGAGCGCCTCAACCCACAAACTGTCGGGATCAACGATCTGGAATAGCAGCGTCTGCGCTTCGACGACTTGACCGGAGGCCGCGTTGGCCTGCGCGATAACTCCATCAGCCGGTGCGATGAGTGCTTCCCGCTCGGCCACTGGTTTGATCTCTGCGCGTCTCTTGCGCAGCGCATCAAGCTCAATGCGGGCATCAATGACCTGACCTGCGGGGATTGCGTTGCCTGACAACGGTTCGATGCGGCGCAGTTTCGCTTCGGCGAGAGAGATTTGGCGGTCAAGATCACCTGTCGTTTGCCGGATGTCGCTTTGATCGACCAACTGCACACTCGGAAGCAGATAGCCCAGAACATCGCCCGCCTTCACACGGCTGCCGATCGCCGGAAATCCGCCTTCTGGCGCTTCGATACGGCCCGCTAATAGCGCTTGAACCAGACCGCTCTTGTTGGGATCAGGGATGACCTGACCAATCAGACGTACCGTTTTTTGTGCGGCACTTGCCGTCGCTGTTCGTACTGTTGCAACTTCCAGAAGTCGTTGCGTCGCTTTAGGAACGAAGACAGCCCCATCTTCCGAACGCCTTGCGGTGTCAGGAAGATCGAGCAAGGCGGCGCTCGCGACAGTCGCGCTATCCGTGCCGCCATTCACCAACATCACCGCCGCCAGAGCAACGCTACTCATCCCGGCGATGCCGGCCAGCACCAATCCTGAGCGACGCATGGGGCCACTTGAAGTAAATGCCAGTAGTGCCAACAGTAGCGTCAGAGCCACGGCGCTCGCAGGTAGCCACGTTGGGATCGACGTTAATTGCGGCAGCTCAGGCGCAATATGGTCCCATAAACTATTGTGCTGGTCGGCGGGCACAGGCGCTGCGGGAATGGTCAAACTGCCGATCAAGAGATCCGATGTCTCGCCCGCCGTGACTGCGAAGGTGAGATCGTAGCGACCGGGTGTTTTGACCCATGGCGCATCCAGCTCGTACAGCCCCTGCTTTTCGGTCGCTTTGGTCGTGGCGTCCCCGACGGTGACTTCGATCGCCGCCTTGGGGACCGGGGCGTTGCTCCAGAAGTCATTCAGATGGATGACAAGCTTGCCGTCACCAGCACCTGTTGGAATACCGACAATCTCGAAAATTTCCGATGTCGCCTCAACGCGCGGATTGCCGCTCGTTTCAACGACAGGTTTTTCATCGTGACTGTGATCCTCACCCCCGTGCGCCCGCACGCCGGTTGATGACAAGGATACGGCAAAGAGGGCGAGTGCCGAAAAAAGCGTCCTCGCGGCGCTATTCCAACGCATCTTTTGTGTTGTCGTCTTGCTCATTGCCGTATCCTCATTCGTCTATCGTGTTGCGTGCTCGTTACTTCGGCTGCTTGGCGAGCCAGCCCTTCATGAAGGCGATCTCAGTGTCTTGTGCCTTGATGATTTCTTCGGCCAGTTTCTTCATTTCCGGATCCTTGCCGTATTGCAGAACGACCTTGGCCATATCGATCGCGCCCTGATGATGCGGGATCATGCCTTTGGCGAAATCCACGTCAGGATTGCCCGTGAACTCCATGGTCATGTCCTTGTGCATTTTCATATTGACCTCGGCGAATGCCTTGGAGGATTCGCTGGCGTCGGCTTCCATCGCTTTCATGTCGTGCATGCCGTCCATGCCTTTCATGTCTTTGGCTTCGTTCATGCACTTCATGCCCTCCATGCATTTCATCTCGCCCATGCCCTTCATGTCATGCTGGGCGTGCGGGTCTTCTGCGCGCGCGTTAAGCGGCATAGCGAGCAATGAGAGGGCGAGAATGGTGGTGAGTGTTTTCATGGTTTTGGTCCTTATTGACTTGGGTTTTTGGTGTTCACTTGCGCCGCTTCCGTCCCGCGCAGCCTCGACGGCAGCACGGACTTGGGAGAATCGGAATCTCTGAGCGGTAACCGCACCTAAAGTTAGAGATGCAGGCCGCCGTTTATCGAGGTTAGGAATGCAGCGCGGGACAAGACGATTAGTCTGTCCAAACGCTAAGTGGCTCCGGGCTAAAGCCTACGGAGCGCAGGATCAGACCTTGGGTGGTCGATCGAGGCCGAAGATGAGATCGGGATAAGGCCAGCCTAACAAAGCCAGCCGAAAGCTTTTGTCTTTACGCTGGTTCAGGCCGTACACCTGCGTGGTGTTCATGCCCAATGAACAGCAGTGACCAGCACCGCATGATGATGCGCCCTGACAGCAACATGATCCGGCGGTGCAGAGAACCGTGTTCGGGCTGGACGATGGCTTTTGAAATGCCACGTCGTCATGTCGGGGATTTATCGAACGTATTACAAGGGAATAAGGCTTGGCCGATTGCGACTTCATCTTTGTTGTTGTGTATGACGAATATGAGCCTGATACCGTGGTGGTGACAGATGAAGCGTGCGCATGACCGGAATGCGCAAACGCCATCGTCGGCAGGCCCGCTAGAAGGGCCAGCAGCACAACGACGACTTTTATGGTGCGCACAACGTTCAAAATCTAAACCTCTGTCTTCCTCATTCTATTCGCAAGAAACATGCTCAAGGTTACGGGCTTATGAACCGTTGCTCCTAACATGTTAGCGAGCAGTCCTTGCCAGCACGTCCATTAATTCCGCGATTTTCTGCCGTTGCTCAGTCTTGTTGCCGCTCGCAATGGCGTGCTCAACACAATGGCCAACGTGATCTTTCAGTACAGCTTCCTCAACCCGCCGCAGCGCTGCGCGCACAGCGGATATCTGGGTGATAATATCGATGCAGTAGCGCTTCTCATCGACCATCTTGGCGATTCCACGCACTTGCCCTTCGATTTTGCTCAAACGCTTCAGGCAGATGTCTGACGTTTCTGATTCCATGCTTGACAGATACCCTAGCCGGGTATAGGTGTCAAGTGAGATACCCCCATGGGGTAGGTGCATTTGTACCATGCACTGGAACGAGAGTCTGGGCCGCAACGTTGTTGTATTGCCCGAAATGATCACAACCGAAGAAGGAGATCACCATGCCTTGCGCCAGTCATACCAAAGCCGCTGAAAATCATGAAAAGGGCGACCACAAAGCGGCCCTCGCAAAATCCACAGACGCCAAATGCTGCTGCGGGACTGCTCAAAAGGCGACAGATGACGCTCACGAAAAGAGCGCCATGCAGGCGAAGTCCTGAAACAAGTGTGACGAGAGATCGATTGAGTGAAACATAATGGATAAGCGAAACTCGTCACTGAAATCCGACCATGGCGCACATGCTCATGATGAAGTGAGCACCGATCAACGCGCTGAGTATTTAGTCAAAGACCCCGTCTGCGGCATGGATGTTGATCCCCATGCCGCCAAGCACAGCGCAGAGCATGCGGGCAATGCGTATTATTTCTGCTCGGCCGGGTGCCGTACAAAGTTTGTGGCAAATCCCACAACGTATCTGGATAAGAGTGCTGGCGACGACCATGCGGTGCCCGAAGGCACGATCTACACCTGCCCGATGCACCCACAAATTCGTCAGATCGGCCCCGGCGCTTGCCCTATATGCGGGATGGCGCTTGAGCCGGACATCGTCAGTCTGGAGTCTGGCCCAAATCCTGAATTGGCCGATATGTCCCGGCGCTTCTGGATCGGATTGGCGCTCGCCATTCCGGTTCTGATTTTAGAGATGGGCGGGCACTTTGCCGGGCTGCATACGCTGATCGCGCCGCGCGTCTCCAATTGGCTGCAGCTAATTCTGGCAACGCCTGTTGTGTTGTGGGCCGGATGGCCGTTCTTTGAACGCGGCTGGGCTTCGCTGCGATCCCGCAATCTCAACATGTTCACACTCATTGCCATGGGCACTGGCGTTGCTTGGATTTACAGCGTTGTGGCAACGCTGATCCCTCAATCGTTTCCAGCTGCATTCCGCAGCATGGATGGCGCGGTGCCCGTTTACTTCGAGGCCGCCGCCGTCATCACGGTGCTGGTTCTGTTAGGGCAAGTTCTCGAATTGAAAGCCCGTGAAAGTACAGGCGGCGCAATCCGCGCATTGCTTGATCTCGCGCCTAAGACGGCGTGGCGCGTGTCAAAAACCGGCAGTGACGAAGAGATTTCGCTCGACCAGATCGCTGTGGGTGACCTTCTACGCGTCAGGCCCGGTGATAAGGTGCCTGTCGATGGCACTGTTCTGGAGGGACGCAGTACCGTCGATGAATCGATGGTAACTGGCGAGTCGCTGCCCGTCACTAAGTCTGTCGGCGACAGCGTTATCGCTGGCACGATCAATCAATCTGGCAGTTTCGTCATGCGTGCCGACAAGATCGGCCGCGATACCATGCTTGCCCGCATCGTTCAAATGGTGGCGCAAGCGCAGCGAAGCCGCGCGCCTATTCAACGTCTCGCGGATCAGGTCTCCGGCTGGTTCGTGCCGCTCGTGATTGGCGTTGCAATTCTGGCATTCGCCGTATGGGCAATCTGGGGACCAGAACCCAGTATGACCTATGGGCTGATTGCGGCTGTGTCCGTTCTTATCATTGCGTGCCCTTGCGCTCTTGGGCTTGCGACGCCGATGTCGATCATGGTCGCTGTCGGTCGCGGCGCGCAGACGGGCGTGCTGATCAAAAACGCAGAATCACTGGAGCGGCTGGAAAAGGTCGACACGATCGTCATCGACAAGACCGGCACGCTGACCGAAGGCAAACCAAAATTGGTGGCGGCACGAACGGCAAATGGCGTTTCCGAAGGTGACCTGTTACAGCTTGCCGCCAGCCTTGAACGCATGAGCCAGCATCCGCTTGGTACCGCAATCGTCGCCGCAGCGGAAGCCAAAGGCCTTGCCCTGCTGAATGTTGAGAATTTTGACGCGCCCACCGGAAAAGGCGTGACAGGTCTCGTTGGCGGCAAACGCATGGTGATCGGCAATGCGCGCATCATGACGGATGCCGGAATCGACACGACGTCCTTAGATGGCGAAGCGGATCGGCTGCGCGAAGATGGCGCGACCGTCATCTTTATTGCGCTCGATGGTGCGCTCGCAGGTATTCTCGCCATTGCCGACCCGATCAAGTCCACAACGCCGGAGGCGTTGCAGGCGCTTAAAGCTGCAGGACTCACCATCGTCATGCTGACTGGCGACAACAAGGTCACCGCGCAAGCGGTCGCTCGCAAGCTCGGCATCACCCAAGTGGAGGCTGAGGTGCTTCCCGAGGACAAGAGCCGCATCGTCGAACGGCTCAAAAGCGAGGGTTATATTGTTGCGATGGCCGGAGATGGCGTCAATGATGCGCCTGCGCTTGCTGCGGCCGATGTTGGCATCGCTATGGGAACTGGCACCGACGTTGCCATCGAGAGTGCAGGCATAACGCTCGTAAAGGGCGATCTTACGGGCATTGTACGCGCGCGCCGTCTGTCGCAAGCTACCATGGGCAACATCCGGCAGAACCTGTTCTTCGCCTTTGTCTATAACGCGGCCGGCGTGCCGGTGGCGGCGGGTGTTCTCTATCCCATCCTTGGCATTCTGCTCTCGCCCATCATCGCAGCCGCAGCCATGGCGTTGTCTTCGGTAAGCGTAATCGCGAATGCCCTGCGGCTCAGAGCAATCAGGCTTTAAAACATGGCTGAGCGGGACGAGCGCTTTCGGGCAGCAGGCATTTATCTTGGCGTTGCCGCGATCACTCATCTCGCTTGGGAGACTTTGCAACTTCCGCTCTACACACTGTGGACGAGCGTCCCGCGTTGGGAGATTGTTTTCGCTGTCGTACACTGCACGGTCGGCGACGTCATGATTGCGGCAAGTAGTCTCATTGCCGCAATTTTGGTCGGGCGCTTCTGGTCGTGGCCTCACAAGGGCTGGAAGCAAGTCGCGCTGCTAACAATCATATTTGGACTGAGCTACACGGCCTACAGCGAATGGTTCAATGTCTATGTCCGCAAGGCGTGGGCCTACTCAGATGCTATGCCGACGGTGCGCATAGGCGCTATAGAATTGGGTCTGTCACCGCTTCTGCAATGGCTCATCGTGCCGATCGTTGCCCTTGCGAGTGCTAGAATTGCTGTGCCCCATGATGCACCGGACTCACCGACTGGGTAGCGCATCCAAATTAGCGACCGCTGCCCCGTCAACAACAACCGTGTCTGACTTTAAAACATATACCGCTCTTGCTTTCGTAGTGGGATGCCTAAAGAAAATTTCGTTCGGGAGGTCTCCCGGCATTTCTTTTCCAAGATCATACACCAGAATATACGGTCCACCCAGAATTGGCCGTTCACTAGCCTTCTTACCCATATCAATCTCCTCCAATGGGATCACACAATCAGTTCGGTTGAACTATAGATTGCGACAAACCGCCGTCGCTAAAGCTTCCCAAAATTATATTTCCGCGCAGGCCGGACGCTCATGCGAAAAAAAGACCCCGGATTGCTCCGGGGCCAAGGTCTGACTGACAAACTCTATGCTGATGCGCCATGAGGGAGCCGCATACCGTGTAACGGCAAAGCGGCTCCCCGCGCGCGCGGCTGGTTTACCCGCAGACCGCCACTCTAGGCGGCCACGCCAAAACCGGATTCTGGAAACGGAAAGGGATAAGGCGGGATGATGGGCGAGCATTTTGTCCGGGACATCAGCTTGTTCTTCACCCGCTCCGACGCGTGCGCGCGCTCATCGATACGCTGCTGATTGAAGGCTCCGTCCTTGCGGCGGGAATCCAGAATGTAAAACGGGATGACGCTGGTTAGTAGCGCCCCGCCGAATAGCCACACCGAGCAAAACCGCTTACCCTCGCCCTCATCCGCGCTCTGCTCAATACTTTCGATGCTGGACGCAGGCACGTAACGATTATCGCCGATATCGACAAATGCCGTGCGCTCCAGCAAGGTCTCAAACGCGACCGGCATCACGATCCGTTTTGCCGATTTCTTGCGCATGACGATAATCGCAGCATGCCTGGCGGCCTGAATGCATCCGTCCCGATCCATCCCCAGCGCTTCGCTTTCGCGCACTTTGCGGATGTAGAGAATATCGCTCATCCGCACTTTAATCCCCTTATTCACACGTAAATATTCCATGTTCAAAATCCCCTTTTGTTCAGAAGGCGCCGCCTGACAACGGCCCGCCAGGCGGCGCCGGCTTCTGCTCCTCTTCGTGGTTGCGTTACGCCAAATCCAGACCCAGCGCGTCATCCGGCGCCGGTGCGACCCCCGACGCACCGAGCGCTTTCTCACATCGCTGCTTGATCTGTTCCGGCGTGGCAGGGCTCAGCGCCATGCCATTGATCAAGGCCACACTGGACTTCCATGCGCGCTGGACATCGTAGCCGGCATCCGATAACGAGGATCGCTCGTCCTTCGAAAACGCCACAACTTTGTCCTGTGCGATGTTGGCAGCGGGCACATAGCGGTCATATCCGATATTGACGGCCTGGGTGGCGGCCTTCAGCTCATCCACGCTCTTGGTCGACAGCGCCGTGCCATTGCCATTCGCCATCGTGAATTTCGTCACGAAGCGATTGGCCTTGATCCCTTCTCGCGCCTGCGCCAAACGCGCCTGATCTTCATCCGTGAACGGGCCGAAGAATTTGACGTTTTGACGGATCACGTAATCCTTCTCGCCGATATCGACGAGTTCCAGCCCCTGACTGCGCAGCTCCACAACCGTGAGCCTCGTCAGTTTAGGCCGGTCTTCTCCCTGCAAGGTCACCTGCCCGCGGAAGCCTGCCGCATCAATGTTGTAGCGACTGGAAATCCGGCTGCGATCGTCGTCGGACAGCTCCGAGACTTTTTTGATATTCATCACGTGCACAGCCGCGCCATCGCCAATGTCGATGAAGCGCATCCCGCGCTCATTGAGCTCATTGATCGATTTGACAGCCCAGAACGATCCAAGCTCTTTAGTCAGGACGACGCGCGTCTTGAACTTTGCCGTGTCAGAAGCATTGGCCTGATCGGCGAAGATTTTCTTTTGCTCCGCCGTAATCGGCTCAAGGCGCATGATGTTATTGCGCACGGCATATTTGCCGCCACCGACATAAACGAGTTGGCACTCATTCGAGCGAAGATCCTTGACGCTCTCGCGGACATAAACCGGGTCGGGTCTTCCAGCTACGAAGATTTTGGTCTGAAACGGAGGTGCTTTGTCCTCGACCGCATTGGTGTTGACGATCTGCAGAAAGCGAATGCCCGAAAGCGGAAGCTCCGTCCGGGATCCATCCTCAAGCGTCGCCGACAGAGCCTTGGCTTTGACGCTCGCATTGCTTTTATTTACGTTGATATTCATTATAGCGTTTCTCCTGTGTATATTATTATGAAATATATTTAGATATTTTCATAATAAAGCACCGGATCGCAATTTATTTCAGTGATTAAATTTTCAAAGGGCCGATAGCAGCGGGTTTCGCGATGACGTAATTGGCATAAATATTATAATAGTTGACAAGCCATATTGGTATTTTACGGCATAAGGTCAAAAGTATTGCTTGGTGTCGGGATAATGTAGCGATTATCAGTTCAAATTCCGCCAATGGACCCAGACGACCACGGGACAATCCGGTCCCATTTTCGTCACGGGCTGCCAGCCAACATAATCGCAACGATGATACACGCGGTACGCTCCCTCACCGGAGTAGCGGTAATTCATCAACAGATGCGGAACGCCCCAATGATAAAACATCACGCCCAGTCCGGCGAGGATTACCGGCCGTGCGCCGATCCCCATGCCTGACAGCGCCAGAGATTCCTTGAGCGTACGCCACCACGCGCGCCGCAGCGATCCTTTCGGCTTTGCTGGATCTTCAGGTTCCGGAAAATTGATCAATACTCTCGCCATCAGAAGATCACCTCCTTACGTCCCTTCAGGCGCTTGCTGCCGTAGCGCGTATTGATTGCAAATTGCGACCGCATCGGCTCGCACCGCTCGTAGCCGGGCAGGCTTGTGAGCATCACGCGTTCCTGCTTGTAGATCACGATCGCGCGCTTCTCCCGGCGCACCATATCCGGCGTCAAAACCGGCCGCTGTGCCAGCGAACGGCTTTCGGATATGCCGTCCTGCGCGCCCTGCCCCATCGCATAGGACGAGCTGAGCGCATTTTGCTGGCCGACCAGATCGCTCACCTTGCGCGCTTCTTCATAGGTGGTGAGGCCGAAGAAGATCTTCATGTCCGAGTTATCGAGAATGATCTGCGAGCCCTCATTGCCCCAGGTCGCCTGCATTTGGGCCCGCGATTGGCAGATGTTGACAACATGGCCGTTTCCATCGCCGCGCAGGATTGTCATCTGCTTGGGCAGATCCTTGACGACGAAGTTAGCGGCTTCATCATTGATGAATAGCCAGCGTTGCGGCGAGGGATCCCGCTGAAGCTCCAGCAGCATGCAGGAGTTGAGCATCGCGCCGAAGGGCTCGAATACGAGCCGACGCGAGCTGTCGAAGTGATTATAGATCGTAAGTTGGCGGCCTTGAGCGTCCTTGTATTTGAGATCGCGGTAACGAAAAGTCGAGCGCTCCGTCAGCTTGTGCAAAATCCCGGAGCGGGCATAGGGCGCCATCGCCTGCTTGGCGACATTGACGTATTCCTGAAGCCCCTTCTCTGTCTTCTGCGCCATGCCAAGCATGCCGCGCGCGATGATCGCCAGATCGCCGCTCAGTGCAGTTTCTTTCGCGAGTTCTTCGCACAGCGCCAGCATCATATAGATGTCGGTCACCAGCGATTGCACCGTGCCGAGATTGGCCGATGCCGGATCCTTTACGATCAGGCCCACCATCGCGAGGATAATCAGATCCCGACCGCCCTGCCGCCAGTACGAATTACGTTCGTCCTTGGGCTCCGGGATCAGCGCTTGTGCGATAATGCGCGCATCGGTCAGCACATCCTGACCGCCGGCCGCCATCCCGTCTTTGAGGATATCAAGCGGGTTGTAGCTGTGAGCGCCTCCCGCAGCCAGTCGGATAATGCGATGGTTGAAGCGCTGCGCCCGGAAGGAGGCGGTCACGTCATAGTTTTCTCCTTTTACATCCGTCACCACGGCCGGCTCGTCATTGAGGCCAAGCAGGATGAAGACGATGTTGCGATTCTTGCCGGCACCGGACGGCGCCACGACCAGCATATGCGTCGCCGGCAGCTGCAGCGCGTGCCGACCCACAATACCGCAATAAAATTTGACGACCGGAGGGTTCGCGCGAAGAAAAGCTGGAACTAGCGAGGACCCTTCGATGAGACGGGCCTCTTCCATGTCCCGCACCGTGGCGATGCGAGCAGAATGCGTCGACTCTTTCGGACGCTCAGCATCCACCGCCTTTTTAAGGCGCGTTCGGAACCGAAATGCCGCCGCCGCCAATAGGCTCGTCCAATAGCCACCAAGTCCCAAGCCGCCGATTTCAGCGCCCGGCACGAATTCCGGAGGGATAAGCGCCCATACCCACTCTTGCGGCCATGCATAGGCAAGCCCCGTCAGCCCGACGAGGGCTGCGGGAACCGGAGATGAGGCTTTTCGCTGGTCATTGCCGCCTGCGCCTTTGCTGTGACTCATCGCCGGATCTCTACCGCCTGTGATTTCCAAAACATGATGGACGGACTTCGCATCGATCGCCTGTCGATGCTCAGCTTGCCGCGTCGGGAAAGCTGCATAGCTTTCGCGCTTCCTCGACATCGGAAGCGCTGAAATTGCCGGCTTCAAGCACGGACGCGGACGGACTGCCGCCACTGGCAGCCCCGCCGGGCAAACGTGATCCCAGATCGAGCTGTGCGCGAACACCAGAGCCCATCGTGAAGTGCACGTAGCACCACGACTTGGTCCATTCCTGACTCTGGACGAAGGATTTGTATTCAACCCCTGTCGTCACGCTTAGACCGCGCGTCCAGGGCTTTTCCGAAAACAGCGTGAACGATGTCGATGTCCGCTCGATCTGCTCCAGCTTGGCGAGCTGCGCCTGAAGCTCAGAGCGCGCCTGACCGATCTGCGCCTTCTCGCCTTCTAGAAGTTCGCGGCGCTTTTCCAGCGCCGCAACTTCGTCCGAGCGCTTCTGGATCGTTGCATCCAGTTCGCGTTCTTTGTTATGGAACTCCAGTTCGCGGGCGCGCTTTTGCTCCTCGTAGACGCTCTCCATCTTATGCAGCCCATCCTGCAAACGCTTGGTGAAGCAGGCGTCGTCACCCTGCAACGAAAGACCCGTCCAGCACCGCACCTCCTGCCACATCGGATCCGCCGGCGCCGTGCTGGCGATATTGAAGAGCACGATCGCGCCGACACTGGCGGAAATGGCGCCGACTGCACCCAGCGTCAGAAGATCGACAGCGCCTGAGATTAAATGTCCTGCTTTACCCATGTGATAATCCTTTCAACCGATGACCGTTTCCGGTCCTGATGCAAAATGTGGAAGGGGATGCGCGCGTTTAAGCGCGCATCTTCTTTTTCTTTGTCGTGGTCACCTCAGTGTCGTCGGCAACCGCCGCACCGATGTCTTCGTCCTTGCGGCGAATCTTCTCGAGACCATGGATGCCAAGGAAAATCAGCGCCCATACCGCGAACAGATCGATGCCGATCGCCAGCGCGAGCGCCGGCTTGAAGTTATGCTTGTGATCCCACACGACCTGCGAAAGCGACGCGGTCACCACGAGCGATCCCGAAAGACCCTCCACACCTTGCAGATCGTCGATGATCTTGCGCAGGGCGGCCGCGATAGTTTCCATGTCGCCGCGCGTCTGTTCGATGGCCGCCGCCTGACGCGCGCCCACCTTGGATCCGTCGGTCGGCATAACCGAGACCGCCGATTCTACAGCCGCCAGCGTGGAGCGCACCATTTCGCCAAGGCCCGCAGATTTCATGGCGCCAATCAGACTGCGCAGCTCAGATGCCCCGGCCATGAACGCCGCTTCACGCTCGAAGATATTGATGTCGCGCTTGTTCACCACGGCGGAGATGTCACGGAGTTTCTCGCGCATCTTCAGCGCATCGGCATCAGCCTTCTCGATCGCTGTACGGATCTCGCTTGCGCCCGTGTTGAGAACGGCGGCAGCGCCTTCGAGCGACTGCGATACCGGTCCCGTGCCGCGCGCGCCGGTTGCGCCGCCGCCGTTGGCCTCGGAGTCACCGCGCACCGAAAATCCCGCAGCTTTAGACGCCATCGCCGTCGGCATGCCACGCGCATTTTTGATCTGTTGCGTGGCCTGTTCGACTGATTTCTCCAGCTTGTCGACCGCCGCATTCAGATGCATCTCAAGCGCCGGGATGCCCGTCGTCGACATGAAGGCGTACCAAGACGAAGTGCCAACAGCCCACAGGCAGAATGCGAAAATGCAAAACCAGCCGGCGACATAGCTCGACGCCCGCTCCATTGTTGTGGAGAGCTTCGAGGCCATCAGGAAGCCGATATAAATGCACAGCGACAAGCCGAAGGAGACGCTGACCGACATCAGCCAGTATGGAAGCGACGGACCGTAAAAGCGCACCAGCTCCTGGTACAATCCCTTCTGCACCATCTCCGCCGTCAGGAAGACGGCCGTGAGGCATCCGAGTTCGGCAAGCTTGGCGGATACGCTATGCGCGCGCGAACGTTTGCTACGGCGCTCCTGCTCGCGCTTTTTCTCTTCAATCTCTTCATCGCTCAGGACATTCACAGCCCAGTTGAACGACGGGTCGCTGTCCTTGCGTCCGAACAACGCCTTCAGCCACGAAACTCCAGGCACATAGGTTTTTACAGGCATTTATTTCCCTCCAACGATACGGCCATAGCCGGATCAAATGGACAGAACTGATTGCCACCACCAACGGCACGCAAATCGATCTGTCCGATGTGGAGGAACTGGCGCGTTTATCAGCGCACTCAAATGCTGACTGAAAATTTCCGTGCATCGGCTTGAGCCGTGACGCCTTCATCGGCTTTGATAAGAGCGGCTTCCAAAGATATTCCGGCGCGCTGGCGTCAGGAAACGCGCTTCCGTCCAATGCTTGTCACGGACATATGAGCCGAGACGCTCCATCCCATGACATTAGCCGCGATACACAGCATCAAGGCCTCTGCCTTAAACGTTCCAAGTGCACGCCCATTGTCCATGAGGGCTTTTGGCGTTGAGCATGAGTGTCATTGCCAGTTCCGCTTTGGCGTTTGCCCCAACTGAACCAACCAGCCTTTCCACGCACTTTATCCGACGCGATCCGCAAAGCGCGCGGGCTTCAAGATTTTGGGAAGCCGCGCTTGCAACGACCTTCCGCACCGGCACCGCGAAGGTCGTTGCATTTGCGCCTCTTGCGCCGGATCGGCCAAGTGCATGGCTGGATGGTCCAGTCAGACAAAACACAAACGATAAGGAACAATCATTATGACATCTCAAAACGCAACAAGCGCACAGGACAACGACAAAGGCGCACCGCTCAACTACTTCGAAGGCTTTGTCGTCCGCGAATTCCGCAACGCCGGCAAGAAGGGCAAACGCTGGGTCAAGATCGGCGTCATGTTCCCGCACGAAAGCGGTGAAGGCTTCAACGCAATCCTCGACGCCAACCCCACAGACGGCGAGATCACGTGGCTCCGGGCTTATTCGAAGCCCAAGAAAGACGAAGCCGGTTACGATACCGGCACCGGTGAAGTCACTTCCCAGCAGGCCGCCAACGCCGAGGCAAACGCGGCCCCCGCTCCCCAAGAGCAATTTTAAGCTCAAAAGGCTCGCCCCTCACAGGGCGAGCCTTTCTTTTTTCGTCAACGAAAAGGCCACCCATGAACCAACTTCGCTATCACACGCTGCTCTCCATAATTCGCGACCTTGAAGATCACACCGAGGCCGCCAACGCTCTGGCTTCGCAACTTTTCAACGTCCGCCATGTCCACGAAAGCCTCAGCTCCAGTTCAACCTTTGCGCAGCTCCATGCCCGTGTGGATGCCTGCCACCGAATTTCCCGGATCATCGCCGTCAAGCTTCCCGAAATTCTTGAAGTCACCTATGAGTGATGGCTCTCTCAGATTCTGCTGATTAAGGCCTGTGCGTGAAAAATGCGGCCCGGCCGCAATGCATCTGCCCCGCGCAGATTATCGCGTGGGCACTCATACTACCAAAGCAGCGCGCGCCCGCGCGCGCTTAGCCGCGTGAGTCAGCGCGCCGTGCATCAGCCGCCGCCGCTATAAGCAAACACTTCAAGCAACACTGAAATCGTGAACAGCCGGTCCGGCCTTCTGAATTTGCATTCGAGGCCTCTCTTATGTTTCAATACAACGACGATGAGGGCCGATTCTTTTATGTCAAAATTAAACCCGCCTAATGCGCGTCCATTGGCAGATATCCGGCCCTTTTAAATTGACATAATATTATATTATTGAAACTCTTCTCCGAGTGTGCATCATTATATGATGCGAACGAGGAGCGAGATGTGTTTTTGCTACGCAAAAACCCCTCCCATTCGGGCATAAAACGGGGCTACGCCACCGTTTTCCGCTTATCCGAATGGTCGGCATCTCGTGGGGAAACCGTCCCGGTTTCCCTCAACCCTTCCAGGGTCGGGCTTGTGCCCGACTGCACACCGGGGCATGTGCCGCCCCCGTCCCCCGCAGCGGATTGCTCGCCCCTGTACTGAGCAACTGATCCGCTCGCCCCCAGCGCACGGCCGCGCTTTTAGACCACCGCCACAGCCCTAAGGCTGGACGGGGTCGCCGCGCGTTCCGGCTTTAACGTCCACCGGGCCCGCACCACTTCCCACCACAGAACCGGAGGATTAAATTTTGAGCAGACCCATCAAGGGCCGCGGCGGGCGGCCTGTGAAACAGCCCGACGAGAAACGTTGCCTTCAAATCAATGTGCGGCTCACCATCGCTGAACATGACGATATCGCTGCGCAGGCCGCGAAAGCCAATCTGTCGGTTTCCGACTACGTCCGCAGAACCGCGCTCAATCATCGCGTGATCGTCCCGAAATCGCTGGCTGATGCGGCTCTGATCCGGGAGATCAATGCAATTGGCAACAACGTCAACCAGATCAGCCGCGCCGCCAATCGCGGTCAGGACGAGCGCGATTACTGGCGCGCCATTGGCGATAAAATTGCCCAGACCCTCGACGAGGTTATCAAACGCGCAGCATGACGCCCAAAGTTCTTCACGGGCGTTCCTTCAAGAGCGCCGCCGCGTATCTTTTGCACGACGTGAAGAATCAAGCGGCGGCGAGCCGTGTCGCCTGGACGACGACCCGCAATCTGGCCACCAGGAACCCTGATACCGCCTGGCGCGTGATGGCCGCGATCGCCATGGATTCCAGCCGGCTGAAGAAAGACGCCGGGATCAAGAACACCGGCCGCAAACAGACAAACGTCGTCAAACATCTCGTGCTGTCGTGGCACCCCGACGAGAAGCAAACCCTCACGCGCGAAGACATGGAAGCCGCCATCGAAGGCGCGCTGGCCGCTATCGGCGCTCAAGACCGTCAGGCGTTGGTGATTGCCCATAACGACACGAAGCACCCCCACGTCCATATCCTGATCAACCGCGTCCTTGAAAACGGAACGCTGCTCTCAGACGCCTATGAGTGGAATAATCTTCAGAAATGGGCGCTGGAATATCAACGGACGCGGCAGCAAAACTATTGCCCGCAACGCGAGCTCAACGCCGAAGCCCGCGCGCGCGGGGAACCATCGAAGCATCGCAAGACGCCGCGCCCACTGGTAGAACTCAACGCCCTCATCGCCGACTCCGCAAATGACAATCCCGATCGGCGCGAAGCTCTGACATACACCCATCTTCAACTGGCGCGCGATCTCGCGGCCCGCACCCATGCGCTCAAACAGTGCCACCGCCAGCGATGGGCGGAGCTACAAGCGGGTGAAGCCCATAAACGAGCCGAAACCCGCAGTGCAGCGCGTCAAGCGCAAGCTTCAACCCGCCGTCACATCATCGAAACCTTCAAGCCGCAATGGAAAGCGCTCAAAGACCGAGAAGCCGCCGAGCGCACCAGATTCGTTGCGTCGGAACGATCTACTTTCGGCAGGCTTTCGAACGTGTTCCGCACGATCGATATCGGCCGCTCCGCCCTTGATGGCGAGAAGCGGCCAATCCTCACGCAGATCTGGAACGGTTTGCGTTCATCCGCCGAGCGCGAGGCTATGTTCGTCAAACAGCAGCAGGCGAGCCGCAAGGAACTCGAGCTTGCCACCAAGCGCCACATTCGCGCCGCCCTGGCGCCGGTCATCGCCAAAGCCCGCGAAACTCTAGCGGTCGCAACCAAAACCTATGACAAGGCCCGGTCCGATCTGGCCTTTGTCCAAAATGGCGAGCGCGCGCAGAGCCACGCTGCGTGGAACGCGTTGCTCAATCGGCGCGAAGCGGACTTCAAGGAGCTTGCTGCGTCGCTCGAGCGCACAAGCGCGTTTAATGAAACCGCAGCACCGAACACTTTCTTGGAACGCATGCAGGACCGTGCCCGTGATCTCGGTCACACCGCGCAAGGCCCGTCCAATGACAATGAGCGCGACCGCGAGGATTGATCGCATCCGCGTTGCGCCATTGCGATCACCGGCACTTGCTCAAAGGCAATCCGCTCGGCGGCTTTAAGCGCATCGAGGGTAACAACCTTACCCTTCGCGCCCCCGCCCGTTTAAGGCCAAATCCCGGTCAGAAGAACCGCGCAACCTCATGACTTAACAGGCGATTTTCATTGCCCGTTACTGAAGAGGCCGCGGGTCGTCACTCAGCTCCGGGAACCTAAAAAATGACCCAGACCTCGCGCTCTAACGCCCTCACCCTCGCCGCTAAAACCACGCCTATGCTGACAGAAGATGAGGAACGCGCATTGTTTTCAGCCTACCGCGACACCGGCGACCACCGCGCCCGCAACAAGATTGCTCTGGCACATCTCCGCCTCGTCATCGGTGAAGCCGCTCGCTTCGCCCGCTACCGCTCGCCCGACGAAGACTTGATTACTGAAGGCAACATTGCGATCCTCCATGCCATCGAAGGCTTTGACCCAGGGCGCGGCGTACGCTTCTGCGCTTACGCTCGTCACTGGGTCCGCTCAGCCATGATCGCTCATGTCATTCGCTCGCGCAGCCTGGTGAAGATTTCAGGGACCAAAGCCAATAAGCGCCTGTTCTTCCAGCTCGAGCGCACGCGCGCAGCGCTTGCCGCAATGCATGGTGGCCAGCTCCCGGCAAACGCCAACGCGATTATTGCGAAGACGCTAGGCGTAACTGAAAATTCGGTCGAGACAATGAGCGCCCGCATGGGCGGCGATCAATCTTATGATACGCCGGCCGGCCACGAAGACGACACACCGCTTATTGAAACGCTCGCTAGCGACGACGAGGCCGTAGACGCCATCCTGATTAAATCTGAAACCATCAAGATGGCTGTAGAGTCGCTTAACTCGCTTAACGAGCGCGAGCGCCATGTTGTCTCTGCGCGCGTCTACACGGATGCCGACACGGTCCCCGAACTGGCGGATATCGCGGCGCTCTACAACGTTACGCCGCAGCGCGTGCATCAAATTCAAAAAGCAGCACTCGCAAAGATCCGCGAAGCGATCCTGTCAACGACGGCCTAAACCTGTCATTGATATCCGGCAAAGCTGTCGCCGGCGGATCGTTGCAGAGTCCCAGGGACAGGAATCCTGTTCATCGAACCGCGCGGCCGGCCGACCGGCCCGCGTTTCTCTGCATCGAGCTCGCATTGCTGAGCATACCGGTCGACCATCTGTGTCACATGCTTTCGCAGTTCCACCGGCACGATCACGAGATCGCATTCAATGGCTTTCCCCATATCCAACGCAAGGCCCAGCGTGACGCCCGCCCTGCCGCTTTCTATGCGCGAAATCTGCGCCTGGGCCGCTCCGGTTTCCCGGCAAATCTCTTGTTGCGACTTGCCGCGGATAATCCGCCATCGCATCATTGCGGACATAAGATTGACGCGTTCCTTTACTGCTCTTTTCCTTGTTCCAATCATGATAATCCCCCACTTATAGTTGTAATAATTTTACAATATCACAAAACAGTGGCGGGACGCAAATTCTGTTATTATATCAATTACTTAATTGATATAATACAGCCGATCACTAACTGATATGCTTGAAATAAAAGCCGCTAATTTACATCCTATGATTTAGTTGGAAGTTTTGGAACCACACCGATAAAACGGCCCCTTGGCCCTGAAACGTGACTGTGGACAAGTTGGGCCTAGTGCTCACGGTGGAGCTGCCATAGTTCGTGCTTCGTTCTAAGCTAAGATGAACTGATTCCAATCACCAAAAACCGAGATTATGCAGAACTCACGCCCCCAACCTCCAGAAGATACACCGTTTGAGGTTGTTTCGCCTCTGCAGGAGATGGGTGCCTACGAGGCGCTTTGGGAATCACGCAACACCAGTTTCAAAACCCTGGCCGAAATGTTCCGCAAGGAGCCTTCACGGCTCCCCTCCTCCTTCGTCCCCGAGACACTCGCCAAACGATGCGGTGATTATGTGCTGGGGCGCATACGTGAATTCGGGGTCAAGAGCTTCGGCGTGAAAATCAACGGGAGCAATGAATACCCGGCAAAACTACGCGATGCGCAATTCCCGGTCGAAGTGCTCTATTATGCGGGGCTTTGGGATCTGGTGTATTCGCGTTCAGTGGCTGTGGTCGGCACACGCAAACCCAGCGAACATGGACGAGCACGCGCCCGCAAACTTGCACGCGCTTTGGCCGAGGATAATTTTACCGTCGTCTCCGGCTTGGCCGAAGGCATCGATACCGAAGCGCATAATGCGGCGCTTAGTGCAGGGGGACGTACCATCGCCGTGATCGGCACGCCGCTGACGCATGTCTATCCAAAATTCAATAAAAGCCTTCAGGACGAGATCGCCCGCCGGTTTCTGGTCATCAGCCAAGTGCCGCTCAAACGCTGGGAGCAACAGGATTTTCGCCTCAACCGGTTCTTCTTCCCAGAACGCAACGCCACCATGTCGGCGTTGACGGAAGCCAGCATCATCGTTGAAGCTTCGGAGACGTCCGGCACGTTGATCCAGGCCAAAGCGGCGCTGCATCAGGGGCGGAAGCTTTTTATTCTGGAAAGCAACTTTCACAACCCTGAAATCTCATGGCCTGCGAAATTTGCCGAGCTCGGCGCCATTCGCGTCAAAGACTACGAGGAGATCAAAGCCCATCTTCCCGCCGCGTCTTAGTAAAATCGATGATTTGACGCGGCCGGATCATTATTACCTGCAGCCGGAGGATGAGTGCGTTTATTTCAGCGATTATTGCGCGCGGCAAGGTTTCGGGTACAGCCCGATGAACCAGCTGATCTATAATCTCAAGAAGCCCGTCGATCGTCGCGGGCAGCGCGACTGGGTGCACAAGGAACGCGCGATCGAAAATGCCGGCAGAGCTTTTGCGGCCGCGCTGCCGGATTGGTTTATCGATCAGGCAACCATAATCGCCATGCCGCCTTCCAAATCCAGAAACGACCTGCGCTATGACGATCGGATGGAGCGCATCCTGCATCGCTTGCAAGCGATCAAGCCCTGCGATGTTCGAGATCTGTTGATCCAGGACGCATCGCGCGAAATCCCGGCCCATGACGGCGACAGGCCGGGCCCCGAGGCGCTGGCGCAAGGCTATCGGATTGACGAACGCGCAATCGAGCCAACACCTCGCGTGATCGGACTTCTAGATGATGTCCTCGTAACGGGCTCGAGCTTCAAAGCCGCGCAGTCCGTCCTGCAAGCGAGCTTTCCAAACATTCGCGTCGTCGGCGTCTATGTGGCGCGGCGTATTTTTGCGCCTGCGGATTTTGGCTTTGAACCGATCCAGAACGACGATCAATAAGGTCGCCAGACAGAGCCTTGATCGGGCAAACTTCTTTAGTTTCCCGGTCATCCCATACGTGGGCTTATCTTTCCTTCCGTCACAGTCACGAGGTTGTCATTCTTTTGACGCCCTGAGCCATTAGACTTCTCTCCGTTTCGAACATCACTTTGGTTCAGGAGGATTTATCGATGAGCAACAATAAGCCAACCGACCAGCAAATCCGTGACGCCGGCAGCAAGGGCAACCCGGTTTCCACCAACGGGATGGACGCACGCGAGCGCGAACGCGTTGATGCGCTTTGGAAGCAGGCCCAGCAGGACGCTGCAAAGAAAAAGTAAGCCGTCATAAATATGGATCAGCCGGTATCTTCAGCCGGCTGATTTTTCTTCATCGCCAGTTCGCCGGCTGCGCGAGGTCTCTACTCGATATCAGTTCACGAGTGACATCCTGCGCCTGCCGCGATCCAAAATATTTCCGGCGATCTGCGCTGACCAAGCCGCACTTGACCCCGTTGATCGCGCTTGAAGCGCTCCATTCCGGTTAGTGTCTCGATATATAAATTCTAATAAACACCGCGAACATACCTCCTACCGGTTGTAATCTTTATTTCCGTGATTATTATCGCTACAAACCATTTTATTCCTAATTGAATTTATAATAAAAATCTAAAATCGATTCTAATATTCCTGAATTTGCAATAATAAGGTCATTTCGTGCATAATATGAAATGACTTTCACTTCTGCGTTTCTACCCAACGGCATGGCCATTGGCATCGATCAAAATCCTCATTGTAACGGCGTCTCGGTCCGCGTCGTGATCCGCTCCGCAGCGCGTCACGACACCGTTCCCGGTTGCGCGCATTTTCTCGAGCATTGCATCGCCCACAGCGCCGCGCCCTCGGGCGGCTCTGTCATTCATGCGCTTGAACAGCTGTGCCTCTTTTCAAACTTTTGGACCGGGAAAGAGCGCATCCTCTGCCTCGCCGACACCAGCCCGGACCATCTTTCCGCTGTTCTTAGCCTCTTCGCCCACGCGCTGCTCAACCCAGCTTATGACGCCGCAACACTCGCCCGAGAACGCGCCCGCATTCTGCACGAAGAGGACGAACGCCGCGCAGCCACGCCCGCTTACGGTTGTCTGGATCGTAACATCTGGGGAGATCATCCCTTCGCCAACACACCCCTGGGTTTACGCTCAGGCATCAAAGCCTTGCAGGCCGAAGATCTCGAAGCGTTTCGCCACAACCACGTCGTCGGCAGCAATATGGGCATCATCGTTTCCGGCCCGCTCTGCCCCGAACAAACCCGTCGCCTCATCGAGGCAGAGTTTGGCCGTGTCCCAAAGGGCGGATCGCGCCCCGTTCAAATCCCGCCCTCGTTTCGACCGGATGTGCGACTGTCAATCCAAAAGGGCCAAGAGATGCAGTCTCTTACCGTCACACTCCAGCACATAAACCCGGTGCCTGAGGAGCGCGCATCATACGTTGCGCTCGCCGCCCTACTGCGGGTTGAACTGGACAAGCGGCTCAGTAGCACAGCCCTCAATTACGCAGGCGCCTATACAGATTATGTCTCCTATTCGGATGTTGCCCATTGCGAGATCGGGATTACCGTGAGTCCGGAAAACGCCAAAGCTGGGCTTGATCTCGTCTCCGCCACACTCCGCGAGGACGCCGCCTGGCTCACACCGCATGCCCTCGAAACGCTTAAAAAGCAATGGCGCCTGGCCAGCGACTTCAACAACAACGACCCTCGCCAGCGCGTCAGTCTTATGACAACCGAATACGAACTCACCGGCAACTTGGTGCCCTGGCAGGAACTGGACGCGCGGTACGACCGCCTCACAATCGACGACCTACGCGAAGCCTTGCATCATCTCGATCTTGCGAACCCGGCCTTGCTATCGGTCGGGCCCGCCAGCCCGCCTTGGATTGCGAATACACCAACACCGTTGCCAGCCGTCATGACCGCAGAACCTGGCATCGGCTTCTAATTTTAAAATTTTAGCCATTGATCGCGCGAAGGTCATCATCTGCCACCCGCGGGCATCGCCATGTCTAAGGTTGAGGGATGTGGATCCACATCAAAGCTCGGCGACCAGACTTCCCATCGTCGTGATCCGGTGCCACACTCTTCGCTGCCTATGTTTGACATTTTAATTTTCAGAGCATCGTCATGGCTGCCTATTTTTCCGAACTCAGTTACCGCGAACCCCAAAGCGCCCTGTCCGGCTTTATCCTCGCTCTTCACGATCTGCTGGATGAGCTGGTAAAATCCAACCAGAGCCCTCTCGGGGAGCCACTTTTCTGGCCGGAACTTCTGGAATACATGCTCCCTGCCTGGGAGATTGAAAGCCGCCGTTTCGATCCTGTAGCCAAAATGGCGTATGAAGTCTCCGATGCGAAACTGACTGAACACGGTCTAACCGGCCCGACCCTCCGCTTGAAGCTGCGCGTCGTTTCCTTCCTACACGAACGCTATCTGGCCGTCGGCAAGTCCGGCCTTCGCAGACTGATTGAAGCTATCAATGATCTGCTCAAAAGCTATCTGGCCGCGATCGGCGCCAATGAGGCCATTGCCGAGATCAAGGACTTCATCCGAAATTCACTGATGCCTTAAAGATTCACTCCGTAAGGGGAGACGGCGCATCAATCCAGCTTGATACTGCTTCCATTCAGGAAGCCTTCGCAAACAGATCCGCCTACAACGGTACCGTTCGCAGCCTTGGCTTTAAATCGTGTGGAAAAAGGTCCGTCACGTCCGCAATCATGCCAGCCGTGGCCACCTACCTCTATGGGATCAAACCCATTGTTCCGAAGCACCTGCGCCGCTTTGCTATCCAGCCCTTCATCATTGAAGATCCCCAATGCCCCTGCCGCCAACCACGCCGCCGCGATACTCGAGGTGACGCTCAATGTTATAATTTCTTTTTTCATAGACAATCTTGAAGCCTTTATATTTTTTGATAATAATTTTCTTTATAAAAAGATATAGACGATTTTATCTCTATTCAACTTATTTCAATCCGAATACCAATACATTATTCTATTAGTTCGCAAATGTAGCGCTTTTCGCCGAACAACCTAGGACCGGCTCAAGATGAAGACTCTCTTGGCAACTTACTCGGGCCATAGCCTTCGCGCCGCTGGCCAGACCGAGCCGGATAGTGCTCTGGGCTCTAGAGATGAAGGACGTTGCCACTGCTCGGTGGAAAGCGAGGGAGAGGACGGCTCCCTCCCGTTGGTCGGCCCACGCCTTATAGAGCCCTGTGCGCGACCGAGCCTGGTCAGTCTCGGCCCGATGGGCGACGGACATAGCAGCGAGGCGGTATTGTTTGCGTTTCAAAAAAGCGGCGTAGACGTTTGACCGCTAATTCAACCATTCCACCCCAGCGCGTTTAAATCCGCGCGTGATGGTGGTGGGGGAGACCTTGTAAAGCTGCGCCACCTCGTTGATCGGCACGCCTTGTTGCATGACCGCTCGATGGCCCGCAAGGATTGTCTCTATCGACAGGGATGGCGGACGTCCTAACGCTTTGCCGCGTTGCTTTGCTGCCGCTAGTCCTAGGATCGTGCTCTCGCGGATAATATCGCGCTGGAATTCGGCGAAGGCGGCGAAGAGGTGATAGACGAGTTTTCCGCCGGGCGTGGTGGTGTTGATGCCTTCGGCCAGCGAGCAGAAATGAATGCCTTCGTTTCCGAAGCGCACAAGCAGATCAGAGAGGTGCTGCACGGAGCGGCCGAGACGATCTAGCTTAAGAACGACCAGAGCATCGCCCCGCTTTAATGTCTTGAGCGCTTTGTCGAGTCCGGGGCGGCTGGCTTTGCCGCCGCTGATGCCGTGATCTTTGAAAATGTGATCGCACTGCGCGGCTTTGAGCGCATCGAGCTGCATGCGCAGCTTTTGATCTTGGGTGGAAACCCGCGCGTAGCCTATCCTGCGCCCGGTAACTTCGATGCTTGGGAAAAAGAACGCGGTCATGACGTCACCTCGCCAAAATCGATCCTTTTTGTCGAGGTGTTGCGGGTGCTAGTGCTAGCGCCCCAGATTGGCGGATTTCCGCGGCGTTGCCAGTGTCGTGCTTTCATTCTCGTGCTAGTTTTTCCTCCTCTGCAATAACGATCGTTTATGTTGAGCAGAAAAGTCCTAGCAATAGCAAGCCTGAGTACCATCGTATGCAGTACAGGAGCCTTCGGAGAAGACTTCAAAAGTTCGAAGTTCCTGACGTATGCGCCGGAGGCGCAGAAGAGCTACATCATCACTTCTGTGGTGATGGCAGGTATCATCGCAGGTCAAAACAAGCCGGATCAGTCAACATGCATCGACCGGTGGATGGCCGACCATGAGGCTGCCGGGTTTTCTTCAGTTAAGGACGCGATGAGTCGATTCCCCGACCACCATCCATCTGGTGTCATCGTCGCCGTTCTTGAGAAGGCATGTGGGTCTGTGAAATACGGTGGCAAATAGTAACCTACATAGATGGAACACCAATTGATGCGGAGGAGGCAGGACGGGCCTCTATCGTCGATTCCCGACGCAAATCTTGATCCTCACGCAGCTTGCTTCCCAAGCAATTGCCAATCTCATCCAGTCTCCGGCGCATCCCGCCCGCGTCCTTCGCCGCATCATCGACGACTTTCTCCCGCTCGTCTTCGTCGAGTTCAGGATCGGTCATGCGCTCTTGCTGCGTTTGAGCGCGGTTGTCGATGCCTGTCGCTTCCTCCTTGTACTGCTCCAGTTCTGAGATGTGGGATTGCCCGGCGTCTTTGTGTTCGCCTGTGGTCTTGCCTGTGAAATCGACGCCATGAACTTCGTCCGGCGGTACCGCGCGGCCATCTTCGGTTTCGACGCGACCGTCCCGATAGCGGAAGATGCTCTCGCCGGTGACAGGGTGGCGGGCGGCATTGCTGATGAGAGCTTGATAGTCGTGCCGGGCGTCTTTTAGCATGCCCTCGATCCGTTCGAGCAGTTCGCGCGCTTTATCCCGGATGTCGTCGAAGGCCTTGTATGTTTCGCGGAGCTTCTCGGCCAAGCGCTGGCTCGTGAAAACCAATAGCAGCGTCTCCATCCGCTCCTTACGACCACGCTCCGCGTGGTCGTCGCTCGCAGCGCTACGCGCTCCGAGCGTGAAAAACTCCTGTTCACGCTTTTCTTTGGCTTCGATGATGATTTCTTTGTGCTTGAGCTTGACGAGCGCCGGGTCGAGCGGGCCGAACAATACGCCTTTAACAGCTTCGAACGCCGCCTCCAGATCAATGATATTCTCGATATTTTGCTTCAATGCTTCTGCCACTCATAATATTATGTCTATAGTTTATAGCAAAAACACATTTTACGTCAATAAAAACACTCAATGTTTTCTGGACTGCATTAAATGCAATCGCTATGATGTTTATATGAGCAATGCACTAGAAAAGAAGATCGACAAGGTACTTGATTATCTCGCAGTCATAACCCGCGAGAACAATACCCGCTTTGACGCTATCGATAAACGCTTTGACGCTGTCGACGAGGATTTAGCGAATCTCAAAGGCACCACCCGCCGCATAGAGGAGCGCCAAAAGCATTTGGAAAAGAGCGTCGAAATCCTCCAGAATGCCGACCGCGCCCGTCAAGATCATATCCTTCAACTAGACATCCGCCTTGGGCGCGTTGAGGATAAGCTTCGATCGTTTCCTGCGCCTCACTAACAGCCGCGATATCCATCAAACCTTATGACAGCTGCAATGGACAACCGCCGCAAACGCTATCTGATCGCCAAGGCTCTATGGGAGTTTGTTGCCGAGAACCGCAACAAACCGGTTGAGCAGCAGGCCCCCAACGACGCCGATGACATGGAAGCTATTCTCGATTCAAATTATCCCGCTGAGGTCGCTACGCTGATTGCGCTAGAACCCTTCAAGAGGCGCTAGCCGCGCGCGAAAAAAATGTTGAGTGCTATATGTCGGCGCTGCTTGCCCTACTCTGTCAATAAGCAAGGCCTAACCGTTACATTCAAAAACCGGGCAAAAACGGCGTTCCACCATGATCTTCAATTGATTCATTCAGCACATTGAGAAGAGTTTCGTTCGATCTTCCATATACTCTGAGGTATTCATTCCGAATTATTCGGATCAGCTCAGCGGTCGCTATTTTGCATTTTTCAACGTGCAAATCACCAATGTCTACATTGGTGCCGGCATCGATTTCAAACATAGCCTGGATGTTTCTGACTGGAACAAACACCTTACTCGACAGCTGAACGAGTCCCACCGCATCAGCCACCTCTTCGATTGTGTTGTGAAATCGCGAAATATCATTTTCCCAATAATCAGCCTGTTCGTTGCGTCGACGTACCTTTACGCAAAGACCATCTTCATCCCAATAAAAATGCGAAATTTCGCCAACCGCTGAAGGATAGATATTCTTCTCGTATGGTTCTTCGTCCGAAAAATCGTATAAATCGATATAGTGATCTTCTAATTCTGTCACGCCTTCTACTCTTACCCTTTCTATTGTGAAATATTCTCAACATATATTCTAATTCAATATATTATAGCAAATATAAGTTTTATGCGAATAAATAATGCATATTGTGTCATTTCCTTTGTTGCCGCAGTGTCGGCCACTACGGTCCTTGTCATTTGAACCAGTGGCTAAGGCTAGTTTCCTTATTGGAAACCGATCACTGGCGGCCAAGACTGAAATCAGTAGCAAAGTATGCCGTTATGCGTCTTACAATCACGACCCAGAGGGTGAGACGAGAGATGATGCCAGGGCCCAACGCGCACTCACGATCCAGACAAGGCTTGCCGGTTTATTCGCGAAACCGTACGCGATCATCGGGGTACATGGCTTCGAACAACAGGCGCTGCGCCTCGCGATCGCGACGAACTTCCGCGTGATCGATTGGGAGCATGCCCTTTTTGTCCCGAATCCAGGTATCTGCGTCAGGCGAGCCCTGCCCGTCCATCACATGAGCATGCAGATTCTGAAACGGCGATAGACCCGAAGCATAGCCGGACCGCTTCTTTCGCAGCGCCTCCTTCAAAAACCGGACGCTGCCGTTGACCGCTGCGGTGTGCAGCGGCGTAAACCCATTCAATGGCCGTTTTTCATTCAGCGAATGGCCCTTTGCCAGCGCCACCTTCATCAACCCGACATCATCGAGCCGCGCCGCTTCGAAAAGCGGGTTGCCCAGCAGAGACTTAATACGGCTCTCGATTTCCGCCTTGCTCAAGCCCATGGCCGATACCTAAAAAATGAGCCCGACTCGCCATCGGGCAGATATTTTTTGCGATCCACCCGCCGAAGACTGAGGGGCGCTTTATCCGTCTCCGCGTCTCCTGCAGCCGCAGGACCGAACATCGGGTTGATCAAATTCAGGCCATCACCCGAACCAATCCCCAGCTGCAACTCGTCTTCCCGAAAGGTCGCAAAGACTTCCAAAGTCGTGCCCTCACATAGAACCCTGACCCCGTCATCCGCGGGAGTTGCGCCGGTATCCCTGATCAGAACCAGTTTCCCAACCAAGACCACATCATCCATCATCCCCAATCCTAATCCCAGCACCGTTTCGCACAATAGGAAGCCGGAGAAAACCGGAACGTAAACGAGCGGATGGCCCTCGGAATTTGAGCGGATCAGGATAATCTCAACCGGCGTGATATGGCTGAGGTAATCGCGCAGCAGCAGCAGGCAGACGCCCTTTTGCCCCTCGGGCATCTCCAGCAATTCCGCGTCGAGTTCAAAGCAGCCGTAAGACACCAGACTTTCGATCAGGGGCATGTTTACTGCGCGGAGGATCTCGGCTTCTCCCGCGTAGGGAACCGGCCGGTAAAACACATGTAACGCTTCACGGATGTATTCCAGCTGCGCCTCATCCAGCGCGCACTCGATCGCGTCAATCTCTCCTGTGATCCGCAACTGACGGACAAAGCGCTCGATATACTGGAATTTGATATCGCTCGGCAGATGGGATTTTTCCCGGTGATACCATCCTTTGAAATCCTCAAGACTGACAAGCTCGGAGCGAGGCCTGTCCTTCTGGATATCGGTCCCATCCCGCCGGCCCCGCTCTTTGGCCAGACGCTGGTCTTCCGGGGACATGACGAGATCGCGCATCGCCTGCCATCCCACCGGCTTGCCATTGCGTTCAGCAAGCGCAATGCGGTAACGCCCCAATACATCCATGTAGTGGCGCTTAAAGGCGTCCGGATAATACAGAACTCTGCGCTTCTCTTCGGCCGTTCGCCCAGGGACACGCGTGGGGACCCAACAAAGCCTGCAGATTTTTCAGCGCATTGCCGCGTTCTTCGGCCATCAGTCAGCCCCCGCCCTCGTTGCAATAATCCCTCAGCCACGCCGATCTCCTTTAGGAATAACCCTCGCGCCCTGCATACTCAAAAGTGTGACTAGCCTGACCCCTACCGCACCTATCATTCAAAATGATGTCTGTTGGAACGCCCCCCGCCTGAAGACGGCAAGTCCACCATCATTGCCCGGGCCCCGGAACCGGCCCTGTCCGGCTCAATTAAAACACCGCTCCTCGAAAATCAGATCCAAAGGACGCTTGGCGTCATACGCGGGTATGCCGGCTTCCTATTGATTTTGTCCTTGTGTAAATCTCGTTGATAAAACTATTATTTATATAATCGAATATATATTATGTGATGGATGAAGAGTGATTTAAGACAGCTGGATATTATAATCGGTCGCAATCTTAAGCAATTGCGCCTATCAAAAGCCATGACCCAATCGAATCTAGCGGAGGCGCTAGGTCTCACATTTCAACAAGTGCAAAAATACGAAACAGGCGCTAACCGTATCAGCGCATCTCGACTACTCGAGATTGCCAGAATCTTGCAAATTGACCTCGCAATGATACTGCCCATGGACGGGCACATTAAAAGCGCGCCGCAGAGCGTTGTCAGTCATGACACGTCCCGGCTCCTGAGGTCATTTGAGGCTATTACCGACCCCAAGCTTCGTCTCGCGATCCTCCGTCTTGTGCAGAACATGGCGCGGGAAACGCAAACGCAGAACCAGCGCGACGGGTAATAATCCCCAACAGCGCTGATTCAATCAATGTCCTGCTCATTCTTGCGCTCCATGGATCTTGCCTTCGTATTATGCGCCACAGGTTTTTCGGCCACCCGCGGTTCATGGGTCAACGACCGGGCCATCTCGGCGGCTATTCTTTGCCGCGCGCTACGAAGCAAAGCGCTCTCAAAGTTTGTTGTATCGTTGCTGAGTTCGGCTTTATCGGACTCTTGCCATGCTGGCCGCGACAAAACTTCTAAAACATCCTGATGTGGTCCACATAGCGATTCCCGATATCGACCCTGGCGAAATGCTAGTTCGTCCCGCTCCTGCTTTTGGATCGCGGCCAATGCGTTCTGGCGAATCTCCGAAGACAACATTGCCTCTCGCAAATGACGCATTGCCGCGGCAAAATTTTCGGTCGGGATCGTAGTGGCGAGATTGACAATCCGCCCTGTCACACCGCCTTCTCGCCCATCAAACGCTTCCTTTTGGGCGCGATGCCGTCGATCCAGCGCCGTCCATTGAGCCGCATAGGCCGTCATCGCCTGTCCATGCGAAGCCAAAATTTCTCTCTGAACCATCCATCTCAGAGCGTCCAGTTTCTTATTATAGTCTGCGTCCGCCAAAGCCTGGCCGCGCAGATCATCCAACGCATCCAGCGCCGCCTGAACGCCTTGGCTCTGCAAACGAAGGTTCGGCCTCTTCATCTTGGCCCGGTCTCCTTGCTACTGATTAAAATCGCCGCGCTGATCAATGGATCGCGACATCTTCAAGGTCGACATCATCATTGGTGTAAAACTTAATCATGCGATCCAGCACATGACGGTGCGCCCGCCCTTCTCGCGCGAGCTCGTCCAGCAGCGCATCATAATGAGCTGCGATCACTGCGCGGTTGCGATCTGACCGGACGTCGTCACAAGCCGAATCGAACGCTGCCAGCGCCCGTTGCTTCATCCCGTCTATAGCCTGGGCACGTGGTGCCCAATGATCGACAAAAGCCTGGATCGCAGCGCTTAGCCTTCCTATCCGCTCCTCCGTCTCGTCGTATCGAGCGATCTTGCTGTCAAAAACCAATGTCATTGCAAATATCCAGCACCAAAAGCCTCTCTCATGTTTTGGAGCTGGTGCATGCGGCGCCTGGTTAAAGCGACGAGGCCCGCAATTTTTCTAACGAGCAACGTGAAATTATTTTCGCCCCCGCTTAATCGACCTCCGCCGCTTCGCAATCTCTCCCTCAGGCGCCGCTTGACGTGAGAGTGCGATGGAACAGAAGCTGGACATTCAGGAACTCATCAGGCTGCGTCGCTTCGCTGCTTTCATGATCCTGCAATACGGCCCGGAATTTGGCTTTGTCCTCGATCGCATTGAATGCATGATTGAAACGGCGCAAAAAGATAATCCAACAGTAAAAGCCTTGCGCATCATGGCCGAACTCAAAGACGTCACACCGCCACATCTTGAAAAGCGGCATGTGCTGATAGGCGCCCATAAAACATAAACGCCTTCTCCCACACTAGCGGACGAGATCAACACGCATCTGATTTCAAATCTAACGCAACAGACCGCCGGAAAGTGGGGGGATAAGACGCGGCTCTACCGTGCCGGATGCGAGAGCTCGGCGCGCACAGCCTGGATCGAGGCGTGGCAACAGTGCTGCTCGGCTTTGTTGAGTGTGACATCGGCCAGGTCGTTGAACAGGCGGTACAGCAAGCCACGGAGTTCTCGGTTGGTGCTGGCGGCAGCGAATTCACGGGTAATTCTGAGCATCGGATTGTCCTTCCGGTTGACGGAGGCTCCGACCTTCGAAGCCTTTCGCTCCGATCAAAAGGCTTTAAGGGGGGACACCGGCTCACCGGACAGGACGGACAAGGCAAAAGTAACAGGCAGATTCCAACGCTCAGCTGCTACGACCGCTACTGCGAGATCAACCAAAACCGCGCTATAAACATTCCGCGTGCCAAGCCGATGAGCCCATTTTATGTGTGGCCTATAAGAATCGCAGCGGAGCATCGAATGATTTCACTGCAAGAGTTTGAACACGCGCTGTCCAATGTCCCACCCCCTGCGCGCAATGACCGTTTGGATTGCGAGAACGCTCTGAGTGCCCTGCTCATAACCTCCGAATTCGACAACGCCTGCGCTGTGGAGCATGCGCGCCACATCGCGCTTGCGCTCGATCTGTTCATGGAGACTGGAATAACGCCGTTGTATCTGTGGATCGACGACCGCGATCAAGGGCGCCTGCCTAGCAGCACCCTGCCATACGACATCACTCTGGCAACAGCGCTTCACCGAGATTCCAGCGGCCTGTGGATCAACTCGGTATGGGAATTGGCGCATCGTGACAAACGCGTGAACCTGGTACTACACCACACGGACATGGACTCTTCGTTTTGCGGCCACACTCCGCTCTTTGAGGTTTTTGCAGCCGCGCCGCCGAGCCACACGCTCTACCAGGATTTGCGATGGGTCCCGTACCGCTATAGGCCGGACATCGACACCTTTATGGATGCAGACTGCGGACCCCCGGATTATCCAGCGCAGCAACGCTTCTTGCGAAAACCGCATAGCGTCGCCCCCGAACTCGCCCGATGACCTCCTCTTCCATACTGTAATCGCTACGTCTCGCGCATTGAAACCAGTTGTGCGGCCATCGAATTCGCTCTGGTTTCGGGAGCGTCAGAAGGCTATATTCAGCATAACAATCGGCAGAACCTTTGACATAACAAACACTCTCCGAGCCGCTATTCAAAAGCCTGTAATCTTATTGTCTTTCAACGGCTTATATGGACTTACTCGCAATGCATTCGAATCCTAGTCCCCCAGCCACTGTCTAACTCATTGATATAACTGCATATTATGCCGTTTCCGTACGCGGAAATCTATCGTCTTTTCCGCGCCTTGTCGACGTCAGTTTTCTGATCCCGTACGCACCCCCCGTCTCTGCACCGAAAGATAGTCGCGCTTGACGCCGAGCCGCTGCGCCATGGCGTCGATGGTTGCATCGCGTCCCGACATCAGTGCATCGCGGGTCGCATACGCATTGCTGAGCAGAGCGATCATCTGGCGATCAGGCTTGGCAGATCGACCGCCTCCAACAATCAGTCGGATGCCTTTGCCTGCACGGCGCAATTTGGCTTCGGCACGCAGTTCAGTGGTTCCGAGTTGTACTCCCGACAGTTCTCGAGATGCTTCACCGACGAGGACCCTTGCGACCTCTTTTCTGTCGAGGCTGACGACGACCTCATCAACACGCACGCACACGCGCGCAACAATGGACCGGACGAGTTCGCGGATCTTTATCCACGGCAAGGCCACCCAGCCGGGTATCAGTTCGTCTGCCTTCTTGAGTGATGAGCGAAGCGTCACTGCGACCCCTACGGCAGCATCCGACCCAGAGCCGACGTCACAATCAGTCGAAACTAGACCGGTTTTTTCCCAAAGCTATCGCGCGCCTTCAGAACGCGACCCATATTCGCGACTGCCCATTCTACGATCGGACGCATGGCTACGTTCAGGGACCGACCGAGGGCAGTCAGCTCATATTCGACCGTCACGGGCACGGTCGCAAACGCGCGGCGGACGAGAAGTCCGTCTTGTTCAAGCGCGCGAAGCGTCTGCGAGAGCATCTTCTGGGAAATGCCATCGATCTCGCGTTTCAGCACACTGAAACGCATTGGCCCATCCTCAAGCAGCGAGAGCACAAGCACCACCCACTTGTCCGAGATGCGATCGAGCAGCTGACGCGTCGGACACTTGGCGGCGTAAGGGTTCCATTTCATATCGCGTGACCCAGGTGGTTACCGTTAGGTACCTATATATCTAGAAAGTGCCTTCTTTACAACAGATACCTTTGTGCCCAAATTTCCTCCATCGGCGCTGCCGCCGGGTTGCACGCGTAAGAGGAATGAAGATGAAAGCGATCATCGCCAGGCTGGTTGCTTGCGCGCTTCTCGGAGGCTCAGCGTCTCTCGACGTAACTGCCGTCGATGAAAATCTGACCCAGTAACACAGGAGGTACAGATGTCTGATCCAAAGGCACTACTGGCACAGTTTGGTGCCAAGATTCTCGGAGAGAAGGATTTCACCGCTCTCGGCAACTTGATGCGGGACGACTACATCCAGCACAATCCGCTCGTTGGACAAGGAAGCAAGGGCTTCAAGGACTTCTTCGAAGCTTGGTTCAAGGCGTCTCCTGACTTCGAGTTCAAGCTAAAGCAGATTGTGTCCGAAGGCGACAAGGTCTGGGTCTATGGAACCTATTCCGGGACGCACCAGGGTGACTGGCTCGGCGTCCCCGCTACCGGCAAGGCTTACAAGTTCGACGCGGTTGACATCTTTCGCGTCGAGGACGGCAAGCTGGCCGAGCATTGGGACCTGCTCGACATCTACACGCTGTTTAAGCAATTGGGCGTCATTCAATAGTCCCTCTGTATCCGCGCGAGCCATTCGCGCGGATACCCGGTGCTGCAAGTTCGGCAATACTCCTTTCAAACGATTCAAACCGGAGACTTCAGATGCCCAAGCGTCACGCCGTTTTCCCCGCCGGCCGGCACGACCTCTATACGTCGCAGACGTATTCTGCGGCGATCAGATCAGGAGATCTCCTGTTCGTATCCGGTCAAGTCGGCAGTCGCAGCGACGGCTCGCCGGAACCAGACTTCGAAGCACAAGTCCGCTTGGCGTTCGTCAATCTCGAGGCGACCCTCAAAGCGGGCGGCTGCGGGTTCGACGATATCGTCGACGTGACGACCTTCCATACCGATCCCGAACGTCAGTTCGGCACGATCATGGCCATTAAAAGCGAAGTTTTCCCGGAAGCGCCTTATCCGAATTGGACGGCAATCGGCGTCAATTGGCTCGCAGGGTTCGACTTCGAGATCAAGGTCATCGCCCGTATTCCCGGCTGATCCATTTGCCACGGTCCTTTGCGACGTCGGCTCATGGCCCATCACGTCGGGACACTTATTGATCAGAGCCCGCCCAGGCGCAGTCCCTTGTTGCTAAGTCCGCCAAGGTCGATGGCGTCGCCTCCCTCGCGCGCTTTGCCCACGCGATGGCGAGGCCGCATATGGCCACCCGTTTGAGAGCATGCGCGTTCCGCCCGTTTTGCGGACAAGGGCGACATCGGCGGTCACGCCAATGCCTTGAGTTCCTCAACAAGGCGCTCAGCGGCGGCAGCCGACGAGGCTGGGTTCTGGCCGGTGATCAGCAGGCCGTCCTGGACGACATACGAACTCCAGTCCGGGCCGCTCGAATAGAGGCCGCCCTTGGCTTTCAATTCGTCCTCGACAAGGAACGGCACCACGTGGGTCAGGCCGACGGCGGCTCCCTCCGTGTTGGTGAAACCGGTCACCTTGCGGCCTTCGACCAGCGGGCGTCCATCTGCGGACTTCACATGGCGCAACACGCCCGGCGCGTGGCAGACAAGCGCGGTCGGCTTTTTCGCCGCGACGAAGCTCTCGATGAGAGTGGCCGAGACCTTGCTTTCCGCTAGATCCCACATCGGGCCGTGGCCACCGGGATAGAACACCGTGTCGAAGTCGCTGGCAGCAACGTCGGCGAGTTTCACCGTGTTCGCTAATGCTTTGTTTGCTTTGGCGTCGGCTTCGAAGCGGCGGGTCGCGTCGGTCTGGAAGGCGGGCTCGTTGCTCTTGGGGTCGAGCGGCGGCTGGCCACCTTTCGGTGAGGCGAGCGTGATCTGATAACCGGCTTCCTCGAACACGTAGTAGGGAGCGGCCAGCTCTTCGAGCCAGAAACCCGTTTTGCGACCAGTATCGCCGAGCTGATCGTGCGATGTCAGAACTATCAGAACCTTCATGGTCATTCTCCTTCGGCTAATGTGATTAGGCGCTGCCGATCCGGATGCAATGCAAGTTGTCAGTGGGATGGTGTTACAAGATGCGTGACCGACGGTTGTGCGTCGTCTATCTGCAGGCGCCGGATCCTCGCCTGGATATCTTGATCCTGTAGAGAAACGCGATCGTGGTGCCGGAGATGCTGGGTCCACGAAGCCTCGCGCCAGGTCTCGACGAACCGGCGAGGATCAGCCGCATCCTGCATCACTGACCAATCGTAGCCGCCGCTGCGACGGCGGGCGTCGGAAAGCTCGCGCATGAGGGCGAGGAAGCGATCACGGTCGGTCGCGCCAACTGCATACATGACTTGGATCATGACCGGCTTATCCGGTTCCGCGTTGCCGCCGCTGAGGATCGGCGCAGGCCAGTGCATAGAGGGCGCAAGCCCGTTGCCTTCAGTGTCGTTGATCTGCGATCGCCACGTCACCGGTATCATCACAATCGCGCCGAGCGCTGCCAATAGCATGGCGACGGGAATGCCATAACTGTTGGCGATCTGCCCCCAGACGAGACTTCCGAGCGACATTGCTCCGAAGAACACGGTGAGAAAAATTGAGAGTCCTCGCGCTCGCACCCAATCGGGCAGTGACATCTGAGCGGCATGATTGAGGCTCGACAGAACCGAGATCCACGACAATCCGGCGATGACGGCGGCGACCAGAGCAACACCAGCAACGGGTACGAGCGCGAGTAGCATCAGCGACGTCGCCACGCCGACCGAACCAAGAGCCACTATTCGATTTAATCCAAACCGGGTCCGGAGGCGCGGCAACAGCAGCGCACCCGCGATGGCCCCAACACCGACACTGGTTAGGAGAAGACCATAAAGCGTGGGGCCGCCCGAGAGCACGACACGCGCAATGAGCGGTAACATCGACCAGAACGCGCTAGCGAACAGGAAGAAGGCCAACGCGCGCACGAGCGTCGCGCGCAACGGCGAGCTGTGTACGGCGTACCGCAAGCCCGCGACGATCGCCGCGCCCACGTCTTCGGGCGGCAGCGTTTTCTCCGCAGTGACCGGCGGCTTCCACCACAGCAATGCGGCTATGATTCCGATGAAGCTCACCGCGTTCAATGCAAACGGCGACCATAGCCCAACTCCAACGATCAGAACCCCCGCAACGGCCGGACCAATCGCACGTGAGACGTTGATGCCCATCGAATTTAGAGCGATGGCCGCAGGCAGTTCTGAGCGCGGGACTAGCGACGGGACAATGGCCTGCCAAGCGGGCGCGACGAATGCGGCCCCGGTTCCAAGGGCAAACGTAAACAAGATCAGCACCAATGGCGTGACGAGATCCAGTGACACAAGTGTCGCGAGAGTTGCGGCTGCGGCCGCCAAAAGCACGTTCACAGCAATCAGCAATTTGCGCCGGTCGACGATGTCCGCCACCGCACCGGCAAGCAAAGCAAAAAGAAACACCGGGAGGGTGGTCGCGGCCTGAACGGCAGATACGACGAGTGGAGACGAAGACAACTCGGTCATCAACCAGCCCGCGCCGACATCATGCATCCACGTGCCGATGTTCGAGACCACTGTAGCGACCCAGAGCACCGCGAACGAAGAGTGAGAAAACGGTGCCCAGGCAGACGCTGCCGGCTTCTTGTCAGTAACGGCCATGTCCATATTCGACTGCCTTGCGTTCGTGATCGAAAAGATTGACCCGCTAGCGCGAAATTTTCGACACCACGGACACATCCAATCCGGGAATCAGTGTTCCTAAAGGATTTGGGAACTCGCCCCACACGGTCAGCATTCCGGTCGCGCCGTCGATTTCTGAACTTTCAAACAGCGCGCGACCTGTTTCGGGATAGATTGCGCCCGACGGCAATTCGAGACTGAGCTTGACCGACTTGTAGAGCTCCGCAACCGATGCTTGGCCCGACGAAATGAGCGCTTTCTGACGATCTGCGTAGCTGACGCGGTAGGTAACCAACACCGGGTCGGTTTGAACGATTTCACCGATCACGGTGCCGCCTTCCGCCTCAACGAACGCGCCAGGCGCCACCTTGGGTCGTTGAGCCATGCCCGATATCGGCGCATAAATCTGCGTCCGCTCAAGGGCCAAACGCGCCGATTGCAATTGAGCGTCGGCCTTGGCAACGCCGGCCCTGGCAATGTTCACCTCCAGAACACTTTGTGCGGCAGATGCAGCAGCGCCAACTCCACGCTGCTGTAATTGTGCCTGACGCCCAGATACGTCCTCCGCAAGCGCAAGACGTGCGCGAGCCTCAGCAACGGCCGCTTCCGCCGACGCAACGTCGATGCGGTAGCTGGCGTCATCAAGCGAATACATCAGATCGCCTTGGGTGACTCGCTGACCAGCCTCAACATGAATCATCTTGACGACTCCGTTGATCTGGTTTGCGACCTGAACCCGCTGCCGCGGCTCGACACGACCTGGAAACGTAAACTCCAGCAACGTTTGACTCTCGGCTTGCCCAGGAACGAGCAACACAACCAAGACCAACATTTTCGCTCGTCTCGCCAGGGTCATCGTCTCACCCAATGAAGCACGAGCAGCCGAGCGCGCCCCAGAAGGCTTGCTTTTCGCTAACAGGAATGGGGCTGTTCCAGGCGATGCCGTGGTCATGGCCATGAACACCGCACCCGCTCGAGCAACCGTCGTGACATGCGCGCGCGGCACGCGTTCCCGATGCTACGTCCGCCCTCTGTGCAGGGCTTTTAAAAGCGCCCACCGGACTCCAACTGGGTGATGCCGGCGGCAATGGCGGTGCCAAACTTTCGAAATCGCCCTCACCATAGACGACCTCGCCGCCGACGACAGTCAGCACTGAATGGATGCGGCGAATTTCGACAGGGGGCACGGCCATGTAGTCCGATGAGAGAACCGCGAGGTCCGCATATTTGCCCGGCGACAGCGTTCCTTTGACGTCCTGCTCACCGGAGAACCAAGCCGAGCCCTCGGTCCACACCCTGAGGGCCGCTTCACGATCGAGTACATTGTCTTCGTTATACAGTGACAACCCGCCGACCGTCTGGCCTGTGGTCAGCCAGGTGAGCGCAACCCAAGGATCGTACGAGGCGACGCGGGTCGCATCTGTCCCGCCACCTACGGGCAGCCCAGCGGCCAACATCTTTTTGACCGGCGGCGTCGTGGCGGCGGCTTCGCGACCATAAAGATGGACGAAGTATTCGCCCTGAAACGCCATGCGATGCTGGATCGCGATGCCGCCTCCGAGCGCCTTGATGCGGTCAATGTTGCGATCCGAGATGGTCTCGGCGTGATCAATGATGAAGCGCGTTTCGAAAGGCTGACGGCCATTGACGCGCTCGAAGACACCAAGGAAGCGGTCAATGGACTCGTTATATGTCGCGTGAATTCGGAATGGCCATTTGTTCGTCGCCAGAAGTTCGACGATGGGTTCAAGGTCGGCTTCCATGGTCGGCTGGAGATCGGGACGCGGCTCCAAAAAGTTCTCAAAATCCGCGGCCGACCAAGTGAGGTTTTCACCGGCACCATTCATACGCAGCATCGGGCTGCCGGCGCCCGGCTTTGTCAAGGCGAGCCATCGCTCGTAGTCCGCCAATTCACTACCGGCCTTTTGCGCGAAGAGATTGTAGGCGACCCGTACCGTCATTTGACCGGCGTCGTGAAGCCGCTGAATGACGTTGTAATCGTCGGGATAGTTCTGGCCGCCACCGCCGGCATCGATCACCGACGTGATGCCGAGGCGATTCATTTCGCGCATGAAGTGCTGGGTGGAGTTGATCTGGTCTTCGAGCGGCAGCGTGGGACCGCGGGCAAGCGTCGAATAGAGAATGAGCGCAGACGGCTTGGCCACCAGCAAGCCCGTAGGTTCGCCATTGGAATCGTGCTCGATGATGCCGCCCGGAGGATTGGGCGTCGCCCGGTTGAACCCCAATACGTTGAGCGCAGCCTTGTTGAGAAGCGCTTGCCCGTAGAGATGCAGGATGAACACCGGAGTGTCGGGGGCGGCACGATTGATTTCGTCCAGCGTCGGCAGACGGCGTTCCGCGAATTGGAACTCCGACCAGCCGCCGACCACGCGAACCCATTGCGGCGCGGGTGTCCGCTCAGCTTGCTCCTTGAGACGCCGCAACGCATCGACGACTGACGGCACACCCTCCCAGCGAAGTTCCATATTGTAGTTCAGTCCGCCTCGGATGAGATGCGTATGACTGTCGTTCAGTCCTGGAATGACGCGACGTCCGCCGAGATCGATGATCTTGGTCGTCGACCCAGCGGCCTTCATGACCTCGGCTGTCGGGCCGATCGACTGAACTACACCGTTCTTGATCGCAATCGCTTCGGCCTCGGGCGTCTTGGCATCCAACGTGGAAATGCGGCCATTGCGCAGAATAAGATCCGGGTCACCGGTCATCGCTTGTCCCCATGCCATGGTAGATCCGAGTGGAGCCACTGCTCCCACAGATGCCAGCCCGCGTATGAACGTTCGCCGCCGCATTGATTTGGTCTCCAAGGAATATGGGCGGAACGTCAGCCGCCAACATCGTGTGAGATGAGGTCAGCCCGCCGCGACGGGATCAAGTCGAGGGCCATGCGCGATCCGCTCGGGCGCTTTGTGAACCATGGTGTAGGCGTAATCGATGCCCATGCCGTAGGCGCCGGAGTGCTCCTTCGCGATGCTGGTTACAGCGTCGTAAGTATCGCGACGCGCCCAATCGCGCTGCCATTCGAGGAGAACCTGCTGCCAGGTGACCGGAACGACTCCCGCCTGGATCATGCGTTGCATGGCGTAGTTGTGCGCATCGAGCGTCGTGCCGCCGGACGCATCGGCCACCATGTAGATCTCATAGTCGGCATCATGCATGGCCGAGAGTGCGAAGGTCGTATTGCAGACCTCGGTCCACAGACCGGATACAACGATCTTCTTGCGTCTGTTTTTCGAAAGTGCATCGCGCACCTTCTGATCATCCCATGAGTTCATCGACGTCCGCTCGAGGATCGGCGCTTTGGGAAATACGGCAAGAAGTTCGGGGTAGGTGTGGCCGGAAAAGGATTCGGTCTCGACCGTCGTAATGATCGTCGGAATGTCGAACGCCTTCCCGGCTTTTGCGAGCCCCACGACATTGTTCTTGAGAACCTGCCGGTCCATCGACTGAACGCCAAATGCCATTTGCGGCTGCTGATCGATAAAAATCAGCTGGCTATTCTGCGGCGTGAGAACTTCAGCGAGATACGACATGTGTAGCTCCTTGTTTTCTGGCTCAGCTTACTAAGGCACGCGGTTGCAAATGAATTGTGATCGACATCATGCGCGGTCGCCGCTTTCGACAGAGCTCGCGCGGTCTTTCGAATTAGATGGAAGCGCGCCCATAACGTGTCGGCGGCAGTTGGCGTGATCGATCGCGGCAAAAAACCCATGCCCGCTGAGGACATGCTTGGCGACAGGAAGAAGCTGTTCGCCGATCAGTATCCCGAGTAGTCCAATCAGCGCCACCACGGGCGGCGCAGGCGAGCGCACGTCGAGCAGGCTATAGACGACGCCGACAAGAACACCTGCTCCGAGCGAGACGACATAAAGCTTCAAGACCGCACCTCCCGCCGCTGCACCAATGCTCGTTCGAGCGGGCCGATTTGCTGCGGCCTGTGCGTTGACATGCGCGAAACTAGGGGGTTGGGCCGGATGGGTGCAATCGTGCTTGGAGGTAGGTCGACCTAGCCCTTGGGCCGGACGCGGTTGCGCGGCAAGCCCGGCGTCGGGAACCCGGCATCCTGATTGATCAGTTAATCGAGGGAAGGTCCTTGAGGCGCTCCCAAATCCTGATCAAGTTGGCCAGATTCCCGGCTTCCAGCTTCTGCATGATCTGAGCGCGATGCATCTTGACCGTGACCTGGCTAAGCCCAAGTTGTTCTGCGACCTGTTTGCTGATCAGGCCCGACGCCAGAAGCTGCAAGACTTCCCGTTCTCGCGGCGAAAGGGTGTTGTAGCGGCGAACGACCGCCGCGAGCAGGCGCGCCTCTTCCCGTTGCCGTTCATCCCGTGAAATGGCGGAGCACACCGCGTCAAGTAGGTCCTGATCCCGGAATGGCTTGGTGAGAAACTCGACAGCACCAGCCTTCATCGCAGCGACCGACATCTGAATATCGCCATGTCCTGTGATAAAGATGATCGGCTGCGTATCTCCCTCACGCACGAGTTCCCGGTGAATTTCGAGCCCGCTTCTTCCTTTGAGACGGACATCAAGCACGAGACAGCTCGGAGCGTCGACGCGCTCTCGCGCCAGATATTCGTCTTCGGAGGAGAACGTCTGTACCGCGTAACCAGCTGACTCGATCAGAGTCTCTAGAGACGCACGGACAGCACGATCGTCGTCGAGCACGTAGACGATCGGATCGTTGCTCATGACTCTACGTCTCCAACGCGAGCCGTGTCCACGGGAAGCGTGAAGCGCAGCTCCAGCCCAGATGGCCCGTTCGAAGCGATCCAAATTCGTCCGCCGTGCGCTTCGATGACCGACTGGCAAAACATCAGACCCATACCCATCCCTTCACGTTTGCCGGACACAAACGGAAGAAATACCCGATCAACGATGTCCGGGGAAATCCCTGGACCTGTGTCGGCAATTGAAACTTCGACTTCGCCAGGCTCGGGATCCACAAACCGCAACGTGAGCCTCCGTATCCGTCCACCTCCATCCTTCATCGCATCGCAGGCATTGTCGAGAATGTTGGAAACAGCCTGGCCCATTTGAACCGCGTTACACTCCACCAACATGGCGTCGGGCGGAAACTGTTTCACAACATCCACACCCGAGAGGAGGCGCTCCAGTGTGCCCCGAGCAATCACATCATCGATGACCTGCCTCAAGTCCACACTGACCCGTTCTTGTGCCCGTTTGACGAAGATTTGCCTGATCCCCGAAACGACCTTATCGGCGCGATGTCCCTCGTCGGCGATCATTTTGAGTGCTTCTATCGCCTTGTCCATCCGCGGATCATCGCGCGACAGCCAACGCAAACCGGCGTTGGCATTGTTCACGATGCTGGACAGCGGCTGGTTGATCTCATGTGCGAAGGATGCAGACAACACCTCCATGGCAGTCAATCTGTTCAGCCTTGCGCGCCTTTCGTTCGCGGTGGCTCGCGCGAGACGGACGTAATTGCCGGTCGTTTCGGACAGCAGGACGAACAGAACCGTTCCCGCTCCGACAAGGCCGAAAACGCGTCCGCACCACCAGCCGACGCTCAGCCTGATGCCTCCGCCCAAATAGGAGATCATCAGGATTTCAACGCAGAGAGAGAAGAGTACGACGCACATCCAGACATCGAGTGTTGAACCGCGTCTTGTCAGCAGAGTAGCAAACGCTATGGCATATAGAGCCAACGAGAGAGCCGGGATGTACCCCCATATCGACGTCGTGGTTCTCGCATCCGCCATGAACGGCGGCAGGTCTTCCCCGTTGGCCAGAATGACCCACAGCGCCAATGCTACGAATAAACCGATGGCGGTTATTGTGGCGAGTATCCATTGCTCCGGCAGTCGTACCGTTCGGCTCGGATTGATTGCAGCGTAGCCGACAATCGCAGAAGCAAAAGTGATGCGCCGAATCGCTGCGATCCATGCCGTCGCTTGAAGGTTCTCTTCGAGCCCGACGTTCTGGAATACGCCAGGGAAGTGCAATGCCCACGGAATCGAAAGCACTCCTGAGAGTACGTATCCGGAGGCAAGAACGAGGAGCGGTATTGATCCGCGCACCCGAAAGGTTGCGAGAAGGATAGCCGCCGTCACCAACTCGATCATTAAGACGGCCGCCGCGTAAGCAGGAACGAATATCTCGGTCCCCTGCGTCTCTAGGCGGGCGTAGGGTGCGGACACCGTAAGCGCAACGACGAGGACGACGACAACGGTGAAAATTACCCGCAGCTGCGCGTCAGTCGGTAGCGATGTCGTAACCAACCTGCTGTCCGGTTCCGAGTTCATAATTGCGCTATGAGCCATATAATTCGATGATACGGCACCATTGCGCGCCTTGCGGTCGAAGGCAACGGAACCAAAATGCGCGATGTTGTGCTTAAGTCGGCCGCAACATTTCTCCGACGCCCGACATCGCGCCTGTTCGGTCTGGGCGAGGTGGCGCCGGCGCCGTGAACCGGCTTGAAGCGAAGGCCCTGTTCGTGGCGGCGGTGAGTGAAGGAGAGCTTGCGGCAGCATGCTGACGGACGACTTCGGTCAGCGCAACGGCGGTTTCGACCCGCGCCCCGTCGCGCTGCCGCTCCGCTGTCGGCGCGAACTTGGTCATCACGATCGGCCGATGCTGCAGCGGTTAGGTCGCCGTGAGATTTCGCTGAATCCATTCAGCCGCCTCGGTGATATCCGCAGCCGCCAGTTCATGATCGGCTGCGATCTTGCGGACATCGACATGCAGACCGTTCGCCACAAGAGCATCAGCGAGTGCTGGAGCATGACGGGCAAAGCGATCATCGCGTCCGTCGAGCATCAACACATGCGTTCCGGACAGGTCCACAGTCGGGGGATTCTCCAGTACCTGCGTGCCGCGCATCAAAACCGCGCGCCGCACGACACCGGGATGAAGTTGGATGAACGCCGCCAGCATGTTCGCGCCGTTGGAATAGCCGAGAAAGATGAGTTTTTCAGGGTCGAGCCCGTAGCCGGTTAAGGCACCTTCAACAAACGCCGAGAACGCTTCGGCCTCGTTCCGGATATCCTGCTGATCGAACGTCATTGGATCGACACGGCGGAACCAGCGATTGGTTCCTTCCTCGGTCGCCCGCCCCCGGACGCCGAGGAGCGTCGATTGCGGAGCTATGCGACGAGCAATCGGCATCAGATCGGCCTCGTTGCCGCCGGTGCCGTGGAGCAGCACTAAGGTTGTGTCATCCGCGTTGTCTGGTCGGTTGAAACGATGAACGAACGGAAGGTCGCGAACTGGAAACCTTTCTTCGCCCGGCAGAGCGAATTGCGGCAGCATCGCTTTCAAAGCTTCGGCATTGTCAGCGTCGCGCGGCGGTATGAAAAGCTTTCGGCCAAGTTCAACGGGCGCTTCATCAACAGTCATGCCAGGACCGTCGGTGGCATACTCGAGAAGAATGCCGGCAGGTTCGCGAACGTAGAGCGAAAGGAAATACTTGCGGTCGTGAACTTCGGTCGGCCCGTGGTCCTTCAGCGACAGGCGCATGGATCGGACATCATCGGCGTCGCGCGCCCGAAAGGCCACATGGTCGGGCACGCCGGCGCCGGGCACGGTTGGCACGAAACCCGATACCTCTCGGACGTCTACGATATCGGTATCGGAAACCATACGCTGCGTATGACCGACGTCCGCGCCGTGCCTGTAACCAAACCGTGCGACGAAGCGAGCGGTCTCGATCGCCTTGTCGGTCAGAAGCGTGACGCCCCGCAGGCGAGTAGGCGCGGCCGCAAGCGGCGCGGGCGTTGGCAATTCGACGCCGACCAGCTTCACGATCAATCCGTCCGGGTCTTTCAAGCGGAGGACCGATTCTTCGAACTCGCGAAAAGGTCCTTCAAGCGAGATGTTGGCGGCGACCGCTCTGGTCAGCCAGTCGCCCAGCGAAGCTGGAGGCACGGCAAGCGCCACTTCCGAGACCTGACCGATGCCGGTGCGGCCACGACCGGCGGCTTCCCAGACGAGGAAGGTCAGCAACGAGCCGGGGCTGCCAAGCCAATCTCCATAGATGAGGTGCAACTGCTCGGCGTCGGCGAAGCCTCCCGTTCGCTTCACGAGCCTGAGACCAAGAAAACCGACATAGAAATCGACATTGGCCTGAACGTTGGCCGTGATGCCTGTAAAGTGATGTAAGCCGCTTGTCATGACCATGATGCCATTTGAGGTTAGCCAGCCGTCACGCGTGTAAGGACGCTTTGCACCGCCGTATCGGCAGCCAACCGGTCATGTAGCGCCCGCACATTTCGGAATTCTTGCAGGCCACCCGGCAGCAGCTTTTTCGCCCATCGGATCATCGAGAACGAATACGCGTCGATGACAGAGCGCCTTCCATCAAGGATGTACTCGCGCCGTTCGAGATGGCGGTTCAGAATATCGAATTGCTTTGCGGCCTGCTTATGCTCTGCGTCGACCTCCGCCCGTCGCGCCGCTTCGCTTTGCGCTTCGGCCTTGGCGCGACGGCTATCGCTACCCACCAGCCCAGCCTCGGGCTGCTTTGACGCGAGATAGTCGAAGATCGCGCCCGCCTGCTTAAGCACCCAGCCATCGTCCTCACCAGGAGTGGGCACAGCGCCAGCGGGATTGATCGCCAGAAGCTCTTTGGAGCCAAGCGCGACTCTGGCTGCGTCGTAAGGTTTGCCGATCCATTCCAAAGCGATGTGCTGCGCCAGCGAACACGCACCTACGGCAACATACAGTGTGGGCAACATTGCTCTCCATGTTTGCGTCGCGAATTTCTTATCTAACGGTACCGATTTAATCGACGACGAATGCAAAGAGATCTGGATTGACCGCATCGGGGTGAGTTGCAAACAGCCCGTGCGAACGTCCAGGGTAGGTTTTAAGCATTCGGTCTCGGACAAGCTTGCAGCGTTTTTAAATGGTGATGACAATGCTGCCGCGAAGGCGACGCTTCAGGTGTCCGAGCACATGAAGTGCCAACAAAAAATTCCACAATTGCCGATCTGATTTAGACCCGTTCTCAAATGAAAAATCATCAAATCTAAACTTGACATTTGCGGTAAAGAATTGTTTTTTACCGACAGATGGAGACCGATTGCTGGGCCTTGAACCCCGCGTATTGGAGGAAACGCTGTTGAAAGACGATATTGCGCTAGAGCACCTTCGTCGTGCTGATGGTGCGCTCAAAGCCATCACCATGGTCATTTTCGGCGCGGTGGTATTGGTTTTATGGATGCAGTCCGTGATGACGGATGCTTTGCAAACGACGCTTCCTGACGAACCGTTTGCTAGCTTATCCCCGATCAACGACCAGCGATGAGTGTCGACAATCGAGCGCTGTGTTGCGCATTAGCGTTCAATCATTGCCATTAGAGTGAGTTGCCATGTCGCGACCAAAGTTCGGCAGTTACGAACCGATCGACCAACCGCAAACCTCACGCGATGATCCGAACGATGAGGCGGAATGCGCGGCGGCTGCCGCTGGATTGCCATTGCGCAGTGGCTTTGGCTTTACGGCAATTGAGAACATCACGCTCGATGTGTTCCGCTTCGTGTGCATGTCGTATGGCAGCGGCGACGCCGCGTTCTGGCACCGGGCCCACGACCATGCCGAGGCATCGTTTGGACTCCTCAGGGGGGCCGACCTCGTGGCGCGCGTGACCGTCTTGGTTCGCGCGCTGCGAATCGAGCGCCAGGGATGCTTTAGAATTCTCAGTGCCGGCTGCTGTCGCGTTTGCGAAGACGAACTCGCCGTCCAAACTGTCATCAAAGCCGCGCGCTTACGCGAAACAGAGGCCTTGCTCATCGTCTCCGAACTGCTGGCAAAATGTCACGAACGCAAAAAGATTCTGACTGCGGCAAACGCGCTTGCGCGGCTCCAAGAAGCGCTACAGTCGGAAGTTTCCGGAAACGAGAACATGGCAGCGTCGCACGCTCAGTTGGAGCGCAAGGTCCTTCATTAATGCTCACATCACAGTCCGCACTGTCGATCTCGCGTCAGCACCATAAAACTGATGACAACAACGATGCAGTTTCGTTCGATAAAGCCCGTGCTCGGGCTACAGCCGTTGAAAACGCCCTGGCTGCCGCACTGTTTGCGTCGTCTTCCGGGCTGACATGTGGGTCACCGTGCGAGCACGACGTCCTGCTCGACAGACTGCTGTGCGATTGTGAGATCGAAGACGCCGCGAGCCGCGATACGTCTGCAATCAGAGGCGGGTACGGCCTTGGCTGACACGATTTGCAGCGGTGGTAATGATGCAGACGAGGACATGCAAACGCTTGCCAGTCCCGCGTACGTGCTGCCGCTGGATCGAAACAACAACGGAGCGAAAGCGGCCGAACCGCGCGTCAATGTTCTTGAGCTAATGCGCGGTTCGCGAGAACTCGTGCTCGACCACGGCGGCCAGCTTTACCGGCTCCGTATTACGGCTTTGGGAAAGTTGATCCTCACAAAGTAGGGCTCGAAGACAAATGACATTTGGCGTGTTGGCAATGGTCCGGTCAGTCGTGGTTGCAGCAACATTGTCTGCGGCGCCAGCATTCGCCGATTCGGTTGCGCAATCGCCGATCATTCCAGCGGCGTCTCAATCGCGCCTTTTGTCGATTGGTGGAGATGTTACGGAGATTCTCGATGCTCTTGGGTATTCCGATAGGATTGTCGCGGTCGATTCAACGTCAAAATATCCAGAGAGTGCGCTGAAGACGAAAGCGAATGTCGGCTACATGCGCGCCTTGGCGACGGAAGGGGTGCTATCCGTCAACCCCACTGCGATCATCGCGTCGCTTGGTGCTGGTCCGCCCGACGTCGTCAAAGCCCTCAAGGCATCGTCCATTCCCTACGTCGAGGTGCCCGACGATCCTACTGCGGCAGGTGTATCGAACAAAATTCGGGTTATTGGCGCAGCCTTAGCGCAATCGAGCCGGGCTGATGCGCTTGCTGCCAGCGTTGAGGCGGAGTTCGAAATATTAGCGAAAGAAAGCAAAATACTGACGGCGAAGAAACGAGCGATCGTCATTCTTTCGGTCCAAAACGGACGGGCGATCATCGGCGGCGCCAATAGCAGCGCTGATGCGATGCTGGCTCTTGCCGGTGCAGGCAACGCCGCAGTGGGCTTGAACGGATTTCAGCCCGTATCGGACGAACAACTGGCCGAATTCGCACCCGATGCCGTCATCGTCATGCGGCGCACGGGGGAAGGGTCGACAAAAACACTGGAAGCCGTCGCCTCACTAACAGGACTGCAATCATCGCCTGCAAATCGGTCGCGATCGGTTATCGAAATGGACGGTCTGTTTCTACTTGGCTTCGGCCCGCGGACACCCGCAGCAGTGCGCGATCTCAGATCGGCATTGTATCCGGACACGGCTGCACCCCCGGCGCGACGCGAGCCATGAGCATCGTTGAATATCCCAAAAGAGCCGTCTTCCAGACGTCGCGGTTGGCGCCAACGAAAATTCTCGCGATCTTAAGTGCAACAATGCTTGTCACGACGGTCTTGAGTTTATCAATTGGCCCGACCGGCATTTCGTTGATGTCTCTTCCACGGGCAATCGGTGCAATGCTTGGTTGGTCCGACGATCTCGAAGCCCAGAGAGATCGGCTTGTACTTCTTGATATTCGCTTGGCGCGAACGTTGCTTGGTGCGTTCGTTGGAGCCGCGCTTGCGGTCGCTGGTGCGACGATGCAGGGCCTGTTTCGCAATCCGCTTGCCGATCCCGGCTTGATCGGTGTCTCGGCGGGAGCGGCCCTGGCAGCAATTGCAACAATTGCGCTATCGAATTCACTTCTATCACCGTTTGCGTTTGCCCTTGGCGCGTACGCTCTGCCGTTTGCAGCATTTTTCGGCGGATTGGGAACGACATGGCTGCTGGTTGCCGTGGCGTCCCGCGACGGTCATCTCGGCGTTGCAACGCTGCTGCTTGCCGGAATTGCTATAGGCGCCATCGCCGGCGCGGCGAGCGGCTTTATCGCCTACGCCAGCGATGATCGCGAATTGCGTGACCTCACGCTGTGGTCGATGGGCTCACTATCAGGTGCAAGTTGGATTAAGGTCGCTGCCGTCGTGCCCTTTGCAGTCGCGATCGTGTTGATATCGCCGCGCCTCGTCAACGCCTTGAATGGACTGCTGCTTGGTGAGCGGGAGGCCTTCCATCTCGGGATCGACATTGAAGCGACAAAACGGTGGGCGATCGCACTGTCTGCTGCCGCGGTAGGAGCCGCCGTTGCAGCCGCTGGTATTGTCGGGTTTGTCGGTCTGGTGGCGCCACACGTCGTGCGGCTCATGGCCGGGCCGGACAATCGAATTGTCTTGCCAGCGAGCGCGCTGCTCGGCGCAATTCTTGTCGTCTCGGCTGATATCGCGGCACGCATGATTTTCAAACCAGCGGAGCTACCGTTGGGTTTGGTGATGGCTGTCGTTGGCGGCCCACTCTTCTTGCATTTGATTATGCGGCGCGGCGGCGGAATCGGGGAGTAGGCGATGCTGGTTGCGGAGCGCATTACCTTTCACGCCGGGATGCGCACATTGCTCGATGCAGTGTCGCTCAGCATCGTGCCAGGACAGATCACGGCAATTGCCGGACCGAATGGGGCAGGTAAATCGACCCTACTCCGCATTCTTGCAGGTGAACTCCGAGCCCATGCAGGGAGCGTGACGTTGAACGGGATCAATCTTGCCGATACGACACCGCAATGGCTTGCGTGTCGCCGGGCCGTGGTTTCGCAATCGACCGCACTTGCGTTCTCATTTACAGCTTTAGAGGTCGTGCTGCTCGGCATCTCAATTCCGGGCTTTTCGATTGCCGATCATAAAGCCATTGACCTTGCTCAGAATGCGCTCGATCGGCTCGGGCTGGCACCGTTCGCGCAGGCAAATTACTGCGTTTTGTCAGGTGGGGAGCGACAGCGGGTCCACCTTGCACGCGCGATCGTGCAACTTGAAGCCGCAGCGCGATTTACAGTCGAACCGCAGGCACTTCTGCTCGACGAACCGACATCAAGTCAGGATCTTGGACATCAGCAGCGCGCCTTCGCCGAGATACGGCGCATTGCAGCGTCGGGTGTAGCCGTGATGACCGTGCTGCACGATCTTAATCTCGCGGCTGGCATTGCCGACGAGTTGGTTTTGATGACGGGCGGCCGCATTCATTCGCGGGGCTTATCGCAAAACTTACTGAACGAGACAATCCTATCGGAGGTGTTCGGATGCGAGATCGCGGTCCACCGCGACGGCCATTCCGGGAAGCCATTTGTCATGCCAAAGTTTTCGACCGCCATCGAAACGAAAGACGAGGCGGCTGAATGACGACCATATCCGAACCTTTCGATCGCAACCGCATCGCTGTACCGTTGGCCATCCCGATTTTGATCTCGACAGATTTGACGCGCGCGACAGATACTGATGCAGCCGTTGGTTTCACAATTTTCCGATCTGCGATCAATTATGCAATCCTCCAGCGCGACGGCATCGGACTGCATATATCGCATGTTGCACTTACCCCTACTCCACAAAGCGTGACTTCATATCTGCGCGTTGCAAACGTCGAGCGTTGGTACACGGCATTTGAAACGTCGCATGCTTCAAAGCGGGCGCCCCCAAATGGCAAACCTTGGGGTATGCGCGAATGCCATGTGATCGATAGCGAAGGCAATTTTTCGACCATTGGTCAGCCGCTTTCGATGGGTGATGATGTGCAGTAGCGAACGGCGGAACGATAACAATTATTATTGACACCAAAAGTATAGAATAGTACGCCTCGAGTCCGATCGAGCGAAAGCGTTCCTAGCAAGGATCGGAAAGAGCGCAACGTAGCCAGCCCGCCATTGAGATTGCATCGCATCTCGAGCCAGCCAGCCAAGTCATTCAATTTTTGGTCCATGGCGACGGGGTGGCATATGACTTTGAAGAGGCGGGCTCTCAGCGCGGCAGGGCTAAGCATGATGATCGCATCGAATTCTGTGCTTGTGCAGGCCGATGAAATACCGCTCGACGGCATTGTCGTGTCATTTTCAAAGGTAGCAGAAACAGCGATTGAGACGCTTGGCGGATCGAGCAGCGTCGGTAAGCAACACATTGATCAACAATTCCAAGCTGACCGTGTCGGTGATTTTCTCGATACCATTCCGGGTGTCGTGACACAGGAAAACAATCGTGACACGGCGCAGGCGATTAATATTCGCGGCTTGCAAGATTTTGGCCGCGTCAATGTTCTCGTCGAAGGCGCACGGCAAAACTTCCAGCGCAGCGGCCACAATGCGAACGGGGTCTTCTATCTTGAACCGGAGATGATCAAGCGGGTCGATGTCACGCGAGGACCAACGTCCGTCGTCTATGGCTCGGGAGCGATCGGTGGTGTGGTCGCGTTCGAATTATTGGATGCGGAGGACGTTTTGCGTGAAGGAGAATACGCGGCAGTGCGATCTCGCACGAGTTACGGCACGAATGGCGACGGCCGTTTGGCCAGCGGAACCGCCGCCGTCCGTGCTGGTAATTTTGATATTGTCGGTCAGGCCAACTATCGCGAGTCCAACGACTATGTCGACGGCGATGGAAACGTCGTTTTGAATACGGGTGAAGAAAATCAAGCCAATCTCGTGAAGGCGCGGTGGCGACCTGCCGAAGGACATCAGATCACTGGATCAATCGTTGACTATCAGTCGGATTTTATCGACCAACTCGACACCGTGCAGCGCGCAACGGACGTCCAGAATGATCAATACGCGCTCGGGTACACGTTTGCTCGGCCGGATCTATCATCGGTCGATTTCAGCGCAAAAATCTACCGTAACGAGACGGACCTTGCGCAGCGGCGCCTAGACGGCAGCCGTTTCGAACCGGTCGGGTCGCAACGCTCGTTCGGGATTATCACCGAGGGTATTGACGTCTTCAACACGTCTCGCTTCGAATTGGCTGATATCAAATCGGCGCTGACCTATGGCGGCGATATTTTCCGCGACCGGGTTGCGACATCCGACCCGATTGGAAATGGTGACGAGTTCACCCCGAGCGGCGAGCGAACCGTATTCGGCACTTTCGTCCAAAGCCAGTTGACCTTTTTCGACACCGTCGATCTGATCACGGCAGTTCGATATGATGATTATATGCTCGAAGGTGGGACCACCGAACTTCAAGGGAGTCGCGTGTCGCCAAAGGTGACGCTCGGTGTCACGCCGCTCGCCGGGTTTACAGTTTTTGCAACGTATGCCGAAGGTTTCCGCGCCCCGGCGGTCACTGAGACGTTGGTCGATGGAATTCACCCACCGCCGGCCCCATTTCCGCTGAGACCAAACCCAAACCTCCAGCCAGAAGTGGCGCACAATTTTGAGGGCGGCATCAATCTCAAGTACAATGGTATCATCACAACAGGCGATGCGTTCCGAGCAAAAGCTGTCGCGTTTCAAAACAAGGTCGAAGACTTTATCGACGGCGTGTCCGTTTTCGATGGCGCTCCGCCATTCGGTTTCGCCTTCCAATACCAAAACATCGCCAACGTTACGCTTGAGGGAGTGGAGTTCGAGGCGACCTACGACGCGCAAAAGTGGTTTGCGTCAGTCGGAGCCAGTCGTGTGCGCGGCGAGGATGATGCCACCGGTGTTGGATTGTTATCCGTTCCTGCTGATCAGGTTACAGTCACTTTCGGCATGCGCTTCTTAAATGAAAAACTTGTCGCTGGTGCGCGGGCGCGGTTCGTTGACGACCAAACACGTGTGCCGGCGAGCGTTCCGATTGGCGAAGCGTTCACGCTCGTTGATTTATTCGCCGAATATGACGCAACTGAAAACACCGTCATCAACTTCAATGTCAGCAACCTGCTTGACGAACACTACGTTCAATACCGTGACAGCTTGGCGAGCCCCGGCCTTAATGCACGGATCGGGCTTACGATGCGGCTTGGCGCAAACTAAGGCTTCTGCCTTATCAATTTTGCCAAGCGCGAGCAGCAACGGGCTGGTTCTCACCCCAGCCGCCAGTCCGTTGCTTTCATTTTCGAGAAGCAAAGGAGAACTTTATGTTTATAGCCATGAACCGCTTTAAAGTTGAAATCGGCAGCGAAAAAGCCTTCGAAGATGTTTGGCTTTCGCGCGAAAGTCACCTGCACAAAGAGCCGGGCTTCGTGACGTTTCATCTTTTGCGTGGCCCACGGCGAGATGATCATGTGCTGTATTCATCGCACACGATGTGGCGATCTTACGGTGATTTCGATGCGTGGACCAAATCGGAGTCGTTTCGCAAAGCTCACGCAGGCGCCGGCGGATCCAAGAAACTGTATCTCGGCCATCCGGAATTTGAAGGCTTCGAAGTCATCCAAGAAGTTCGCCAGGATGGCTCCGTGCATACGCTCGTGGCGGCAGAGTAGTGATATTGTAAAACCAGCGATGGAAGTCTCGGCATGACTACGCGCACGATAGCTGAAGCGGCGGGGCGCCCGCCGTTGGCCGAACGATTGGCCAAAAATCAAGACGGCATTCTCGAACAGATCGCCGCTGAATATGGTGTTAGCACGCTCGACGTTGTGCGCGCGCTGCAAGCGAATCACCGCATGGTTTTGCCTGCAAATGCCTTCGAGGCGATCATGACTTCGCTGACCGGTTGGGGAGAAGTCCTGTTCATCGTGCATACGGCCGACATCGTGCTCGAGTGCGAAGGAGCGATTCCAGCAGGCACTTTCGGTCGAGGCTATTTCAATCTCCATGGTGACAGCCCTATCGGTGGACACATCAAGGCGGCCAATTGCGCGCACATTGCATTTGTGTCTCGCCCGTTCATGGGTCGCGCGTCGCGATCGATCCAGTTTTTCAACGTGGGCGGTGAAGCGATGTTCAAGGTCTTTGTTCGACGCGACGAGAAACGTGACCTGATTGCCGATCAGGTCGCCCTGTTCGACGACCTGCAATCACGATGGGCCGCCACTCTCGCCGAGCACCAGCCGACATCACACCGGGAGTGATGCATCAGCCAAGCAGCATGAACGGATGACGACATCGCAGCGCCACATCATGTCCGATCGCACGCCCGAAAAATCGCAATCGTGGCTCGGTCACGCGAGCCTCTTTACATCGTTCGCTCTACATGGCGCCCTCGTGATTGGAGCGCTGACATGGTCCAAAGTGCCCCCGAGCGGCGCAGTCGCAGAAATGACCAACGCGATCAGCATCGAGATCGTTGTCACAGCCATCGACGATGGTGCGGGTGAGCAGATCAATGATGCGAACGTAAGTCCTGCCAGCGCGATGGCACGTGCTCAGCCGGAAGAGATAAAGAACGCGCCGCCGACAGCGGAGAATGAGGCCGCTGTCACCGAGATCGAGCCAGCTTCCAATGCCGCCCCTGCGTCAAACCTCAGCAGCGATGACGCGACGATCGCCGGATCAGCGGATCCCGTCGATGACGCAGCAAATGACTATCGAGAGCAACTGAAATCAAATCCAACTCGCGATCGCCCGATACTGCCACGCATGGCAGAGCGCAGCGAAAGGCTTATTGATAAGCAGTTGGCAAAGCCGCCAACCAAACCGGCAGCCAAGTCTTCAAAACAAGTGGGTGTGAGTGGTGCAAACGCGCGAAATGGCTCATCAGGGAGAGTGTCTGCAAGTTTGGGCGATGTCCGATCGTATGCCGCCAAAGTCCGCGCGCACGTTGCAAGCCGTCGCCCCGCTGGACATGGAATTCGCGGCACGGTCATCGTGTCGTTTTCCGTCACTCGAACTGGAGGGCTGGGCCACGCCCGCATCGCCACTTCGTCGGGGAGCGCGGCACTCGATCAAGCAGCCGTGAGCGCGGTCCGCAATGCCGGTCCCTTCCCACCGCCGCCCGGCGGAGCTGGAGCGCTCAGTTTCTCCGTACCGTTTCACTATCGGTGAGTTCTGATGCCGAAACTCACGTTTCACACCACAATGTGTGCCGGTTCGATCCAACAACGAGGCGTCCGCCATGATGGTGGTGCGGTTTGCTGTTGCTAAAGTCGTAGCGCTTCATGCAGGAGCCTTTGGCGCAATGCCCGAAGCCCTTCATCCTGGGTTCACCGTCACGCCATGGCAAGATATGGGCCCCTGCCAGCGAGGTGAACGCGACGCTGATGGTCGCTGCCAAAAGCAAAGTGGCAAGTAGATTTTTCATGATGATCCTGTGCCTTTTCATGTTCCCAACGGGCGAACAGCGCCGTGGATCATGCGCAGCGTGATTGCGCCGCGCAGGCGGTCGTTGATGAGCGATGCTTCGACGGGAGGCCTGGCGCTACGTTCAATCAAGTACCGATCAATGTGCTGATCGGGAGTTTCGATTTCCTCCGCGATCTCGACGCCAAATGTCTTCGCCACGAGCGCCTTGGCGGCGTCATGCTGAGTTTGCGCGGTCAGTTTTGTGGTAGCTGAGCAAACATAGCCGTTCAGCGGCGGCCGCAGTGCGGATTGCATGACCGCCATTGCCCCGTGGGACGATTCGAAGGTCCACCCGCCCACCATCATGGAATGTTGTGTGGTGTGCTTGGCAAGCTCGTCTAGCCCAACCGCGTTCCAATGTTGGTCCGCAGCCCACAGGCGAAGGGCGTCGGGCGAAGCGCCGCGTTCCAAACATGCGTCCTGCGCCATTGCGACGAACGCGGTGACGGCATCTGTGGCCGGGTGCGGTTCTACGCCAGCGCCGTGGTGGACCTTGATCGTCACGGGGTCGCGCCATTCTGCGCCGCCAACAGAAAGGCCCGCGTGCGACGTCAAAACGACGCACACGGCCAGAACACTTATGGGTATGGAAGCCATGGTGGGGTTCCGTTCGGTTCAGTCGAGCTTGATGCGCGACTGCTCGGGGCTGTGTCCCGGCATGGTCAGCGTGACGACGATGATTGTGCCCGCGCGGGCTTTAAACGTGCCGCTACCTTTGAGAAAATTGCCGGCGTCGGGAGCGAGCGTGATGGCTTCTTTTTTTCCTTCGGACAAAACGACTGCTGTTGCCTTGGCGTCCTTTATGTCTTCGGGCTTCCCGTCCTCGTCATTGACGTGAACGTCCAAGACACCGTCCTTCGCGACAATCTCAACATGATGATGCCCGCTCTCGACGAGCTTCCCCCCGTGTTTTCCCGCATGGCTGTGCGTGTCGGCCGCGTGGACCGGTATGGCGAGGACCAAAGCGGCGCCGAGTAGAAGTCCGAATGGTTTGGTCATGTTTGTCTCCTTAGTTTTGGGCTGAATGGTTAGAAGGCTTCGGCATGGGCTTTGTCGCCTTGCGCCGAGGTAAGATTTTCGAGCGGCTTGCGGCCAAGCAAAAGGAACAGAACGGGCGTCAGGAACGCATCGAGCAACGTTGCGGAAACCAAACCACCGAAGATCGTCACGGCGACGGGGTTCAAGATTTCCTTGCCGGGTTCGTCCGCACCGATCAGCAGCGGAACGAGCGCGATGCCTGCCGCCAGCGCCGTCATCAGCACCGGGGTGAGGCGTTCAAGCGTGCCGCGCATAATCATCTTGCGCCCGAAGGTCTCGCCCTCGAACAAAACAAGATTGATATAGTGGCTGATTTTCAGAATGCCGTTGCGGGTGGCGATACCGGCAAGCGTGATAAAGCCGATGGCGCTTGCTACCGAAAACGATTGGCCGGCAATCCACAGCGCGGCAACACTGCCGATGAGCGCTAGCGGCACATTACCCATGATGATGAGCGCCAGCACCGCGGACTGGTAGCGGGAATACAGCACCACAAAAATCAGGCCCAAAGACACGAGAGAGAGTGCGGCGATGAGCTGAGAGGCTTCCTCTTGGGCCTGAAACTGTCCTTCAAGGCTCGTGAAGTAGCCTTGCGGGAACTTCGCCGTCGCGATCTCCCGCCGGATGTCCTCGACGATGCGTGCGAGGTCCGATCCATCGGTGTTGGCCAGCACGGCAATGCGGCGGCGGCTGTTTTCACGAAGAATCTGGTTTGGCCCATCCGTCTCAACGATTTCGGCGACCGATTTCAGGGGAATGCGCCCAGCCGGGCTTTCGATCAGCATTTCGGCGAACGCCGACGTGCTGCGATCCTGGTCGCTGAGGCGCAGGACCACGTCGAAGCGTTTGGACTGATCGACAATCTGCGAGACCACGCGCCCATTGGACAATGTCTCCAGAGCCTGGGTGATATCGTTGGGATTGAGGCCATAGCGCTTGGCTTTGTCGTAATCGACGCGCACTTGCAGTTGCGGGATGCGAACCTGTTTTTCGGTCTGGAGATCAGTAATGCCGGGAACGCGCTTGAGCCGAGCCTCGAGATCGGCCGCAAGACTGCGCAGCGTGTCGTAGTCGTCGCCATAGATCTTAAGTGCGATCTGTGCGCGCACGCCCGAGAGCATGTGATCCAGCCTGTGCGCAATCGGCTGGCCAACGGCGATGCTGGCTGGAAGCACCGACAGCCGCTCACGGATATCCGCCAACACGGACTCGCGGCTGCGTTCGGATTTTTTCAAGTCGATATCGAGTTCGCTATTGTGAACACCTTCCGCATGCTCATCGAGTTCAGCGCGCCCTGTGCGACGGCCGACCGTTTTAACCTCCGGCACGTCGGCCACGATCTGTTCGGCGAGACGCCCGATGCGGTCGGATTCTACCAGACTAATCCCGGGCTGAAGAATGACGCTGACCAACACCGTGCCCTCGTTGAAGCTCGGCAGAAAGGCTCGCGGCAGCAGAGTTCCTGCCGCAACTGCGGCGACGACTGCCAGGGCTGGTAGACCGATGACAAATGCCGGACGATCAAAACACCACTCAAGGCCGCGCCTCTGCCATGCCTTGAGCGTGCGGACGAGCCACGTCTCATGGTCGGCCAGAAGTTTCATACGCGGCAGCAGCCAATAGGCCAGCACCGGCGTAACCGTCATCGACACAACGAGGCTTGCCAGGATCGAAACGATAAATGCAACGCCCAACGGCGTGAACAAGCGTCCTTCGATGCCGGACAAGGCGAAAAGCGGTAGAAAAACAAGAACGATGATGGCGGTGGCGTAGAGGATGCCCGAACGCACCTCGATTGAGGCATCGGCCACGACCATATCGATGCTGCGCCGGTCGCGGCCACCGGAGGCGCGATATTGCCCAAGACGGCGATAGATGTTCTCGACATCGACAACGGCGTCGTCGACGAGGGCGCCGATTGCGATCGCAAGTCCGCCAAGTGTCATGGTGTTAATGGACAGGCCCATCGCCTGAAACACGATCACCGTGGTTAGTACCGAGAGCGGGATCGCGATAAGCGAGATGAATGTCGTCTGCCAATTCAGCAAGAACGCGAACAATACGATCGCCACGACAATCAGAGCTTCGACCAGAACGCGCTGGACGTTGGCGATGGATGTTTCGATAAAAGTCGCCTGACGGAACTGAATATCTGTAACGCGCACGCCATCAGGCATCACGCGCTGGAGTTCGGGCAGCATGCTCTCGATGTGCTTGGTGATCGCGACCGTGTCGGCATTGGGTTGCTTTTGGACGGCGAGGATAACCGCAGGCTTACTGTTAAAGCCGGCGTCACCGCGTTTCGTCCGCGCGGCATAAGACACATCAGCCACCTGACTGAGTGAAATTGACTGGCCGTCGCGAAAGGCAACAACGAGGCTCTTCAGGTCATCGATCTTGGTCGTGCGTGCTATATTGCGGATGAGGTATTCGCGCGCCTTGAGGTCGACAAATCCACCGCCTGTGTTGGAGCCAAATTTCTGGATCGACCGCTCGATGGCATCGAAGCCGATATCGAGACCGGCCATCCGTCGCGGATCGGGGATGACCCGGTATTGCCTCACCTCTCCACCGATCGGTATAATTTGCGAAACACCCGCCACGGTCAGAAGCTGTGGCCTGACAGTGAAGTCTGCAATTTCCCGCAACGTCATGGGATCTGCCGTTTCGCTCGACATCGCGATCAGCATGATTTCGCCCATGATCGAGGAGATCGGCCCCATCTGCGCCGAGACGTTGCTTGGCAGTTGCTCGCGCACGAGCTGGAGCCGTTCAGCCACCTGCTGGCGAGCGCGGTAGATTTCCGTCGACCAATCGAACTCGATGTAAACAATCGAAAGCCCAACGCCCGAAACGGAGCGGACGCGGGTCACGCCCGGCATGCCGTTCATGGCCGTTTCTATCGGGAACGTGACGAGAAGTTCGACCTCTTCGGGCGCCAACCCTTCCGCTTCCGTAATCAGCGTTACGGTGGGCCGGTTGAGATCGGGAAAGACATCGACCGGGAGCGTGCGCAGAGTGATCAGCCCGTAGAACATGATGGCAAGGCCGCCGACCAAAACGAACAGCCGATTGGCAAGGCTGGCACGGACGATTGCATTAAACATCGGCGCGCCTCCTTATCTGATTTGGTTGATGAGTTCAGCCGCGCCGATCACGACCCGGTCGCCGGGCGCAACACCTGCAACGACGAGCGTGCGACCGCCGTCTAGCGGCAACGTGCGCACCTCGACCGGCCGAAATCGCTCCGGACTGTCCTTCACCCACACCTGAGGAAGACCGTTCGTACCCCGCACAACAGCCGCTTCAGGAACAACGATCCCTCGGGCGGAGCGCGTGGTTTGCACAAGGACTTTGAGCGGCGCGCCAATCGGCAAGTCCGGGTGGGCTTCAACAAGACGGAATAGGGACGGCCGGGCCTGCTGGCGCAATGTCGGCGAGCGGCCGACATAGGCTAGCTTAAAAGTATGCCCCTCCTGATCGCGGGCCTCGGCGGCACCTATTTCAGCCTCACTATGCGTATCGCTGCCGATGGCCTCGACCCAAAGTTTTTCAGGATCGACGATTTCAAACAACGTATCGCGGGCATTGACCACCTGCCCGGCGCGCACATTAGCGACTGAAATGATGCCGCTAACCGGCGCTTTCAGCGCAAACTTCTCGGTATCCTTCGGAGCGAGAACGCGCCTTTGTTCGTGTAGCGCGGCAAGCTCGGCTTTGGTGTCATCGATCTGGCCCTTTGCGACGACGCTGGCAATTTGGCTCAATCGATTCAGCTTCTGCTGAGCAATGACGAGCTTGCCCTCTACTTCGGCCCTAAGTTGTTGCATCGTACCGAGATCGGCAACGGGAATTGACGGGACAAACAGCGCCAGAACTTCGCCGGCTTCGACCTTTTGTCCGGCGAAAGAAATTCCACGCCCGCTCACCTCTATCTGGCCATCCATCGGCGCCTGGACCTGCCCAAATGACGACGGATCGGGGACCACTGTGCCAATTAATTCGCTCACACGCGACGTCGTCGCTTCGGCGGCGAGCGCTGTCAGAACTTGCAGCAGCCGTTGTGTCGGCTTTGGCACAAAGACGCTGCCGTCCGGCAGTTTTCGCGGAGTTTTTCCGGACGCTGCAGCGGCAGGTGCTTCGTGTCCGCCGTCCCCATGATCGTGGCCGGGCCCTGCGATGACGCGTGATGTGAGCGCCGCACTGAGTATCAGCCCCACCACGATCACCTCAGCCGCTGTCCGCAGCGGCTGTGTGCGAGAGCGAGGCACTTCAAGTTGCTCCGCCGACGGGGCATTTTCTTCCATCGCAGGACGTCGTCTGCGAACGGCGAAGGCCAGAATGAAACCAAGCGTCAGGCCGCCGAGGATCATCCCGAGGACGTCGCTACGCTTTATTATTTCAATCAGAGCAACTGGCTGAGACGAAGTGTTGGTGGTGGGCGGTGCGACCGCCCACGTGCCGTTGAGGAGATCGGCGTCGTTGCCGGCCGTGACCGCAAAGACCAGAGCATACGTCCCAGGCTTGTCGACCCATTCGGCTTCCAGTTCGTAAGTACCCGGCGACCTCCGCGTCGCTTGGATTGTTTGGATGCCTTCGCCAGAAACCTCGATCGACGCCCCATCAATCGGTTCGTTCGTGGCTGTGCGATCCAGGTAAAGAATGAGTTGATGCCCGTCGGCCGTGGCAATCAGTTCCATATCAGAACCGACGCTCTCGAGACGGGAAGTTGCGGCGGACGCAGTCGTCGCGCCGACATCGTGATCGTGGCCGCCGTCATGGCCAGGGCCGGCCCAGGCCGCCCCGGCGAGCAGCACCATAATTGCGTAGGTCGTGAAGGTACGAACCATGTATCTCGCCAATCCGCTTGAAAAAACGTTGGCTCGGTCGACTGGATGGTCGCGCACATTGGATCACCGTCGACGTGCAAAGCTGTAGGCCTGCACGTCGACACTGGATGCCGCAAGAATCTGGCCGAAGACGAGCAATAGTCGGAGCTGGCCATGTTAAGGAGCTCCCGCCGTCTCTCAGGCGTCGAAGCGGGGGGGACGTAACAGCGGATAAAGCATTGATCCAGGCCGCACAGCAGACGACAGCGCTGGTTCGTCAAGCATGCCCAACGTCGGTAATTTCAATGGAATGTTTGCAGGCGGAATAGCCGCAAAGAAGCCGCAGCAAGAAACATGGACATGCATGTCTTCGCCGTTCGAGTGGTCGGCAGGATTGCAATCCGATCCGCCACATGCGGTCGCGGCATCGGCCAATTTTTCGCGTATCTCTTTCGAGTGGACACCATGAACATGCTCGTGATCATGCTGCGACCAACCGGCAACCGAACCCGCTTCCATCCCCGACCGAAAGTCAGCGCCGTGGACGTGCGCGACCATAGTCTGCGCGTGGCCGTGCCCCAAGAGGGCTATCGACACCAAAACAGCGACCATCAATCGTGCAAACGTTGCCATAACCTTTGCCTATCGTGTAACGGGGCTTTTCGCAACGACCGAGCCGACCGATGGCCACGAAAAACTTTTCGCTACGATAGCATCTAAACCATGAAGTTACATGGGCGATGCAAGTGGACCGTTGACGTCGTGGCGGTCCGGACGGCAGAGCTTTTTCTCCCTGTCCTCAGTCTGTTGCAGCAGGCTGTTACGATCCCGTCGCCGAGGAACGCTGATCTTGATCAGAGCGGATTTCATGGCCTTCTCGGCACGTCGCTGTCGCGTGCCGCTTTTTCTGTTTCTGGCCCTAGTACCGCAGGCTGCTGGCAGCAGTCTAGGCATCCAGATCAGATTGTAGGCGGCCGTTGCGAGGTGAAATCGAAGGCAACGCGCCTCGTGCCGCGCAATTTCGTTGTGGCTATTCCCGCGACCGTCTTCGCCCAGCCTATTCAGCGTAGTTAGCCTGTTCAGCCGGATAGGATTTTTGCAGGCAGCCGATGCTCGAGGTCGATGTATGAGCTTGGAGAACCCGGCCGCGTATCCGTCTAAATCCCGGTCAGACCCCGCAGTCATTCGTCGAGTGCGTAACCACTCTCATCGTGTCTTTCGTCAATGAAAGTCCCTCGACTTCGGAAGGATGCGAACATCGCGCGGGTGGCTGCCGCGTGTGACTTGCGGATGCAGAAATTCATCGGCGCGGCTAAGCGTAATGTTTGTCTCGTGCGTTTCGGAAAGACGGCCGAGTTCACGCGTTCGATCGAAGACCCGTTGCGCCATCAAATGAATGACGCCTTCCAAGCTTCGCTGCACCTTGCCTTCAATCACGAGCAACCGCGCGCCCAAGACCTCCTTGCGATAGCGTTCGAAAAGTCGTGCCCACAGCACGACGTTGGTAATGCCGGTTTCATCTTCCAAGGTAATGAAGATGGCGTTGCCCTTACCCGGCCGTTGACGCACGAGGACGACACCGGCCGTACGCGTCAAGGCACCATCTCGCCTGCGTGAGGTATCCACGCATGTCGCTATGCCTTCTCGTTCGAATATCGGGCGCAGAATTTCCATGGGATGGCCTTTCAACGACAGGCGCACGGTTTGATAATCGGCGGCGATGTGTTCACGCAGTGGCATATTTGGCAGATGCGAGTCCGGCTCGGTTGCCAATTCGCGCGCGTCGGCCGCGGCAAAGAGCGGAAGTGGATCGTCGTCCGGCAAGCGGCGCACGGCCCACAATGCTTCGCGACGATCCAGACCGACTGAACGAAATGCATCGGCATCGGCAAGCAGGCGCATCGGCCGGCTGAACAACTGGGCTCGCACTGCCAAGTCTTCAACGCTCGCAAAAGCCTTGCCCCTCGCCTCAACAAGACGCAATGCATCGTATTTGCTGAAGTTATCGATCTGCCTGAAGCCAATTCTCAGGGCGAGCATGCCGTCGTCCGTGCGCTCGATCGTGTTGTCCCAAACGCTATAATTGACGTCGGCTTCGCGCACCTCGACGCCATGTTCCTGTGCGTCGCGCACGATCTGAGCAGGGGCGTAAAAGCCCATCGGCTGAGCGTTGAGTAGCGCGCAAGCAAAAATTGCCGGGTGCCGGCATTTTATAAACGAAGAAATGTAGACCAGCTTGGCGAACGACGCCGCATGACTTTCGGGAAAGCCATAGCTGCCGAAGCCCTTGATCTGCTCGAAACTGCGGCGTGCAAAATCAGGATCGTAGCCGCGCTCGACCATGCGGTTGACCATCAAAGATTCGAATTTACCGATGGTGCCGACGCTCCGGAACGTCGCCATCGCGCGGCGTAGGCCGTTGGCCTCGACTTCGGTGAATTTTGCGGCGACCATCGCCAGCTTCATCGCCTGTTCTTGAAAAAGCGGCACGCCTTTGGTCTTGTTCAGCACCTCATAAAGTTCATCCGCCTTCCCATGTGCCGGCGACGGCGAAGGGTAAGTTACCTCTTCCAATCCGGCGCGGCGGCGCAAATACGGATGCACCATATCGCCCTGGATCGGCCCCGGGCGCACGATCGCAACTTGGATGACGAGATCATACAATTTTCGGGGCTTGAGGCACGGCAGCATGTTCATTTGGGCGCGGCTCTCGACCTGAAACACGCCTAGCGAGTCGCCTTTGCACAGCATGTCGTAGACGTCCGGCTGCTCGCGCGGCACATCGGCGAGGCGGTAGTCGATACCATCATGCTCACGCAACAGATCCAAAGACTTGCGGATGCAGGTCAGCATACCGAGCGCCAGCACATCGACTTTCATTAGCCCGAGCGCGTCGATATCGTCCTTGTCCCATTCGATGAAAGTCCGATCCGCCATCGCAGCATTGCCGATCGGCACAATATCGTCCAGGCGGCCCCGCGCTAAAATAAACCCACCGACGTGCTGCGAGAGATGACGTGGAAATCCCAGAATACGAATGGCGAAATCTACTGCGCGCCGTATCATTGGGTTGGCTGGATCGAGCCCGGCTTGCCGGATATGCGCATCCTTGATGTCGCTGCCCCAGCTTCCCCATTGCGTGCTTGCGATCTTGGCAGTCACGTCTTCTGTCAGACCGAGGGCTTTGCCGACGTCGCGGATGGCACTGCGCGGCCGGTAGCTGATGACAGTTGCAGCGATGCCGGCCCGATGGCGTCCGTACTTCTCGTAAATGTACTGGATGACTTCTTCGCGCCGCTCGTGTTCGAAATCGACGTCGATGTCGGGCGGCTCCTTGCGTTCGGTTGAAATGAAGCGCGCGAATAGAAGATCGTGATCGGCGGGATCGACAGCCGTGATGCCCAGTACGAAACAAACGGCGGAGTTGGCCGCCGATCCGCGCCCTTGACACAAGATACCTTGGCTGTCCGCATAACGAACGATGTCATGAATGGTCAGGAAGTACCGCGCATAATCGAGCTTGGCGATCAGCGCCAATTCTTCACCGATGATTTTGGCAACCTTGTCGGGAACACCCTCCGGATAGCGCTCGATCGCGCATCGCCGCGTCAGATCCTCTATCCACGTTTGTGCTTCCCAGCCCGGCGGCACCGGCTCGTCGGGATATTCGTATTTGAGTTGGTCAAGCGAGAAGCCAATTTTGCTAAGCAGGTTTTGCGTTTCTGTGATCGCATCGGGACAATCACGGAAGATGTGCGCCATTTCTTCAGGCGCCTTCAAATGCCGTTCGGCATTGACCTCCAACCGACGTCCTGCCTCAACAATCGTCGTACCCTCGCGAATGCAGGTGAGAACGTCTTGTAAATCGCGCTGTTCGGGGCCGGCATAAAGCACGTCATTGGTTGCCAGCAGGGGCACACGGCTCGCCGATGCTATGCGTTTGAGACGCGCCAGCCTGCGCCGGTCGTCACCACGACGATGCATACTGGCTGCAAGCCAGGCTCGATTAGTGGCGGTTTCGGCCAAGTGCGGCAAGAGACGTTCAAGCGCCTCCAAACACTGATCCGGCACGACAACAAGCAATAGATCTTTCGTGTCTGAGGTGAGATCTCCGAGTGTGAGGATGCAATCGCCTTTTTTAGCGCGGTCATTGCCAATTGTGAGCAGGCGCGTCAGACGTCCCCAGCCGTCGCGGTTGGCAGGATATATAAGTATGTCCGGCGTTCCGTCCGAAAATACGAGACGCGTACCCACCGCGAGTTTGAAATCTTGCGCTTGCTGTCTCAGTTGCGTGGGGTCGCCATCGGGCTGCGCCACGTCTTGCCATACAAACTCGCCAGGCCCACCACCGTCGCGCATCTTTTCGGGCGGTACGATACCGTCACGACGCAACTCTTGGAGCGCACTGTAGGCGCGGACAACGCCGGCCACCGTGTTGCGATCGGCGATGCCTATGCCGCGATGACCGAGCAACAACGCGGTCGTCACGAGATCGCGCGGGTGCGATGCGCCACGCAGAAACGAAAAATTCGTTGCCGTTGCCAATTCCGCATAGCGCATCAGGCGAAAACTCCATGCAGAAACCAGCGGGGATGCGCCTCTTGCTCGCCATAGTGACCTTGACGAAAAATCCAGAAACGGCAGCCGGCGGCATCCTCGACCCGGTAATAATCGCGCGTTCTGGCTTCGCTGGATCCTCCATGCCACCATTCGGGTTCGATGCGCTCCGGGCCTTCGGCGCGTGCGACGTCATGCAGAACTCGACGCCAGCGGAAGCGCATTGGCGGTCCATCTGGGACTTCAGCAAGAGCTTCGATCGGCTGCGGGTGCTTGAACAGCTGAAGTGGTCGCCGTGGCGGTTCGCCAGCCTCAAGCGGCGGCGCACTATTTTCTAGGGTGACCGCATCGGCTGCCGAAACGAGCCTCGCATCATGATCCGGGTCGTGTGTATCGCGCGGAGAAAACCGTAGAACGCGACCGCGCCCGAAGCGAACGATGAGTTGATCGACGAGATCGCTAACAGCCTCGTTTTTGCGCGTCGCTTCATCAAGATGGTGACCGTCAAGATCGGTTTGGGCTGCGCTCAAAACTTCTGTCACTGGCACGGCGAGGCGGACTGCATCGAAGCCGAAACCAGGATCGAGCCGATCAGAAAGCGTCTCAAGCCGTTCCCGAAAAAGCCTCAGAATGAAGCTTGCGTGACGCGATGGGCGCCCTGTCTGAACTGTCAGCCGCCGAACTGCGCCATCGCTTCGCAAGAAGCTCGCTTCAAAAACGCGGCCGCCTTCATCACGTTCTTGCATGAGTTGAATAGTTTCATCGAGCAAGGACGCCAAGACGCCTTCAAGCGCTTCCATCTGCGTAAACGGTTCAGGAAAATGCCGCTCCGCAAAGACAGAAGGCGATGGCCGAATGGGCGTAATGCGCGCATCTTCGCGCCCAAGCGTTCGCACCAAGCACGTAACAAGGTCTTGTCCGAAACGGGCCGCGAGCACTTGCGAGGGACGCTCGCTCAGATCGCCGACTTTTTTTAACCCGGCACGCGCGAGCGCCACCACAGTTTCACGCTCAATTGCTGCAAGTGCTCGAACCGGCAATAGCTTCACAAAGGCTTCGTCTTTTCCGGGTGGTGCAATTTCGACTTTGCTGAAACGGGCGAGTGCGCGGGCGGCATCAGGCGTGCTGGCAATGCTCGCGAGCACATTGATGTTGATGCGATTCAATCTCGATAAAATGCGCTTCCGCAATTGCGTTTCGCCGTCGAACAGATGATCGCATCCGGTGATGTCAAGGATCAGACCATCAGGCAAGTCCAGGGCAACGGAGGGCGTGAACCGGTCGCAAAGCTCTGCAAGGTGGTCGAGGAATCGCGCATCACTTATGGCATCAGATTCAGCAACGGCGACTTCGCGGATGCGAGCTCTTGCGTCTGCTAAAGTCATGCCCTGGACCAACCCGAGCTTCAATGCTCGTGGATCGACCGCAGTGATGCGCAAGGCGCCTTTGATCTTTTCCGTTACAACGAGAGGCCGGTCATCCGGCTCTGCGCCTTGCGAAATATGGCGCTTCCGATGGAGCCGATCTGTAGCCAGAAACGGGAACCATAGGGCGAGATAGCGACGCGACATCACCGCGTTTGCACTCTTGGAAATACTTTCCATCACGGCTCCACTCCACACACCAGTGCAATCCCGCCATTCCCCCGCGATGGCGCAGCAACGTCAAATCGAATGCAGGAAAACCCGGCGCATTGGCCTCAAGCGCGTGCGATGGCGCAGATCGAACCATCCAGCGCGATGCTGCAGCACTTTGCGATGGCGAAGCCGCCGCTCGCAGCATGAAAATTGGGACATTCGATTTGGCAGCCGCCAAGGATAAACGCCGGCTTGCGGTGAAATCGATCATCTTAGGTTCGCCCCAAGTCTGCATCACAACAGCACCGAGAGCCGCGCACCTCGCAGTTTGCTCGCCAGCGCGCAGAACGCCTTCGGCGTCTCGTGCCCGGACAAGAATGAAGTGCCGAAGATCAAGGCCAAGTTCGGAAAGGCCGGAGGCGCTAAGCGCACCGGTTTCTACATCCAGAAAATCCTGCCGGACCCAGAAGATGGGCCGGCTCCCGGCGGCTCTTAAAGCAAGGCCACCGATGAAGCCCGTTGCAGCTCCGAGGTGCGCGATTTCGGCAGCGTAAATCTCGTGTATTCCGGCACGGACAAGGCCACCATTCAACGCTGCGTCGATCGTTGGTGCCCCAAAAGAAACAGGGTTAGGCTCGGCGCTTGGCTGCTGATCATTTGCTAATTTTTTCATGGCCTGCGCTATCGGAAAATTGCATTGCATATGAAAGATTGTTCTCTATTTGTTCTTGTAGTCATCAAACGCCGTTCTGTCAACCGCGGTTTGATCAGCAATCAAGAGGACACGTAAATTCGCAGTCGGGCGTTTGCGACCAATGCGGGTTGGAAAATAGCACGCCTCCGATCGTCTCGCGCTTGGCGCCTGAACTGCCGATATTCGTTGCAGTCAGAACCTGCGACCACCCTTGCAGGCGATTTTTACAGCCCGCTTTAGTTCTTGCCATCGATGACCAAAGCAAAGCGCATGCCCGATTTGCTTGTCGCGCAAAACGCCCGGCCGTCGTGCACAGACTTCATCGGCCAGAAACCTGCTTGTGGTTTGGGTCGACGGCCGCCAGACGAACGACCGGCAAGCTGTGAAAGTCTCAGGCACGGTGGCGGTGCAAGCGCAACGATCATCATCTGCGGTGCCGTCTGCTGTGACCAACCCGCAGCACGTCAGCTCATTCAGGTGTCGCTGAAGATCAACACGTTCGTCCGTCATGACGACCCGATGAGGTGGAGTTGAAGTCGGGCTTTGGCACACCTAAGTAATGTCAAGTGCAATGACGCTTTGGTTTCCTGACAGATTAAGCGGTATCTGGAGACGGAGCGCAATTTGCTTTGAGGTATCCATGACGAGCGTTCTACTCACGCGTCGAAGCCTTGTCGCCTCGGGTAGCTTCGTGATCGCATCTGCGGCGGTTGGCCTCGTCGTGCCCGCCCAAGCGCAAGGCATCGCACCAACCGTCTCAATGCGAGGCGGCTCCAACAATTATCGCAAGGGCGCGCCGATTGTGGATCGTATCGGCGGCGGCGGCTTCTGGATGACCGGCACCGTACGCCGTGCGGGCGATGGCGTTGCGCTCGCAGGTCAGCGCATCCAAATCTGGGCGCACACGACCGAAGGATATGAGAGGGACGCGCGAAGTCATGGCGCCACGCTGACTGACTCCAACGGCGTATTCCGATTGGAGATGCCGCAAATCATCCCCGCGTTCGGCCAGCCACACGCCCATCTCGCATACGACAGTGATGGCTTCAAAACGGTCTTTCTGCGCCCAGTCATGTCAAGCGCAAAAGCAACAAGCCTTGAAGCGCACTTCGTTCTAGAGCCGGTTTAAACGGATTGACTTTGAAGAGAACGACATCGGCTTGGGCGAGTTTGATTTGGGGCGCCCTCGCTCTGGTCGTCGTTGTGCCGATCGCCGCCGCTGCCACGAGCCCGTTGCTGGCATGGCGAGATTCCATTTACATCACCTCAGGATTTGCAGGGGTAATTGCGCTTGCGCTCATGCTCGTTCAACCCTTGCTGATTGGTGGCTACTTGCCGGGGGTAACAGTATTTCGCGGTCGGCGCATTCATCGATGGACCGGCGGACTGCTCGTTGTGGCTGTGGCTGTTCATGTCGGCGGCCTTTGGATGACCAGTCCTCCAGATGTGATTGACGCCTTGCTTTTCGCATCGCCGACGCCATTCTCCGATTGGGGCGTGATCGCTATGTGGGCGGTCTTCGCCGTAGCGATTTTAGCTGCGCTCCGTCGGCGGCTGCGAATAGGTCTGCGCACCTGGCGCATTGCTCACACGTGCCTCGCTGTGGTGATCGTCGCGGGAACTGTCGTCCATGCAAGTCTCATAGAAGGGACGATGGAGACGATATCGAAAGCCGTCCTGTGTGCTCTGGTCCTTGCGGCGACAATCAAAGTCATCGCAGACTTAAGAGTGTGGGCAGCGCGATCGATGACCCGACGCAACGATAATGTGTTGTAAGTGCGATGCGCGGCGGCTTGGCCTGTCGCGTAGTCCGCCACGCGCGCGGTCGCCAACGTGCTGATTGCGAGACCTTGAATTGATTTCGTCTTGCAAAAACGACGAACTCCAGAAAAGCGTGCTGGCAATGGCGTGTTCGAAGGATTAGGCCAAGAGCGCTGCTGACATGAAGCGCTAGGAAAATTTCAAATAATGCTTGAGGCCTTCGGCTGGAACGACCGGCGAGTGCAGGAATTCCGGTCCTACGCCGCTGATGGATTGGCGCCTGGCCGCCTCGTTGCCGAGCATCGGACACACTATCAGGTGGCAACCGAACAGGCGCAGCGGTCGGCGACGATTACCGGCCGGTTTCGCAGCGACTCTGTTTTGAGGACAGACCTTCCCGGTGTCGGAGATTTTGTGGCGTTGCGCCTGAGTTCAGGCGATGGACCGAGCCTGATTGAAGCGATCCTGCCGCGCACGAGCGCTTTGGTGCGCAAGGCGGCCGGCGAAACGCGGCCGCAGCTGGTCGCAGCCAACGTCGATTACATTTTCATCGTGATGTCGCTTGACGGCGATTTCAATTTGCAGCGCCTGGAGCGGTATCTGGCGTTAGCAGTCGAAAGCGGCGCGACGCCGGTTGTCGTCATCAACAAAGCTGATATCGCGCACATCGCTCAGGAGACAACCGATCGCGTCGCGGACGTCGCACCGGGGATCCCGATGCATGTCGTTAGCGCACGCAGCACAAGCGGCATCGCCGCGCTTCAGCGCTACTTCGACGGCAATCGCACCATTGTTCTTGTTGGTTCGTCGGGCGCTGGCAAGTCGACGATGACAAATCTATTGTTGGGCCAGCATTTACAGAAGACGCAAGAGGTACGGGCGCACGATAGCCGCGGTCGTCACACGACGACGCATCGGCAGCTTTTTATTCGTCCGCAAGGCGGCGCGATCATCGACACCCCTGGCATGCGTGGACTGGAATTGTGGGAGCCGAGCCAGCGCGTCGAAACCGATTTCGACGACATCGACGCACTGGCGGCGCAATGCCGGTTTCGCGATTGCCGTCACGAAACCGAACCGGGCTGCGCCGTGCGCGCTGCCATCGCCGGCGGGGAGTTGGATTCGGAACGGCTTGCGCGGTTCGCGCGACGTTTAACAAAATAACGGAGATGGGCAATGGTTCATCGCTCGACCAGCAAATCGGCAGCGACGAAAATAGTCTGGCGCAGGCTGATCAGGCTCCGAACGCTAACGCCATGACGTCGAGAGCATCTGGCCGAGACGTGGCAAGGATGTTTGTGAAAGGCCGCGCTTCAGTGCCGTCCTTGCACGCGCGATAGTAGGCCTTGAATGCCTCCGGCGATTTGCGCGTAACTTTGCGTTGATCTTCGTCTATATCAAAGAGCGTCAAGTCCATATCCGCCAGAAGTTCAAGCAATTCGTCGGCCTGATGCGCTTCAAGGACGTGCGGCCAGAATTCCAAGATGACTATGATCGTATCGCGCCGCGCACGAAGACATTCGCGTGCCGGCAGCAGCACGACGGGCTCTGCGCCTTGGGTGTCGATCTTGATGAAGTCAACTGTCGGATACTGCTCTAAAAGTCGCGCCAGTGTCGTCGTTTCGACGGACGTCGTGATCCGCTTTTCGTGCGGATCGGCGAAAACCCGGTGATCGCCGAAGTTGCTGGAACTCAGATGCAAATCAGTCCGGCCGATCCGATCGCTGACGGCGGCTTCCAGCGTAACGATCCGGTGCGCCGCAGCAGCCAAGCGGGCGTTGGCGCGGATCAGCGCCACATTGTCCGGATTGGGTTCGATGGCGATAATCGGCATATCGGCAGGACATATCCGCGCGGCAATGACGCAATAATAACCAATATTGGCGCCAATATCGAGAAAGCCCGCCGATAGCTTGCTAAGTTCTACAAAAATGGCTGTTTCAAGCGGCTCCATTTGCCCGGTGTTGAGCAGGCACTCTGAAATATACAGATCCTGTGGTCCGTGGACGAGAAACGGCTGCTCCGGCACGCCATCGATCTTGAGGCGAGCCTGCCTTGCGCCGTTGGGTACAATTTCGGCTGCTGGACGCGGCCAGCCAGGACGCGCGTGTCCGCGCGGTCGACTGAGCGAGAAGCGCGCCGGCTGGAAATGCTGCTCTGCTGTAAACGGGCTCAAGAATTTGTCGCCGACGAGATCGTTTCGCACAAAAAACGCATTGACGCCGTGGCGATCGCATCCAACCAAAGACATTCCCTTCTCGCAGCCGATCCGCTCTAGCGCCTTGAGCGACGCGCCGTAATGATTGGTCAGATCCCAGATCTGCTTTGGATCATAGGGCACTTCGTAGGCGATTGAAGGAGGCAGCGCGGCATTGTACTCGACGCAAACGACGCGCGCGCTAACGGACAGGGCGCGCCAGATGTGCGACGTGTTCTGATCGATGTCGATCGAGATGAAGTCGACTTCGGAGCCAAGTTCAGCCTGCCCAACGAGATCGTTGATGGTTACGGTATCGACCATCGCCTCGATGATTTGTAGCCTGCCTTCGGCAACGACGTTTGCCATGCCTTCGCGTGCGGTCCGAATGTTGGCCGGATCACCTTCAAACCAGACGCCACTCCATCCGAGCATCGACAAGAACCGCGTCGTGTTTTCGGAGCCATCACCCGCGCCGATCTCGATGAAGCGCCGATTGCCCTCGCCTACGCGCGCGAAGATTTCTGCGACGATCGCATCCTCGTAGTTTTGTGAGAACATCTTTGCCGCATGGCGCCCGAGGAATCGCGCATCGTGCGACCGTGGGTCGAGAAATATCAATGCCTCGTCAGTCAGGAAGCCCTGCGCCTCCTTCGCGAGCCATTGGTCGTGGCGGATGGCTCCGAGGTGCTCCATTATGTCCTGATCAAAGGCGGCTGACGATGGAGATGATGTGCGAGCCGCCACGATGTCGTTCGTCAGTACGCCGCGCATGACATTGAGCAAGCGGCGCGCGTATCGTCTGAGCATGTGAGATCTCGCGGCGTTGTTGCGTTCTGTCGGGCACTGCTCTCATTCACAGGCAAACACTGCGTGTTTTGCCGTTGCGGGCCAACCGACGCGCGCGGTTGTCCACAAACAACTGACGAGATGCCGCATGACGAGTTAGACAGTGGTCTATACGTCAGCTCGGAGATCGGGCTACAGTTCGCGACCCAATTGGAGCTTAATGCTCGTTACCGCGTTAACAACGCGTCACCCGTTCCAAAATTTTGAAGTTCAGAAAATGACATTTCTTGCGCCGAGCTGTCCGGAAGGATCGGGCAGACCTTGAATCCGTGCTCCGAAACGAGATCGTAGAGCGGCTTTTCTGGTTGAAATTCGATGATCATTTTTAGATTAGGCGAACTTTTTATAATGCGGCGCGCACCTTCCAAAATAAATTTCTCTGACCCTTCAGCATCAATTTTGATAAAATCTACAGGTCCAAAATCCTTTAGTTGTTCATCAAGAGTGACACACGCCACATCGATGCGTTTTGCTGTATCCCCCGGCTGCGGGTCATTCTCAAATACGGTCGAGCCCCCCATGTAGCTTTCAAACACCGTGAATTTCGTGCTGCCGGTGAAATTGGAAGCAGCTTTGCTTATGACTTGGCTTATACCTGAACCAAGAGCAAAGCCGTTGATAGCGAGATTGGCTTGAACAAGTTTGGCAAGAACTGGATTAGCCTCAAACGCCACCAACTTGCCTTGTGGACCGATGGCTTGAGCCATAAGCAATGAATAATAACCGACATTCGCACCTACATCGATAACGCGCATCCCAGCCTTTACGAGTCTTTGAACCACTTGAGTAGTCGTTGGCTCCCAATGTCCGTGCATAATAATATGCGGCGCTAAACTGAGGTCGCGGCTGTCGACATATATTTTATGGCCAGAGTTTAGCATCGTGAGAACGCGGTGATCGCCGCAATAGACCGCTCGGCGTTGAAGGTCTCTGTATGCCAACTTTAAAGCTGCTACGCTCGTGATCATTGCGCTTGCACTTTCCCACCAACAATTTCATCGCCGCATGTTTATGAGTGCGGACTGAAAAACGTTGCGATTTGAAACTCAACTAACGCCTGTCAAACGTCCCAAGGCCGCCAATATAACGAATATAAAATCCTATGCGTGTTCAATGCGGCACGCCGTAACATCCTAGTCGCAAATCCTCAGTGCATGCTTCATGGAGCAGGCTCACCTGCTGCTTTCCCCGCAACGCAAGAACGTACCAAAGTTGAGAGTGATTCTTTTGAAGCAACAATAAAAATTTGCTCTCAGTGTGAGATTGCAGGGGAAACGGGGTTTAAATCGTCAATTGCTGCGCTGCGCGCTGCACGAAGGATTGCGCGGCGAGATTTCCGGAATTGACAGTGATGCCCTATGCTTTCAGCTTAGCGCTGATCTGATCGCTCGCAAAACCGGTCCTGACGGCCGAAATCACGCTCGCCATGTCAGCAGCGCTATGTCGACGATCACTTCCGGGGCTCTAACGGTGGCGGAGGGCTGCAACCTAGCGGCGGACCGACCAGCACGCCGCGTGCCGATCAATCCGCCGTCCCCCCCGGGATGAAAGAGGTGCCGGACTGCGTCTTCGGAAGAACCGATCGATGCTCAGGAGAAAGATCGCATATTGCCGGAGTTTTGGACTGAGCACCGCGCGGTGAGTGCCGCGCGGCGCAAGTTGCTAAAATTCCGCAGCCGGTTCGCGAGATGGCAATGGCCCGCGGCGCCTGCCAAAGGCGCCATCAGCCTCAGCTAAAATTGCAATCTCGCGATTGCGACGTGACCCTTGAGACCCGGCGACAGGTTTCTTGGGCGGCTTGCGCCGTCGAAGGCGTGCGAAGTAACTGCTGGGCCTGCTCATAGCGCGCCTCCGATGCGTGGGTCCTGTGCCCTCGATCTCCTACCTCGGCGACTGATGGCGTAAGCAATAGCCGCACGCTCCGCCCGGTGTGGATCTGAAAAGTGTCGGCCTTCGAGCGCTTGATAAGCCGGCGTTGCGGCATGGAACTGGAAGTCGTGGTCACCGTCCTCGCGGATCACGAGCCCAACTTGCTCGTCGCCGACTTCAATCACGTAAGTTTTATGCATGGCTGATCATCTCCATCCTGCGGATGGATCCTCGTTCTTGGGATAAAAAAATTGGATGGTTGGCTGCCGTGCAGCCGGGTGTCGCGCTAGCTGCGTCGACACGCTTGGCGCATACCGTCGTCAACGGGCGCAGTAGTTAAAACTGCTGCCGACATTTGCCGTAGTGCCGGCCGCGCATCACGTATCAGATCTCGTTTCATCATAGCAGACTCCACCGAATGGCGGGCCACGGTCTACACCGTGACGCCTTAGCGTTTGTTGACGCGGCGCAAGTCGCTCACCACAAATCACCGCGATCGATGACGAACTTCATCGACACCCCAAGTAGACGCTGGCGGCGTCGCAATGACAAACAAGAAGACTTCACTTGCTAAGCTGGATTTGTAACGGCCTAAAGGCTCTTGGTTTTCAGTGTCGGACGGTTGCGCCGATGAAATTGCGCGCAGCTTCTGGCTAATCCAAAAAACGAAGGCACACCAATGTTGTCTGCCTGTAAGCATTTGACAGCTCAGCGTCCCGAACGACCGCAAAACGTTTCTCCATCAACTAGTTCAAGCGGATAAATTCCGCCAACTCTGTCCTTATTCTGGCATCCCTGGGCGCAATAAGGCAGTACGCGACAAAATTTTCGTCAATTGTTTTGAGGAATTCACTTGCGTTGCCCATCGGTACGACGTCGCCATTGGTATCAATGCGGAACACTTCCTTTTCAAGGCCTATAAGACCTTCCAAAACATCTTTCGGCTCACAATACTGTCTCCAATTTCCAATACTCACCTCCAATAGAATTAACATGTTCGGATTTTCACGCAGCAATGTACCAGCACCTTCAAGTATCAGCGGCTCGTACCCTTCCGCATCGATTTTCATCAAATCTATTCGAGTGCCCGCTGGTATCAAATGTTCAAGTGTATCTATACTTACCGAAACAGCACGACTTCTTTCTCCCAACTCCATCAAGCTACCGCCGCCCATGTTCTGATAGTCAAATTTCAATTCTCTGACATCAGCTTTATTCCCTAACGCAAGTTGCCATATTTGGGCTCGAGGACTCATGCCGTTGATATCGATATTGTCTCTCAAATATTCGAACAGTTCAGGATTAGGCTCGAATGACAGTATTTTACCATGAGGGCCGATCAATCCACCAACTTTGATTGAATAATAGCCCATATTAGCCCCAACATCCAGAAAGTTCATATTGGATTTTGCCAATTTGGTAAGAACGTTATCGACAAACGTCTCCCAAACTCCGCCTAATATAATCCATGTTGTAATGCCTCTATCTGAAGTGTTTATGAAAAAAGGTTGACCTGTTGACAGCAAAGTAAGGCCACGGCTCTTCCCGAGGTAATAGTAACTCCGAACCGATGGAGTAATATTTGATGACATTTTTCTTGAAACTAATTCGGCAATCCGGAGCTCCGCGTCAGACCCAGTTTCACGCCCGCGCTTCAACCGATCGCGGAAAATCTTAATAGCTTGCCTCCATTTAAATCCGTATTGTCGACGAGTTTCATTGGACATATGGATCAACCTATAATCGGGGACATGTCTAATACCGTTTTTCTTAAACGCGCGCGAACGGCCGAAACGACGCCTTCCACAATTTCTGGAGGTAATTTTTTCAATGATGGCTGGATGAAGCTAGACTGGAGCTCCCCTCCAATCATGCCGAAATTCATCAAGTCGAAGAATATAGATGATACAGTCTCGATTGCATGCTGTTTCTCATTTTTGTTTTCGGCTAAGGCTAAATATTTAATTGCAATTTCAAATAAATGATCGCGACTAATACTTGGCGTTAACAAGCACCTTTCATAAATTGAAATCGCTTCAGTCTTGCGTCCGCATTCTCCTACTAAATAGCCGCAGATATCGAGACTGTCCGGATCTTGAACAGCACCAATTGGGGTGCTTGTGACGAACGTAGAAATTCTATCAGCAAATTCCTGTTTGTTGGACATTTCACCAAGCCGAGCTCGGGCATCGATCGCATAACGAAAAGCATGGTGCCGAAGCTGATCGTCATCGAATTCTTGCGCAACTATCGTTTCCAGGAGGTCTCGTGCCGGCTCGTTGTTACCTGTAAGGAACTCGTTTATTCCTTCAGAAAATATCTTTATCCGATCTGGTATTTTTGCTTCACGCCAAGGCAAAACGCCGTCCTGCGATATTTTTTGAATCACAAATCCCACGGGCACCGCAAGTGATAGGCCGACGGGGTTAATCATTGTGCCCGAGCGTGTGTAATGGGTTATATTGCCAAGCTGTTCGGGCATTGTGCGGCATGCAGGATATCGCCGGGGCCGCGAACCATTCGCAGGGTGCAACCAGTTGTATCTGAAGTCCGTCGCTCCGATTAATTTGAAGCCAGGGAAACTATTGATCATCATATGAAAGATGTCACTGTTCCAAGCGTTGACGCCCGGCAAGAGATAGGTGCTTTCAGTAAGGCTATATTCAGTAGTTAGAATCGCATAGCCGCCTAGTCGAAGCACCCTGTCGATTTCATCGAACACGTCGAAAAGATCTAACAAGGTTGGAACGTGCTCAATGCTCGAACACGACCATACAAAGTCTATGGATGCCGCTTCGAGCCCGGTAGCTCGCATATCAGCATTTACTACTTCGACACTGTTTCGATTAAATGGGATTGGCGATGAACTAAGAATTCGATCAGCCTTCTCAAATCGAGCCTCTTTCCAGGCTGTTTCGTCGCTGTAGAGATCAGAAGCAATGACTCGCTTGCACTTGTTGGCAAAGTAAAATATTAAAGGCTCGTTTCCAGCCCCGAGACCAAGAGCAGTCGTCGTTTGAGACAGTATATCGAGTTGTTCTGCGCAGTCGGCGATGTAGTCCCACTCCCACCATTTTCTTGGCCACTGCCAAAGAGAAAACGATCTGGGCATCGTCAAAGTAAAATCTGACATTGTACCATGCAATTCACCTGCATCAGCAAGACATGAGCCCGGGCGCTTCCGGCGCGCTCCGATATATCCATTGCATGTCGAAAACTGTTCTAACACTCCGCGCTCCAAGCTTAACGGCATTGCGCATTTTCGAATCGTCAGATTTTTCTTCTTATTCGAAAACCTACTGAATAAAATTTCGTGATTTGAACTCGACCAGGATATCTGACGCACGGGCTGCTATCGTCGATATGTAAACGAACAACCAATAGGGCGCATCCATGCGGACTTTGCCAACTATTGGTGATGTTTGTTGTTGTGAAATACTTCAGCTGACTGGCTTGTCTAAACTGGTTTGTTGCGAAGAATTTAGTTGAGTTTCGGTTTTTTTAGCATTCGCAGAGTCGATTGCAGTGACGGCATTGAATTGCTTCGCTGTCCAAACATTTAATCGCGGCAAAGACATAGAATCTTCAAGTGCTCGCATCAGGGAGCTTGGCAGAATGTTCATCCCCACTCCTAAAATGGAAGTTGTCTACGGAAATTTATAGACGTCTGCGCTGAACAGTAGCTGGTTTTTGAGAATTCGAGCATGCGCAGCTCGTTTTCCACACAAAAAGCAGTGCGCCGCCAAATCGCGTCCCGTCATAATGTAAAGACGCAGTGTCGGATCGGCTTCGGTCTGAGCGTCCTAGGAAGACAACGCCAACACCTAGAATGGAGCTTGATACATGGCCAGCAAGCAGAAAATCACCCCGTGTCTTTGGTTCGACGGAAACGCCGAGGAGGCAGTACAATTTTATACGTCGCTGATCCCTCAGTCGTCCATCGTTCACGTGCAGAGGTCAGCCGCTGATTATCCGGGCGGAAAAGCCGGCGCGGTGCTGTTGATAAATTTCACACTGGCCGGCCTGAGCTATCTGGCACTCAACGGTGGACCGCATGAAAAATTCAACAATTCGATTTCGCTGTCCGTCGATTGCGAAGACCAGGCTGAGGTCGATAAACTCTGGGCTGCATTGACGTCCGGCGGAGGCCAGCCCGTTGCCTGCGGCTGGCTGAAGGACAAATATGGACTGTCGTGGCAGATCATACCGCGCCGATTGCCCGAGCTGCTGTCCGATCCTGATGCGGCAAAGAGCAAGCGCGTCATGCAGGCGATGATGCAGATGGTCAAAATCGACGTGGCTGCTTTGGAAGCCGCCGCTGTGTGATCCTCACGCAGTGCGATCGGCACACGCCGCTACAGCTATAGGCAGATAGAGGAGCTTCAGCATGAGCCGTTATATCGACGTCTACGTCTTGCCCGTCAAAAAACACAAGATCGATGACTACAGAAAATTCGCCGAGGCGTCGGGACATCTTTGGCGTCAGCATGGCGCGTTGGAAGTTGTCGAAGTCACCGCCGACGACGTAAAACCAGGCGTGCACACGTCGTTTCCTCAATCCGTGAAGCTCGACGCAGATGAGATCGTGGTTGTCAGTTGGGTCGCGTTCCGATCTCGCGAGGATCGCGACAAGATCAAACGGGAGGTGATGAAGGATCCGCTATTTGCCGCGATGGGGCCAGATTCGGTGCCCGTTGACGGTCAGCGGATGTTCTGGGGTGGCTTTCAGTCGTTGGTCGAACTTTGACCGCAAAAACGAAGTTGACGAAACACGCAATCGATCAAAACTGGAGGCTACGATGGGCACAAAAATGTTTGTCAATTTGCCAATCAACGATTTGAAGAAATCGATGACCTTCTACGAGGCGCTTGGATTTACGTTCAACCCGCAGTTCACCGACGATACCGCTGCCTGCATGGTGATCTCTGAGCACAACTACGCCATGCTGCTCACGCACGAGAAGTTCAAATCCTTCACCACCAAGCCGACACCCGATGCCCAGCAAACGACAGGCGTTCTCATCGCACTGGCGTTGGACAGCAAGGCGGCGGTCGATGATATGGTTGCGAAGGCCGTTCATTCGGGCGGCAAAGAACCCAAGCCAAAGAAAGATTACGGCTTTATGGTTCAGGGCACCTTTGAAGACCCCGACGGACACACCTGGGAGCCCTTTTTTATGGACCCCAAGCACGTGACTTAGCTTTCCACGATTGACGCCATCTTCGACGACGCGCCGCACGGCCTTCGCGGTCTATGTCTAGACCATCCATTAGTATTGCCTTGGTTGGCAGCGTTGACCGCTGCCTGCAGGCGCGTTGCTTCCTCCACGTCGCATGCCGGCAAGCTCAGGCTTTGAGTTCACGATTGCTTGCGGTCCGCCATACGAGCGGACATAGCGCGAGGACGATCTGCATCGAACGTCCGCGAAAGCCAACGTCGTCTGCCATAGACCTATCGATCGACCGCACCCGCGAACAAGGGCTTGCGGCGCTGCGCCGTTTTTCGCGCATCGATACTCAAAGTCCGAGCCTGAACGAGGCAATGGTTAACAAACGCGTCGCCGTTTGCGCCTGAGCTTGCTTGATTATGACAAGGCGCCTGCCACCGAGAAGGGCTATGAAACGGTCAGCTGAGGTGAACCATGTTGGATTTTTCAAAGATCGCTGCGTTTGATGACCGAGGCCGTGTGCAGATGGTCGTCGAGAGTCCGCGCGGATCAACCATCAAGTTCAAGTTCGACGAGAGCCGCAGCACGTTCACGGTTTCGCGCAGCTTGGCCCTCGGCGTCAGCTATCCGTTCGACTGGGGTTTCATCCCCGGCACGAGAAGCGATGACGGCGATGCCGTCGATGCGGCATGCATCCATCATGAAACCTGCTTTCCCGGCGTCGTGTTACCGTGCCGCTGTCTCGCCCTCGTCGACGTTGATCAACACGGCGCAACGGGCCGCATCAGCAATCCGCGGGTCGTGCTGGCGCCTGCTTGGGATGGCGGTCGCGCTTTCGACGGCGACCTCGTGCTCTCCGATCGCGCCAGAGAAGAAATCGGCCAGTTCTTTTTGAATGCCACGCTGTTCACCGACAAGGATGCGCGCATTGTCGGCTGGCGTGATGCGGCCAGCGCCGAGGCGTACATTCGCCAAAAACTTGTCTAGTGCGTCAAGATTGGCGCAGCGCTGCGATCAGCGTCTTGAGGCGCGGTTCCCGCACGCGTCGCGCCGCCGTTTCCGGGTCGAACCAGGCGCGGCTGCGCTGGAGTTTTTCCGGCCAGGTTTTGCGCTCTTTCTTGACCACAAGCCGATAGACGTCGACTTCAATCAGGCGCGAGCCGTCCTTCTCGACCTTGCGGTACCGATAGGAGCCGATCGGCGCAGCGGCAATCTTGCCGGTGACACCTGCTTCCTGCTTGGCCTCGCGCAACGCGGCCGAGGCATCTGTCATGCGTTTTGAGGGCCAGCCCTTCGGTATGACCCAGCGGCCGGTATCGCGGGACGTGACAAGAAGGACTTCGACGTCACCGTTGTCGGCTTTGCGCACGGGCAGTGCACCGACCTGTTTCAACATGACCATGGGTAAACCATGCACCATTCGCCGGCCGATGCGAGATGGTAATTGCGCGTTATCAACTGCGAGACTTTGCACTTGTTGCCGTTCTGGGTTTTCGGATGGCAGACGGCATAAATTCTAGGCAATCAGCTCGTTCAAGCAGAGTGCCGCTCGCTGGCAGCGGGCCGTCGCTACGGTAAAGCCCAAGCCGCCGCCGGCACGTCGCCGATGGTCGCCTGCCCAAGTGACATGACCGTCGCTCCGTCATTCCTTATGACAGACAACCAAAGTCGCTTATCGCCGCCATGACCGATTTGTGACATCAGCGGAGTTTGCCAGCGGGCTAGGCTGAGCGATTGAAGCCGATTGCGCGACCAGCCAATCAGCCTCTCGGCAATTTTCAGAAAACAATAAGCGCCAGCGACGCTAACGGCATCGTGGTGCGAATGGACAGCTACGATCGCCGCCTATCACGCGCCGCGCAAAGATAACCTTATGCTTTTTTGCTTTCGTTGTCATGCGATCTTCGACAGTGACAGGCCAAAAGAAATGACATGCCGTGGCATTTCAAAAAACAAAAAACAAGAACGCCGAGGCTTGATGTCGCTCAAGACCGCGCGCGCTGACGACCAACTCAAAAACAAGAATGCCATGGGGAGAGAGAAGACAATGAAAGCGAAAAGCTATCTCGTGAGCGCTGTCACGATAACAGCCGTCATTGCTGGCGGATTTACTGTGTCATGGGCCGATGGCGCTCCAAGACCTAATCAGTTTTGGTGGCCGGAAAAACTCGATTTATCACCACTTCGCCGAAATTCCGTTGAATCGAATCCATTGGGTAAGACTTTCGACTACGCAAAAGAGTTTCAAACCGTTGACCTCAATGCGCTCAAATCCGATCTCAAAGCCGTACTGACAACGTCGCAGGATTGGTGGCCCGCTGACTATGGAAATTATGGGCCGCTCTTTATCCGTATGGCATGGCACGGCGCGGGCACCTATCGCTCGTATGATGGCCGTGGCGGCGCCGATGGCGCGCAACAGCGCTTCGAACCGCTGAACAGCTGGCCAGACAATGTCAACCTGGACAAGGCGCGGCGCCTCCTCTGGCCGGTGAAGAAAAAATATGGCGAAAAAGTATCGTGGGGCGACCTGATGGTGCTCTCCGGAAACGTCGCGCTTGAATCCATGGGCTTTAAAACATTCGGCTTCGGCGGCGGGCGAACGGACGAGTGGGAATCTGATTTAGTTTATTGGGGGGCTGGAACTAAATTTTTGTCGAGCACTCGCGATAGCAAAGGCACGCTGCCAAAGCCGTTGGGCGCGACTCAGTTGGGTCTGATCTATGTCAATCCTGAAGGGCCGAACGGTAATCCTGATCCGCTCGCGGCAGCCAAGGACATTCGCGAGGCTTTTGGCCGGATGGCGATGAACGACGAGGAAACAATTGCGTTGATCGCCGGCGGGCATACGTTCGGGAAGGCGCATGGTGCTGCCTCCTCCAAAAAATGCGTTGGCGTGGCTCCCGCCGCCGAAGCCACCGAGCGCCAGGGCATCGGCTGGGTCAACAAATGCGGCACAGGTAAAGGCGTCGACACGATTACCAGCGGCCTCGAAGGTGCATGGACGACCGATCCGATCTCATTCACCACTCAGTATTTCGACAACCTGTTCGCATTCGATTGGGTTCAGACGAAAAGTCCGGCTGGAGCCGTACAGTGGAAACCTAAGAATGCTGACGACGTGGTGCCAGATGCCCATGATCCTAACAAGCGCCATCCTCTGATGATGTTCACGACCGATCTCGCGCTCAAATTTGATCCGTCCTACAGCAAAATCTCAAAGCGCTTTCACGATAACCCGGAAGAGTTCAAGATCGCCTTCGCAAAGGCTTGGTTCAAGCTGACGCACCGAGATATGGGACCGCGTGCGCGCTACCTGGGTGCGGATGTGCCGACAGAGGATTTGATCTGGCAAGATCCCATTCCCGCCGCCGACTATAAATTGATTGACGAAGCCGACGCTGGCGATCTTAAAACCAAAATCCTCAGCGCGGGACTTCCCCAATCCGAGCTTGTGAAAACTGCGTGGGCCGCCGCCGCGTCGTTCCGCGATACGGACAAAAGGGGTGGAGCCAATGGTGCCCGCATCCGCCTCGAACCTGCGAAGTCGTGGGCGGTCAACGATCCAGCAACGCTTGCAAATGTCTTGAAAACTTTGACCGGCATTCAAGATGAATTCAACGCTGAGCGCACGGATGGCAAGAAAGTTTCGTTGGCCGATCTCATCGTGCTCGCCGGCAATGCTTCCGTCGAAGCGGCGGCGAAAAAGGGCGGAGTTGACGTAAAAATTCCGTTCTCGCCAGGCCGGACGGATGCCGCACAGGAACAAACGGATGTCGAATCGTTCGCCGTCCTGGAACCGACAGCAGACGGCTTCCGCAATTATTTCGGCAAAGACAATGACAGATCGCCGGCCGACCTGCTCGTTGATCGCGCAAGTCTGCTCGCGCTCACGATCCCTGAAATGACAGCGCTGGTCGGTGGCATGCGGGCATTGGACGCCAATCAGGGGCACACGCCATTGGGCGTGTTAACGACGCAACCAGGAACTTTGAGCAACGACTTCTTTGTCAATCTGCTCGACATGTCCACCGAATGGAAAAAGGCGTCTGGTGCCGACGGGGTCTATGAGGGGCATGACCGTAAAACCGGGACAGTTAAATGGACCGCGACGCCTGTCGATTTGATTTTCGGGTCGAGTTCGGAGTTGCGTGCCGTCGCTGAAGTTTACGCGGCTGATGACGCCAAGGAAAAGTTTGTACGCGACTTCGTCGACGCGTGGACAAAAGTCATGACCCTCGACCGGTTCGACGCCCAGCGCCGTATTTGAACATGACTGTTGGCTGGCCGGGAGATTGTCACCCGGCCAGCCGCTATCCGTCAAATCGGCATGGATCGTCTATCCGTTCTCTGGGCTCACGTTCGGACCAACACCTGCCGGCTAGTTCGAATTGACGCCAAGTTCGCTCGCCGCAGACGTCAGACGAGCCTTCGCAGCCGCATCGCTGCTAAACGTTTCGAGCGCTTTGGCCAGCGCGGCTTTGGCCGCATCCTTTTCACCAAGTGTCATGCGCGAACGCATCAAGCGCAGCCAGCCATCCTCGTCATTTGGAGACGTTTCGAGCCGCGTTGCCAGCTTGTCGACCATCCCACGGATCATGCTGTCGCGCTGCGTCTCAGATAGATCCGCCGCAGCTTTGATGTCTTGCGCCGTGGGCTGCGGCGCTGGATCGGACGATGCCGCGCGGCTTGCCAACGTTTGTGCTGACCTTGCTTGCTCAAGACCTTTTTGAATCTCGACGTCAGCCGGCTTGAGCTTGAGGGCCGTCTCATAAGCTTTCACGGCGTCCGTCGGATTGCCCGTATTGAGATAAGACCAGCCGAGCGTTTTCCAGCCGTTCACGTCGTCCGGCTGTTTTTCAAGCCGCGCGATGAGCTTTTCAAGCATCGACGCGACGTCGGGCAACGCCGTGGAGTTCGCCGACGGGGCCGACGTGGCGGCTTGCGGCGGTGATTGCTTGTCGCCGATGTTATCTGCGTAAGCGCGCAGCGCTGCCAATGCTTGGGGATCACTGGTGCTCGCGTCCGCGGGCGTTGCGTTGACCGCGTTGGCGGGCGCGTTTGCGACCGCGCTCAAGCCCGATGGTCCGGCTGCGAGACTGGGGTCATTCGCCGGAAGCTCTGAAAAACTGAAAGCGGCGATCGCAGCGAGTCCGGCCACAACCACGGTCGACGTGCGAAGCCGCGTCGCAGCCCACTGCTGGGCGAGGGCCACGGCCGGCTGGCGGCCTTGCACCTTCGTTCGCAACAACAACAGAATGATTGCCATCAATGTTGCGGCCGTGCCGATGGCGATCAGCGCGTAGATTTGTGTCATATCCACTCCTTGCAATCCGTTTTCCCAGAGCATTTTCCGACGAAGTGGAAGCCGGTTCGTCGTCAGAACATGCGACAAAGTAGAGGGCTGGAGCGCCGATCAAATTCCATCAGATCGAAATCGCTCCAGCGGCGCAACCGACTATTGGGTTGGCACTTTTGTCGTCATGATCGGCGTGATCGCGTCATTCACATGATATTTGTGGCACAGCAAACAGTCTTGGCGGGCCTTGGTGCTGCTGTGACAGGTTTGGCAGAGATCCTTTTTCACCGCACCGAAATTGGCGGCGAAGCTTTGCGGATTGCCCTGCTCATAGCTCTTGAGGTAGGCGCGGTCTTTTTCGAGAGTGTGGCAGGTTAGGCATCCGCGATCGTCCATCGTGCCGAAATGCGGCTCATGGACAAAACTCGTGAAGCGGCCTTGTTTGCTTTCGATCGATAGTGGGGCGAAATTGACGAGCCGGCCTTTGCTTTTGATGTCATCGACGCTGTGGCACTTCGTGCACGACCCTTGGGCGTCTTTGTTCGTGAGATAGTCAAAGACAGCGCCTGCAGGACTAGCCTCGGCCTTCAGCGCTTGGGGGCCCGTGAGAAAAAGCCAAGAATAAATGAATTTGTCCTTGTGACCTGCTGGACGATAGAACATCGCAAAGTCTTGCCGATACCAGCCGCCATAGTCAGCCCAGCTCTCCGCGTCCACGGTGCTTTCGATGCTGATCACGGGCGAGGCGGCCGTTTGCGATCGAGCGGTTGGAACGCCAGCGGACGCCTCAGCATCTATCGTGGCACCAGCCTCGGGCGGAGCATTCGACGTGCTAGCCTTTCCAGTCACTCCTGGCGGTCCGGCGGCAGCCCCACCGCCCGCATTCAGCGCTTTCATCTCTCGAAGCTCTTCTTCGGTGGGATAGAGCAGATCGTCCGATTGGCCCGCTGATTTACTGGCAGGTTGGTTTTCGGCGACCACCATCCTCCGGCCGCTGTCGGTCGCGCCGTGCGCAGCTTTGGCATTCGCGCGCGTGACGTCCGCGTCTGCCGCTTGCATAACGTCCCTCAGACCTGCCCTCATCGCGGGCGGCATCTTGTCGGCGGAAGACGTTTCGTTGCTGTTGGCGGCCTTCGATTTCGCGGCATCGGTTTTTCCTGCCGCTCCTTTCGGCTGCGCGGTTCCGCCTTCAGATCCATTGGATACGAGACACTGACCCAAAACACGGACGACGCAGGCGGGCGGATCGAACTTAACGGGCTTTTTCGCCTCATTGGCCGCGGTGTCGTCATCAGAGTCTGGTTCGTTAGAACTCGATGTGTCCGTGGAGGCCGTTTGATCGCCACCGTCCGTGCCACTGTCTGGGCTGCTGTCACCGCTGCTGTCGGACGCAGCCGTCGCCGTATCACTCCATTCGCCTCCAGCTGCCGGCGCCGTGTCCGCGCCGCCACTCACGTCTGGGGTAACACTTGCGGCTGCCTGAACAGGATCCGATTCACCGGACGGGGCGGGAGACGCAGAAACGGCGATCGGCGATCCCTTCGTCACTGTGCTCCAGCCGTCACGATCCTGTTCGCTCGTGACCTGTCGACTAGCCATTTCGGTCGCGAGGTTTGGCAACCACTGCTGTTGCGCGCTGATGATCACATCTCTCGGAATACTTGCTGTTAGATCCGCGACCAACGCCGGACTAAGCTTGGCGCCGCTGCCTATATTGAGATCACCAAGCGCGTCCGATGCTTTGTCAGAGATCAGCTTATAAAAAAGTGATTTAATCTCCCACGCGAGATCGGTCACCGCTTCGATCTGTTCATCGCTTGCAGTGCTCAAATCCTGAAGGTTGAGGCTGTCGACGGTTTGCAGCAAAGCACGCGCCCGGGCATTCCGGCTGATCATCACCTTCATGAAGGGTGTTAGTGCGGCCTCGGAAGCATCAGGCCATTCGCCGATCGCGGCATTCTTTTTCTTGAGTGACTCGAGATCGAGCCCAGGCAGACTGAGGAAAGCAATGCCTTTCGGGCCGCTTACGCGTTCCTTGCCGGTGATCTGATCGAGATGGCAAGTGGAGCAGGTCTTATCGAACGACTCGACCGCCATGACAAGCTTGTCTTCACGGCTGTTGTGGCACGTCGAGCACGTTTCGGGGATGCGCTTGGCAGCATCTTTTTTTGCCACCTCGGGGAAGTGTTTGCCGAAATGGCCCGCGTGGTCATAGACAATGCGTGTCCGCCTTTTGAACGGATAATTATCGAACGTCGGATGATTGCCGTCGAAGCTATCGAACTTCACCACGTGGCACGATCGGCATTGTTCGTCGGAGATTTTATTGAGATTGAAATTGACGCCCTGATGCTCCTGGTGACACGTCGCACATGTTACACCGCCCGCAACCAAGTCCATGGTCGGGAAAGCGAAGCTCTGAGCGCGGGCTGATTGCGGTTGAGGGGTAGCTACGGCAATTTTCGTCAACCGCTCGGTGCTCTGTTGAAGGACATCGCTGGGTGCGCTGTGTGCGTTGAATGCTGTCTCGGGCATCTTGTGACAGGTGAGACAGGCTTTGCTGTCGGCGTGGGAATCGGCGGCAACCAAGCCGCGCACCCAGCTCAATTGACCACTTCCGCTCTTCGTGTGGCAGGTGCTGCATTTCTCGATCGTGCCGTGTGCACTGGCGAGCGGGCCCGGCATCAGAAACGACGTACCTTTCGAGAATACGAAGAGCGTGGCGAGGCCGACGATGGTGACCAGCGCCAGCACAATCGCAAAACGATCGCGCGCCGACGAAGGTCGTGCCCACGTTTCTGACTGGGCGAGCCCAACCGATCTGAGCCATTCGGGCGACCGCATCACCAGTCCCCTGACGAAAAGGCATAGACGACGAAAATGTGCAGAATTGCCATCACGATCAGCGCATAGGTGACGGGCACATGCACGAACATCCAGCCCTTGGTGAGCCCGAGATAGACACGCGCAAAATCGAGCCGATCCTTCTCCACCACCAGCGTTCTGACGGCGTTGAGCTTCTCTTGGCCTTGCCGATCAATATAAGGCGACAGTTTGTCGATCTCGTCGGTCAGCCTCTTGAGCGGCCGCTGCGAGCCGATGAGATGGGCTGTGAGATTTTGCGGGCCCTGAAAAAAATCGCGCAGGTGATTGGTATAGAGGTCCATGATCCAAGCGTCATAGGGCTGTGCTGGCAAGCCAAACGCCGCGGCAACCGGATCGGTCGTGACCACAACGGCGTGGACTTCTTGCGCAAGTTCTGCGCGACGAGTGGCGATGCGGTCATAGCCAATGCGCTCGTCGATGCCGCGCTTAGCCTTGAGCGACCAAGCGAGATACGTGCCGAAAACGCCAGTCAGAGTGACCAGCACGAAGGACGCCCATAGAGCCCATTCGAAACTGGTGTCAGGCAGAGTGAAATTCGAATGCGAGATGAAGGCCGCGATCAGCAGATAGCCGAGAAAAACATGGAAGTGACGCCAGCGCATCGCCAATTTTGGTGACAGCATCGCAGTCTTGGTTGCGATGTGAAATCCAAGCTGCAAACTCATCCCGCCGGCAAGCACCCAACCGTCGAAATAGCGCGGGTCGCGTAGACCGTTGCCGTAAATCCAGACGAGCCAAAGCAGGCCGCCGGACAAGGCAGCAATGGCGATGCCCTGGCCGGACTGGCTACTCAAAAATCCCGCCGAGCTAACACTGCGTAAGCCGATCGAACGCTCAGTAGCTCGCCGTCCCGCCGATCTGTAGCTGCTTGCCAAAATCACCCCATCGCTGTTTCCCCGTGGCGCCCATCCAGGTTGTGCCCGCCACCCGCCGGTCTGGACTCACTTTGCGGCGCTGGCTTGTCTCGCCGTGCCCTTGAGTTTGTCGGGCCCGGGAATAAGACCATCGAGCCCGGCCAAAGTGCTGCCATCGTACTTTTCGGTTATGCTCACGATCAGCTTGGCAATGCTGTCGGCAGCAGACGTCAAGCGGCTTTCATTATTGAGCTTCAATCCAGCCGAATGGGCGACCTCGAGCATTTGTGCGATTTCTGGCACGCTGGGTACCGCTTTCGCCGCGGCCGCAAGCAATTTGCGGGCGCGGTCGGCGCGCCTCGCCATCTCAAATGCAAAGGCTTTTCTCACGGTCGCCTTGCCGACCGCGCGCAACGCCGTTTCCAGTTCAACGCCGAGACCGACGAGGTACAGCATCCGCTTACGCGGCGCACTTGCCGCCACGTTATCCTTGCCTTTGGAGTGCCAAGTGTTGTGGCGAACTTCACCCTGAGACCAAGACACCAGATCGAATGCGCTTCCGGCCCGGTGCCCGCCTTTGTTCACGAGATCTTCGCGCGGCACGACGTGGCAGCTGTAGCAGTTCTTCGCCAGCTGATAGAGAGCCGACGGCCTGATCATGCCCTTTGAATCAGCAACTTTCCAGCGCGCCTGTTCTTCAGCTTTCGTCTCGGTCTTTTCTGTTTTGCCGCTGAACGCGCTGTGAACCTTGACCCAGTCCTGGCCGGCGCTGTGGCAGGATTCGCAGGAGATGCCCGCGACTGGCTCTTCCTTATTGTCTTTCTGCTGCACCGTGAAATGGCAGTTCAAGCACAGGCTTTCGGACTTTATGCGCCGCACACCCATCCTTTTCGCGATTTCGTTCGCCTTGGTGTTGCGCGGCATATCGCGAAAAGTCTTGAAATGATGCGTGCCCTTCCAGGCCTCAGCCTCCTGCTTGTGGCATTCGCCGCAGGCATTGGGACCGACGGTCTTGACTGGATCGGTTGCGAAAGCCCCGTTAGCGGCGACGCCGAGAACGATCAGTATGCCGCCAAGATATATGACGGCAGACCGGCCAGCACCTGGCTGCCAAAACACTCGACAGACATTCATGCGTTTTGAGGACCACAAGGACGTCTCACCCTTGATTCAGCATGCGCTGCCCCTGCATCGCATGATCCCGCACGCTGCGGGGACGATTGACAGCGAGCTTGCGAAGCTGGCGCGTCGTTGGCACGGCGAGCCATTCAATGGTGCGAGACAGTACGCCCTCTTCAACAGTATCGTCCGTTGTCGGAAGGAATGGATCGGCGTAGCACACTGCTCCGACATGAGCCGCGATCGCTTTGATTGAATCGACCATGGCTGGCGCACCGCAAGCATACAAAACATCGGTTGCTAAAAGTCGTGGCAGATAATCCGTCGGCCGGCCCGGCAACACGACGTCCGTCAGGTTTTGCGGCGTACTGCAGACAGGCACAATCCGCACATTCGGGAAGCTCGCCAACCGCGCGAGTGCCGACCCCATATAGAGGGACTCGATCGTGCGGCCGCCAGCGATGACCATGATCATGCGATGCGGGTTCTCGCGCAGCGCGGCGACGGCGATCGACCAGATCGGCGCAAAACCGGTACTGGTTGCGACCAGGATCAGCCGGCCCGCGAGTTCCGGCCGGAAATGCGCCGAACCGTACGGCCCGGTCAGCCGGACACGATGGCCTTGTCTAATGCTCTTGCCGAGAGATGATGTGACACGGCCATTGGCCATGCGGCGAACGTGGAACCACACCGCGCGGCCACTCGGATCGCCACCCAACGGCAGGGTGATGCTGAAGGGACGACTTGGATAGCCATTGAAGCGCACCTGCGCATACTGGCCAGCATGATGAGGCAATGCACTGTCGGTCGTGATGCCGACTTCCATGACTTCGGCCGAAAGTGGCCGCAATGAACTCAGTGTGCCCTCGACAGTCCGAACAACCGACGCCTGGCCCTGCTCAACAATTGCATCGCCGGCAATTCGGCATTGGCACGCATGAACGATGCCCGGTTCAGCCCCTGCCCCGCCTTGCACCTCGCCGGAGACAAGACGCACGCAACAAGTGCCGCAATGGCCGGCGCGACAATCGTAGGGCAGATCAATTCCATTCCTGATGGCAGCGTCTAAAAGCAACTCGCCGCGGCGCGCAACAAAGCTGCTGCCATTGACAGTAATTTGGTGGCTCTTTGCCATTGTCAAATCCCAGAAGTCTGAAAGTTTCTGATCGACGGCGTGGCGACTAACCCGCCGCTCCGGCACATCCTGGGATGCTCAGGCGCGCGAACGTGGCGACGCTGAAATGCTCTCATCGCCTCGGTCGCTGGCGCGCAACTTTTGAATTGTGCTCGTCAAGATAATCCCCTTTTCCCCGATTTGAGATTGGCCGCCAAATACAAGCGCGATCGACAATCCCAATTCAGCCATTAGCGACTGGAGCTCCTCGATTATCGGCCGTCTGTGCTCCCATAATGGTCAGAGAAAGGCCGTTTGATGGTTGCCCGTCATACGCCCTAGTTACTTCTCATTATTTCCGCTCTTAAAATACCGGCAGAAAACGGCCGGCCAAAGGCTTTGAAGAGCGGGAGAAAAACGGAAATGTCGCTATTGAACATATTTACTCCATTTCGCCAAGGTGTTGATCTAAAACGATGATCGATGCCTTCGTTTGCAAGCGCCACTTATTGTGGCGATGAGCCAAATGGATCGGCTATTTGCAATATGGAGCTCGCACAGCACATAAACGTTCTCCGAGTACAATTGATTTTATAATTCATTATGGGCGAATTGATTACTTTGATAACTTTGAAAATCGCCGCAATATTTATCAATAAATAACCGAATCCTGCCTCAGCCATATGACGGCCAATATTCGCCACTAGCCGTTCATCAGCATGATAAATCGCGCAGGCTTTATGCGCCATTATTGTGTTTGCGAGGCGAATGGGGATTCTGCCGCGCACGACCAAGAGAGCGAAGCGTTGGGGGATGAAGCCATTGTCTGGGATTTCAAAGTTTTTGTGCGCTTTTGCGAGCGCCATGGTGATGCAAACGGCCATTCTAGGTCAGCATGCCATTGCCGGGTCCACCGGGGAATCGCTCGGCCAGAGCAATCAACCGCGTCTCAGTGACGATGCGCCGGCGAGAGTGTTGCTTGCCCAGGCCGCCGTGACCGACTCGAACGCTGCGCTCGAAGCACTGATAAAAGAAGACGAGGAGCGTCGCGCCCAGGCGGGTTCCGACGCTCAAACCGGCGATGCCCAAAGCTCGGAAGTTCAAAACCCCGATGACGTAAACGTTGGGACAATCACCAATACATCCAGCGGCTCAAGTGGGAGCGGCGCCGATACGAGTCTCTATCCCACGGCGGCGCAATGCGGTGAATGCCACAAGCAGATTTACGACGAGTGGTCTTCATCTAGCCACGCCAATGCATCGATCTCGCCGATGTTTCATAAGTTTGAGCAGAAGTTTCAGGAGCTGACACAGGGTACGGTCGGGACCTTCTGTGTGCGCTGCCATCAGCAGGTCGGGACCCAACTTGGCGAAGCGCGCGACGCGCCGCTTTGGGAACGCAGTCAGATTTCACGTGAGGGCGTGAGTTGCATCACGTGCCACCGCGTCAAGGAACAGTATGGCAAGGTCAACGGCGAGCGCCGCGTTGAACCCGGCAAGATTTATGAGCCCGTCTATGGCAGCGGAGACAAGAGCGTCATCAAAGACGTCCTCGCCGACAAAGAAACCTACTCTGTCAAGACAAGTACGGATGGGCGCGGCAACGACATTCATAAGGGCATGATCACGAACGATCAGATCACCAAATCCGAATTCTGTGTCAGCTGCCATCAGGTGGCTGTCAATCTCGGGATCAAGCTGGAGATCGTCTGGGATCAGTATCGCGACAGCCCGGCACGTAAAGCCGGTATAAGCTGCCAGGACTGCCATATGGGCAAGGTGCCCGGCAAACCGGACGGCTATTCGCTGGCGCCATCAGCGATCGTCGGCGGCAAAGAGATCAATCCGGGGCGCAAGCACGCCAATCACCGGTTTATCGGCCCAGGCTATTCCATCGCGCACCCAGGCATCTTTCCCCACAACACCAAAGCTCAAGCCATTAAAATCGAAGACTGGCTTCAATTCGACTGGCGAGCTGGGTGGGGCAATACGGATTTCGAAGACAAGGTCGCGGACGGAAAAATCAAAGTTGCGTTTCCTAAGCGTTGGGCCGATGCGCTCGATCGTGAGGAGGCACGGCTGATCATCAAGGAAAACCTTGGGAAGCTCGCTGAGCGCGACGTGCTCAGGAAAGAGGTGATGGAGAATTCCAGTAAGATCGACGGGCCATACATTCAGGGAACACCGAGAGTTGGCACCGATCTGGCGTTCTCCTACAAAATCAAGAACGTCAATACCGGGCACAACCTACCGTCGGGCTCGCTTGGTGCGCAGCCGCAATTGTGGATGAACGTCGCGCTGCTTGATCCCGACGGCAAGAACATTTGGGAGTCGGGATACGTCGACAGCAACGGCGACATGGCCGATCTTCATAGCCTCGATGTGGCCGCCGGCCGCATGGCCGCCGACCAGCAACTGATGAATTTCCAGACCAAGTTTTTGACGACCAACGTCAAAGGCACGGATCGCGAAATGTATCTTCCGGTGAACTTCGACGTCGATCCACTGCCACATCTGCGGCCACCGGGAATCCCGACGACCGTACTCAACCATCCGCCGTTGGTGCGCATGGAGAACCACTCACTGGCCCCGCTGGCTGAAAAGGTCGCGAAGTACCAAGTGCCGGCTGAACTGATCACGAAGCCCGGCAAATACAGCCTTGCCTTCCGCATGCGTAGCCGCGCCGAACCGATCTACTTCATGCGCTTTGTCGGCTCCACCAAGGATATGGAGCGGACCATGAACGAGCGGATGATGAACTTCCACGCCTTCTCGGTTGACCTCGAAGTGAAGGGATAGCGCCGACGGGCCGAGGGCATCGCTTTCAAAACCCGGAATGGGTCGAATGAAAGTGGAGCCCGGCCTGACCCCCTTAGGTCTAAGCCACGACGTGGAGCTTCCTCATGACTTTTGACGCTAAAGTCGACCGTCGCCACCAATCCAGGACATCGTCAGCGACGTTCGCGCTCGCTGCAGGTGGGTACCTGGTCATGTCCTGCACAGCCCCGAACCTTGCAGCAGGCGAAAAAACGGAGTCGACGCCCGAGAATGAGACGCGGATCGAAAAATCCTTCCGAGACGGTCCGCAGTACGACACCAACTATGATGCCACTGAACAGCTCGACATTTACGGCGGGAAGAGTGCGGTTGAGCCGCCGCGGCCGCTGCTCGAATTCGGTCGCGAGCAATACACGTCCGGCATCTATGATCAGAGCAGCACAGCGCTCGGTGAATTAAACCCGCTGTTGCCGGGCCTCGCCGTCTACGGCGACTGGCGAACGGCGGTCGCCTACAACAACAACAACGGCAAGGATGTCGCCCAGATCGCGACGCGCCTGAACCTCGACGTTGACTTCAAGTTCACTGCCACCGAACGGATACATGCTTTCTTCACGCCATTTCAGGACGCGAATGCAAAATTCACGCGGTACGAATTTGGCGGCGGAAACAGCAATGACAAGTTCAACGACGAATTCGACCCAGAACCGCAAACCCTGTTTTTCGAGGGCGATTTAGGCTCCATCTATTCCGGTGCTTCCGGACAGGAGTCTAGTTTTGACTTGCCCTTCACCGTCGGTCTGTTTCCCCTGTTCTTGCAGAACGGCATCTGGGCGAACGACGCGATCCTCGGCGGTGCGGTGACACTGCCGGCGCAGAATTCAGCCGCGCTTGGTTTATCCAACTTTGACATCACCGTTTTCGCCGCATTCGACAACGTCGACAATGCAAGCATCTTAAAGGCTGATGGGAAGATCGATAACCACAGCGCTAATCTTTATGGCATAACGACGTTCATCGACGCCTACAGTGGTTACATCGAAGCGGGTTATGGCATCGTGCAAGGCATCGACGAACAAGACGGCCTGTTGAAACACTTCGTCACCGCAGCTTACTCGCGGCGCTTCGCCAACACATTGTCAAACTCGACACGATTGTTCGCGAACTTCGGCGACGACAAGAACGACAATGGCGACGGCTTTGCCGTCATTTCAGAAAACAGTCTGATCTCGGGCTTGCCGAGCACGTTGCTTCCCTACGCCAACTTCTTCCTCGGGCTTGGCAACCCTCAGCCTTTGGTTGATGGGAATAATGCTGGCATTCTCAAGAACGTCGGCATCAACTTTGAAACCGATGCGCTGACCGGCTATCCGAAACTCGACGACACCGGGTCCGACGCCTGGGGCGGTGCACTTGGCTTGCAGTATCTCTTCAACCTGGATCAGCAGCTGGTCTTTGAAGTCGCCATGGTACAACCCTTCGGCAACGATGGCATCGGCGCCCAGGACCCACAGTATGGTTTTGGCGCACGCTATCAGGTGCCGATTGACCGGGCTTGGCTGTTCCGTGCCGACGCGACTTATCAGGTCCTCCAGGGAGCAGAAGACAACTTCGGCCTTCGCTCAGAGGTGCGCCGAAAGTTTTGAACGATCACCCTTGCACGCGAACCGTGGGTGGCGTTCGCATCCGTTCCCGCGGTGCAACCATGAACGCTCATCGCGAGCGCGACGACCGAAGTTCGTCATTGAAACGGCGACGTAGGCTGTCGCAATTACGACGCGGCATCTGCGTTGAAGCGGTAGCCGATTCCTGGTTCAGTCAAAATGAAGTCAGGCGTTTGCGGCGTGGCTTTAAGCTTTTGGCGCAGTTGGCCGATGAACACCCGAAGATAATGCAAATCTTCGCTATGCGCGGGTCCCCAAACCGCTGTCAGAATTTGACGGTGTGTGACCATCCGTCCGACGTTGCGAACAAGGATCGCCAGGAGCTCAAACTCCTTCGGCGTCAATTTAACAGGCACTCCGTCCAACTTTACAATGTGTGCCAATACATCGACTTCAAGGGGGCCTGCTTTCAAACGTGTCTGCTCGCCGGTTTTCTCGGCTGCGTGCCGCAAAGCCGTGCGCAATCGCGCCAACAGTTCGCCGATGCTGAACGGTTTATTGACGTAGTCGTCTGCACCGAGGTCAAGGGCCGCGATTTTTTCAGTCTCTCGATCGCGGGCCGATAACACGATGATCGGTGTCGAAGACCAGCTGCGCAGCTGGCTGATAACGTCCTTGCCATCCATGTCGGGTAGACCGAGATCAAGCACAATAATGTGCGGCGACTGGGTCGCGGCCTGTTTGAGCGCTTCAACGCCGCTGGCGGCTGCGATGACATCGTAGCCTGCAGCCGTAAGGCTTGGCTTTAGAAAGCGTATGATTTGCGGTTCATCATCGACGACAAGAACCCGATCACGGTTCATTCGCTACCTTTCGAAAGTTCAAGCGGTGCTGCGGATTTCTCGGAGACGGGCAGCAGAATGGTGATCTCCGTGCCGTTGTTATGATCGACAGGACTGCGAGCCGAGATCGTTCCGCCGAGAGCTTTGACGATGCCGGCGCAAATCGATAGCCCGAGGCCCGTTCCTGGCGGGCGGCCATCACCGGACGCAACGCGATAAAACTTGTCGAAAATTTTCTCGAGGTCGACTGCTGGAATTCCAATGCCACTATCGCTTACGGCGATACGAATTTGCCGGGCGGTCGACGTCCGCGCGTCGATGCGCGTCACTGAGTCGGGCGGACTGTACTTGTTGGCGTTATCGAGCAAATTAAACAGCACTTGTTCCAACAGAACGGCATCGCCGAGAATGAGCGGCAGCTTGGCAGCGATTACGACTTTGCATTGCCTCAGGGGAAAGCTTTTTCGTCCGCGAGCGCTTGCACCACGGACGGCTTCGCCAACATCGATCCAATCACGGCGGATATCAAGCGCGCCCGATTCGAGTTTCGTCATATCCAAAAGGTTGGCGACAAAGATGGAAAGCCGGCCGGCTTCTTCCTCGATCGTGGCCAGAAGTTCGGCTCGATCCGCCGTCGACATCCGATCGCCAAACTGGCGCAGGCTCGTCACCGAGCCGACGATACCTGCCAGCGGAGTCCTCAGGTCGTGCGAAATCGATGACAGCAGCGCCGCGCGCAGACGTTCTGATTCTGCTGCCGTCTCTGCGTGTGCGGCGTGTTCGACGAGCTGCGTACGTTCGATTGCGATCGCCGCTTGATCTGTGAATGACTGCAACGCCTGCTCGGTCGCGGACGGCAGTATTTCATCATTGTCTTCCGGCGCGACGCCCGCGACACCGAGTGGGTTTTCGGCCGATGACAACGGACGGAAATGAAAAATCGCAGACGGCATTGTCGTCGTCAGCCGTCCTGCAGGTTCGCGCTTCTCAAGAGCCCAACGGGCAGCGGCCCAGTCCGCCGGCGACAACTCGTCGTCCGGCGGCCACCCACCTTCGATCCGCAGGTCGTCACGCGTCTTCAAAAGGATGATCGATTTGCCTTTGACCACGGCTGCTGACTGAGCTGCCAGAAGCCAAACCACATCATCAACCTTGCGAGCGCCCGACAATTTTCGCGAGAAGTCGTAGAGCGCTTGCGATGCTTCAGCGCGCTCGCGCGTTGCACTCGCCTGCTCGCGAAAACGTCCGGCAAGGCCGCCCGTCGCGATGGCCACGACGAGGAAAATCAGCAGGGAAAAAAACTCGGCGGGTTCTGCGACGGTGAAAGAATAGCGCGGTTCGAGGAAGAAGAAATTGAATGCGAGGAACGACATGATCGCCGCCATGACGGCCGACGCCATTCCGAAATACAGTGCGCACATCAAGACCGCGAACAAAAACACCATTGAAAGATTTGGCAATGGGCTAATGTTCTGGAGCATGACGCCGGCAGCAGCGGCCATTGTGACCGCGATCACGGCAGCGACCACTCCGGCCAACGCCACGCGTGGCTTTGGGATTTTAAACCAGGACGGCTTCGCCACGGATGCATCGTGCGCAACGACCGTGACGGAGAGACCGCTCGCTCTTGCGACCAGTTCGTCCGACAACGATTTGCCGAGCCAAGATTGCACTGCGCCGGCGCGCGATCGTCCAACAACGATTTGCGTAATGTTGTTGCGCTTGGCGTAGTTCAGGATTTCGGCCGGCAGATCCTCGGTGTTCATCCGAACAGTGGTCGCACCGAGCCGTTCAGCCAGCCGCATGGCTTTCTCGATACGCTTCGTCGCTGACCGGTCGGTGACTTCGCGGTCGCTTGGTGTGAGGTGGATCGCGATCCAATCGGACTTCAGCGCCGCAGCCATGCGCGCGGCTCCGCGAACAATCTTTTCAGACCCTTCGTCTGCGCCGACGCAAACAAGAAGCCGTTCGGCAGTTGGCCAAGGCCCTTCGATACCCTGCTGGCGAAGCTGGGCGAGCATCTGTTCGTCAACGCGGTCAGCAGTTCGCCGGAGAGCAAGTTCGCGCAGGGCCGTGAGATTGCTTGGTTGAAAGAACTTATCGATGGCTTGGCGCGCGTTGTCCGGCAAGTAGACTTTGCCGTCTTTCAGCCGCTGGATCAGCTCCTGCGGCAGCAGGTCGACCACCACGACTTCATCGGCGCGATCAAGCACCTTATCCGGGACGGTCTCGCGCACGGTGATGCCAGCGATACGCTCGACGACGTCGGTAAGGCTTTCGAGATGTTGGATGTTGAGCGTTGTCCAAACATCTATCCCTGCTTGAAGAACGCCCGCGACGTCTTGATAACGCTTTGGATGGACAAGGCTTGGAGCGTTGGAATGCGCAAATTCGTCGACGAGCAGGAGCTGCGGACGCCGGGCGATTGCTGCGTCGACGTCGAATTCCATGAGCGTTCGATTGCGATAGCTTACCGGCCGGCGCGGTAAAACTTCCAGCCCTTCCAGCAGTGCTGCCGTTTCTGATCGGCCATGCGTTTCAACAAGGCCGACAACGACATCGAGGCCTTCCAATTTACGTGCTCGTGCGGCAGCCAGCATGGCGTAGGTCTTGCCGACACCTGGCGCCATGCCGAGAAACACTTTTAGTCTTCCGCGACCTTCCTGTGACGCGAGTTCCAGCAGTGCCTTTGGCGAGGGCCGGCGCTCAGGGTTTGATTTGCTGGTGTCTGCCATGCGCTATCCAGCGCCGGGAGCCAGAGCCGCGTCAAGGGCCAGATTGAGCTGCAGGACATTGACACGCGGCTCACCGAAGACCCCAAGATCTGGCAACGCGGTGACCTGCGAAACGATGGCTTGAACACGTTCACCAGCAATTCCGCGCGCCCTGGCCACGCGCTCGATTTGGATCGCAGCGTGAGCCGGCGAGATGTCCGGGTCGAGGCCGCTTGCTGACGTGGTCACCGCATCGGCAGGGATGATCGCTATGCCTTGCGACTTCAGACCTGCAACGTCACTGGTAACGCGGTCGACAAGCTTGCGTGAGAGCGGTCCGAGGTTCGAACCGGATGACGCGGCGGCATCATAACCGTTTTGTCCAGCAGCCGATGGACGTCCGTGAAAGTAACGTTCGGAGGTGAAAACCTGCCCGATGAGTTGTGAGCCAACGACCTTACCGTCGCGCTCAACCAGCGAGCCATTGGCAGTGCGTGGCACGGCTATCTGCAAAAGCCCGGTTAGACTGAGCGGATAGATCACGCCTGTCAGCACGGTCATAAGGCAAAGCAAGACAATGGCCGGGCGAAGATGGGTTAGCATGATTTCTCCTTTAAGCTAAGCCGAGCGTTGAAACGGCAACATCGATGATCTTGATGCCGACGAACGGCACGACGAAACCGCCCAGTCCGTAGATTGCCAGATTGCGGCGTAGCAGGGCAACGGCGCCGACGGGGCGATAGGCGATGCCGTTCAAGGCCAGCGGAATCAAGGCCACGATGATCAATGCGTTAAAAATGACGGCCGATAGGATCGCGCTCTCCGGCGTCGCGAGGCCCATCAGATTGAGAGCGCCGAGTTGTGGGTACGTCGCAACGAACAGCGCGGGAATGATCGCGAAGTATTTGGCGACATCGTTGGCAATTGAGAACGTCGTCAACGATCCACGAGTCATCAGCAACTGCTTACCGATTTGAGTAATTTCGATCAGCTTCGTCGGGTCACTGTCGAGATCGACCATGTTGCCGGCTTCACGCGCTGCCTGAGTGCCGGTCTGCATCGCAACGCCAACATCAGCCTGTGCAAGAGCGGGCGCGTCATTGGTCCCGTCGCCGCACATCGCGATGAGCCGGCCCTTGGCTTGCTCGGATTTGATGTAGGCGAGTTTGTCCTGTGGCGTCGCTTCGGCGATGTAATCGTCGACGCCGGCTTCGGTGGCGATGGCGGCCGCGGTCACGGGATTATCGCCCGTGACCATGACGGTTCTGATGCCCATGGCCCGCAACTCCGCAAAGCGCGCTTTGATATCAGGCTTCACGACATCCTTGAGGTGAATGACGCCGACGAGGCCGCGTTCATTTGCAACGGCGAGCGGCGTGCCGCCGGTGCGCGCGATCGCCTGGACCGCCTCGCGGAATTCGGCGGGACTTTCGTCATAGGTCAGCTTCACAAACGCCAAAACGGCATCGACGGCCCCCTTGCGAATAGTGCGCCCATCAAAGTCTAGTCCGGAGATACGCGTTTGCGCCGAAAACGGAATGATTGACGACTGAGACGCCTGAATGTTCACGTCGCCGAGCGAATACTCACCTTTGGCGAGAGCGACGATGGAACGTCCCTCGGGCGTTTCGTCGGACAACGACGCGAGCAATGCTGCTTCCGCCACGTCATGCGCCGTCAATCCGGGTACCGCCACAAACGCCGTCGCCAGCCGGTTGCCGTACGTGATCGTGCCGGTTTTATCGAGCAGCAGCGTATCGACATCGCCTGCGGCCTCGACAGCACGCCCCGACACCGCCACCACGTTGAAGCGGATGAGCCGGTCCATCCCGGCGATACCGATCGCCGAAAGGAGCCCGCCGATCGTGGTTGGAATAAGCGTCACCAACAACGCGATGAGGACGGTGAGCGAAAGGACGGTGCCGGAGTAACCGGCTAGACCCCACAACGTCACCACCGCGATCAGAAAGATTAGGGTCATACCAGACAAGAGGATTGAGAGCGCCAACTCATTCGGCGTCTTTTGCCGCTCGGCGCCTTCGACCAAGGCGATCATGCGATCCAAAAATGTTGATCCGGGTGCTGCCGTGACTTTGACTTTAATCCAGTCTGAAAGCACCAGCGTGCCGCCGGTGACAGCGGATCGATCGCCGCCGGACTCGCGGATGACGGGCGCGGATTCGCCGGTGATGGCGGACTCGTTGACCGAGGCGATGCCCTCGATGATTTCGCCATCAGCCGGGATCGTGTCGCCCGCCTCGACCAGCACGACATCGCCTTGGTTGAGATCCAGCGCAGATTTCGGCTGCCACAGGTTGTCGTCGGCATCATCGGGATGCAGCAGGAGCTTGGCCGGTGTGTCGCTGCGCGTGCGACGCAACGCATCGGCCTGCGCCTTGCCGCGTCCCTCCGCCACCGCTTCGGCAAAGTTGGCAAACAACACGGTGAACCACAGCCAAGCGGCGACCTGGCCGGTGAAGCCGAGGCCATTAGCGCCTGTGACGGCATCGCGGACAAAGACGATGGTGACAAGCGCTGCCACAACGCCCGTTACAAACATGACGGGATTGCGAACCAGTTTTTGCGGAGCAAGTTTAAGTACCGATCCCATAACAGCTTGGCGCAGGATGTTGCCATCGAACAGCTCGGATTGCGGGCGAATAGACATGGGCGTGGTCCTTCGAAAATCTTAAAACGTTCGTCCGGCCTGCATCAGGAAGTGTTCAACAATCGGTCCGAGGGCAAGCGCCGGGAAATACTGCAACCCACCCAGAATGAGGATGACGCCGATCAGCAAACCGATGAACATCCCGCCATCCGTCGGAAACGTGCCAGCCGACGCCGGCGATTTGGTTTTGGCGGCGAGCGATCCGGCGAGCGCCATCACTGGAATGATGTATGCGAAGCGGCCGAGAAGCATCGCCATTCCAAGTGTCGCATTGTACCAAGGCGTGTTGGCGCTGAGACCAGCAAACGCCGACCCGTTATTGCCTGCGGCAGAGGAATACGCGTAGAGAATTTCTGTCAGCCCGCGCGGCCCGGCATTGGCGAGACTTTCAAGCGCTTTCGGCATCATGACCGACGCGGCGGAGAAGCCCAGAATTGCGAGCGGCAGAATGAGCAGCGCCAGCATGGCGAGCTTCATCTCGCGCGCTTCGATTCTCTTGCCCAGGTATTCAGGCGTGCGGCCAACCATCAGCCCCGCAACAAAAACTGTGAGCACGGCCATCACGATCATGCCGTAGAGGCCCGAACCAACACCACCCGGCAAGATCTCGCCGAGTTGGATCATGAATAGTGGAACCAAGCCACCAAGCGGCATCAAAGAATTATGCATGGTGTTGACCGCACCGCACGAGAGGCCGGTGGTCGCGACGACGTAGAGCGCGCTCAACGCTTGCCCGAAGCGAACCTCTTTGCCTTCCATGTTACCGCCAGCCGCGTCGACGCCCGCACTTGCGAGCAGCGGATTGCCCGACGTTTCCGCACCATAGACAACCGCTACGCCGGCAATCAGCAGTACCGCCATCACAGACAGCAGCGCGTAACCTTGGCGCGCATCGCCAGCCATACGCCCAAACGTGAATGTCAGCGCTGTGGAGACCAGCAGCATACTCCAGATCGACAGAATGTTTGACCACGTGTTGGGATTCTCAAACGGGTGGGCCGAATTGGTGTTAAAAAATCCGCCGCCGTTGGTGCCGATTTGCTTGATGGCTTCCTGGCTCGCCACGGGCCCGATAGCGATCGCCTGTTTGCTGCCATCCAAGTTGACCGCATCAACGCTGCCGGCCAGCGTTTGCGGAACGCCGGTTGCGGCGAACAGGATCGCGACAACGATAGAGAGCGGCAGCAGCACGTAAAGCGTTGCGCGGGTCATATCGACCCAAAAATTGCCAACCGTGCCAACGGCACTGCGGGTGATGCCCCTGGTCACCGCGATGGCAAGCGCGATACCTGTCGCTGCCGATAGGAAATTCTGCACCGTCAGACCAACCATCTGAACGAGATGGCTCATGGTCGTCTCGCCGCCATAGGCTTGCCAGTTGGTATTGGTGACGAAGCTGATTGCGGTATTGAAGGCGAGATCAGGCGATACCGCGCCAAACCCCTGTGGGTTCAGCGGTAGCCAACCCTGCGACCGCAGCAACGTATAGAGCAGCACAAATCCAGCGCCATTCAACGCGAGCATCGCCAGTGTATATGCGATCCAGCTCTGCTCTTTCGCTGGCTGAACTCCGGCGGCCGCATAGAGCAGCCGTTCAACCGGCATCATGACAGGCGACAACACGGTGCGCTGCCCTTGGAACACGCGCGACATATAAATGCCGAGCGGCCAAGCCGTCGCGACCACCGCGCTCAAGACGAGCGCAATTTGCAACCATCCAACGAAGGTCATGCGTCAGGCCTCCAGTGCCTTCAGAATTTTTCGGGCTTAATCAGGGTGTAGACGAGATAGGCACCGAGCCCGATCGCAACGGCGAGACCGATAAGGGGATCGTTCATGGTTGCCTCACAGCCGGCTGCAAACGATGGCGTAGCAAAACATAAGTGCAAAACCGCCAAGGCCGAGAGTTAAGAAAATCAAATCGAGCATCGGGGCCATCCCTGTTCAAGCGCTGGTGAAAGGTATGGCGGCGGCGATATCAAATCTCGATTGCGAATGTCGGGAGCCGATATAAGGATGGCGTAAAGATAGAGCGGTTGGCTTTAGCAGCCGCCCAGGTGGAACTGGTCTGCCCTGCGGGCAATCGCAGCCGCAACAAAATGCGCACCAACTTGTCCGGCGACGGCAACGTTGACTTTAAGAGCTCAAAAATTTCACTCGGGAGCCTGACCATGACACGCGTCGTCCTTCGCATCGACTTTGACGACAAGCGCTACATCGGTCATGGCCGGATCGAATTACTCGAACACATCGCCGAGCTAGGCTCGATCGCCAAGGCGGCCAAAGCCATGAATATGTCGTACAAGCGCGCCTGGTATTTGGCGGACAGCATCAATGGTACATTCGCCGAGCCGGTGATCGAACGCCAGCATGGTGGCCGGGGCGGCGGTTCCGCCTATCTGACCAAGTTTGGCCAAATACTCGTTCGCGATTATCGAGGCATGGAGACACGCGCGCTCAAGCTTTTCGCAAAACCGCTCAAGCATCTGGAAATGCGTCTCGCGCCGACCAAACGCGCGCACCGCTAGTTTGCCGCAAGATGGCGGCAGCACTACCGGTTTCGACGACGCGACCGGCGTCGAGCCTCACGACGAAAGACGCCAGTCGGGCCACCTCATCGATGGCATGAGTGACGTACACAATAGGAATCTTGAAGTCGTCCCGCATCGACTCGATGAGAGGAAATATCTCTGTCTTGCGATCCTGATCCAGCCCGGCAAGCGGCTCGTCCATCAGCAGCAAGCGCGGCGAAGCCAGCAGCGCACGCGCCAGGGCGACACGTTGCTTTTCGCCGCCCGACAGCCGCGATGGGCGGCGAGACAACAAACTGCGAATTCCCAGGCGCTCGACAACTGGTTCCATCGCAATGCCGTTTGAGACGCGCGGAGCGAACCAACGGCCGAAGCGAAGGTTCTGCTCGACCGTGAGATGAGGAAAAAGTTGCGCGTCCTGAAAAACCAAACCAATCCGCCGTTTGTGGGAGGGCACGAAGAGCCCGCGAGCGGTATCGACCAGCACGCGGTCGCCAATTACAATGCGTCCGCTTTGCAGCCGCGTCAGTCCGGCGATGAGATTGATGATCGTTGTTTTTCCAGAGCCAGATGGTCCAAACAACGCCGTTATGCCCGCCGCCGCTTCAAATTTGGCCTCCAGCACGAACCGGCCCTGCACCAGATGAGCATCGAATTCGATCATGGCGATGGCCGCCTCACTCGAAAACAGCGATGCGGCGCTGCACACGGCGATTGAGAAATTCCGACGTCACCAGCGCGATCAGCGCAATTGCAATTGAAATCATCGTCAGACGGAGTGCGCCCGATTCACCGCCGGGCACCTGCGTGTACGAATATATCGAAGATGCGATGGTCTGCGTTTCACCCGGAATATTCGACACGAACGTAATCGTTGCGCCAAACTCGCCAAGCGCCTTGGCGAAGCACATGATAGCGCCCGCGAGAATGCCCGGTAATGACAGCGGCAGTGTCACCAGCAGGAATGTCCAGCGACCGTTCGCGCCGAGCGTTCCGGCGGCCGCTTCGAGGCGCCGGTCTATCGATTCAAACGACAAGCGAATGGCGCGCAGCATCAGCGGAAAACCCATCACCGCGCAGGCTAAAGCGGCACCGGTCCATCGAAACGCCAAGCTGATGCCAAAATGATCAAACAGAAATGCGCCGATTGGGCCGCGCTTTCCAAATGCCAGCAACAGCATATATCCGGTCACGACAGGCGGCAGCACCAACGGCAAGTGCAGGACGCTATCGACAATCGCCTTGCCGGGAAAGGTCAGTCGAGCGAGCGCATAAGCGGCTGCAACAGCAAATGGCAGGGCCGCGATAGTGGCCAGGAAAGCAATTCGCAAGCTGAGCTCGATTGCAACCCACTCGTTAGCCGTAAACTCGAACATGCACAGCCTTTCGAGAAATAAAAGCAGGTCACAAAAGTCGCCTTGCATCACTTCAAAAGTTCAAACCCTTCATGGCTGAAACGCGCTTGAGCTTCCGGCGATTTTAGAAACGTGATGAACGCGGCCGCTGCGTCGACGCTTGTCGCGGTTGACGTCACGGCGACCGGATAGACGATCGGCACGTGTGTGTCGTCTGGAAACGTGTCGACAATTCTAACCTTTGGCTCTGACGTTGCATCGCTGCGATAGACGATCCCAAGCGGGGCTTCCCCGCGCGCAACAAGCGCCAACGCGGCGCGAACGTTCTCGGCCTGCGCTGTTTTCGTTTCGACACCGCCCCACACGCCAAGCTTCTCCAGCGCTGCTTTGCCGTATTTTCCCGCCGGCACAGCCTTGACGTCGGCCATAGCCAGCCGCTCGGCGCCAAGGGCCCCGGTCAGATCGAAGTCTTTGGCGATTTTCAATTCGATTTTAGATGCGGAAGGGGCGACCAACACCAAGGCGTTGCCCAGAAGATCGACCCGGGTATCGGCCTTGATCAGGTTTTTTTCGGCGAGGTAATCCATCCAGTCCTGATCGGCGGAAATGAAGACGTCGGCCGGAGCCACTTGCTCGATCTGCCTGGCAAGTGCGGACGATGCGGCATAAGAAACCGAAACCTTGCGGCCCGTACCTTTCAAATAGTCGGCTGCCACAGCGTCGAGGGCGTTCTTGAGGCTGGCAGCCGCAAATACTGTGATGTCGCCGATCGCAGTTTTTTGGGCTGAACTTTGACTGGGCGCTAGGCCGAACGCCCCGATGGTCAAAATGCTCAATGCCAGCCATCGGCGGAGAAATCTTGACCCACAACTCATGTGCGATATCCGCTTTTCTGATGTCGTCATCGATTTTTTGCCCTTTCGTCCGTCAAGGCGGCACTGTCAGCGCAGCGGCCTTTCATGGCACGAGCTTATGCCATGAAAATTTTCCGCGATATAGCCCGCAAGCTATGTTGCTGGCGAGATTTTTAGCGTCAGTTGGGCGACTTGCGATTAGGCACTGGGCGTCGGCCATGCATACCAGCATAAGGCTGAGCGTTCGGCCTGCGGGTTCATCTGCGAGATTTCCGAGGTGCCGTACTTAGAACGGCACGAAGCATTCTGACGACGCGCGATGCCGGAACCTTGCCGCCGCACTGAATATTGACCCTTGCGCCTTCAAACAGGAGAAAAACTTCATCAGCCAGAATGTCAGGATCGCGAAATTGGACGTCTCTGAATAATTTGACCAGATGATCACGCTTGCGGCTTTTGTAGGCTTCAATGACGGCGCGTCCGGGGTGTGCCGCGTGGAGTTCTACAGCAGCATTGGCCAACGGGCATCCGCGTGCAAATTTGTTCATCAACACGTCGTCGACGTGCGATATCCAAGCGCTCAGGCGCAATTCGGGGTCGCTCGGGTGAGCCTTGGTTATGCGCTGCCAGACGCCATCCCCTTCGCTTGCGAGCTGCTTCACGTAAGCCAAGATCAGCTCATCCTTGGACTTGAAATGACGGTAGAGAGTCATCTTGTTCGTCAGAGCCGCCTCGGCGATTGCATCGACGCTGACGGGATTGATGCCGCCACGGTAAAAAAGCTCACAAGCCGCAGACAGAATACGATCCCGAGGCCGTTGGGTCGCGCGGAGACCGGGAGCAGCATTGCTTTGAGCGTTGGGCAGGGTCGCACTCATTGTGGGTTGACTGAAATTTTCGTGATCGGTACGGATCGGATGTTACTCACGAGTAACATCTAGCATATCATTGCTATGATGGTCATCGAAACCGTTTGCGAGATGGCGCGTTAAAATTTCTGGTCTCGCAGCCGTCACCCACCGGTCGCATTTTATGCCCGTGCCTCGCAGGGTAGCGAGCCGCAACCACTGGAGAGCGTATGGTCATCATCCGAAGTGGAGCGACGATGGCGGTCGTGGCAATCGCCAGCGTGGCGCTATCGGCTTGTGGCGACGATAAGCCGTCGGCAGCTGCCTCCGCCGCCCCGCCTGCCCCGCAGGTGACTGTGGCCAAGCCAACTCAAAAACTCGTCTCCGATCAAGACGAGTACGTTGGCCGCTTTATTGCAGTCGATTATGTGGAAATCCGCGCTCGCGTCTCTGGATATCTGGACAAGGTTGCCTTCGCCGACGGTCAACTCGTCAAGAAAAATGATCCACTTTTTACCATCGACAGGCGGCCATTCGAAGCCGCGCTGGATCAAGCCAAAGCGGCGCACGAGCAAGCGGCCGCCAACCTCGCATTCGCCGACAGTGATCTTAAACGCGGTGAAAATCTCGTGCGCGGGACGTCGATCACGCAGCAAACGTTTGACCAGCGCATCCAGGCGAAACGCGTTGCCGAGGCGACGCTGACGGCGCAAGCTGCCGCCGTGGTTCAAGCCGATCTCAACTTGGAATATACGCAGTTGACCGCGCCGATTTCCGGCCGCATTGGCGATCGCCGTGTTTCAACGGGCAATCTGATCATCGGCGGGGCGTTCGGCACGACGACGCTGCTCGCAACGATCGCGTCCATTGATCCCATTCGTTTTGAATTCACCATGGATGAAGCGTCGTATCTCAGTTACCTGCGCGCTGCGTCAGCCGCTGCCTCGACGACCGCCAATCGCGGAATCGTGCTGCCGGTGAAGCTCAAGCTGATTGATGAAAAGGATTTCGTGCACGAAGGCAAAATCGATTTTGTCGACAATGCCGTCGATCGCTCATCGGGCACCATCCGAGGCCGGGCCGAGTTCGCCAACCCCGACGGCAAACTGACGCCCGGCATGTTCGGCCGGCTTCAAATCGCGACCAAAGCTCCCGAGGTCGCGCTGCTGGTGCCGGACACTGCGATCGGGACGGAACAGGTTCGCAAATTCGTGTACGCCGTCACGCCCGATAACATCGCCAATCCTAAATATGTAACGCTCGGGCCGGTCGTCGACGGCATGAGGGTCATTTCCTCTGGTCTGGACGCCGATGACATCGTCGTCGTCAACGGGTTGATGCGCATTCGCCCGGGAGCAAAAGTGACGCCGCAAACCGCCACAGCGAACGCGACAGCATCGCAGCAGCCCGCGACGCGAACGAATTAAGCACCAGTTCTAGCCACAAGGCCGACCGATGCGCATGTCCCGCTTCTTCATCGATCGGCCGATTTTCGCCGCCGTGATCTCGATCGTGATCGTGATCTTCGGCGCTGTTTCGCTTGGACGGCTGCCGATCGCCCAATATCCGGAAATCGCGCCGCCCGTGATCAACGTCACGGGGCAGTACCCCGGCGCGAGTGCAGAGATCGTTGCGTCGACCGTCGTTGCGCCCCTTGAACAGCAGATCAACGGCGTCGAGCGGATGCTGTACATCTCGTCCAATTCGACGGGCGACGGCCGCTTCTCCATCTCCGTGACCTTCGACCTTGGCACCAACCTCGACACGGCTCAGGTGCAGGTTCAAAATCGGGTGACGACGGCACAGCCGCGGCTTCCCGCCGACGTCCGCAATATTGGCGTCACGGTCGCGAAGGCATCGCCCGACTTGATGATGGTCGTGCATATGTTTTCGCCCGACAAATCGCGCGACACATTGTTCATCTCGAATTACGCCAACATCAACGTCGTCGATGTGTTGAGCCGCATCGAGGGCGTCGGCTCGATCACTGTCTTCGGCGGTCGCGACTATTCCATGCGCGTGTGGCTCGACCCCGACCGTCTGCAGTCGCTCGCGCTGACGGCAAACGACGTCGTGACGGCGCTGCAACGCCAAAACGTGCAAGTCGCGGCGGGCGTGCTCAATCAGCCACCGGTCGCCGCGCCAGGCGCCTTCCAGATTGCGGTCCAGACGCAGGGCCGTCTGGCCGATCCGAATGAATTCGGCGACATCGTCATCAAACAGAACACCACCTCGGTTGTGCGCATCAAAGATGTGGCGCGTGTTGAATTGGCGGCTCTCGACTACGGTATCAATTCGTATTTGGACAAGAATCCAGCTGTCGGGCTCGGAGTTTTCCAATTGCCCGGATCGAACGCGATCGCGGCGGCGGAAAAAATCAAAACGACGATGGCTGGATTGTCGAAGGGCTTCCCGCCCGGCGTGCAGTACGCCATCGTTTATAATCCGACCGATTTCATTCAGCAGTCGGTCGACGCTGTCGTTAAGACCATCTTCGAAGCGGTGGCACTGGTGGTGCTCGTCGTCGTCATCTTCCTGCAGACGTGGCGTGCCGCCATCATTCCGATCGTTGCCATTCCGGTGTCGCTGATCGGCACATTCTTCTTGATGTCGTTGTTCGGATTCTCGTTGAATAACCTGTCGCTGTTTGGTCTCGTTTTGGCCATTGGCATCGTCGTCGACGACGCCATCGTCGTTGTCGAGAACGTCGAACGAAACATGGCGAAGGGGCTTAGTCCGCGCGATGCGTCGTATCGGACGATGGAGGAAGTCGGCGCAGCATTGGTCGCAATCGCGCTCGTGCTGACGGCCGTCTTCGTGCCGTCCGCCTTCATCACCGGAATTTCCGGCCAGTTCTATCGTCAGTTTGCACTGACCATCGCTGGCGCAACCATCATCTCTCTCATCGTATCGTTGACGCTGTCTCCGGCACTCTGCGCGCTGCTCTTGAAGCCACACAACCATGACCGCGCGCCGAACTTGCTGATGCGGCCTATCCATGCGTTTTTTCGGGCCTTCAACTGGAGTTTCGACAAACTGTCGTCGGGATACGCTTGGTTTGTCGGTCGCGTCGTGCGCCTCGCCGCAGTGATGCTGGCGATTTATCTGGGCATCCTCGCGTTTGGCTTGAATGAGTTTCGCAAAACGCCAATCGGCTTTATTCCACAGCTTGACGGCGGCTACTTGATCACCGTCACCCAACTTCCGCCTGCAGCCTCGCTGGCGAGAACCGACGAAGTCAATCGCCGTGCCGTCGAGCTTGCCTTGGACGTGCCGGGCGTTGCGCACGCGGTCAACTTGATTGGATTCTCAGGCGCAACACGCACAAATGCGTCGAATGCCGGTGCCGTGTTCGTTGTCTTAAAACCTTTCGACGAACGCGCGAAAGACCCGCAAATGTCGGCTCCGGCCATTCAGGCGGCATTGCTGGCGAAGTTTTCCGCAATTCAGGATGCGCTCGTTCTTGTCGTAGCACCGCCGCCGGTGCGCGGGATCGGCAGTGCCGGTGGCTTTCGCATGATGGTCCAAGACAAATCCGGTGCCGGGCCGGTGGCGCTGCAAAGCGCTGTCGGGGCGATGATGGCGAAAGCGGCGCAGACGCCCGGTTTGAAACAGGTGTTCTCGCTGTTCGAAACCTCCACGCCGCAGCTCTACCTCGACATCGACCGGATCAAAGCGCAGATGCTCGGCATCAATGTTTCTGATGTTTTCACGACTTTGCAGACGTATCTCGGTTCGGTCTACGTCAACGATTTCAATTTGCTCGGCCGCACGTTCCGCGTCACAGCGCAGGCGGATGCGTTGTATCGCCTCAACAGCAAAGATGTGTTGAAGCTCCGCGTGAGAAACGCCAGCGGCGATACCGTACCGCTCGGTTCGTTTGCGACCGTCAACGATATCTCCGGACCGGCCCGCGTGCCGCGCTTCAATTTGTATCCAGCAGCTGAATTGGATGGCGCAGCGGCTCCCGGATATTCGCAGGGCCAAGCCATCGAGGCGATGCAAAAGCTCGCCGCGGAGACGCTGCCGCAAGGCATCAGCTACGAGTGGACCGACCTTGCATTCCAGCAAATCCGCGCCGGAAACGCCGCTGTGTTCGCATTCATCCTCGGTGTTGCATTTGTCTTTCTGGTTCTCGCCGCGCAGTTCGAAAGCTTGACGCTACCGCTCGCCGTGGTGCTCATCGTGCCGATGAGTTTGGTCGCCTCGATTACCGGCGTGATCATGAGGGGACAGGATAACAACATTCTCACACAAGTCGGCTTTATCGTCCTCATCGGGCTGGCGGCGAAGAACGCGATTTTGATCGTCGAGTTTGCCGAGCAGCTCGAGGCGGCCGGCCGCAATCGCTTTGCGGCCGCGACGGAAGCCGCGCGGCTGAGAATGCGACCGATCCTGATGACGTCGCTGGCGTTCATTCTCGGCGTCGTGCCGCTTGTCTGGGCTGTTGGCGCCGGCGCTGAACTCAGACAAGCGCTCGGCACGGCGGTGTTTGGCGGGATGATCGGCGTCACGGTGTTCGGATTGATTTTTACGCCCGTGTTCTACGTCATCTGCCGATGGCTGGCCGGGCTCGCGAAACGGAAACCGCAACCTGACGCCGACACGGCACAGCCTGCCGAATAGCGTGCCTCTGCGCTCATGCGTCCGCTGACCGGTACGCGCCGAATTGCAGATTTTAAATTCAGGACACGAAATGGAACGTCGAGAACTTGCCGGGCACGGCGCTACGGCTGAGCCTGATCGACGGCCACCGGCCCTGACCATTTCGTTCGTTGAGTTCGTTGCCCTTGTCGCGGCCTTGACGGCGATCACGGCGCTATCGATCGACATCATGCTTCCCGCGCTGCCAGCCATCGGCACGGCGCTCGGTGTCAACAGCGAGAACGACCGGCAACTTGTTGTCATCCTCTATATGGCTGGGTTTGCCGCCGGGCAGCTCGTCTACGGCCCGCTGTCGGATCGCTTCGGACGCCGGCCCGTGCTGCTGTCCGGTCTCGCGATCTTTGTCGCAGGCACGCTCGGCGCCGTCATGGCGGGCTCGTTCGATGGCCTGCTTTTGGCGCGATTGATTCAGGGCCTCGGCGCAGCATCGCCACGCATTGTCGCAGTCGCCGTCGTCCGCGACCTCTACAGCGGCCGGCAAATGGCGCGCGTGATGTCGTTCGCGATGATGGTGTTCATCATCATCCCCGTGCTGGCACCGTCCGCAGGGCAGGCGCTGCTGCATGTCGGAGATTGGCGCTGGACGTTTTACGCATTGCTCATTCTAGGAGTTGCTATTTCGATCTGGGCCGGGATGCGACTTCCCGAGACCAGCCGCGGATTCCAAGACGGGGCGCCGCGTCTGTCATTGTCTCAATCGTTCAAGCAAGCCGTGTTTGAATCCCAGACGATTGCATACGGTGCGGCAGGTGGGTTCATGTTTGGAAGCCTGCTCGCCTACGTGGCGAGCGCTCAGCAAATCTTCGTCGATATCTTCGACCTTGGTCAGATGTTTCCAATTGTATTTGGTGCTGTGGCGTCGGTGATGGCGGTTGCGTCGTTCATCAATGCGCGTCTGGTCGGTCGCCTCGGCATGCGTTGCGTTTCACATACTGCGCTGGCCGGCTTTCTTGTCGTCTCACTGTTGCTGGCTGCAACCGAGGCAGTGGGCATCGCCAATCTCGTGACCTTCGTCGGGCTCGTGGCAATCCTGTTTTTCTTGTTCGGCTTCATCGCGCCAAACTTCAACGCACTAGCGATGGAACCGCAGGGCGAAAATGCTGGCATGGCCTCATCCGTCATCGGCTCACTCAGCACCGCCATCGGCGCGATCGCAGGTGGTTTGATCGGCCGGTCCTTCGATGGAACCGCGTTGCCACTTGCTCTTGGCTTTGCCGGCTGCAGTTTGATCACAGTCGCGATTGTGCTTTCGGTCGACGGCCGTCGGCATTTCGCTCGGCCGAGACGTCGCGCTGCCAATGAAGTGTCCCGGCTTGATGTTTGATAAGCCGTGTTCGCCTCTGCGCGAGGGTAACAGCCGCTAGCGCTGCGGCGATGGGTCAGTCGGCCGTCGCGTCGATGCTGGCCTTAACTTTGGCCTCCGTCAGATCTCGCGAACAAAGCTCAATGAACCGAAATGCAAATCCGCGCAGATAGCTACCGCGTCGCACGGCGATTTTCGACGTGTTGACGGCGAAGAGTTTCGAGGCATCCAGCAACCGCAAGCCGCTATCGCGGTCAGGATCGAACGCCATCGACGCAATGACGCCAATTCCGAGATTGAGTTCGACGTAAGCCTTGATGACATCGGCATCAAGCGCTGCCATGACGACATCGGGCTCAAGTTTTGCCTTGGCGAAAGCCTCGTCGATGCGGCCTCTGCCCGTGAACCCCTGATGATACGTGATGATCGGAAACTCGGCGATATCGTCCAACGTTAGCTTCGATAAAGTTTCGAGATGATGACCGCGCGGGACGATCACGCCGTGATGCCAGGAATAATAGGGAAACGCCGCCAACTCCGAAACCTGCTGCAGGCCTTCCGTCGCGATGCCGATGTCGGCCAAACCATTGACGAGCATCATCGCGATTTCCGGCGGGCTGGTTTCCTGCAAGATCAGATTGACGTCAGGAAATTCTTTTTTGAATGCCGACACGACCTTCGGCAGCGCGTAGCGGGCTTGCGTATGCGTCGTTGCAACCGTCAGCGTGCCTTTTTTGGTGTTGGCGAATTGCTGCCCAAGCTTCTTGATGTTTTGCGTATCGAGAAGAATTCGCTCGACGATTCCGACCACCTCTTGACCAGGGTCGGTCAATCCGAGCAGGCGCTTACCCTTGCGAACGAATAGCTCGACGCCGAGTTCGTCCTCCAGGTCCTTGATGTGTTTCGATACACCCGATTGCGACGTGTGCAGCGCCGTGGCGACATCGGTGAGATTGAATTTCTTGCGGACCGTTTCTCTGACGATACGAAGCTGCTGGAAGTTCAAACTTCAACACTCCTGTCGACGCCGCTGTAGAGTTGCAGCCGCCGCGTCGTGATGCGGACCGCCTGCCCGACCGTTAGCTTGAGGTCCGCCAGATCGGCAGCCGTCAATTCGGCTTCGAAGTAATCTGGTTTGGCCGGCCGATACGGACCGTTCGCAACCAGTTCAACGCGTGCCATCACGCCGGCTTCCAGGATACGGTTGACTTTGGCCGCAACGCCCGGCGCGTTGGTGTCGCCCGGCGTGATTTCAATGTCATAGGGGCGCGCGTATCCGAGCACGTCGTCACCGGCTCTAAATGCAGTTGTAACATGGGGCAGCAAATCGGTTCCGACACGCACGCCCTGTGCTTCGATTTTGCCTCGAAATTCATTGACGCTGCCAAGGAAACTGTAGGCGAACGCTGTGCTCGGCTCGCGATAGATTTGCCGTGGCGATCCAACCTGCTCGATCGTGCCGCGATTCATCAGCACCACACGATCAGCGACTTCAAGCGCCTCCTCCTGATCGTGTGTGACGAAAATCGACGAAATATGCAGTTCGTCATGCAAGCGCCGCAACCACCGGCGCAATTCTTTGCGCACTTTTGCATCGAGCGCGCCGAATGGCTCGTCCAGCAGCAGCACCTGCGGCTCGACGGCGAGCGCCCGCGCCAGGGCTATGCGCTGGCGTTGCCCACCAGACAATTGCGCCGGATACCGGTTTTTAATCCAACCAAGCTGCACGAGATCCAGAAGTTTGAGCACGCGGTCGGTAATCTCTTTCTCGCTTGGTCGCTCAGAGCGGGGTCGAACGCGTAGCCCGAACGCGATGTTTTCAAAAACCGTCATATGCCGAAACAGCGCGTAGTGTTGAAATACGAAACCGACGTGGCGTTCGCGGACGTCCTTGTCGGACGCATCTGTGCCCGACAAGATGATTTGCCCTTCGTCGGCACGCTCCAGGCCAGCGATGATCCGGAGCAATGTCGTCTTGCCGCAACCGGAGGGTCCAAGCAGCGCCACCAACTCGCCTTTGGGAAAATCGAGCGACACTCCGTTCAGCACCTTGATCGCGCCAAACGATTTATGAATATTGTGGACGGCGATACTCATCTAGGTCGTCTCCGGAAATAGCTGCCGCGAAGCTCGCCACTCGATGTAGCTCTTTATCGCCAACGTCACGAGCGCCAGCATGGCCAGCAGCGACGCAACCGCGAACGCGGCGGCAAATTGGTACTCGTTATAGAGAATTTCGACGTGCAACGGCATCGTATTGGTCTCACCTCGAATGTGGCCGGAGACAACGGAAACGGCGCCAAATTCGCCCATCGCACGCGCATTGCAGAGAATGACGCCGTAGAGTAGCGCCCATTTGACGTTTGGCAACGTCACGCGCCAAAATGTTTGCAATCCCGACGCGCCGAGCGTAATGGCGGCCTCTTCTTCATCCCGTCCTTGCGCCTGCATCAGCGGAATAAGCTCACGCGCCACGAACGGAAACGTCACGAAGAGTGTCGCCAATACGATGCCCGGCACCGCGAATATTATTCTGATGTCATGATCCATCAGCCATGTCCCGAACCAACCCTGCGCCCCAAACACCAGAACGTAGATAAGACCGGCGACGACAGGTGAGACTGAGAATGGCAGGTCGATCAGCGTCAAGAGCAGCGACTTGCCACGAAATTCGAACTTCGCGATGGCCCACGACGCAGCCAGACCAAAGAGCAGGTTGAGCGGCACCGCGATCGCGGCGGCGAGCAACGTCAAGCGCATGGCAGACAACGCATCGGCATCAACCAGGGCCGCGAAGTACACCCCCGCTCCTCGCCGGAACGCTTCGACGAAAACCGCGATCAACGGCAGCACAATAAACAGGAGAAAAAACGAAACACCGGCCGTGATCACAATACGCCGAACAACAGTTCGATCGCGCGTTGCGAAATGGCGCTCGAATTTGCTCAGTGACGCCTTCCGCCGATCCAAGATGATTGCGCTGTCTGCCATCATTCACCCTTGCCCGATCGCCGCGATGTCCAAGCTTGCAGCCCATTCACGATCAAGAGCAGCACGAATGAAAAGATCAACATGACCGAAGCAATCGCCGTGGCGCCCTGATAGTCGAACTCCTCGAGCCGTGTGATGATGAGCAGCGGCGTGATCTCCGACACCATCGGCAGATTGCCGGCGATGAAGATCACAGAACCGTACTCGCCGACGGCCCGCGCGAACGCTAGCGAGAACCCGGTCAGAAGGGCCGGAAACAGCGCCGGAATTGTAACGCGCATCAGCGTTTGAAATCGCGACGCGCCGAGACTTGCAGCTGCTTCCTCGAACTCGACGTCGAGATCTTCCAAAACCGGCTGAACCGTGCGCACGACGAACGGCAATCCAATGAATATCAAGGCAACGAGAACACCCGCCGGACCGAAAGCAATTTTGATACCGAGCGGTTCCAGAAATTGTCCGAGCCATCCGTTGGGCGCATAAAGCGCCGTCAACGAAATGCCCGCCACGGCGGTTGGCAACGCAAACGGCAAATCAACCAGAGCATCGATCAACTTGCGGCCGGGAAACGTATAACGCACAAGCGCCCAGGCCAGGATCAAACCGAAAACGCTATTGATTAAAGCGGCAATAAGCGACGCTCCGAAGGTCAATTTATATGATGCAACGACGCGTGGGCTCGTCACGACATCCACGAAGCGCGCGAAATCCATGCCGGAGGTCTTGATGAAAACCGATGACAGCGGCACGAGGACGATCAATGCCAGGTAGGTCAGCGTAAAGCCGAGCGACAGGCCAAAGCCTGGCAGCACACGATGCGATTTTGCGAACAACATGACGGGCGCCTCTACCGGATCAGCGCGATGGCCGCAATTCCGAAAAACGACGCCAAAAACAGAAACCAGGCAGAGATTGTCTGCACGAAGCGGACGGGATCATTCACGGCAAAACTCCACCTCGAAACAACGACCGTTGTGTTAGATCGCCAGCCAACTCTTCCCAACGAAGAAGTTCTGCAATCCATATGCGCAAATGCGATAAGCCATGATGTCGAAGTGGCGACTAAACCGGCTGCGACGTAGCGCATGGAAGGTCTGCGTATTGAGGTGCCAACAAAAAACATGCCGAGATCGCTCTCGGCATGTCGCAGTCGTTGCAAGCTGGATTAGATGTGGTCGGTGCTAACTGCGGCTGGTGTAAATTTGATCGAAGATGCCACCTTCCTTGAAATGAATATCGGTCGCCTTTGACCACCCACCAAAAACGTCGTCGATTGTAAAAAGTTTGACGTCCGAAAACTGAGCCTTGTATTTTTCAGCGGCCTTGGCATCGCGCGGGCGATAATGATGCTTTCCTGCGAGATCTTGGCCTTCGTCGCTGTAGAGGTACTTGAGATAGTCTTCGGCGACTTTGCGTGTACCCCGCTTATCAACCACCTTGTCGACGATTGAAACCGACGGCTCTGCCAAAATCGATATCGACGGCGTTACGATTTCAAACTTGTCGGCGCCAAGCTCCTTGGCTGCAAGATAAGCCTCGTTTTCCCATGAAATCAGCACATCCCCGATCGCGCGCTCGGTAAAGGTCGTCAGAGCGCCGCGTGCGCCTGAGTCCAGAACTTTGGTGTTCTTGTAAATGCGCGTAACGAGTTCTCTGGCTTTCTCTTCATTGCCGCCGTCTTGCTTCAGCGCGTAACCCCAGGCCGCGAGGTAGTTCCAGCGCGCCCCACCCGATGTCTTCGGATTAGGTGTCACGACATCGATGCCGTCCTTGGCCAAATCCGACCAATCCTTAATGCCCTTCGGGTTGCCCTTGCGCACCAGGAAGACGATGGTTGACGTGTAGGGTGCCGAATTGTCGGCGTTACGCTTGCTCCAATCGGCAGGAATCAAGCCGCCGTTTTTGTGCAATTGATCGACATCTCCGGCGAGCGCGAGCGTCACGACATCAGCCTCAAGGCCATCGATGACGGCGCGAGCCTGCTTGCCGGAACCGCCATGCGATTGTTTAATCGTGACCGTATCGCCAGCGGTCGCTTTCCAATGCTTGGCGAAGGCCGCGTTGTAGTCTTGGTAAAATTCGCGCGTCGGATCGTACGATACGTTCAAGAGCGTGATGTCGGCCGCAGATGCGGCGATCGACAGGCCGGCGAGACCGACCGACACGCCCAGCGCGAGAGCTGAGCGACGGGTAATGTGAGTGTGGGACATGAAAAATTCCTCATCAGGAAGCTAAAACCTGACTGACAACTACCGCCGTGACCTGGCGTGACGAACCAAGAAGAACTGCTGAGCTTATGAACGTGGACGGCGCGGAAATCGGGCTTGTTAGCGGGCGCGGCTAGCCCGGCCCCGGCCGAAAGACCCCATTCACGCGCGCTCCGCGCGGGCTGACGCATGCTTTTGCAGAATTGTTGGAGCAAAATGGCTGGTCTCGATTGTGTTCTCGGCGTCACTGAGCCAAAATTCCAGTCATATCGACGGCGAGGCCTGGGGCGATTTTACTAGGCGCACGCTGATAACCCGCACAACCCGACGACGCTCAGGGGAAACGCATGAACGAGCAAATCAAAACGGAATTATTTCATGGCGCGTGTCCGCACGATTGTCCCGACACCTGCGCCATGGTGTACGAGGTTAAGGCCGGTAAGCTCGTCGATGTGCGCGGTAACAAAGATCACCCGATCACGCGCGGCGGCTTGTGCGTAAAGCTCAAGGATTTTCACGATCATCACGCCAACCCGGACCGGCTGATGTATCCGCTGCGCCGTGTTGGACCGAAGGGCTCAGGCCCCAACGGCGGCAACACTTTTGAGCGCATCACCTGGGACGACGCCATTTCCGAGATCGGTAAAAGGTGGCGGGACATCATCGCCAAGTACGGCGCGCAGGCCATCATGCCGCAAAGCTATCTCGGCAATATGGGGCTGGTGCAGGGTATCAATTCCGGCGATCCGTTTTTCAACAAGCTGGGAACGACCGTCAACGAGAAGACCTATTGCACGTCGGGTTCATCGACGGCTTGGCTGCTGACGCACGGCCCGACTGGCGGCGTCGACCCCGAGAGCTTCGTGCATTGCAAGTATATCGTAATCTGGGCCTGCAATTCGATTTCGACGAACCTGCACCACTGGCCGTTCGTGCTCGAAGCCCAAAAGCGCGGCGCCAAGATCGTCGTCATCGACAGCTATCGCTCACGCACGGCCAAAGCCGCTGACTGGCACATTTGTCCAAAACCCGGCACCGATGGTGCGCTCGCCTTGGGCGTCATCAATGCGCTGGCCGCGCAAGGTCTCGTCGATCAGGACTACGTCGATCAACACACCCACGGCTGGCCGGAGTTGAAAGAACGCGCGGCTGACTTCACACCTGACTATGTCGAAAGGGTCACCGGCGTCAAAGCCGCTGACGTAACAAAATTTGCCCGCGAATTTGCGACGTCGCAGCCGTCCGCCATCCGCATCGGCGTCGCGATCGAACGTTCGGCCGGCGGCGCTCAGGCGGCGCGCGCAATTTATGCGCTACCGGCGATCGTTGGTTCGTGGCGTCACGTTGGCGGCGGGATGTTGCAATTGCCGCTGTGGGATTTCCCGGTCGATTGGGTGAAGGCGGCGCGTCCGGACTGGATCAAGCCCGGCACGCGCGTCGTCAATAACTTGCGCCTCGGGCAAGCGCTCACCGGCGAAATGGGGCTCAATCCGCCGATCAAGAGCATGTTCGTGTTCTGCACCAATCCCGTCAGTCAATCGCCGGAAACCAATAAGATCGTCGAGGGCCTGAAGCGCGAAGACTTGTTCACTGTGGTCGCCGAGCACTTCCTGACCGATACTGCGAAGTATGCCGACATCGTACTGCCGTCAGCCATGGCGGGTGAAGCTGAGGATATGATGTGGTCGTGGGGTCACTTCTACTTCACCTACAATGAGAAAGCCGTCGACCCGCCGGGCGAGTGCAAGCCGACCAGCGATATGTGGCGGTTGCTGGCTAAGGAAATGGGTTTCGATGACCCGGTTTTCAACATGACCGATAGCGAATTGTGCGCGGCTTACATCAACTGGGACGATCCCAAGATGGGCGGCGTCGATATGGACTACTTCAAAAAGCACGGCTACTTCAAAATCGATGTTGGCTCGGCGGATACGCGCACGCCGCACAAAGACGGCAAGTTCCCGACCCCGTCCGGTAAAGTTGAATTTCTTCTGCACGACGCCAAGAACTTCGTGGCGGGTCCGTTCCGCGCGATGTACGAGGGCGAGCAGTCGGGGGAAGATATCGATCCATTGCCCGGCTATGTCGCGCCGCGCGAGACGGCCGACGCCAATCCAGACCTCGCCAAGCTCTATCCGCTGAATATCATCTCGCCAAAGAGCCACGCGTTTTTGAATTCGTGCTACGCCAACGAGCCGCACAAAATCAAGGCGCAGGGCGAGCAGTTTGTGATCATCTCGCCGGCAGACGCCGCCACGCGCAATATCCGCGAGGGTGATCCGGTGCGAGTCCACAACGCGCGTGGGGACTTCGAGGGCGTGGCGCGCGTTTCCGACGACGTCAATCCTGGCATCGTCGTCGCAACGCTCGGCTACTGGCGCTCGCTCAATCGCTCTGACGGGTCAGTCAATTCGATCTCGTCGGACGCGTGGAGCGGGCTCGGCCGGGCGCCGACGTTCTCGGACAATCTTGTCGAGGTCGCGAGGGTCAATTAGGTCGAGCGAACGGTCGAGTTGCGCTGACACGTGTCAGTGCAGCGGTTCGCTGATTGGCGCGTTGACCAGCAGCGCTCTCGGCCGTTCAACGTTACGGCAAGATCAAAGGGAAAACCGAGACGTGCAGGACGATTATCAATGACTGCGTTTTCGAGTGAAGCCGTTCTGCACGTTCGTCATTGGACCAGCACGCTCTTCAGTTTCATCACCACGCGACCTGCCAGCCTGCGCTTCGAATGCGGTCAATTCGTCATGCTCGGGCTTGAGGTCGACGGGCGGCCGCTGACCCGCGCGTACAGCATGGTGAGCACATCGTATGACGAACATCTCGAATTCCTGAGCATCAAGGTTGCCGACGGTCCACTGACGTCGCGGCTCCAACACATCGTGCCGGGAGACAACGTTCTGATCGGCCGCAAGCCGACGGGAACATTGGTGATCGACAACTTGCGCCCCGGCCGCGTGTTGTATTTGCTTGGCACCGGCACCGGTCTCGCCCCTTTCATGAGCATCATTCGCAATCCCGAAACTTACGAGCGTTTCGAAAAAGTGGTGCTCGTCCACGGCTGCCGCCTCGTTTCAGAATTGGCCTACGGCGATCGGATCATGAGCGAGCTCCCGACGGATGAATACATCGGCGACAGCATTCGTAAGAACTTGATCTATTTCCCGACAGTGACGCGCGAACCTTTCAGAAATCGCGGACGCATCAACGATCTCATGGCGTCTGGGCAATTGGTCGCCGAGCTTGGCTTGCCGAGCTTATCAGCCGACCAAGATCGTGTGATGCTGTGCGGCAGCCCGGAAATGCTCCGCGATCTCAAGCAATTCGTTCTCGATCAAGGCTTCAATGAAGGCAACTCCGGCGTGCCGGGTGAGTTCGTCATCGAAAAAGCCTTCGTCGAGAAATAGCTGGCAACGCGCGTGATGCGCGCGCGGCGCCCTGCGTCATCCAAACAGTCGGGAAATCCTCGGACACCAATTAGCATGCTGGCAAGTTACGTGACCCATTGCATGGCTAATGTGGACGTCCAATGAATGACACCGCTTCCACCCTCGATCGCGTCGTTCGAGAAATCGCCGACGAGATGCGGCAGCGAACCGATCGCGGTGAGGTTGCCACATATATTCCGGAACTGGCGCGAGTCGATCCGGGCGCTTTCGGCCTCGTTGTCGTTGACGCATCGGGGTACGTCGCGGCAGCCGGCGATTGCGACACGCCATTTTCGATCCAAAGCATATCGAAAGTCTTCACGCTCACGCTGGCGTTGGGCAAGGTCGGTGACAAGCTCTGGGAGCGCGTTGGGCGCGAGCCGTCGGGCAGCCCGTTCAACTCAATCGTCCAGCTTGAGCGCGAGCGCGGCATTCCGCGTAACCCGTTCATCAATGCCGGAGCGATCGCCGTCACCGACTGCATTCTCTCTGGCCATCAGCCGCGCGAAGCCCTCGGAGAAATCTTGCGGTTCATGCAGTTTCTGGCGGACGACGACTCGATCACCATAGACAATGCGGTTGCTGCCTCGGAACAGCGTCATGGCTATCGCAACAGTGCGCTGGCGAACTACATGAAATCGTTCGGCGTGCTGGACAACCCGGTCGAATTCACGCTCGGGGTGTACTTTCACCATTGTGCGATTGCGATGTCGTGCCGCCAGTTGGCCATGGCGGGACGATTTCTTGCACAATTTGGCGCCAATCCATCGACTGGCCTTGCAGTTGTGCAGCGAGAACGAGCGCGGCGAATCAACGCGCTCATGCTGACGTGCGGCCACTACGACGGATCGGGCGAATTCGCTTATCGCGTTGGTCTGCCCGGCAAAAGCGGTGTTGGCGGCGGCATCATCGCGAATGCGCCGGGCAAAGCTTCGATCGCGGTCTGGGCGCCGGGTCTCGATGCGTCGGGCAACTCGCGCCTCGGCCAAATTGCGCTGGAAGCGCTCAGCAAACGCCTCGGTTGGTCAATTTTCGGGGCCTAGCCTCAACGGTTTTTTCGCAATCAATGGCAGGCTTTTATGTTCGACCGTGATCACGAACGCTGCGGCTTGTGCTTGGCGTCTATGATCGCTGCCTCATGATACCAGCTTTCGCCACATGCCGTCATGGCGACGTGGATTTGAGTGACCGCAGCACTTGTGTTGTCCAGCGGCAAGGCGGCGGGCCGGGTCGAGCGACCACGTGCCGGGAACTCGAAAACGTTGGTCGAATTTGGCAACAGTTTCGGGGTCATTGGTGACTGTCCTCTCTAACATCGGCCGTCGATGCGTCGTGGCTGACGCAGAGTGTACGCTTGCTGGGGAAAATTGCATTTGCCTAGTTTCGCAACAGCGAATGCCTGAATTATTGGCATGCCAGCTTTTGCATCTTTGGCTAGCATTCCGGCGGTGATGAACGCTTGCCGCTACCGCCGGTTCCCCGTTGGAGCGTCGGGCTGCGGGCGACTTGTCCGAGATCTGGAACGATGCCGCCACGTTCGAGCAAGGTTCAGCGTAACGCCGCCGCGCGGTCGATGGGCGGCCATCAGAGACGAGCAATCCCGTAGTTATCTCGTCATCAATTTGAGGAGCACGTGAGAATGACGAAGTATAAGCTCGAATACGTTTGGCTGGACGGCTACACGCCGGTGCCAAATCTGCGTGGAAAAACGCAGATCAAGGAATATAGCGCTTTTCCGGAACTCGAAGACTTGCCGTTGTGGGGATTTGACGGCAGCTCGACCATGCAAGCCGAAGGCAGAAGTTCGGATTGCGTCTTGAAGCCGGTCCGCGTGTTTCCAGACAGCGAGCGCATCAACGGCGTGCTGGTCATGTGCGAAGTCATGATGCCAGATGGCAAAACTCCGCACGCGTCCAACAAGCGCGCGACCATTCTCGATGACGAGGGCGCGTGGTTTGGCTTTGAGCAGGAATACTTTTTCTATCAGAACGGCCGTCCGCTCGGCTTCCCCGAGTCCGGCTATCCGGCACCGCAGGGCCCGTATTACACCGGCGTCGGCTATAGCAAGGTTGGCAGCGTCGCCCGCAAGATCGTCGAAGAGCATCTCGACATTTGCTTAGCAGCCGGCATCAACCACGAAGGCATCAACGCCGAAGTGGCCAAAGGTCAGTGGGAATTCCAGATTTTCGGCAAGGGCTCAAGGAGAGCCGCCGATGAAATGTGGATGGCACGTTACCTCATGGAACGACTGACGGAGAAATACGGCATCGACATCGAATATCATTGCAAGCCGCTCGGCGCCACGGACTGGAACGGCTCCGGCATGCACGCCAACTTCTCAACCACGTATCTGCGTGAAGTCGGTGGCAAGGCGTACTTCGAAAAACTGATGGCAGCATTCGAAGCCGCGCGCGAAGACCACATCGCGGTCTATGGCCCAGACAACCACCTCCGTCTGACGGGTCACCACGAAACGCAGTCCATCCATCAGTTTAGCTACGGCATCGCCGATCGCGGCGCGTCGATCCGCGTGCCACACAGCTTCGCCAACAATGGCTACAAGGGCTATCTGGAAGATCGCCGTCCGAACTCGCAAGGCGATCCCTATCAGATCGCGTCGCAGATCTTGAAGACGATCGCATCGGTGCCATTGGAAGCCGGCGCACGCGCCGCAGCGTAACCGATTACAGCTTGCCTGCCCTGACGCCGCCGCGCCCGCCAGAGCGCGGCGGCGTTTTGCTATGCAAAGTCCAGGTGGGCCGATCGCCGAAACGTCTGACGAGGAAATCGAGGAACACGCGAACACTGGTCGAGAGGTGGCGGCTCGGTGCGTACAATCCTGAGATCGTCAATGGGTCCAACTCATAGTCTGTGAGCACTGCCTTCAAGCGGCCAGCCTGAATATCGGCGCCGGCAATGAAGGCCGGCAACAGCGCAATGCCGGCGCCTTTGATCGCTGCCGCCCGCAAGACCTCACCGTTGTTCGAGCATAGCCGGTAACGCACGGTGACGCTTTCGAGCGCTCGATTACCTTTCAATTTCCATTGCGTGCCGGTCGCCGACAATCCGTAGTGCAAGCACGCGTGTTGCGCTAAATCGGCAGTCGTCCTTGGCTCTTTGTTGGCTTTGAGATACCGAGGCGAGGCGCACAGCACCATCTGCGTCGCGGTGATCTTACGGGCGATCAAACTGGAATCCGTCAAGTTGGCGATGCGGATCGTGATGTCGTGGCCGTCTTCAATCGGATCGACCAACCGATCATTCAGCGTCAACTGAATGGAAATATCGCGATACTCCGCCATGAAGTCGATGACGGCATCGGCGAGATGCAGGGTGCCGAAAGACATCGGCGCGTTGACCCGCAGCAAGCCGCGTGGCGCACCCTGCGAACCCGAGATGGAGGCATCGACATCGGCCACTTCGGCGAGAATGGCTTTCGCCCGCTCGAAGTAGGCGAGCCCTGCGGCGGTCGGAGACACGACCCGGGTGGTGCGCTGAAGAAGCTGGATACCAAGCTCCGCCTCCAGTGCCTGGATCAATTTGCTGACAGCCGATCGTGACACGTTGAGCCGCCGCGCCGCAGCGGCGAACCCGCCTTGCGACACCGTCTCGACAAAGGCTGACATGCGCGCGAATTTATCCAAGGGGGTATTGTTTCCTTTGGCACTACAGTCTGATGAATAATCTCATAATTGTAGAACTTGCGCCACATCATTACGTCTAAGGCCAACGCAGCGGCGCTGTTCGTCCGCTCAGAGTTGAGGAGAACCGACATGATTGCCATTCGTAAAGCCGACGACCGCGGCAGGGCCAATTTCGGTTGGCTCGATAGTCGCCACACTTTTTCGTTCGGCCAGTATTACGACGAACGCCATATGGGTTTCGGGCCGCTACGCGTGATCAACGATGATCGCGTCGCGCCCGGCCGTGGCTTCGAAACACATGGCCACAAGGATATGGAAATCATCTCTTACGTCCTGGATGGCGGGCTGGCGCACAAAGACAGCATCGGTACCGGATCGGTGATCAAGCCGGGCGACGTGCAAATCATGTCGGCGGGCACCGGAATTCGCCATAGCGAATTCAACGCCTCAGCCACCGAGCCCGTTCACTTCCTGCAAATCTGGGTGATCCCGGAAAAAAATGGATTGCCGCCCCGCTATGAGCAAAAGGCTTTTACGGAGGCCGAAAAGCAGGGCGTCCTGAAACTTGTCGGATCGCCAGACGGCCGGGATGGCTCGGTCACGATCAACGCCAACGTTGACTTCTATGCCAGCCGACCGGGTGACGGCGGTCGTCTGCAGCACACACTACCTGCCGGGCACACCGGCTGGCTGCATGTCGCAACCGGGACAGTGACCGTCGGAACGGCGACGTTGACGGCCGGCGATGGTGTGTCGTTCGGGCCGGCTGAGACGATCGCTATTCGCGGCGAAAGCTCGGATGCCGAAGTGCTGGTGTTTGATATGGCTTAACGCGCGCTCGCGGGCTGTCGCTCGATCCGGCGGCGGCCCACAAAAAATGTTCGCCAGAGATGTCGAAATCACGTTTGCTCAAGGCTCATGGGGCAGAGGCCGGCACAAGGCCCGCTTCGCCCGGTAGCGCCGATCCGGTGCTGCTACCCAAAAAAGGAGATTTCGACCCATGCAGTACATGCTGATGTACACCGAACCGGAAAGCAAATTCGCCGAACGCAATGATCCCAAAGCGGCGCCGGACTATTGGGGCGCCTGGAGCACCTATATCGGCGCGATGTCGGCGGCCGGCATCGTCGTCAATGGAGATGGATTGCAACCACCGCATATGGCAACGACCATCCGCGTTCGCGACGGCCAGCGCGAGGTGCAGGATGGCCCGTTCGCCGACAGCAAGGAGCAGCTTGGCGGATACTTCGTCATCGAAGTCGCGGGACTCGATGAAGCTATGACGTGGGCGGCGAAATCTCCATCCGCCGTCTATGGTTCGGTCGAAGTGCGGCCGGTTCTACCGCCGATGAAACCGTAAGGAGAGCGGCCGTGTCCGACGCGCGCCAGGTTGCCGAAGCTGCGGCGCGCGCCTCCTACGGCCGCCTGGTCGCGCTGCTTGCCAGTCGAACGCGAGATATCGCGGCTGCCGAAGACGCGTTATCGGAAGCGTTCGCGACGGCGCTTCGCGTCTGGCCCGAACGCGGTGTACCGGACAAGCCCGAGGCATGGTTGCTGACTGCGGCGCGGCGCGAACTCAGCCACACCGCCCGCGCCGCCAGCGTCCGTGCATCCGCCCAACATCTGATCGAGCTCGCATCTGCGCATGCCGTTCAGCCTGACAACACGGCGTTTCCCGACGATCGGCTGAAGCTTCTGTTCGTTTGCGCGCATCCAGCAATCGATGCCGGTATACGCACGCCTCTGATGCTGCAAACCGTGCTTGGCCTCGATGCCTCGCGGATCGCCGCCGCATTCGTGGTTGCTCCGTCAGCCATGGGACAACGGTTGGTTCGCGCCAAAACGAAAATTCGCGATTCAGGGCTTGAGTTTCGCATCCCCGATTGCGATGAGCGCGCGACCCGCTTGGCGGATGTCTTACAAGCCGTGTACGCCGCCTTCAGCACCGGCTGGGATGATGTCTCCGGCGCCGATGACACCGTTCGAGGGCTTTCGGGGGAAGCCATTTTTCTGGGTCGGCTTTTGGTCGCGCTAATGCCGAGAGAACCGGAACCCAAAGGGCTGCTGGCTCTGATGTTGTATTGCGAGGCACGGCGGCCAGCGCGGCGATGTCGTGACGGCGGCTTCGTTCCGCTTCGCACGCAGGACACACGGCTCTGGTCGCGCGACATGATCATCGAGGCCGAAGGCCTGTTGACGTCGGCATCACGTGCAAAAATCTTTGGGCGGTTTCAGTGTGAGGCGGCGATTCAATCGGTCCATTGCCAACGCAGCGTCACCGGCCGGACCCACTGGCCAGCGCTCATTCGTTTGTACGATCTGCTCGCTCATCATGAGACAACGCTGGGTGTGCTGGTCAGCCGCGCAGCCGTGATCGCTACAAGCGGCGACGCTGCTTTGGCCAAACAATTGCTCAATCAATTGCCCATCGAGCGCATCGACAGCTATCAGCCGTATTGGGTCACGCGCGCCTACGTTTACCGCCAACTGGCTGACCACAACGGAGCGCGCGATGCCGCACGCCGGGCGATATCCCTGACGCACGATCCGGCCGTGCGCGCCTACCTCAGTGAAACTTACAATGTTCGGTGAGGCGATCGACGAAAGCAGCGCGTCGGCAGCTCAGGTCGGTCGGTCGGGCTGAAACCAGGGGAATGCCCGTTTTTGCAAGGCGACGAGTGCTGTATCCATCAACCAAGCAATCAGCGTGATCCACGCAACATACGGCAAGATCACATCCATCGCCAAAAACCGCCGCACCAGGAAGATGCGATAGCCAAGGCCGCTGGTCGCCGCGATGGCCTCAGCCGAAATCAAAAAGATCCAGGCTGGGATTAGCGCGAACCGGGTTGCGATGATGAGCTTTGGTAGGATCTGCGGCAGCACGATCCGTAGCAACATTTGCCATGTCGAAGCCCCAAGCGTTTGCGCCTTGATAATCATCTCATGGGGGATTTCTTTCACCCCGAGCGCCACGGCGCGCAGCATGACAGGCGCTGTGCCGATCACGATCAAGGCAATTTTTGACAGCTCTTCCAGGCCGACCAGGATAAACAGGATTGGCAGCACGGTGATCGGCGGAATGAGCGAGAAGGCAGCGACGAACGACGACAGCAGCGCTCGTATCCACGGGATGAAGCCCATCAACACCCCGACCACCAGCGAGATCATGACCGAGATCGATAATCCAGAACCAAGCCGCCATAAACTGATCGCTGTATCCGACCAGAGCAAATAGTCGCCGGTGCGCTTGTCTTGAACAAACGCATACTCCTTCATGGTGGTCGCCATTTGCACAAGTGACGGCAATACTTTGTCAGCCGGATTTACGCTCAGTCGGGCATGGCTGCCGATGGCGTAAGCGACCATCATGACAACAAACGGCAACGCGGCGAGAAACGCCGTGAGGCCACGGCCTGGAATTTTATTGATGATGCGCATGGTCGATCAGGTCACCTGGGTAGACGCGGACGCGAGCAACGTGTCGGCCTCGGACTGCAGCCAGGCGAGCTTGTCTGCAGGCGCCGACGTTGATAGGGGGAACGATACGCCAGCTTCAAGACTGTCGATACGCCAAAGCCGGCTGGCGGTGCCGGGGCAATCCGTGACGCGCTGGCTGATCACGCCGGGTGTCGATGTCGGCGAGAAATCCGATGCGAAATGCGCAGCGGCGCCTTCGCGCCGAGGGTCCGTCGAGATTTCGATGGTAAAGTCACCCTGACGCTTGATGGCATAATCGACGGTACAATCCAAAACCTGTTGGACGGCGGCGATCGGATTTGAGCTTGCGCGAATGAAATCCTGGGCGCGGGTGCCGGCTGGCAACTCCTGCCGCCGCGCGATGGCACAGATGACATGATCGCCGGCCATGACCAAACCCCCGGCGCGAGCATGTTCGGTCCCCGCATCGTCGACCTCGGCGAGTAGGCGCAGACCCGCGAGCACGCCCGGCGCACTTGGCTGGAAACGCCAGTCCTCGACATAGATGCCGGACGGCGCAAATTCGATCATGCAGGGGCCGATGCGATGCATCAGCCCAGGTTCAGGATATTTGTCGTAGGGCTGAAATCCAATCCAATCTGACCATGACATCGTGCCGGCCGTCCAAGCGGTGGTCGCGGTTCCGCCTTCGACGCTCGCCAGCAACGCCAAGCTTTCAGCATCCAGGTCTTCAAGCCGATCGGCACTCGTCAGGCGCGGGCGCGCGGCGTGCACGCGGATGTCGCCGGTCATCGCATGCGACTGCACCCAGCGAACCCGTGTGGTGGTATCGACAGCGCCGGTCGCAAAGGTGATCGAGTTCCGGACCACGGTGCCGAAGGCCCAAGCAGGCACCGTCGGCCGGGCGGCGGTCGCGGCGATCGCAGCGAGGTCGTCCAATGTCATGGTATCCCCAGAGCTTCAGCGAACATCGCACCTGGCAATTTGCCATCCACACTTGCCGTCACGGCGTTTGACGCTGCCGCGCTTCCTGGCCGAAGCTCGACAGCGCCATCGAGCTATCAGGAAGCTTGAGTGTGCCGTCGGCCAGTCTGCGCTTGAGATATTCAAACGTTTGAGCGGTCTGCGCGAACAGGTGATCGCCCGCGACCATCGGCGGGTATTTTGCCGGATTGGCTGGCGACACGAACTGATCGAGGGGCGCGACCATGGTATGGTAGTCACAGCTCGCGAAGTAGGGAAATGAGTAGCGCTCTTCACCGACCTTGCGGACCCGGTGCGAGGTAGCGGCAAACGTGCCGTTGGTCCAGGCTTCAATCATGTCGCCGATGTTGATGACGAACGCATCTGGCATCGGAGGCGCGTCAATCCATTCTCCCAAGCCGTTCATCACTTCGAGGCCGGGAGCCGTTGGCAACAAAATCGTGAAGCACTCATAATCGGTGTGCGCGCCAATGCCGGGTTCATCGACAGGCGCATCCGTCGTGAACGGATAGTGGATGAGCCGCAACTGGCTCGCCGGCTTGGTCAAGTGCGCCTCGAACCAGTCTTCCGGCATATCGAGCGCGAGCGCAAATCCGGCGAATAGCTTGCGCGCCAATTCCGCAACTTCGGCGTAGTACGCAGCAACAGCTGTGCGGAATGCGGCATCGTCGGGCCACTGGACCGGGCCTAGGAACGGCGTGGTGGCAGCAATCACGTCAGGGTCGTCAGCCGATACATCAAGTGAAATGTCGAACGCTTCTTTTCGATCCGGCTTCGATCCGTAGAAACTTTCTTCGCCTTGCGGAACATAGCCCGAGTGGTTCGACGACTTGCCGATGTAGCAGGCCATTTTTTGCTCAAGCGGTTGAGCGAAGAACGCTTTGGTGACGGCCAGCAGGTCGTCGCGACGTTGTCGGCTGATCGGATGGCCGACGACATAGAAGAAGCCGGAATCGCGCGATGCGGCGCCCATTTCGTGGGCGACGGCGCGGCGTTTGCCGATGTCGCTAGAGTAGAGGTTCGAGATGTCGAGGATGGGAAGTTGAGTGAAAGCCGTGGCCATCTGGAAATCTCTTTTGATCAGGTGACATGCGCCGGGCCGCAGTCAACGGCCGGCGCATATCATCACTGCTGTTTAAAGTTTGCCGTCCACTGCCATTTTCTTGTAGCTGGCATCGAAGCGTAGCTTGATGTTGTCTTTCGAACCAAGCACCGAGCCGTCGGCAAACTCGATGCCGATGTCGTCGACGCTCTTCGCGCTTTGGCCAAACAGGCCTTTTTCGAACGAGAACTTGCGGACGTAATCAAACTTTTGCTTGTCCGACGGATCAGTGACGAACGCGTAAGCCTCGGCAGGTGTCGTGAACAGTTTGGTGGTCGCGAGCTGCGCTTCAAAGCCGGCGAGATCGGTTCCCGATGCCTTGGCCATGCTCTCGAGCGCGGTTTTGGCCGTATCGTCCTTCTTCGCCATGACGGCAAGCGTTTCAAACCAGGCGCCCGTCAGTGCTTTGCCAAGCGCCGGATTTTCCTTCAGCGTCGCGGTGTTGGCGATCAGCGCATCGACAATCTCGCCGGGAAGTTTCGACGAGTCGAACACGAGATTGGCGTTCTTTTCTCCGTCGATTGCGGCAAGTGCCGGGTTCCACGCGACGATCGCCGAGACATCGCCGGTCTTGTAGGCCGAGATCCAATCGGCGTCCGACGTGTTGACGATGGTGATGTCTTTTTCCGTCAAGCCAACTGTGCTCAGCGCCCGTGCCAGGAAGTAGTGCGACACCGATAGTTCAAGCAAATTGACTTTCTGGCCTTTGACATCGGCCAGTGAAGTCTTGTCCTTCAGAACGATGCCGTCGTTGCCGTTCGAATAATCTCCGGCAATCAGCACTGTGGTGTCGACCCCACCCACGGACGGAATGGCGAGTGCATCCATCGTCGTCGAGGTTGCCGCGTCGAATTTTCCGGCGGTGAACTGATTGATGCATTCGACATAGTCGCCGACCTGCGTCACCTTTATGGTGATGCCGTACTTGTCAGCCCACTTTTTGACGATGCCGCTGTCGGCGGCATAACCCCACGGCATCCAGCCGGCATAGATCGTCCAGCAAACGGTGAAATCTTTTTTGGCTGCTGCTGAAGCACTGAGTGCCGGCAAGACAACGGCCGCCGCGCATCCGAGGGCGAGGCTGGTAAATCGGCGAACGTAACTGGTCATGAAAATCTCCTGTTTCGAATGCGCCCGGGATTGCGCCCAGTCGTGCGCCGCATGAAACTTGGAGTACGGACTTCGGGCCACATCATCGTTCAGAGAGGCCGTCCGTTCGTGAGCCAAGGCTCCGCGCGGTACAACTCTCCCGGGCTTTTATCCCGCCGTGGCTCCGCTCTCTGGTGTTGAGAGCGGGAGAGCCTCTCTCGGACCTGGCAAGGATGCGTGAGACGCAGCCTTCGGAACCCTAGAGGCGTTATGTGGTGCGGCAGTGCAGGCATCATGCCAGTCTTGAAACCTCGAAAAATCAATGCTGTTCCTCGTCGACGAGTTTGCAAGCGGCCTGTTTGCAGGCGGTGCGATGAAATACTAGGCACGCCGCTGCGTTTTCAATTCTTTGTCCGGCGCCGCCAAGCGGACTTTGAGAAACGTCTTTAATTCCCCGATGGCTGCGATCGGTTCGAAATCCTTCAAGATGATCGCACGCACGAAGACGCCGTCGAGATAGGTCGAAATGAAGGTCGCAGTCTCCTCGACATCGAGTGGGCCAAAATCACGTCGAGCGATCCCGGCTTTCAAGGCGCTGCGCAGGACATCCCGTTCGCCATCATAGAAGTTGGCAATCGCTTCATCGATTTTCACTTTACGGTCGCCGGTACTGGCATAGCCGACCGCAATCTTGATCAGCTTGGCAATCGCCTCATACTCGCGGATGTGCGTGTTGATCCACGACAGGATGATTTTTCTCGGCTCGTTCGCCGTCGTTCGCGCCAAACGGAAACGGTCAAACGCCCGTTCCACTGCCATCGAAACGGCGCTGCGAAATAAATCTTCCTTGCTGCCGAAATAATAATAGATCAGCGCTGTATTGAGACCAGTTGCTTCGGCGATGTCCTTCGTCGTTACGGCCGCGAAGCTTCTATCGGCGAAGAGATCAAGCGCCGCCCCAAGGATCATTCTCCTGGCTTCAAGGCTGGCAGTACTCGCCTTCGGTCGGCCCACTCGATTGGTTTTTTTCCGCAAGACTTGCCTCGCTTTCAGGCGAACTGCGCTAAAGAATGTTCGAAAACCGAGCAGATTTCGGCGACATTCCACTTTTCAATTTATATTAATTGATTGATTAAATATGACGATCAACGAGCGTTGGCAAGTACGCACATGTTCGCTTGCAGCACAGCCTGTCTCAGCTTCCGCTGAGGACCACATGGAGCGCGTCATGGATATTGCTAACCCAGAGACACAGGAATTGTCCGACAAACTTCAGGCTGACGGCGTCAAATATATGTTTGCGAGTTACGTCGATCTACACGGCGTCTCGAAGGGCAAGGTGGTTCCCATCTCGCACCTTGGCCGCATGATGTCGGGATCGGAATTGTGTACAGGTGCCGCGCTTGAAGGCGTTCCGCAGGAGGTCAGCGAAGAGGAAGTCGCCTCGCATCCGGACGCGGCCTCCTGCATCGTGCTGCCGTGGCGCAAGGAAGTCGCTTGGTTTGCGAGCGACCTGTGGTGCAAGGGCGAGCCGTTCGACGCGTGCAGCCGCAACATCCTGAAGCGCGTGACGGCTCAGGCGTCGGATATGGGCTTTACATTCAACCTCGGCATGGAAGCTGAGTTTTTCGTGCTGAAAGATGACCCGGCAGCGGCGCGAGGCTTTCGGCCGGTGTCGGATCGCAAGCATCTTGAAAAGCCGGCGTATGACGTCGCGCGCATGCTCGACAACATGGGCTGGATGACGGAGCTTGTCGGCGCGATGAACGGGCTTGGCTGGGATGTCTACAGCTTCGACCACGAAGATGGCATCGGTCAGTTCGAAGTCGATTTCAAATACTTCGATGTCGTGTCGATGGCGGATCGCTACGTCTTCTTTCGCATGATGGCGCACGAGATTGCGCGCAAGCATGGGCATTTCGCGACGTTCATGCCCAAGCCCTACGCTGATCGGGCCGGCAGCGGTGCCCACTTCAACATGTCGCTCGCCGATAAGGCAACGGGCAAGAACCTGTTTGCCGATGCGAACGATCCACGCGGCTGTGGCCTGTCACAACTTGGCTATCAATTCATCGCAGGCGTCCTCAAGCATCTGCCCGCCATCTGCGCCGCCGTGGCGCCGACGGTGAACAGCTACAAGCGTCTGGTTCTCAAAGGCTCGATGTCGGGCTTCACGTGGGCACCGATCTGGGCGTGCTACGGCAATAATAATCGCACGAATACGCTCCGCATTCCGCTCGGCGGCGGGCGCGTGGAATTGCGCGCCGCCGATAGTTCCTGCAATCCCTATCTCGGTGCCGCGCTGGTTCTCGCCGCCGGCCTCGAGGGCATCGCGCAAGGCGCGGACCCCGGCGATCCACATACTGAAAACATGTATTTGAAGAGCGAGGCCGAATTGAAGACACTCGGCATTCAGCGACTGCCGCGCACGCTCGGCGAGGCCATTGATGCCTTTGCTGCCGATCCGCTGACTGAAAAAGTATTCGGCGCGTCGATGCACACGGCATGGATCGACTACAAGCGCGATGAATGGATCAGCTATCTCAATCACGTCTCCGACTGGGAACACGATCGGTATCTCAAGTTCTTCTAGGGCCGATGGGCTGCAAGGGGCACGACATGCAATGGGGCGAACGCACGTGGGATGAACTCCCGGCTGACATCGCGAAGGCGGGCAGTGCAGCCATCCTTCCGGTCGGCGCAACCGAGCAGCACGGCCCGCATCTCGGCACCGGCATGGATACCGTCCTCGCCGATGTCTTGTGCAGGGCCGTCGCGAAACGCACGCACGTTCCGATGCTGCCGCCGATGCCCTACGGGTGCTCACTCGGGCACAGTCAACGTTGGCCAGGAACGATCGCGCTTCAGCCGATCACCCTGATCCAAGTGATCAAGGAAATCGGCGATTGGGCCTACGTGAGTGGCATCCGGCGGTTGTTCATCGTCAACACCCACGTCACCAACGCGGCGCCGTTGCGCTGCGCGCTTGAAATGCTGCGAGCCGACCACGACGACATGATGGTTGCAGTCATCAACACTGCGATGCTGAGCGAGCGGGTGCGCGCGATGAACTTCGCCGACGCCGAAGATTGGCATGCCAACGCTGCCGAAACATCTCTCATGCTGGCGGTGGCGCCACAGATCGCCCGGGCCGATAAAATCTCCGCAGTCGACGATGGAGACCGAACCGGCGGGCTCGTTTTCGCGCATCCTGTCAACCGCACCAGTCTCAATGGTGTCACTGGCACCCCGAGCAAAGCCAGCGCCGCTGACGGCCAGACATTGTTCGATTGGATGGTTGAAGATCTCGCCGCCATCATCGAAAAAGGGAAGCTGGAAAATCCTCCGCTGCCGCACAGTTATACCAGCCGCGCGGTGCTCTGAGTTCGTGACGCCGATAGCCATCACTCGACAGCGCCGGGAGACAACAGCGCCGTGTATCATCGTCCGCTTGTTCCCCATGATTTTATCGTTCCCGACGGCTTGCAGTGCGGGTCGTATCATCTGCGCATGCTGTCGATCGACGACGTTGAAAAAGATCTTGAAGCGGTGCTGGCAAGCAGCCATCGATTAAAAGGCTTGTTTGGACCGGCGAGTACGTGGCCTGACGGCGTGAACGCCAAAGAAGACTTGATTGATCTCGCATGGCACGAGCGCGAGTTCACTATCAGGCATTCATTCGCCTACACCGTTGTGGCGATCGACGAGAGCCGATGCCTGGGTTGCGTCTACTTTTTCCCAAGCAACGTTGATGCTTTTGACGCTGTCGCCTTCTACTGGGTCCGCGCCGGAGACAATGCCGAGGCGCGCGACCGCAAGCTTGGCGATGAGGTGCGCGACTGGCTGGCTGGCAGCTGGCCGTTCAAGGCCGTGGCATTTCCGGGCCGCGATTTGTCGTGGTCGGATTGGACCGCGATGCAACCAGAGCTTTGAAGCCATGAGGCGCGATCCGATGCACCACCGGCACAGCGCATCGGCGGCGCTATTCAAAATCGCGCGGCTGGCTTAGTCTTGCCCGAAACGCGGCGCGACGCCGTGCACGGAGCCATTCGCCGCCATGCCGATCGTCCCGCCCCGCGCCGGCGAGATCAGCGTTTTGATGTCGACCTACAACGGCGCGTCCTATCTTGAGCCGCAGTTGGCGTCGATCTATGCGCAAGCCTGCGCGAAGGTTCACCTCATCGTGCGCGATGACGGCTCGACGGACGCCACGGCCGCAATTCTCAAAACGCACGCGGATCGCGGCCGCTTGGACGTCGACTTTGCCAGCAATGTCGGTCCACGCGATAGCTTCTTTCAGCTTATCGACGCGGCCGGAGACGCTGACTATGTCCTGTTCGCCGACCAGGACGATGTCTGGCATCCTGACAAAGCGCGGCGCGCAATCGATGCACTCGCTGGCATTCCGGAACCGCAGCCGGCGCTTTACTGTGCTCGTGTCGACGTCATCGATGCGGCTGGACTGCCACTCGGCAAATCACCGCTCTGGCCACGACCGCCGTCGTTCGGCAACGCGCTGGTAGAAAACATCGCGATGGGCTGTACGATCGCGTTCAACAAATCTGCGATCACACTGCTGCGCAGCCGCCCATGGCCGAAGGCTGCGATCATGCACGATTGGTGGATGTATCTCACGGTGGCGGCCTTTGGCCACGTCATCTACGATGTAGCGCCCGCCCTTGCCTATCGCATTCACGGCAAAAATACTGTTGGGCTGCCGACCGATCACTGGCAATGGGCGGCGGCGAAAATTCAGCGGCAATTGAAGGGCTCATCGCTGCCGCGATTGCTGGCGCAGGCCGCGGAGTTTGCGGCGCTCTATGGCGCAGACCTGTCACCACCCAAACGTCTCCAACTCGATCGGTTTCTGGCGCTTCGAACCGTCGCGGGCAGACTAAAGTTTTTAGCTGACAGCGATGTGCGCCGCCAATTCCCGATGGACAATGTGGCGTTGAAGGTGATGGTCCTCGCCAATCGCGCGCGTTAGCGCGCAACGTCGGCGCGGCCCAGTGCGTCGCGGAACGCTTGTGCCTGTTCCGGCTTGAGTTCCGACAGACGCTTGTAGACCTCGCGCTCGACGCTTTCGACGATGATGATATCGGCGCTTCGGGCGAACTCGCCGAACTTCGCCGGGTCGAAAGCGTTCCAGTGCACATAGAGAACGTCGTCGAAAAAGGACGCCAGATGATCCCACGAAATGTAGAAAAATGAGTCGTGCAGAATGAGCACTTTGCGGTGGTCGAGTGGCACCGAGTTTGACGTTGATGTTTGCCGGACATAAGGCCGGCCCTCGCCGCCGTGCTCGATGGTCGTTGGCTGACGCGTGACGACCCCACCGAGATCGTGGACGTAGGTGTCAAAATTATACCGATAGAACAGACCGGCGAACCGCGCCAAATCCGGCAGATCGCTGCGCGTACCTGTTGAGCGCAGCCGCGACAAATCCCGAGTTTCCCCGAAAACTTGCTTCATGAGCTTCGAGATGAAATAGGTCGAGCCTAGATCGGTCCAATGTGTTTCATACGGGACATAGAGCAGACGCTGGTCTGCCTTCCGAGCAGCCCTCAATACTTCGAATGCGTCGACGTAGTGCGTGAACTTACTTGATCGTATCACATCGTGCAAAGTCTCGCGCGACTGTCGAGCACACGCAGATAGTGAGATCAATGCCGGTGTGAGTTTGTCAGGATAGATGCTAGCCTGATCGGGCGCGATTGTGAGAACAACCGTTTTTTTGCGATCAACGAGAGCATCATGCATTGATTTGAGGACATCAATCCCTTGCTGAAGCGTAGTCCGCTCCCAGCAAGGCTGATCCAGCGTTTCCTTCAAAAATAGCCACCCCTCACGGCCGGCCAACGCCCGATTAGATGCACCTGCGGTATCGACGGTACCAAACACCTCATAACGAAAGCGCGATTGGGCGACGACCGCGTACCAACGCAGCGGATTGCGATCTTCGAGATATCGGCTGATTGACTCGTAAAGGGTTGAGTCAAGAAGTCGATCAACGGTGATTTTTGGCCGCGCCGACATCGGTCGATTTTCGAGGTCCTGGGGCTTGATGCCGGCAGCCCGCCACGCCAACGGCTGCAACATTGCCGCCGCTGTCAATGCGAACGCCGCGAGAGCCATTTTGCGAGACAGCGCTGGCATGATCCGCCCTCAGAACTGAAAATACAGGAACGGACTGAACGACTGACTGGCGACGCGGATGAGCGCCGCTGGCAGGGCGATGATCAGCAGTCCGGCGATCGCCGCAACCTGCACATTTTTGCGCGCCGCATGGTAGGCCTCGCGTCCTTTGAATTCTGCCGGCAGCAAACAGAGCCCAACGCCAACGGCAAGCAACAGCAGATTGTCGGGCGCGAGCTTGTAGGCGACGAGTTCGGGGATGCCTTGAAAATCGATAACAAACATAGGCTGGAGCACGCGCGCGGCTGCGGCCATGCTGTCGGAGCGGAAGATGACCCAGCCGATGACGACGAGCAGCATCGTCAGCGCCCGGCGCAGCGCGATGGCACTGCGAGACAGCGACGCGCGCTCAGCCTCATCGACATAGCGCAGGCCCAACACGCGTTCGATGATGAGCAACGCGCCGTGATAAATCCCCCACACCACAAACGTCCAATTGGCGCCGTGCCACAAGCCCGTCAGCGCGAAGACGGTGATGAGGTTGGCGTAGGTGCGCACAGGCCCGCCACGCGAGCCGCCGAGCGGGATGTAGACGTAATCGCGAAACCACGCCGAGAGCGTGATGTGCCATCGCCGCCAGAATTCGGTGATCGATAAACTGGCGTAGGGCCGATCGAAATTTTCCGGAAAGCGAAACCCGAACATGCGCGCAAGACCGATCGCCATGTCCGAATAGCCGGAGAAATCGAAATAGATCTGGATCGTGTAGGCGACGGCGCCCAGCCATGCGACAGCACTGGTCATGTCACCGGCAGAGGCCGAAAAACACGTATCCGCGATGGCACCCGCCGGATCGGCGAGGATGACTTTTTTCACGAGACCGTGGACGAAGCGCACGGCGCCCTCGCCCAGATCCTCGATCGTGATCGTGCGCCGGGCGATTTGCGCGTCAATAGCGTGGTAGCGAATGATGGGGCCGGCGATGAGCTGCGGAAAAAAGCAGATGTAAAGCGCAAGATCGACCGGGTTGCGCAGGGCGTTGCAGCGGCCTGAGGCCACGTCGAAGACGTAGCTCAGTGCGTGGAACGTAAAAAACGAAATGCCGATGGGGAGCGCCACGTGCTCCCACATCAAGGGCGGAAGGCCGATGGCATCTCTGAGGCTGGCGGTTTGAGCAACGAAAAAATTCGCGTACTTGAAGTAGCCAAGGAGCGAAATGTTGAACACGATCGTGGCGATCTGGACGGCGCGTATTTCGCTGTCGCGGCCTCGATCGCGCGCCGCTTCCGCCGCGATGGCCAACGCGAAATTAACGGCGACGGAGACCGCAAGCAGCCAGACAAAGTCGGCGCCAAGGCCCCAGGCATAAAACAAAACCGACAGTGCCAGCAGCACGCCGTTAGCAACGCGCGTGCCGAGCAGCCATTGCGATCCGACACCCGCCAGCACTGCAAGGGGAAGAAAGTAGTGAAGGAAAATGACGGACGAGAAGACCATGGTCAGTGATGAGTGCCGATGGGCGACTTAAGTTGACAATCGCGAAAGACATATAGAGTTTAGGCGTCAGCCGATGCTGTTTTCTCGCTTCGGACCTTCAGGGCAAGCTGCAAAACGTCGTGAACCTGCCGTGTGAGTACGTCGGGCGCGTACTGAACGCAGACTTTTTCTTGGGCCCGTTGAGCGAACTCATAGCGCTTTGCATCGTTGGTCAGCAACTCTTGCAACGCGTCGATCCAAACGTCGGAGCGATTTTCGACAAGCACACCGCAGTCGTCGGCACAGCACTGGTCGTAAATGGTTCCAGCGCTGGCGATGGTGGCCATCCCCGACGACGTATATTCGACCCATTTGGTGTCGGACTTCACCACATTGAAAGGCGTATCGAGCAACGGACATAGCCCGATGTCCCAAGCTTCGTCCGCCAGCCTTTGTCGAAAGCAACCATAGTCTCGGATCGGCTCAATCGTCCGAACCCGATCACCAAACGCTGAGAGTTCGGCTGGTATCGGAATCGGACCAAGCATTGTGAATGTCACGTTCGGATACGTGTTGAGCGCGTTTGCAATGGCTGGGGTCACGAGTTCGAAATCATCGCCATGGTCGAAGCCCATGTATCCAATCCGTCCCGTCGGTACTTTCGACGGCACACGGAAAATCTTAGATGAGCAGTAGATCTTCCCCGAAAACGTTGACGGCAATGTAGCCTGCTTACTCAAGCGATCCGCCAATCGATCGTTGGCCGCATAGACGAGATCGCAATTCTCCAGCAGCGCGCGAACCGCAGAGAGCCGCTCTGGATCATTGTGGAACTTGAATTTTTTTTCTCCGAATGATGCAGGGATGTTTAGCAAGTCGTCGTCAATGTGGAAAATGGTGGCCGCATCATGTGAGCGCGCTTCGGCCAATAGCTCCGATATGCCGCCGCCACTGTATCGGCAAAATACAATCGCGTCGGGAGAGTAAGCACTGACGGTTTTCGAGAGAAGACCTAGCTTCATCGCGCGCTTGATATCCCGTTCGGTCAGGATGGCATGGCCAAGTTCCTTGGATTCAAAATGAGAGACGAGTGGCACTAAAAAGCTGAGTTGCAGTGTCGGGATCACGTCGTTGGCGATGAACAGAATAAACATGCGATCTGCCACAGCCTCCCGCCTAGGCCACAATCGAGTAGCCACGCCACCCCACCCTAGGGCAGTTCTAGAAAAGCGTTGTCCCAAGGTTCTTTTCAGCGCCACTACCTTGAAACGAATTTTTTGACGGAGCTTGCAAAGCTTTGGACGGCCGACGTCGCAGCATTTACGGCAACGGCCGCCGGTCCGCTTTCTGCGGCAAGATTTGCCTCGTAAGCTTTGACCGCTGCTTCGCGGCGCTTCTTGGCTTCATACACGTCGCGATGCTTGACGAACTTCGCGTCCTTGTCGATCGCGGTGTAGCGCGCGATCTGTTCCGGCGTGACTGGCTTGACGGGGCCGGAGCCTGCTTCCTTCAGCTCGACCAGCATGGAGGGGCGGAAGAAGCCGAGCTTCACTTCTTCTTCGAGCGTCGCCCACGACAGGGCGCCGCTCTCCAGCATCATGCGTACTTCCTCGAGCCACAAATAACCGTTCTTGTTTTCCGGGCTGGCCCACGGCTGTGTGAACATATCCGTGTAGTGGATGAGACCGGTGACGCCCGGCTCATAGACCTCCAAGCTATTCCAGCGGAACGGAACGCCGTATTTGACTTCGCTCTCGCCCAGAATGCACATCTGCGACATGAGCTGCTCGTAGGTGTACTGTCCATCGAGACCCGCGATGATCTTGATTGGGTCCCAGTCCAGGCGCTCGCAATCGAGCAGCATGACGGAACACTGCTTAACTCGCTTTTTCGGTGCGCCGGTTTTGCCATCGACTTGAGCGCCGTCGGGCAGTTCCTCTTGAATGTTGATTTTGGCGCCGTCGAACGGCAGCTCCCACAGCTCGCGGAAATCGCGGAAGACGAGCATGTCGGCATCGAGATAAACGGCGCGGCCCTTGTAGCCCATCAGTTGCGGGATGGCGAACCGGGTGAACGAGAAGCCGGTGCGCTTGGCTTGGCGGGGGTCTTTGGGATCGGGCAGGGCCAGATCGTCCATCGCGCGCACGCGCACGTCGAGATCGGTGTGGCGCTTGATCGAGTGCTCGAGAACTTTGACGGCCAGCAGTTGTGAGCGGTCCGCCCCGACAAAGATGTTCGCAATGTCCGTGCTTTTCATCCACTCATCCTCCCGTTACGGCGTTCATTTGCTGGTGCAGTGACGTGACATCTAAACCGACACGCGCTTTTTTGACGACGTTGGGCCGGGACCGTGGATCGCGTGCGAGAGCACTGGCGCAAGGTTGAAAAAAGTCCGAATTTGGATGAAGCCCCGCCCCGTCCAGAAAAAGCTAGCATGCGGTTTCGGACGAGGAAACATCGAACACGAGCGTGCGTCGAAGTGGGCTGGCGTAATGGCGTGCGACCACCCAGCCATTGTCAATGCGCAACCGCGTGACGTATGGAATTTTCGACGCTAGGCTTTGGTGGTTGGCTGCAGTTGGGGAGGCTTCATGACTGTGTTGGTGACCGGTGGCGCGGGCTTCATCGGCTCGCGGCTGGTGGCCCGGCTGGCAGCCGATTATGATCGCATCGTCGTGCTCGACAACTTGCATCCGCAGGTACACGGACCGCACGCGATGCCGCCGGTGTTTCCCGCCAACGCGGTCTTTTTGCAGGGCTCGATTGACGACCGCGCCGCAGTGGTCGCCGCCATCGACGCGGCCGACCCGCGGCTCGTGTTCCACCTCGCGGCCGAAACCGGCACTGGCCAATCCTATGATGAAATCGCGCGCTATACGGCGGTCAACATTTCGGGCACGGCGATCCTTATCG
>JAKFUV010000008.1 GCA_021732485.1 Hyphomicrobium sp.
CACCCCTCACGTCCGCTCGACCCCCGCGTACTCATACACCGCCTCGCCGGCAACGACCGTGCGCAGCACGCGGCCCTGCATCTTGGCTTCATCGAACGGCGTGTTCTTCGAGCGCGAGCGCAGCGTGTCTTTGTTGACGACCCACGGCTCACCGGGATCGAACAGCACCAGATCGGCAATGGCGCCTTTGGCGAGTCGGCCCGAATGCAGCCCGAGCAAGCGGGCCGGATTGATCGTCAACGCCTTTAGCATCGTGATCAAACTCATATCACCCGAATGCACGAGGCGCAGCGCGGCGGCGAGCAAGGTTTCAAGTCCCACCGCGCCATCGGCGGCCTCAGCGAACGGGCGGCGTTTGGTGTCGGCATCTTGCGGATCATGGCTCGAGACGATGACGTCGATGTCGCCGCTGGCGATGCCGCGCACCATCGCCATGCGATCTTCTTCGCGGCGCAAGGGCGGGCGCACTTTGAAGAACGTTCGATAGGAGCCGATGTCGTTTTCGTTCAGCGTCAGATGATTGATCGACACGCCGCAGGTGACGGGAAGTTTGCGCCGTTTGGCATCGCGCACCACGTCGAGGCTTTCGGCGCAACTGATGGTCGCCGCATGATAGCGCCCGCCGGTCATTTCAACGAGACGGACATCGCGTTCGAGCGTGATCGTCTCGGCCAGTTTCGACGCGCCGGGAAGGCCGAGCCGGGACGCCACTTCGCCCGAGTTCATCGCCGCCGAGCCCGACAGAAAGGGATCTTCCGTGTGATGCACGACGAGTGCGCCGAAGTCCTTGGCGTAGTTCAGCACGTTGCGCATGACGCGGGTATTGGCGAGGCTTGATTTGCCGTTCGAGAAAGCGATGGCGCCGGCCCGCTTCAGCAGGCCGATCTCGCTCATCTCTTCGCCCTTCAAGCCCTTGGTCATCGCCGCCATGGTGTGGACGTGGACCAGGGCGTTGTCGCGGGCGCGGCGCTGGATGAAATCGACCAGCGCGACGGAATCAATCACCGGATCGGTTTCCGGCATGACGACGATCGTCGTCACGCCACCGGCGGCAGCGGCATGGCTCGCGGTTTTCAAGGTTTCGCGATGCTCGTATCCGGGTTCACCGGCAAACACTTGCGCGTCGATCAGGCCCGGCGCCAGCACATGGCCTTTGCAATCGATCACCGTTGCGCCCTCCGGCGCGTTGCGGCGCAGATGGGCCCCGAGATCGGCGATCAGCCCATCCTTGACCAGAAGCCCACCGGGTTCATCGCGATTGCTCGCCGGATCGATCAGGCGGGCGTTGATATAGACCGTCGCCGTGCCGGTGATCTTCGTCTTCTCAAGCGATTTGCTGGCGGATTTCATCAGGCCGCCCCTTCGTAACGCGTCAGATGCGCCGACAGCGCTTCGAGCACCGCCATGCGGACCGCCACACCCATCTCGACCTGCTCGCGAATGACACTGCGCGAATGGTCGGCGATGGTGGACGCAATCTCGACGCCGCGATTCATCGGGCCGGGATGCATCACCAGCGCATCGGGTTTGGCGCGGGCGAGTTTTTCATGGTCGAGACCGAAGAAGTGAAAGAACTCACGCACGGACGGCACGTAGGATGCATCCATGCGCTCGCGCTGGAGCCGCAGCATCATGACGATGTCGCAGCCTTCCAATCCCTTCCACATGTCAGTGAAGACTTCCGCGCCAAGCCGTTCGGGCGCTGATGGCAGTAGCGTCGATGGGGCAATGATGCGCACCCGGGCGCCGAGCGTATTGAGCAGGTTGATATTCGATCGCGCCACGCGCGAGTGCAGAATGTCGCCGCAGATCGCGACCGTCAGTCCGGCGATGCGGCCCTTAGCGCGGCGGATCGTCAAGGCATCGAGCAAGGCTTGCGTTGGATGCTGGTGCGCACCATCGCCCGCATTGATCACCGAGCAATCGACCTTCTGCGACAACAACTCCACCGCGCCGGCTGCGTGATGCCGCACGACGATGATGTCGGGCCGCATGGCGTTCAGCGTCACCGCCGTATCGATCAGCGTCTCGCCCTTGGTGACGGACGACGTGGCGACATTCATGTTCATGACGTCGGCGCCGAGCCGCTTGCCCGCCATCTCGAACGAGGCTTGCGTCCGCGTCGACGATTCAAAAAAAAGATTGATCAGTGTGCGGCCGGCCAGGACTTCGCGCTTGCGTCCGCCCTGGCGAATATGATCGGCGGCTTGGTCGGCGAGATCGAGCAAAATGGTGATCTCGTCCGCTGATAACCCTTCGCAGGTCAGCAGGTGGCGGCGCGGAAACGCAAGCGGCGCGCTTTGGGTTTTCTTTTGGGTCATTAAAGCGGTGTCTATAAGGTTTCTCGGCAGTCACCGCAAGCCAACAGCAAGCTGGCAAACGAAGCGTGCTTAATCAGCTGTGAAAAAGCCTCGACGGCACGCCGCCGGCCGATCGCCAGGCTCACCCTCACGTGAACAGCCACGACGACACGCCGCCGCGCCGCGCCAACTCGGCCATGTGCTGGTCGAACAGGCAAAACTGTGTGTAGGAGGCGGTTTCGTCGAGCCATGGCGCCCCGCCGCGATCGTCGCGATAGGGCTGCATGATGCGCTGCCACGCTGGCTGATCGAGCAATGCGCTCAAATTGCGTGTTGCCAGCAGCGGCGGGATGCGTCGCAGATTGTCCTGTTTGGCGAGCCAGGCGTAGGCGGCCTGCCAGACCTCGGTGGCGGCCGGCATATTGTGGCGCGCCTTCAATTGGCGGATCGATAAAATGCCGACTTCGCGCTCGTGCTGCGCGACTTCGAGGGTCGCGACGCGTTGGCCGGCGCGACGAATAGAGAACAAGCGGCAGGTGCCGAGCGCCAGGCGTTCGGCGAATTGATCGGCGCAATTTTGCATAGCCTGGGCTTCGGCGAAAATTTCGGTGTGATCGAGCAGCGGCATGAATGAATAGCCGTTGACCGTCTCCGGCTGCAGCCAGCAATCATCGAGCGTGCCCGGCGGCAACTGCAGCACCAGACGCACGCGATTGAACCAGCTCTTGGCCGCGCACAGCGCCGTGTCGAACGAAATCTCCGGCCGCCACGGCACAACGATATAGCGATGCCCCTCAACTGCGGGCCGCAGCGAAAACCATGCATACGCCGAGAGAACTGAAAACATCGGCTCGCAGGCCGAGCGCTCGGTAAACACCGACTGTCCCGCGAGCCACAGAGCAAAGTTTTCTCCACTCGCCTGTTCGGCAAACAGCACGCTCTCCAGCCAGAACGCGCAATCGTCCGAGGGGCTCGGCAAGCGGGCTGCGATGCGGCGTGAAAATGTTTCGCTTTGCGGCACCGTCGGCGGCAATCGCACGAAGGCCTCAGGCGGCAGACGGCGCATCCACATCGGCATATCGAGGGCGCGGGCGGCAGTTTTCAAAGGTGCGCCGGCATCGATCAGCTTCAGCGCCTTCATGCGACTGGAGGATGCGCCACGGCGCGCTGCCAACGCGGCGAGCATGCCCGGATAGACTGTCGCCAAATCTGCGACGCGCGGCGATGACAAATAGAGCCGAGTCACTTCTCGGCGAATGCGCGTCGGGAAGCGCCCGGTGATGGCCGTTACGTCAGGCTGTAAATTTGCCGCCTCGCGCGCGCTCGGCTTGGCGCCGGCTGCGTCGGATTTTTGGGCTGAGGCGAGTGTCGCATCACTCATACAACATGACTCAAACGCTGTAGATTACCAACGGTCGTCCCGGGGGCTCGAGTGGCCCGCGCGTGTCACAAGCGTTGCGCGCCGTTCGTGTGCGGCGGCTGTTCACGGGTCCGCTGACGAGGACATCTGTGCTGACTTTGGTCTAGGCAACTATTGCGGCGCCGATGAGACGCTTCCGTGGAGCCATCCGATGACACGGCGCGACGCTTACTCGCGATCTTGGCCAAACCGATCCAGCGCACTTTGCAAAATCAATGTCGCCGCCAGCTTGTCGATGACTTCGCTGCGACGCTTGCGGCTTTGATCGGCGTCGATCAGCATGCGCTCGGCCAGTGCGGTGGTCAGGCGTTCGTCCCATAACAAAATCGGCAGCAGCGTGAGCTTATTGAAATTGCGGGCCATGGCGCGGGTCGCTTGCGCCCGCGGACCTTCGCGGCCGTCGAGATTACGCGGCAGGCCGAGCACGAGACCTTGCACGTCGTGTTCGGCGCACAGATGCATCAGGCGGCGCGCATCGGCGGTAAATTTCGTGCGGAGAATTGTCTCGAGCGGCGAGGCGATGGTGCGCGTGACATCGGACAGCGCCAAGCCCAGGGTTTTGGTCCCGGCGTCGATGCCGATCAGCCGCCCGCGCGGCGCCAACCCGGCGGTGTACCGGTGCGGGTCTTCGCTCGTTTGGCCGAGGGCGGCCGGCGTCACGTCTACATTCATCCCGTCGCCCTAGCATGTTCGCTGCTGTCGGGGAAACCAGCAGCAGTTCAGGCACCTTCTCCCAAGGGAGAAGGCTTGCCGATTCCCTCTCCCCTTGGGGAGAGGATCAGCTCGCCCATTCCCTCTCCCCTTGGGGAGAGGGCTAGGGTGAGGGGGCGGTGAACGTGAGGGGCAGTGACTGTAACGGCGCGCTCAATAAAAAGCCCCCTCATCCGCCCTTCGGGCACCTTCTCCCAAGGGAGAAGGCTAACTATCCCCTCTCCCCTTGGGGAGAGGGTTAGGGTGAGGGGGCAGTGACCGTGAGGGGCAGTGACCGTGAGGGGACGGCGAATGTGACGACGCGCTCAATAAAACGCCCCCTCATCCGCCCTTCGGGCACCTTCTCCCAAGGGAGAAGGCTAACTATCCCCTCTCCCCTTGGGGAGAGGGTTAGGGTGAGGGGGCAGTGACTGTGAAGCGACGGCGACTGTGACGGCGCGCTCAATAAAACGCCCCCTCATCCGCCCTTCGGGCACCTTCTCCCAAGGGAGAAGGCTAACTATCCCCTCTCCCCTTGGGGAGAGGGTTAGGGTGAGGGGGCAGTGACTGTGAGGGGACGGCGACTGTGAGGGGACGGCGAATGTGACGGCGCGCTCAATAAAACGCCCCCTCATCCGCCCTTCGGGCACCTTCTCCCAAGGGAGAAGGCTTGCCCATTCCCCTTCCCTCAGGGGAGGGGTTACGGGTCGGGTGACGCCACAAGCGACCGCCGTCCATGCGGCCGGTGCGGCCAAACGAACCGCGACCAGGGTTTTCCAGCCGCCGCCGCAGTCCTTGTGCCCAGCTGTCGCCGTCGCCCCGGTTGCGTCGAACGGGTCGACACCGTTAAGAGTGCGGCTGCCGCCTGCCAAACCCACTCCGCCCAAGGATATTCCCATGCACGTCGATGAAGCGACCGTCCGGCGCATTGCCCGGCTGGCGCGCATCAAGATTTCCGACGCCGAGGCGAAAAGCCTGGAGGGCGAACTGTCGAACATTCTCGACTGGGTGGCGCAACTCGATGAGGTCGACACGTCTGCTGTCGAGCCGATGACCCGGGTCGTCGCCCAGGCCATGAAGATGCGCGACGATGTGGTCGCCGATGGCGAGATCGCCGATCTCGTGACCGCCAACGCGCCGTCGTCGGAAGACAATTTTTTCGTCGTCCCCAAAGTGGTGGAGTAACCGCGATGCGCCTTCAATTGACGTTTGGCCTCGCCTCTCTCGCGGCGTGTCTGGCCGCCGCCGCACCGGCAGTTGCAAAACCCAAAGGCGCGTTCATCGGTCCCGGCACCTATTCGCCCGCCGACGGCTGCCAGAAGTTTGCCAAACTCGCCGCCGGAACCTTGCTGCCGAATATCGAAAACTATCCCGAAAAACTCACGGCCGACGGCTTCTACAGCTGGGAAGGCGGGTGCACGTTTCTCACCGTCCGCAAACTTCGCGCGTCGGTTTGGGTGACACGCATGTTCTGCGCCGAAGGCTCGGTCGAAGAACGCAACACAACAACCTTCGTCAAACTCAAAGGCGACCGCTGGCGCGTCACCGGTAACGGCGGCGGCCTGACGTACAAGCGCTGCAAGCCTGCAAAGGAATAGCCGGCCGTGACGGACCTGACGAAACTCTCACTCGCCGAGGCCCGCGATGGCTTGGCAAAAAAATCGTTCTCGGCGCGCGAGCTGACCGACGCGTTCATCACGGCAATCGAGGCCTCGAACGGTGCGCTCAATGCCTACGTGCTCCCGACGCCGGAGCATGCCCGGGCTCAAGCGGCTGAAAGCGACAAGCGGATCGCCGCCGGCTCGTCGCGCGCACTCGAAGGCCTGCCGCTCGGCAACAAGGATCTGTTCGCGACCAAGGGCATCCGCACCACGGCGTGCTCAAAGATCCTCGATGATTTCAAGCCGCCCTATGAATCAACCGTCGGCCAAAACCTGTGGGACGCCGGCGCCGTCATGCTCGGCAAGCTCAACAACGACGAATTCGCCATGGGGTCCTCGAACGAAACGAGCGCTTTCGGCAACGTCGTGTCGCCATGGCGCCGGCTTGGCGGCGATGGCCAGCGTTCAACGGACAAGCTCGTGCCGGGCGGATCGTCAGGCGGGTCGTCGGCGGCCGTCTCGGCGAACTTGTGTCTGGCGGCCACCGCCACCGATACCGGCGGCTCGATCCGCCAGCCGGCGGCGCTGACAGGCACGGTCGGCATCAAGCCGACGTATGGCCGCTGCTCGCGCTGGGGCATCGTCGCCTTTGCATCCTCCCTCGATCAGGCAGGCCCGATCACCAAAACCGTGCGCGATGCGGCCATCATGCTGAAAGCCATGGCCAGCCACGATCCCAAGGACACGACGTCCGTCGATGCCCTGGTGCCCGACTATGAAGCAGCACTTGGCAAGGGCATCAAAGGCCTGCGCGTCGGTATCCCGAAAGAATACCGCGTCGATGGCATGTCGGCTGAAATTCAAAAGCTGTGGGACGATGGCATCGCCTGGTTGAAAGCCGCCGGCGCGACGATCCACGACATTTCTTTGCCCCATACGAAGTATGCACTGCCCGCGTATTACATCGTTGCGCCGGCGGAAGCCTCATCCAACCTCGCCCGTTACGACGGCATGCGCTACGGCATGCGCGTCACCGGCTCGAACCTCACCGACACCTACGAGCTGACGCGTGCCGCAGGTTTCGGCCGCGAAGTTCGCCGCCGAATTCTGATCGGCACCTACGTGCTGTCGGCTGGATACTATGATGCCTACTATCTCAAGGCGCAGAAGGTTCGCACCCTCATCAAGCGCGATTTCGATGACGCCTGGACCACCGTCGATGTGGTGCTGACGCCGACGACGCCATCACCCGCTTTCGCATTTGGCGAAAAATCCGGCGACCCGCTCGCCATGTACCTCGAAGATATTTTCACCGTCACCGTCAACATGGCGGGTCTGCCCGGCATGTCGGTTCCGGCCGGATTTTCGTCGCAAGGCACGCCGCTCGGCTTGCAGTTGATTGGCAAGCCGTTCGATGAAACGACCTTGTTTCAAACGGCGCAGGTGATCGAAGATGCCGCCGGCCGTTTTCCCGTGCCCGACCGCTGGTGGATGAAAGGCTGATCGTGATGGACCCAAAACGCCCATGGGATTGCGCCGATATGAGCCAGGTCCGCGCCGAAATCGATCGGCTCGATACCGAACTCGTCAGCTTAATCGCCGAGCGCTTCAGCTACGTCGATCGCGCCTGGCAATTGAAAATGCATTCAACCGAAGGCGCCGTTGTGCCGTGGCGCATCCAGCAGGTCATCGACCGCGTCAAGGCGCAGGCCACCGAGCATGGCCTGCCGCCGGAAATGGTCGAAATGGTCGGCGCCCAGTGGCGCAACATGATCGGTTGGTTCGTGCAATACGAGGAAGAGAAATTGCGTAAAGTCGCTGACGAAAAAGCTGGTGCTGATAAGTCAGGGACCGGCCATGGGTCCTGAGCTCCAGCCCGATGTGCCGCTGATGGAAGTGGCGCTGTACGCCATTTTCAATCCAGCGACGATCGCCGTGGCTTTTTGGCTGGGGCGCAAAGCCGATGCCAAGAACAAGCTTTTGATCGCCGCCTTCGGCGGGGCGATCGCCGGTGTCGCCGCGCTGTATATCGCCGCTTTGCTGCGCATCTGGGACGCGCCGACGGTCGGCCGCGCCGCAGCCGGCGTGTTCGTTGCCTCCCTCGTAACCGGCCTGATCTACGCCCGCATCGGTTATGCGACGAAGCGCTGATTTCACGTTGGAGCCCACCGATGACAACCGCCGCGACCAAGTCTAAAGCCAGCCATCTCATTCCCGGCGCCACCGGCGATTGGGAAGTGGTCATCGGCCTCGAGGTTCACGCCCAAGTCGCATCCAACGCCAAGTTATTTTCCGGCTCGTCGACGGCGTTTGGCGCTGAACCCAATTCGCATGTCTCGCTCGTCGATGCGGCCATGCCGGGCATGCTGCCGGTCATCAACAAGGAATGCGTGGCACAGGCCATCCGCACCGGCCTCGGCCTCAAATCCCAAATTAACCTGCGCAGCATTTTCGATCGCAAGAACTACTTCTATCCCGATCTGCCGCAGGGCTATCAGATCTCGCAGTTCAAGCACCCGATTGTCGGCGAAGGCGAAATCGAAATCGATGCCGACGGCGAAACGCTGATGGTCGGCGTCGAGCGCCTGCACTTGGAGCAGGACGCCGGCAAGTCGCTGCACGATCAGCATCCCGATTATTCCTACGTCGATCTCAATCGCTCGGGCGTCGCGCTGATGGAGATCGTGTCGAAACCCGACATGCGCTCGTCGAAGCAGGCACAGGCCTACGTCACCAAGCTGCGCACCATCTTGCGCTATCTGGGCACGTGCGACGGCGATATGGAAAAGGGCAATCTGCGCGCCGACGTCAACGTCTCGGTGAGAAAGCCGGGCAGTCCGCTCGGCACGCGCTGCGAAATCAAGAACGTCAATTCGATCCGCTTCATTGGTCAGGCGATCGAGGTCGAGGCGCGGCGCCAGATCGACATCCTCGAAGCCGGCGGCAAGATTGATCAGGAAACTCGTCTGTACGATTCCGCGCGCGGCGAAACCCGCTCGATGCGATCGAAGGAAGAGGCGCACGATTATCGCTATTTCCCCGATCCTGATTTGCTGCCGCTCGAATTCACGCAAAACTATGTCGATCAACTGAAGGCGAGCTTGCCCGAGCTACCGGATGAAAAGCGCGCCCGCTTCGTCGAGGCCTATGGGCTTTCAACCTATGACGCCGCCGTGCTCGTCGCCGAACACACCTCGGCCGATTATTTCGAAGCGGTCGCGAAAGGCCGTGACGGCAAACTCGCCGCCAACTGGGTCAACAACGAACTCTTCGGCCGCTTGAACAAGCAAGGCCTCGACATCACCGACAGCCCGATGTCGGCCGCCCAGCTCGGCGCCATCGTCGACCTGATCGCGTCCAACGCCATCTCGGGCAAAATCGCCAAGGATCTGTTCGAGATCGTTTGGAGCGAGGGCGGTGATCCGGCTCAAATCGTCGAAAGCCGCGGCATGAAACAGGTGACCGACACAGGCGCCATCGAGAAGGCCGTCGATGACATCATCGCCGCCAACCCGGACAAGGTCGAGCAGGCCAAAGCCAAACCGTCGATGCTCGGCTGGTTCGTCGGTCAAGTCATGAAGAGCACCGGGGGCAAAGCCAACCCGGCGGCGGTGAACGATGTTCTACGGGCCAAACTCGGCCTATAGTCAAAGCTTGGTTCGATGACGGGGGACACGTGATGAGCCTTCCGGATTGCTTCGACTGCAAATACGGCGGCCTCGAACACCCGTGCCGCACGGCGTCGGGCGGGTATGATTTCGCCAAAGCCGGGGCCGCCATCGTCGCCCATGGCCGAAGCTACCGCGACGATGACGACGCCGATGAAGTCGCCAGTCCCAGCCCGGTCGACAATCCAAGCGATTGGATCTCCGACTGCCAGTACGAATTGATCGAGGACCATCCGGCGTTGATCATGCCGCTGATCGTTGCCGCCATCGACGCCTGCGAGACACCGTCGGACGCAGCCTTTGTCGCCGCCGGCCTGATCGAGAACGCGCTCGTCAAGCATGGTGCGGCGCTCATCGGCGACCTCGAACGTTTGGCCGCGCTCAGCCCCAAGGTGCCCTACATTCTCTCCGGCGTCTGGAGCCAATCTGGCGGTGTGAAAGCCTCGGTGTGGGAGCGTCTCGGCAAAGCCATCGGTGCCCACGGCCGCATGAGCGATGATGCCCGCGAAGCCCGCGATGGATCGCCCGTCACCGTGTTGAGCGAAGTGGCCGCGACCGCCCTGATGCGTGATCGCATCGGCCCTGCCGCCGTCGAAGCCGGCATCATCGCCGCTGCGTGACGATCGGCGCGCCGACCGTCCATACAACATCGCTTTGGCCCTAACCGTGTCCGGCAGAACCTGGCTTCTGCCGGTACGCACTCGTCTGCACGAGCAGGACGGCGGCAATGATCACGATCGCACCGAGCCAGTTGATGGCGCCAAGCCGCTCGCCGAGCACCAGCGCGCCGGCAAGCGACGCGAACAGGTTTTCGGTCGAGAGAATGATGGCGGCTTCGGCCGGCGGCGCGTGGCGCATGGCCATGACGAACAGCGTGAAGGTCAGCGCCGTTGAAATCAGCCCGACGTAAGCGATTTCCCATCCCGCGCCCGCGAGCGCCGCCATCGAAGGCGTCTCGAACAACGCCGCCGCCACCGCCGCGATGATTGCGACTCCCGCGAATTGCACCGCCGTGAACAGAAAAGGCCGGCCGGCCTGCGCGGCCAATCCGGTGAGAACGATATGCACAGCCCACAGCGGCGCCGATAGCACGACGAGGCTGTCTCCACCCGATAATGCGCTGACGGTTGCGCCGCCGAGCAGCCAGACGCCAACGAGCGACAGTGCCGCCGCAGGCCACACGATCGCCGCCGGTGGCGCCCGAAAAACGATCCACACTGCAAACGGGGTGCAAACGGCATAGAGCGCCGTCAGGAAACTGGCGCTGGTCACCGTCGCGGTCATCAGTCCGGTCTGCTGCAGCGCCGATCCGCTGGCAAATGCTAAAGCGGCTAACGCGGTCAGTGCATAAAACTTCGCTGGCAGACCTGTCGGTTTCTGGCGTGCTTCCCAGACGGCCAGCGGCACGAGGACGAGCAGTGAAACGGCGGCGCGGGCCGCGATGAACGTCAACGGCGCCACCGACGACATCGCCGATTTCTGCATCACGAAGGCAAACCCCCATAACGCCGCCGTGAGCAGCAACAGCAGTTCGGCCTGAAGTCGGGTCATGGCGTACGTGTCATAGTGTGCGTGTCATCGCGGGAGTTTGAGGGGTGGCAAGGCTGGCGCTGTCCTAGCGCGCCACGGACCAATTCGCCAAGCGGGCACGGCGATCATACAACACAACACCACACGTCTACGAAATCGTTACGCCCAGCGGCATGCCGCCTGCGGGATGCAGCGTCACGCGGCTGATCGGCTCCGGTTCGTGCCGTCCGTCCCAGGCAAAGCTCGCCGATTGCAGGAACGTCGCCAGTACCACCGTGGCTTCGATCATGGCGAACGCCGCGCCAATGCACACGCGTGGCCCGACGCCGAACGGCATGAACTGCATGCGCGTATGCTTGGCTTCGCGCTCGGGCAAGAAGCGATCGGGATCAAACTTGTCGGGATCATCCCACAGCGCCCGATGGCGATGCACGATGTAGATCGGGATGACGATCAAGGCCGGTGCCGGAAAATGCACGTCGCCGATGTCGGTCGCCTCGCGATTGACGCGCGTCATGGCCGGCACCGGCGGATAGAGCCGCATCGATTCCTTCAGCACGCGCTGGGTGATCTCCAACTTGGCGATGTCATCGGCCTGCAGCGGACGCCCGCCGGTCACAGCCATGACTTCGGCGCGCACGCGCTCCTGCCATTCGGGCGAGCGCGCCAGCAGATAAAGCGTCCAGGTCAGCGCCTTCGCCGTCGTCTCGTGGCCGGCAAGCAGGAACGTCGCGAGATTGTCGATCAGTTGCTCATCCGTCATGGCGTCGCCGGTTTCAGGGTGACGCGTCGCCAGCATCCGCGCGACCAGATCATCGCCGCGAACCCCATGGGCGCGGCGCTTGTTCAGCAAGCGTTGCACGACATCGCGGCCTTCGCGCGCCGCCTTCAGCATGTTTCGCCGGCCCGGATGCCACAGGCTCTCTGGCAACAGCATCAGCGCGGACGCCACCGACCACATGATCGGGCGAATATAAGCCCGGCCGGTGCGCTGAATTTCCGCGCCTTCGGTTTCATCGATGCCGGCGAGGATAGTGCGCGCGATGACCGCGAATGTTGTGTCGGTCATGTCTTCGTCGATGGCCGCGATGTGTGTCGATCCCCGCGCCCGCCAACGTGCGACTTGTTCGTTGGCAGCTTCCACCATCGTTGGCACATAGCCAAGGACATCGCCCGGGCGAAACAGCGGACTCGCGAGTTTCCGCTGCCAGCGCCAATGATCGCCCTCGGCGGTGAGCAAACCCTCACCAACGACCGGGCGCAACACGCGCTTATCCAGCGGGGTTTTCGGAAACAGCTCGGCGTTCTTGATCAGGATGTTTTCGAGCAGCGCCGACCCCGTCACCCAGGCGATCAGCGGCCGCTTCTTGCCGTAGGTGACGATTGGCTGATCGTAGACGGCGCGCGGGATCGAGCGCAGCGGATTGCGCACGAAGCGCAGGATCGACAGCGTCAACGGCAAGGCGCGTGCCGCCGGCTTGACAGACGGTGGATAGAGATCGGGCTTTGCGACGGTAACGGTCATCTCAGATCCCCTGCATGTCCATGACGACAAGGAGATGAGATCAGATCAGCATCGAACCAAGTGATGCAAGGCGCGCGGCGTATCGAGCAGCCGCAGATCGACAGCTCTCAGACGGCTGCCTTGGCAGCGCGGGCTTTGCCGGCCTGCTTCTTCAAGCGCGTGCGCACGGCGATGGTGCTGCCCTGATTGCGCGTCACCTTGGCGCGCGGAATGGTGCGGCGCGCCTTCTTCTTCTGCTTTTGGATGTTCTTCAGCGAGGTCTTGGGCATGAGATGCGTTCCGGCGAAAAGGGGTTAGTGCACGAAGCCGAACGGGCGTCGCGCTTACGTTGCCCTCCGTCTAGGGGAAGTGCGCTGTAAAGGCAATGGCGCCGCTGCATGGTCGGCCATGATGCAGAACGATGTCGCGAAAGATGCTGCGGCGAAAGGGCATCCGGCTCATCCGAGCAAGTATTGCAACCCGAAATACGACGGCGCAATCACACCCGCCGCCCAAATGAACGCGGACGTGACATTGGCGATCTGGAATTGCCACTGCGGCACGTTATACATGCCAGCAACAACCGGAATAACGGCGCGCACGGGCCCAAAAAAGTGCCCGAAGAACACGCCGAGCGCGCCCCATTTACTAAAGAACACTTGACCCTGCTCGATCAAAGCCGGGTTTCGGCTGAACGGCCACATCGTCTTGATTTCGTCTTTGTAATAGGCGCCGATCCAGTACGACACCGCGTAGCCAATCGATCCGCCGACACCGGCTGCCACGATCGCCGGCCACAACACGTCGATCGAAACACCGCTCTTGGCCAACAGTGCCGAAATGCCGATCAAGATCGCAGTTCCCGGCCAAAGGATCGACAGGAAGCAAAAACTTTCGAGAAAAGCCACGATGAACGCGGCTGGCATGGCCCAGTTTTGATGCTCGCGCACGAATTCGACAATCGTCGCGACAAACGCCTGGATGTCCATGGAACCCTCTCGTTGGCCCTTGGCTCCCGGCATGACGCGAGGTGGGCAATGATTGAAACGTCACGTACACCATCGCGGCGACGAACGCTGTCGTCGGGTCCAGCCCCCGTTCGGCTGAACACAGATGCGCGCGCCAGACATAGGTGACGTGGCCGTGGTTACAAGCTCAACCGCAGCGCTTCGCCAGTTCACGCGACAACTCACGCGACACATCGCTGGCCAGCATGGCACCGCGCGAAACCTGTGCTGGCGTCAAATGTTCACCTCCCGGTCCACGTAAGGAGGCGCTGGCGGTGTCCGCCTCGCGTTTGCCGTGGCGCAGTTCGTCACATGACAAGTCCTTGCGCCGCTTGCTGAATGCGAACAGGCGCACGCCCGACGCGTAGGCCGACGGCGAGGGCGCCTGCCTGATCCAAGCCTTCGAGGGGTCGGCCATGTAACTGTCGAAAACTTTTTCGCGCTGACTGATGCAATGGTGGCTGTCATCGACGCAGCCGAGCCCGATCGACAGCGGCGCCGATTGTGGCTCGCCACTCGAACAGGCGCCGAGCAACAGCGCCAGCGCCAATATGCTGGCGCCTTTGGCGCATGAACGATGTGGAGGTCCGGCAATCATTCAGCTAACCAAAGTTTTGATCGAAAAAACGTTAGACGCAGTTGTGGGACTAGCCGGTAGAAGGCGAGCATGGCGCCCTCGTGGCGTCGCTGCGACCGCCCCATGGCTCTCACGATATTCGCGATAACCGGATTCGCCCGATCGTCCCATAGGCAACTTTGTGCTTGCCTGCGCCGTGCGTTTTCAGCATGCGACAGTTCAGCGATGAGCGTTGACGGACGCCACAGGAGAACGCCCCATGCCGAAGGCCATTCGACTTCATGCTCACGGCGGCGCTGACGTGCTGCGATATGAGACTGTCGAGGTCGGCGCCCCCGCAACCGGCGAGGTGCGGATCAAGCAAACGGCCATCGGGCTGAACTTTATCGACATCTATCAGCGCTCGGGACTTTACCCGCTCCCCACGCTTCCAGCCGTGCTCGGCCTTGAAGGTGCCGGCGTCATCACGGCGTTGGGCGCTGGCGTCACGGATTTCGCCGTCGGCGATCGTGTCGCCTACGCCGGCTGCCCCGGCGCCTACGCCAGCGAACGTCTGGCGCCCGCCGATCGCCTCGTCAAAGTTCCCGAAGGCATATCAGATGAGACAGCCGCCGCGATGATGCTGAAAGGCATGACGGTGCGCTATCTGTTTCGCGAAACCTTTAGCGTCAAGCCCGAAACCGTGATGTTGTTTCATGCCGCCGCCGGCGGCGTTGGGCTCATCGCCTGCCAGTGGGCAAAGGCGCTGGGCGCGACGATGATCGGGACGGTCAGCGGCGATGACAAAGCGCAACGCGCCGCTGCATCAGGCTGCACGCATGTCATTAACACTGGACGCGATGATGTCGTCGCCCGCGTCATGGACATCACCGGCGGCAATGGCGTCGATGTCGCCTACGACTCCGTCGGTCGCGATACCTATCTCCAGTCGCTGCAATGCCTTCGCCCGAAAGGGCTTTGGGTGTCGTTCGGCAACGCCTCGGGACCGGTGCCGCCATTTGATCTCTCCGTCTTGAAAGGCTCGCTGTTCGCCACACGACCGTCGTTGTTCGCCTATACGGCTCGACGGGATGACTTGGTGGCCAACGCGGCGGAGCTGTTTTCAATGGTGCAGGGGCAAAGCGTCAAAATCGCCATCAATCACAGCTATCCGTTGGCGGATGCCGCCGCCGCCCATCGCGATCTCGAAGCCCGGCGAACGACAGGGTCGATCGTCCTCATTCCGTAGTTTCGCGCCCGACCATTTTGCTGGGCGCTGGTGCACGCACAGGTACATTCAACAATGGCTGACGACCCCGCCGACGATGTGATCGAGCTCTACACGTGGACGACGCCGAACGGCTACAAGATCGCGATCATGCTCGAAGAGCTTGCGATGCCCTATCGCCTACACATGATCAACATCGGTAAGGGCGAACAGTTCGCGCCGGACTTTCTCAAAATCTCGCCGAACAACCGCATTCCCGCGATCGTCGATCCCGACGGGCCCGACGGCCAGCCCATCTCGATTTTTGAATCGGGCGCGATCCTGCAATATCTCGGCCGCAAGTTCGATCGGTTCTATCCGATCAACGAACGGCGAAAATCGGATGTCGATCAGTGGCTCTTCTGGCAGGTCGGGGGCCTCGGACCGATGGCCGGTCAAGCATTTCACTTCCGCAAATATGCGACGGAAAAGATCACCTATGGCATCGATCGCTACACCGGCGAAGTCACGCGCCTGTTTGGCGTCATGGAGCGCGCACTCGCAGAGCGACCCTTCCTCGCCGGCGAGTATTCAATCGCCGACATCGCCTGCTATCCGTGGGTGAGTGAATGGCGGGGCCTCGGCCAAGACCTCAGCCAATTTCCAAAATTGCTGGCATGGCACGCAGCGATTTCGACCCGTCCCGGCGTTCAACGCGGCATGGCCGTCGGCAAGGCCGCAGCGTAATCGGTCCGCTCCTATAAGCTACGACGTCCTTCTCCCCAAGGGGAGAGGGCATTGCGGCACGCGTCCTTCTCCCTCGGGAGAAGGTGCCCGACGGGCGGATGAGGGGGCGTTCCGATGAGGGCGCGCTTTAACGATCGCCTCACACATACCGTCCCCTCACCCTAACCCTCTCCCCAAGGGGAGAGGGCATTGCGGCACGCGTCCTTCTCCCTTGGGAGAAGGTGCCCGAAGGGCGGATGAGGGGGCGTTGCGATGATCGCCTCACACATACCGTCCCCTCACCCTAACCCTCTCCCCAAGGGGAGAGGGAAATGGCGGGCAGCGTCCTTCTCCCCAAGGGGAGAGGGCATTGCGGCACTCGTCCTTCTCCCTCGGGAGAAGGTGCCCGAAGGGCGGATGAGGGGGCGTTGCGATGATCGCCTCACACTCACGGTCCCCTCACCCTAACCCTCTCCCCAAGGGGAGAGGGCATTGCGGCACTCGTCCTTCTCCCTCGGGAGAAGGTGCCCGACGGGCGGATGACGGGGCGTTGCGATGAGGGCGCGTTTTAACGATCGCCGCACACATACCGTCCCCTCACCCTAACCCTCTCCCCAAGGGGAGAGGGAATTGGCGATGCGACAAACGCTCTCTGTCTACTAGTCGCGATCCGATAATCGCTCCGGCGCAATCGTCCGGCCAGTGACTTTTTGATAGGCGAGGGCGCCGAGCAGCTTGTTGGAGCGGACGTGGCGCGCGGCCGAACTCATCTCGTTTTCAGCCGTCGCCGGATTGGGCTCATAGGCAACGGTCTCGACCGCGGCGAGCCCGGATAATCCAGCGAAAGAGGGGGGTTGCGGGCGGTCTTCCGCGGCGCATCCCGACAGCACACCTGCTGCCGCGATCAAACCCAGTGCCCGTCTCATTGTCCGCCCCTTGCCGCCAGATGCGCTGAAGTTGCGCTGAAGATGCGCCGCAGTGGCGATCCCAATCCTGACGAAACCAAGCCTACGCGCAGCGCCATGAACCGTGCCTGAATGGCCGCCTTGCAATCCCGCCCGTCTCGTCTCCCCGCATCATTTCGCAGCATGGTTAGGTTTTGCTTACCGCAAAGCTTAAACTTTTAGTTTCGCGCGCATCATTGCGAGAGCTTCGTGCCAGCCTGACGCAACATCTCGCCAACCAGCAACGATCCTTGCTCAAAGCTTGCAAAATTAGATCAGCGACGTTTACCAGTTTTCATCCCGCCACTGACATCGTCGAGAGCACAAGAAACACATGCGCAGCCGCACATTTGCGAGCCTTGCGAAGATGGAGACGAGACGGTCATGGCGCGGATGGATTTTTCGACGCGAGATGTCATCGAATTTGCGGCGCAGGGCGGGCAGCCCGATGCCCTCTTCGAACTGGGCCTGATCTATTGCACCGGCCGGGACGGCGTGGTCGATCTGATCGAAGCCCACAAGTGGTTCAACCTTGCAGCCATGCGCGGCAACGTCGAAGCCAAGCAGTATCGTGCTGAACTGGCCCGTGACATGAGCAAGGCCGAGATCGCCGAAGCGCAGAAAAAAGCCCGCAAGTGGATGTCGTCATTGCACTAAATGCGTGAGATCGTGAGATCGTGAGATCGTGAGATCGTGTTTGGAGAGTTCGTCCGAATCACCACTCACCAGACTCAACACTCGCCAAACAGCGACGACAAACACGTCCAGCTTTTCTTGGCGGCATCGCCAACCGCCTTGCCCGCCGTCTGCAACATGCTGCCCGCCGATTGCGCCGCCGACTTGGCCGCGTCGCCGCTTTCCTCGATCGACGTTTCCGCCGCCTTTGCCCCGGACTTCACGACCGCTTCGACGGTTTTTGGCTCATCCGTCTTGGTGTCGGCTGGCGATGGTTGTCCAACCGGCGCAGCGCCTTGACCGGGGGGACCAGCAAGCGGCTTGAGCGGCGGCACTTGGTCAGCCGTCGTCGGCGCGTCGCCGAGGTCCAAGCCGACGGGGGCTGCCAACACTTTCGTCGGCCCGGCACACGGACTGCTGTTCGACCGTGCCACCGCGCAACTTGCGTGCCCGCCGGATTTGGCCAGCGCCGTGATGCAATACAACCTCAGACGGCCATTGTCCGATTGCGCTGATTCACCATCGACGGCGCAGCTGTAAATGGCATCGGGTGATGCGCAGGTCACGCAAATGTCGGCACGCGCTGCCGGCACCGATAAACCGGCGACAACACCGATCATCACCCACGATGTCGCGAAGCCCACGATGGGTGACGTGCCGCGCGGGCTGGTAGGCACTCGGCGCTCTTGATCGTCGGCGACAGGACGCGGCGGCGCACTGCCTTTCATCGCCTCGACGTCAGGTCGTGCCACCGCGGGGCGGGTATCGTTGAGAGGCAGGTGTTGCATCGTCGGCATGGTCTTGAACCTGATCTCGTTTGTTTGACGCTGAACGATTAGTCGCATTCCCACTCAAGGGCCAATGTCTTGCGCGTCAAATGCGATGAACGATGGGCTCGATTTGCTTCCATTTTGTGGCACTCGCCGGCGTTGGCGCCAACGCGTCAGGCCGCTTGGACCTGGCTGATGGCTGAGCAACGTCGCCGGCCTTTATTTCCCGGCCTTGGTGCCCCAGCCGTGTTGCAATGAGCAAAGCCCACCTCTATACGGGTGCCTTGCCTCGATTTGCGGAGATGTGGCCGAGTGGCTGAAGGCAACGGTTTGCTAAATCGTCATACGCTTTAAAGGCGTATCGAGGGTTCGAATCCCTCCGTCTCCGCCATTCTTTCACTCACGCGCCGGAAGTGCTCCGTTTAGGCGGCCACGTGCCGGGTCGCGTTGCTCCCGAGCCCTGAGGACTTTGCCGTGAGTTCGAACCCAGTCGCTCCGTCTCCGCCATTCGCAGCTAGAACTCACGTTGAAGGCTTCCAAAAAAGCTGTGCAAATGATCGAGGCGTCCCGGCTTTGTCGGTGACGACGTGCACTGCGGCGATGTTGCAAGCGCGCGCCGTGTGTCAGGCGACGTTGAGCGCAGCCGTCTCGACCAGCTTGACGCCCTGGTCGTCGATCCATGCAAATTCAATCACGCCGGGACCGGGCACCTTCAACTGAAACGAAATATAGGGATTGGCCGAAATGCCAGGCCCAAGCTCAGCCTGGAAAACCTCCACGTCGCCAAACTTCGCGATCAGCCTATTGATGATATTGCGCGGGATGACGACACCATCTTTGTCTTTGCGGTTTCCCGTCTCCATGACATGCGTCACCAGTGTTTTGACCTCGATCACGTCGCCGATCGCGGCCTGTTCGGGAAGTTTGATGCGTGGGTTGCTGGCCATCAGCGGCACCGCCTCTCAAGTTGCGTCATGTCTGGCAGCCGCCGAGCGTGACTTTCACCGTCATCGTCGACATCGTGATTTCGTCGTTCGACAATTCCGCCAGCACGACGACGTCCTGGCTGCGCGCGAGGCGCATGCGGCTTTGGACGCGCGCTCGGCCGTTCAGCGGTGATAAGCGGAAGGTTGCGACATGCGCCACCGGATTTCCCGACGACAAAATGTGGATCGCGCGAACATGGTCGGCATCTGTCATCGGGCTGTCGACGGACATCGTGATCGGCACGAAATTGCCGTTCTCCGCCATCTCAGGCAAATCGACGGTGATCTTGCCATCCGTCGGCACGGCACCGGCGAGCAGCTTTTTCAGTTCGGTTTCAAAGAGTGGTGTGCGTTCGAAGGGCGCGATGTCTGCCGGTTGCGCCAGCGCGCCCGCAGCTTTCAGGAGTGGCGCCAGACACGCACCCGCCGCCGCCGCCGTGATGATGAAACTCCGGCGGTTGTGCAATTCTGGTCGTAAGGGTTTCATGAGGTGCACGAAGCCCACCTTGTCAGCGTGGCGCGGATCACTTTCGTCGCATGGAGATATAGCCTGAGGCGGATATCGCCATCTAGTTACAATGGGTTCATTTCCTGACACAATGACGCGCTGATAGGCTATCGCGATCGGTTCACCCATCGCCCACAAAGATCTCAATCGATCACTTTGAAAGGCGATCATGACCACAATGTCGCGGCGACGGTTTGGTGGGCTGGCCGCTGGTCTCGGAGTCATCAGTGCGACCGCAGGTCTTGAGCATGCGGCGATGGCCGCCGGGCCTGCAAAAATTGTCATCATCGGTGGCGGGCCAGCGGGTGCAACGGTTGCCAATCGTCTGAAAACGGCTGATCCCGACATCGAAGTCACGCTGATCGAGCCGAAGGAAACCTACACCACCTGCTTTTACTCGAACCACTATCTCGGCGGTTTTCGCACGTTCCAATCGATCACGCACACCTATGACGGCGTCAAAAAACGCGGCATCAACGTCGTTCGTGATTTCGCGGTCGGTGTCGATACCGTTGCCAAAACCGTGACGCTGGCGAACGCCGCTGCAACATTGGCCTACGATCGACTGGTTGTCGCGCCAGGCATCGACATCAAATTCGATGCCATTGAAGGCTATTCAGAAGCCGCCGCTGAAATCATGCCTCACGCTTGGCAAGGCGGCGCGCAAGCCTGGCTGCTGAAAAAGAAGCTGCTGACCATGACCGATGGCGGCGTTGTCATCATGACCGTTCCACTAAATCCGTATCGTTGCCCGCCTGGTCCCTACGAGCGCGCCTGCATGATCGGGCATTTTCTCAAGACGGTGAAACCGAAATCCAAGCTGATCCTCTTCGATGCCAAATCGACGATTTCGAAGCAGGCGGTTTTCGAGGAAGCGATTGGCGAATATTATAAAGGCATAATCGAACTGAACTTATCCAATGAGATCGACGATTTTTCGGTTGCCCGCGTCGATGCCAAAAGCGGCGATGTCGTGACTAAGGCGGCGCGCACAGAACGAGCGGCGGTCGCCAACATCATTCCACCGCAACGGGCCGGCGTGATCGCCGCCAAGGCTGGACTGATGGACGGCGACTGGTGCCCCGTTAACCCTGACAACTTCACCTCGACCAAGGTCAAGGATGTCTATGTGCTCGGCGACGCGGCTATTGCCGACGATATGCCGAAGTCGGCTTTTTCGGCCATGAGTCAGGCTGGCGTGGTCGCGGCCGACATCATCGCTGACCTGTCGGGTCGACCGCGAACGGCTGGCACCTACCGCAATACATGCTGGTCGATGGTCAGTGCGGCCAACAGTGCCAAAATCGGTGCCGACTACAAACCCGGCACCAAAGACGGTCACCGTGTGCTGACGGCCATCGATCCTTTTATCTCGGCGGCTGGCGAGTCGGACGACAAGCGTCGGGAAACATTCGAGGAAAGCGCGGCTTGGTATGATTCCGCCGTTACCGAGATTTTTGGCACGTCAATCACCTCAGCCGCAGCGCCGTAGTGGCAGATGTGTTACATTAGGCGGGCTGCGGTGTTCGACAGCAAGGCAGCGGCACTCCGTCGGACATTTGGTCCAACCGAGGGCAATGTAACAAACGGGATCAAGGTTGCCGTATACGTCAACTAAGGGTATGAGATCTGGCGTTTGGGCCGAATTTGCGGCCTTGGCCAATCTGCAGCCTTGAAAGCAAAATGCGGGTCGGGCGTAAGACCGGCCGGACGAATTGGTTTAAACTGTCTCGGCACGAGATGCGGAGACAATTGAGTTTCGGAGGCTCGGATAATGGCGACCGTGGTTCTGCTGGTGATTGGCTTGGCGGCCTTTATGGCGCTCGGGATGATGCAGGCGCCGCTCGCGGCATGGGCGGCGGTGGTCGGCGTCCTGACGCTGGTCATGCAGACAGGGATGCTGGGTGGCACCGAAAGTGGCGGCGGACTGCTCTCGCTCCTCGCATGGCTGCCGTTCGTGACACTGGCGCTGCTCGCGGTGCCGTCGATCCGCCGCCAATTCGTTGTGACGCCGGTGTTCGGACTTGTGCAGAAAATTCTGCCGAAGGTTTCCGATACCGAAGCCCAGGCCCTGGATGCCGGCACCGTCGGCTTCGATGCCGAGCTGTTCTCGGGCACTCCCGACTGGAACAAGCTGCAAGCCATTCCGCCGATTCAGCTTTCGGCCGATGAGCGCGCCTTCCTCGACGGCCCGACGGAAGATCTATGCCGGATGATCAACGACTGGGACGTGCGCCACGCCAATCGCGAGATCCCGGAGCCGATCTGGGCGTTCGTCAAGCAGCACGGCTTCCTCGGCATGCTGATTTCGAAAGACCACGGCGGGCTGGGTTTCTCGGCTCAAGCGCAATCGCTCATCCTTGGCAAGATCGCTTCGCGCTCGCCGGATGTCGTGACGATTGTCATGGTGCCGAATTCGCTCGGGCCTGGCGAATTGATCGAGAAGTACGGCACCGACGAACAGAAGCACCATTTCCTGCCGCGCTTGGCGCGTGGCGATGAAGTGCCGTGCTTTTCGCTGACTGGGCCGACGTCGGGCTCGGACGCCGCCACGATGCGCGATATCGGTTACATCACGCGCGGCATGCACGATGGCAAGGAGACGCTCGGCGTCAAACTTTCGTGGGACAAGCGCTATATCACGCTCGGGCCGAAAGCGACGCTGGTCGGCCTGGCGTTCCGCCTGTTCGATAAGGACAATCTGCTCGGCAAAGGTGAAGACGTCGGCATCACGCTGGCGCTCATTCCGGCGACCCATCCTGGCGTCAACATTGGCCGCCGGCATTTGCCGTCGGGTGCCGCTTTCCCGAATGGCCCAAACTGGGGCAACGACGTTTTCATTCCGATCGATTGGGTCATTGGCGGCGAGAAGATGGCCGGCCAAGGCTGGCGCATGCTGATGGAATGTCTGTCGGCCGGACGGGCCATTTCGCTGCCGTCGTCGGCAACGGCCGGCGCCAAGATGATGTTGCGCGTCACCTCTGCCTACGCCCGCATTCGTAAGCAGTTCGGTCTGCCGATCTCACGCATGGAAGGCATCGAAGAACCGCTGGTTCGCATCATCGAGACGGCCTACGTCAACGAAGCGGCGCGGGCGATTACTGCATCGATGGTCAGCCGTGGCGAGAAGCCGTCGGTGATTTCGGCGCTCATGAAATATCAGACGACCGAAAAAATGCGCCGCTCGGTCAACGACGCCATGGATATTCACGGTGGCCGCGCCATTTGCGACGGGCCGATGAATTATTTGCAGTCGGCCTATCAAATGGTGCCGGTTGGGATCACGGTCGAAGGCGCCAATATCCTGACGCGGACGCTGATCACGTTCGCGCAAGGGGCACTGCGCTCGCACCCCTATCTCTACAAAGAAGTGCAATCGGCTCAGGATAGCGATCGCCGCCGTGGCCTCGACGCATTCGAAGAGGCCTTCAACGGACATATCGCGTTCTCGGTGTCGAACGTCACCGGAGCGCTGTTCCACAATCTGACGGGCGGCGCTTTCGCGTCCGCCCCGCCCAACGCACAAATGATGTCGCAATGGTACCGGCAGCTGGCCCGCGCCAGCCGCTCGTTCGCCTTCGTCGCCGATATCACCGTGGCGATGCTTGGCGGCGGATTGAAAACCAAACAGAAGATCACCGGCCGTCTTGCCGACGCTCTATCCGAGCTCTATTTCCTCTCGGCTGTGCTCAAGCGCTACGATGATGACGGGCGCATGGCCGGCGACGAGCAGATCGTCGAGCTCGCGGCACGCAATGCGCTGTATCGCTTCCAGGAGGCGATGAGTGGCACCATCGACAATTTCCCGACCGCCTGGGTACGGCCGTTGTTGCGCGTCATCGTGTTCCCGCTCGGGCGTCGTTTCAAGCCCGCCTCCGATCAGCTCGGCCGCGCCGTTGCCCGCCACGTTCTGGAACCCGGCAGCGCCCGGGACCGGCTGACGCGCGACATCTTCATTTCAAAGGACGTCAACGATCCGACCGGCTTGCTCGAAGTCACGCTGGAAAAAGTCATCGCCGCCGAACCCGTCGAAAAGAAACTGGAAAAGGCCATCCGCGACGGCGTGGTTCGCCGCTATCACGGCATGGACTGGTTTGAAGACGCGGTTGGCAAGGCTGTGTTGACACGCGCTGAAGCCGATCAGTTGCGCGAGGTCGAACGGCTCGTCGCGCGCGTCATCGCGGTCGATCACTTCGATCCGGCCGAGTTGAAGCCGAATTACGCCAACCTTGGGCACAACCAGCGCGGCTTTGAACCGTTAGCCGCCGAGTAGGCTGCGCCGCTTCCTGGCGCCGCTGCCAACCGAGTATGAGGCACGACATGAGTGAACGTCCAATATCCACAACCGACGCCGCTGCGTCCCACGGTGCGCAATTGAAAGACTGGCGCTATTCGGTCGATGGCGAAGGCATCGCCTGGGCAACTTTCGATCGCGAAGGCGAAAGCGCCAACTCACTCGGGCGCCGGCCGATCGAGGAGCTGTCCGCCATCATCGACCGGGTCGAAGCCGAAGCGCGCGCCAAGACGGTGCGTGGCCTCGTGATCATCTCGGGCAAGGAGCGCGGCTTCATCGTCGGAGCCGACATCCGCGAGTTCGAGGCATTCGAAAACGAGCGGCAAGTCATCGACAACCTGAAGCCGGTCAATGCCATGCTCGACCGGATCGAGCGGCTGCCTGTTCCTGTCGTTGCGGCAATTCATGGCGTTTGTGTTGGCGGCGGGCTCGAACTCATTTTAGCGTGCCACTATCGGATCGCGACGCGCGATGACTCGACGCGCATCGGATTTCCGGAAGTGAAGCTCGGAATTTTTCCTGGTTTCAACGGCACGGCGCGGTCGATCAAACAGGTCGGTCCGATGGCCGCCATGCAGAATATGCTGACCGGCGGCATGATCCGCGCTGGCGCCGCCAAGGCCATGGGCTTTATTGATCAGCTCGTCGCCAGCCCCGGCGAACTGCATTGGGCGGCTCGCAAAGCCGTGCTGCAAAATCGCCGCTCGACGCCGGCGGGGGCTGCCAAGATGCTGCTCACCAAATGGCCGGTGCGCTCGCTTCTTGCCAAAAAAATGCGCGACGAAACGGCCAAGAAAGCCCGCGAGGCGCACTATCCGGCGCCTTTCCGCCTCATCGATTTGTTCGAAACGCACGGCGGCAATCTGCCGGCCATGAAAGCCGCGGAGACGGCCGCGTTCGCGCCGCTGATGGTGTCAGATACATCGCGCAATCTCCGCCGCGTGTTTCGCCTGACGGAAATGCTCAAAGCCCAAGCGCCGCGCGGGTTGAAGTGGAAGCCAACGCGCGCCCACATCATTGGTGCGGGCACGATGGGTGCCGACATCGCCGGCGTCTGTGCGGCGGCTGGCATGGAAGTCACGCTGCAGGATATTTCGCCCGAGCAGCTCGACAAAGGCATCAAGAGTCAGGGCAAATTGTTCGCACGCAAATTCAAGACGAAGCCGCTTCGTGACGCCGCCAAATCCCGGCTGATCGCCGATCCGCAGGGCCGTGGCATCGGCCGCGCCGACATCATCATCGAAGCCATCGTCGAACGTCTGGACATCAAGCAGAAGCTGTTCGCCGATCTCGAAACCAAGATCAAACCCGGTGCCGTGCTCGCAACCAACACCTCGTCGCTGAAGCTCTCGGATATCTCGCAGCCGATGAAAGATCCTGGCCGGCTGATCGGCTTGCACTTCTTTTCGCCGGTTCCGCAGATGCCGCTCGTCGAAGTGGTGCGCGGCACCGTGACCCGCGAAGACGAAGTGAAAAAGGGCGCGGCGTTCGTCACCAGCATCGACAAGTTTCCGCTGATCACCAAGGACGTGCCGGGCTTCCTCGTCAACAAAGTCCTGACGCCCTACATGTTCGCGGCCATGGAGCGACTGGAAAAGGGCGAAAGCAAAGAAAAGATCGATGAAGCCGCGCGCGCTTTCGGCATGCCAATGGGACCGATCGAACTGGCCGATAACGTCGGGCTCGATGTCTGCGCCCACGTGGCTAAAATTCTCGGGCAGTCGAGCGAAGGCTCGCGCCTTGAACGCCTCGTCGCGTCCGGCCGTCTCGGCAAAAAATCGGGCGAGGGGTTCTACGTCTGGAAGGACGGCAAACCCGTGGCCGCCGAAGCTAAGTTCTCGAAATCAGACCTTGAAAAACTCGGACGCGAACTGGTTCAGCCGATGGTCAAGGAAGCGCAGGCCTCGCTTGATCAAGGCGTGGTCGAGAGCGCCGATCTGGTGGACGCCGGAATGATTTTCGGCACCGGCTTCGCGCCCTTCCGAGGCGGCCCGTTGCACTATCAAGCCTCCCTCAAAGAACCCGCAACGGCACCTCAGCGCGCGGCAGCAGAATAATCCGGAGATCTCAAAATGACTGGCACTCTTCGTCGCGTCGCCGTGCTCGGCGGAAGCCGCATTCCGTTCTGCCGCTCGAACTCGCTGTACGCCGATTTGTCGAACCTCGACATGATGTCGGCGGCGCTGAACGGCCTGGTCGATAAGTTCAACCTGAAGGGCGAGCATATCGACGAAGTGGTCGGCGGCGCGGTCGTCACGCACTCGAAGGATTTCAATCTGGCGCGTGAAGCGGTGCTGTCGACCAAGCTGGCACCGTCGACGCCAGGCGTGACGCTGATCCAGGCTTGCGGCACCAGCCTCCAGGCGGCGATGGCGTCGGGCGCCAAAATCGCCAGCGGGGAAATCGAAAGCGCCATCGCGGTCGGATCAGATTCGACCTCGGACGCGCCGATCGTTTTTTCAAAGAAATTCGCCAAGCGGCTCGTCGATGTCGGCCAGCAAAAATCGGCTCTCGACAAACTGAAGGTCTTCAAAGGACTGACACCCGGTGAACTGGCGCCGCAACCGCCGGCCGTATCCGAGCCGCGCACCGGCCTGTCGATGGGCCAGCATTGCGAGCTGATGGCGCAGGACTGGAAAATTCCGCGCAACGAGCAAGATCAGCTCGCCTTCGAAAGCCACAAGAAAGCGGCGCAGGCCTATGCGTCCGGTTACATGGATGATCTGATCGTGCCGTGTGCCGGCGTCTACCGCGACAACAATCTGCGCGAAGACATCAGTCTCGAAAAGCTGTCATCGCTCAAGAACGCTTTTGAGAGATCCGAGCGCGGCACATTGACGGCCGCCAATTCAACGCCGTTGACCGACGGCGCGTCGGCCGTGCTGCTGGCGTCGGAAGAGTGGGCCGCACAACACGGAATTCCAGTTCTGGCCTATCTGACCTATGGCCAGCATGCCGCCAATAATTTCGTGGCCGGCGAAGGCCTGCTAATGGCGCCGACCATTGCCGTCTCGAAGATGCTCGACCGCGCCGGATTGAAGCTGCAGGATTTCGATTTCTATGAAATCCACGAAGCCTTCGCCGCGCAAGTTCTGGCGACGCTGAAAGCTTGGGAAGACCCGGATTACTGCAAGCGCTTCCTCGGCAAGGATCAGCCGCTCGGGTCGATCGACCGGTCGAAGTTGAACGTGATGGGCTCGTCGCTGGCGTTCGGCCATCCGTTCGCCGCGACCGGTGCCCGCATCGTCGCCAATCTCGCCAAGCTCTTATCGATTCATGGCGGACGCGGCTTGATTTCGGTTTGCACGGCAGGCGGCATGGGTGTCGCTGCCATCATGGAAAGTGCGAAGGCCGCAGAATCGCGAATGGCCGCATAACCCTACATCCCGGCGATCTGGGGAGACGCACCGCTCGAAATCGGCTATTTGCCTCCAGGAGATAACCGGGGGTAGAGCATGGCGACACGGGACGAGCAACAGCTGGACGCGGCACGCGCGCTCGTTCGCGACGTTGCCCAAAAGCTTGATCTCAACGCCTGGGTGCGGCTTTGGGATGGCTCCCGGATACCGCTTGGAAAAGCGCCGTCCGGCCCATTCGAAATTGCCATCGCCGGGCCGGGCGTTATCGGCGCCATTTTGCGCCGCCCGTCGCTTGATACGATCATCCGTCAGTATGTCGATAAGGGCATAGATTTCACCGGCGGCACGCTCGTCGATTTTGGCCGCGATCTGCAACACGGCAGCAAATCGCTGAAGATGCGGCCCGCAGACACGCTGCGCCTTGCCGCAAAACTTCGCCCGTTCTTCTTTGCCAAGCCGAATGCCGCCGCCGATACACAAGGCTTTCAAGGCGAGTTCACCGGCAAAAACCGCAAGACGGCTGACAACAAAGCCTTCGTGCAGTTCCACTACGACGTATCGAACGAGTTCTACGCCACCTTTCTCGATCCCGAGATGGTCTACTCGTGCGCCTACTATACCGATTGGGCGAACGGCGTTGCTCAAGCGCAGCGCGACAAGCTCGACATGATCTGTCGCAAGCTCCGCCTCAAACCCGGTGACAGGCTGCTGGATATCGGGTCGGGCTGGGGAGGGCTCGTATGTCATGCCGTCCAGAATTACGGCGTGACGGCGCATGGCATCACCCTGTCGCAGCGCCAGCTAGAGTTTGCCGTCGATAAGGCGAAGCGGCTGGGGCTCGACCAGAAAATCACCTTCGAGCTGACCGATTACACCAACGTCACCGGCAAGTTCGATAAGATCGCGTCGATCGGCATGTACGAACATATCGGGCTGAAGAATATTTCCACCTACATGAGCAAAGTCCGGTCGTTGCTGGCGGATGACGGCTTGTTTCTCAACCACGCCATCTCGCGGCGCGCGCCACGCCCGCAGAAAGGCTGGTTGAAGTCGCGGATGCGGCCTGAGAAAAAAGCGATCGCAAAATACATCTTCCCGGGCGGTGAACTGGACGACATTGGCCACTCCGTTGCCGCCATGGAGCGGGCCGGCTTCGAAGTTCACGACATCGAGGGATGGCGGATGCACTACGCGCGCACGTGCCAGCTTTGGTGCGAGCGGCTGACCGAAAATCGCGAGGCTGCAATCAAGGAAGTCGGCGAGGAGAAATATCGCATCTGGGTCGCATATCTGGCCGGCGTCAGTCTCGCCTTTCATCGCGGCACATTGCGGCTGTTTCAGACGCTCGCGTCTAAATCAGCGAAAGGGCCGACACCGCTACCGCCGACGCGCGCCGATCTCTATCGTTGACGGCGTTATCGTCGAACGGATGGCAATCGTCACCAACCGCCGCGCCATTCGCCTATCTCTTGCCGCGCGCCAAATGCGTTTCGCAACGCAAGCGAATCTCCTCCAATTCAGAGAGGCTGTGGGCGATATCCTCGCGCTTGCTTTCAAGCTCGCGGACGGCTGATTCGACTTTTCCGAGTAACAGCCTGGTCTGAGCCAGTTGACCGGGGTCGGTATCGTACAGCGCCAGATATTCGCCGACATCCTCGACAGTAAATCCCAGATTGCGGCCGCGCAGAATGATCATCAGCCGTGCCCGGTCACGCTTGCTGTAGCGGCGTGTTGTGCCGATGCGTTCGGGATTGATCAGCCCGCGGCTTTCGTAAAAGCGGATAGTCCGGGTCGTGATGTCGAATTCGGCGGCGAGATCGGAGATGGTAAACGTTTCACGAACCGCCAGCGCGCTGGCGTCAGTTGGGCTTTCGATCGATCTCGTGGCGTCACGCTTTGTGCTCATACCGCCTAGTTACGCTTCGCTTCTTCCGCCGCAAGCTCTTTTTTGGATAATTTGCCAATCATGGTCTTGGGCAATTCGTCGCGAAACTCGATCGCGGCCGGCATCTCGATTTTAGAAATCTTCGGCTCAAGATGTTTGAGAATGTCGGCAGCCGTCGCCGTCATTCCAGGTTTGAGTTTGATGAACGCCTTGGGCGCTTCGCCGCGATAGGTGTCCTTGATACCGATCACGGTGACCTCCGCAACCGAGGGATGCTGGTAGATGGCTTCTTCGATGCGGCGCGGGTAGACGTTGAAGCCCGAGCAAATGATCAAATCCTTGATCCGGTCGACGATGGAGAAGAAACCATATTCGTCCATGATGGCCACGTCGCCGGTGCGCAAGAATTTGCCGAGGAATTGCTGCTCGGTTTCGGCCGGCTTGTTCCAGTAGCCTTTCATCACTTGTGGACCGGTTGCGCATAATTCGCCGCGCTCGCCTCGCGGCACTTCTTTGCTCGGATCTTCGAGATCTCGCAGCGAAATGACCGTGCCGGGGACCGGCGGTCCGATCGAACCGGGCACGACAAGGCCGTGCACCGGATTGCAGGTGAGCACAGGCGAGGCTTCCGACAATCCATAGCCTTCACAGACGTGGCAGCCGGTCAGTGCTTCGAAGCGTTGCTTGATTTCCAAGGGCAGCGGCGCGCCGCCGGAGATGCAAAATCTCAGCGACGACAGGTTGTAGGATTTCACTTTCGGATAATTGAGCATCGCCGTGAAGATCGTCGGCACCGCCGGCATCATCGTCGGCTTGAGCTTGTGGATCAGCTTCAAAGCGTCGACGAGTTGGAAGCGCGGCATCAAGATGATCTGTGCCGCTTTTGAGATTCCGAGGTTCATCACCACCGTCATGGCGAAGACGTGAAACAGCGGCAGTGCGCCAAGCACGCGCTCTTGGCCCGGCACCAGGTCAGAGGCCCAAGTGTCGATCTGAATGGTGTTGGCGTAAAGATTTGCGTGCGTCAGCATGGCGCCTTTCGGCGTCCCGGTCGTCCCGCCGGTGTATTGCAGCACTGCGACATCTTCGATCGGGTCGATGGCAACAGGTGCCATCCGGTCTGTGGTGGTGGCCAAAGCGCGGCCATCGACAATGCGATCCTTGATGGCAGAGCCCGCGATGTTGGCCAGCTCTTTGCGCTTGAACAGGCCAAACAGCTTGGCTTTGAGACTGGGCAGCACGTCGACGAACGGTACGACGATCGTCCGCTCCAGCACGTTGGCCGCCACCAGTTGTTCAACCTTATTGAACAGAATGGCGAGGTCATGGGTGACCATGAAACGCGTTTCACTGTCGCGGACTTGGAAGGTCAATTCTTCGATCGTGTACAGCGGGTTGAAATTGACCACCGTGCCGCCAGCTTTCAGAATGGCGTAATAGAACACGACAAACGTTGGCGTATTGGGCAGGAATAGGCCGACCTTGGTGCCCTTGGTAACGCCGGCAATCTGCAGTCCTGCCGCAACCCGATCGATCTCGGCGGCCAACTGCCCATACGTTGTTGTCCGCCCGAGAAATGTCAGCGCTGGGTTGTTTGGAAACAGGCGCGCGGCACGTGCGACCAGTGCGTGCAACGGCTCCGGGGTCAATTCCATTTGCCAGGAGATGCCGTCGGGATAGTTGGCCATCCACGGATAATCGCCGCCGGGGCTCGTCTCGCTGCTGCCCGCTGCGGCAATTTCAACCGGCTGATGCGCCATGGCGGCGCTTTGACCGCTGGCGGCCTCTGTCTTGGTCATGGCAAATTCAATCCGCTCAAATCAGACACTTATGCCTCCGTCAGTATTTAGCCCGGTTCCGTCGCCGTCTCCGCCATACCGAGCCGCAAGCGCCGCGTGGCCCAAGCTGCACCCCGAACCGGTGCTGCTCAGATCACACCAATCAGGCGCCGGTTCGGCCGAATGGTCGAGATTGTCGCAGATTGAACAACTTTTCGGCGTTGAAGGCCAGTCCCGGAACACGCACTAACCAAGTGTTGATTATTTTGATGCGAGACGAGGGGTTTAGGGTCGGCCCAGAGTTTCGGCACGACTGAGGAAGATCGATAGACTTGATCGCGGTTTAAGGATATCAGCCCGCGCTGCTTGCCGTAGACACTGTATTCAACTAGGTAGAAGCCAAGCATAACGGGCCTATCGCGGGTTTCGCGAAGGTGGGAGAGGCATATGGACGACGTCGCGACGAAGATTACAGACATTTTGAAGAAGCACATGAAGGAACCGCGCGACGACATCTCGCCCGACACGGCGCTGACTGACCTCAAGATTGAGTCGCTCGATCTCGCCATGATCGTATTCGACATCGAAGACGGCTTCGGCATCGAAATTCCCTACAACGCCAATGAAGATGTCGAAGACTTCAAGACCGTCGGGTCAGTCGTCGAACGCGTCAAATCGTTGATCGCAGCCAAAGGCGCATCCGCCGCCAAGGCATAAAACGGTTGCCGGATCGGTGCCCCGCTTCGGGCTAAAGTTGCGGCATGAAGCCATGCGACGCTTGCTATGGCTGCGCGCTGGAACTGCGCATCATCGAGGCGTGGTGGTCCTTCGCACAACTGTCACGCCGCAGGATCAGCCCGCAGGAAAAGGATGAGTACGTCGTATGGCCAAACAAAAATCCGGTCGCCGCGTTGTTGTGACCGGACTGGGAACCGTCACCCCCATCGGTACGACAGTGGCGGAATTCTGGGACGGCCTGAAGGCTGGTAAATCCGGCGTCAGTGAAATCGAAGGCTTTCCGCGCGAAGACCTGAAAATTTTGATCGCCGCGCAGATCAAGAACTTCGATCACAAAGCCCGCCTCAAGCACTTCAAGCGCGACCGGATTATTTCGCTCGCCGATCGCTATTCATGGTTTGCAGCAGTGGCCGCCGACGAAGCCGTGCGCATGGCTGGCCTCGAAATGCCGATCGCCGACCCGTATCGCTCCGCCTGCATCATCGGCTCCGGCGCTGGTGGTTTGGTGACCTTCGAAACGGCATACCGCGATCTCTTCATCGAGAAGAAAAAAGCAACCCATCCCTTGACGCTGTTGCGCATCATCGGATCGTCCGCCGCAGCCCACGTCGGCATTGAATTCGGCGTCAAAGGACCAACGTTCGCCACCTGCTCGGCCTGCTCGACGGCCAGCCACGCGATCGGCTTAGCGCGCGATTACATCCGCGACGGCATGGTCGATGTGGCGATCGCCGGGGCGTCTGAATCGGTCATCAATTACGGCACGATGAAAGCCTGGCAGGCGCTGCACGTTCTGTCGCCTGAAGGCTGCTTTCCGTTCGCCAAAAAGCGTAACGGTACGGTTCTCGCCGAAGGCGCCGGCATCTTGGTGCTCGAAAGCTACGAGCACGCCAAGGACCGCGGTGCCACCATTCTCGCCGAGCTCAGCGGCTTCGGCATGGCATCCGACAGCCAGGACATGGTCAAGCCGACCGTCGAAGGCCCGAGCGTGGCTATGCGGAACGCGCTTGACGACGCCGGCATTGGCCCAGGCGACATCGACTACCTCAATGCCCATGGGACCGCCACCGCCGACAACGACATCAACGAAACTAAAGCCATCAAGGCGGTGTTCAATTCGCACGCCGAGAAGCTCGCCATTTCATCAACCAAGTCGATGCACGGTCATCCGCTTGGCGCTGGCGGCGGCATTGAGGCGGTTGCCTGCATCAAGGCGATGCAGCACGGCTGGGTGCCGCCGACGATCGGGCTCGACGAGCCAGGCGAGGGCTGTGACCTCGATTACATTCCAAATGTCGGCCGCGACAAAAAAGTCACCTACGCGATGTCGAACTCGTTCGCTTTCGGTGGGCTGAACGCCGTGCTGGTTTTCGGGCCACCGCCAGCCTGATCGTTTGTCTGTCGACCAGTTGATTGCGCGCGGCGGTTTGCTTTTGCTGACATCGTGGATTGGGGTAGCAAAGCTGTTCCGCTCGCGCGGTCGCGAAACCCGGCGCAGCACTTAAGAACGAGGCCGAAGCCGCACACTGCGCCCTTGAACTCCACTTTCGCGAATGAGATGATCGTCGCGACTGTAGAGCTGGCGCGTTACGCCCAAGGTCTGCGGCGTGTTGCAATGTGTGGGGTACGCTTCGATGCGCTCAGTCGTCATTCGTGCCGGGTCGGTTGAGGTTCGCGCGCGGTTGCGCGACACGCCCACCGCCGAGCGAATTTGGGCGGCCCTGCCGATCCAGGCGATGGCACGCACGTGGGGCGAAGAAGTTTATTTCGATGCCCGAGTCAGTTCCGCCGTCGAGCCTGACGCGTGCGTGGTCGTGAAAGCCGGCGAGATTGCCTTCTGGCCCGAAGGCGACGCCATCACCATCGGCTTTGGGCCAACGCCGCTGTCGCGCAGCCGGTCCGAAATCCGCCTCGCCAGCCCATGCAACATCTGGGCAGAAGCCATCGACGATGTTCGTTTGCTGAAATCGGTGCATCCCGGCACCGACATCATGGTCAGCAAAGCCGAGAACTAATCCGCGAGCGCCGATTTAATGGAATGAGATCGGCGCTCCAACGTTTTGCTTTGTCGCATTTTCTGACGACGAACCGGAATCCACGTCGTCGGAAAATGCTCCAGCATGTAGAGCCGATGACGACGGTTGCTTGCATCGAAGATCTGCGCCGCATCGCCCACAGCCGCGTGCCGCGCGACTTTATGGATTATTTTGAATCCGGCTCTTACTCTGAGCAAACGCTGCGCCTCAATCGTGACGACTTACAGCGCCTGCTGTTGCAGCCGCGCGTTCTCGCCGACGTCGCACAGCGCAGCCAGACGACGACGATGGCCGGTCAAAGTGTGTCGATGCCGATTGCGCTGGCCCCGATCGGAATGTCGGGCATGGCCTATCAGGATGGCGAAATCCATGCCTGCCGGGCCGCTGAGGTCGCCGGCATTCCGTATATTCTCAGCACGATGTCGATTTGCTCGATCGAGGATGTCGCCGCAGCCGTCAGTAAACCGTTTTGGTTTCAGCTCTACGTCATGAAGGATCGCGGCTTCGTCCGCGAACTGATCCAGCGGGCGATTGCCGCAAAATGCAGTGCCTTGGTCTTGACGGTCGATCTGCAGGTCCTTGGCCAGCGCCATCGCGATCTCAAAAACGGTTTGTCGGTTCCACCCGAGCTCAGGCTCGGTACTGTCTTGCGCATCGCCGCGCGTCCGCGCTGGGCGCTCGGCGTGCTCGGCGGTAAGCGCAAGACGTTCGGAAATATCGACGGTCGCATCGCCGGCATGGATGGCGTGCGCTCGCTGTCGCAGTGGACCGCGCAGCAATTCGATCAGGCATTGAGCTGGGACGATGTGGACTGGGTGCGCGGTTTGTGGCCCGGCCCGTTGATCCTAAAAGGGATCATGGACGAAGATGATGCGCGTCGCGCCGTCACGAGCGGCGCCACCGCGCTTGTCGTGTCCAACCACGGCGGCCGCCAACTCGACGGCGCGCCCTCGTCGATTTCGGTTCTGCCTCGCATCGCCGATGCCGTCGGCAGCGATATTGAAGTCCTGTTCGATGGTGGCATTCGCTCAGGGCAAGACGTCATGCGGGCGCTGGCGCTTGGAGCGCGGGGATGTTTGCTCGGCCGCGCCTACGTCTACGGTTTGTGCGTCGACGGCGGAGCCGGCGTGCGTCGCGCGATCGAGATCATTCGCAGCGAACTCGACGTCACCATGGCCCTGACCGGCGTGCGCACCATCGCCGGCATCGATCGGCGTGTGATCGTCGATTGACAACGGCCATCGGCTCGACTGCAGCGAGGCTTGCGACGCGGTCGCAGCGACAACCTCAAGACCCGGAATTGTATTGCGCCCACTGCGCTCCCACATCGGCTTGGAACGAATAACCCTCGACGTGAGTTTACCGCGCTATGCTTGTCCACGCAGTCATCAACGAAAAAGCGGGAACCGCCCTGACCAGCGATCTAGCTTCGGTCAAAAGCCTTATCGAAAAACCATTTCGGCAACATGGGCATGACATCATCGTCGAGATCGTCGCGCCCGATGACCTAACGGCGACAATTGAGCGGGCCGCAAAAACATCAGCGGATGTCATCGTCATCGGCGGCGGAGACGGGACTGTCCGGGCTGGCGCTCGGATCGCCATGCTCAGTCGCAAGGGTCTGGGCATTATCCCGCTCGGCACGTTGAATAGGTTGGCTCGCGATCTCCAAATACCACTGGACATCGCGGGCGCGTCGGACGCCCTCGCTCGCGGCACGCTCAAAAAAATAGACGTCGCCAGCGTCAATGATGAGATTTATCTGTGCAACTCGCTGCTTGGGCTGCCGCCAGAGTATTCGGCGATGCGTCAATTGATGCGCGGCAAACCATTCGTCGAGCGCATGCGAGGCTACGTGAAGGTGATTTCGTCGATCCTCTCCAGCCGCAACCGGCTGCACATCACGATTGATGACGGCAGTGAGCAGACGCCGCTGCGGGTGCTGTCGCTGGCAATTGCCAATAACGCCTACTGCGAAAATCCGGGCATTGGCCTAACACGCCCGGCGCTCGACGGCGGCGAGCTTGCCATTTACGCCTCCCGCCACCGAAGTGGCTGGGGCATGGCGCGCGCACTCGCTCGCGCGATCATGGGGCGATGGAAGGGCGATCCGCATTTGCAGCAATTCCGGGCGCATGATGTGACCATTCGATTGGCGCGACCGCATGTGCGGCTATCGAATGACGGCGAAGTGGCAACGTTTTCGACGCCGCTGCGCTACAAAATTCATCCCAAGGCACTGTCCATTCTAATGCCCGCGAGTGATCAGTGAGCCAACGCCTGCCACAGACCGTTGAGCTGGCCGACGAACCGTTGGCCGGGTCGAGCTGGAAAAAAACCGTGCGTCTCCTGACGCGCCAATTTCCCTGGGTGGTCGCCGGCACCGCATTGGGCTTGCTGATGTTTGGGCGCACCGCATTCCTCATGTCGACGGGTGATAGCGACGGCTTCGATCAACGTGTTTTGCTGGCGATGCGCACGGCAGGGGATTTGACTGATCCGATTGGTCCGCTGTGGCTGGCCGGTTTTATGCGGGATGTCACCGGGCTCGGCGGCTTTGGCGTTTTGTCGTTTATCGTGCTCGCGGTGACGGCGTTTCTCGCCGCTACACAGCGGCGTCGCGAAGCGCTGGAAATTTTTGCCATGTCGTTTTCGGGCTGGCTGCTCAGCCACGCGATGAAATTCGTGTTTCAACGGCCACGCCCCGATCTCGTTCCCTATGGCGCCGACGTGTTTTCGTCCAGTTTCCCGTCTGGCCACGCCACGGTGTCGGCCGTTGTTTACCTGACGCTTGCGGCAGTTCTGGCGCGGTCGACCGATGATGTCCGAGTCAAGGCATTCGTCGTCAGCTTGGCGATTTTACTCACAGTCGCCATTGGCTTTAGCCGGGTTTATCTCGGTGTGCATTGGCCAACGGACGTGCTCGCCGGCTGGTCGCTTGGAGCTGCGTGGGTTGGCTTGTGCATCAGCGTCGTGCGCCATCTGGAACGATCGCAGGCTTGACACGCGCTGCCACGTGATCGAGCGCTTTATAACCTGATGTCATTAGAGCGCCGCTCTAGCTTTTACGTCGCGCCACGGGCTTTGCTGTCGGCAGCTTTTTGCGGGCTGGAAATGTCACGACGATGCCGGCAATCAAAAGCTCCAGCGCCGTCTCGAAGATCGTTTCGGCACTGAGTGTTTCGAATGTCGGAATGAGGCGCTTGGTCAGCGTCAGGTGGTCGAGCGTCACCAGTTCGGCCAGCGTATCCTGCGACGGCAGTCCGAGTAATCCGCGCACTTCGCCCGTGCATAGGCCGAGGATCGACGCGTAAGTTGAGCAACCGACAGCGGCAATATGCTTTTCCGGAATGCCGGCATCGGCCAGCGCCTGATGCCAGAGTTCAGCCACGTCCAGATCGCGCGGCCCGCTGGTCCAAAAGCGCAAGAGCAGCGGGAACGCTTCCGGGTAGCGCTGTGCCGCCTGCCGGTATTGCCGCGCCAGATGTTTCAGCCGTTGGTCCCACGGCAGCGTGTCATCGGGCTTGCGAATTTCGCTGTGCAGGCGCTCGGTGACCGCGCGCTCCAAGCCTTCTTTCGAACCGAAATGATAAATCAGCGTTGCCGCATCACAGTCGAGCGCGCGCGCGGCACAGCGCATGCTGAAACCGTCGAGCCCGCCGCGTTCGATTTCGGCCAGCGCGCCTTCAACCAAATCGGCTTCGAGAAGCCCGCGCTTGCCGCGTCGATGCGCCTTTTTCATCATTGTTGAAAAAACGATTGCCTCGGGGTTCATACGCGGTTATTTCAACGTTGTTGAATAGAGGGAAATCTCGATGTCTGCAAGCCGCCAGCGCGATCTCACGCCGACTGAGCGCACCCTGAGCATCGCCGCCGTGGTGATTGCGTCGTTCGGCGTCGGTGTGTCGTTCGGCGTCGGATTTCCGCTGACGGCGCTGACGCTTGAAGCTTGGGGCGAGCCGAAGTGGGTCATCGGTTTGGGGGGCGCTGCGCCGGGCATCGCGACAGTGCTGGTGCTGCCGTTCGCACCCCGCATCATCCGCCGTCTTGGAGCGGTGACGACGATTGTCGTCGGAAGCGCGCTGGCGGCGCTGTGCTTTCTGTTGCTTGGCGCGACGACTTCGGCTGCAGCGTGGATCATTGTGCGCTTCATCGGCAGTGCCGGTGTCGCGCTGCCGTGGCTCGTCGGCGAAACCTGGATCAACCTTGTGGCCCGCGAAGAGACGAGAGCGCGTGCCATCGCGATTTACGTGGTGTCGTTCTTTGCCGGATTTGCCGTCGGCCCGCAGGTGCTCAATGCGGTCGGGCTCACAGGCATGGCGCCGTTCGTCGTCGGCGCGCTGGGCTCAGCCTTCGCGGGATTGCCGATCCTGCTGGCCTACCGCTTGGCGCCGGCTATGTCGTTCGATCACGCAACGCACGCCTTCTCGGCGCTTGGTCTCGCGCCCGTTGCGTTTGCCGCAGCCTTCATCGGTGGATTTTCGGAGATCACCTACCTGTCGCTGGTTCCCAATGTCGGCCTCGCAGCGGGACTTACAAGCGGTGAAGCGCTGCGCCTTCTCAGCATCGTGACGCTCGGCGGTTTCGTTCTGCAATTCCCACTGGGGTGGATCGCCGACACCTGGTCGCGCATGGGCCTGCTGATGATCCTGGCCGGCGCTTTCATCGTCTTTTCACTCATGCTGCCGTTTGCGTTCGGACGCCCGATGGCGGCCGAAATTCTGGCGTTTCTGATCGGCGGCGTGATCTTAGGTTTTTATACGATCGGCCTCGCCATGCTGGGCGAACGCGTGCACGTCTCGCAGCTTGCCGCCGCCAACGCCGGCTTCATCATCATGTATCAGGCGGGCGCCATTGTCGGCCCCCTTGCAGCAGGCGCAGCGATGACGGCGTCACCGATCATCGGCTTTATCCTGACGATGAGTGTCATGATGGCGCTGTCGGGTGTCGGTCTTTGGGTTCTGCGCGCCAAGGGCTGATGATCGGCACTCCGGCGCGCTGATTTTCGACGGTCGCCGATTGCATGACCCGCGACATGCGCGTGGTTAACAGATTGTTTGCGCTCCGCCCGTAAACTGTCGTCAACTTCGAACGTGCGGTTGGCCGATGCCGCCGCTCATCCAACCCGGTCGCCCGCCATGATGCGCTCGCTGCTGTCATTCTTTTCCATGCTCGCGTTCGGCGTGATGTCGGCGGCGATCATCGTCGCCGTCATGCCATGGCTCTCGGGCAAGGTATCGGGCGAGACGATATCGGCCGGTCCAGCGACCTTGCATTTTGAATCGCTGCTGTTCGGCGTCGTGTTCGGTGTCGGAATCGGCACGCTCGGCCACTACAACTGGGGCGACATCCCACGCCGTATCATCACCTGGTTTTTGATCCGCGAACGGCAATTTTTCTATTACGCTCTGATCGTCGGCTGCGTCGGCGTGCTGGTGTTTTATTGAGCCTTCGACAGCCCGCTAGAATGCAAAAAAGGGCGGCCATGACAGCCGCCCTTCGTCATTTCAGCGGCGCTCATCACACCGAGTAATACATATCGTACTCGACCGGATGCGGGGTCATTTCGTAGCGCATATTCTCTTCCATGCGCAGCGCGATGTAAGCGTCGATCATATCGTCGTTCATGACGCCGCCCTTCTTCAGGTACTCGCGATCCTTGTCGAGATTGTCGAGCGCCTCACGCAAGCTGGCGCTGACGGTTGGGATCTTGGCGAGTTCAGCCGGCGGCAGATCGTACAAGTTCTTGTCCATGGCTGGGCCCGGATCGATCTTGTTTTGAATACCGTCGAGGCCGGCCATCAGCATCGCGGTGAAGGCGAGGTAGGGGTTAGCGCCCGGATCGGGGAAACGCACTTCAACGCGCTTCGCCTTCGGGTTCGAGACGTGCGGAATGCGGCACGACGCCGAGCGGTTGCGCGCCGAGTAGGCGAGCAGCACCGGCGCTTCGTAACCCGGCACCAAACGCTTGTAGGAGTTTGTCAGCGGATTGGTGAAGGCGTTGATGGACTTCGCGTGCTTCAGGATGCCACCGATATAGTACAGGCACATCTGCGAGAGATCGGCGTACTTGTCGCCAGCGAACATCGGCTGTCCGCCTTTCCAGATCGATTGGTGGACGTGCATGCCCGAGCCGTTATCGCCGAAGACGGGCTTTGGCATAAACGTCGCGGTCTTGCCGTAAGCCTGCGCCACCGAATGCACGACGTACTTATAGATCTGCATATGGTCGGCCATCTGAATCATCGGGCCGAATTTGACGCCGAGTTCATGCTGAGCGGCGGCCACCTCGTGGTGATGCTTCTCGACGGTCACGCCCATTTCGGTCAGAACCGACAGCATTTCCGAGCGAATGTCCTGGCAGCTGTCGATCGGCGGCACCGGAAAATAGCCACCCTTGACGCGCGGGCGATGACCGAGGTTGCCCATCTCCATGTCGCTACCGGTGTTGCTCGGCAGTTCATTGCTGTCGACCTTGAAGCCGACCGAATACATGTCGGTTGAAAACTTCACGTCGTCGAAGATGAAGAATTCAGCTTCCGGACCGAAGAAGACTTTGTCGCCGATGCCAAGCGACATCATGTAGGCTTCAGCCTTCTTGGCGATGCCGCGCGGGTCGCGCTCATAGAGTTGGCCGGTCGATGGCTCCAGCACGTCGCAGAAAATCGCGACGGTGGTCTGCGCGAAAAACGGGTCGATGTGCGCTGACGCCGGGTCCGGCATCAAAAGCATGTCGGAGGCTTCAATCGTTTTCCAGCCGGCGATCGATGAGCCGTCGAAGGCATAGCCATCGGCGAACATGTCTTCATCGACGCAGCTCACGTCGGCGGTGACGTGCTGCATCTTGCCCTTAGTGTCGGTGAAGCGAAGGTCAACGAATTTCGCTTCCTTGTCCTTGATGTATTTCAGGACGTCGCTGGCGCTCTTCATAGGCACTCCCTGATCTTGGCTAGTTTTTTCTATGCACCGTTGGTGGTTGGACCACGGCCACGTCTAAACGATGCGAGCCTTAGCGCCGATAGCACCGAGAGACAATTTTTGCTTGAGCCGACCCGTCCGCGTCAAATCGCGTCGCGGCCGGATTCCCCCGTGCGGATACGGATGGCGTCTTCGATGGTTGAAATGAAGATCTTGCCGTCGCCGATCCGGCCGGTTTTGGCCGCCGCCTGGATCGCCTCGACGGCCTTATCGAGAAGCTCGTCGGCGAGCACAACTTCAATTTTCACTTTAGGCAGAAAATCGACAACATATTCAGCGCCCCGATACAGTTCGGTATGGCCTTTTTGACGTCCAAAGCCCTTGGCTTCAATGACCGTAATGCCCTGTAGGCCGATCTCTTGCAGAGCTTCCTTCACTTCATCGAGCTTGAACGGCTTGATGATGGCTTCGATCTTTTTCATTGGTGCCCCTTGGCATGCAGACTTAGGTTGCGTCCCAAGCCGTCCCTAGGCCTCGGTGGTAGCAGGCGGCGTGCCACTTTCGGCACGTCAGCCAAAGTATAGCAATTCCAGTCGATTAGGTTTTCATGATCTAGCTTTTGGTCGTATCGCGCACTGTCTTTAGCCGAATTTCCACCCGCTGTGATCAGAAATCAGGCGAAAACAACGATGAAAAGACAGGCAGACAACCACGCAGCCTGAAACAAGGCTAGCTTGCCGCGTCCGGCTCAATGCTGAAATACCTTGAAACAGGTAAACCCCACCATGACCGACTACGGGACCGCATTGCTCACCACGGCAGAAATGGCGCACGCCGACGGCCTGGCCGTGGCGGCTGGTATCGCTAGCCTGACGCTGATGGAGAACGCCGGTCGCGCCGTGGCCGATCGTGCCGCAACGATGGCGCTGCCGGGTGCGACGATCGCCGTGCTGTGCGGTCCGGGCAATAACGGCGGCGATGGGTTTGTGGCGGCTCGGCATTTGACGGAGCGCGGATTTGACGTGCGTGTGTCATCGCTCGGTGATTGTCACGCCTCTAAGGGCGACGCGGCCGACATGGCGGCGCGCTACGGCGGAGCCGTTCGCCCATTGCAACCGGCATCGATTGCCGGCGCCGCGCTCGTGATCGACGCCATCTTCGGCGCCGGCCTCAATCGTCCCGTCCCGCCTGTCACCGCGCAGATCATTGCCTTGCTGGCTGCGACCGATATCCCGGTCCTCGCCGTCGACGTGCCAAGCGGTCTCGATGGCACGACCGGCAACAGTGACGGCCCGGTCATGAAGGCCACGGCGACGGTTACGTTCTTTCGCCGCAAGCCGGGACATCTTCTGTTGCCGGGACGAAACCTCTGCGGCGAGGTCCACGTCGCGGACATCGGTATTCCAGCGATGGTTCTCGACGATGTTCGTCCCAAGACGTTCGCCAACGAGCTGCCGCTTTGGCTCGAAAGCTTTCCGTGGCCGGCCATCGATGGCCACAAATATCAGCGCGGTCACGGCATCGTCGTTTCGGGTCCGCCGCATCAAACGGGTGCTGCACGATTGGCCGCGCGCGCAGCACTGCGGATCGGCGCCGGGCTGGTCACCGTCGCCAGTCCGGCGGCGGCCATGCCGATCAATGCCGCGCACCTCACCGCGATCATGCTGCAACCGTTCAGCGGTCCGCGCAGTTTGGCGGAGGTTCTGTCAGACAAACGCATAACGTCGGTCCTGGTCGGGCCGGGTTGCGGGATCGGTGATGAAACGCGAGCCTTGGTCGACGTCTGTTGCCACGCATCGTGCGCCGTGGTGCTCGACGCCGATGCGCTGACGTCGTTTGCAGCCGATAACAACGACGGCAATGCGTCAGGCGCCTTTGGATTTACCGCGTCGAAGGCCACAGCCCGCGCCAACCCCGCCGATCTGTTCGCCATGATCCACCGCCACGCCAGCCCCGTCGTCATGACGCCGCATGCGGGAGAATTCGCGCGACTGTTTCCAGGTTTGGCCGGGTCGAAACTGGATCAGGCACGGGCCGCCGCCAAACTCTCCGGAGCCATCGTCGTCTTGAAAGGAGCCGACACCATCATCGCCGATCCGAATGGCCGTGCCGCCATCAACGCCAACGCGCCGCCGTGGCTGGCGACCGCCGGATCGGGCGACGTGCTCGCCGGATTGATCGCCGGGCTGTTGGCCCAGCGGATGACGGCGTTCGACGCGGCGTGCGCCGCCGTCTGGCTGCATGGCGAGGTCGCGGACCAGTTCGGTCCTGGGATGATTGCCGAGAATTTGCCGGAGACTTTGCACCAAGTCCTCGGCACATTGTTGAGAGCCAGCAGATCGCCCGGCTGGCGGCCGACGTGAAGACTTGACGATTAACGCCGCGCCGCTTGCTTCATGGTCACGTCGGCATGCAGGAAGGCTGCCACTTCGGCGCTCGGTTGCGGGCTTTCGGCGCTGACGCCGATGGTCGCCATCAAGCGCTTGATCGGCACGAAGGCGCGGGCTTTGCGGTCGTAGAGACCGCCTTTGAACAGCCCGCGCGCCGCCACTTGGCCATCGTAGTCGCCACCGACAATCGTGAAAGTCTGTTCCATCACGACCAAAGTCGCATCCCAATTGACCAATTTGGTTTCGAGCCGGAATGTTTGAAACGGCGTCAGTTCACGGCGAAAGCGAATGGTGATGGCACTGGCGATCGGCGTCCATCGGTTGTCCATGACGGCCCGCCACAGGCCTGATCGCACCATCACGTCGAGGCGGCCAAGATCCATCAGTGTCAGATAGCGGCCATTGTTCATATGCACGGACAAATCGAGATCATGCGGCCATACGCGAAAATCGATCCGTGACGCGTCGTCTGGAGGTCTTAAAGCGCCACGGCGTCGTGCGCTCAAAAGCAGCCAGATCAGGCGTATCCATAAATTCAATGGAAAGGCTCTCCCAAACTCATGATCGCAGTCAAGTCATGACACATTCGGCGCCATATGCTGTCAATTTTACGACGGCACCAAGTGCCGCTATGTGTTATAAAATCGTGCGCCGCGCCGTGCTGGCAGCTCAACCGTCGACGCGACATAATCTTTGTCTAAGCGTCGATTGAGTCGTCAATCAGCACATCAAACGCTGCCCGTCCGTTCGAGGATCAATGCGCTCAATCCGGCAGATCGGTTTAATTGTCGTCATGGCCCTGTCCGCCCTGGATGGCCGCGTGGCGCGTGCCGCAGAAGACGTACCCGTCATCTCGCGGGCGCAGGAGGCCGCAACCCATCTCGTTCGCGGTGAAGCAGCGCAAGCCGTCGAGGCCTTCACCGACGCACTCAAAGACACATCGCTCGCCAATGATCGCCGGGCAACGTTGCTGAACGACCGCGCCGTTGCCTACGGCCGCATGGGCCAGCCGAAGCTGGCGCTCAATGATTTCAATCAAGCCGTGCAGATGTTCGCCGAGTATCCCGCAGCCTACAACAATCGCGGCAATCTGCTGCTGTCGCTCGATGGTGTCGACGAAGCCATCAAGGATTTCGATCGCGCGATCGTGCTGGCGCCCGGGTATGCGGCGGCATTCTCCAATCGTGCCAGCGCGCAGATGCGCCGCGCGCGCTATCAGGACGCGATCCGGGATTATTCCAAAGCCATCAGTTTGATGCCGTACAGTGCCGCGCCGCTGTCCGGTCGCGGCGTCGCGTTTCTCGCCACCGGCAAACCGCATGCCGCCATCCGCGACTTCTCGCGCGCGGTTAATGCCGATGCCCGCTTCGCGTCCGCCTACCGCAATCGCGCCGAAGCTCGTGTTGCCGTTGGTCAAAAAGCCGAGGCCATTGAAGACTTGTCGAGGGCGTTGGCCTTTGACGCCAGCAACGCCGAAATTTATGTCGTGCGCGGCTATGCCTATCTCGCCGACGCGAATACCGCCTCGGCAATCAAGGATTTCAGTCGTGCCATTGAGCTTGACGGCAAGCTCGCCGCAGCTTTTCAGGGACGCGGTCTCGCTAACAGTCTCGCCGAGGCGTACGAGGAAGCCTACAGCGATCTCAATCGCGCCATCGAGCTTGATCCACGATCGCCGGTATCGTTCGCCTATCGGGCCTACGTTTATAAACAAACAGGTCAGCCCGACATCGGCGCAAAAGACATCGAAACCGCGATCAAACTCGACCCCAACAATGCCGAGACCGCTTGGGCGCGGGGTGAAATCGCCGAAGCGCGCGGCCAAGCCGATACGGCGGTCGAGGATTTCCGCAAAGTGCTGCTGCTCAAGCCCGGCTGGCGACTGGCCTCCGACGCGCTGCTGCGGCTCGGCGCGGGTGCCGACATCAGCGATGATCGTGAAATGCCCGGCCTCGGCTTTGAAAACTGGCGGGTCGTCGTGCGCGCTAACGCCTACTTCGCGATCAGCGACATGCACCCAAAATTACGCGTGCCCCTTGAAATGATGGGCGAAGGCAAACCGCAGCTCGTGGCTTTTGAACTCAAACCGCCGCCCCACAAAGGCTATGGCGTGTTGCGCTATTCTGGCGGCATTGTCGTCAGCGCAGCGGGGCCTGAAATCACGGAACTGGTTGCCATCCTCGATCTCGATGCGGGCACGGTGATCAGCATTCAACCGCATCGCCAAGGGGCGCGCGTTGCCACCTGGACCTGGGACGATGATCGCGTCCAAATCGCCAGCATCGATGGCGTCACCGATGAGTTTCAATTGCGCGCCACGGCCGCTGAGCCGGTGCCGGTTGCAGCTGGCGCGTATCGAAAAGGCGACGGTCAGCGGGCGCCGAAAAGTAGTGCCTGGGCACCGTGGGATCAGGCTCCCGGCAGTGTTGGCGGACAGCGATCCGAAACGCGGCAAGCCCGCAGTGGATCGCGACAGAAGCCTAAAACGCTGTTCGAGCTGCTTTTTAACAACTAGTTGGGAACCGCAGTCGATCGCCAACGTTGCGTGCCGTCGGCATCCCGGTTGACCAGTGATCTAGAGTTTGACTCACGGCGTTTCTTTCGACAATGCGATGGTTCGCGCCGCAGCCGGAAGGCGCAAGCCTATCCCACCCTGGTCACGCGCGGGCCGTCGCAGTAAATCGGAAAGCCCATGACGTTAAAACCTGTGCTTATCTGGTTCCGCGATGATTTGCGGCTCAACGATCATCGCGCGCTGGCTGCTGCCGTCGAGACCGGCGCTCCGCTCATTCCCGTCTTCGTTTTCGACGACGCCACACCACAGCGGTGGGCAATGGGCGCTGCTTCGCGCTGGTGGCTCGCTCACAGTCTTGCCGCGCTGTCGCAGGACATCGAAGCGCGCGGCGGCAAACTCATTTTGCGGCGCGGTGCCGTCATCGAGGTTTTGCCAGACTTGGTCGAGCAGACCGGCGCGACGGCGGTTTACTTCTCGCGCGGCTATGAGCCCCAAAGCGTTGCGAGCGAAAACGCATTGAAGTCCGTCTTCGATCAGGCAGGTGTCGGCTTCAAGCGCTTCGCTGGCCGGCTGTTACGCGAGCCTGAAGACATTCGCACCAAGACCGGCGACGTCTATAAAGTCTACACTCCGTTCTGGAGGGCGCTGTCGGCTGGCTACGCCCCGCCTCCGCCGATCAAGGCTCCGCGCCAACTTACATCGCCAACCAAATATCCCAAGAGCGACAGGCTTGCCGATTGGCCGCTGATCCCAACGAAACCCGATTGGTCGAAAGGCTTCTCGCCGCTCTGGCAACCGGGCGAAGCCGGCGCTCGCATCGCACTCGACACGTTTTTGAAATCTGCACTCAAACGGTATACGGACGATCGCAATCGTCCCGACGTGCGTGGCACATCGCGATTGTCACCGCATCTGCACTTTGGCGAGCTTACTCCGGCGGCATGTTGGCGGGCTGCCGTCGATATCGCCGCGCGTACGCCTGGCTCCGATCAAGGGCTGGAAACATTTCTCAAAGAACTCGTGTGGCGGGAATTTTCCTACACGCTGCTGTTCCACTGGCCGGATCTGCCGGAGACGCCGTTCAAAAAGAGCTTCAGTGCATTTCCGTGGGACGGCAACGCCAAGCATTTAAAGGCTTGGCAGCGCGGCCAAACAGGCTACCCGATCGTCGATGCCGGAATGCGTGAGTTGTGGGCCACCGGGTACATGCACAATCGCGTCCGCATGATCGTGGCGTCATTTTTGATCAAGCATCTTTTGATTTCCTGGCAGCAGGGCGAAGCTTGGTTTTGGGATACTTTGCTGGATGCCGACCTCGCCAGCAATTCGGCGAGCTGGCAATGGGTCGCGGGCTCTGGTGCTGATGCAGCGCCTTACTTCCGGATTTTTAATCCGGTGACGCAAGGCGAGAAATTTGATCCCGATGGCATCTATGTCCGCACCTGGGTTCCCGAATTGAAAGGGCTACCCAATTCACTGATCCACGCGCCGTGGACGGCGCCGCCGCTGATCTTGATGGAAGCGGGAATAACGCTCGGCAAAACCTATCCCAAGCCCATCGTCGATCACGCCGCCGCTCGCGTCCGCGCGCTGGCGGCCTACGATGTGGTCAAGTCGGCAGCAAAATCCGATGCCTGATTTGGCAACGCTCAACGGACAGCTGTTGGCCGTCGAGGTTTTCACTCCGCGCTAATCCTGTCCGCCCGCGACTCACATATCGCCAGTGAATTGCGGCCGGTTCGCATTGCGTTGACGAACTGCGCCTGGAGCATAACTAAAATTCAATTGCAGCTTCCGTTTTGTAAGGGCAATCGCGAGTGTGCCTTGAGAGCGACTGCGCTGAAAAATCGCCTCTGCTCTTAACCGTTCGGCATTGTTCGGCATATTATCGTTCGGCACATTCCAGTTTGCGTTGTGAGGAGCCGGTCATGTTGCTTTGGCGTCTTTTGGTCATCGTCGGCCTCGTTTTTTGTTCGTCGGGCCCGCTGCTGGCGCAGACCGCCCAGGCACCAGAGACGGCACCAGTAACAGCACCAGCGACAGCACCTCCGCTCGTCCAGGCCGTTGTTGCAACAGCCTCACCGACAGAGTTCGAGCCGGGCACAGGCGCGCCGTCAGGTGTTGACCCGGCGCCTGTGCCAACGCCTTCAACGGCCGTGACGGCTCAACCGCCCGTTGCCGGCGCGGCGCCAGCCGACAAGCCAGTGGCGCCAGCGCCCGCAGCGCCGCTACCGGTGCCGACGCTCACCGTTTCGATCGATCTCGGCTCGCAGACGATGCAGGTCTCCGAAAACGGATCGTCGCGCTACAGCTGGCCGATCTCGTCGGGCACGGCACAGTTTCCAACCCCGCGCGGCACCTTCCGCGGGCAGTGGATGGCCAAGATGTGGTACTCGCGCAAGTACGACAACGCCCCCATGCCGCATGCCGTTTTCATCAATGGCGGCGTTGCTATCCACGCGACCTATCACACCGCTGCGCTCGGCTCGCCAGCCTCACACGGCTGCATCCGGCTATCGCCTGGAAACGCCAAGACGTTCTACAATCTGGTGCAGCGGCACGGCTTGAAATCGACGCGCGTCGCCGTGCACGGCACACCGAAATGGCGCGCGCCCGCCGTCGCGAGCCGCCAATCGCAGAAGTGGGCTGCGTATGCCGCGAACTCGGACAGCGGCAACTTTTGGGGCTGGACCAACTCGGCCTACGACACGCCGTATGGCTATGAGCCGCGCGTGAAAAAACGCAAGCCCTACGCTCAGAAAGTCCGCCCGAGCTATTACGGGTCGCAGCAGCCGCCGCGCATCATCTATCGGAATGGTCAGCGCTATGTGTACGTGCAGCGCCGCCCGTCACCGTATTACTACAACGGCTATTGAGGCAGCGCATCGCGGCTCAACCTTTTCCGGCGATCTACGCATCGTGAGGCCCGGCCGTGATGCCGGGCCGCTTTTGTGTCAGAACGGGTTCCAGGTCGGGCGATCGGTGAATCGCACATAGCCGAGGCTTGCTCCAACGCGCAGCCCGAGCCCCGAGCGGATCGGCGCCATGATGACCTCGCCACCCTTAAGCAGGGTAACGCCGACACCGCCGACGAAATACGCCGAGCCATCAATGCCGCTGAAGCTGCGATACAGTGCCGAAGGCTCGCGTAGCCGATAGATCAGAAACATCGTCCGCGATCCCGACGCTCCAAAGTCAGTGCCGACCGATGGACCATGCCAATAGACCGGCCGTGTGCCCGGCTGATTGCGCATGTAGAGCGTGCCTTGCCCAAATCGCAGCCCGGCGAGAAATGCGCCGCCGCCCTCCGAGCCCAAAACGTAGGCTGTCGGCCGCCCCGACGTTTTGAAAGCGTGCTCGATGACGCTTGCGAGGCTGGTCGAAACCGTGCCGAAAAATCCGCGCGTGGCTTCTCGAATTTCGTCGACCGTGAAGCCATCTTCGGACGTTGCTGAAACCGCGCCACTATCGACCGAAACCGGCGGCAGCGTTGCAACCTCCTGATCAGCCGGCGCTTGGTAGGCATCGTTGGTTTGGGTTTTAGGCGTCCACTTCGATGCGGCAGCGCTGCCCGGTGCGGGGGCGGCCGACTTGTCCTTGGGCGCGGGCTTGTCTTGCGCATTATTTGGCGCATTGCGCGCAGCCTTCGGCACATCGTCGGCTTTTGCAATCGTGCGAGGCGTTGGCGCGGCGGCGGCATCTTTTGCCGGCGGGAGCGCATTCGCCTTCGGCGGCGCGGGCGCCGCTGCGGTCTGTTCAGCGATTTTGCTGTCGAGACGCGCCAGCATGTAATCGGATTTGGCCTTCATCACCGACAGCAGTTCGCCGGTGGCGGTTTTGATGGCGTCGAGTTTTCCACAGTCGACCGTTGCCGCGTCGCCGTTCCGTCCTAGCCCGTCCACCTTCAACAGCAAGGCCGCGCTCTTCTCGTCGAGATCGTCGAGCGTCGCGTCCTTGATGGCATCGAGCGCCGCATCCTCCGGCTCTTCCGCCGGCATCTTGGTCGCGTTGGCGTACGCGCGCATGCGTGCCCGCAATTCCGGCTGCATCTTGACGCTGAAGTCTCGCAGACTGGCACCAGATTGATCGACGGCGCGCGCAAGCTCACCCGGCGTGCAGGTCGCAGCCGCCGCCGATGTCGCGGCAGTGATGGCGATCAGAACGGCTAAGCCAAATCTCAGCGCGGGTGTCATCACCAGTCTCCCAACGTCGGTCCGACGGACGCACAACGCGCGAGCGCCGTTCCTGACTTAAATCGTCCCATACAAGAGCGTCATGTCAGCGGCGGCACTTTAGCGGCCAGACGTGCCATAAATCGCGGTGTGTCCACAACAATGCGCGTATGCGTACCCGCTCCAATGGGATCGAAGCCGTCATGGGCGGACACGCGGAAGGTTAATTTGCGCCCAGCAATTGCGACGAGCGTCGCGTCGGCGGTTACCGTCAGTCCTTTTGGCGTTGGCGCCGTGTGGGCGACATCTAGGTGGGTGCCGAGGCTTTGGAAACCCTCCGGCAAGAGCTTTTCGATGCAGTCGACGCTGGCCGCCTCCAACAGAGCGATCAGCATCGGGCTGGCGAACACCGGCGCGACGCCGCTGCCGACCGAGGTCGCGAGCTGAGCGTCGCCGACACGAACCTCGGCCCGGCCGACGAGCCCTGTGTGAAGTTTCGACAAATCGGCCATGATGCGGCGTTTCTCCTCGCAGCCTGTGCGGCCGCCGCTCACGCGCTATCGGCCTTGGCGTATTGACGCAAGGCTTACCTCGACGCGAGCGGATTTCGAGGGGGTTCTCACCTTAGGCACGGTGAGGTGCTGCCGGGTCTTTTATGTTTGTTTCTGCATCGGGCGCCCCGAGTGCAATGTTGGCGCCGTCGGCTGTTGGCGCAACGCGGCGAAAAGCGGTTGCCGTCGTTTTTGCCTAGCTGCAATTCAAATGCCCCAGTGCAACTCCGCCAACAGATCGAGCATGGACGCAGGCAGCGGTTCGCGAGACACTGACAGCACGAGGTAGCGGTTGAGGTCCATCATTGCCGTTAATCCTCTTCTGGTGCGACGACCGCCGTGTAACGTCGGACAACGCTGAGCGTTCCCGCGTTGCAGCACACGCCCACTGCTATGCCGACCCCTCTAACGTTTAAAGGATCAGAGGCAAGCTCAAGATCCTGTTAGAAAAACCATCGAACCGTAGCGAATTTTCTTGCGATCGACCGCATGTTGCAGATTGAGCACAATTAGATGGCGAAAGTTTTTGACCAATGTTCGCTCACATTTTCGTCATTGCGTACCGCGCCACCACACGTCACAAAAAATGGTGTGGGTAACTGGTTAAGCGTCAATTTTCGCTTGACGGAAGAAATAAAACTAATCGGCGTTCAATTCGGAATGCGATTCGAACGCCAAACAGAACCCACAGTGTGACGTGTTGCGTGTCGTGCGTAGTGGGGGTGCGTTATGGCGTTTTCGGGGAACGGCGTTCGGCAATTGACGAACGCGCTGGCGTCGACGGTCAGTCTGATTGCAATCATTTCAATATCACCTGAAGCCCGTGCGCAGGCGGTCTGCAGCGCAGGAAATGCGAGCGGTGGGGGCACCTCCACAGCATGCGGCATTAATGCTTCAGCTACATCGTCATATTCGACGGCGATTGGCTTTGCGGCGCTGGGGCTAAATTACGGCGCAACGGCCGTCGGCGCAGATGCGCAGGCCCGGACAAATTCAACCTCCATTGGTCAGGCCGCAGGCTACGCGTCCAACGCAACCGAAAGCACATTCGAGGGCAATTCCGCCGGCTATTTTGCGTCGGGCTCCTATAATAGCGCTGTTGGGTTCGTCGCCGGAGCCTATCAAAACGGCAGCTATAACAGCAGCGTTGGAGCCCTTGCGGGTTATGAGCGCGATGGAACCAATAACGTCGCCGTCGGCGCCTACGCTGGCAACTACGGCACCACGACCAACTCGATATCGATCGGCGCTTACGCCAACGCCGCGTTTTCGAATTCAACGGCCATCGGCGCCGGAGTCATCACTCAAGCTGTCGATGAAATGCGGTTTGGGACGGCAGCCAACGCCTACGTCTTGCCCGGCATCGCGTCTGGCGGCGGCACCAAGTACGTCACCGTCGACGCGACCGGAAAACTTGGCGTCGCCTCGGCCATCGGCACGGGATTTATCGACGGGCAAGGCGTCGGCACGGCACCAGACGCAAGCGGCACAGCCTCGACGGCTGTTGGATTGAACTCACTCGCTCAAGGCGACAGCTCCACCGCTGTTGGAAATGGCGCGCAGGCGCTCTCAACCGGCGCCGTGGCCATCGGGCAGGGCGCCGTCGCCGATGGCTCGACGGCGGTTGGCACAGGCTCTGCCGCGATCGGCGCGAACACCGCTGCTTTCGGCGTCAACGCACAGGCGGTCGGCGCAAACAACACGGCGCTCGGAGAGCAGTCGGTTGCTAATGTCGGAACCAATGCCACGGCTGTCGGCTCTGCCGCGCAGGCAACCGGCAACAATTCGTCTGCCTTCGGACAAGGCGCGGTGGCATCCGGCGACGGTGGTACCAGCGTCGGCAGCAACGCTCAGGCGACAGCGGCCCACACCGTCGCCATCGGTGATAGCTACACCGGCGGAGCTGAAGGCGCTGAGGCCACCACGGCTTTTTCAACCGCCGTCGGCTCGGATGCGAAAGCCACCGGCAGCGAATCCACAGCCTATGGCGCGGGCGCTGGTGCAACCAATACGGATGCGCTCGCGGTCGGTGTCCTATCGAATGCGTCCGGCGTCAGTTCAACTGCAGTCGGCATCCTGTCGCGTGCCACCAATACCGGCGCAACAGCGCTCGGCGGCGATATCGACGGGCCGGGCGCAGCCGTCGGAACAACGGCGTCAGGCGTGCAAGCGACCGCCATTGGATCTGGCGCGCAGGCAACCGGGACGCGCGCGATTTCGATTGGCACCGACGGCAACGGCAGCACCCTCGGTGCGCAAGCGACAGCCACAGATTCGATCGCTATCGGCACCGACGCTTCGGCGACCGGCAACGGCTCCATTGCGCAAGGTCTGAACGCCTCTGCGGGCGCTGACAACACCATCGCCATCGGCACCGGTGCAACGACGACAAACGCCACGGGCCCGAATGCGATTGCCATCGGCTTCGGCGCGAGCGCAACCGGGTCCGTCGCACTCGGCGCCGGCGCCACCGCAGCTAACGGCGGCACGGCCGTCGGCGACGCCACAACCGCCACCGGATTGAATTCGGGCGCGTTCGGAACCGGTGCGTCCGCGACCGGCAGTGGCTCATCCGCAATCGGGACAGCTGCGCTTTCGACGGGCCTGGGCTCAACGAGCGTCGGCAGCAATGCCCAGGCGACGGCCAATCACACCGTCGCCATCGGCGACAGCTATCAGGGCGGTGTCGAAGGCGCGCAGGCCACGACCGAATTTTCAACGGCTGTCGGCTCGGACGCGAAAGCCACGGGGCAGGAATCTACCGCGTATGGTGCGGGCGCTGGCGCAACCAACACGGATGCGCTCGCTGTCGGCGTGCTGTCGAATGCGTCCGGCGTCAGTTCAACAGCCGTCGGCGTGTTGTCGAACGCCACCAACATCGGAGCGACGGCCATAGGTGGCGATATCGATGGCCCCGGCGCGGCAGCCGGCACGACGGCGTCCGGCGTGCAGGCGACCGCTGTCGGCTCGGGCGCGCAAGCAACCGCCTCACTCGCAACGGCGCTGGGCGCTGGCGCAACGGCGACGAATTCCGGCTCGACCGCCATCGGCCAAGGTGCGCAAACGACGCAAAATAACCAAATCGTTCTGGGCAACGCGACGACCGGTTTTTATACGCTGACCGGCCTGCCCGCGATTGCAGGTGCAGCGGGCAATAGCTTGGTCACGCACGACGCTCAGGGAAATGTTCAAAGTTCGTTGGTGACGATCAGCGGCGTTGGCGGTACCGGCATCACAGCACCGGGCGTCATTCAAGGCGGAACATTGAGCGATGGAGCCGGCACGACAATCACGGGCGGTGTCGTTACGACCAACGATGTGCAATCCGGAACTGGAAACTTCAGCGGTCTACTGAGTGCGGGCGCGGGACTTGCTGTTACCGGCAACACCACGACCGACACGCTAACGGTCGCCGGGGCGACAACGCTCGGCGGCCTGACCTCCAGCAACGGCATCACTAATACCGGCGCTGTCACAACGGACACGTTGACGGTCAACGGTGCGACGACGCTTTCGGGCTTGGTGTCCACCAACGGCATCGCTAACACGGGCGCCATCACGACCGACACGCTGACGACGACCGGCGCGGCAACCATCGGAGGGCTAGCAAGCCTGAATTCCGGTGTCGTCGTCACCGGCAATACGACGACGGACACGTTGACGGTCAACGGCGCAACAACGCTTGCCGGTCCGACTTCCACCAACGGCATCACCAATACCGGCACGATCACGTCGACCGGCAACATCACCTCGACGGCGACAGTGCAAGGCACGACAGTGATCTCGACCGGTGCCACCATCGTTGGCAACGGTCTGACCGTGACCACTGGCGGCGCGGCAATCACCGGCAATTCGAGCGTCACCGGCGCCTTCACCGTCACCGGACTGACGACGACCAACGGCATCACCAATGGTGGCGCCGGTATTGCCAGCGCGGGTACGATTTCGGGTGTTGGCGATTTGATTGGAACGGGAGCCGGTTCGATCTCCGGCTTCACCAACCTCGCCGTCAGCGGCCTCGTCTCGGCCAACACCGTCAGCGCCGCGACCGGCAATTTCACCACCGTGAATGCCACGACTGTTGCGGCCTCGTCGGTGAATGCAACAACGGTCAACGCCACGACGACTAACACCACGACGGTCAATTCCACGACGATCAACAACTCCGGCACCACAACGACAACAGCGCTTGCGGTCGGCGGCGGCGGCTTGTCGGTGGCTCCTGGCGCACCCATCAGCATGGGCGGCAATCGGGTGCAGAATGTCGCGACGCCGATCGCTGCGACAGATGCCGCCAACAAGGGCTATGTCGACGCCGGTGTCGGCGCAACGAATGCGCGTATCGATCGTGCCTTCCGCGAGATCGACGAAAACACCGAGGGTATTGCGGTGGCGATGGCGATGAGCGGCCTCGCCATACCGACGGGCAAGACCTTCGCGGTCGGTGCCAACATGGGTTTTTATGACGACAAGCAAGCGGTGGCTGCACAGGCCGCGGTACGGCTCGACGAAGTGCTGACATTCAACGCGGGTGTTGGTGTCGGCTTCGACAATAACAAAGTCGGCGGCCGCGTCGGCTTCATGGCCGCTTGGTGATGTGGGCAAAGGCGGCGCGATGAAGCGCGTCCACAACGCTGTCAGTTCGTCGAGCGTCTAAATAACATCGGTGCAAAACGGCCGGCGCGCACAAGGCCAGCCGCGACCATTACCTGCGCGACCGGCCAGCCACTAGCGACGGCGCTGTTCGGCGATTACGTGCCGGAGGCGGACAACAAATAATTCTCGATGAGGTAATCCAGGCTGCGCCTCCAGCTCTCATCCGTATTGCCGCGAATATCGACACTGTGCACGAACGTCATTTTCTCCGTGGCCACGTCAGCCATGAAGACGTTCAGATTCAAAATGAGGTTCGAGACTTTTTGAACGGTCACCCAAGCGATCAGTGTCGCGCCGAGCTGCCGGCCATAGTCGACCTCGCAACCATGACACTCGCCGATAAACTGTCCGGATTTAATTTTCGCTTTGACGTCGTCCGGCACGGAAACGAACGTGTAGCGTTCCGACTGCGTGAGCTTATGCTTGAACATGTCTTCCAACTTACGCAACCGCAACCGCTCGGAGTCGCTCGTCGGCTCTAGACCTTCGTTGTCGTTCTGCAGGCGAACGCCGAGGAACGCGACGGACGCAGCATGCTTCGCAACGATGTCTTGAGTTGCTGGAGCCGAGGCGGCCATTGCGAATGATGTGGAATTCAAAATGGCGAAGCTCACGGCTAGCCAGAAAATCCGAAATGGCATCGTGATCCATCCTTTCGACGCGTCGTGAAGATAGTTAGGCGGGTTCCATCAAAGCAAAACGCCTGGGACAATGTCCCAGGCGTTCGTCGTCATGCGCGTCAGACTAAACGGAATTACGGCACTGTGCGAAGCGGCGCAGCCAAATCGGATTGCCGGTTTCGCGAGCTCGGCGCTTCAGCCAATTACATTCGCCGTAATAATAGCCGTCGTTGAGGTAGAAGGCGACGCCCGGACCCCAATTATAACGGCGGCCGCGACGCCAGTCATTCCGATATCCATCGCCACGCGAGAAATTGCGGCGAGGGCCGTCGTAGCCGTTCTCGCGCCGTAAGCCGCGATCTGCGCGCTCGCGGCGTTCCATCCGATTGATCCCGTCTCCGCGATTTGCGCGCTCGCCCCGGTTCATACGATCGCCACGATCGACTTGGTTCGATCTTTCCGCGCCGACCGTTCGATCGCCGCGTCCGCTCGGGTCGCCCCGGTCAAGACGGATACCTTTCTCTCCGGCACCGCCGCCGCTACGTGCGCCTGAATCACCTGAGGGCGCCGCACTTTGCTGCATGCGCGCCCCGCCGTCGCCCTTACGGTCATTTGGTGCGGCCGTCGCAACCGACGTCAACAATCCCGCGACTGTCAGGGGAATGATGAACAGTGCGGCTCTGTAAGTTTCACGCTTCATTGGAATAATCCTTCCGTTGGCGCGCCAGCCGTTTAGCGCGCCGTCGATCTCACGCTTGAACTTGCGTGCCAACGATAAAACCTTCGCCGGGTCTCGAAGGTTCCGCCGAAAACGACCGCGAGCGTGAGCAGCCCTATGTGAAGGCTTTTTCCGTCGCCGCCTGTTGCTGCACCGTGTCCACAACGCCCATCGTCAGTTCAACTGTGCGTGACTGGCCAGCCATCGGCATCGGCACGCTGACACCGCAGCCTGCGTCGATCGGCAGAGCATGGCCGTCGAGCGTTGCTGCACATACGCCGCGCGTTACGCCAGCAGCGTTGACGACACGAATAACGAGTGTGCCGCCGCCATGCCGGTAAGTGACTTCGAATTGTGGCCAGTCTTGTGGGATCGACGGCGTGATCAGAAGATTGCCGCCCTGTTTGCGGATGCCAAGCACATGCTCAATCACCGCGCGATAAAGCCAACCGGCTGAGCCTGTGTACCACGACCACCCGCCACGCCCACGATTTTGCCCGACCGTATAAATGTCGGCTGCGACGACGTAGGGCTCAATTCGATAAAGCTGGCACTCAGCGCGCGTTGTCGTGCGATTGATGGGATTGAGCATCGACAAGAGCGCCGCTGTGGCGGCACCATCCGCCATCTCTGTGAAGGCGATCAAACTCCAGATCGCAGCATGGGTATATTGCCCGCCATTTTCGCGAATACCCGGCGGGTAGCCTTTGATATAACCAGGATCAGAGCTCGTTTGGTCGAACGGGGGCGCGAATAGCGGCGCAAGTTTCGCGTCACGATCGAGAAGATTTTTTTTCACCGCACTCATTGATTGCGCTAGGCGCTGCGGGTCAGCGACACCGCTCATCACGGCCCATGATTGCGCAATGCTGTCGATCTTGCATTCGGCACTCTGCATGCTGCCAAGCGGTGAGCCATCGTCAAAATATCCACGACGATACCACGCCCCATCCCAGGCATTGGCCTCAAGGTTGGCGGTCAACTGGGTCATATGATCATGCCAGATCGCAACGCGTTCGTGATCACCGCGCGCCTGCGCTATGGGCAGAAGCCCACGGATACACACGATCAGGAACCAGCTGAGCCAAACGCTTTCGCCTTTGCCGCCAATGCCGACGCGGTTCATCCCGTCGTTCCAATCGCCGCCGCCAAACAATGCCAAGCCGTTGTCGCCGACGCCGAGCGACCGATCAATCGAGCGGGCGCAGTGTTCGTAGAACGACGCCGACGTCGTGCTGATTTGCGGCGCAAAGTAGATTTCGTGTTCATGGTCCTGCAACAGCGGCCCGTCGACAAAGGCGACGTTTTCATCGAATAGCGCCGTGTCCCCTGTCGTGGTGACATAGTAGGCGGCGGTGTAGGGCAGCCAAAGGCACGAGTCTGCGATGCGCGTTCTGATGCCGTGACCCGATGGGGTCATCCACCAATGCTGCACATCGCCTTCCGGGAATTGGCGGCCTGCCGCGACGAGCAAATGTCCACGAGCAATGTCCGGCCGGCTGACGGCCAGCGACATCACATCTTGCAACTGATCGCGGAAACCATAGGCGCCGCCGGCCTGATACAACCCGGCGCGAGCCCAAATCCGCGATGACAGCGTTTGATACGGGAGCCAGCGATTGACTAAAATATCGAGGGCCCGATCCGGCGTCTTGATGGTGATGCTGCCGGCAATCTCCTCCCACGCGGCACACGTTTCGGAGAGCAACGATGCGGCGTTGCGCTCGCGGTAGATATCGACAAGCCGCTCGGCGTCGGCGCGATCATGGCCGTCGCCGAGGAGTGCCACGACCTCGATGTCCTGCCCGGGCTGTAGAGTGATGCGCGATTGCAGCGCCGCGCAGGCGTCAAGGCCTGGACCCGCGCTGGCATTGAGGCGCGTGCCAAGCGTCAATGCCGACGGAATGTCGACGCTGCCACGCCGGCCGAAGAAGTGGCTGCGATCGGCCGTCCATTGACTGACCGGCTGCGACATCGTGAAGAATGCGACGCGATTGGGAAAGAAATGGTGCCATGGATTGCGCGCGAAAATTGTGTGGCGCGTTTCATCGAACGCGGTTGTCAGATTGCCAGCCGTGTTGATCCGGGCCGATCCGAGCACCCACTCGACATAGCCGGTGAGACTGAGCTGGCGCACTTTCTCCGACGTGTTGCGCAGACGCAGGCGCGAAATTTTGACGGCATCTGATGTCGCGACGAACTGCTCGACAGTCACCTCGATACCGCGCGCGTGATGTTGGAAACGCGAATATCCCTGGCCGTGAGCGGCCGTATAAGGCGCTGCAAAATCGCGAATGGGTGAGGCCGTCGGCGTCCATAGTTCGCCGCTCTCGTCGTCGCGAATGTAGAAAATTTCACCAGGACGATTGGTGACCGGGTCGTTCGACCACGGCGTCAGCTGCCGTTCCTTGCTGTTCATGCACCAGGTGTATCCGGCGCCTTCCGCCGATACCATGAACCCGAACGTTGGATTGGCGACCACATTCACCCAGGGTGCTGGCGTCGTGCCGCCACCTTCGAGAACCACGACATATTCTTTTCCATCACGCGCGAAACCGCCGTAGCCGTTGAAAAACTCGAGGTCTGATGTGGCGTCAGCGTGCGTTTCGAACACGACATCGGCTTGCCGCCGCCTCGGCGCAGCAGGTGGCAGCGTGGTAATTTCCAGCCGGTCGATTTGCTCCGCCAGCGATCCGCGCTTGGCATGAAAGACGGCGCCGGCACGCGCCGGAAGTGCCGCCCGCGTCAGCGGCTGCAGCATGTCGCCGCGCAGCAGATATACCGAGCCCTTGGTATCGTCCCGGTTGAGCCGGTGGCGCGTGGTGACGGACTGCAGCAGCATGTCCAAGGCGCTTTGAAGATCCTGCTGATAGGACGTCGAGCGATCGTTGATGATCACCAAGTCGACTTCGAGACCCTTGCTGCGCCAATATTCGTAGGCGTGCAGCAGTTGGCGGATAAGTCCGAGATCGGCGACTTCATCGATGTAGGCCAGTGCGATCGGCAGGTCGCCGGAAATGCCTTCCTGCCAGATTGGCGCATAACCCGCAGCGCCGCGACGCAACAGCGGCTCCGGCGCGCGCAACACGCGTTCTGAGAATGCAAGGCAGCCCGCGACACGCTGGAAGACGAGCGCTTCTTCAGCCGTAATGCCGAGATGGCGAAGTTCGACAAGACCGTGCGTCCAAGCCAACGTTGCGCAGCGCCCGTAGGCGACGCGATCGCGGTGTTTTTCGATGATCGCATCGAGCTTCTCGACGTGATCGGCAACGACCGTCCAGAATGACAGCCGTACCGTGCCGCCCGGCGGTACCACCACGCGCTGACGCAGCGCGAACACGGGGTCGAGGACGCAGCCAATTGTGCCGCTCAACGGTCGCCCGCTCAAAACGCTGATCGGCGAGGCGAGCGTGCGGCCGCGGCCAATGAACCTGCTTCGATCGGTTTCATACTCGACGGGCAAGGTCTGATCATCGCTGCACGTGACGAATGACGCAGCCAGAATATTGGGATCCGTCGCACCACGGCGCCGCCGCTTTGCGATCAAGCACCGGTCGGCGGCGCGATACTCTGTCTCCGTGAACAGTTTCGAGAACGCCGGATGCATGACGTCCGAACTTGTTTGGCCGAGGACCAGCTCTTCATAACTCGTGACGTCGAGCACGCGCGGTTTGTTTCCGAGATTTGTGATCGAGAGCCGCCGGCAAATTGCGTCGTCGACCGGCGAGACGACGATGTCGAGAACAGTCTCGATCGATCCATCGCGCCGGGTAATTTGAACGCGGTCTTCGGCAAACGTGGTGACGTAGTCCTTGGGTTCGATGGCCGTCGGCTGGGCCGCAGCCGACCACATCATGCCGGTGTGGCGATCACGCAGATAGATAAACGAGCCTAAATTTTCGAGCGTTGGATCGGCTTGCCAGCGCGTGACCGCTAGACCGTTCCATTTGATTTGGCCAGCGCCCGATGCCGACACCACCGCACTCAGACGGCCGTTGCCGAAGAAGTGGCAATCACTCGCCCGCGCCGTCTCTAGCTTCACTCGGCGTGTCGCGCCCAATTCGAGATCGTCGTCATCGGCACGGATGCGGACCAGTGTGGCACGGCGCGTGAGTTTCGGTGTGACGCGCGGCGGGCGCTCCTGCAGTAACAGATCGACGGTTTGGATGATCGGGTTGGTGTGGAACGCCCGCGCGATGACGTTATCGAAAACCGTATTGGCCAAAGCCACGATCGTCATGCCTTGGTGATGTGCCATGTAGGCTTTGACGATTTCTTGGCCGCCCGCCGTTGCAACACGCGTCGGCGTATAATCGATGGCCTCATAAAAACCGAAGTTACCAACAGCCCCGATGGTTTGCAGCTCGCTGAAGTTCGCTGCTGCTTCGTTGGGCGCAACCAAGGCTGCAAGCGCCGTTGCATAGGGCGCCACGACGTGATTTTCGCTCAAGCCGCGTTTCAGCCCCAACGATGCGACGCCAAAAGGCGAGTATTGATATGTGAACTCAAGGTCACGGGCATTGTAAGCAGATTCCGAGATGCCCCATGGCGTGCCGTTTTGCTGGCCGTTGCGCATATGCTGGCGCACCGCCGTTCGCATCGACAATCCCAGCAGGCTCTCGCGTGGCGTCAAGGTCACGAGTTCAGGCATCAAATATTCAAACATCGATCCCGACCACGAGGTCAGCACTGATTGCCCGTCAGCGGGCAAAATCGCGCGGCCGAGACGAAACCAGTGCCGCGTCGGTAGATCGCCCTTGGCGATGGCGACCAAGCTCGCAAGGCGCGCTTCCGATGCCAGCAAGTCGTAACAGCTTTCATCCAGCTGTCCGGTGTTGACCACGAAGCCGATCGATAGGAGTTCGCGGTTCGGCTCGATCAGGAACGAGAAATCCATCGCAAGTGCGGTGTGTTCGGCCGCGTCAGCGATCGCAAGCAAACGCCGGCGGAGACGTCCGCGCTCAAACTCGCCCGGCTCGTCGCGCAAAAACGATCGCGCTGTGTCGGCAACCGCTTTGGCCCAAACTGCGGCGCGCGGATTAGAGATTGCGTGCTCGAGATGTTGCGCCAGCGTTTCGGCCGTCATCGCGAGCACCGACCAATCGGTCGGCGCAACCCCGTTTTCGCCGCCATTGGCGTTGGGTGCTGCGGCCAAGCTGTGCAGCGCTGCGATGGCGCCTCGCGTCGTCGTATCCTGCGGCGCCAGCACCGCCAGTTCATTATCCATCAGTCGAAGCGCGTCATGCACGCCCTCACGCGTCCGGCGCTCTTCATCATCCATGGTCCAAGCTCGGCATCGGGCCGCCAAAGCCAGCATATGCCCCGCGAGATTGCCGCTATCGACGGATGAAATATAGCGCGGCTCCAGTGGGCTGAGCGTTCGCGTGTCGTACCAGTTGTAGAAATGCGAGCGACAGCGCTCGAGCCGCCCCATGGTGCGCAACGTGCGCTCGAGCCGGTCAGCCGCCTCAACCGTCGAAATCCATCCAAACTCACGGCCGCTCACGACCGCGAGCAGATACAGCCCGATGTTGGTCGGCGAGGTGCGATGGGCGACGACGGGCTGGGGTTCTTCCTGCAAGTTATCGGGCGGCAAGAAGTTATCGGTTTCACCGACGTTGATTTCGAAAAACCGCCACGTCCGGCGTGCGATCAGGCGAAGCGCTGTTCGGTTATCGCTCGTCAGTGGCGGCGCCGGATCCGTCGACGAATTGCGACTGATGTACGTTGCGATGACCGGCGCGCCAAGCCAAAGCGCCAGGAGTGGGGCGGCAACAGCGACGGAATGCCCAGCCCAAATGACAACGAGAAACGCGAGCACCGCGAATGCAACACTGCCTGCCATGAGCTGGGCGTAACCGGCCAACGAGTTGATCGATTGCGACTTTGCCTGTGCGGCCGTGGTCCATTCGAGCACGAACTTGCCACTGACGTAGCGACGGTAGAGCGCCCGAACGATGGCATCAGCCGTCGCGAGCGCACGATCTGCAAGCAATGCGAGTTCGACAAAAATCTGCCCTGTTGCGAGGCGCAGATCGCGCAGCGCTGCGAGGCCATGATTGCGCAACGAGGTGTCGGGATCGGGCGCTACAACAGTTGCGAAAACACCGAGCAACCCTGGCAGGGCTATGCTCGCCACAATGAAGCTGGTCCAGATCAAAGCGGCCGACGGCGGCAGAAGCCAGGCAACAACCAGGCTGACAACGGCCAAAATAGGCAGTGTCGACCGACGCAGGTTGTCGAGCAGTTTCCACCGCGCAAGTGGTGATAAAGAATGTACGGACGGCGAGGTGACGGCCGTGTCCCGTCCGGCGTGCCCGCGTGTCAACCACGGCAGCAGCAACCAGTCGCCGCGCGTCCACCGATGATCGCGACCGCGCGCCACGTCGTAGCGGCTTGGGAATTCTTCGACGACTTCAATGTCGCTCGCCAGGCCAGCGCGCGCATAAATGCCTTCGATCAGGTCGTGGCTAAGAACCGAATTTTCAGGAAATCGCCCGGCTGTCGCAGCTTCGAAAGCATCGACGTCGTAAATGCCCTTGCCTGCAAACGAGCCTTCATCGAACAAATCCTGGTAGACGTCCGAAATCGCCCCAGCGTAGGGATCAATGCCGCCTGGAGCCGTAAACAGCCGTTGAAAAATCGACGCATGGCGATCCTCGGGCAAACTCGGCGTGACGCGCGGCTGCAGCACGCCATAGCCGCTGACGACACGTTGCGTCGTCGCATCGAAGATCGGACGGTTGAGCGGATGCAGCATCTTGCCGATCAAGCGGCGGGCCGCGTCACGCGGGAGGCGCGTGTCGGAATCGAGCGTGATAACGAACTTGATGTTCCTTGGCGCAGTGACGGCGCTGTCCGCGCCCGACACGTGTTCAGCCATGTATGACGTCGGTTGGTCGCGCAATAGCCTGTTGAGTTCGTGCAACTTGCCGCGTTTGCGCTCCCAACCCATCCAACAGTTTTCGGCGGGGTTCCATTGCCGCTTGCGATGAAACACATAAAACCGCTGTGGCGCGCCGTCGGCCACGGGATGGCGCCGATTGAGCGCTTCGATGGCGCGGCGAGCGCTCGCCAGTAACTCGTCGTCTTTGGACGTTGTCGGCGACTTGGCATCCACCCAATCCGATGCCACGGCGTAGAATACGTTGTCGTCGCCGGTTGCGAGGTGATGCACTTCCAAGGTGTGCATCAGCCCTTCGATCGTCGCGTGGTCGCTAATCAACGTTGGAATGACGACGAGCGTGCGCGCATCATCGGGCACGCCATCCTTCAGCATCATCCCTGGCAGCAGTTTCGGCGGCAACTCCTTCGTGACAGCCCGATTGACCAACGCCAGCGACAACGACAGTGCCGGTACGATGCCAAGTAGCGCGAGGGTCGCGACCATTCCGCTTGAAACGCCCTGGCCGATCAAAGCCAGAAGCGGCAGTGCCAGGATCGACACTGTTAGAAACGTAATCGTCAGCAGAAATCCCGGCAATCCACTGCGCTGCGTCAGCGCCGCTGGATAATCTGACCAGTGATATTGGAACGCAATGCTGCGCTTCAACTCGTCAAGCCCGGGGCCAAAAAGATAATAACCCGGATCCTGAGCGGCCGCGTTATCACCCGTTGGAGATCGAGCGACACGCGCCATCGCCACCGCCCGCTCAGCGATATCTTTTTCAGACTCAGAAGAGCGCCGGGACAAAGCTTCGATGACGGAGCGGTAAGCGTTGCGGCTTGGAAAATCCATTTGCGAGAATGTCGGATGCTGAATGAGCACTTCATGGACGCAGCTGACGCTTTCCATGAAATCGGGCCACACCACGTCCGGAATCAACCGCATGCTGCGCATGATATTGCGCACGGTCGTATTCGTGGCGCCCATCCGTGCGTGCTCGTCGCGCACGAGATCATCGGCCGTTAAGCCGTCACGTTCCAATTCCCGCTGCAGCCAATCGCGAGAAAGGTGGCTATCCCAATCGTTGAAGCGATGCACGAGCTGAGAGACGAATGCGGCTTTAATCGCACCGCTGTCGTCGATCAATCGCGCCTTCGAGATCGCGGCATGGGCGCCATCGATGTCGCGGGTGAACGCGTCGGCCAACTGATCGGCTTCAGCGCGCTGGTGCCAGCTCATCACGATGCGACGCGCGGCTCGGCGAAGATTTTCGACGAGCACGATCTGCAATGTCAGCGGCAGCGCCCACAACTCACCAATCGTCAACGGCTGGACGCGCTGATACGCGGTGACGTAGGCACGCAACAGATGCAGGTCGAAATGGCTGTCGGTGTGCGCGACATACGCCCACGCCAATCCAAAGACGCGCGGATAGCCCGCGAATGGGCCATCGGCGAGTTTGGGAAGCTGGTCGTAATACGCGGGCGGAAGTTTTAGACGAATTTCGCGGATCTGTTCTTCGATGATGTGCGAATTGTTGAGCAACCATTCCGCAGCCGGACTGAGTGCTCGGCCGTCTGCCACGAAGCCGGCAATGGCTCGGTGCGCTTCGAATAACTCTTCGGCGTTTGACGAAAGTCGCTTACGCAGACTGATGACGCGGGGGGGAACTCGCGTAACGCCCTGAGCTACCGCTAGACTTTCCGCGTGTTGCTCCAGTCGATCCTGCGAAAAAACCGTGTCGCGTATGGCGTTCTCATCGTGCCACGGCGCTGGCCAAGTTACTGATAGCCAGCGACGCCATACGGTCATGCTTCCCCACTCAAATCGAAACTACTGGGCAAGCGAAGCCCTCTCACCGCCATGTTGAGAACGCGGCACGCATGAAAGTGTTCCATGGGGCGGAACATTGAACGGCGCTCGACGCTTAGCTAAGGGTAATCAAAATTGGAGGCGCTGTTGGGTAAATCGACACACTGGGCGGCCGTCTTCGCCGTCATTACGATTTTATCGGCGATGCTGGGATTTGGCGGCGGCGCCGGTGCTGCATCGACGGCAGCCATCGTTTTATGCTGGCTCTCGCTCGGCGTGATGGTCGTCGCGCTCGTCGGCAGCCTGCTACGTAATGGATGAGCGACGACCGGCCGCGTTAACGATCGGTGGCGCCATGGTCGACACGATCGTTGTCGCGGAGCCCGATGAAATCGGCCGGCTGACTGACGACGCAACCGGCCAGACGTTTTTGATGTTGGAGGAAGGGCGCAAGTTTGTTGCGAGCCGGGTCACCGCTCATGTTGGTGGCGGCGGCGTAAATACCGCTGTTTGCCTGCAGCGCATCGGGTTCAATGTTCACTGCGTTGTCAAGCTTGGTCGTGATGATCGCAGCCGCATAGTGCGGTGGACGTTGGCGCGGGAAGGCATCCGCGACGCATTCGTCACCGAGCACCCTGAACGCGCAACGGGTGCGTCGGTCATCGTCTCCGCCCATGACAATAACGCGGCCATCCTCACTTACCGCGGAGCGAACTCGGAATTGCGCGCGAATGACCTTCCCAATGCCACGTGGCGACCTGACCTCGTCTATATCGCTGGGCTGAGCGATGAGTCAGCGGAGCTCCTTCCCAAACTGATCAATCGATATGCGGCGCTCGGCAGTTTCGTCGCCGTCAATCCCGGAATTCGCCAGCTGAGAGATAGGATCGGCGACCTTGCCGGGGCGTTTGCCGGTGTGAACACTCTGTTCATCAACGTCGACGAAGCGTCCGTCCTCGTGCAGCGCCTGATGCGCCTGCAACCAAGTATGACGGATGCCTCCCGGCACACTCAATCGAATGCTGGTGGAGAGTTGATGCGGCGTGGCGTCACCAGCGACGGTGATCGCATGGCGCTGCCGCACTTTTTCGAAGCCCTGTTAGCAACCGGCCCCGATTGCGTCGTCGTCACCGATGGCGCGCGCGGCGCGTATGCGGCGACGCGGTTGGAGATGACGTTTTGTAGCGCCATGCAGGTGCCCGTAGCCGGCACGGCAGGAGCCGGCGATGCTTTCAACGCCACGTTCGCCGCGAGGCGCTGGCACGGCGACACTCTGGAACAAGCGCTTCGAGCTGCAACAGTCAATGCGTCGTCCGTCATTGGCCACGCAGATACACTGTCGGGATTACTCACACAGCAGCAACTCGATGCCGCAACAAAAACGCCGACACCTTCTGTCGAAACGCAGTCGTGGCGATACTAAATCAAATAGCATGGAGGAGAGCGCATGCCTTGGCGGAAAAAAGTACCCCAGTCTGCAAAGCGCGAACCGCAGTCAGAAAGACAGCGGCACCGTTTTTCTGTCGCATCCGATCCGCGACGACTGAACTTCATGCCGAAACGGTCGAGGAGGATCAATTGGATTTGACGATTATCGTTGGCGGGTTGGCTGCCGCTTTTTCGACGGTCAGCTTCGCGCCGCAGGCCTTCAAAATGATCCGATCGCGCGATACCAGCGGCATCTCGACCGGCACTTATGCGTTGACGGTCGCAGGATTTATATTGTGGTCGACTTACGGAATTTTGCTCGGCGCTTTGCCATTAATCGTCTCTAACGCCATTTGCTTGGCGCTATCGGCTTTCATCCTGACGATGAAGATCAGATCGCATACGCAGTAAAACCGATTGTGAAAACAATCCAATCAGGCTGTACCGCCCGCCGTCACAATCATATTGACCGTCATTTCTAACGTTGCTCAGTATGGCGTAGCCGAAGCGGATCGCGCACACTATCAGAATGACGGTCGCGATCACGGCTACCCATATTCGCCGTAATAATGACAGCGAGCGCCGGCGCTAAGAATAGCCATAGCCAAAGCATTTGGCCGTATCCCATATCCATGGCTTTTGCTCCCATTTTATTAGCTTTCGGCACCGCGACCAGCGTTTTGCCTTTTATTTCGCCATATCCGTCTTCTGTTTTTCAGTGATCGACGATTCCGCCGGCTTCGCAGTTGGATTGGCCGTCGTACCTGTGCCAGCTTTGGCACCTGGCAGATCATCGGCCTGCTTCGTTGCCGGAGAGTTCGCTGCGGGCTTAGCCGTCGGATCGGCAGTCGTACCTGTATCCGACTTCGCGCCAGGCAAATCTTCAGCTTGCTTTGTCGCCGGCGAATTGGCGGCAGGCTTGGCCGTCGGATCCGCCGTCTGCGCGATAGCTGCGAGCGGGACGGTCAAAGCAAACAGTGCGGCGACTAAAAGGCGTTTCATAACGTTTCTCCAACGGTGATTGCTCAAGGACGTTGTCGCAATAACTCGCAAGACCATGCAGTGTTCCTTGTTGGGTGGTCAGGGAGAACGGCTGGCGCTTCGCTGCGCTTTGCCGGTTGATGTCCGGCAATGCGGCGCGGAGGAGCATGGCCATCGGCCTGTGACATTGTGCACGCCGATACTGTGCACGCCGCGATCGAAGAGGCCGCAATGCAATCGGCTGGCGTTATCTGTCTCTCCTGAATGCTGCCGTTTTGTTGCCTAAGGTAGGGTCGAGGCCAACCAGATCGAGGTACATTATGCGTAGGGGCGTTTTCCGTTTCTTGACCGTCGTGGCGTGCGCATCGACGGCATCAGCAGAGCCGATCAGCTGGAACACACAAATGAACTGCGCCAGCGATTATTACGCCTATTGCTCGAAATTTACGGCCGGCTCGCCGGGTTGTCACGCATGCATGCGTTCCAACAGATCGAAGTTATCGACGGCATGTGTCAGCGCGCTGATCGACGACGGCATTCTGTCCAGAGCCGATGGGGCGCCGCAGAAGCCCAAAATCGCGGTCGCGAAGTCCATGCCTCACCAAACGTCCGTCGCGAACGCGAAGGTTAAAATCAAGTCCCCAATGAGGGCGCCATCTTCCAAGGTCGGCGTTGCACTGCTACCGGCGAACGATAACTCTCAGTCGGCGAAAGCCGCAGCACCGCCGCGCAGTTTTGATCAGCGCGAGCGCGAGCCCCAAGCTACGGCGCCGGACGCAGCGAACGATCAATCACGGCCGCGCCGAAAAGCGCGACAGCAGGACCTCGCGCTGGATCAGCAAACGTTTGAGGCTTTAAAGGACCGCGCGCCGCAGTTCCTGGCGCCGCCCGAGATCGAACTCACCGAGGCGACAGTCCCGCGTCAGCCTTCATCAGAGCCACGCTGATTTCGGTAGTTCAAACGCGTTCACATTACCTCCGCGTGGCGGCCGGCTCGACGAATTCGAGTTGCCGCGCGCCAGTGACTTCCGCGCGTGGCGGCCGGCTCGCGGAATTCGAGTGATCACGTGCCAGTCACTTCCGCGCGTGGCGGCCGGCTCGCGGAACGCGAGTCGCCACGCGCCAGAAAGTCTTCCGCGCGTGGCGGCCGGCTCGACGAAGGAGAGTCGCCACGCGCCAGAAAGAATGGTGGGCCCGGCAGGGATCGAACCTGCAACCAGGCGGTTATGAGCCGCCAGCTCTAACCATTGAGCTACAGGCCCACGCGGCGTCTTTCTTAGCAGAGAATTTAAATTTCAACACGCTTTCGCCTTGGTTTTTCCCCGACGCATGCCTAAACCCCTGCGTCCACGATCAGGAGATGGCCATGCGCTCAGCCTTCGTCTCGACGGTACAAGCCCTGTCGCTCGCAGCAGCGCTCAGCGCGGCGCAACCGTTTGCGCTCAAAGCCGAGGAGACGCCCATGCAGCGCATCGTCACCGTATCGGCAACCGCAACGATTAGCGCCAAGCCGGATCAGGCCCGCATTTCGTCCGGTGTCGTCAGCGAAGCTGTAACAGCGCGCGAAGCTCTATCGAAAAATAGCGGACTGATGAAAAAAGTCATCTCCGAGTTGAAGGCCGCCGGCATCGACGCCGACGATATTCAAACCTCGTCGTTCAGCGTCGAGCCGATCACGGTTTACGGCAAAGATGGCGTCGCCCCGCGAATTTCAGGCTACCGCGTCGCCAACCAGGTCGGCGTTCTGGTGCGCGATCTCGCCAAGCTTGGCGACGTGCTCGATCAGCTGGTCACCGTCGGCGCCAACCAGGTCAGCGGATTGTCGTTCGAAGTGTCGACCGCCGAGACCTTGAAGAATGAGGCGCGCAAAGAGGCGATGGCCAACGCATTGCGCCGCGCCACACTCTTGGCGGAGGCGGGTGGCGCCGCGCTCGGTTCGGTCATGCAGATTGCCGAGGACGTGGTGATTGATGGACCACGACAGTTCGCGACGGCGCGAATTGCCAAAGCCGAGGCGGTGCCGATCGAAAGCGGCACGTCGACGCTCGAAGCCCGCGTCACGGTGATCTATGCGTTGAAGTAGTTTGCGTCAGACGAGCTTAACCGTTTCGACGGCAACGGGGGCTGCCGGCGCGCCGGGCTGCATCGACCAATCGCGATAATTGCGCATCTCGCCGCTGGTTCTGACGTCGCGTAGGCGCGCGAGATCAATCGTCGCCGTCACCCACTGCGCCGCGTTCAATGCGCCCTCGGCGACGATGCCGTTATCGGATATCCCATATTCGGACGGCACATAGATACCTGCCGCACCTGAATTGTAGTCAATCGCCGGCGACCACGGCGCATCGCCAACGGTCGGGCTCTGCACCGTCGCGATGGTGTTTTCCAACGCCCGCGCCCGCGAGCCGGTGCGCACACGGTGATAGCCCGACACGCGTTCGGTGCACGAGGGGACCAAGATAACCTCCGCACCGGCCTCCGCCATGGCGCGCACCAGCAAGGGGAATTCACTGTCGTAGCAAATGGCGATGCCGATGGTCGCGACCGCAGTTTCAAAAACCCGCACAGGGCCGCCGGCGGAGATCCCCCAGTTGCGCTCGAACGGCGTCATGATGAGCTTTTCCTGTTCGCCGATCAGTCCATCTGGCGTTACGAGTTGGGCTGCATTGACGAAGCGGCCGTCCGATAGAAGCACCGGACCCGAGCCGGCCAGAATATGCACGCGATGCTGCTTCGCCAGATCGAGATGATGCTGAATACGGTCGGCGGCGAGTTCGGCGACTTTTGTCAGCGTGACCTGCAGATCGCTGTAAACTTCAGGTCCAAAACACGCGGCCTGCTCGATCGCTGCATATTCCGGAAAGACCAGAAGATCGGCGCCGGTTTCGGCGCCATGACGAACCCAAACTGCAATTTTCTCGCGCCATTCAGCCAGCGACTTCGGCTGGCCAATCGGATATTGGGCGCTCGCGACTTTCAATACCGATGCCGTGCTCATGCCAACGCCTTCATCCAGAACTGCATCGGGTGTGTCGTCTCGGCCGGCTGGTCGACGTCTTTCCAATCGTAGGCCGCGATGATGCCCGGCGCTGGCGCATAACCGCGCTTGGTCCAGAACGGATCGAGCGGCGCATACTCGGCTGGTTTCAGCGGGTGATCATCGGGACGGATCACACGGCAAAAAGTCGAGTGCGTGAAGCCGCCGAGGTTGTGTGCCTGCGCCTCTCGGCCGTCGAAAAACGCGTGACCAAGGCCAAAGCCGCGATGGCTTTTCAGCAGCACGCTCTCGCCGCAATAGAAGATCTTTGAAAGATCGTAGCCGGCGCGGCGAAATGGTTCGCCGAAGTCGTCCGCGTGCTCGATCATCGGCGCGCCTGTCGACGCCCCGACCATTTCGCCACCATCATAGGCGGTGACGACGACCGCGCCTTTGGCTGCGGCAAATTTTTCGAGATACGTTTGTTCGTAGTCGAGCGTGCCGTCGTATAGATAGGGCCAATCGCGAAACACGACCATGCGCAGGCGCGCGAGGTCGGGCAGGATTTTATAGATATCCTGACCAGTCACCGATGTGACGTCGAGTGTCCTGCGCTCTTGTTTCGTCAAGGCCAGCCTCGCGCCCGTTAGCCTGCCACCTGCGTAATCCAATCCGTCAGATTGTAGTATGTCGTGACGCGCGAAATCTTGCCGTCACGCAGTGCGAAAAATGTGCCGGCCGGCAGCACATATTTTTGACCCTTGGCGGGTGGCAAGCCGTCTTCGGAATTTTTGTACACGCCGTGGACGTTGAATTCGGCCGCCGCCCGCGTGCCGTCCTTCGAGACGAGAACCACGATATCCTTCAATTCCTCGCTGTAGTTGTGGTCCATGCGGGCGTTGAAGGCCTTGAACTTGTCTTTGCCGTGCCGCCGCTCGCCCTGGTTGACATCGTGGATCACGTCGTCGGTTAGGAACGACAGCATGGCGTCGCTGTCGCCTGTGTTGAACGCCGCGTAATACTCGCGGATCAGGGCTGCGGCGGCGGCGCGGGTCTGGCTTTCCGGTGAGGTGATCGGCATCGGCGGCTCCACGATTTCGAGACAGTCGTCATCGCGGATCACTAGCAGGTTGCAGCTTCGCGTTCCACGTGACGACATTGCTCGTGCCGGTTCTCCGATTGGCCTTCCGGGAAAGGCGGCGAAAGGACATTGTCTCAACTCGAGATTGTGCGAGCGATAAACCTTAACGCATTGATAGAGCGAAGTTTCCTGCCGCTCTCGCAATCCGGCGATATAATCGGGGCACGAGAATGGGGCTTCGTGCCATGACGTCCGATGCATATCCGTCCGCTTCTTCGGCGACCACGGCGCAAGCCGTGAGAGACGCTTTACGCGACGCATTGGCGCTCGGAACGCGTGATGACAGCGCGGCGAAGTCCGGCGTTCCGGCGGGATTTTCCGAGGCGCAATCGGCCTTCGCCTCCGAAACGCTTGATGAGGCCCGCTTCAACGACAGCGTTCGCCTGGCGCGCGGGTTTGCGTCGATTGTCGATCCGGGCGACCGGCAGCTCATTCTCGCACTCGTTGCCATCTTAGCGAACGCTGAAAGCGCGTAACATGCGATGGCTCAACGCACGGGCTGCGCCGGAGGCTTCGCCATGAGCCGGGCCTTCGTGCGCGAAGACGACGGCACGAACGACATCGGCGAACTTCCCGACAAACTGATTTCCGAGCATCGAAACCTTGTCACGTCCTACGGCTTGGCACTGATCGATGCCGAGGTCGAACGTCTGAACACGGTTCTCGCCGTGGCGCGCGCCGACAACGATCGAGGCGCCCTCGCAGGCGCGGCGCGCGAACTCAGATACTGGACGCAACGGCGGCTGAGCGCTGAAGTCATGCCGGCACCTGCCGATGCCGGTACGGTGCAATTCGGATTGCGCGTCGTCATCCAACGCGCCGACGGCCGCCGGCAAACGTTCCGGATCGTCGGTGAGGATGAAGCCGACCCGACGCTCGGCACGTTGTCCTATGTCTCGCCGCTGGCTCAAGCGCTGCTGGGCAAGTCCGTCGGCGATGAGGTCCTGCTCGGCAACGCGATGATTGAGATCGCAGCCATCGAGATTTAGAGCATCGCGCGCTGCGCGTCGTCGTCACTAAACGACACGCGATAGCCTTTGCAGAATGATCGTTTGCAGAACCGACGCCTCGCCGCAACACGCGGAAGCCTGCGCGCGCGCCGCCGCAGTGGTGCGCTTTCGCGGTTCGCGCGACTCTGGCCGTGATGCGTCGATTGCACCGCCGATCCTGCATCGGCTCCGATACGATCAAAGGATTTTCAACATGCCGACCGAAAGCGGATTGGTATCAGACATTTCTCCCGATCATTTATCTCTGCAACATGATGACCGGCGACGTCATGCCCGCATCGCGTTGCTTTCGCCAGCCACGTGCCGTTTCGCCGACGGCTCGGTTCGCTCCGTCGTCGTTATCGATGCTTCGGAAGGCGGCTTTGGTTTGAATTGCAATCTCGAAGTGCCGGTCGATACGGTGTTTGAGATCACGATGTCAGAGGCCGGAACATTTCCATGCCGATTGGCGTGGTTCGACGACACGCGATGCGGTGTCGAACTGCTCGCGAGCAGTGGCGCATTCTCGGCCGATGCGCTGGCTGGTCTGGCCGCGACACTCGATCCCTAAACGCTCAGTTTCAAAAAACCAAAGGGCGGACCGTTGCCGGTGCCGCCCTTTGAAATTGTAATCCGCGAGCGAAGGCGCGCTTAGTTATCCAGGAACGAGCGCAGTTTCCGTGACCGGCTCGGATGCTTGAGCTTGCGCAAGGCTTTGGCTTCGATCTGGCGAATACGTTCGCGCGTCACCGAGAATTGCTGGCCGACTTCTTCGAGTGTGTGGTCGGTGTTCATGCCGATGCCAAAGCGCATGCGAAGCACGCGTTCTTCGCGCGGCGTCAGCGAAGCCAGCACGCGTGTCGTCGTTTCGCGCAGGTTCGATTGAATCGCAGCTTCGATCGGAAGCACGGCGTTGCGATCCTCGATGAAGTCGCCGAGATGTGAATCTTCTTCGTCCCCGATCGGCGTTTCGAGCGAAATCGGTTCCTTGGCGATCTTGAGAACCTTGCGCACTTTCTCAAGTGGCATGGCGAGCTTTTCAGCCAGTTCTTCCGGCGTCGGCTCGCGGCCGATTTCGTGGAGCATTTGCCGCGATGTCCGCACGATCTTGTTGATCGTCTCGATCATGTGCACCGGAATACGAATGGTGCGCGCCTGGTCGGCGATCGAGCGGGTGATGGCCTGCCGGATCCACCACGTCGCATAGGTCGAGAATTTGTAGCCACGGCGATATTCGAATTTATCGACCGCTTTCATTAGGCCGATGTTGCCTTCCTGAATGAGATCGAGGAACTGCAGGCCACGGTTCGTGTACTTTTTCGCGATCGAGATGACGAGCCGAAGGTTGGCTTCGACCATTTCTTTCTTCGCCTGGCGGGCTTCGCGCTCGCCCTTTTGCACGGCTTTGACGATGCGGCGGAACTCGGGGATTTCAAGACCCGTATCGGTCGCCAGCGCATGAATGTCGCCGCGCATCTTTTCAATCTGCGCCCGCTCGCTTTTGACGAACTGCGTCCACTTCTTGCCGTTCGATCCCATCCGGTCGAGCCAGTTTGCGTCGAGCTCGTTGCCGTAATACTCGTCGATGAAACCTTGGCGCGGCACGCCGTAGCTGTCGGCAAGGCGCATCAAGCGGCCTTCAAGCCCGATCAAGCGTTTGTTGATCGCGTACAACTGTTCGACGAGGCTTTCGATACGGTTGTTGTTCAGCGACAGCGACTTGACGTCGGTGACGATCTCTTCGCGAAGATTATCATAGGCTTTCTGCTGCTGGCGCGTGCCGAGTTCACCAGCCACCTGCTGCTCAAGCTTTTTGTCCTGCTGCTTGCGCAGCTTTTTGTACGTCCCGGCGATCTGGTCGAAGGTTTCGAGAACCTTCGGCTTTAACTCCGCTTCCATGGCGGCGAGCGACATGGCGTTCTCGAATTCTTCGTCGTCTTCGACGTCACCCTCTGGCGCGCCGGGCGCGCGCACTTCGACCGGTGCTGCCGGTTCGGCATCGGCGGCGGGCGCGTCTTTCGATTCCGGGCCTTCGTAGGTCGCTTCGAGATCGATGATGTCACGCAGCAAAATCTTGCCGTCGTTCAACTCGTCGCGCCAGATGATGATGGCCTGAAAGGTGAGCGGGCTTTCGCACAGCCCGGCGATCATGGCTTCGCGGCCGGCTTCGATGCGCTTGGCGATGGCGATTTCGCCCTCGCGCGACAGCAACTCGACCGAGCCCATCTCGCGCAGGTACATGCGCACGGGATCGTCGGTGCGTTCGGCCGGTTCAGATTTTGTTTCGGCCTTGACGAGCGGATTGGTGGTGACGAGCGAGCGGCCTTCCTCATCATCGGCGACATCGTCGGCCGCATCTTTTTCTTCTTCGCCTTCTTCGGTCTCAACGACGTTGATGCCCATGTCGGACAGCGTCGCGTAAAGATCTTCGATCTGGTCGGACGACACCTCTTCCGACGGCAGCACCGAGTTCAATTGATCGAGCGTGACGTAACCTTTGGCCTTCGCCGTCTTCAGCAGCCGCTTGACCGCCTGGTCCGAGAGATCGAGGAGCGGACTGTCGCGATCGGGGGCATCCGCCGCCGCTTGATCCTTGTCCTCGGTCTTCGCCGTCGCCTGCTGTGCGCGTGCCATCCGCTATCCTTCGTCTCATGGGCCTCTCACCCTTGGGGAGAGGCGCCGATTTCGTCCTATCGCCGGGTCCCGATCACCAGGGCCCGCTCATAAAAAATGCGTTACGCGCCTTCTCGCCATCACCGACTGGCGTCAGAGGATGCGTTGCAACGGCAGTGCCGCCGTCAGGTCCCCAGTGCTGCCGATATCGCCGTCTATGTGGTCCATAGCTGACTGAATCGCGATTTGACGTTTTATGTCGAGCAGGCGTGCCTCAGACTCTTCCGTGCAATCCCGGTACCAAGCCTCTTCCGCCGCCTTGAGCATGCGTTCGAGCGCGCTCTGGCGCTGGTGTAGCGACAGAATGTGGGTCCAGGCGGCTTCGACGTCGGTGGCAGACGCATCCGGATCAGCAAAACGATCGCTGGCGTGCGTAATCGTTCGTGCGACGAGGTCCACCACCTTGGCAACTCCCGTTTTTGTCAATTGGGTGGCGAGAGTTGCTGTGTCAAGGGAATTCGTGCGCGCGTGGATGGTGAGAATTTGGTCACGCAGGCTGGCGAGCGCCGATGCCGTCAATGAAAGCTCGCCAATCGCCTCGGAATGCTCGTCAATGAGCCACGGATGGTTGAGGATCGTCTTGAGGATCAGGGCTTCGCGGACGGGGACGGCAGATTGACCCTCCCGGGCCTCGGACAGCTTTACCAGTTCGGCGCTGGCTGCCGGTGCCGCGCCGGGGGCATCGCCATAGCCGCCGCCATAACCGCCATTGGGGCGGCCATAGCTGCCATATCCGGCGCGCGCCTGTGCCCGGGCCGGTTTACCATCCAGCCGGGCGCGTTCGCGACCGCGCCAATCGCCAGCCAAAGCGCCTCGCGCACCAGACCCATTTGCAGACCCGCCTGAGGGGCTCGCGTAGCCGCCCGATACGGTTCGGCCATCCGTGCCGCCTGAGGACCGAAATGGCCCTCCAGCGCGTCCTGTGGGGCTCCTGCGACCCAGCTGATAGAGACGGTCGCGTAGCTCGCGTTCGTAGTGGGGGCGCACAGTCGTATCGATGATGCTGGCGGCCAGTCCGCGCAGCCGCGCTTCCAATGCGGCGCGCTGTTCGGGCGTGGCGAGCGGCCCGGCCGCCAGCTCGCGCTCCCACAACACATCGATCAGAGGCTTGGTCTTGGTTAAGACGTCAGCGAAGGCTTGCGGGCCGTGTTGGCGCACGAGGTCATCGGGATCGAGCCCGTCCGGCAAAAACGCGAACGACACGCTCATGCCGGGCTTCAGATGCGGCAGCACCGTGTCGACGGCTCGGAACGCCGCCTTGCGCCCGGCGCTGTCGCCGTCGAAACACAGCGTCGGCTCGGGCACCATGCGCCACAGCAGTTTGACCTGATCTTCCGTCAAAGCCGTGCCGAGCGGCGCCACTGCCTCGCCAAAGCCCGCCTCACTCAGCGCGACGACATCCATGTAGCCCTCGACTGCCATGATGCGGCCCTTGTCGTGAGCGAGGGGGCGGGCGCGCGCCGCGTTGAACAGCACGTGACCTTTGTGAAACAGCGGCGTCTCGGGCGAGTTCAGGTATTTTGCAGGCGCATCCTTATCGAGCGCGCGGCCGCCAAACGCGATCACGCGCCCCTTCAGATCCAAAATCGGGAACATCACCCGGTTGCGGAACCGGTCGTAGGCCTCTGGGATATCGTCGCCGGAAATCAGCATGCCCGAGACGGCCATGTCGGCAATCGAAAATCCCTGCGCTTTGAGGTGTTCGCGCAAGGCGCCGCGACCGTTCGGCGCAAAGCCGATGCGGAAGGATTGGAGCGTCTCGGCTCGTAATCCGCGCCGCTCGACGTAACGTCGCGCATCGAGTCCGGCCGGCGACGCCAAGGCGTGCTCAAAAAACCGCGCCGAGGCTTCGAGTAATTTGTACAGTCGCTCGCGCTGATCGTCCTGCTCGACGCTTCGCTCGGCCTGCTTTGGCATTTCAAGGCCGGCTTCCGTCGCCAAACGTTCGACCGCTTCGGGAAATTCGAGGCCTTCGGTTTTCATCACGAACGTAAAAATATCGCCGTGTTCGCCGGACGCGAAGCAATGATAAAAACCTTTTTGGTCGTTGACGAAGAACGACGGCGATTTCTCGACCTTGAACGGCGATAGCCCGCGAAATTCGCGGCCGGATTTTTTCAGCGCGACTTTGCGGCCGACAACCTGGCTGACCGGCAGCCTTGCTCGGATTTCATCGAGAAAGTTCGGGCTAAAGCGCATACGCCTGCGTGGCCTCGGTCAAACGGAGAACGAATCGAACGCGCACGCTGCACGATCTGCATATTTGATTCGCGCGCTCATCGGCTGTCCCACCTGTGGCACGCGCTCCATCCGTGCCCGCTATCCACAGGCACGCCGGTCAGAGAGGCAGGCCGATCAGCGAAACACACCAGTCCGTGTCGTCGTGAGCTTGCGTCACCTGGAACAGCGAAACGACGGCGTTGGTATCGCTGAACCATTGTGTTTCAGCGACGTCCAAGACGGCCGTCGCAAGCCCCGGTTAGAAGACGGCCCGCGCCGCCATTTCGTTACCCGAGTGCGGCTTTGACGGCGGCGCTGGCTTTTTGAAAATCCATTTTGCCCGCATACTTGGCTTTGAGCACGCCCATCACCTTGCCCATGTCCTTCGCCGACGCGGCGCCCGTCTCGGCGATGGCAGCTTTGATCGCGGCCTCGGTTTCTGCCATGTCCATCTGCTTTGGCAGATAGGTTTCAATGATGGCGATCTCAGCCTGCTCGATGGCCGCGAGGTCGGGCCGGTTGCCGTTGGTGTATTGCTCGATCGAATCGCGACGCTGCTTGACCATCTTGGTCATGACGGTGATGACGGCTGCGTCATCGATCGTCGTCTTGGCTTCGATCTCGGCCGACTGGATCGCCGCGTTGATCAGACGCAGCGTTTGCACTTTCGGTTTGTCGCCGCTCTTCATCGCCGTTTTCAAGTCGCTGGAGATTGTCGCGCGCATTGGGGCCTCCTCAATCGTGTGACAGGTGGTGTAGGAGCCTTCAGCGTGAGCCGCAACGGCAGCATCTGTTCTTGTGGCCGCACCTGGCCGCGTAGTGGGCGCGAGCAATTGACCGCTTCCCAGGGTTCCCCTAGGTTCCGCGCACTTTCGCGCTTCTCCCCGCACGCCCCGCCCGCTGAACGGAACCCTGACGCATGAGCACGCCCGCGCCCTGGTCTGAAACACTGCTGACGGCGCGGCTCGTGCTTGACGATGGCGCGGTGATTTCCGGTGTCGGCCTTGGCGCTGTCGGATCGGCCGTCGGCGAAGTCTGTTTCAATACGGCGATCACCGGCTATCAGGAAATTCTGACCGATCCGTCCTACGCCGGGCAGATCATTACGTTCACGTTTCCGCACATCGGCAATGTCGGCGCCAACAGCGAGGATAGCGAAACCTCAAACCTCGCGGCCCGCTCGGGCGTGCGTGGATGCATTCTGCGCGCCGCCATCACCGAGCCGTCGAATTATCGCGCCGCCGAGCATCTCGATGGCTGGCTGAAAGCCCGCGGCATCGTCGGCATCGCCGGTGTCGATACCCGAGCACTCACCGCGCGCATTCGCGACAAGGGCATGCCGAACGGCGTCATCGCGCATGAGCCGTCAGGCACGTTCGATGTCGACAAACTCAAAGCCGACGCCAAGGCGTGGCCTGGGTTGCTCGGCCTCGACCTCGTGCCGGATGTGACGAGCGGACAAAGCTACACTTGGGACGAGCAGCGCTGGCTGTGGAACGAAGGTTTTAAGCGCAACGAGCACCCCGAGTTTCATGTCGTCGCCATCGACTACGGCTTGAAGCGCAACATTCTGCGCTGCCTTGTCTCGGCGGGATGCAAAGTCACGGTCGTACCCGCGACCGAAAAAGCCGAAGACGTGCTGGCGCGCAAACCCGACGGCGTTTTTCTGTCGAACGGCCCCGGCGATCCGGCAGCGACGGGGATCTACGCGGTGCCGGAAATCAAAAAGCTGGTGGCAAGCGGCCTGCCGACCTTCGGCATCTGCCTCGGCCATCAGATGCTCGGCCTCGCACTCGGCGCCACGACCAAGAAGATGCACCAGGGCCATCACGGCGCCAATCATCCGGTCAAGGATTACACGACCAACAAAGTCGAGATCGTGTCGATGAACCACGGCTTCGCAGTTGATTCAGGTAGCCTGCCCAAAGGCGTCGTCGAAACCCATGTGTCGCTGTTTGACGGCTCGAACTGCGGTTTACAGCTCGATGGCCGCCCGGTGTTTTCCGTCCAGCATCACCCAGAGGCATCGCCCGGTCCCCAGGACAGCCATTATCTGTTCACACGCTTCGTCAATATGATGCGCGATCAAAACGGCATCGCCGCCAAGCGTGAGCGGTAATTGCCAACTGCGAGCGGTCAATGATCGCCCGTGAGGTCGCGACCGTAGGCTCAGCTATGCTCACCAAACTCGCCGCATCGTTCGTGATTTCCGTGCTCACGTTATCGAGCGCCGCCAACGCGTGCGATCCCGGTGATCCGTCCATCGCGACGGCTGGGAAAATTACGTCCGCGTGGACGGTCACGCAGCACCCCTTGCTTGGCACGGTGCTGCGCGACGGCCGGTCCTGGCCACCAGCAGAGATCAAACGCGGCACGCCGTGCGGCGACCAGACTGCGCTTTCCGAAATGGCCCGGACACTCGCGGTCGCGCTTGCCGAGCGCGGCGCCGTCGTCGTCATGGGCGAGATGCATGACAACCCCGATCATCATCGCATCCGCGCGCTGTTGGCTGGCGCAATGCGCGGGCCGTCGAAGGCCGCTCAGGGCGTTGTGTTCGAACAGCTCGACGCCGACAAAGCCGACGCGCTGTCGGCTTTCAACGCGAGCAGCACCGCGACAACAGATATCCCCACATTGGCCGACTTCAAACGCGCCGTCGCCTGGGATGCCTCCGACTGGTCGCGATACAACTACGATCCGCTGTTTCAAACCGCGCTCGACAATAAGCTGCCGATCTACGCCGGCGACGTGACGCGCGAGATGATCATGAAGACCGCGAAGGGGGGCGAGAGCAAGCTGCCGGAGGACGAGCGCCGTCGTCTCGGCCTCACGACCCCGCTCGGCGCCAAACTCGATGATGCGTCGCTCACCGAAATCGAAGGCGCGCATTGTGGCATGATGCCGAAGGCTGCCTTCACCGGCATGGCCTTCGCGCAGCGCTACCGCGACGCCCACCTCGCCGATGTCACCTTGAAGGCTGCCGACAGCAACGGTGCCGCGATCCTGTTCGCTGGCAACGGCCATACCCGAACCGACCGTGGCGTGCCGTGGTACATCCGCCAGCGCACACCTGACCGCAAAGTCGTCGCCGTCATGCTGGTCGAAGTCGAGGCTGGTAACACCGACCCCGAGGCCTACGTGCCGCGCGACCCCGATGGCAAAGCCGCCGCCGATTACATCGTGTTTACGCCGTCGTTCGATCGCCCTGACCCGTGCGAGCAAATGAAAGCCCGGAAGGCCAAGTGATTTGCGCCGCGTCCTCCCTAGGCGCGACGGCGAGGCACGGTCACGGGCGTCGCGCGGTGGCCGGGCAGGCGATGTCGTTCGCCGTCGAACGCCGGGCCATCCAATCGCTCTAACCTTTCAGAACTTTAAGCACCGAGTTTGCGTAACTCACGCTATAACGCCGTCAAAAAGCTCACCGGAGGATCGAATGCGTCGCGCCCTTATCGCCCTTTTGCCGCTGCTCGCAGCTGGACCAGCGTTTGCTGCCGATTGCTCGAAGGATGTTGCCGCCGCTTTCGAAAAGCAGCGCACGTCGAAGGCGTTTCGCGTGGCCATGACCCAGCCGAGTGCCGAGGGCCCGGTCGACATGACGGTCGACTATTTGCCGCCCGATCGCATGCTGCAAACCGTGAAGGCCGCCCACATGCCGGGCGAGCAGCAGACCATGTTGGTCGGCAGCCGGGCTTTCGCCGGGTCCAGCGGCGCGTTTGAAGAACTGCTTCCGCAATTCACCCAGTCGATTGTCGCCGAAGTCGCGACCGCCGTCGGCCCGCCGAAAAATCTCGGTGCGTTTGAGTGCCTCGGCACTGTCGCTTTCGAGGGCAAAGACTTCGTTGCCTATCGCACGGCTGATCCGGCTGCGGCTGGCGCTGACCCGGCAAAGACCATGGCGCGCACGATCTACGTCGATCGAGCGTCGGGGTTGCCGGCCTACAACGTGGTGGCGGCGCTTGCCGGTAAGGATGAGCCAGTGCTGAAAGCCGTCTACAGCTATCCGGCGGATTTGACGATCGAAGCCCCTGTCGGCGCGCCGGTGCAGAAACCGCACCAGTAGATTGCCGCGTCGATGTCATCTGCTCTCGCTGATAACCCGCAAGGAACCACCATGCGTTCGCACTTCTTGAGTTTTGCCGCCGTGCTGATGAGTGCCAGCGCCGCACTGGCGCAAGCGCCGCCTTCGGGCACGCCACTGCCCGAAGGTTTGCCGGGGGATGCGAGCAAGCAGAACGCCAACCCGTGCCGAGACGAGGTGGCTGCGGCGCTGAAAAAGCTGCGCAACGCATCGTGGTTTCGCTTGTCGACCAACATGATTACCGAAACCGGCCCCACATCGATGGAAATCGACTATGTGCTGCCTGATAAGATGCACCAGAAGGTGGTGCAGACGCTGACCAACCAGAAATCTGAGATCGTCCTTGTCGGTGACAAGGCCTGGGCGAAGAGTGGCGAGGTCTGGCAAGATCTCCCCAATGACGTGACACAGACGCTCAAAGCTCAGATGTATGAGAACGTCGTTGAAAACCAGGCTGACGTCGGCAACTACGCCTGCAAAGGACGAGTGCAGATCGGCGGTCGCGACGCACTGTCATATAAGCTTCAGGAAGAAGTGACGAAAGAGTCGGTCGTCAAAAACGAAACCTATCGCATGTTCTACGTCGATGCGGTGACCGGCTTGCCACTGAGCAACGCGCTCCTCGTGCCGGGTCGCGAAACCAAGCCGCTGTTTCAGGCCACGTATTCATATCCGATAGATTTAAAAATCGAACAGCCGAAAGTCGACGTCAAAGCCGCTGATCCAGCAGCCACACCCGCAACGCCGAAATAATTGGGTTGCGCAACGATCGCATGCGTGCGGCCCGCTGGTTCGGATGTCGCTCGACCGTCATAGATCGGCGTGCCGGTCGTTCACCGGCGCAGTGATGTCGCGGGCTATAGCCAAACGGGGCAAGGCGCAATAAAAGCGCGCTCATGCCCAAACGCACAGACATCAAATCCATTCTCATCATTGGCGCAGGTCCGATCGTCATCGGTCAGGCGTGTGAATTCGATTATTCCGGCACCCAGGCCTGCAAAGCGCTGCGCGCCGAGGGCTACCGGATCATCCTGGTCAATTCCAATCCAGCGACGATCATGACCGATCCGGACCTGGCTGATGCAACCTACATCGAGCCGATCACGCCGGACGTTGTCGCCAAGATCATCGCCAAGGAACGCCCTGATGCGGTGCTGCCGACCATGGGCGGGCAGACGGCCTTGAACACGGCGCTTGCCCTCAATGAGATGGGCGTGCTGGCGCAGTACGGCGTTGAACTGATCGGCGCCAAGGCCGAAGCCATCGACAAGGCCGAGGACCGCAAATTGTTTCGCGAAGCCATGGATCGCATCGGCCTCGAAAGCCCGCGTGCGGTCATCGCGTCGTCGACCCCGATCCGCAACGCCCAGGGTCAGATCGTCAGCTACGATCGCGCGGCCGGCATCGCCGAAGCCATGGCCGCACTCGATAAGGTTGGCTTGCCGGCCATCATCCGCCCAGCCTTTACGCTCGGCGGCACTGGCGGCGGCGTGGCGTATAACCGTGAAGAGTTCGAACAGATCGTTCGATCGGGCATTGATGCATCGCCCGTCGGCCAGATCCTGATCGATGAGAGCCTGCTCGGGTGGAAAGAATACGAGATGGAAGTCGTCCGCGATAAGGCGGACAACTGCATCATCATCTGTTCGATCGAGAATATCGATCCGATGGGCGTCCACACCGGCGACAGCATCACGGTCGCGCCGGCTCTCACGCTGACCGACAAAGAATTCCAGATCATGCGCGATGCCTCGATTGCGGTGCTGCGCGAAATCGGCGTCGAAACCGGCGGCTCGAACGTGCAGTTCGCGGTCAACCCGGCCGACGGACGCTTGGTCGTCATTGAAATGAACCCGCGCGTCTCGCGCTCGTCGGCGCTGGCGTCCAAAGCAACCGGATTTCCAATCGCCAAGGTCGCGGCCAAACTTGCCGTCGGCTACACGCTCGACGAACTGGCCAACGATATCACCGACGGCGCCATGCCGGCGTCATTCGAACCGACCATCGATTACGTGGTCGTGAAAATCCCGCGCTTTGCCTTCGAGAAATTTCCAGGCGCGGATTCGACGCTGACGACGGCCATGAAATCCGTGGGCGAAGCCATGGGCATCGGCCGCACATTTTCCGAAAGCCTGCAAAAAGCTTTGCGATCGATGGAAACAGGGCTGTCCGGCTTTGACGATGTGCACCTCGAAGGGCTCGGTCAGGGCGACGATAAAAACGTTGTCCGCGCCGCCGTCTCGCGGCCGACTTTCGACCGCCTTTTGAAAGTCGCGCAAGCTTTCCGGCATGATTTCTCGATTGAAGAAATCCATCAGTACTCGAAGATCGATCCTTGGTTTCTCGCCCGCATCAAAGAGATCGTCGATACTGAAGCCCGTGTGATCGCGCACGGTTTGCCGACGTCGGCCGCGTTGCTTCGCGATTTGAAGGCCATGGGCTTTTCGGATGTCCGCCTTGCGAAACTCGCTCGTATGAGCGAAGGCGATGTTCGCGCTCTGCGCCAAAAGCTCGGCGTCATGCCGGTCTACAAGCGCATCGATACGTGCGCCGCTGAATTCGAAGCGCCGACACCGTACATGTATTCGACCTATGAGACCGGGCTCGTCAGCGCGCCGGTGTGTGAAGCCGTCCCCACGGCGCGCGAAAAAATCGTCATTCTCGGCGGCGGCCCCAACCGCATCGGCCAGGGCATCGAGTTCGATTACTGCTGCTGCCATGCGTGCTTTGCGCTGACCAAGGCCGGCTTCGAGACCATCATGGTCAACTGCAATCCCGAAACCGTATCGACTGACTACGACACATCCGACCGGCTATTTTTCGAGCCGCTGACCGCCGAAGACGTTCTTGAAATCATTCGGGTCGAGAGCGCCAACGGCCACGTCAAAGGCGTCATCGTGCAGTTCGGCGGCCAAACGCCGTTGAAACTTGCAAGTGCATTGGAGGCGGCGGGCGTGCCCATCCTCGGCACCTCGCCCGACGCCATCGACCTCGCCGAAGATCGCGACCGCTTCAAAGCGCTGATTGAAAAACTCAAGCTCTCGCAACCCGAAAGCGGCATTGCCAAGACACCGGGAGAAGCTCGCGCGGTCGCTGATCGCATCGGCTATCCGGTTGTCATTCGCCCATCGTATGTGCTCGGCGGACGGGCCATGGAAATCGTCCACGACGGCACCGAGATCGATCGCTACATCACGCGGTTGTCGGCGACGCTCGACAGCCCGTCGGAATTGATCGTGTCCGACAAACGCCCACTGCTCATCGACAGCTATTTGACCGACGCTGTTGAAGTCGATGTCGATTGCCTGTCGGACGGCCGCGATACGTTCGTCGCCGGCATCATGGAGCACATCGAAGAGGCGGGTATTCATTCAGGTGACAGCGCCTGCTCGCTGCCGCCGTATTCGCTGTCGGCGGAGATGATCGGCGAACTTGAGCGCCAGACGCGGGAACTGGCGCTGGCGCTGAACGTTGTCGGCCTCATGAATGTTCAATTCGCCATCAAAGACGGCCACGTCTACGTGCTTGAAGTGAACCCGCGTGCGTCCCGCACCGTGCCGTTCGTCGCCAAGGTCATCGGCCTGCCGATTGCTTCCATTGCGGCGCAGATCATGGGCGGGCGATCGCTGGCATCGTTCAACCTTAAAAAGCCGGACTACGATCATATCGCCGTCAAGGAAGCCGTGTTCCCCTTCGCCCGCTTCCTCGGCGTTGACCCGATCCTTGGCCCAGAAATGCGATCGACCGGCGAAGTCATGGGGCTCGACCGCGATTTCGCCATGGCCTTTGGCAAGAGCCAGATGGGCGCCGGTCAGAAACTGCCGGCTGGCGGCACCGTTTTCGTGTCGGTCAAGGAAGGCGACAAGGCCCGTATCGTTGCCCCGGTTCGCGAACTGGCCGACATGGGTTTCAATGTCATCGCAACGCGCGGGACCAAGCGCTTTTTAGAGCAAAACGGCATTACCTGTGAAGCCGTCAACAAGGTTTTGGAAGGCCGTCCACACGTCGTCGACGCGATCAAAAATGGCGATATTGCGCTGGTTTTCAACACCACCGAGGGTTCGAAAGCTTTGTCCGATAGCAAGGACATCCGGCGCACGGCCTTGCTTCACCATGTCCCATATTATACTACTTTAGCCGGGGCGGTCGCGGTGACGCGCGCGATCAAGGCCTTGAAATCCGATACGTTGCAAGTTGCTGCCCTGCAGAGCTTCATCCACCGTTGAATGGTGGCACGAGGCGAGTAAGCTCACCGCTGTCGGTAGCGGGGGCTTTCGGTATCGGGGGCATTCGGTAGCGGGGCGTTCGGTATCGGGCGACTTAGAGTGCGAGAGGCGCGCAGCGCGCCGACCGCTGACGCTCCACCCCTTAGTCTTGCGTTACAGTGCTACCGCTCATCTTTGCGGACGTTAGGAGACGACAGAGCTATGTCGATGGAACGGGTTCCAGTTACGATCGCCGGCTACAAGAGCCTGGAAGAGGAACTATATCGTCTGAAATCGGTCGAGAGGCCGCGGATCATCGCCGCCATATCGGAAGCGCGCGCCCACGGCGACCTCTCGGAAAACGCCGAATATCACGCCGCCAAGGAACAGCAGGGGCTGAACGAAGCCCGTGTCGCCGAGCTTGAGGACAAGATCAGCCGGGCTGAGGTCATCGACACCTCGAAGCTGTCGGGCGCAACGATCAAGTTTGGCGCTACGGTGTCGCTGGCCGACGACGATAACGGCGACAAGGTGAAGTACACCATCGTCGGCGACACTGAAGCCAATCTCCGCGACGGCAAAATTTCGATCTCGTCGCCGATTGCGCGCGCTCTGATCGGAAAATCGAAAGGCGACAACGTCGAGGTTACGACGCCAAAGGGGTCGCGCAGCTTTGAAGTGCTCAAGGTCGAGTGGAAATAGTCACCAACTTGCCGGTCGAAAATCGCTTCAGTTGAAAACAGCCTCGCAGGATTTCTTGCCGCTGCCGTTGAGCGTGAACGATCGCGTCGGCTTGTCCTTTGCCGAAGCAATCAAAAGGTTCTTGTAGAAGCCTTCGATCGCGATGCGCCGGGTTTTGATGACGACGCCTTTACCGCCTTTCACCACCGTGAACGTTCCACCCTTGTTTTCGACAGTGCACGCGACTGTGCTGCCTTGCGCCTTGCACAGCGCAATCGCCGTGTAATTTTCCTCTTTAGTGGTGGCCTGAAACGTCAGTGCAAAGCGGGCTTTCGAGTTCGGCACCGTGTCTGACACACTGCTGCGCCGCTCGAGCGAAATGGCCGTCAGTTTCACATTCGGATTCTTCTTCAAGAACGCCGCCGAATAGGTTCGGAAATAGCAGACCGACCCGCTGCCTTTGGTATCGAAGGCGGGGTGATAATAGGTGGCGGCGGTGGCTGTGCCTGACAGCAGCGCGAGACCGATTGCGATAACCAGACACGGCGCGGAAAATTTCACTGATAAGTTCGACACGACGACGCCCCCCTAAGGAGGTGACACACCTCCCGCCTTTATTATTGTTAGCTTCGAGCATATGAAAGACGTCACGACCGCGTCCATTGGCCGATGCGTATCGTCAGCAATTTGTGGGCGAGGTGATACCGGACGGTCACGCGGTCAGAACGCGAGGCGACGGTCTGGTGCGACCAGACGGCGCTATGAACGCTGTTTGTCGTCGACGCTGATCGGCACGCCCGGCTCACGCTTAGCGCGCCGGATCGTGAGATAGGTTTTGACGCTGGCGACGTTGGGCGCAGCCGTCAGGTCACCCAGCACAAACTCCTGGAACGACGCGATGTCCCGCCCGACGCATTTCAGCATGAAGTCACTTTCGCCCGAGAGCATGTGCGCCTCTCGCACCACGGGCCAGCCGAGCACGCGGTTTTCAAAGGCGCGCAGGTCGGCTTCGGCCTGATTATGCAGCCGGACCATGGCAAACGCCGTCAGCGGAAAGCCAAGCGCCTCTTCATCGACCAGCGCTGCGTAGCCGCCAATCAAGCCCGCTTCTTCCAGCGCCCGGACACGGCGCAAGCACGGCGGAGCTGAGAGGCCGATTTTGGTCGCCAGCGCGATGTTGGTCATGCGGCCATCGGCCTGCAACTCTTTCAGGATGCGCCAGTCCGTGGCGTCGAGTTCAAGCGGCATGCGGCCTCGCCGGATCGGGGTCAAGTCGGTAACAACCATAACGCAAATCGTGTCGCCGCATCATGTTTATTGCGTTTCTAGAGGGTCCGATGACCCCCGGGGCTCTCGACAGTCCGCGAGTGGAAGGCCACAAAGCGGACGATGAGCGACGATGCCAAAACAGCCGATCGGCGGACCCTTGAGGGCCGCCCCGCCTGGATCATCTCCGACGGCAAGGCCGGACACGAAATGCAATGCCTCGGCGTTGCCGCAGCGCTGGGTATGACGCCGGTCATCAAGCGTGTCGCCCCATCGGGGTTGTTCAAGCTGGCATCGCCTTGGGCCCCGGTGTCGCCGATCGAGACGTTCGCAGCGCCAGGGACGCCGTTCGGCCCGCCATGGCCCGTCTTGGCACTGGCGACCGGCCGGCTGACCATCCCGTATGTGCGAGCGCTGAAACGCCGCGCTGGGCTCGCAACTTTCACCGTCATCTTGCTCGATCCAAGAACCGCCGCGAAGAGCGCTGACCTGATCTGGGTGCCGGAGCACGATCGCCGTCGCGGGCCGAATGTGATCACCACGGCGACGTCGCCGCACGCCTTTACACCGCAACGGCTCGCCGGGTTGCGTGCATCAGTGCCCGACGCGATCTCGGCATTGCCGCAGCCGCGCGTCGCCGTTTTGATCGGCGGTCCCAACCGCGATTACAAATACGCCGCTGATGATGTCGCCCACCTCGGCGCTGCGCTGCGAGCCATCGGGGAAAGCGGCGCGGGTTTGATGATTACGCCGTCGCGGCGAACGCCGGCGGCGATGATGCACGCCATTGCAGACGCCACGTCGGACGCCGCGCGGATCGTCTGGGACGGTACCGGCGACAATCCCTATCCAGCGTTTCTCGCAAACGCCGATGCCTTCGTCGTCACCGCCGACAGCGTCAACATGACGTGCGAAGCCGCAGCGACCGGCCGGCCGATTCACGTTTTTACACCGTCAGGAACAAGCCCGAAATTCGACCGCTTCCATGCCAGTTTGCGGGAAGCGGGCGTCACCCGCCCCCTCGAACACAGTACAGGGCCCCTGGCTGCGTGGAGCTACGTGCCCCTTGATTCCGCCGCGACGATCGCCGAGGAAATTATCCGGCGGTGGACGATCCGATCACACATTCTTCCCGGCCTGGTGCATCACACGTGACGATCAATGCGACGACCACCACCCGCACGGCTTCTCTCGCGGCGCAGTTTCCAGCCGGCTCGCGGGCCGTTGCACGCGCCGATGGCTTTGCCGCCGGAGGATCACTGCCGCGCCGCCGGGACATCGCTGCGCCGTCGGATCAACGCCGCTGGTGGCTGATCGGCGAACTCGGAGTGCTCTTTGTCGTCGCGCCGCTTTTGATGCGTCACGCGGTCTACACCTATCATGTGCCGCTGTTTTACGCCTTGCCACCGGTGCTGCTCGGCATCATCGCGTTTCTGTTTTTCGACCCGACGTTTCGCCTGCGGCGCGAACTGCTGCGCGGCATCTCATGGCCGACCGTCCGCTCGATCCTGATCGTGTTCGCGACCGGCGCCGTCATCGTTGCCGGCCTGGTCACCGTCGCCATGCCGGAACGGCTGTTCGCGCTCGCCTCAGAACGGCCAGGGAAATGGCTCAAAATCATGGCGCTGTATCCGTTCACATCGGTGCTGGCACAAGAGTTCGTTTATCGCGTCTTCTTTTTCCATCGCTATGGACCGTTGTTTTCCAACCGCGTGCTGTTGATCGTCGTCAATGGCTTGGTGTTTGGCTTGGGCCACGCGCTTTTTCGCAACTGGATCGCCGTTGGCGGTACCGTCGTCACCGGCATGCTGTTCGCCTGGCGCTACGAGCGCACGCGCGCCTTCTGGGCGGTGTGGTTCGAGCACGTGCTGTGGGGATGGCTCGTGTTCACGATCGGGCTCGGCGTCTATTTTTTCACCGGCGTCAAAAATCCGGCGTGGTAGCCGTGCGGCCGAGCGCGCCGATCATTTTTGCTTTTCGGCCATCATTTCCAACTGCAACTGCTGGATTTCGGCGAGCCGCTGCCACTGGTTGTTGATCAGGTGATCGATCTTTTCGTGCAGGTGACGAATCTCGAGTTCGGCTTTCAGGTTCACGCGATAATCATTTAGTGACCGCAGGCGGTCTTTAGCTTCTTGGCGTCGCTGACTCATCATGATGATCGGCGCTTGGATGGCGGCGATGGTGGAGAGGATGAGGTTCAGCAGAATAAATGGATAGGGATCGAAGGCGGTGACGCCGCGCGCGACGTTGATCAACATCCAGATAGCGAGAAACACCGCGAAGCTGCTGAGAAAAGTCCAGCTGCCACCAAAGCTCGCGAGGCCGTCGGCCAGCCGATCGCCGATCGTGCGGCTTTCGGTGTAGCCTTCCTCGATGTTTTCAGACAGCGTTTGCTGGGTTGCGAGGCTTTCGGCCACGTCGCGATCGATCTCGCTCAACTCGCCGCTTTCTTCGCGCAGCAAGTCCTGGACGTAAAGCGATCGAAACCGCGCGAGCTCCTTCGTCGAAATCAGCGCATCGTCGGCGATGCCGGGATGGTCTTGCAGAATCCGCGCGATCAGGTTCGGGCGCACCGTGTCAAGGCGGACGAGATCCTTCCGCGCGACCGGTTTGCCGCTGATGGCGCAGGCGGTAGCCTCGGATTTCGCTGCGTTGGTGGATCGTGCCGCATGTGTCATCGCTACACCTTCATTGTCGATGCGACTTGGCAGCTCTCCAGGCGCAATAGCCGCCATTGAGCCGCAGCGCCCGATGGGCTAGATAATCCGCAAATCCCAAGCTCACGCTTTGAAAGGCGCCCGCAATGGCTGCAGCCCACCAGTACGTCTACCACATGCATAAACTCTCCAAGACTTACCCCGGCGGCAAGACAGTGCTGAAAGACGTTTCGCTGTCGTTTCTGCCGGGCGCCAAGATCGGCGTCGTCGGGCTCAACGGAGCCGGTAAATCGACGCTGCTGAAAATAATGGCCGGCACGGTCGACGACTTTATCGGTGAAGCCAAACCGGCCGCCGGCATCAAAGTTGGTTATCTGGCGCAGGAGCCGCAGCTCGATCCGGCGAAGGACGTGCTCGGCAATGCGATGGAAGGCGTTGCCGAAAAGAAAGCCATCGTCGACCGCTACAACGAGATCGCTTCCAATTACACCGATGAAACCGCCGACGAAATGACAGCGCTGCAAGATCAGATCGACGCGCAAAATTTGTGGGACCTTGATGCGCAAGTCGAGCAGGCGCTCGACGCACTCCGCTGTCCGCCGGGCGATAGCTCCGTCGAAAAACTTTCAGGCGGTGAAAAGCGTCGGGTCGCACTCACACGGCTGCTCCTCGCCAAACCCGACATTCTGCTGCTCGATGAGCCGACCAACCATCTCGATGCCGAAAGCGTCGCGTGGCTCGAACGCTACCTAAAGGACTACGAAGGCTGCGTGATCCTCGTCACGCATGACCGCTATTTCCTCGACAACTTGACGGACTGGACCCTCGAACTCGATCGCGGCCAAGGCGTGCCCTACAAGGGCAACTATTCGAGCTGGCTCGAACAGAAGGCAAAGCGGCAGGAAGTCGAAGCCAGCCAGGAAGAAAGCCGCACCAAGGCGATGGCGCGCGAACTCGAATGGATCAGGGCGTCACCGAAAGCGCGTCAGGCCAAATCAAAGGCGCGCGTCTCGGCATACGACAAGCTGGTCGAGGAAGCCGGCCGCGAGGAAGTCGGCAAAGCCACGTTCTCGATCACGCCCGGCCCGCGTCTCGGCGGCGTTGTCGTCGAAGTCGAGGGCGTCACCAAAGCATTCACCGATCGCCTGCTGATCGACGATCTCTCGTTCAAACTGCCGCCGGGTGGCATCGTCGGCGTTATCGGTCCGAACGGCGCCGGCAAGACGACGTTGTTCAAGATGCTGACCGGCGTCGAGAAGCCGGATCAGGGCACGATCCGTCTCGGCGACACAGTCAAACTTTCCTACGTCGACCAAAGTCGCGATCACCTCGACCCGAGCAAGACGGTGTGGGAGGAGATCTCCGGTGGTCTCGACATGATGCGCATCGGCGACAAGAAGGAAATGCCGAGCCGCGCCTATTGCGGCTGGTTCAACTTCAAGGGCGCCGATCAGCAAAAGAAGGTCGGGCTGCTATCGGGCGGCGAGCGCAACCGCGTGCATCTGGCCAAGATGCTGAAAGAGGGCGGCAACCTTCTGCTTCTCGACGAGCCGACCAACGATCTCGATACCGAGACCCTCGGCGCGCTCGAACTTGCGCTCGAAAAATTCCCCGGTTGCGCCGTGGTCATCTCGCATGACCGCTTCTTCCTCGACCGCCTGGCAACGCACATTCTCGCCTTCGAAGGTGACAGCCACGTCGAATGGTTCGAAGGCAATTTCGCCGACTATGAAGAGGATAAAAAGCGCCGCCTTGGCGATCAATCGGTTGAGCCGCATCGCATCAAGTTCAAACGCTTTGAGAGGGCGTAATTTTCGTTACGGCACCAGAGCCAGCACCGGCAGAACGCCGTGCGCCTGGGCCGTTTCAATGAGTTCTGCCGCCGGAATGGCGATTGCGAAGAGACAGGCGTCGAAAAACGTTCGGACCACGAGCGACGGCTTGATCGTGAGAGCGTCGGTATCGCGCCACAGTGATGGACGTGGCATGAACCGGGCAACCCTCGCGGTATAAACTTTCCACGGTGCGGGGAACGCCGCCGCCAAAAACGCTTCCTCGCGCGCGACCACCGTTCGAAACACCGCCGCCGCCGCAAGCGTCATGGCAACTGCCACGGCCAAACTGGCAAACTGCGCACCGATCCCGAACGCGCCGATTAGCGTGAACACGTACAGCGGATTACGCACGATCGAATACGGCCCGATCGTCACCAACTCGCTCTTCTTGCGGGCGCCGATGTACAGCGTGCTCCACGTCCGCCCGCAGATACACAGCAAAATCAGCAGCACGCCGATGTGTTCAATGGCGTCGTAGATAAACGGTGCCTTCAATCGCCAAATCGAATCCGTCACGGACAGCCCGATGAGGGCGATCAGTATGCCAGCGGCGAGTGCGGCTTTTCGAACAAACTGCACGCGGCGCAGGTGCTGTTGGTCAGGGATCATCGATGTTTCGAGCATCGGGCTATGAACCACGTCCCAGCGACAGTTGGAAGACCGCTCCGGCTGCCTTCGCGTGGTTGCGACATCAATTTTTATATGGAGCCTGCGGCGTGATCCTAGCGGCGGTCGGCCGCTCGCCCGCGTTGTGCGAGGATTGAGACTTGACGACTTAAACTCCGCCTGCGCGATATCGCAGTGAGCGGGGGCTCACAGTAGGGATTAGCTATGGCACAGCGGAACACGCCCAATGGCGGCGGCCACCTGCCGGGCTCCGGCCCGTCCGATATCGCCATCGATGCCGCACGCCACGAGCGCGGCGGTCATACCACCGCCGTGGTCTCGGCACTGGCGCTGATGTTTTCAGGCTATAGCCTTTGGGACAGTTCGCTGAAGTCCGCAGACATCCAGGCGTTCGTGCCGCCGGTCATTCAATACACCGCGCCCTACAACAACAACTTCGACGTCTTTGCGATACCGGTCACTTTGACCAACGAGGGTGGCCGGACCGGAACGGTTTTGTCGATATCGCTCGCCGCGACCAATCTCAAGACCAATGAAACGAAGCGTTTTTACGCCGCTGATTTTGGCCGGTGGACGATGGAGAAAACGCGATCCGGCGCTTATGCACCGTTTGCACCAATCTCACTTGCTGGCAAAGACAGCCGCACCGAAACCATCTTGTTTTACACGCTGACGCCTGAAGAAAAGCCCAATCAGCTCATCACCGAACCGGGTAAGTTTCGTTTCAAGTTGACGCTTGATGAGGCGCCGTCGAACGGCTGGCTGCCGGCCGGCACGCTGACCGCCGCAGCCCCGACAACGGTGACGTTCGAAAGCGAACTACGATACTTCGACGCCCGCGCCTTTCAGGAAGGAACGTTGCCGTTGTATTCGACCAACGGCAAATCTGTCGGCAGCACAGAGGCTACGGCTGCACCTGCTGCGCCGTCAGCGAAACCATAGCGGGACACCGAATAGTAAGAACGCCGCGCTCCGATTTATGGAACGCGGCGTCGTGCGTTGATGATCAATTGGCACTTAGCCGTTGCCGTTGTCGAGGACCGGCAAAGACTTCGCTTCTTGAGAACTCAGCGTCAGCTTAACACCGTCGCCGACCGCACCGATTTTTTCCGCAGGAATAGCGACAACGTCGGCGTTCAGGCCGGCTTTGCCGCCGGTCGTAACCTGGATCTCAGTAACAGTCCCGGACGGCTCCGACGTGACCCGGTTGATCTCACCAATCTGTTGCCCATCATTGCCGAAAACGGCGCTGCCGATCGGCAGGTCCTTGGACGTCAACTGTCCGGCGGATGTCGCGGCAGCGGCGTCAGCCTGCGGTGCTGCGTCTGGCGGCGATACAGCGACGGGTGCCGGTACCGTTTCGACCGTCACTGGAGTGTCGCCCGACGGCGCAACCTCTGCGAGGCTGGAAAAAGCGCTTACGCTCAGTACGGCGGCGGCGACCGCAGCCGTCGCGGTCGATCGAATGAAAGTCATCGGCGTCTCCTCATATTGCTTTGATGACAGCTGATGTAGGCGGCGCTGACCCATCATCAAGATGCTGGCGGGATCACGTCAGCGTGGGCCGGCCAGCCGCCGCGAATGAGGCGACGTGGTTGGAGAATCGCCTCAATCGAAAATGACGAGCGGCTTCAATTGCGTTTTCGTTTGGTGCATGAAGTCGCCATGACGACGCCGCAAAAAAGCCTGGGCACAAGGTGCGCCCAGGCCTTCATAACTTCGCATCTCTTAAATTTTAGATGCCGCAACGTCGCAAGCTTCTAGTAGCGATTGAGCGCGACGACGAGGGCGCGCGGGTTATTGCCGTTCTCGGTGATATAATTCTGAAACAGCGTATCGAGTGACGACGACACCCAGAAGCCGAGCACTTGGGCATCACGAACCTTGAAGCTCTGGCCCGTTCGCACAAGATTCCAGCGCACATCATAGGGGCTGCCATCAACGGAGATGTTGGTGTCGACCGTGGCGCCGCCCGCGCTCTCGGCACTTTGGCCCGTAACGACGGCCGCAGTCACACGATACTTCGGCGATTCCTTTGCCGCGTATTTGCCGATGAAGTTGATCATGGCGCTGTAATAGCTCGGACGATCGGGCTTCGGCAGCGCGCTGGCGTGCGGCCCGAGTGCGCGCAGCCCAATCGACTGCACATCCATGTGTTTACGCAAAACCGAGCTGAAAGCCGTCACCGTGCCGGCGCGTTGAGCCGCGACAAGCTCATTCATAACCCGTTGCATGTAGGCACCTGGCGCCTCGGCAAACGCTGGTGAATGCGCCAGCATGGCGATGCACACCGCTAAGCCCACACGAAGGCGGCTGCCGCACTTGCTCCGGTATGCTACGCGCCCACCCTGCATAATCGTCCCTCGCATTTCAGGCCTCTTCTCGACTGTTCGGTTCCGGCGACTTTGATATTGGTCGACTGTGCAACTCTTGGCGTCTTCAGACAAGTCTGCCTCGCCGTAGAGGCCCGTCAATTTGGTCAAAACAATGCCCGCCAGGACGGTAGATGCCAACGCCACTTCACGGCGTGGCATCAAGCAACGTTCGGAGGGGTAGGACGGCATTGAAATTGGCTATGGTCGCGCGGCGGGTGCGGTATATTTCGCTCGCGGCAATAATCGGTAATCCAAGCTGCAACGCAAGGCGATCAATGTCGACGAGCGAGCACCGTTCGGACGCGTGTAGAACGAGGCTAAATTTGCGCTGGGGATGGACCAAGACGATTTGATGGGTAATGCCCGAGAGCGAACTTTTGATGTGTTGCGCCAGCCCCAGGTAGTCCGATAGCGGCACCGTCCAGGTTGCCGCAGACCACGCCGATGCGTCGGCGACCCTGACCGTTTGATGCGCGATCGTCACGGTGCGCCGCCTCGAAAACCGGGCAAGGCCCAAGCGCAACGGCCACACCACCAGCCCAACCCAGAAAACCAGGGCCAACGCGAGTTGCAGGGCGACGACCGGGTGTTGCGTGATGGTGTTGCGCGTCAGAGGATCGGTCAATGCATAACCGGCGAGCGCAATCTGCGGTCCGACGATGAAAGCCGCCAAAATCGCCATCAATGCGACGCCCGGCAGCCGAGCACCGATGCTGTTGTTTTGGCTCGACGACAAGCGCAGGCCATCGCGGGAGATGCTGGTCTCGACACAATCGAATGTGCCGTCAAACACACTTGGCCACATACGCTCAAGCCTCAAAAGCCACTTTGTCGCGAAGCCTAGCCCGATCACAGCTAACGGCCGGTTAAGCGCCGGTTGACCGTGACACACAAAACCGTGCGGTCGATGACACTCAGTCTTTGGGTCCGTGATGCCCGATCGCAGTGGCTGCGGTGGGTAAACTCGAAACGCCTGATTTTCGCGCTTGACACATAAAGATATGTTTATATCTATGGCGCATGGACCATAGTGCCTCGCTCACCGTCGATGATCTCGTGGCCGCCCTCAAATCGGCGGCCGAGCCGACGCGATTGCGCATTTTGATGCTGCTGGCCGCTGGCGAACTCAACGTCAAGGATCTGACGCTGATCCTTGGCCAAAGCCAGCCGCGCATCAGCCGGCATCTGAAGTTGCTCACCGAGGCGGGTCTCGTTGAACGCTTTCGCGAAGGTAGCTGGGTGTATTTTCATATCTCCGACCGTCAGCCCGGCGGCCGCTTGGCATTACGGCTCATCGCCGACGTCGATGCGCGCGACGCTCAAATGCGCCGCGACCGGGAGCGTGCCGACGCATTGAAGCGCGAGCGCGAATCGAGTGCGCAGGCGTTCTTTGAAGCCCACGCTGCCGATTGGGATCGCATCCGCACGCTGCACGTCGCCGAGCGCGACGTCGAGATGGCGATGCAGGATGCCATCGGCCCCGGGCCTTTCAAATTCTTCGTCGACCTGGGCACTGGAACCGGCCGGGCGCTCGACCTGTTCGCCGACCGCTACACCCGCGGTCTCGGCATCGACGTCAACCAGGCGATGCTCGCCTACGCCCGCGCCAAGCTTCTTCACGGCGGCCGCACGCACGCCCAAGTCCGCCACGGTGATATCTACGCGCTCTCGCTCGCCGACCGTCAGGCCGACGCGATCGTCATGCATCAGGTTCTGCATTTTCTGTCGGACCCGGGCCTGGCCATTCGCGAGGCAGCCCGGGTGCTGGCGCCCGGCGGGCGGTTGCTCATCGTCGATTTCGCGCCGCATGATCTCGAGTTTCTGCGTGATGCTGAAGCACACGAGCGGCTCGGGTTTTCGCACGATCAGGTCAAAGGCTGGCTGCGCGACGCGGGATTGACGCCGAAGCTGGTGCGCGATCTCGGGCCTGTGGCGACGGACGGTGCCGACAAGCTCACTGTTACGTTGTGGCTCGCCGAGCGGCCCGATGCCCCGCGAAATTCCGTGGCGCAGACCAGCCAGCAGATCTCGTCCGCTGATTCAAATCAGGGCCGAGCACAGCGCGCGGGACGCGGCGCTGGAAAATACGAGGAGGCCCGGTGATGGCACGCACGATCGAACGCAAAAGTAAGCTGCTGGGCGCCGGCGACATCATGGTGTCGTTTGAATTCTTTCCGCCGAAGACGCCGAAAATGGAAGACACGTTGTGGCAATCGATCACCCGCTTGGCGCCGCTGCGGCCTGAGTTCGTCTCGGTCACCTATGGCGCCGGTGGGTCAACGCGCGAGCGCACTCACGCCACCGTCAGTCGTCTGATCCGCGAAACCGAATTGAAACCGGCGGCGCATTTGACGTGCGTCAACGCCACCAAAGCTGAAGTGAATGCCGTCGCCAAAGCCTATTGGGATGCCGGCGTGCGCCACATCGTGGCGCTGCGCGGCGATCCGCCGGAAGGACCAGGCTCGCGCTACACCCCTCATCCCGGCGGCTACGCCAATGCCGCTGAACTGACCGCCGGTCTGAAAGCCATCGCGCCGTTCGAAGTGTCGGTTGCCGGCTATCCGGAAAAACATCCAGAAAGCCTTTCCCTCGACCTCGATATTGAAAATTTAAAAGCCAAGGTCGATGCGGGCGCTGACCGTATCATTACGCAGTTCGGCTTCGATAACGGCCACTTCCTGCGCTATCTCGAGCGGGCGCGCGCGGCGGGCATTTGGGTGCCGATCATGCCGGGGATCGTGCCGATCCATAATTTCAAGCAAGTCGCCGGTTTCGCGCAGCGCGCCGGCGCCAGCGTGCCGTCATGGATGGCGCGCCGGTTTGAAGGGCTCGATGATGATCCCGTCACGACGCATCTGGTTGCCGCGGCGGTGGCAACGGAGCAGGTGATGGATCTGGTCGATGAGGGTATCAAGAAATTTCATTTCTATTCGCTGAACCGCGCCGACCTGGCTTATGCGATCTGCCATCTGCTCGGTTTGCGCCCGGTGCGCTTGCCGAAGGCGGATGCCGCCTGATGCCTGTCGCACTTCATCTCACGAGGATAAACCATGGCGCGTAAATCGAGTTGGGCGGCGCTAGAGAAAGCCGCCAGCGAACGCATCCTGATCATCGATGGCGCCATGGGCACCATGATCCAGCGGCACAAGCCGACGGAGGAGGATTATCGCGGCGCGCGCTTCAAGGATTGGCATCGTGACGTCAAGGGCAACAACGAACTGCTCGTTTTGACTCAGCCGGCGATGATCCAAGATGTCCACGAGCAATACCTCGCCGCGGGTGCTGATATCATCGAAACCAACACCTTCAGCGCCCAGGTGATCTCGATGGCCGACTACGGCATGGAAGAGCTGGCCGTCGAGATGAACGTCGCGGCGGCAAAGCTGGCGCGCGCTGCCTGCGATAAATTCAACAAGCTGACGCCGGAAAAACCGCGCTTCGTCGCCGGTGCTGTCGGCCCGACCAACCGCACGGCGTCGATCTCTCCCGACGTCAACAATCCCGGCTATCGCAACGTCTCGTTCGATGAACTTCGCGCGGCTTATAAGGATCAGGTCGTCGGTTTGATCGAAGGCGGCAGCGACATCATTCTGATCGAAACCATCTTCGATACGTTGAACGCCAAGGCGGCGGGCTTCGCCACGCTCGAAGCTTTCGACGCCACCGGCGTTGAACTGCCGATCATGATTTCCGGCACCATCACCGACCGCTCCGGGCGCACGTTATCGGGCCAAACGGCCGAAGCGTTCTGGTATTCGATGCGCCATCTCCAGCCGTTTTCGGTCGGCCTCAACTGCGCGCTCGGCGCTGAATTGATGCAGCCTTACATCGCAGAATTGGCGCACGTCGCCGACGCGCGCATTTCAGCTTATCCCAACGCCGGTCTGCCGAACGCAATGGGCGAATACGATGAGACAGGTCCCGAGATGGCCTGCAAAGTTGAGCCCTGGATGGTCGATGGCTTGATCAACATCATCGGCGGCTGCTGCGGATCGACGCCCGATCACATCGCCCACATCGCCGAGCACGCCAGCCACAACCGTCCGCGTCAGGTGACAAAAATCGCCCCCAAGCTTCGCCTCTCCGGCCTCGAACCGTTCGTGCATGGATAATCAACAGCAATGACCTCAAACACTGAAACGAACGGCCAAGAAAATACCATCGAGAGTGTTAGCAGCGCGGCGAGTGCCTTCATCAATGTTGGTGAGCGCACCAACGTCACCGGCTCGGCCAAGTTCCGCAAGCTGATCGAGCAGAACGACTATGCCGGCGCACTCGCGGTCGCGCGCCAGCAGGTCGAGGCCGGTGCGCAGATCCTCGACGTCAACATGGACGAGGGGCTGCTCGATTCCGAGCGCGCGATGACGACGTTCCTCAATCTGATTGCTTCAGAGCCCGACATCAGCCGCGTGCCGATCATGATCGATTCATCGAAGTGGACCGTCATCGAAGCCGGTCTCAAATGCGTGCAGGGCAAGGCTGTCGTCAATTCAATTTCGATGAAAGAAGGCGAGGGGCCATTCCTGGAGCAGGCCCGCAAAGTCTTGCGCTATGGCGCGGCCGTCGTCGTCATGGCGTTCGATGAGCAGGGACAAGCCGACACCGTCGACCGCAAAGTCGATATCTGCAAACGCGCCTACAAACTGCTGACGCAAGACATCGGATTTCCGCCGGAAGACATCATCTTCGATCCGAATATCTTTGCCGTCGCCACCGGCATCGAAGATCACAATGGCTACGGCATCGCCTTTATCGAAGCCGCGCGCCGCATCAAACACGCGATGCCGCTGGTGCATATTTCCGGCGGCGTCTCGAACCTGTCGTTCGCGTTTCGAGGCAATGAGCCGGTGCGTGAAGCCATGCATTCGGTTTTTCTGTATCACGCCATTCAAGCCGGCATGGATATGGGCATCGTCAACGCGGGCCAGCTGGCGCTGTATGATGACATTCCCACTGAGTTGCGGGAGCTTTGCGAGGACGTGATCCTCAATCGTCGCAATGATGCGACCGATCGCTTGCTCGACGCGGCACCGAAATTCAAAGGTGACGGCAGCGGCGCGAAAAGCAAGGAGAAGGATCTGACGTGGCGCGAGGCGCCGGTCCAGGAACGGCTGACCCATGCGCTCGTGCACGGCATCACCGATTTCATCGAGCTCGATACGGAAGAAGCCCGCCAGCAGGCCGATAAACCGCTGCACGTCATCGAAGGCCCGCTGATGGTCGGCATGAATGTCGTTGGCGATCTGTTTGGAGCCGGCAAAATGTTTCTGCCGCAGGTCGTCAAGAGTGCCCGCGTGATGAAGCAAGCGGTCGCGTATCTGCAACCCTACCTCGAAGCCGAAAAGAAACTGTCGGGTCTCGATCAGCGTCCGGCGGCGGGAAAAATTCTGATGGCGACGGTGAAAGGCGATGTCCACGACATCGGCAAAAACATCGTCGGCGTCGTGCTCCAGTGCAACAACTATGAAGTCATCGATCTCGGCGTCATGGTGCCGGCCGCCAAAATTCTAGAGGTGGCCAAGCGCGAGAACGTCGACATGATCGGTTTGTCGGGTTTGATTACGCCGTCGCTCGACGAGATGTGCTTCGTCGCCGCCGAAATGGAACGGCACGGATTTTCGTGCCCGCTGCTGATTGGCGGCGCCACGACGAGCAAGGTCCATACCGCCGTCAAGATCAATCCGAATTACCGGCTCGGCCAAACCATCTACGTGCTCGACGCCAGCCGCGCGGTGGGCGTCGTATCGAAGCTGCTGTCCGAGACGGAGTGCGAGCCCTATATCGCCGGCATCAAAGCCGAATATACCAAGGTGCGCGACGCGCATCTCGCGAACGAGGCTCGCAAACATCGCATCACGATCCGCTCGGCGCGCGACAACAAATTCGCGATCGACTGGAAAACGGCCAAGCCGGTCAAACCCTCATTCCTTGGGGTCCGATCGTTCGCCAACTACGATCTGGCGACGCTGGTGCGCTACATCGATTGGACGCCGTTCTTCCAAACCTGGGAGCTGGCGGGGCGCTATCCGCAAATTCTCTCCGACAACAAGGTCGGAGCTGAAGCCAAGAAACTGTTCGAGGACGCGCAGGAGTTGCTTCGCCGCATGGTGGCCGAGACGTGGGTGACGGCCAATGGTGTCGTCGGCTTCTGGCCAGCCAACAGTATCGGCGACGACATCGAACTCTATACCGGCGAACCACGAAACTCGAAGCTCGCGACACTGCATACGCTGCGCCAGCAGATCGCCCGCGATCCGTCGCGCAATCGGGCGCATGCGGCGCTCGCCGATTTCATTGCTCCAAAGGATTCAGGTGTTGCCGATTATCTCGGCGGCTTCGCCGTAACCACCGGGCTCGGCGAGGAAGACGCCATCGAACGTCACATCAAAAAAACCGACGACTACACGCGCATTCTGGCGAAAGCCCTGTGCGACCGGCTGGCCGAAGCGTTCGCCGAAGCCATGCACGAGCGTGTTCGCCGCGAGTTGTGGGGGTACGCGCGCAATGAAACGCTCACCCCTGACGACCTGATCGTTGAAAAGTATTCAGGCATCCGCCCGGCTCCCGGCTATCCAGCGCAGCCCGATCACACCGAAAAAGCCACGCTGTGGCGACTCATGGACGTCGAGACCGCGACCGGCATTTCGCTGACTGAGAGCTATGCCATGTGGCCCGGGTCATCCGTCTCAGGACTGTATTTCGCCAATCCCGCCAGCCACTATTTCGGCGTCGGCAGAGTTGAGCGCGATCAGGTCGAAGATTATGCGCGGCGCAAAGGCTGGTCTGTCGCCGAAGCTGAACGCTGGCTGGCGCCGGTTTTGAATTACGACCCGGTGCGTGAGACAGTCATCGCCGCCGCCTGACGGAACGAAACCGGCGCACCGTTGGTTTTGTCTTGGGCTGCGTTACAAGTGAATGACGCAGTGGGGAATGCGCTCTATAGCGTCGAAGGCAGTTATTTGGGGGGGAAAGACGATGCTCAGCAAATTGATCCTGTTGTTGCTTCAAGTGGCGATCGCTTGGGTCCTAACGCCATTTATTTATTCCAAAATTCCGGTGCCGGGCGACTTCGGACTGCTGCTCTACGCAATCTTGTTCTCGATCATCGTGTTTCTAACCGGTGTGCTCGGCGCACTGGTTTTGAAGGACGTCGGCACGCCGTCAGGTGGGACGCTCTCTGCGGCGCTGATCGTTGCTCTGGTCGTTGCTGCGCTGATCACGTTCGTGCCGCAGATCGTCGCGCTGATCCCAGGCAATGCCGTATCGCAGCGCGGTCTCGTCCTCGCCGGGGCGTTGATCGGATATTGGGCGAGGCGCTGACCTGTGCGAGATCGCGGACTAGAATAGCGTTTTGCGCAATAACAGCTCGCTCGTTCCATCGCGAAACAGGTGCTCAATCTCTGCGAGCACGCGAAATCCGTGGCGTTCGTAAAGGCGGCGCGCGCCTGGATTGAAGTCGGATACGGCGATCCACAGGTTACGTTCGCCGGCTGCGCGAGCGGTGGTTTCAAACCAGGCGAGTATCGCACTCCCGATCGCGCGGCCTTGAAACTCGGGCAATACGCCGAGGAATTGCACATAGGGTCCGCGCAGCCAGCCGTGTCGCACGACGACAGCGCCGGCGAGATCATCTCCACACAAAACAGCGTAACGCGCTGCTGCATCGTCATGTGCCGCGAAGTAAGCTGTGAGGCGTGCGGGCGTGTCTTGATAATTGGCCCACGGATCGATGGTCGAGAATTGGGTGCCAAGTTTCAGCGCTTGATCTGCGGATATGTGATCGAGTGATATCTGAGGCTGGAGAGCGGTCGCTGATTGTAGAACGATCACGGCGTTGTCGCTCCAGGTATGGGGAGCGCGTCGCTTTTCGGCTTCGTCGCCAACGAGAAAAGTGTGTCGTACTTATCCGTGTCGCCGGGTTTGTCATTGTAGCAGGCTTGCTCGACAACTGGTTTGCCAGCCGCCAGAAGCTCGCTGACCGTAACGAACGTGTAACCCATCGCCTTCAATTTCGGGATCGCGAGCGGCAACGCCGCAGCCGTGTGCCAGCCCCGGCCGTTGGCGTGTGAAATCAAGATCGAGCCAGGGCGCGTCTTGTGCGTCATGGCGTTGGCGATGGCCGCAGCCGTCTGCCCCTTGGCCGGATCGCCGGTCGACACATCCCACTGGATCGCGAGCAGACCGGCGTCGTTGACCGCGTCGAGCGACTGTTGATTGCAGGCTCCGAACGGAAACCGGAACAGGGCAATGCGCGGCGCCGGAGCGACCGTCGAGCCATCACCTTGGCCGCTACACTGACGGCTGGCGATCTCGGCGCGGCGGGCTTCGTAGGTCGCCTGAGGTCCGGCAATTTCACGATGGAGCGTGGCGGCGTCGATGATGCGCGCATTGCGGTGCGTATCGCTGTGACTGGCGATCTCGAACAATGGGTCGAGCATGAGTTGCTCGGTCCGGCCAGCATGCGATCGCATCCACTTGCCACCGACGAACAAGGTCGCTTTGACATTTTGGTCGCGCAGATAGTCGAAGATGGCGCCATCATAGCCGGCGACTTCGCCCTGCTGCTCACACAGATCAAAGGTCAAAGCGATCAGCTTTTTGCCGGGCGGCAACGTCACCCGGCGGATTGCCCCCCGCAGGTGAGCGGGAACTGTGGTCGCGGTCGTGCCGGTGTCCGTTGGAGCGCGACCATCAAACGTGTGATCGCCTTTCTTGACGATCTCTTCGCCGGCAATACTCCTCAGTGACTGCGACGGGAAACACGATCGCTGCGATGCGCCGTCGCCTGCCGCAGCTCCCGGCGACGGCAGCGCACCGACCGATGTCACCGCCGTTACGACCGAGACGACGGTATAACGAAGACTATGGCGCGGCATCGCTAACGACCTTTGAAAAGCGGTTTGCGCTTGTCGAGAAACGCCCGTCGGCCCTCGGCGTAATCGTCGCTCGCGAAACAAGCCGCAACGGCGGCATCGAGCGCTGCCATATCGGGTGTCTCCGGGTGGCGGGCAATCTCGTCGATCACGCGCTTTGCAGCCGCGACCGAAAGCGGCGCATTGGCTGCGATCTCACCAGCAAGCGCCCGCGTCGCATCTTCGAGATCAGCAGTCGGGACCAAGCGGCTCACCAGCCCCATCGCCTCGGCCTCGGCGGAGCGAAAGCGTCGTCCGGTATAAAGCAATTCCTTGGCCCGCGATGGCGGCACGGCGGCCAGAATGGGCCTGATCCAGCGCGGGTTGTAACCGATGCCGAGTTTGGCTGCCGGAATGGCGAACTGACTGGCGTCATCGGCGATGCGCATGTCGCAACAGAGCGCCAAGCCGAGACCACCGCCGAGACAAAAACCGTGGATCATGGCGATCACTGGTTTTGGGCAACTGATCAGCGCGGAGAAAGCCGCATCGTTCAGGGCATCGTATGTGGCCGCCGCATCGCCGGTTCGCGCACTCTCGAATTCCGAGATGTCGGCGCCCGCCGAAAATGCCTTATCTCCGGCACCGCGCAAAATGACGACGCGGACATCGGGGTCGGCGACGGCCATCGCGATATGACGTGGTAGCGCTTGCCACATCGCCGCAGTCAGCGCATTCAAACGGCTGGCATTATCGACGATGATCCAAGCCAGTGCGCCGTTTTTTTCATAGCGCAAGGCCGGCTCTATCGTGCTGTCAGTCGGCATGATGTCCTCTGGCATTGCTGGCCACCCTTGTGCCAGTGATGGCCCATCTAGTCCGCCCGCCCGGTCTATGGCAATTGCGCATTTGGCGCCGCGTCCCGCCGCTAAATTCGTTGAGATCAGCGCGGCTTGGCTGCGTCCTGCTACCTGGGACCGGGCTCGCGCCAGAGACTTTTCAGGCCAGCGGGTGTATCATGAAGTTAGACGGCCGATTGACCATTGCGGCCGGCCCGTTTAATCCGCAGGCCAATGACCAAGCGGCGCGCGGCCGCCGGTCGCTACAGTTCAAGGTCTGCGATGCTTGAAAGGCAATCCGACGTGTCGATCTCCATCACCACGCCGTCGATCGTTGCAGCGACCCGTCTCCCGTCGATCGATCCGATCTGGGACCAGATGCGCTTGGAAGCCGAAACCGCGATGGCGGCTGAACCGGCGCTGGGCAGCTTCATCTATGCCACGGTACTGAGCCATCAACGGCTTGAAGAAGCTATCTGCCATCGCTTGGCGCAGCGCCTCAATCATACCGACGTCGACGCAGGATTGATCGGCCAGACCTTTCAAACGGTGCTCGATGCCGACCCGTCGCTGGCGACGATTTTCCGCGCGGATCTTGCTGCCGTTTATGACCGTGATCCGGCCTGCTCGCGCTATCTCGAGCCGCTGCTCTACTTCAAAGGCTTCCACGCCATCGTCACGCATCGCTTCGCGCACGCGCTTTGGCAGCGCGGCCGCCGCGACTTCGCGTTCTATTTGCAAAGCCAATCATCGCGCATGTTTGCGACCGACATTCATCCGGCGGCACGGCTCGGCAAAGGGCTGATGATCGACCATGCCACCGGCATCGTCGTCGGTGAGACGGCGGTCGTTGGCGACAATTGCTCGATGCTGCACGCCGTCACGCTCGGCGGCAGCGGCAAGGAAACCGGCGACCGGCATCCCAAGATCGGCGATAATGTTCTCATTGGTGCCGGTGCGAAAGTTCTCGGCAACATCAAGGTCGGCCGCTGCTCGCGCATCGCGTCGGGGTCGGTGGTGCTGTCGGAAGTTCCCCCCAACGTCACCGTCGCCGGCGTTCCGGCCAAAATTGTTGGTCCAGCCGGATGCCCTGAACCTGCCCGTTCGATGGAGCAGGGCTGGATTGACGATTTCGGCGGACTTTGAAGTCATATATCCCTGAGGAGATCCGACCCGTGAAGAAAGACGAACTCGCGCGCGTGCAAACGTACCTGCGAAAGACTTTCGGTGCCGCGACTTTGGAAGTTCGCGCCCAGCCGAAAAAAGACGACATGGCCGAAGTGTTCATCGCCGGCGAGTTCGTTGCCGCGCTGTATAAGGAGGTCGAAGACGGCGAGACCTCGTACCAATTGCAGATGGCCATTCTCGATATGGATCTGGAGGGCGTCTAGAGTGCTTCCGGAAAAGTGGGCACCGGTTTTCCGAAAAGAAGCACGACAAAGCAGAGTGCTTCCGGAAAAGTGGGCACCGGTTTTCCGAAAAGAAGCACGAGATATGAGAGTGCTTCCGGAAAAGTGGGCACCGGTTTTCCGAAAAGAAGCACGAGATATGAGAGTGCTTCCGGAAAAGTGGGCACCGGTTTTCCGAAAAGAAGCACGACCAAACCGAGTGCTAGGGTCGTTCCATAATTCCACTAAGAGCGGACAGACCCTAGCGCCGGTCGCTGTTGAGACGAGTGGGGGCCGTCCCGATGTCGCTTTATAGCCTTGACGGTGTCGCCGTCGAAACGCCGTCCGACGGCCAATTCTGGGTGGCGCCGAACGCCGTCGTCGTCGGCCGCGTTCGCCTTGAAAGCGAGGCGAGCGTCTGGTTCGGCGCTGTGCTGCGCGGCGATAATGAACTGATCACCGTCGGCCGGCGCTCGAACGTCCAGGATGGCTGCGTTCTGCACACCGACCCGGGCTATCCGTTGACGATCGGCGAGGATTGCACCATCGGTCACATGGTCATGCTGCACGGCTGCACGATCGGAGCGCGCAGCCTGATTGGCATCGGCGCGATCATTCTCAACGGTGCGGTGATTGGTAATGAATGCGTCGTTGGTGCCAACACGCTGATCGGCGAGGGCAAGATAATCCCGCCGCGCTCGCTCGTCATGGGCTCGCCCGGCAAAATTGTCCGGCAAATAACCGACGACGAGCTGCCGCGCTTTACCCGTGGAGCCGGCCGTTACGTCGCCAACTGGAAACGGTTTTCGACGGCCATGAAACCGCAGTCGACGTAATCATCCAATCGAGTTTTTGTCGCGAGTGGGATTTTCTGAAAAAAGTTGGGCCGGACGCTTGGGGGGAAGCGTCCGGCCCGCATCAGGTCCGGATAAGGGGTGTCGGGGGGACGGCAGAGCGATTACCCGGACCTGGAATGGTTCATCAATGGTGATACGCACTGATGATTGAAAACGTTACTCGGGGTTCGACTGAACTCCTGCGATGGCTGCCGGTGTCGTCGGATCGGTCGGATCGAGAGACACCCAGACGCGTGGATCGATGTAAGACTGCCGCATAACGTAGTGATAAGGCGTCTGGTTCCACAGCCGGACATTATCTATTTTATTATCGAGAATAAAATCGCCCTGCGTCGTGCGCGCCGTCAAAACTGCATGACCCTCGTTCTTTTCGTCACGAACGACGGTAATCAGCAACCCACTCGACGGCCAGCCGAGCTTGATGAGCCGCTGCCGCTTGAGCAAGGCGAAATCTTCACAATCCCCGCGTGTCATGGGCAGCGTCCACAATTCGTTGACGCCGAAAATTTCGAGGTCGGTCGCGGGCTCAATGTCCTGATTGGTCGACCGGTTGACGAGATCGAGTTCGCTCAGCCGCTCAGGCGTCGCTGGAAACCGGGCATCGTTGAGTGAATTGGCCGAACACTCGTTACCATTCACTTCGCAAAACCGGATAAAGCCGTATGGCGGCTGCGCATTTCCGTAAACGCGCATGAACTGTGGAGAGGGCCTGGCCACGTCGAGTGACGTGAATGTCTGCGCGCTGGCCGGGAAAATCCCCGCCACAACGCACACTGCTACCCCTGCAAAAACGCAACCGTACTGCATGATACGCCCTCGAACACGCAACCAGATACTACACGAAAGACTTGGATGTACGCTGAATACCGACCGCAGCATTCGAGCTAACGTTGCGTCGAATTTTAGCTTTTGAATTTTGGCAATTCGGCGGGGAATTTGCGGCATCACACAACCGGTACACTCAACATTCAACATTCGGCGTCACGGAAAGGTTTTGAGCAGCACGTCGTTCGCCAGCGTCGACAAAAATTGGATGCCCAATCCCTGTGCGTGATGGCGTCGGACGATCGCTGGAACTTTGCCGACCGCTACCTGCTCACCGATGGCCGGGCGTGCCGACGTTCCGACCGACGCACCCGAAACCGAAACGTCGAGCAGTTCGACGTCCAAGACGATGCCCTCGTTCAGTTGCAACGTCGTTTTGCGGCCTTTCGTTCCAACCCGTTCATGCCGGCGACCGGCCTCATCGGGGTAAGCTTCTCGGTTGATCAGCCATGTCATCTGCGCGACCAGCTTGTCGTGCTTGTGGTCGGAAACCTTGTATTGAAAAGCGAAGCCGTCCGAGGTGAGGCGAACAACCTTCCCGTCCAATCCGCCGATATGGTCGAAGTAGCCGATGATGCGCTCGCCGAGATCGGGCGCGACGGTCGTCACGAGCGAAGCGCCGCCGACCGACAGATCCTTGATGGTGCACGCATGCTCATCGTGGTTGGAACGCATGAAGCGTCCCGAGAGCGCGACTTGGACGCGGCGGTGACGCCGCCGGTCGCCATCGATCAGGCCGGCGGTGCGCTTGACCGACTGTCGCGCCAACTCTGCCTGTACATCCATGAGACGTCCTCATCGGAACCGAATGAACCAACGCCAACCGGGTCTGCCAAGATGCCAGCCGTTTGCCTGCTGACTATGCGGGCGGACGCCTTAAAGAAGGACTAACCGGCGCATCAGAAGCGGAAAATCTGCCGGCTTTAATCGCAAATCAGAGAGGAATGCTTAGGACGTTTTGAGGACAAGCTAACGCAGGCCAGCTCTCAGTCCTCGTCGCTGATGCTGAGCCCGCCGTCATAGACGCGAAATTGGCGACGGTCGGATCGGACGATGCGGCCTTCTCCGAGGTGCGCGACGAACGGTGGCTGGCGGTGCATGTTATCGATCATCGCGTGCGGCCGCCCGTCTGGCCAGACCAGATCGTGTGACAGAATGCGGAGCGTTGTGAGTGGCACGGTCCCGAGCCAGGGAAGGTTTTCGAGCGCGGCGATCGATCCTAAAAAGCGATCGACGATTTCGCGCGTATGCACGAGCGGCATCAACGACATTTCAAACTTTGCCGTCAGCGTCGTGGCTGTGTTGGCTGCGATGACGAACCGGCCGACGGCGCCATGCAACGCGATCACCGAGATTTGGCGTTGCAGCGTCGTGCGATCCTCATCGCTGAACAAGTCAAAAACGTTGACGCCGCGGAACTCAACACCAAAGACGTCACAGATGCGCGTGCCGGCAAGGCGGAAGCGTGACGTCTCGCCGTCGATGCGCTCGATGATGAACGTGTCAGGGAGCAGTGCTGCAATTCGCGCCGGATCAATTTCAAAGCGGCGTGGCGCCAGGCGATCCTTGCGAACCTCGTTCCAATAGGCGTAGAGGGCGTTGCTGACGGTTTCGCGCATCATAAGTTGTCCCCTCCGCTCCAGCGCTTCCGCGTGCCGGCTCCCGGTTCGAATGGAGGTGCCGTGCGGTCTGTGTCCCATCGCGGCACACACGCTGACGAGCACGCCAGTGCTCCAGAGAATGGGAGCACGCATCATGCCAAGGCCACAGCGAGCAGAGAGGTTGCGCGAGCGCTGTCGCGAGCGATGCGTTTGGCCCGATGTGCCGCGCCCATGCGTTAAACCAAAGCCAGTGGTTGCGATTGTCGCGCCTGCCGGGCATCGTTAATGAAAGTGGATGACTGATAACGGGACGATGGTGTCGAACAGCAGTTTGGAGACGTGTCTTCTGTGATCGAACGAGAACCGGCGTCAGCACCCCCAAATGAACCGATCTTCAACGTGCCGTGGCCGGTGCTGGCCGTAAGCGGCGTGCTGATCGCCCTTCATTTGGCACTGCAATGGATGTCGGTTGCCGAAGCCGAACGCGTGCTCGTTGCGCTGGCATTCATTCCAGCCCGCTATTCAGGCTACGCGGCCGATATTCCTGGTGGCGGCTTGGCGTCGGCGACCGCGTTTGTCACGCATATGCTGGTGCATGGCGACACCACACACTTGGCCATCAATACGGCTTGGTTTTTGGCCTTCGGTTCGGTCGTTTGCCGACGGCTCGGCGCGGCCTGGTTCATGGCCTTCATTGCCTGCGCCGCCGCCGCTGGTGCGACCGCATTTCTCGCAACGCACGTCGGCGAATTCACGTTGATGATTGGGGCGTCGGGCGCCGTCGCAGGTCTGATGGGCGCGGTCATGCGGTTCTTGTTCACCGCCATCGATCGCCGTCAGGGCTATCTGCTGAGCAAGGCGCCGCAACTCATCGCCTTGATGCCGCTCGGCCAAACGCTCGGCGATCGGCGCGTAATCGTTGCGTCGGCACTTTTCATCGGCATCAATTTGCTGGCGCTGGTCGGCTTTGGCTTGATGGGGTCGGCCGGAGCGATCGCCTGGGAAGCGCATCTCGGCGGCTATGCTTTCGGGCTGCTGGCGTTTGGCCTGTTCGATCCCGCAGCGCAGCATGTTTCACCATCTGCGCCAGACCTTGAATGATCCCTTGCCATAGCGGTCAAATTGCCGCAGCTTTCTCGCAAGTCAGCCAATCAGAGCTGAAGCCGACAGCGATCGCAGGGCCGTGAAACGAAAATGCGTGGCGTCCGCTGGCCCACGTCCGCTCCGCACTTGGCGCGGTTCAGGTCGTGTCGCTGCCGAACAATCGCCACCAACGATAGGAGGAATGTTGCTTTGAATATCGGACACATTCTCAAAACCAAAGCGCGCGGCGTTTCAACGGCGCATGCCGACGATTCCATCCAGGAAATCGCCAATCGCTTGGCGCAGCGCAAGATCGGTGCCGTCGTCATCGTCGGCGACAACGGCAAAGTCGTCGGTATCATTTCCGAGCGTGACATCATCCGGTTGCTCGCGGAGCACGGCGGCAAAGCTCTCGCCATGCGCGCTGACGAGGGCATGACACGCGACGTCATCTCATGCAGCCGGTCGAGCACACTTGACGAAATCATGGAAGCGATGACGCGCGGCCGTTTCCGCCATTTGCCGGTGATTGAAGACGGAAGCCTGGTCGGCATCGTTTCGATTGGCGACGTGGTCAAGCATCACACCGCCGAAGTCGAACTCGAAGTGACCGCGATGCGCGGCTACTTGGCGACCGGCTGAAGCGCGCCATTGAGCGGCATTGGAGCGATGCCATAACCACCGTTCGCGGCGGGCGCGCGACGCTTGGCGCGCGTTTCGATTTCGCGCACGATGTCGAAGAGCTGCCGGTCGGCCGCCTCGGCGCCTCGCGCAATCGAGTCTTTGGCGCGATGGAAATCGAACAGCCCGATGTCGCCAAGGCTTGGCGAAATCATCGCATCCGGCGGGTCGCCGGCCAGCCTTGAGCGCGCGATGCGATCCTGCACGATGTTGAACGCGTCGACCATGACCGTCGATATTCCCGGCGCGCCGTCGCTGCGTCCAAAGATCTGGCGCTGTAGCAGCGCCTTGACGCCGGTTTTTTCCGCGATCGCCGGCTGGCCCACGCTCACGTCTGCATCATAGTCGTCGCCGTAATCGGCATCGGACGTCGGCAACACGGCGCCGCGACCGAGAATATCGAAGTTCAAATTGACGGCGATGACGTAGCGCGCGCCAAGCGCCCGGCAGACCGACACCGGAATGGGATTGACAAGGGCGCCGTCGAACATCCAGCGGCCATTGATATGGACCGGCTTGAAGATGCCCGGGAGAGCGTAGGACGCGCGCACCGCCTGGACGAGCGGGCCACGCGACAGCCAGTGTTCATGTCCCGTGCCGATTTCGGTCGCAACAGCCGTAAAGCGGGTATCGAGATCTTCGATGCGGCGATCGCCGAGATGGCGTTCCAGCCGGTCGCATAACCGCTGTCCGCCGATCAAGCCGTTGCCGGCGAGATTGAAATCGAGATAACCGAAAATCCGCCGCGGTGTGAGTTCGCGGGCGAAGGCTTCGAGATCGCCGAGGTGCCCGGCAGCCTGGCAGCCGCCAACGACGGCGCCAATCGAGGTTCCAGCGATGATGTCCGGCTTGAGGCCGGCGGCCGTCAAAGCCTTTATCACGCCGATGTGGGCCCAGCCGCGCGCCGCGCCACCACCAAGAGCTAACCCAATTTTCATGCCCGCCATGGCGGACCTCCTGACCTCATGCCCGCCACGAGTGTGCCGGATTTCGGCAGCCGGGGGGCAAGGCCTTAGACTTAAGATTAATCATGATAGCGCCATTAGCTTAAGGTCTTCCTACTTCAACGTAAGAAGCCGCCGCGACGTCTCACAAGGGCTCGCCGATGGCTCTGAACTAACTGTGATCCAGCGTGCGACGCCTCGGCGAAACAGGCCCGTCGTGAGGATCGGAAGCCGCCAATCGGGCAGGCGATCCCGGAGGAGCGCCCGCCTCTATGCGCCGGTAAAAGCATGAGACTGCGCCGGTGTGGCAGGCCACGCCGTCCCCTTCAACATGAGCCGAAAGCCAAACGACGTCCTGATCGCAATCGGTACGAGCCTCGGTAATGCGCAGCACGTTGCCGCTCTCTTCGCCCTTTTTCCAGAGCTTGGCGCGTGACCGGCTCCAGAAATGCGCCACGCCGGTTTCCAGCGTCAGGGTCAGCGCTTGCGCATTCATGTGAGCGAACATCAGCACGACACCAGACGCCGCATCGGTGACGATCGCCGGAATCAAACCGTTGCCATCGAACTTCGGCTGAAACGTCGTGCCGCGTTCGATGTCGTCGGGTGTGCCGCGCGCGGCGAACGGCGAAGGGCTGTCAATCGTCATGTGCTCAACCTGTCAGTCGTGTGCGGCGTGTTACCAGCACCAAGCGTGTGGGCTAGTCCCTAATTTGAACGGCGCTGGTGAAACGGGCTTTCAACGCGGCGTCTTGCCCGAAGGCTCCGAGAAACCGCGTCGTGATCGTGGTGACGTGTGGCTGGTGGGCGCCGCGCGCGGCCATGCAATGATGGCGCGCACTCATCATCACGGCGACGCCTTTCGGGCGCAGCACATCAGCGATGGTTGCGGCGATCTCGCCCGTCAACGTCTCCTGCGTTTGTAGCCGCCGTGCGTGAATGTCGACGACGCGGGCGATCTTCGAAAGGCCGACAATTCTGTCGACAGGAATATACGCCACATGCGCCACCCCGAAGAACGGCGCGATGTGATGTTCGCAATGACTTTCAAAGTGGATGTCTTTCAGCAGCACCATATCGTCGTAGCCGAGCGGCTCGTCGAACGTGGAGGCCAGTTCGGCGCGCGCATCCGCACGATAGCCACCGAAATAAACGCCGTAGGCGTCGGCGACCCGGGACGGCGTATCGATCAGCCCGGCGCGATCCGGATCGTCGCCAGCCCAAGCCAGCAGCGTGCGAACTGCCTGCTCAGCTTCGGCGCGCGACGGGCGCAGCACCGGCGTCGTCATGGCCGCCACTGCCGTCGCGTTGGCCGCATGCGGCAGCGTCATGACGTTTGGCGCGCCTGCTCCAACAGAGGTCGATTTCGACGTCAAACTCATGATTTTCCTCCGGCAAGACGGACTTGAACATCAGCGGTTTCCCGCTGGTCGTTCGTCCTCACGTTGCCAGCTACTGGAGCCGTCGCTCGCAAGTTTCATGTCAACGCCCTATATATCTTCTCCATGATACGTTGAGCCAGCGTTTTGGACGCGGGCGAGCGCTGTGGCCCAACGTGGTGGCAGGCCGCTCATGCGGCTCGGAGTGAACGAACGCGATATGGCCGACCTCGACGAGATCTACAATACGCGCATCCTCGAATTGGCCGGGGCGACGAGCCTCGGCGCCCGCTTAGCTGACGCCGACGCCACCGGAACCGCGCATTCGAAGCTGTGCGGCTCGACCATTACCGTCGATCTCAAAACCCATAACGGCCGTGTCACCGGCTACGGACAAACCGTCAAAGCCTGTTTGCTCGGGCAGGCGGCGGCGTCCGTCATGGCGCAAGAGATTGTCGGTTCCAGCTTCGCTGAACTCCGCCAAGTCGCGGCTGACATGCGCGCGATGCTGAAAAATGACGCGCCTCCGCCGGCCGGCCGCTTCGCCGATCTGGCCGTGCTGGAGCCGGTGCGGGCCTACAAGGCGCGCCATGCGTCGACGCTGTTGGTGTTCGATGCGGTCGAGCGCGCGTTGGACGAGATCGAGGCAAAACCGGCCGTCAACGTCGCCGCATCCGTTTTGCCATGACCAAGCACAGCACGTTTCGGCGCCTAACCATTGAGCGACCGGCGCTTCAGCGTGTGACGAAGATCGCCATGAAGACCCCGATCTGGATTTACCGCTCCACATTCAAGCCGTTGGTCGGGCACAACTGCCGGCACTGGCCATCATGCTCGGCCTACGGCCTTGAAGCGATCGAAACCAACGGTGCTTGGCGCGGCCTCTGGCTGACGCTATCACGGCTGGTGCGCTGCGGCCCTGGCGGCACCGACGGTGTCGATGTGGTGCCCGACATTCGCGACCAGCACCACAGTTTCGCGCCGTGGCGGTATGGCCAATGGCGCGGCCCGCCGCCAACCAGTCCACCGCCGGGCGAGGCCGTGTGATCAGGCCGCGATATCGGACCGCATCGCGCGCAGTTCGGCGGACATGTCAGCATCGAAAGCGAGGGCCTCGGCATTGGCGGAGTGACCACGCCCCGCATAAATCACGTTGCTGTTGAGTTCTGCGACCGTTGTCGCGAGCGCCAGGAAATTGTCGAACGACAGCTTTGCGGCGAGCTCGAAGCACATCATTTCCCAGATATTCGACGCCTGATGCATCTGGCCGAGCAGCATCGTCTTGACGGTGATTTCCGGGCACGCGTCGTTCTTCAAGAATGCCGACATGGCGGGCGCCAGTGCCGCCGGGACAGAAATCGCGCCCTGTGGCCAGTTCTGCGAATACGCCGACCGCTTGAACAGCGCCTCGGACAGAAAATGCTCTTCAACGATGCTTTTGATCGCCGGATCGAGCACGATTTGGACATGGCAGCAGGGGCGCACCTTACCCTGAATGAGCAACATACGCTTGAGGATCACGAGCTTCGGCGCGGTCATGGACGTCCCCCGATGGATTGGTTGAGACGACGGTAACGAAACAAGTTTACCGACCGGCTGTCAGTTTCGATCGCATTTTATCGATTTCGCATTTTTGGCCGCCACTCGTCGCCCTAGCACCACTTGGACGCCCTATCGCGGCGCGCGGCAGGGCTTGCATGGCAACCGCCACCGTCCCGCTTGGTCCGGTTGTCCAATCTTGACTTCCCGGACGACCTCAGTGATTGAGGCGCACCCAAAGTCTTACGCCGCGCTTCGTAGGCGGCGAGTGAGAGGAGCGCTTCGATCATGACCGACGTCACCCTTACGTTCCCAGACGGCGCTAAGCGCCAAGTGCCAGCCGGAAGCACTGGCCTTGACGTCGCCAAGGGCATCTCGCCATCGCTCGCCAAGCGCACCGTCGCCATGCAGATCGATGGGGTGCTGAGTGATCTCTTCGACGTGATTACCAAAGACGCATCGATCAATTTCGTTGCTCGCACCGATGCGGCGGCACTCGAACTCATTCGCCATGACGCCGCCCACGTCATGGCCGAAGCCGTGCAGGCGCTGTGGCCCGGCACGCAGGTGACCATCGGCCCGGTCATCGATAACGGGTTCTTCTACGACTTCGCCAAAGCCGAGCCGTTTTTGCCGGACGATCTGGCAAAAATCGAAAAGAAGATGCACGAGATCATCGCCAAGAACGCGCCCTTCACCAAGGATGTGTGGTCGCGCGACAAAGCCAAGCAGGTTTTCCGAGATAAGGGCGAGCTGTTCAAACTCGAACTGATCGACGCCATTCCCGACAATCAGGATTTGAAAATTTATCACCAAGGATCGTGGTTCGATTTGTGCCGCGGCCCGCACATGACCTCGACCGGGGTCATCGGCAAAGCCTTCAAGCTGCAAAAATTTGCGGGCGCCTACTGGCGCGGCGATCCAAACAATCCGCAACTGCAACGCATCTACGGCACGGCCTGGGCCACACAGGAAGAGCTTGACGCTTATCTCAAGCAGATCGAGGAAGCCGAGAAACGCGACCATCGCAAACTCGGCCGCGAAATGGACCTGTTCCATTTCCAGGAAGAGGCGCCGGGTAGCGTGTTCTGGCACGCCAAAGGCTGGACGCTGTTCCAGACGTTGATCAGCTACATGCGCCGCCAGCAGCAGGCAGCCGGCTACGTCGAAGTCAACACACCCGACATGATGGAGAAGCATTTCTGGGAGCTGTCCGGCCATTGGGAGAACTACGGCGAGAACATGTTTACGACCACGCTACCCGACGAGCGCGTGTTCTGCTGCAAGCCGATGAACTGTCCCGGCCACGTGCAGATCTACAAGCACGGACTGAAAAGCTATCGTGATTTGCCTCTGAAAATCGCCGAGTTCGGCAAGGTGCATCGCTATGAGCCGTCGGGGGCGCTGCACGGCATGCTGCGCGTGCGCCACTTCACCCAGGACGACGCCCACATTTTCATTACTGAAAACCAGATCATGGAGGAATGCCTCAAGATCAATGATCTGTTGCTGGCGATCTACAAGGACTTCGGCTTCGAGGACATCGTCATCAAGCTGTCGACGCGGCCTGAAAAACGCGTCGGCGCCGATCACTTGTGGGACAAGGCCGAAGCGGCGCTTAGCGATGTCTTGGACGAAGTGAAGCGGCAATCAAACGGTCGCATCAAGACGTCGCTGCAACCGGGCGAGGGCGCATTCTACGGCCCGAAACTCGAATACGTGCTGCGCGACGCCATCGGCCGTGATTGGCAGTGCGGCACCACGCAGGTCGATTTCAATCTGGCCGGACGCCTCGGCGCATTCTACATCGACGAGCACTCGGAAAAGAAAACGCCGGTGATGATCCACCGCGCCATCTTCGGCTCGCTCGAACGCTTCACTGGCATTCTGATCGAGAACTTCGCTGGCCATTTCCCGCTGTGGCTGGCACCATTGCAAGTCGTCGTCGCGACCATCACCAGTGACGCCGACGCCTATGCCAACGAAGTGGCCACGGCCTTTCAAGCGGCCGGATTGCGGGTCGAAACCGATCTGCGCAACGAGAAGATCGGCTATAAGGTGCGCGAGCATTCGCTCGCCAAGGTCCCGGTCATCATCGCCGTCGGCATGCGCGACGCCGACGCCCGCCAAGTCTCGATCCGGCGCTTGGGCTCGCAAGATCAGACGGTGATCGGGCTTGATGATGCGCTTGGCGCGCTGACGAGCGAGGCGAAAGCGCCGGGGTAGGGTGCAATCGTTCGTGGGCGCTAACAAATCTCGGCTTCATTGCGTGCGCGTCGTGAGAGCAGATCGCGCGTTCAAACGGACTTTTGGCTGTCCGTTGGCATGCCAGATAGCTTACTCCGCCGCCTGCTTTTTGGCTCCACCGCCATGCCCGCGCCGTGTCAGCAGCTCTTTCAAATATTTTCCCGTATAGCTGCGCGCAACTTTGGCAACGTCTTCAGGCGTGCCCTCGGCAACGATTTCGCCGCCGCCGTCGCCGCCTTCGGGGCCGAGGTCGATGATCCAGTCGGCGGTCTTGATGACTTCGAGATTGTGCTCGATGACGACGACGGTGTTGCCGGCATCCGCCAACTCGTGGAGCACTTCGAGCAGTTTGGCGACGTCGTGGAAATGCAGGCCAGTGGTCGGCTCGTCCAAGATATAGAGCGTGCGGCCGGTGGCGCGGCGCGACAGTTCCTTCGATAACTTGATACGTTGCGCTTCGCCGCCCGACAGCGTCGTCGCCTGCTGTCCAATGTGGATGTAGCCGAGGCCGACGCGGGCCAGCGTTTCGAGTTTGTCGCGGATCGACGGCACGGCCTTGAAGAATTCAGCGCCTTCCTCGACCGTCATGTCGAGTATGTCGGCGATCGATTTATCCTTGAAGGTGACGGCCAGCGTCTCGCGATTGTAGCGCTTGCCCTTGCATTCCTCGCACGTGACGTAGACGTCGGGCAGGAAATGCATCTCGATCTTGATGACCCCGTCGCCTTGGCATTTTTCGCAGCGCCCGCCTTTGACGTTGAACGAAAAGCGCCCCGGCTCGTAGCCGCGCGTTTTCGATTCAGGCAATCCGGCAAACCATTCGCGCATCGGCGTGAAGGCACCGGTGTAGGTTGCCGGGTTCGAGCGCGGCGTCCGGCCGATGGGTGATTGATCGATGTCGATGACCTTGTCGAAATGCTCGATGCCCTCGATGCGGTCGTGCTCGCCGGGATGGTCTTTGGCGTTGTTGAGTTTGCGCGCCACGGCTTTGTACAGCGTGTCGATGAGGTAGGAAGATTTGCCGCCGCCCGAGACGCCGGTGACGCAGGTGAAGAGGCCGACGGGGATCGACGCTGTGACGTTTTTCAAGTTGTTCGAGCGGGCGCCGACGACGGTCAGCTGTTTCGATGTGTCGGGCACGCGGCGTTTGCGCGGCACCGACACTTGCCGCTGCCCGGTGAGATATTGTCCGGTCAGGCTGTCGGGATTGGCCATGATGTCGGCAGGCGTACCCTGGCCGATCACTTGGCCGCCGTGAATGCCGGCACCCGGCCCGATGTCGACGACGTGATCGGCAGCCATGATCGCGTCCTCGTCATGCTCGACGACGATGACGGTATTGCCGATGTCGCGCAGATGTTTCAGCGTGATGAGCAACCGGTCGTTGTCGCGCTGATGCAGGCCGATGGAGGGCTCGTCGAGGACGTACAACACGCCGGTCAGCCCGGAGCCGATTTGCGACGCCAAGCGAATGCGTTGCGATTCACCGCCCGACAAGGTGCCGGACGCGCGCGAGAGCGTCAGATATTCGAGCCCCACGTCATTCAAGAATTTCAGCCGGTCGCGGATCTCTTTCAAGATGCGCGTTGCGATTTCGGTTTGCTGCTTGGTGAAGGTCTTGGGAATGTCGGCGAACCAGACATTGGCGGCTTTGATCGACAGATCGCCGACTTCGCCAATATGTTTGCCGCCGATTTTGACCGCGAGCGATTGCGGCTTGAGGCGATATCCGCTGCAGGCTTCGCAAGCGTGCGCAGCCTGATAGCGCGAGAGTTCTTCGCGCACCCAATCGCTGTCGGTTTCTTTCCAGCGCCGTTGGATGTTTCCGATGACGCCTTCGAACGGTTTCTCGGTCGAATAATTGCGCGTTCCGTCCCAGTAGGTGAACGTCACGTCTTCATCGCCGGAGCCAAACAGAAGCGCGAGCTGCACGTGTTTGGGCAGCCGCTCCCACGGCGTTTTCATCGAGATCTTGTAATGCTTGGCGAGGCTTTCGAGCGTTTGTTCATAGTACGGTGACGTGGCGCCGGTTTTTGCCCACGGATAGATCGCGCCGTTCGCGAGTGAGAGCGACGCATCGGGCACGACGAGATCGGCTTCGAAACGCAATTCAGTGCCAAGCCCGTCACAGGTTGGGCAGGCGCCCGCCGGCGCGTTGAACGAAAACAAGCGCGGCTCGATTTCGTCGATGGTGAAACCGGAAACGGGACAAGCGAAGCGGGCGGAGAAGGTGATGCGTTCGTGTGTTTCGTTTTTGTTGCGGAGGATTCCGCTTTGCTCCCTCTCCCCACCCTCTTGTGGGGAGAGGGCGGGGGTGAGGGGCGGCGGCTTGTTCTGAGACCGTGGCTGCCCTTCACCCTGACCCTCTCCCCGTGTAGAACGGGGAGAGGG
>JAKFUV010000018.1 GCA_021732485.1 Hyphomicrobium sp.
CCCGGGAGTGTGACGCTGCCGCGCCGCAAGGCTTCAAAGACGGCGATCCGCAAGTCGGATTGTACGCGAAGGCCGCGATTGATGTCGGGGAGAAGAACGCGCAGCGAATAGTCGGTCGACGTTGCCGTATAGCCTTCGAAGACGGCGAGCGGTGCTGGTTCCTGCAAAATGTCAGGATGTTTGTCAGCGACCGATTTCAAGATTTCGAGCACGCGGCGAGGATCGGCGTTGGCGCCGGCATTAAATTTCAAAACGACGCGGCCCAAGGCATTGCGATGCGTCCAGTTCAACACCCGGCCGGTGATCAGTTCCGAGTTCGGGACGATGAGGCTGGCGCGATCGAACGTCTCGATTTCGGTCGAGCGCACCGAGATGCGCTTGACGTTGCCTTGTTCATTGCCGACGACGACCCAGTCGCCGACCTTGATCGGGCGTTCGATGAGCAGGATGAGCCCCGACACGAAATTGTTGACGATCGATTGCAAGCCGAAACCGATACCAACCGACAGCGCGCCGGCGACAATCGCCAGATTGGTGATATCGAACCCGGCGTACGAAATCGCGACGATGGCCGCCATGGCTGTGCCGGCATAGCCGACAGCGGTGTCGATCGAGTTCGCAATGCCGGCATCCATGCGTGGCTGCACGAGAACGCTGTCGCGCAACCGCCGCTGGATCAGCCGGGTGGCGAACAGCAGAGCCATGAACAGCAGGATGCCGAGTAGGATGCGTACCAGCGAAATCTTGAACTGGCCGATTTCGAAACCAAATAGGATCGATTTCGTCCAATCGCGAATGTCTGCGGCCGCAAAACCCCATTGCAGCAGCAGCAACGGCAGCGTGATCAAAACGACGGCGACAGATAATAAGCTCTCCGTCACCCACGCCAGTTGCCGGCGGCGCGCTGCGTCAAAGCCGATCTGCTCTTCCAGAAAAATGCTGGCAGCGCTGCGATTGTCGGCGTTCTCGCGGGTAAAAGCGCGAATGGCCAGATATAGCAATGTCGCCACCAACCCAACAACGCCGGTCATGACGATCTGCTGCGCGAGGAAGCGTCCGAGCGCGACATAGCCGCTGAGGCACGCGATGATGATGGCTGCGGCGGCGATCCATAACGGGATCTTCAGCCAGCGCGGTTCATGGCGGCTGACGATCCTTGCGACGCCCGGCTCACCGTTGGATTGATCGAACGGTTCAAAGGGCGTCAGCAGCAAACCGATCAGAACGCCGGCGAAGGCAAGCGACGCCATCAGTGATTGCACGACACTGATCGACAGCGGGAAATACAGGATTTGCCCAAAGCTCGATAGAAACAGGTCGCCCGCGTAGATCGCAGCCAGAATTTTCAACAGCCGCGATGTCCGCCGGGCGCTGCGATTGGACAGCGAAACGAGCCGGCGATGGGGCTGCGAGGGTGCGAACACGGCCCAGAGCAAGGCTGCCACACCGATGAATATCAGCGACGTACGCAGCAGCGCCACGCCGGCCGGTGCCGCCGTTGGATAGTACAGCAGTCCGAGATAATCGAAGCCGACGTAGAGCAAAAACGCGGTGGCGACCCCCGGGATCGCACGAACCGGAGCAATCCACGAGGCGGACGCGGCGCGTTCAAAGAATGTCGGACTAGGGGCGCCGGGAGCGCCGCGATAACGCGTCGTGCGCATCACCACGCCCTTAAGCGCCAGATACAAAGCGATGGCTGCGAGTAACAGCGCGCCGACACTTGCCTTCTGCCGATTGACGGACGTCGCAATATCGGTGGCGTTATACTGCATGCGCCAGGCGACGCCCGGCCAGTCTCGCGCCAGACTTTTCCATAGGTCAGGAAACATCGGGCTCGACATGCGCTCGGTGAGACTGCGCACGAACAATTGCAGTCTGAGCTCGGTGATTTTGTCGATCGCCTGGCGTGCACGCCACCACGTCACTTCCAGCGTTTTAATCGCGCCGCCGAGTTCCGATCCTTCTGCCGTCAGGCGCGTTCGCTCGGCAGCGGCGGACGGAGCTTCCGGAGGTGCGCCCTTGTCAGGCGCGGGACCTAGGCGGTCGATTTGACTTTGAATATCGGCAAGGCGTGGTCGCAGGCCGTCGGCGGTGCGCGTACTTTTGGAAATCACACCGTCAATCTCATCGCGCAGACGCCCGAGATCTGTGTCGACGCTGGTGATCGCGGTCAGCGATTTTTCTGCGCCTTCCATCGTGCCGACCACCCTGACGATGGTCTCGTTGACTTCGGGCGGCAAGATCGGCGCTACGGGAGCAGGCGGCGGCTCTGCCGCTGGCGCCTTGGCGGCAGGCTCGGCAGCAGGCAATGGAGCGACAGCCGGCGCCATCGCAGGCGCGGCGGAAGGTTTGGCGGCAGCAGCGGGCTCCGTCGGTCCTGGTGGCTTTGGTTGAGTAGCAGGTGCCACATCTTGTGCGACACACACGGTGCTTAGACCCAACGTCAGGGCGACCACGAGGCCGGCCATTTGTTTGCTGTATGACAAGAGCGATAACCTAGATTGATGGAACGAACATGCGCCCGGCTGGCGTGATCAAACCTTGTGTTGCGCACGAATAGGGCAGGGCGTGGATCGATGACGATGTCCATGCCGCCGCAGGCTGGATTTATCCAGCCTTTTCATGGAAAAAATCATAGATTTTTTGTGCCATGTCCGCCGAAACACCTGTCACAGCCTTGAGATCTTCGATGCCCGCGCGCGACACGGCTTTGGCCGATCCGAAATGCTTGAGCAGCGCGCGCTTGCGCGTTGGCCCAATGCCGTCGATTTCATCCAATGGATTGGCTCCGATCGCGGCCGACCGTTTGGCGCGATGCGCGCCGATGGCGAAGCGATGCGCCTCGTCGCGCAAGCGCTGCACAAAGTATAAAACCGGATCGCGCGCTTCGAGCATCATCGATGCACCCCGCCCTGGAATATGGAAATGTTCGCGACCCGCATCGCGATCGGGACCTTTGGCCACTCCAATGAGCGGGATCGTCGTAACACCAAGGTCAGCCATGACCTGTTTGGCGATGGCAAGCTGCCCGGCGCCGCCATCGATCAAAACGAGATCGGGAATCGACGGAAATTCGTTCGGGTCCGCAAACGCGACCTCATCGGCGTCGGCCTCTTCAGCATCGAAGCCATCGATGACCGGGTTCAGGTTCTCTGATTTTGCGGTCTGATTTAAGTCGGGTGAGCGTGCCCCCAGGTCTTCGTCCCGGCCCGTCGAACCTGTCTGATCGGCGATGCGTTTGAAGCGCCGGGTCAGCACTTCGCGCATCATCGCGTAGTCATCGCCCGGCGCGATATCGGGCGATTTGATATTGAATTTTCGATATTGGCCTTTGACGAAGCCATCCGGTCCGGCAACGATCATCGCGCCGACGGCGTTGGTGCCCGAGATGTGGCTATTGTCGAACACTTCGATGCGACGCGGCGGCCGCGTCAGGCCAAACCGTTCTGCGACGCCCGCGAGCAAGCGGCTCTGCGATGAACTTTCGGCCATTTTTCGGCCAAGGGCCTCGCGCGCATTCGATAAGGCGTGATCGACAAGGCCCGATTTGGTGCCACGCGCCGGAACGCGAATATCAACCTTGCGATCGCTTTTGCTCGAGAGCGCTTCGATAAGGACGGCACGGTTTGGCACATCGTGCGACAGCAGGATCAGGCGCGGGATTGGTTTGTCATCGTAAAACTGCGCGATGAAGCTATCCAAAACATCTTCGACGGGCAGCGATCGGTCGGCCTTCGGATAGTAGGCGCGATTGCCCCAGTTCTGGCCCGTCCTAAAAAAGAAAACCTGAATGCAGGTTTGTCCGCCGTCTTGATACGCCGCGAACACGTCCGCTTCTTCAACGCCATCGGGATTGATCGCTTGGTCGGCGGTGACGTGGGCGAGTGCCCACAAGCGATTTCGAAACTTTGCGGCCGTCTCGAAATCAAGCGCGTCGGACGCGTCCTGCATCATATGCTGGTACATTTCGCGCACGTTCTGGCTCTCACCGCGCAAAAAGCGAACGGCTTCATCGACGAGCTTGTCGTACTCTTCGCGCGGAATTTCGTTCGTGCAGGGCGCGGCACAGCGCTTGATCTGATGCAGCAGGCATGGACGCGTGCGGCTGTCGTAGACGCTATCGGTGCAGGTTCTGAGCAGAAATGCCCGCTGCAGCATGGTGATCGTCCGGTTGACGGCGCCGGCGGATGCAAACGGGCCGAAGTAATCGCCCTTTCGATTGCGTGCGCCGCGATGCTTGGTCACCTGCGCCGCACCGTGATCACGCGTGATGAGAATATAGGGAAACGACTTGTCGTCGCGCATCAAAACATTGAAGCGCGGACGGAAGCGCTTGATCAGATTGGCTTCGAGCAGCAGAGCTTCGGCTTCGGTTCTGACCGACACGAATTCCATCGCGGCTGTCGCCGTGATCATGCGGGCGATGCGGTTGGTGTGTCCGTTGAGCCGAGCATAATTTGACACCCGGGCCTTGAGCGACCGCGCCTTGCCGACATAAATCACGTCGCCGGCGGTATCGAGCATGCGATATACGCCGGGTGTCGCCGGTAGCAGCTTCAGATAGCGCGCGATCACATCTGGACCGGTTTCAACAGGCGCTAAGGGCGTTGTCGGCGCATCGTCCGGGCTGTCGGTGGGCGGGCCGTTTCTCGGGTCGATCATCGCGTCACTATTGGCAGCGGCGGGCTGTGGTCAAGGCGTTGACATTAAGGCTTTGCCACAAAATCACCATGTGCCTGGCGCTGCAATCGAGGCTTCAGGACATCGACCGAAGTTGGCTGCGATCGGAGACGACACCATGCGGTGCTGGGGGACGACGTTAAGCCGCGCGCTGATCGCCGGCGTGATCGTAGCGGCAATGGCGGTCTCTGCCGGCGCGGTCACTAAAGCAAATAAAACCGCAGGGCCGCAGACTTTCGAAAAAGCCGAACAGCTTCTCGCCTGGATCAACGGCTATCGGCTCAATCCGGATTTCAAACGGCTGCCCAATGCTGTCAAAGCCATGTCGAAGTTTGGCGTCATGCGCGACATGGATCAAGCCGGTGTCTACATCGGCTTCACAGCCGGCGTTATCGGCTCCAATCCCGATGATGCCGAACAGCTGATCGCCGACATGTTTCCGCTTCCCAGCGAAGATCAAGTGCTGATCATCAAGGCCATCGCATATTCAGGGCTGATCGATTGGAAGCCGCTGTTGACGAAGTACGTCGAACGCATGCCGGCCCGCAAAGTTCTGATCGATCGTTATCTGTTCGCCAACAAACCGGTGCTGGCGGATTTATCGATCGCGGAAGATCAATCGGCCATCGACGTCAACTGGGGCTATTATTTCGCCACCGGTTCGGAAGCTCCAGTCCGCCGCATCTCGAAAGTGCTCGCCTGGACCGAAGACAAAAATGAAATCGAGAAATTGACCATTGGCGCCATGGCCAAATGGACGCTGGCGCAAAACGCCTCGCGCGATCCTGATTTATTGGCGATGCTGAAATCGATCGCGGCCGATGAAACGGCCGATATTCGCAAGCCGATGCATGAGGTCATCGAAGCCTCCGAGACGCTCGAACTTGCAAAAATAAGGAAGCAGGCGCTGGCGTCGATCGAGGAATTGAAAGTCAAAGGCCCCGAACGCGTGCGGACTTACAACTGGTGGGGCCAGACAGGACAGACCGTACTGGCACTCGGCTGCGTTGCGGCGGGCGCGCTGGGCCAGGTTGGATTTGGAATTCCGTGCGTCGTTGGCGGCGCATTATCGACGGCGGCGCTGAAATACTTTTCGCCGGCGCAATAGGCGGCACTGGTGACGCCGCATCGCAGATGCCAATGACGACTTAATCGAGATCGCAATTCATGCGTGCGTCGGCCAGAGCATCGCCTTGGGCGTTGTACTCGCCAATGAGCTCAGCGCCGGGAGCCGCAGCCTTGGCGTAGGTTTCAAACATCGATTTTTCAAAACCGTCATGTACGGTGAGAGCTGTCAAGCGCACTTGGCCGTCGGCGACCGAACGGACAAGCAGCGTTTTGCGGCCACCGTAGCTCGCACTCACGACGCGGCACGGCGGAGGCAGTTTCGCCGATGTGGCCGCCAGGTCTGGCAAAGGTCCGCCGAGGCGCGAGGGTTGCGGCACACTCGATGCTGGCGCGATCAAAAACGTCGGCAAACTGAAGAACCCCGTGCCCTGGTGCGGCGCGGCGTCCACGGGCTGCTGCGGTGGCGGTTTGTCCGCTGTTGGCGGTTGCAACGTCGCTGTCGCGGGCGTTGCGCCAGCATCGACGCCAGCATCGATGTCAGGCGCGTCACGCTGGCCGCCGATTTGCGTTTTCTCCCGCGTCCAAATGGTCCGCACGGTTTCCTTCGCGGGCACGTTTGCCGTCTTGTTTGAAGGTTCGCCCGGCCTTTTTACGGTCGATTTTTTCGGTGGTTGCTTGATGGCCCGCGGCGTAGCGGGCTGCGCAAGCACGGGCTGTTCAGCCACCGGTGCTGTCTGCGTCAGCCAAGGCAAATCTTCCGCAACTTCAGTTTGCGGCCCTGCGAGCTGCGAAAGCTTTGGCCCGCCGAGGCCTGATGGCTGTGGGAACGCGTCCCGCGACAGACGCCGCGCTGGCTGCGGCAATTGCCGAAGGTCCGGTACCCGGCGCAATGCATCGGTTGCCACGGGTTTCACGAGAGCAGCGTCGCCGGCGCAATGCACCGCGCGGAATTCGGCGGCGACGGCGTCGATCGAGCGTGCGTAATTGCGATCAACGGCCCACCGGCGCGCCAAATCGCCGAACGTCACGTCGCGACGCAATGCCAATGATTTAGCGACGATTTCGTCCTGCGCGAGCACGGTGCGCGGAGCAATCGGCTGCGCAATGCGCTCGCCCGAATAGGCGACCAGGTGCTGAATTTGGGCGTGAACGCCGGTTGCAACATCGGGAAAGCGATTGCCGGGCACTCCGCCGCCAGTCGCGCCGATGCCGGCGAAATTATTCTGCCGTTCATGGACGTCGCCACGCTGCCCATCCGGTCGCCGGTAGGACAGATAGTTTGTCTCGATGGCCATCTGAAAAAACGCGAAGTCCCAGCGAACGCGCCAAGCTTCGCCCCAGTATTTGTACCATCGCGCGATGTCTTTGAAACGAGGGTCGAGACGAGGGTTGCGAGCGGCGACGAACGCCATCAGGCGATCCGGCGTCACACAGGCCGGCACATGATTGACGGCGCTCATGCGGATTGCCGGCGCGGCCTGCACACGGCTGGAGACGACGAGGACGAGCGCGAGTGAGGCCGAAGCGGCAATCAAGCGCCGTGGAAATTGCCGCGTTGCAATCGACATCATGGCCAATCCCCATGGAGCAGTCCGATAGCGATCAGCCCTCGGGGCACATTTCAAAGGCTTTATCGAGCGCCTGCGCGGGCGAAGCGAATTCCGCCACCGTCGCGCCACCCTGAGCATAGGCCGCGATATAAGCCTCAGCTTCGCTCTTTTCGGCGCCTTCATTCACGTCGAGAACGGTGTAATTGTCGAATTCATCGGTGTTGGCGCGGATGATAACGGCCCGGCCGCCGCCATAGCTCGCCGTCCAGACGCGGCACGTCGATTTTTTCGGGGGCTGTTTGGTGGCCGATGCCGACGGCTTGGCGGCGGCAGACTTGAGTGAGCCACCGGTCGAGAGGGCGGCAACTTGAACAGTGCCTGAGCTTGCCCCTGGCCCTGTCGGTGGTGGCGTGCTTGCAGTTTTTTCTGCTGCCGTTGGTTCAGCACTCGCGCCCACGTCGGTCGCGGCGGCCGCTGGCGGCGGAGCGTTCAAGATCGTGACGACTGGCGACGCGGCACTGGCCTTCGCTTTATCGATGTCGGCGACCAGTGACGATGCCCCTAGGCTCGATTTGACGAATGAACCGGATGCCCGCGCTTCTTCGACAGCGCGGCGGGCGAGTTCGGCACCGGTGATTTTGGGCTCTGTTTCGACCGACGCTGTCTCGACGATTTGCGTGACCGCCCCAGATTTTACATCAACGCCGGGGCGCGCCAGCGCCATCATTTCGGGATATGGATCGGTCGCCTTGCAAGGGCCTTGATAGAAAGCGTCTGACACCGCTTCGATATCACGGCCGTAGGCGCGACTCGTTGGTGCCCACTGCTTCGCCAAAGCGCCAAACGTCATCGGCCCGGAAATGGTTTTCCGCCAAGACGTGAGAACGCCCCATTCTTGCACCTTGCGCGTGCGCTCGGCGACAGGATAGTCAAGTTTATCGCCGGCATAGAGCAGCAGGTGCTCGATGTGCGCGCGCACCCCTGTCGGCACGTCGGCAAAGGTTTCGCCTGGAGCCCGTTTGCCAGTCGCGCCGAGGCCGGCGAAATTGTTCTGCTTGATCGAAACGTCGCCGGTAAATGTCAGATTGCCGGTTTCCAGAAGCATTTGAAAAAATGCCGCGTCCCAGCGAACGTTGAGTTCTTCGCCAATGCGCATGTAATCGGCGGCAATCGATTGGAACTTATCGTCAAGGCGTCCGTTCCGGTCGCGTAAAAACGCCGTCAGTCGCCCCGGAGTCGCGCACTCGGGAACAGCGTTGCTGGCGTTGGTTTTGATTTGAGGAAGATCGGCCAAAACAGCCGGAGAAAAGGCAACCGAACATGGCACGGCTGCAGCCAAAGCGAGCGCGACCTGCGCCCGAACGCGGCACATCATGAATACACCCATAATGACGCGGCACCCCTCGATGAGCGCCCTACTGAACAATTAATGTTCGTAAGCGCTTAACGTTAAAAAAGTATTGACGGAGCCCCCGTGGCTCGCTTGCGACGATGGGCGCGTAATGGGGCAGCAATGAGAAGCGGATGGGGAAGCTTTGCGGCGCGCGCAACCGGCAGGTGTCGGCGGCGCAGCCGTCGTTGCGCGGCTGACGCTTCGTCTCACATCAAATGTTGTCCGCCATCGAGAGCAATCATTTGTCCGGTCATCGACGGCGACGACAGAATAAACCGCACGGCCCCGGCGATCTCTTGTGGCGTTGGTCCGGTTTTCAAAAGCGTCGACAACGTTTCGGCGGCGAATTCGTCGTCCGTCTGATGCACGCTGCGCAGGACCGGGCCAGGGCCGATCGCGTTGACCCGCACGCGCGGCGCTAAACCCTGCGCCAGTGTCTGCGTTGCGGTCCAAAGGCCCGCTTTGGAAATCGTGTACGAGAAAAAATCGGGTGTCAGCTTCCAGACCCGCTGATCGATGATGTTGATGATGTTGCCATTGGCGTTTTCGGGAAGATGGCGAACCATGGCCTGGGCCAGGAAAACCGGCGCTTTGAGATTGACATCGAGATGCGTGTCCCAAACCTTCTGGTCGACACTCTGGACGCTATCGCGCTGAAACTCGGAGGCATTGTTGACGAGGCACGTTGCGGCGCCAAGGGCGCCAGCCACCCGGGCAAGCAGTGGTTCAAGAGCATCGAAGTTGGCCAAATCAGCGTCGAAGGCTTCAGCTTTTGCCCCCAACGACTGGATTTCGTCGATAAGGCCCGCCGCGTCACCGGCGGATTTGCGATAGTGCAGAGCGATGTTCCACCCGTGCTGGGCCAAATCCAGCGCAATGGCGCGACCGATCCGCCGTGCCGCCCCCGTGATCAAGGCGGTGGGGCGCGTCGAAGCTGAGACGGATGTCATGTCGATCCTGAAATTGGCGGGTTGAAAGTCAGCCGGGGCATCTCCCACGTCCGAGTGTTGCACAGCGACCCCGGATTCGTCGTGCTCCCCGGCAACGGACTTTTTCGGCGGAGAAATATTCGACGACCGGCTGGCGCCAATAGCATCAACGGCGCAAGCAACGCCGCGACTGCAGAATTTTCTGCCCAATGTCGAGGCAATTTGGCAAATTCGCCGGCCCGTTTTACCGCCACCGTTGCCGACAGGTGACAGGCCTCCCCCAAGTCGCCGATGGACGCGTGGAACTTCTTGAGTGCGCGCCGTGAAACCGGCTTTATGACGATAGGTGCGACACGACTCGCAACGGAATTTGGGGGGCTGCGCATATTGTGGCAGTCCGGCACGGGGAAAATGCAAACATGACAATGATCAAGAGCGGTCTGGGGCTAGTTGGGTTGGTTGCTATGACCGCCCTCTCATTTTCTGGTGTGGCCCGCGCCGAGGAAGAGCGCGAATTCGGCTATAGCCTGACGCTTGGCGCGACAAACGATTACATCTTCCGCGGTCTCTCTTTCACGAGTGAAGACCCAGCGGCGCAGGGTTCGATCGATTTTTCGTACGGGAAATTGTACCTTGGCTTTTGGGGATCAAACGTTGACGGCGACGGCTTCAGCCCGGCTGAGCTTGACATCTACGCGGGCTACAAACCCACTTGGGGACAGTTCAACTTCGATTTCGGTGTTATCGGCTACCTCTATCCGTTGGCTGATGACTCGCTTGAATACGTAGAGTTCAAGGCGGGTGTCTCGACCGAGATCGTCAAAAACCTGACGGGCGGGGCGATTTTCTACTACACGCCTGAAACAGACAACTACGGTGAAACCTACACCGTCGAGGGTTCGCTGGCGTACGTTCTGCCTGAAGTCGGCATCTTTACGCCGACGGTCAGCGGCGGCGTCGGCTACGCCGAGGAGACGGGTGACAACGGGTTGTTCTCGAACGTCACTGACAATTACGTCTATTGGAACGCTGGCCTCGCACTCGGGGTAGAAAAGTGGATCTTCGATTTCCGCTACTGGGACACTGACCTGGATTCGGTCCCCGGCGACGTTTACACAGGCCTGTCGGAAGAGCGCTTCGTGTTCACAGCCAAAATCACACTCCCGTAAACGACGGCTAACGATTGAACAGCGAAACCGGGGTCCTTTGGGCCCCGGTTTTGTTTTGGGAGTTCGAGAGCGGTAAGCGTCCTAAGCTCGGTCGCTGAGTGAGAAAAAATTGGCCAAGGGCGGCTGGGCGGTCGATGGCCGCGCGTTTGGTGCTGGCTTCGGCTGGGTCTCAATATCTAAGCTTCGCAGCCGATTGAGAACGAACGACGGACGCCAATCCGCGCGAAGGCCGCCATCCTCTTAAATCCCGCGAGCGCCTTCCAGGGGCTTGAAGTTCGGTAAAGGACGACGCGGATCATTTGCGGCAGGCGGCGGCGATTTGCGAGCGTCGCCAAGAGCATTATCGCGAGCTGTCGAGCGAACAGGCGGCACGAAAACTCGCTCGGCCGAGCACATACGTCTCTGGTTCTCGTTATCGCCGCAAGCGCGCGGCTCGCCGGTTTTGCTGAAGCAGAAGCGTATTTCCTTTAAGCGTCCATTGTTTCCCCCCGAACACGCAATTGCAAACTGTTCAGGCTTTAAACCGGGGTTGGCGCGAAGAAAGTCGCGCGCCAGTTCATCGAGCCCCAGGCTTTGCGTCTCAAAGGGGTTGATCATTTTTTCTGGGATGCGCACCCGATTGTACAACTGCCGTGACAAAGCGAAATAAGATTGCGGATCGAGGCCCGAACAGGTGCCGTGCTTGCGGTATTCATGAGTGACGAGCCCGGGGCTCGGCATGATGTCGAGCATGCTGTCGATAAGCGGGGGCGGTACAAACGGCCGTCGCGCGGTGCGGCAGTCTCCAGGGTAGCCGCGCTCATACTGCGGCCAGAGTCCATGCAACACGAATGCGTAGCGCCGCCCATCCTGCCGGTCGCATTGTAGCCGGTCGCGAGCGGTCGCGTTCGAGCAGAAGGTCGGGCTCCAGGACAACACGAGGGCGTAATAGTCGAATTGGCCGGCGACATCGCCTTGGCGATGCTCACGCTCGTTGAACGTTTCGCTCGGCCACTGGGACCGCTGCTGCGCCTGTGACACGCCGTGCGCCGCCCAAACGACAATGGACCCCGCCAGGATCGACGCGAGGGTTTTGGTCAGGCCGGTCACGTGCATCTGCTTCGTCTATCCTCTGCAATATGGCCTCTGCAATTTGGCCGCTGCAATCCGGCACCGGTATTTGTTCGCCGCCGGTTGGTCCACACGTTGGTCTATAAATCTCGATTATGGCTGCTGCGAGCTTTGCCACCGATGGTCACGCTGATTTTGCGGCCGTCGCGCCGGCCGTTTCAGCGAAGGCTTGCAGGATGCGCGCCCAACTTCTCGCACCTTTGACGAAGCTGGTGATGTTGTATTTTTCATTCGGAGAGTGGATGCGGTCGTCGTCAAGGCCGAAACCGACCAGCAGGCTGTCCATGCCGAGCGCATCTCTGAACGATGACACGATCGGGATCGAAGCGCCGCAGCCCATGAGTACGGCCGGCTTGCCCCATTCGTCGTGCAGGGCTTTTGCGGCTGCTCGCATGGCCGGTGCATTGGTATCAAACATGATGGCGCCAGACCCCCGGCTGCCAAGCCAGGTCGCCGTGCAGTCGGCCGGCAATATCGTTGCCACATAATCGCGGATCGCTTGCATGGCCTGATCGGCGTCCTGGCCGGGAACCAGGCGGCACGTGATTTTGACGGAGGCTTTGGCCGGGATCACGGTCTTCGAGCCTATTCCTTGATATCCCCCCGTGACACCGTTGAACTCAAGCGTCGGCCTCGACCAGAGCTGTTCGATGACTGAGCGATCTTTTTCACCCGCAGCCGTCGTCAGCCCGACCGAACCGAGAAACGCATCGGCTCGTAGGCCCAGCGTCTGCCACTGCGCCATTTGATCAGTCGACGGTTCGTTGACGCCGTCATAAAAACCAGGTGCCGCGATGCGTCCCTGATCGTCATGAAGCGCCGCCATGACCTTTGCCAGCACCCGGATCGGATTTGTGACGGGTCCACCATAGATGCCCGAATGCAGATCGCGGTCTGGCCCGGTGATGACCAGTTCGTCGCCGGCCAATCCGCGTAGCATGGTGGTGATCGCTGGCGTTTCCTTGTCCCACTGACCAGTATCGCAGACGAGCACCAGATCGGCTTTCAGCTTGTCGCCGTGCTGGCGGAGAAACTCGGGAAGCGATGGCGAACCGCACTCTTCTTCACCCTCGATCAGCACCGAGACGGCAATCGGCAGATCGCCGGCAACCGTCTTCCACGCGCGGGCGGCTTCAAAGAAGGTCATCAATTGACCTTTGTTGTCTTCGGCTCCCCGCGCAATGACGACGTCGCCGTTGCCGGGCTCGCTCGCCAGCCGCGGCTCGAACGGGGGCGAGGTCCACAACTCAATCGGATCGGCTGGCTGAACATCATAATGGCCATAAAACAGCACGTGCGGCATGCCAGCTGGGCGTTCGAGGCGATCGTGCGCGACGACCATCGGATGGCCCGAGGTCGCAATGACGTCGGCGTGCGCAAACCCGATATCGAGCAGCGTAGCTTTGCACCAGTCCGCCGCTGCCTGACAGTTCGCCTTGAACGACGGGTCGGTCGATACGCTGGCAATGCGCAGAAATTCAAACAGTCGATCGAGCCCCGCTTGCTTCGATTGTCCAAGCGTGTCGAGAACTTTGGCGAGATCGCTCATGTCTGGTCGGTATCCGGCTCTGGTATTTGGTTGGCATGCGCTGGCCGCCGCTGTGGTCACCGCAGGCCATCGCTGATCTCGATTGCGTTGCGCGCTCCTGCTCTAGGAATGCCCCGCTTTCGCTGCTATGGCACGAGGCCCGGCGTTGGATCATAAGCCGCCCGGTCGCGCCGGAGGTGTGATGCCACAGCCAAGCTCGGACAGCAAAAAGAAATGGGTCTACGCCTTCGCGCCGGGCGCGGCCGACGGCGATGCCAGCATGTCCGAATTACTCGGTGGGAAGGGCGCCAATCTCGCCGAGATGGCGCGCCTTGGTCTCCCCGTGCCCCCCGGCTTCACGATCACGACCGATGTCAGCGCCGCGTTTTTCGAAGCCGGCACGGCGCTGCCCGGAACATTGCGCGACGACGTCATGACAGCGTTGGATGCCATCGGCGATACCGTCGGTGCCCGGCTTGGCGATGAGGCGAAACCTCTACTCGTGTCGGTGCGGTCAGGCTCGCGCGCCTCGATGCCCGGCATGATGGACACGATCCTCAATCTGGGTCTCAACGACAAAACGGTCGAGGGCCTAGCCGAATTGACGGGCGACGCCCGTTTCGCGTTCGACAGCTACCGGCGCTTTATCCAGATGTATGGCGACGTCGTGCTGGGTGTGGATCACGGCGCTTTCGAAGACATTCTTGAAAACTTCAAAAACCTGAACGGCTTTGCCGCCGATACCGACCTCGACGCCGAGGCCTGGCGTGAGATCATCGCCGACTACAAGGCGGCGATTCAACGCGAGTATGGGGCGCCGTTCCCGCAAGATACGGCGGAACAGTTATGGGGCGCCATCGCCGCTGTTCTCAACTCATGGAAGAACCCGCGCGCCGTCACGTATCGCCGCCTCCACGATATTCCTGACGCGTGGGGAACAGCAGTAACGGTGCAGGCGATGGTGTTTGGAAACTTGGGCGATCACTCGGCAACGGGCGTCGCGTTTACGCGCAATCCGTCGAACGGCGACAAGCAGGTGTTTGGGGAATATCTCGCCAACGCACAAGGCGAGGACGTCGTGGCCGGCATCCGTACGCCGCAGCCATTGACGCGCGCAGCAGCAGGAAAAGACAGCGATCAATCGCTCGAAACGCTCATGCCAGCGGCGTTCGCCGAACTGGTTGAGATTTTTGCAGCGCTCGAAGCCCATTATCGCGACATGCAGGATGTCGAGTTCACCATCCAAAATGGCCGGCTTTGGCTGTTGCAGACGCGATCCGGCAAACGCACGACTGAGGCGGCGCTCAAGATCGCTACCGATATGGCCGGCGAAGGCATCATCACGCAGGATGAGGCCGTGCTGCGCGTCGATCCGGCAGCGCTCGATCAGCTCTTGCATCCCGCTATCGATCCGACAGCCGAAAACGATTTGATCGCCAAGGGTCTGCCGGCGTCGCCCGGTGCCGCGTCGGGCGAAATCGTGTTCCATCCGGAGATGGCCGTGGCGCTGAAAGCCAAGGGCAAGGACGTCATCTTGGTGCGCGCAGAAACCAGCCCGGAGGATGTGCACGGAATGCACGCGGCCGTCGGTGTGCTGACGGCGCGCGGCGGCATGACTTCGCATGCGGCCGTCGTCGCGCGCGGCATGGGGCGGCCGTGTGTGTCGGGCGCGGGCACGCTGCGCATTGACGCCAACGGCGGCATCATGCGGGCCGGCGCGCGGACCTTTCGCTCGGGTGACATCATCACCATTGACGGTGCAACAGGCCGGGTGTTCGCGGGGCAGGCGAAAATGCGCCCGCCGCAGCTGTCCGGGACGTTCGCAACGATCATGGGCTGGGCTGATGCAACCCGTCGCATGCGGGTGCGCTGTAATGCCGACACGCCGCGCGACGCGCGCCAGGCTCGGCTGTTCGGCGCGGAAGGCATCGGCTTGTGCCGCACCGAGCACATGTTTTTTGAAGAGGGCCGGATTCTCGCCGTGCGCGAAATGATCTGCGCCGACAGCGAGGAAGGCCGCTTGGCGGCGCTCGAAAAACTGCTGCCGATGCAGCGGGCGGATTTCGAGGAGCTGTTCGAGATCATGGCCGGTTTACCGGTCACGATCCGCTTGCTCGATCCGCCGCTACACGAGTTTCTGCCGCACGAGGATCGTGAAGCGGCGCAGGTCGCCGCCGCGCTCGGCATGGATCTTGGACGGCTGAAGGCCCGCGTCGCCGAACTCGAAGAAGTCAATCCGATGCTGGGCTTTCGTGGCTGCCGCTTGGCACTGAAGTTCCCCGAGGTCACGGCCATGCAGGCCCGGGCGATTTTCGAGGCCGCGATCCGCGCTGGACAAAAGACCGGCAAGCCGGTGCGGCCGGAGGTCATGATCCCGTTCGTCGGCTATCGCCGGGAGTTCGACATCTTGCGCGCCGTGATCAAAGCTGTCGCGGCGGCCGTGGAAAAAGAAACCGGCGTTACGCTCGCCTACGACATCGGCACCATGATCGAATTGCCTCGTGCGGCTTTGCGCGCCGGCGATATTGCGATGGGTGATGAGGGCGCTGATTTCTTCTCGTTCGGCACCAATGATTTGACGCAGACGGCGCTCGGCCTGTCGCGCGATGACGCAGCGCCAATCCTTTCGAACTATCTCGAACATGAAATCGTTGCCGTCGATCCGTTTGTCTCCATCGACACGGCCGGAGTTGGCGAACTCGTCAAACTCGGCGTTGAGCGCGGGCGTGCTGTTAAACCAAACATCAAGCTCGGGATTTGTGGCGAGCATGGCGGCGATCCGCGCTCGATCGCGTTTTTCGAGAGTGTCGGCTTGGACTATATTTCTTGCTCGCCGTATCGGGTGCCCGTCGCGCGGTTGTCGGCGGCGCAGGCGGCGATCCGTGCGCGGATGTCTGAGCCGGATGCGTCGGGTCAATGACGATGCGTTGTGGGCTCATCGCGACGCGCAGAATGCATGGTTAAAAAGCGGCCGCCTAAAATGGTCCGCCATCGCGATCGAGATCATCGAGCTTGGGTTGCTGCGGACGCGGACCTTTGTTGGCCGGCATCAGCATCAGCCAGATGATGAGCGGCGGAAACAAAAAGCACCACGCCATCCACACCGAATAGTTTTTGTTTTTTTGACCTGCAAAAACTGCCGCTAGCCCGGCGGCGCAGATCGAGGACAAGCCCCAGATCACGATCCACTGCATCACGGCCTCGCTTGTGGTGGGAGTCATAGGCCTGTCAGGTCTCAATGTTCTTCGACTATCGAATGTAGCATGGCAGCGCGCGTGCGGTGCAAGTAAGGCGAAAGCGGTTGCTGGCTAATGTGACGGAAGAATCTGGCCCGTCAGTGGGTTGAGGCGGCTTCAAAGTCAAGCCCGAGGTCAAGGACCGGTGCCGAATGGGTCAACGCGCCGACCGAGATCATATCAACTCCGGTTTCGGCAATCGCGCGAACAGTGTCCAGCGAGACCCCGCCAGAAGCTTCGGTGATGCACCGGCCAGCCACCCGTCGCACGGCGTCGCGCAGCTGCGCGAGCGTCATATTATCGAGCAGAACGGCATCAACCTTGTGGCGAAGAACTTGATCGAGCTGGTCCAGCGTATCGACCTCAACTTCGATTTTGACCATGTGGCCAGCCGCCGATCGTGCGCGCTCGATTGCGGCGGTGAGGCCGCCGGCCGCCACGATATGATTGTCTTTGATTAGCACTGCATCGAACAGGCCGGATCGGTGGTTTTGTCCACCGCCGCAGCGCACGGCATATTTTTCGAAGGCACGTAAGCCGGGTGTGGTCTTTCGCGTATCGGCGATTTTCGCCGACGTGCCGGCGACGGCGTCGACGTAGCGCCGTGTCAGGCTAGCGATGCCCGACATCCGCCCCATGAAGTTCAATGCGACCCGCTCGGCGGTGAGCAGCGCGCGTGCTTGGCCACGTACTTGCGCAATTGTTCCGCCTGCGCCAATGACCGTGCCGTCGACGGCAAAAATTTTGAACGCAACGTCTGCATCAAGCATCTTGTATGCGGCAGCGGCAACCTCGACGCCGGAGACGATCCCACTGGCGCGAGCGGCGATGACGGCTGTTGCGATGGCGTCGGCCGCGACCGTCGCGTTGGTGGTTATGTCGCCTTGCAGCCCCAGATCTTCGGCCAATGCCATTCGCACGGCATCTTCGACAAGCAGCGAGGCAAGCGGCGCAATCATCGGCGAGTGGTCTGTCACGTCCCGCAGCCCGCAAGCTGCAACCCCGCTGCGCGCGGCGGTTTTTTGCGTTGGATCGCTGCCAGATCATCAAGCGTCATGAACGTACGCTCGGCAAGCCGGGGATCAGCCTCCGGGAAATCGGTGCGGAAATGGCCGCCCCGGCTTTCTTTGCGCATCAATGCGGCAGCCGTGATCAAACGGGCTGCAAGCAGCATATTTGCCAAGACACTGTCGCGGGCACCGGCGGCTTCGAGCTTGGACAACTGATCGAGGGCGCGACGCAAGCCCTTGGCTGTGCGCACCACGCCAACATAGGTCATCATGGTGGTTCGCAATTTCGCGACGGCCATCGCGCGTTCTTCGGGATCAGCCGGACGTGCGCCAGCAACGCGACGCGGCTCGACGAAGTGCCCCGTGCGGTCCGGCGGAATATTGGCTTTGATGTCGGTGGCGACGCGCGCGCCGAAGACAGCAGCCTCGAGCAGTGAATTGGACGCTAAGCGGTTTGCGCCGTGCAACCCAGTTGAAGCCACTTCGCCGACGGCCCATAGGCCTTTGATGCTGGTGCGGCCGCGCAAGTCAGTGGCGATGCCGCCCATGTGATAATGCTCCGCCGGCGCCACCGGAATGAGATCGGTCACCGGATTGATGCCCGCGCGCAGGCAATGGGCGTAGACTGTCGGATAGGCGTCGGCAAAGCGTTCGCCAATGGCATCTCGACAATCGAGAAAGGCGCCGCGCCCGGCCGTGATTTCAGCAAACACGCCGCGCGCCACCACATCACGCGCTGCCAGTTCGCCCCGCGCATCAAGCTTGAACATGAAGCGCTCGCCCGCTGCGTTGACGAGCGTCGCGCCCTCGCCGCGCAGGGCTTCGGTGGCCAGTGGCGCTGGATCGATGTCGGCGTCGATCGCGGTTGGGTGAAATTGCACGAACTCGACGTCGGCGACGACGGCTCCAGCGCGCGCCGCCATCGCCAGGGCTTCGCCGCGCGCATAGGCGGGGTTGGTCGTCAGTGCGAACAGAGCGCCGACACCACCCGTGGCGAGAACAACAGCGGACGCCGGGACGAATTCGTAAGTGCCATTGCCAAGGCTTGTCGAACTGATGAGCCGCACGCCCTCGACGCGGTCATCCTCCGAAATCAGATCATCGGCCTCATAACCTTCGAGAACGCGGATGGAAGGCGCAGCCCGCACGGCGGCAATCAAGGCCTGCATGATTGCGGCACCGGCGCGGTCGCCTGAAACGCGCACCACGCGCTTTTCCGAGTGCGCGGCTTCTTTGGATAAGACGTAGTGGCCCTCAAGGTCGCGGTCGAAGGGCACGCCATACGAGAGCAAGTCACGAATGCGGTCCGGCCCTTCATCAGCAACGGTGTGCGCCACGTGCTCGTCGACGATGCCCGCGCCGGCTGCAATTGTATCGGCCGCATGCTTCTCCGTACTGTCCCCTTCGCCGACGGCGGCGGCAATACCGCCCTGCGCCCACATGCTTGACGCACCTTCGCCAAGCGGCGCGGCGGCGATGACGGTCACGGGCACAGGCGCAAGTTTCAATGCCGTGAACAAGCCGGCAAGGCCAGCGCCGATGATGACGACATCCCCGGGTCGCGGCTCAGCTTGCGCCGGCTGGAATCGCGACCCGGCCGGAGGGCTACTCTTTTGAGGGGTCGGCGTCGTGCGCGGCTTTGCGGTCATGGCGACAATGCCTTTCACAGCGAAAACGACGTCAGCGTAGGGGCACGAAAGCCCATATGCCGGGTGTTAATTGGTCAGATTGACCATCCGTTCCACGGCCCGGCGCGCCCGTTCGGCGACATCGGGATCGACGGTGACTTCGTGGCGCAGATGCAAAAGGCTGTCGTAGATATTTTCGAGGCTGATACGCTTCATGTGCGGACAGAGATTGCACGGCCGCACGAACTCGACGTCAGGGGCTTCCACCGCGACATTCGACGCCATCGAACATTCGGTGACGAGCACGACTTTTTTCGGCCGCTTGTCTTTGACCCAATTGATCATCGCCGATGTCGAGCCGGTGAAATCAGAGGCCGCAATAACATCCGGCGGGCACTCCGGATGAGCGATGATCTTCAAACCCGGATCGTCGGCGCGCAACCGATTGAGCTCTTCGCCGGTGAAGCGTTCATGCACTTCGCAGGCGCCTTTCCAGGTCAAGACTTCAACCGTTGTTTGCGATTGCACCCACTGCGCCAAGTATTGATCGGGTATGCACAGCACACGCGGCGCGCCGAGGCTTTCGACGACCTTGACAGCGTTGGACGAGGTGCAGGTGATATCGCATTCGGCTTTCACGGCCGCTGACGTATTGACGTAAGTCACAATCGGCACGCCGGGATAAGCGTCGCGCAGCATCCGCACATCTTCAGCTGTGATCGAGGCCGCGAGCGAGCACCCGGCCCGCATATCCGGAATGAGAACGGTCTTGTCGGGCGAGAGCAGTTTCGATGTCTCGGCCATGAAGTGCACACCGGCCTGGACGATGACTTTGGCGTCCGTGCGGGCAGCTTCCTTGGCGAGTTGCAGGCTGTCGCCGCGAAAATCCGCAACGCAGTGAAAAATTTCGGGCGTCATGTAGTTGTGGGCCAGAATGACGGCGTGGCGCTCGGCTTTCAGCTCATTGATCGCCCTGATCAACGGCGCGTAATGCGGCCACTCCATCGGCGTGATGACGTGTTTTACACGATCATACATCGGCGCCATTTCGGAACGTAGAGCCGGTGACCACTGGTACGGGATCGACGCTTTGCCGGGCTGCCGGCTCGCAGACGACGATGCTGCCTGGCTCAAAACATCACCGCTCATGACAACTAATTCCTCGCGCATATTTTATGCTCCAATCGAGCATATCTGAGCCAAGCGACGCTCCGGCTTTCATGCCGGACCCACCTATCCAGAAATGCTCGAAAAGAGCATTCCTGGATAGAGATAACATAGTTCAGAGACAGAACTTTTTCCAGACCCAACGACGCGACGTCACTGCAAGCCTCAGTTTGTCCCGTTCCTGCTGGGCGGAGCTGAGACGCGAACTCCTGGCGCTGGCCGTTCCAGCAGCACTTCACGTCTGAAGCGGAATAACTTGGCGGGACGTCCGCCAGTCCGCGTCTTCACATCGCCTGTCGGCTCGACCAGTCCGGCACCTTCGACGAGGCGTCGGAAGTTTTGCTTATGCAGATGCGGCCCGAGAATGGCTTCCACCGTTTTCTGCAACTCATACAGCGTAAATTCATCCGGCATTAGTTCGAAGACCACCGGACGATATTTGATTTTCGCCCGAGTCCGCCCGATTGCGGTTGCCAAGATTCGCCGATGGTCGGTTTGCATCGGCACGCCAAACTTCGGCAAATCAGACCATTCGCGCGCCGAAACGCGACCGTCTCGTTTAGCTTCGTCGACCAAACCCGCTTCATAGAGAAGCTCGTAGCGGTCCAAGACTTTCTCTTCGTCCCACGCCGTACCATCGAGCCCGAAGCACATGCGTGCCCGATCGGCGCGTGCCAGCGGATTTTGGACCGCTGATACCGTCACCGTGCGAGCCGCCCAAGCTTTCAATCGAGGCTCGATGTCGCGAGCGATGATTTCTGGCCGGCCTTTGCGCCAGTCTTCCCACGGATAGTAATGGTACCAGCTCCGCCATACGCCGTTGGTCAATCCGTGCTGCGCGCCCGCCTGCGTCAGCGCCAGATAACCAATCGAAACGACATGCGGAGATTGATCGCCAGGTTCGAGATGACGTCCGCGATCGGCGAACGTGTAGAGCTGCTCGGCGTAACCAAGATCCAATCCGGTTTGATCGCGCACCCAGGCACGAAGTCCGCCTTCCAAGGTGCGATGCTCTCTCGGATTGAATGGCCCAAACGGCAGGGCATCCGTCGCCGACGCAGCGTCGGCTTCGCTGCGCACGGCAAGTGCAACCGGTTCGTCATCAACGACGGCAACAATTGCAGCGTTAAGGCCTATTCCAACTGGTGACTGCTCAGCTGCATCCGCTTCAGATGCGCGGTGAGATTTTTCGGGCGTCGGCTTTCTCCGGCCTGAAAGTTCCATATTCATTGCGTATCTTCCCCGTGCTCCCCGAGAGCCGAGCTAGCGGGCGATCATGGCGAATTTCAGAATAAGTGTTACAACAAATGCCCGCCGAAAGCCGCAAAAATGACCCAATTTCAAAGTTCGGCAACGTTATCATATATTGCGAGATAATCGGATTGGGCCGTATTTGCTGGCCAAGCGACAAGTTTTTCCAATCGCTTCGCCAAATAGAGCGGAATGGAAGCATGGCCAAAATACGTTCGGGCTTCGACGATTTCGAAGCCCGCTAATGTCGTCGCTTCGTAAAACGCCGCGATTCGATCGGCATTTTTGATGGCGACGCGCATTGCGTCGCTAACGTCAGTGATATCGAAACGCTCATGAATGGCCGACATCAGGCGGGTTTCAAACGCCTTATAATCCAGTCCGATCGCCGCTTTGAATGGGCTGATCAAATCGCCGATGACATATTCAGCGGCATCATGCAGCAGCGCCGCACGCAAAAACTGTCGCGAGGCATCGGCATGCAACTCCGCCACGATCTCGGTAACGACGAGGCAATGTTGCGCGACGGAAAACGCGTGCTCTCCGACAGTCTGGCCATTCCAGCGCGCAACGCGGGCAAGCCCGTGAGCAATATCCTCGATGTCGATATCGTCGGGTGACGGATGCAATAAATCCAGCCTTCGCCCCGACAGCATGCGTTGCCAGGCGCGCGGCGGCGATTGCGGCATGTCTGGCGCCGTCATCCGATCGGACCTTTCATGGTCAATTGCAATTTGCGGCACGCGGCATGCCGTGGACACGTCACCAGATGATCATTCGTCATGCCCGAAGACTGCATGAAAGCGTAGATAGTCGTTGGACCGACAAAGCGAAAACCTTCGGTTTTCAAGGCGCGGCTCAAGCGCTTTGAAAGCTCGGTTTGGCTGGGCGCATCGCGCGATGAGGTGAGTGTGTTTTGAATGGGTGAGCCGTCAATGTGGTTCCAGATAAACGATGCGAACGACTGCTTTTTTTCTATCGTGATGTAAGCTTTGGCATTGTCGATCGTTGCTTCGATTTTCGCGAGATGACGAATGATGCCAGCGTCACTCATGAGCCGTGTGACGTCGGCTGCCTTGTACTTTGCGACCTTGTTGGCATCGAACCGATCGAAGGCGCGGCGAAAATTTTCGCGCTTTCTGAGTATTGTCAGCCAAGACAATCCCGCCTGAAAGCCTTCCAAGACGATTTTCTCAAACAGCGCTTGACTGTCTGTCAGTGGAACGCCCCATTCCGTATCGTGATAGCTCGCATAGAGCGGATCTTCGATGCCGGGCCACGGGCAGCGCGTGATCGATAACGGTGGCATCGCGTCACTCCCGGCGCGGCAGGTCTGCGACAGCCGGTCTGGCCAAGACGGATGCCCGATAATGGTCGATCGCGTGAGCGTTGACGGCAATCGGCTGATCATTGACGGTCAGCGCGATGCCTTTATCCACCGCCTCAGCAGCTCGATCCAGGCGCATCAGTGCCAGCCCGCGCGCGCCAGCAACTGAGCCCATACGGCCGATAACCACATCGCCCAGCAGAATGTCGGCGCCTGATGCCAGCGGCGCGGCTGCGGCGATGCTGACCACGCGCTTGCGAATGATCGATTTGTTCTGCATGCGCGCGACAACCTCCTGGCCAACGTAGCAGCCTTTGGTGAATGACACGCCGTGAAACAGATCAAAATCGGCTTCATGCGGAACGGTATCGCCAAACAGAAAGTCTTTGCCGCCTTCCGGCACACCGAGCTCGATTCTGTGCGTGTGATAATCTTCAGGTTCGCTATCGACCCCGTTGGTTGCCGACGCAATGTCGGAGACAAAGCGCGCCTCGGCGAGAATGCGCCGGCCCAACGCCGGCAGGCGCGGATCACCGAACGAAACGGTATTGGCCGTTTCACCCGGAGAATTGGCGTCTGGGCCCCACAAGGCCAGCACTTGGAAATTGTTACTTGCGTCGCGGATCGTCACGTCGGCGCGCAACTTGTACATTGTCAGCCGCTTCACAAAATCGGCGATTTTTTCTTGAGTGATTTCGAGAACAAATCCGCCAGGTATTTGCGCGACAAAGAATTCGAACAAAATTTTCCCCTGGGGCGACAGCAGGCCCGCGTGGATCGCCGCCGCACCGTTTTCCAACGTGGCCATGTCGTTAGTGATCAGGCCCTGCAAGAATTGACTGGCGTCGGGGCCGATCAAGCTCACGACGCCGCGATCCGGCAGGCGGGCAATTTTTGCGGCGCTCATATCGTGTCTCGATGATTGCAAGAATGGCACGAGTTACGTATGCGGGAGGTCGGCTGAACGCAAGACCATCCGCCCCCGCCGCAAGGACGAACACCCATGACCGTCACCTATGACTTGATCATCAAAGGCGGCACGGTCGTCAACCACGACGGCGAGGGCATTCGCGATATCGCCATAGCTGCCGGGCGCATTGCCGCGATCGGCACGCTGGCCAACGCCAAGGCTGCGTCGACGATCGAAGCACGCGGGCTGCACATATTGCCGGGCGTCATCGACAGCCAAGTGCATTTCCGCGAGCCGGGTCTCGAGCACAAGGAAGATTTGCTGACCGGGAGCCGGGCGGCGGTCGCGGGCGGTGTCACGGCGGTTTTCGAGATGCCAAACACCAAGCCGCTGACAACTTCGGCAGAAATGCTCGCCGATAAAGTGCGCCGGGCTCAGAATCGCATGTTCTGCGACTTTGCATTTTTTGTCGGCGGCACGCGCGACAACGTCGCCGATATTCCGGCGCTCGAACGCCTTGAGGGTTCGGCCGGCATCAAAGTTTTCATGGGGTCTTCGACCGGCGATCTGCTGGTTGACGATGAGCCGACGCTCGAGGCCATTATTGCAACCCTGTCCCGCCGCGCCTCATTTCACGCCGAAGATGAAGCGCGATTGAAGTCGCGCATGCACCTGCGTCGCGCTGGCGATCCCTCGTCCCATCCTGAATGGCGCGATGTCGAGGCCGCACTGATCGCCACCAAGCGTCTCGTTGGTTTGGCCGAGAAGCACCGCAAACGCGTGCACGTTCTGCATATTTCGACGGGTGACGAGATCGCATTTCTCGGCAATCATAAAGCCTACGCCAGCGTCGAGGTGACACCGCATCATCTGACACTGGTGTCACCCGATTGCTACGAACGGCTCGGCGCCTACGCGCAGATGAACCCGCCGGTGCGGGATGCGGCTCACCGGGCTGCGATCTGGCACGGTATCGAAAACGGCATCGTCGATGTCCTTGGCTCAGATCACGCGCCGCATCTTCGCGAAGAAAAAGACCATGCCTATCCCGACACGCATTCCGGCATGACCGGCGTGCAGACGCTGGTGCCGATCATGCTCGATCACGTCAATGCGGGTCGCCTATCGCTGCGGCGGCTGGTCGATCTGACAAGCCACGGTCCACAACGCATCTTTGGAATTGTGGGCAAAGGCCGGATCGCCGTCGGCTACGATGCCGATCTCACTGTTGTCGACATGAAGCGCCAGCGGACGATCAGCAATTCATGGATCGAAAGTCGCTGCGGCTGGACGCCTTACGACGGCGTCAGCGTCACCGGCTGGCCGGTCGGCACATTCGTTCGCGGCAAGCACGTGATGTGGGAGGGCGAGATTTCAAGCCCGGCCGCGGGCGAGCCAGTGCGTTTCCTCGAAGCCTCGGCGCGTGCTTGAAACACTCAGCGCTGGCCTCTCGCGACTTTGGCCCCGAATTTGCTCTGTTGATCCCAGGATAGATCACAGGCTGCGAGCAAACATGGTTTCGACCGCTATCAGAAACGCAATCGCCCCAGCCCAGCCGATGAGTTGGACTGAGGCGATCACTGTTTCTCTGGCCGCGATAACTTTCGCCATTCCAGCCGTCGCAGCGCTCTATCTCGCAAAATCGGCGTTAGGCATTGATCTCATGGCGGGGCCGTCGCCGCTCCATGATGCGCTCTACGCTTTTGTACGCTAACTGACTCAGCTTTGCGATCCGGCCTTCGCAGCCTTGGCGATCTTATTCGGCAGCTTGCCTTTGACGATCACCGTCGTGCCAACGCCGGCGATATTTGCCAGATGCGTCACATGACCGTTGGTCATCCGGAAACAGCCCGATGAAGCCGCTTGTCCGATCGTCGAGGCGTCGTTGGTGCCGTGGATGCGATACAGCGAGTTGCCAAGATAAAGCGCCTTAGCGCCGAGAGGATTGCGCTTTCCGCCTTCCATCAACTCGGGCAGTTCAGGCTTGCGCGCAAGCATTTCAGCCGGTGGACGCCAATCGGGCCAGTCAACCTTGCGCGAGATTTTTTGCGTTCCAGTCCACGTGAAGCCCTGGCGTCCGACGGCAATCGGATAGCTGTACGCCGACGATGACGACTTCACGAAATACAGTCGACGTCCCGCCGTATCGATGACGATCGTGCCGGAGCCGTAGCTGTTTGGAAATGAAACGGTCTGCGGTGCCGTCGGCGAGACGCGTGGCTTGCCACCGCCACTGAGGACCTTAGGTCCTTTCACATATTTTTTGGATGCCTTGCCCGACACGGATTTCGACTTCGCCGACGGGCTACCGAAAATCGGTTCAGAAGAAGACTTGGCGGCTTTGCGCGCCGCTTCTCTGGCGGCCTCGCGCGGCGAGACGTAGCCATATGTTTCGTCGAATGGATGGAACGCGTAGGCCGGCGCTGAAACGCCGATTGCCATCAAGGCAATGGCTGTAAGCGTGAGACGCATCATAACTCTGGTCCTCAATCTTCAGATGGAATGTGAGGCGGCAATTAACCAGAAAAGCGATACCGAACCAACCCCCTTGGTCGATATGGTTACCGCGCCGGATCTAATTTGCAGCGCTGTAGCGGCGCAATCTCGCAGACCAGCACCGTCGATCGATGGCGTTGCATTTGCGATGATCTCCGGTCGGCACGACGGCAGCGCGTCTGGAGGTAACGTCATCAGCCAGATAGATGATTTTCCAAATGCAGTTGTCCAATCGTCTGGCCTTGGGCCGTGAATGTCGCAGGCTTGTTCGATCTGATTTGACCGTCACGCCCGCTCATCGCCACCATTGACTGCGACCATGTCGCGCGCCGCAGCCCGGCACGCGTGAAGCTGTAAATTTGGAAAAGCGCCGGCCCCCTGCCATAGACATCTCAGCCGAGCCTAAGTACCAGTGAGTGACGCCCGACTCGCGACGTGCCGGAGCCATGCCGTTGGAACGATTAGGACCGGCATGGCGTCTGACGTGAGCGTTCGTGGCTGAGCTTTGGAGCCTGATGGACTACATTCCCAACCCTCTCATCATTCCGATCGGTCTGCTGATAGGAATTCTGGTCGCGGCTCCCGTAGGTCCGGTCAATGTTTTATGTATCCAGCGCGCGATCGAGCGTGGATTTTGGGGTGGGCTTGCCGCCGGGATCGGTTCGGTTCTAGGCGATGGCTTGATTGCTCTATTTGCCGGGTTGGGCGTCGGCGCCGTATCGGGCGCAGTTCAATCTCACCGGTCGATCATCGAGTTGGTGGGGGGCATCGCCTTCGTCGCGTTCGGACTGAAGCTTTTTTTTACCGCGCCGGGAGTTCGTGTGGCCGAAAACGTTGACCTGTCCGGAACGAGCCTGAAAGACTTTGCGTGGGATATCCCGCAGACATTTTTTCTTACCATTACGAATCCGGGCGCGGTGCTCGGACTTTTTGCGATCTTCGGTGGTGTCTCTACGTTCGTCGAGGTCAAATCGACAGCCGATGTGCTGCTGATGGTCGCCGCGATCATGGCCGGCAGCCTGACGTGGTGGATTGCGCTATCGAATTTCATCTCGCGCCATCGCCATCGGATTGATGCGGCGCGGCTGCATAACGTCAATCGGATTGCTGGTATTTTGTTGGCCGGATTTGGCGCAATTTTGCTCGTTGAAGCGGTTTTAAAGGGTGGTTTTCTTTAAGCGACGCGCCTCGCCGGGCTCTGCTTTGAAAGTGACGGCTACTGGTCGCGGCGCGCGAGTGTGAATTCACCTTCAACGACGCGTTTTTCCAAACCCCTGGTCAGATGAATGACTGCTGCCTCGCCATAGATGGAGACGAGGTCGGTCAATGCCGTGAATAATGCGGCATACGCCATGTGCTGTGGTGCGACGCCGGTGTCGACACCTTCATCCCACGCAGCCAGGATAAGATCGAGGGCCTTCAAGTTCGGATTTTCAGTATCGAATTCTTCAAAACACTGCATCGAGCCCGCCCTGACATCCGCGCCTGACGACACTCCTCCGCGCCGCTGTATGCATGTGGCGTAGCACGACCCGTTCGCATAGGTCGCAGTCGCTACAATTCACAGTAAATCACTGCATAACTTGAGGCGACACACGTCGGGCGTGCGCGCCCGACTGGTCGTCACGGGAAAGCTTTGACCAGACCATCGGACAACTGGGCGCCTTCGGTGATGAACCGCGTGATGGCAGTTTGCGCCGAAGGGCTGCATGTATTGTAAGTCCGGCTGTAGCTTCGATAACCCTGATTGAAAGCGCGCGTCAGCCGGGCTCGACGCAATGCGCTCGATGCTTCAGCGTCCATCAAATCGCGCATCCGGTCACGCCAATATTGACCCTCGTTGGCGCCGCACAGCTCGCGCAGATAGTGCACCGCGCCGATGATCTCGGACAATCGCAGGAGCTTGTCGTCATAAGGCTTGATGTCAGGCGCAGCGCGGGCGGCGACCGCACCGCACAGCATCGCCGCGATGGTGATGGCGGTGAATGCGGCGCCAATCCCGCCGCGTGGCGGCTTTGGACGACTGATCGGGCGGTTGAAAACAGGCGTCATCGAAGATTTCTATCACCGATTCTGGGCTTCGCCGCGGCACCCGTTTATAGTGGGTGCGCATCTCATGTCGATGACCAAAGGCCTAGCGACCGATATGTGTTCGCGCTTTAGTTTGACGTCGCCACCGGAAGCCGTTCGCAGCTTGTTCAATCTGGACGAGGTCGACCTGTTTCCTCCGCGCTACAATATCGCGCCGACGCAACCGATCATGATTGTTCGCCGTGGCCACCAGACCAATCGCGAGGCCGTGCTGACGCGCTGGGGTTTGATCCCGGCCTGGGTGAAGGATCCGCGTGAATTTGCAACCCTCATCAATGCGCGAGGTGAAACGGTGGCCGATAAGCCGTCGTTTCGTGGTGCCTTCAGGCATCGCCGATGTCTCATCCCGACCGACGGTTTTTATGAATGGACGGGAAAGCCCGGCGCCAAGCAGCCGCATCTGGTTCGACTGGCGTCGCGTCAGCTCTTTGCTTTGGCCGCTCTGTTTGAAACTTGGCTGGGTGCCGATGGTAGCGAAATCGACACGGCCGCCATCATCACGACGGCGGCCAACGCCGACATGGCGGAAATCCACGATCGCATGCCGGTAATCGTTTCTTCGGCCGATTTCGAACAATGGCTGGATTGCCGAAGCGGCACGGGAGTCGACGCCGCCCATCTGATCAGGCCGCTCGCCGACGGGCTGCTGGACATCGTGCCCGTCGATCGCCGTCTCAATAATCCCAGGATCGAAGGGCCCGACTTGCAAGCCGCGATAGAGCGTCCCTGATAGAACGGCGATTGCCACCTTGGCCGCCAGTCCGATTAACCAGGCGGAGCGCGTTTCGGTCTGGTTCAGTTGCCCATTCACCAGTAGTCTTGCTAAGCGAGCAACTGCAACGAGCCTCTGCCAGCAGAGGTTTGAGCGAATTGCGAAATCGTGAGCACCGCGCCGCCGAACGTGATGCCAACACCGACGCTTGGCGAGCGCACGATGACGCGAGCCGTTGCAATGCTTGCCACGATAGACGTCGACGACGCGCGATCAGGGAGACGATGGGATATGAGTTACAGGGGTGAGGATCTGGATCTGCGCACGTCGCAGACGTGGAGTTCAAATCCGGCTGAACTCGGGACCGCAATCGATCCGGCCGGCGTCGGCAACGGACCGAGATCGGCTTTGCGCAGTGGGCCGGTGTGGGTTGATGACACCGTGCTGACGGTTGCCAACTACGCCTATGATATTGCGCTCGCGCATCGCGCTGGCGAAGTCTACCTCGAACATCTCTTGCACGCGTTGACACGGATCGATGTGGCCGCTGAAGCGCTGGAAGCGCGCGGTGTACGTGTGGCCGCGCTCCGGCGCGAAAGCGCCACCATCATTGCCAGCGAAATCCCGGTCGGTTTATCGAATGGCAAAGGCTCGCCGCGCCGTTCGGACGAATTCGCCGAAATTTTGCGCTTTGCGTCGGCGCTGGCTGGTCGCCGCAATGAAGCGGCCGACGTTGACGATTTGGTGCAAGCGATGCTCGATCGCCGCTCGGAATTTCAAGGATTGGCGCTTCTGACTCGCCACAGCCGCCGCGTCGGCTACCGCGAACCGATCGAGACGCTTGCCCCGTCGCCGCGCTTTGCCGCTGAACCACGCTATTCATCGGCTCCCGTCGAGCGGTATGCCCGTCCGCTGGCGGAGCGACCTGCCGAGAGCGGTCGCTATGTCAGCGACCTCGCACGCTCGACGCGGCATGACCGTGCCGAGCTTGATAGTGTGACGGCGACGACGGATCTGGCGCAAATCAGCCGGATCGACGCTCTCGAGCAGATGATCCAAGCGTTGCGCACCGATCTTGCAACCGAGCGCCAAGTGGTCGGCGAATTGCTGCGCGATCTCAGCCGCGATACCCAGGGACAGCGCGATGATCACGGCCGCTGGCAGTCGGGCCTGTATGATCGTTTCGAAGCTCTTGAGCGGGTGGTGACGGAGGCGCGTTCGGGCAGTGCGAGAGACGGCGCGACCGATGGATTGGCGGGGCTCGACGCCGGGCTCGATCGTCGTCTGGCCGACATTGAGACCGCCGTCCGACAGACAGGCGAAAAAACCGGTGGCGTGTCGATTGATGCCATCCGGCAGGCGATCGACCTTCAACCGCTTTCGCACCGCCTCGATGTCATCGAGGAGGCCGTGCTCTCGCGCGACGCCGACGGTCGAGACAGCGCCGCGCTGCGCGCGCTCGAAGCCGGCGTCGAGCGCGGATTGTCGAGTTTAAATGCGCAAACCGATCATCTCGAAGCCCTGTTATCGGGCGCGTCGCTGGTCACCGGCGGCGATGCTTCGCCGATCGCCGATCGTCTCGCTGCATTGAATGATGGTCTCGACGCGCATCAGCGTTCGTTGCACGACCGTATGGACGCCGTCGAGCGCGCCATCGCCGCTGAAATAGAAACTGCCGGGGCGAAGCATCAGGCCTATGCCAAAGACCTCAATGAAGTCCATGACGCGATCATGAAGCTCAATCAAAACCAGCATACGCTCGCTGGTACGATTGACCAGTGGCGCACGGACTTAGCCAGCGACGTGAATGGCATTTCGACCCGTCTCGCCAATCTAGATGCCGACAACGAGCGACCGATCCAAACACTCAATGCGCTGACCGATCACATGGATACGATGAATCGATTGATCATCGAGCGCTATCACCGCCGCAACCGCTTTTGGTATTGGCTGTTCGGCACCGATGACTGGATCGGTCGCAGCTGGCCGTCGCAGGCAACTGCGCTCGAAAGCGAAAAGGCGACGCTGAAAGCTCCGGCCAGCTAAGGTAGTCCGGCGCCGCAGCTACACTGCGCTGCGCTCGCTGATGTGGCCACTGGTCTTTGCACCGCCCCTCTAATCGCATTGGTCTGAGTGTATCGCGCGGCTTGTCTTGCTCTGGCTCTTCAACGGCGCGCCGTAGCTCGCTGAAGCCCACGGATCGGGCGTTTGGTCATCGCACAGGCATCCGCCGAGACCTGAACTAAAGCGCAACCGATGTTTAGCGCTTGAGTAACGCCGTGCAGTCGTGCTTTCATTAAAAAAGTATTAATGTGCGGACTGCGGAGCGTTCATGTTGCGTCGGTATTTGATCATCAATGGCATCTCCACCGCCGCCTTATACGCGGCTTACTGGGCGATGGTGCCGAGCATGGCGACCCTCGCGCAATCCATCCGTCAAGGCATCGATCTGTATGCCATAGACCACACGCTGCTGGGTCCGATCTTATATCGCATGCTGACGTTGACGGGCTCCTGATGGCAGCTTTAGTCACGCACGCCGGAATAGCGCTCAGCGTCTCGGCGCAGCGGCGCGGCGAAGCCGATCGTTGATGGCCTCGCCCAGACCATGCATGGGGATCGTCATCACGGCGATCGATGCGACGCCGGTGTCATCGAGCTGACGCAGTGCCGCGAACAAACGCGCCGCCGCTTCGATCACATCGCCGGACGGGCTAAGATTGAACACCGGTCCGGATGTCGGCGGTAAAATCATGCCGAATGCGAGCAGCGCCTCATCTGGCGCGCAGGTCGTTGCGTTGAGCCGCAACAGCGCGCGCGGCGCATAATGGCTCTGCAATTGCCCAGGTGCTGACGGTCGCTCCGTGCTCACCCCATTGCTCATCTCGATCGGCTGTTTGACGATGTGCTCGAGCTGATCTCGTGAAATGGCGCCCGGCCTGAGCAAACGCGCATGGTGCCCTGTCACATCGAGGATCGTCGATTCAATGCCATGCAGCGTCGCGCCACCGTCCAGGATCATGGCGACGCGGTTGGCCAGGTCATCGGCGACGTGACGGGCCAGCGTGGCGCTGACATGTCCGGATCGGTTAGCTGACGGAGCCGCGAGCGGGCGGCCACTGGCGCGCAATAAGGTTTGCGCCACCGGATGCGCTGGCACGCGTATCGCCAGTGTCGGCAAGCCGGCGGACGCAAGATCGCAAACCGCTGGTTCGTCGGTGCTGCCAGCGCGTCGATGCACAACGAGGGTCAACGGCCCAGGCCAAAAGGCATTGGCAAGTTCAATAGCGCTCGGCGAAAACTCTCCATAGCGGCGCGCTGCCGACAGGTTAGCAACGTGAACAATAAGGGGATTGAAGCGCGGGCGTTCTTTGGCGTCAAAGATCTGCGCGACCGCCATGCTATTGCTCGCGTCGGCACCGAGGCCGTAGACCGTTTCGGTTGGAAACGCCACCAGATGGCCTGCTGCAATGTATCGAGCGGCGTCCAAAATGGCGTGGTCGGTCGCTTGGTGAATGGAACCTGCCGCGTCCTGCTCGTGAGGTTTGATCTCGCCAGAATTCGGCATATTGTCCTTTGCGTCAGGTGTGGTGGTTAAAGCGATTGGGTGCCCAGAAACTGGCGCATCACATCGTCGCCGCATGGTGGCAATTCGATAGACCCAAACCGGCAGAGACGTCCATGACCTATCAGGCTCCCGTCAATGACATCATGTTTGCTCTGAAGATCGCCGCCGATCTTGGGCCAAGTATCGAGAGTGGTGTCTACCCGGCGCTCGATATCGACACCATCGAAGCGGTGATTTCGGAGGCGGGAAAATTCGGTGGCGACGTTCTGGCGCCGCTACGCTGGATTGGCGATCGTACCGGCTCGAAATTGGCCGACGGCGCGGTCACTACGGCGCCGGGGTTTCGCGATGCCTATCGCCAATTCACTGATGCGGGATGGAACGCGCTGCCAGGACCTGAAGCGTTTGGCGGGCAGGGCTTGCCCGAAATCGTCGCTTCTGCGGTGTGTGAGATCTGGAATTCGTCCAACATGGGTTTCGCGCTCTGCCCGCTGCTGACCCAGGGCGCAATCCACGCACTAGAAGTTGGCGGCAGCGATGCGCTCAAGTCCATTTATTTGCCGAACTTGGTAGCGGGCCGCTGGACGGGCACGATGAATCTCACCGAGCCGCATGCCGGCTCCGATCTCTCGGCCCTGCGGACTAAAGCCGTGCGCGACACCGGCGGCAACTACCGCATCACGGGAACCAAAATATTCATCAGCTATGGTGAGCACGATCTGGCTGAAAACATCATTCATCTCGTGCTCGCCCGCCTGAGCGATGCGCCGCCGGGTACGCATGGCATATCGCTCTTTCTGGTGCCGAAATTTCTGGTCAACGACGATGGGTCGCTCGGCGCCCGCAATGACGTCGTTTGTGCCGGCATCGAACACAAACTCGGCATCCACGCGAGCCCGACGTGTGTCATGAAATTCGGTGAGAACGATGGTGCTGTCGGGTATTTAATCGGTGAAGAAAATCACGGCCTCGCGACAATGTTCGTGATGATGAACGCCGCGCGGCTTGCTGTCGGGATGCAAGGCGTCGCGGTCGCTGAAAGCGCTACGCAGCAGGCGATGCAGTTCGCGAAAGACCGCACGCAAGGTCATGGTGTGAGTGCGGCGACGGCTCACATGAGCCCGATCATCGAGCACGCGGACGTTCGGCGCATGCTGCTTTCGATGAAATCGCAAACTCAAGCCGCCCGCATGATCTGCTTTGCAACCGCGCGGGCGCACGATGCAGCCAACACGGCGACCGATAAAGCTAGCCGCAGGGTTGCTTTGCATCGTACCGCGCTGTTGACGCCGATCGCCAAGGCGTATGCAACCGACGTCGGCGTCGATGTCGCGTCGCTCGGCATTCAGGTCCACGGCGGGGTCGGTTACGTCGAAGAAACCGGAGCCGCGCAACATCTGCGTGATGCCCGGATATTGCCGATCTACGAAGGCACCAACGGGATTCAGGCGATCGACCTCGTAACTCGAAAACTCCCGCTCGACGACGGCAACGTGGTCAATGGTTACTTGGTCGAACTGGCCAAAATCGCCGCCGAGGTCCGGGCGTCGAACCGGCCTGATTTGGGGAGAACCGGCGATCGTCTCGCCGAGGCCATTCGGGATTTACAGGCAGCAACCGAGTGGATGGTCGACGCCGTTCGCAACAATCAGCCGTCGGCATTGGCCGGCGCCACGCCGTATCTTCGTTTGTTCAGTGTAACCGCCGGCGCGGCCTATCTCGCCAAGGGTGCGATACAGTCCGAGACCGGCGCTTCGGCGGTGTCGCTGGCACGGTTCTATGCCGAAAACATCCTGACCCAATCGCACGGATTGGCGGAGGCCATTACGACGGGAGCAGAGTCCGTGCTTGTTGAGTACGAGGCTGAGGTGTTTGCATGACCGCACACGTTGATGTCCGCAGCTCCGGCGCCATACAAATCATTCGATTAGTGAGGCCCGAAAAGAAAAATGCCCTCACTGGCGCGATGTATCGGATTTTGGCCGACGCGCTTGCGGCGGGCGACAAAAACGACGAGGTCGCGGCGCAAGTCATCCTCGGGTCCGGCGGCGTATTTTCTGCGGGCAACGATATCGCCGATTTCATGCAGGCGGCGCAAAGCGGAAAAGGCCTCGGCGACGACGTCACGCGGTTCATCACGGCGCTGGCGACCGTCGAAAAGCCTTTGCTCGCCGGCGTCGATGGCCGAGCGGTCGGCATCGGCACCACCATGCTGTTTCATTGTGATCTCGTCTACGCGACGCCTGCAGCTCAATTTTCCACCCCGTTCCTCGATCTCGGTTTGGTCCCCGAAGCGGGATCGAGCTTCCTGCTGCCTCGCTTGATCGGTTATCAGCGCGCATTCGAAATGCTGGTCTTGGGCGCGGTATTTTCTGCGGATCGCGCTAGAGAGTGCGGCTTCGTCAACCATGTGGTGGAGGCCGGCGCCCTCGAAGATCGGGTGCTTGAGGCAGCGGCGCGACTGGCTGCCAAGCCGCCCGAAGCGTTGTCGATGGCGAGGCGATTGCTCAAGGGGGCGCCGCAGCAACTTACCGCCCAAATGCGCGAGGAAGAGCGCTTGTTCAGCGAACGCGCGCGCTCGCCTGAAGCCGTGGAAGCATTTCGGGCGTTTCTCGAAAAGCGGCCGGCGAATTTCGGGCGTGCCAGGGGCGTGGGTGAGGCCTAGACTAACGTCGGCACACGACTGACCGGGATGATCTAACGCCACCTTTTTCAGTTCAATCGTCCGACCCAGCATAACGAAAGATAAAAAAATGGCCGTCGCGTCTCTACCATCTCTCAAAGGCAAAACGCTTTTCATATCCGGCGCCAGCCGCGGCATCGGCCTCGCGATCGCCAAGCGTGCGGCTCGCGACGGCGCCAAGGTGGCAATCGCCGCCAAAACATCCGACCCCAATCCGAAACTCGAAGGCACCATCCATTCGGCTGCCGCTGAAATCCAGAAGGCCGGCGGTATTGCGCTGCCCATCGTCTGCGATATCCGCCAAGAGGATCAGGTGCAGAATGCCATTGACCTCACGGTCGCAACGTTCGGTGGCATCGATATCTGCGTGAACAACGCCAGCGCAATCTCGCTGACACCGACCGAACAGACCGACATGAAACGCTTCGATTTGATGCATTCGATCAATACGCGCGGCACGTTTCTGGTGTCAAAAATTTGTTTGCCGCATCTGCGCCGGGCAGCGAACCCGCACATCGTCATGCTTTCGCCACCGCTGGATTTACATCCCAAATGGTTCGCCGGTCATGTCGCCTATTCGATCGCCAAATACGGGATGAGTTTGTGCGTCCTCGGGCTGGCCGAAGAACTCAAAAAGGATGGCATCGCCGTCAACGCGCTATGGCCGCGAACCACCATTGCAACGGCAGCGATCAAGAACATTCTCGGCGGCGATAAGCTGATGCGCATGAGCCGTACGCCTGACATCGTCGCTGACGCCGCACATCTTCTGTTCACGCAACCGGCGAAATCCTTCACAGGACACTTCCTGATTGACGATACGTTTTTGCATGACGTCGGAAAAGTTACCGATTTTGAGCCGTATCGCATCGATCCATCGATGCCGCTCGCGCCAGATTTTTTTGTCCCGGCCGATAGTGTTCCGCCACCGGGCGTGACAATTGCCCGGGTCTCGCAGATGGCTTGAATGACGCCAAAAAATCGATAACAGCAGTCACAAAAATTTATCGTTAGGACTGCATCGGCAAAGCATGACCACGTTTCTTTTCTCGCATCCCGACTTTCTCAATCATGACACCGGCACCGGGCACCCCGAGCGCTCAGATCGAATGCGTGCGATTGATAGGGCATTGGCACACGAGGCATACGGCCCGTTGCAACGGCGCGAGGCATCGTTACGCGACGATGACGAGGTCTACATCACCCAAGCACACAGCCAGCACCATCTGGCCAACATGCGAGAGATTGCAGATCGCCTTGGCCAGACGTCGACACACATCGATGGCGATACCGTGATGTCTCCTGGGACCTGGATCGCGGCGCGCCGCGCCGTCGGCGCCGGTCTCGATGCCGTTGACGCGGTGCTGAGTGGGTCTGCGGCGAACGCGTTCTGCCAGGTTCGCCCGCCTGGGCATCACGCTGAGCATGACAAGGCCATGGGGTTCTGCCTGTTCAACAACGTCGCCGTCGCCGCCCATTACGCGCGGAGCAAACATGGTGCAGAGCGTGTCGCGGTGATCGATTTTGATGTGCATCACGGCAACGGGACGCAGGAGATCTTTTGGGCCGATAAAAATTTGTTTTATGGCTCGACGCATCAAATGCCGCTGTTTCCAGGTACGGGTGCATTGAAGGAAACTGGCGTCGGCAATATTTTCAACGCGCCGCTCTCGGCGGGTGACGGCCGGGATCGGTTTGAGCAGGCGTTCAGCGAGCGCATCATTGCGCCGCTCGATAATTTCGCCCCAGACGTTGTCATCATTTCAGCCGGTTTTGATGCGCACGACCGCGATCCGTTGGGCGGACTTCGCCTGTTTGAAGACGATTTCGTCTGGGCAACTGAACAAATTGCCGGAGTGGCACGCCGCCGCGCGGCAGGACGCATCATTTCGATGCTGGAAGGCGGCTACGATTTGACGGGACTTGCAAGCTCAGTTGCGGTCCACGTCAAAACGCTTATGGAAGTCGGATCCTGAGCCGTGCCACCGTGATGGGCCGGGCTCAGCCATCTGCAAAAGGCATTCAGCCATGACGACGACCAAAACTCCGGCGAAGAGCCACGCCGACATCAAGGATATGGCCTTCGAGCGGGCCCTCAAGGAACTTGAAGCGATTGTCGGGCGGCTGGAGCGCGGCGACGTCGAGCTTGAAGAGAGCATCGCAATCTATGAACGCGGTGAGGCACTGCGCGATCATTGCGATCGCCTGCTGCGCCAAGCCGAAGCCAAGGTCGAAAAGTTGACGCTCGGCGCCGATGGCCGGCCGAAGGGCAGCGAACCGCTAGATCCCGAAAAATGAGACCGGATGCCGGTCCTAGGGCTGCAAAAAACACAGCAGCTTAAAGTGTTCACTCAGCTTTTCGCGGAGCTGCTCTGGTCATGCCCGAACTTGTGAGATGCTTTGAACCTCTGTACTAACCTCTGACGCTTTCAATCTGCAAAATACAAACGCTGCGAGATCATCATGAACGACATGGCAAGCCTCATCGGTCGGGTTCTTTTGGCCCTTCTGTTCATCCAAGCCGGCATCGGCAAGATATCCGGCTACGAGGGTGCGGGCGGCTACATGCAGACCTTTGGCATCCCGGCTGCGCTTCTGCCGGCGGTCATCGCACTTGAGGTCGTTGGCGGTGCGATGGTGATGCTCGGCTTTTTTTCGCGGTTCGCTGCACTTGCCCTCGCCTTGTTCACACTCGCGGCGGCTGCGATTTTCCACAACATGTTCGCCGATCAATCGCAGTCCATCATGTTCATGAAAAATGTGGCGGTTGCCGGTGGCCTGTTGATGGTCTTTGCGCAGGGCCCTGGACGCTTTTCAATCAACAATCGCTGACGACGGACGGCGCTCGGACGCACCACCCGTCGTTTTTGCAATCGCGGCGATCGATTGTGGAAATCAGCCGGCCGCTGATTTGAAGTTAGCCGACGCCTTATCCCAATTGACCGTGTTCCACCATGCCGTCAGATAATCGGCGCGCTTGTTCTTGTGCTTGAGATAGTAAGCGTGTTCCCACACATCGACGCCAATCACCGGTTTGGCGGCAAGCTCCATGTGTGGGGTGTCTTGGTTGGCCGTGCTGAAGACTGTGAGCTTCTTGTCGCGGCCGACGGCGAGCCACGCCCACCCCGAGCCGAAACGGCCCATGGCAGCCTTCGTGACCTCTTCGATCATTTTGTCTTTTGATCCGAACGCGGCATCAATCGCCTGCGCCAGATCGCCGGTCGGCGCCTTGGCGCCACCGGGCGTCATAACGTCCCAGAAAAACGTATGGTTGAAATGCCCACCGAGATTATTGCGCACCGCCGTCCGGCTTTCGGTCGGGATAGCATCAATGGACGTTAATATCTCAACGATCGGTTTGGTCTTCAGTTCAGGAACTTTGCCGGCGAGCTTGTTCAAATTGGTGATGAAGGCCTGATGGTGGCCGCTGTGATGCACCGTCATTGTCGCCGTGTCGATGTGCGGCTCGAGCGCCTCATAGCCGTAACCGAGGGGCGGCAGCTTAAAAGCAGCCTCCCCCGCATCTTCGGCAAACGCTGCGGTTGAATACCGCGCGGTTCCACCGATCAAGGCTGTGGCGGCAAGTGTTCGAATGAGGTCGCGACGATTCATCTGGAGTGCTCCGGCTTTGGGGAAGAAAGGGCTCTAGACCATTGAGTGGTTGCAAGTGCCGCAGCAGATCACCGATAACGGCGACCTTGCACCACAGCAAACATGAGCCTTTTAGTGGACGTTTTGATTATGGCACAATCACGTTTGGATTTGCGCTTGGTGCAGGCGGGGCTTGTCGCCACGCGCTCCAGAGCCCGCGATTTGATCTTGCGCGGCTTCGTCTCGGTTGACGGTGTTGCGTGCGACAAACCCAGCCAGACGCTCGCCGATGACGCCCGCATCGCGCTCTCAACCAATGCACCGCAGTACGTTTCACGCGGCGCTGAAAAGCTGGTTGCGGCATTGGACCAGTTCGGCTTTGAGGCTCGCGGTGCGGCAGCGCTCGACATCGGCGCGTCGACGGGCGGATTTACCGAGGTGCTGCTCTCGCGCGGCGCACGCTGGGTTTATGCCGTCGATGTTGGGCAACGGCAGCTTCACGAAAAGCTTCGTCGAGATGTGCGTGTGATCTCGCTCGAGCAGCAGGACGCACGGACTTTGAGCCGCGATCTGGTCCCCGATCCGATCACCGCCGTGGTGGCGGACGTGAGTTTCATCTCGCTGACGAAAGTTCTAGCGCCCGCTATGGCGTTGACGGCTCCAGGCGCGTGGCTCGTCGCGCTGATCAAGCCGCAGTTCGAGGTGGGACCAGACGCTGTCGCCAGTGGCGGCATCGTGCGGGACGAGGCCGCGCGAGACGCCGCGGTCGACGCGGTCCGCCAGTGGATTGCAGGCGTCGATGGATGGCGCGTCGTCGGACTGATCCCGTCGCCGATCCTCGGCGGATCGGGCAATACGGAATATCTAATCGGGGCGCGTCGCGATGGGTGATGTGCGCGACGTCGAAATCGCCCGCATTGGTGCGCAAGGTGACGGCCTCGTCATCGGCGGCGATGGTCCGCTGTACGTGCCGTTCACACTCGCCGGCGAGCGTGTGCGCATCGAGGTGACAGGCGCTGTCGCCAAGATGATCGAAATCCTTGAGCCGAGCCATGACCGGATCACGCCCGTTTGCCAGCACTTCGGTCGCTGTGGTGGATGCGCGCTCCAGCATATGGCGCCGCCGGCATATCTATCGTGGAAACACGATCAAGTCGTCGCAGCGTTCAAGGCGCGCGGCTTTGATGTGACAATCGATGCGGTCATACCAGCACGCGGGTTGCGCCGCCGCGCGACGTTTTCGGCGCACCACGATCAGCACCGCGTGCGGCTTGGTTTCCACGCCTCGGGCACGCATGATCTGATCGATGTTATCGAATGCCCGGTGCTCGACAGCCGCATCGTTGCAGCACTCCCGGCGATACGGCGGATGATTGATCCCTTGATGCCCAAACGCGAAAATGTCCGCATCAGCGCCACGATGATGACGTCGGGGATTGATGTTGCCGTGGAGGGCATCCGCCGTACATTGACCGCCGATGTTCGCACCCGTCTCGCGCGTGATGCCGCCGAACTTCACTTGGCGCGCGTCAGCGTCGATGGCGATACGGTCTATGAAGTGTTGCCCGCGTCGCTTGAATTCGGCTCGGCCGAGGTCGTCATCCCCGCGCAGATTTTCATCCAGGCCGTGCGTGAGGCCGAACAAGACATGGCTGCGATCATCATTGCCGCTGTTGGCAAAGCAAAACGCGTGGTCGATCTGTTTTCCGGCGTGGGCGCCTTCACGTTCCCACTGGGACGCGCTGCAAAAGTGACGGCCTTCGATAGCGATGCTCGGGCCATAGGTGCGCTGAATGCCGCCGTCAAACGCGCGAGTGGTTTGAAGCCAATTTCCGCCCACGTGCGCGACTTGTTTCGCGAGCCGCTGTCGGCGGTCGAGCTGAATGATTTCGATGCCATCGTTTTCGATCCACCGCGCGCGGGGGCCGAAGCGCAGTCGCGCATGATTGCAAAATCAAAGGTCAAAACGGTCGTTGCGGTGTCATGCAATCCAGCAACGCTAGCCCGCGATGCGCGCATTCTCGTCGATGGCGGATATACCATGACGGACGTGACGCCCATCGATCAGTTCCGGTATTCGCCGCACATTGAAGCCGTCGGCGTTTTTCGCCGTGAGAAGCCGGAAAGGCTCTAGCCGTTCGCGCCGAGCATCCGCTCGACAAAACGCGGGACGACGTCGGTCGCGGGGCCATAGATCGCTTCATCAAAGAGGCTGGCGCCTTGTGACGGTTCGAGATTGAGTTCGATGGTGCGCGCCCCGGATGCCTTCGCTTCGGTCACGAAACCGGCAGCCGGATAGACATGGCCGCTCGTGCCGATCGAAACGAACAAATCGCACGTCAGCAACAGGTCGCTAATACGGCCGAGATCGTAGGGCGTTTCGCCGAACCAAACCACGTCAGGGCGCATGCCGCCGGTTTTTGCGCAGGAGGGGCAAGGTGTGCTGGTCGCCAGATCGATGTGCCACGCATGACGGCTGGCGCAATACGAGCAGAACGCCTTCAAGGCTTCGCCATGCATGTGAATGAGTGATTTTGTTCCGGCGGCCTCGTGCAGCGCGTCGACATTCTGCGTGACGATCACGACACCGCCGTGTTCCGCTTCGAGGCGTGCCAGGGCAAAATGCGCGGCGTTCGGCGTAATGCTGGTGTGCAGTCTGCGGCGCATATTGTAAAAATCGTGGACGGCGTCGGGGTTGCGTTCAAATCCCTCCGGCGTTGCCACCTCGCGCCAATCGTACTTGGCCCAGATGCCGGCTGGATCGCGAAACGTTGAAACACCGGATTCAGCCGACAGGCCTGCACCGGTGAGGACAACGATGCGATCATAGATTGGCATGCGGTGGGTCCTGCCCCTGAGACGGCTGAACTGCGTCGGGTACTACGAGCCAATCATCACACGCCGCATTGGCCGCGATGGCGGAGAAAATGATCGGCCAGTACGATGGCCATCATCGCTTCGCCGACGGGGACGGCACGAATCCCGACACACGGATCATGACGGCCCTTTGTGACGATATCGGTGTCGTGGCCCTGATTGTCGATGGTTTTGCGCGGCGACAGGATCGACGACGTCGGTTTGACAGCGAAGCGGCAGACGATGTCCTGTCCGCTCGAAATGCCGCCGAGAATTCCACCGGCATGGTTTGACAGGAACTCCGGTCGGCCATCGTGGCCGATGCGGATTTCATCGGCGTTCTGTTCGCCGGTGAGTGCGGCAGCAGCCATGCCTGCACCGATCTCGACACCTTTTACGGCGTTGATCGACATCATGGCGGACGCGAGATCCTGATCGAGCTTGCCGTAGAGCGGCGCCCCCCAACCGGCCGGCACACCTTCGGCGACGACCTCGATCACGGCACCGCATGATGATCCAGCCTTGCGGATGCCATCGAGGTAGCTCTCCCACGCCAACGCAGTTTGGGCGTCGGGGCAGAAGAACGGATTAGCGTCGACGTCGGACCAGTTCCAACGGGCTCGATCGATACTGTGCGGACCCATCTGCACGAGAGCGCCGCGAACGGTGACGCCATCGATGACTTGTCTGGCTATGGCGCCGGCGGCGACGCGCGACGCCGTCTCGCGCGCTGACGATCTCCCGCCGCCACGATAGTCGCGGATGCCATATTTGGCATCGTAGGTGATGTCGGCATGACCCGGGCGATATTTGTCTTTGATGTCGCCGTAATCTTTCGAGCGCTGGTCGGTATTCTGAATCTCCAGTGCGATGGGCGCGCCGGTCGAGACCTGCTGGCCGGCGGCATTGTCGAAGACGCCTGATAAAATCCGCACCTCATCGGCCTCGCGGCGTTGCGTCGTGAACCGCGATTGGCCGGGCTTTCGCTTATCGAGAAACGCTTGAATTCTTTCGCGATCAATGACGATGCCGGGGGGGCAGCCATCGACCACAGCGCCGATGGCCGGGCCATGGCTCTCCCCCCATGTCGTGACCCGAAACAAATGGCCGAAAGTGTTGTGCGACATGCTCCGACCATTGCTCTTTGCTGCGCCGCTAGACCCCGAAACGTGACAGGGCACGTTGGATGGTCCTGCAACGGTGTGTTGCCAATTGGTGTCACCGATCTTCTTAGGAGCGCCGACCCAGGCCCGCAAGCCCGCCGGGATGGCAAAGCAGGTGACAAGCTCAGCCGACGCAGATTAACTGCCCAATAGTTCAGCGTTCGCCGTAGGTTCCGCCACGCTTGCGATCGATCGATCGGCGAAGAACGGTCAAAGTCCATGGAGTTTGCATCGCATTTGCAACTCGGCCGAGCACGCTTTTCTGCCTGAACGCAGACGGCGTCGCATCGCGAGATCGCAGCTTGTGAGACGTGGTGCGAATTGGCCCAGCGGCAAAGCCGAAGGGGCCGCGTTGTTGTCAGAAGTTCAGCGTTGTGCGCCCGCAGCGGTTCGCTGTGTCGGCGTCTCTAACGGTCACTCATCCCGAGTCTGAGCAACTCACGGGCGAGCGATTGTCCACGCACATTTGAGATGGATGTGAGGAAGAGCCGGAGAGCCGCTTCTCCGGCTCTTTTTTTATCAGGATATCCTCCCGGCGCATCGCGTAAGCCCATTGCTGCGGCGAGCCCGACGTTAAACCCAGCTCAAGCGGTCGTTCGAAAGCAGCATGATCTGGTCTTGTGGCACGGCGAGAAATGGCACGTCGCCCGGCGCGATCCCCAGAACGGCTGCGCGCGCGACACGGCTAACGCCACCATGCGACACAGCCACGGTATCGCGATCGAGCGTCACCAACCAGTCTGTGACCCGGTCTTGCAGGTCGCGGTAACTTTCGCCGCCATTTGGGCGCCAGCCAAACGGGTCCAAGGATTTTTGCCGCAAACCTTCCGGGTCGATGTGTGCGAGGCCGGACGCCAGCAGACCTTCCCAATGCCCATAGTGCAATTCGCGCAGGCGCGGATCACGCCTAAAGGCGTCTCGCTCGAAGCCAAGCTCGTCGCGCACGATCTGCATCGTTTCAACGGCGCGCGACAGCGGGCTCGACACGAAATCGGCGTTCTGAATTTTGTTGGAAAGCGTGCTCAGAGTTCGGCCGTTGCGTCGCGCTTGCGCGCGTCCGGTGTCGTTCATTGGGATATCGCGTTGACCTTGATAGCGGGCCTCGCGGTTCCAGTCCGTCTCGCCGTGGCGAATAAAATAGAGCGTCAATCCTGGTCGCAGGAAGGTCACGCGTCACGCACTCATGCCGGGTCGTGTTTGACGACCGAGATGTCGGGAGCATCTTCGTTTTTCATGCCCTGGACGTGGTATCCGCTGTCGACGTGATGGACTTCGCCGGTGACGCCGCGTGACAAATCCGACAACAAATATAAGCCGGATGCGCCGACGTCTTCGATCGTCACGGTGCGGCGCAGCGGCGAATTGTATTCGTTCCACTTCAAGATGTAGCGGAAGTCGGAAATTCCGGATGCCGCCAGCGTCTTGATGGGCCCTGCCGAGATGGCGTTGACGCGGATGTTGTTGCGGCCAAGATCGGACGCGAGATAGCGCACGCTGGCTTCGAGCGCCGCTTTGGCAACGCCCATGACATTATAATGCGGCATGACTTTTTCAGCGCCGTAGTAGGTCAGCGTCAGCATCGAGCCGCCTTTGTCCATCAGCTTTTCGGCGCGCTGGGCGAGGGCGGTGAACGAGTAGCAGGAGATCAGCAGGCTTTGCGTGAAGTTCTTCTCGCTGGTGTCAACGTAGCGGCCATCGAGTTCATTCTTGTCGGCAAAGGCGATGGCATGCACCAGAAAGTCCAACCGGCCCCAGGTCTTCGCCAGAGTGTCGAACACGGCGTCCATCGACGCCGCATCCGTCACGTCGCATGGCAGCACCACGTTCGAGCCCAATTCAGCGGCCAACGGCTCAACGCGCTTTTTCAACGCGTCGCCCTGATAGGTGAGTGCGATTTCGGCGCCCTGAGCCGCTGCTGCCTTGGCGATACCCCAGGCGATCGAGCGATTGTTGGCGACGCCCATGACCAAACCGCGCTTGCCGGCCATTAAATTTCCGGTCGCCACGGCTGTGTTCGCCTCTGAAACCGTCATCAGGCCTCGTTCCTTGGTCGGTTCACGCAAAAGGTGCGGGGTAAATCGTGCGGCATCCTACACAAAAGGCTCAATGGGTCCAGATGGCCAAACGCGCGGCCACCGACGCAGGCCCCGGGGCTGCTCCATGCCACGGGACGAGCGCTAAATCTGGCGGAATTTTTGATTAAATTATAAAAACTTGCGGCCGCAGGCGCCGTTTAATGCGCCTCGGCTTGCATGGGCTGAGCGCCGGCCAGTTTCGGCCGCTCAGAACCGGCGATCCGGCCGTCGTCGATGCGGATGATCCGATCGGCAAATTTCAGGGTGCGGTGATCGTGGGTCACGGCGAGCACGGCGCGGTTGGTGTCTTGCGCAACCCGCGACAGCAAATCCATCACAGCGAGACCGTTTTCAGCATCGAGCGCGGCGGTCGGCTCGTCGGCGAGGATGACCGACGGCGAACCGGCCAATGCGCGCGCGATGGCGACGCGTTGTTTTTCGCCTCCCGACATTTTCGACGGGCTGGCGTTGATGCGGTGGCCGAGGCCGACGGCTTCAAGCGCTTCGGCGGCATCGTCGTAGGCGTTGGGACCGCTCTGATCGCGCAGGTCGAGGGCTAGCATGACATTTTCAACGGCGGTCAGTGTCGGCACCAGATTGTAGCCTTGGAAAATGAAGCCGACGTGCTTGCGGCGCAGGTTTGCCAACCCTTCGGCGTTCATGTTGGCGGTTGCATGGCCGGCGACCGATAAGCGGCCCTCGTTAGGTGTCAGGATGCAGCCGAGGATCGACAGCAATGTTGTTTTGCCGGACCCGGACGGTCCCATCAGCAAGGTCAGTTCGCCGGTGTGCAATTGCAGATCGATGTTTTTCAGAACCGTCACCTGCGTCGGCGCGGTACCGAGGATTTTCACGATGCCCTCGGCTTCGAGGATCACTTTGCTGTTAGCTGGATGTGACACGGTCGTTTCCTCAAAATCCGTTAGCGGCTGAACACGACGGCCGGATCGATCCGGACGACTTTGATGATGGCGCTGATCGCCGCGAACACGCACATGCCAATCGTGATGGCGAATAGAACGCCCGCCAGTTGCGGCGTCATCACCACCGTCAGCTTGGTATCCTCGGCGGCGGCAATCACGCCCATCGCAAGTGAGATACCGAGTGCATAGCCGATCAACCCAGAAAGCACGGCCTGCATCAAAATGACTTTGACGATGTATCCGGCTCCTGCTCCGAGCGCGCGTAAGGTGGCGAACTCGTTGATGTGGTCTTTGGTGCTCGAATACAGTGTTTGTGCGACGATGACGATACCAACGATGAGGCCAAGAACGGCTCCGGCGATCAACGCGGCACCGGCGCCTGTCTGGAACAACCAGTAGGCTTGGCTGCGCTTGACGAACTCGGTTTGCGTCAGCACTTCGGTATCGGGCAGGCGGCGTAGTATTTCGTTGCGCACCGCGTCGCGGTCGGCGCCATCAGATAGCAACACCCGCTCGTAAGTGGCTTGATTTTGGCCAATGCCGGTCAGGCGGCGAGCTTCCTCGATGTTCGTGAACACGAACGGTAGTGTCGTGAACGACCGGATTTTGCGCGTGACAGCCGCGATTTCAACGTTCACGCCGTTGATTTCCGCCTGGTCCTTGACGGCCGTGATGCCGAGATCGGGAAAATAGCTTTTGTCTATAGCGACCGTGGTCGGCGCATTGAGTGCACCCCGGCTGCCGTCGGCGATGTTCCAGGGAAGCGGTCGATCGCTGACGGCTTCCGAACCGATCAGCAGCACCGTGTTGGTTCCGCCGGCTGGTTTGCGCCAGCGGGCAAATGACACGACCATGTCCTCGACATGAGCGACGCCCGGCACCGACAACGCCATGTGCCGCTCGCGGCCGGATAGCGGCGAGGGGTCATCGAAGCTTTTGGTGCCAAGCGGCACGATCCAATAGTCGGCGGGGGCCTGATCGAGGATGGCTGCAATTTTCTTTTCCGAACCGAGATAAATCCCCGACTGAATGGCAACCAGCACCACCGAAAAAACAATGCCGACAATCGTGACGATGAAGCTCAGGCGATCGTGGAACAGGTTGCGATAGGCGAGCTTGGCGACCATCGGAATACGGCGGGGTGCGCGCGGCCGGTTGGCGGGCCTTGTTTTCGTCTGCGTGCTGGCGCGAGCAACGGCGCCTTGAGCGGATGAGTTGACTGCGAGATCCATGACCTGTCCTGCTCCACAAGGTGTTCCGCGCGCGCTGCCGGTTCACGAGATGATGGTCGAATAATTGGCCGTCGATGCCCCAAAATGCTGTTCCCCGCGACACACTTTATCTGACGTGTGTCGCAGGGAGTGAGGGATCGATCGGCGTCGTTAGTTATTCACAAGGGACATCGACCAAGCCAGCGATTGCGGCCGAGAATTTACGGCAAACGCGTTTGACCTTAGCTGAAATATTGACCGTATTTTCAGCGACCGGCGCCCGGTTGACAACTGGGGCGGCAACTGGGGTCACGACGGGGACGGCAACGGCTTCGGCCGTCGGCGCCACGACCGCCGGAGTTTCGATTCTGACGTCCGGCGTGACGGTTGGCGTGACCGTCGTCGCCGGTGTGATCGTGGCTGTCTGCGTGACGGCCGGTTCCACAGCTTTGATCTCGCCAGTGTTAACCGCGGTTGGCGCCGCAGCCGGTGTATCGGGCACCTGGATCACCGGCACCGTGTCGGTCGCGATGGTCTTTGGCTCGTAGGTCGCCGTTTTGACTGGCTTGGCAGCTCGCCGAACGCGCGGAGCTGGTGCCTCGGCCACGATCGCCTTTTTCTTCTCAGCCTTGGCTGCTTGCTTTTTCACGTAGCTCGGCTTCTGGGCGCGGCGCTCGTACCCAGAGTGGCGTTCGGCGTTCTGGTTCATCAGCGAGTGGGCGACAAATACGCCAAGCGGGAAGCCGAAGCCGAGGCGGACACCGCCGGCCTCGGCCGAGGTCGTTAGAGCCGAGCCAGCGATCAGAGCAGCGGCGAGTGTGAGAGCGGTCTTGGTCATGGCAACCTCCTGAAGGGCGAATGTGGGGCCGGCCTCAACCACCGGCGATGAGAGAAGAATGCTCTCGCTCGCGGGATTTTGATGTTCCGGGCGTAACACGTGATCGCCCGGCATTTTTGGTCGATATTTCTTAATTATTACAATATGTTGACTTTGTTTTGCTTAACAAAGCCATCGTCTATCTTGAAAGCAGCGACGGCCGGCTTTGATTGCCCAGCTGCCGCTCGGTCGAGTTGCTTATTCGCACGCGACTTCGACGAGGCCATCAACGGCGGCCGAGAACTTGCGACAGATCTTCTTTGCCGTCGCAGAGCGTTGGTTGGCGACTTTGGCTGTCGCGGGCTTGGACTCCTGAGCGGCGGAAACTGCGATCGCAGCCGGTTGAGCGGGAGCCGTGGTCGCGATGTCGGTTGCAACCGTTGTCGACGGGGCGGCTGTTGCAACGGGTGACGCGGGAACCGTGACGGCAGGCGTTGAGTCAGTGTCCGGCGCCACTTCGGCATTTGCCAATTTGATGCGCGCCGCAGCGGCGCTGCGTTTGGCGGCAGCGACACGCCGCTCGGCGGCCGCGTCGGCCCGGGCCTGTTGCGCGCGAAGTCTAACGGCCGCTTGACGACGCGCGGTGAGGTTCGCTGCGCTACTGCGGCTTTGGTAGCTCGAGTAGCCAGATCCGCCACCGTAGCCGCCGCCATATCCGCCGCCGCAGCCGCCGGCTTCTGCTGCGGTCGCGACGGCGCTGGTGGCAAGTACGACAGTGGCAAGAGCGAGAGAAATCTTGGTCATGTCAGTCTCCAGTGGTGTGTGATCGGCGGTTGGTTTTCCGTGATCGATGATGGTCGAAGCGTTACGGACTTGACGTTGCAACGCTGTGCTGATCGGAAAAGGCAAGCAACGTGACGCGGATATGTCCCGTGATTTATGCCGCTTTGGCGAGCGGTTGCGAAATTGCGGTAACGTGCGGGCTCGACGTCACCAGCCGCGCAACGAACGCGGCGATGGCGTCAACGACCAGGTGGCGCTGCCGGTCGACGGTGATGATGTGATAGCAATCATCGAGCACGACGAGATCGACGCTGCCGGCCAACCCATCGCGCAGATACGTCGCGTTGCTGATCGCTGCATAATCGTCTTCGAGCGGGTGCACGATCAGCGAGGGCTGACGCACGGATGGCAAAAGCTTTTTCACCGCTTTCACCAATCGGCGATGTTCAAAGATCGCGCCGCCGGGCGTAATTGCGTGACCGGTTTCAGTGGCGCCGCGCGAGGCTCGCGCCCGCTGAATAAAGTCGCGGATGCGGCTGTCCTTGATGCCGTGCGGATTGTGGTGGGGAAACGAGAACAGGTTTGCCACGCACTTTTGCCCGACGAGACGGAACAGGCGCGCGTACCACGGGACCATCCAGCCGTTCAGCCACAGTGTCGGCGCGAGCAGCGTCGTCGCCTGAACTTTATCGGGGTGCTTGGCGGCCAGCATGACGGCGAGGACGGCGCCGGTTGATAACCCGCCGGCAATGACGACGTCGCAATCCTTGCGCAACTCGATCAGCGCTTTTTCAGCACTCGCGTACCAGTCGGACCACGATGAAGCTTTCATGTCGTCAGCGCTACCGCAATGGCCGGCTAACTGCGGGCACGACACCGTGTAGCCGTGCTTGGCCAGCGCGCCGGCGACGTAGCGCATTTCAACCGGTGTGCCGCACAAGCGATGAAGCAGAAGGATGCCGACCTTGCCGCCGTTGATTTTGAAGCTGACGTCTGAGCCCGTCGATGTCATGGCGTCCTCGAAATCGGTGAGTTGATGATGCTGCAGTCTCGCGTGTCGGCGGCCGCGCAGCAGTTCCGCTCGGAACAGGGTGCGGAGCGAAGCGAAGAATGGCGACACGGCAAGGCTCGGCCGATAAGCGGCGCGTGGATCAAGCCGCGAGGCGTTCGACCATCGGCTGGTCGATGATTGCCGCGCGCGGCGTTGCGGCGGTGTCGAGAGCCAGTACAAAACACTGTGTTTTGAAGCCAAAATGGGCGTTCAGACGCTGCGTTGCTGCAACGTCGATTGCGGCCGCGATCAACTTGAAGCCGCGCTTGAGGAACAGCTCCTTCAAGCGGCGTGCACCAAAAACATCGATCAGCGCCCGAAAGCGAAGCGCCACGGCCAAGCGCAGATGCGGCTGATCGGCGTAATGGCGCCAGAGCATAGTTTCGACACGGCGAAAATCGTCCTCGGCTAGGCCATAGAGAAGCGCGAGGCCGCGACCTTCGGCGATTAGATGCTGCATCGGCAGCATCAAATCGCTGGCGTCAACGGGCTGCACATCAGTCGCGTCGACGACGGGGCTAATTTGAGCGCGTGCCATGGTCGTGATCTCCCGGTGTTGACTAATCACAATCCGACGCCGCCGAAGGCTGCCCACGGCGATCCCGCCAAGACGATGACTTCGCGGGCTTTGATGGCATTCGCATCGAAGTAGACTTCGACACCTTCGAGGTCATCGCGGCGGTTGAGGATCGCCGACTGCTCGAAGCGGTACTTGCGGCCATCTTCGGATTTGATGATGCCGACGCCGAGGTCGCTGCGGAATTTGGTGATTTCGCCGTACATGGGGTTCTCCTATGACTTGCGTGTTCAGGACGATCACGTCGTCCGTGAGGGCACTTTGCGGGACAGCACGTTGGCTGGCTGTTCCGGCCGTGACACGTGAATTTGTGTAATAAGGAACGGCCAGCGGCGGGCCGGCGTTAGCGACCCACTCAGGGGCATTGAGTTTTTCAGTCATCAGCGCGGGGACGACATATGCGACGTGCAACGAGATTATTGGCGGGCGGATTTTTGGCAGCGCTTGCGTGGGTGTCCGCATATCCAGCGTCGGCGGAAACGCCGGATCTCATCTACAAGAAAACGACGGTTTGGAAATTCCTGTCGCCCGATAGCAAGATCGGAACCTATGGCATCGACGACCCCGAAGTGGATGGCGTCGCCTGTCACTTCAGCGTACCGGAAGTCGGCGGATGGAAGGGCTGGCTCGGTCTCGCCGAAGAGTTGTCGCAGGCGTCGCTGTCATGCCGCCAATTCGGCCCGATCAAATTCAAGCGCAAGCTGGAACAGGGCGAAGAAATGTTTAGCCAACGCCGCTCATTCTTTTTCAAGCGGATGCAGATCGTTCGCGGCTGCGACACCAAGCGGAATATGCTGGTGTACCTCGTTTATACCGACAAACTGATCGAGGGCAGTCCTGAGAACTCGACGTCTAGCGTGCCGATCGCGCCATGGGGCGCCGATACGCCGGTCAAATGTTCCGAGTGGATTTCGGAATAGCTTGAAAAATGCTGGCGGAGAAGATCGAGGCTTGGCAGCGGCGCTGCCGGCCTCAGTCCTCGCCGCCGCGAGATGCATCGTGCCGCGCTAAGGAGGACGCACGGCACCCGCATCTGTCTCACGGCATGTCGCTACTTGAAAAACGCATCCGCGCGCATGCCCGGCAACAACGGAACCTTGCCGTCGAGATCGATCGTGACCTCAAGCACTTCGACATCCGTCGGACGGCGCGCACCACGCAGTGCGAATTTTGGCGATGCCAGCGTCGGCGCAAGTTCGGTGACCGTTCCGGTGAATTCGCGGTCTGGATAGGCGTTCGACTTGACCGAGACCTTGCCGCCGAGCTTGATCTTCGAGACGTCGTATTCGTCGACTTCGGCCTTGAGACGGACGACGGACATGTCGCCGATCACGACCAGCGCTTGATCCGGCGATGGCGCGACCATTTCGCCGGCCTTGGCGGGCAACTGCAAAACAGTGCCGGCGACGGGCGCGCGAATGCGGGTTTTTTCGAGCAAGGCTTCAGCGACGGCGACATCGGACCGGGCGGCTTGGAGCGCTGATTCCAAGCGGCTTGGTGCCGGGACATCGGATTTCGATTGTGCCACCGCGTAAGAGCCGCGCTCTTTCTGTAGCTTTTCTTTGGCCGTGGTGACGCGGCCGCGGGCGTCGTTGACGCGCTCGGCGCTACCGGTGCCAACGCGCTTGGCCTGCAATTCATACTCGAGTTCGAAGCGGGCATTGGTCAAGCCGCGCTCGGCAGAAAAGACATTATCTTCGGCTTTGCGCAGGTCTTCGCGGTCGCGTTCGAGGGCTTGGCCGTCACGCTCGCGTTTGCGCGAGGCGGCTTCGGTTTCTGCCGCTTGCAGCCGGGCGCGGGCTTCTTCATCGTCCAGCCTGATGAGCAGTTCGCCGTCTTCAACGACATCATTCAACTTGACCAGAACCTCAGCGATGCGGCCAAGCAGTTGTGCGCCGACGCGGACCTGTCCGGTGCGGGGTTCAATGCGACCGGGCGCGGCTGCCAGCCAATCGATCTTGGTGGCGGCTTCGGCGGCCGGCGTGTCACCAGCGGCGAAGGCGGGCGTCGAGAACGCGAAACTGCCAAGCCCAAGTGGTCCAGGCGCCAAAGCCAACGCGCCAGCCAGCGCCGCCAGTGTGATGGCCAGTCGGCGGCGGGGCGACGTGAACCGGGTCTGCTTCCGGCTCTGGGTCGAAAAAGTGCTCATTGCGATCCTCCTTAAGGGTCAGAGCCGACCGGCGCCTTGGGCTCCGGTAGCATCATGAGCGACGCTAGCGAGTGTACGCCACAGTTTCTGTCACTGTGGGAACAGCTTGCATTTGTCGTGAAAGATTGGCGTTTGCGGTCCGGTGCCGGTGTGGCCCAACGCACGCAAAAAGCCCCGGTTTAGCACCGGGGCCTCAGCAGGCGGGGGAGTAAATAATAGGGCTGAAACGCCGCTAAAATCGTTCTCCGATTAGTGGCACATCTCGCGCAGCGTCCAGCCGACGATCTTGCATTTCTCGACGCCGCCGATCACGACGCAGCGGCGCTCAGGCAAACGCTGATAGTCGCAATAATAATTTCCGGCATGGCCCGAGTAGCCATGCATCGGCTTTGCAAACTTGTAATCCTGGACGAAAACTTCCTTGGCGTCGCCAGCGAGGACGGGCGTTGCAGCGGACACGGCGACCGCCGCGAAGGCGGCTGCGATGGCGAGTGACGTGCGGAGAGCGGTCATCGGGTAATCCTCCTTGCAGGGCTGAGACGGGCTGTGCTGCACCAGGGGTATCTGGCCGATCAGCGCGTCGATCAGTCGAATTTATGCAAACGAAGCGTGCGAGGATGTTCCGCGCGGAACACTTGAACAGGCGCGGCCGTTGGGCCAGTAACTTCGCTGGCCTCGTCATCTCGCGCGCTGATCCGATTCAGCGATTACGATGTTAATAGTCATGCACAAAATTGATCAGGTGGGCCGCAGATGAGGAAACTAATCGCCACGGCGCTGGGCTTAGGGGCCATGCTGCTGGCCGCACCAAGTTCCGGTCCTGCGGGCGCCGCGACTGGGTCTGCTTATGATTTCGAGTTTCAATCGATCGACGGGTCACCACTGAAGTTGGCCGATTGGCGCGGCAAGGCCCTCCTCGTCGTCAACACGGCGTCGTTCTGCGGCTACACCAAGCAATACGAGGGCTTACAGAAGCTCTGGTCGACATATGAAGCTGCCGGGCTTGTCGTGGTTGGCGTTCCGTCAAACGATTTCGGCAACCAGGAGCCAAACGGCGAAGGCGAGATTAAGAAATTCTGCGAGGGCGCCTTCGGTATCACCTTCCCGCTGACGACGAAGCAACCGGTCATCAGCCCGACTGCGCATCCGTTTTACAAATGGGCGACAGCAGCGGCTGGCGCCGATGGTCAGCCGAATTGGAACTTCCACAAATACTTAATTGGCCGCGACGGCCGCTTGGTGCGCTCGTTCTCGACCCAGACGACACCGCTGTCGGCCGAGCTGACAGGCTGGATCGAGAAGGTTCTCGCAGAACCTGCGTCGTAGCCGGATGCAGTCGAATTCTGAGACACCACCGCTGCAGGCCAGCGACGATTGGCCTGCCTCGCGGTCCGAGGGCATGGAGCGCCTCGCGCACTTTGTCGCCCGAGCCGGCCGGACGTACGCCGCCGAGCGCAATTTTGATTTGGGGCCTGACCGGCGCGCAAATGTCTCGGTGCTATCGCCGTATGTGCGGCATCGCTTGGTGACGGAGGACGAGGTCGTCCGCGCCGTACTCGGCACACACAGCCTTTCGGGAGCTGAGAAATTCATTCAAGAGGTATGCTGGCGAACCTATTGGAAGGGCTGGTTGCAGCATAGGCCCGGCGTCTGGGATCGCTACGTGGCAGAGGTGGCGCAATTGACGGCATTCGCCGGAAGCGACCGTCATCTCATGGACCGCCTTGAGCGCGCGAAATCTGGCGCGACGGGCATTGAATGTTTTGACGCATGGGCCAACGAACTCGTGGCCACCGGGTATCTGCATAATCACGCGCGCATGTGGTTCGCGAGTATCTGGATCTACACGCTCAACCTTCCCTGGCAGCTCGGCGCCGATTTCTTTCTGCGGCATTTGCTTGATGGCGATGCGGCCTCGAACACGCTGTCGTGGCGCTGGGTCTGCGGCCTGCAAACGCCGGGTAAAACATACCTGGCACGAGCGTCCAACATCCAGGAATACACAGGCAACCGGTTCGCGCAAGCAACCGGGCTTGCTACCGCAGCACCGCCAGCGAGCGACGCCGTTCCGCTTGAGCGGGCGAAACCGCTTGCACCCCGTGGTCTGCAGCCCGAGTGCGAAATCGCGCTGCTTGTCACCGACGACGATCTGAATCCGGAAAGCCTGGATTTAGGCCGCGCCGAAGTGACGATCGCCATCGTGCTCCGAGGAACTGATGCCGCGCCCGGCTATGCGGCCAACGTCGCGACGTTTCGGGCGGCGGCGCTCGACGCGTGTGGGCAACGGATGGCCCGGCATTTTGGTTGTCCGGTTGCGGCGATCGATGTGTCAGCAGCCGATGCTGCTCATCGCCTGACGCAACTCACGCGCGGACTGCCGATCGTTGTCGCCCAGATGCCGGTCGGGCCGACGCGCACTGCAGTCCAGCCGCTGCTCGACGCGTTGGTGATCGGCGGCGGCACTGTGCATCAGCTTCGCCGCGATTGGGATCACGCGTTCTGGCCGCACGCAACGAAGGGCTTCTTCCACCTCAAGGACAAAATTCCATCCGTGTTGCGTGAGCTCGGATTGCAGGCCTGATCTCCGCTCAGGGCGCGAGCCAGGTCGCGGTCATCGTATTGCCGGACCATATGAAGCGTGCGCGGCGGTGGCCCGAGTGCGCCAGATACAGCCATTCGAGTTCGTCGACGTGCACCACGACGGCAACAAAATTGGCGCGCCCGTCGTTGTCGCTTGGCACGAGCGCGGCGCTCGGTTCGGCAGTCCCCGTTCCGGGAGAAGCGCTCTGGCGATAGCACTGCTGGCTCTGGTGCTGCGATCGCGACCAGGCGGCGTCGGCGATGTCATCGCGCTGATGGGCGACGGCACGGCCGAGCAAGCGCAATTGAACTTTGCCGACCGCGTCGTAGGCGAGCACTTGCACGTCGGGATTGGCGGCGATCTCGGCAATTTTCGCCGCCCGCACGTCGGTATGAAAACGAAGCGTTCGCGATGGCGGGTCTGTGTGACGCAGTACAACGGTCCGCACGCGCGGCCGTCCGTCGAGACCAACGGTTGCAACCGCCGGAGTGTGTATCGGCGACTTGCGATCGGCGGCGCCGCGCGTCAGCAATCGCCATGCTTCGCTGAGGCTCCCATTTAAATCATTGTAATGACTAGGTATTGGGATTGTATTGTGGGTCTTCATCGTGATCCATTGCGCCCGCTGCCGGATGGCCGGATCGACTGCAAGCTTATCGTTGCTGGCCGTCGATAGCGGACGCTGGGCGGTGCGCACGACATGGCACACACTAACCGCACGACCCGGGCGCAGCGCAAGAGGCCGGACGGGCACTGAGCGATGCCGCCGATACCGGCGAGACGGTCTGGAACGGCGAAGTCATTTACGCTAGCACGAACCCGTGGCAGGAGGATTTGCCACCGTGCAGAACCGGTTTGGAACCTATGCCATCATCGATTGATCGTCGCAGCTTACTTCGTTACGCCTCGAGCTTCGCGCTGCTCGGCGGCATGACGGGTTCGTCGCGCCTCGCTAGCGCCGTGAGTGGACTAACCGGTGCCGAGCTTGGGCCGGCGGAAGCATTCTCGTTCGAGGCGTTGCAGGCGCGAGCGCGGACTTTGGCGGCGAAACGCTATGCCAAGCCGGTGACACCATCGCCGGCCATTCTCGACGCCATCGACTACGATGCCTATCAGCAAATCCGCTATCAGCCGGATAAAAGTCTGAAGCTCGACGATGACGGCGCGATGCCGGTGCAATTTTTCCATCTCGGCAAGTATGCGACCGAGCCGGTGCATATGTTTGTGGTCGAGGCCGGCAAGGCGCGCGAGCTGATTTATAGCCCTGAGCTGTTCAACACGCCGGACGATCATCCAGCCCGAAAACTGACCGACGGCGTCGGTTTTGCAGGCTTTCGCATCATGGCCCCGGACCTGAAAACCGATTGGTTTGCGGCGATGGGAGCGTCCTATTTTCGCACCTCCGGCCCCTACAACCAGTACGGTCTGTCGGCGCGCGGGCTTGCCATCGATACCGCCATGCCGCAGCCGGAAGAATTCCCGCGATTTAGTCACTATTGGCTCGAAGAGCCGCGCGGTGAGGCTGGCGCGCCGCAGCAGATCGTCATTTATGGATTGCTCGATAGCCCGAGCGTGACGGGCGCCTACCGCATGACGACTGAACGCTTGACCGACAGCCGTGACGTGCATCGCATCGTGATGGATATCGATGCGCAGCTCTACGCCCGCAAAGACATCGAGCGGCTCGGTATCGCGCCGTTTTCGAGCATGTTCTGGTACGGTGAGGCTAGCCGCAAGCAGTCGGCGGACTGGCGGCCGGAAATTCACGACAGCGATGGCCTGGCGATCCTGACCGGCAGCGGCGAGCGCATCTGGCGTCCCATCGTCAATCCGCCCCGCGTTATGACAAGCGCCTTTCTGGACAACAACGTGCAAGGATTTGGCCTCCTGCAGCGCGACCGCGATTTCGTCCATTACCTCGACGATGGCGTGTTTTATGAAAGGCGCGCGTCGGTGTGGGTTGAGCCGCGTGACGCTTGGGGTGAGGGTGCGGTCCACCTCGTCGAAATTCCGACCGATGACGAAACCGCCGACAACATCGTCGCCTATTGGGCTCCCAAAGTGCCGCTCAAGGCAGGCGGCGCGAAGATGTGGCGCTACCGGCTATCGTGGCTCGACGACATCCCGTTCCCGGAAGGCATCGGGCGGGCGACGGGGACATGGACCGGACTCGGCGGCCGGCCGGGTCACAAGAGGCCGGATGGCGTGCGCAAATTCGTCATCGATTTTCAGGGCAAAGTGTTTTCAGGGCTCGGCCGCGATGACGGCGTTGATCTGGTGATAACAACGTCACGCGGCGATGTGTCGAATTCCTACAATCATCCGGTGGTCGATCAAAGTCTGCGCTGGCGGGCGTTCTTCGACATCTTAGCGTCGGGAACCGAGCCGGTTGATCTCAGGGCCTTTTTGCGCAAGGGCGACAAAGCCCTGACGGAGACGTGGATCTATCAGTACTTCCCAGGCAATTGACGGTTGACCGCGCGGCAGCCCGCCGGCCGAGTGGGCGCGGTCGTCTGTCGAATGCAGCTATGCTGCAGGACCGGTTTCGATCGGCAGTCCGTTGTCTTGACCCCACTCCGCCCAACTGCCGTCATACACCGCCGCATTGGTCTGCCCGACGACTGCGAGTGCCAGCGCCAGCATGGATGCGGTAACACCTGACCCGCAGGTGGTGACGACTGGTTTGTTGGTTTTGATGCCGACGGCTTCGAACAAGGCAAGCAGCTCCGTCTCACTTTTGAAGGTGCCATCCGGATTGAGCAGCGATTGGGATGGAACGTTCTTCGAATGCGGAATATGGCCGGAGCGCAGGCCGGGGCGGGGCTCGGCATCGCGGCCTTCAAAGCGGCCAGCTGGCCGCGCGTCGATGATCTGCGCACCGGGCTTTTTGATCAGCGCCTTCATTTCCGCGAGGTCGCGGATGATCTCAGTGTTCTGTAACGGCGTGTAGTGACGTTCCGAGCGCTTCGGCGGCTCGCCGTCTTCAAGGCGTCGATTCTCGGCTTTCCACTTTTTCAAACCGCCATCGAGCACCGCGACATCGCGATGTCCCATGGCGCGAAATGTCCACCAGACGCGGGCCGCCGAGAAAATGCCCGTGGTGTCATAGACGACGATGCGGACGCCATCGCCGATGCCCATTTTCTTCATGCGCGAGGCGAATTTGACGGTTGACGGCAGCATGTGCGGCAGCGTCGATTTCTCGTCGGAAAATTCGTCGATGTCGAAGAACAGCGCACCTGGAATGTGCTCAGCCAAATATTCGGCTTTGGCGTTGCGCTTCTCGGTTGGCAGATGCCAGCTGCCGTCGAGCACGACCAGATCGGGAGAGGCGAGGTGATCGGCGAGCCAGTCGGTGTCGACGATCCAATGATGTGTCGGCTTCGGCAAGGAACCCCCCAAAGATGCGCGTGATAGCGTTGCGTCGGCTGTTCGCCGCTGACATCAGGGGCGCGTCACTGCACATAAGCAAAAGTTATCTGCCTCGCAAGATTGGCGCGCGTATGACGCCAGTGCCGCACGAGGGCTCTGCGCCTGCGCGGCTGCGGCCGGTCCGGTCGTCACGGCCGGTCTACCGCATCCGCAGTGAAGCGCGATCGGTTATTCAGCCCGGCTTTGGCGATCACCGTCGGAGCAAGGCCGAGGTTTCAAGATAAAGTTCAGTAATGCCGATCTCCAGGAGCGGGCCTTTTTGTGTTTCCATGAAAGCGCTTAACGCTCACATCGCACCGGCTCAGCGAGCCCGCCTGGTGGTGTGTCCGACGAATAGTCAGGCGCGGAGCGACAACAACTACAATTGCCGATTGATTTCGCGCGCCACTCCCGCGTATGACCTCCCAATTCCGCTGCTTGCGCAATCGACGGTCCAGTCTACGGTCCAGGCTGGCCCCGACCGGCTGGGCGGGTGGCGTGAATGCCGGGACAGACGACGAGCACTGAATGATCGCGGGCGTGGCGGAACTGGTAGACGCACTGGATTTAGGTTCCAGCGGCGCAAGTCGTGGGGGTTCAAATCCCTCCGCCCGCACCATCCAGTCGTGCCATGAGGTACGTAGCTCATCAATTGCCGCCCGACCGACGCGCCCAGCGACGGCCGAACCGGCCGGTGCGGACCGCGGACTTTGAAGCCCGGTCGCGGGCTTCCTACATGACGGTGCCAAGGGCGGCGCCACAACATCAACGGGGCTTGCGGCGCTTGTGCGCCCAGAGCCGGAGCGCAGGCAGGAAACGAGACGATGCAAGTCACCGAGACGGCGAGAGATGGTTTGAAGCGGACGCTGGAGGTCGTGGTGGCTCAAGCGGAGCTTGGCGAGCGGTTTTCCGGGCGTCTCGATAAACTGAAAGACAACGTCCAGCTCAAGGGCTTTCGCAAAGGCAAAGTGCCGATGCCGCATCTGAAAAAGATGTACGGCAAGTCGATCATGCAGGAGGTCTTGGAAGAAACGGTCACCAACACCAGTTCCCAGGTGATCAAGGATCGCAACGAGCGGCCTGCCCAGCAACCGAAGATCGAACTGATCGGCGGCGCTGAGGGCGTGTTCGACAAGATCGTCGCCGGTGAAGCAGACCTCGCCTACACGATGTCGTTTGAGGTATTGCCGCCGATCCCGGTCATGGATCTCACAACTCTCAAACTCGAGCAGTTGTCCGCCGATGTCGAGCCGGACGCCGTTGACAAGGCCATCGCCGATCTGGCCGAACGCAATATCTCGTTCGATGCCGAAGACGGTCGCGCCGCCGCCGACAGCGACATGGTGACGATGGATTTCGTTGGCCGCATCGATGGCGAAGCTTTCGAAGGCGGGTCGGGCGACGGGGCGAGCCTCGTCATCGGCAAGAAACAATTCATTCCGGGTTTCGAAGACGGCCTACTCGGCGTCAAGGCCGGCGAAGAGCGGGTGATCAACGCGACGTTTCCTGCCGATTATCCGATGCCGACGCTGGCCGGCAAAACGGCGGCCTTTGACGTCAAGGTCAAGTCGGTGTCGAAGCCGTTGAAGCCCGACATTGACGACGCCTTCGCGGCTGGCCTTGGCGTTGAAAATCTCGAAAAACTCAAGGAGCTGGTCGGCGCGCAAATCAAACGCGAATACGATCAAGCATCCCGTCTGAAGTTGAAGCGCGAAATTCTCGATGCGCTGGATAAGGCGCACTCGTTCGAATTGCCGGCTTCCCTGGTTGATTTCGAATTCCAGAACATCTGGACTCAGCTCGAAAATAATCTGAAGGCGACGAATAAAACCTTCGCCGATGAAGGCAAAACCGAAGATGAGGCGCGCGCCGAGTATCGCGGCATCGCCGATCGCCGGGTTCGGCTTGGCCTCGTGATCGGCGAGATCGGCGAAAAGAACAAAATCACCGTGACACAGGACGAATTGCGCCGGGCCCTCGTCGAGCAGGCGCGGCGTTATCCGGGCCAGGAAAAAATGGTCTATGATTATTACGAGAAACAGCCGAATGCGCTCGCTGAACTGCGCGCGCCGATTTTTGAGGACAAAGTCATCGACCACGTTGTCGCCGAGGCGAAGCCTGTCGAGAAAAAGGTCAGTCGTGACGAGCTGCTGAAACAGGTCGAAGACGTGACGGAAAGATAATCTTTGTCGCCATTGCCGCCGCAACTCGACGCACTTGCCTTGTTGCGGGCGCGATGGCCGACGAAAGATCAGTTCGCGAAAGGCCCGGCTGCAAACGCGGACGGGGCTGCGAGATAAACAGGAAAGACGAATTCGATGCGCGATCCGGTCAACACGACAACGAACACCTTCTGGCCCATGGTTGTTGAACAAACGACCAGAGGCGAGCGCGGCTACGATTTGCCGTCGCGGCTTTTGAAGGAGCGCATCATCTTCGTCACCGGTCCGGTCGAAGATCAGATGGCAGCCTCGATCTGCATGCAGCTGCTGTTTCTCGAAGCGGAAAATCCGAAAAAAGAAATCTCGATGTACATCAACTCGCCGGGCGGCGTGGTGACGAGCGGCATGGCGATCTACGACACGATGCAGTTCATCAAGCCGCAGGTCGCAACGCTGTGCATCGGCCAAGCCGCGTCGATGGGATCGCTGCTGCTCTGCGCTGGCGCCAAAGATATGCGCTTCGCATTGCCAAACGCCCGCGTGATGGTGCACCAGCCGTCGGGCGGATTCTCGGGCCAAGCCTCGGACATCGAGCGCCATGCCGAAGATATCGTGAAAATGAAGCGGCGTTTGAACGAGACGTACGTCAAGCATACCGGCCAGACCTATGAAAAGATCGAGCACACCCTCGACCGCGACTACTTCATGACCGCCGATCAAGCGCGCGACTTCGGCCTGATCGACAAAGTGCTGAACTCGCGCGATGAAGTCGAAGGCGGGCTGTTCGAAAGCAAACCAGCCTGAAGCCGGCGCCAATTGTTTGCGGCAAACGCCGTGACTGTCGCGATCACCAACCCGAATGCCGGGTTCGTGCGGAGGAAATGCCGCACGCCTTTGCTGTGGGCAACTCGGCCGGTAAATAACGCCACACGGGGTCGTTATTAACGGCGATTTGACTACATATTTGGTGTGTTGCCGCGCATGTCATCAGACTGTGGCAATACCGCCGCTTGCCCCCTAGACTGGGGTAGGGTCCATTAAACCAAACTTGATCTTGAGAACTCCTGCGTGCTCAGATCGTATTAGAGATTCAAGGCAACGGGCTGGGACGCCCTTTGCCACTCCCGTTATCCCGGCGGCTGCGTTGGGGAAAAGCAAGAACATCGAACGTGTGAACTGATCCGGCCGTCTGGAATGCTCACACGACCGTAGGCCTTGCATCAAAGGTAAGAACGAATGGCTCAAGAGAAGAACACTCTCTACTGCTCCTTCTGCGGCAAGAGCCAGCACGAGGTCCGCAAGTTGATCGCCGGTCCGACCGTGTTCATCTGTGATGAATGCGTCGAACTGTGCATGGACATCATCCGCGAAGAGAACAAGAACACGCTCGTCAAATCGCGCGACGGCGTGCCGAGCCCGCAGGAAATCTGCGGCGTGCTCGACAGCTACGTGATCGGCCAGTACCACGCCAAGCGCGTGCTCTCGGTGGCGGTGCACAATCACTACAAGCGGCTCAATCACGCGAGCAAGAACAACGACGTCGAACTCGCCAAGTCGAATATCCTGCTGGTCGGGCCGACGGGTTCGGGCAAGACGCTGCTGGCGCAAACGCTGGCGCGCATCCTCGACGTGCCGTTCACGATGGCCGATGCGACGACACTGACCGAAGCCGGTTATGTCGGCGAAGATGTCGAGAACATCATTTTGAAGCTGCTTCAGTCGGCGGACTACAACGTCGAGCGGGCACAGCGCGGCATCGTCTACATCGACGAAGTCGACAAGATCTCGCGCAAGTCTGACAACCCGTCGATCACCCGCGATGTCTCGGGAGAAGGCGTGCAGCAGGCGTTGCTGAAAATTATGGAAGGCACGGTTGCGAGCGTGCCGCCACAAGGCGGTCGCAAGCATCCCCAGCAGGAATTCTTGCAGGTCGACACGACCAACATCCTGTTTATCTGCGGCGGCGCATTCGCCGGCCTTGAAAAGATCATCTCACGTCGCGGCAAAGGCTCGTCCATCGGCTTCTCGGCCAAGGTGACGGGTCCGGATGAGCGGCGCATGGGCGAAGTGCTGCGCGGTGTCGAGCCGGAGGACTTGCTCAAATTCGGCCTGATCCCAGAATTTATCGGCCGTTTGCCGGTGATCGCCACGCTCGAAGATCTTGACGAGACGGCACTGGTGCAGATCCTGACTGAGCCCAAGAATGCATTGGTCAAGCAGTATCAGCGTCTGTTCGAGATGGAAGACGTGAAACTCAACATCACCACCGACGCGCTCAAGGCGATTTCACGCCGCGCGATCGAGCGCAAGACGGGTGCACGCGGGCTGCGGTCGATCATGGAGGGCATTTTGCTCGACACCATGTACGACCTTCCGCAAATGAAGGGCGTCGAGGAAATCGTCATCGGGCCGGAAGTCGTCGAAGGTGCGGCGCGGCCGCTGCGTATTTATTCCGACCGGGCGGAAGAGAAGGAATCGACCGCCTAAAAGCGTTTTTTTGCGGGGCGCAGAACGATGCCGGGTTGATCTTGTAAGGCGAAATACGATCCCCATTTGTTCAATCGGGATTGAACCGGCTTGCTGAAAGCAACTCATGCGACGCGGCATGGATGGCGTTGAAGCATCGGGTTGCAGCGTTTGCCGGGCAATTCTCGCGCGTCGCGCCAACGAGCGTTTTCCTGTCGCCACAAAAGGGACAGGCGTTGCGGCTCAAAGGTGGAACGAGGCGTGCAATGCGCTCGAAGCTGGCGGTTCGAATTGAAAACGAACCTGGATGTTGGCGCGACAAGGGTTAAGTGAAATGAGCGAAGACAAAAAGATCAAAGACAAAACCAGCGGCAAGGAGCTGTTTCCGGTCCTGCCGTTGCGTGACATTGTCGTCTTCCCGTACATGATCGTGCCGCTCTTCGTTGGCCGCGAGAAATCGATCGCGGCGCTCGAAGAAGTCATGCGCGCCGACAAGCAGATTTTGCTCGTGGCGCAGAAAAACGCCGGCGACGACGATCCGGCGACGGATGCGATTTTCGAAATCGGTACGCTGGCATCGGTGCTGCAGTTGCTGAAGCTGCCGGACGGCACGGTGAAGGTGCTGGTGGAAGGCAGCGCGCGCGCGAAGGTCGTTCGCTACACGTCGAACGACAACTACTTCGAAGCGGAAGTCGAGCGCGTCAACGAACATCCGGGCGTCAAAGAAGAACTTGAAGCCTTGTCACGTTCGGTCGTGACGCAGTTCGAGAGCTATGTGAAACTCAACAAGAAGGTCTCGCCGGAGGTGCTTGGCACCGTCAGCCAGATCGAGGATTACGCCAAGCTCGCCGATACCATTGCGTCGCACCTCGCGGTCAAAATTTCCGACAAGCAGGATGTGCTCGAAACGGCTAGCGTTTCCGAACGGCTTGAGCGTGTCTACACGCTGATGGAAAGCGAAATCTCGGTTCTCCAGGTCGAGAAGAAGATTCGTTCGCGCGTTAAGCGCCAGATGGAGAAGACGCAGCGCGAATACTATTTGAATGAGCAGATGAAGGCCATTCAGAAGGAACTCGGCGACACCGACGAGCGCGACGACATCTCCGAATTTGAAGAAAAGATCGAAAGCACCAAGCTGTCGAAGGAAGCCAAGGACAAGGCGCTGGCTGAGTTGAAGAAGCTCAAGCAGATGAGCCCGATGTCGGCTGAAGCGACGGTGGTACGCAACTATCTCGATTGGCTGCTGTCGATTCCGTGGGGGATCAAGGGCAAGATCAAGAAGGATATTGCGGAGGCGCAGGCCATCCTCGATCTCGAGCATTATGGGCTCGAGAAGGTCAAGGAACGCATCCTCGAGTATCTTGCCGTGCAGGCGCGCACCAACAAGCTGAAGGGGCCTATTCTGTGCCTCGTCGGACCGCCCGGCGTCGGCAAGACGTCGCTTGGCAAGTCGATCGCCAACGCCACGGGCCGCGAGTTCGTGCGCATGTCGCTCGGCGGCGTGCGCGATGAAGCGGAAATCCGCGGTCACCGCCGCACCTACATCGGTTCGATGCCCGGCAAGGTCATCCAGTCGATGAAGAAGGCGAAGCGCACCAATCCGCTCTTCCTGCTCGATGAGATCGACAAGATGGGCCAGGATTTCCGTGGCGATCCGGCAGCGGCGTTGCTCGAAGTGCTCGATCCCGAACAGAACTCGACGTTCAACGATCATTACCTCGAGGTCGACTACGACCTGTCGAACGTGATGTTCGTCACCACGGCCAATACGCTGAATATTCCGCCGGCCTTGATGGACCGCATGGAGATCATTCGTCTCGCCGGTTACACGGAAGACGAAAAGCTCCAAATCGCCAAGCGGCACTTGATGGCCGAACAGACGTCCGCGCACGGCCTTGAGCCGGGCGAGTGGGTCGTCGACGATGAGGCGTTGAAGCATCTGATCCGGCGTTACACGCGGGAAGCCGGTGTGCGTTCGCTCGAGCGCGAGATCGCGAAGCTGGCGCGCAAAGCCGTGAAGGAAATTCTGACGTCTTCGAAGACGCAGATCACCGTCACCGCCGACAACGTCGAGTCGTTCCTCGGCGTGCCGAAGTACCGCTATGGCGAAGCAGAACTCGAAGATCAGGTCGGTATCGTCACCGGATTGGCTTGGACCGAGGTCGGCGGCGAGTTGCTGACGATCGAAGGTGTCATGATGCCCGGCAAGGGCCGCATGACGGTGACCGGCAACCTGCGCGACGTGATGAAGGAATCGATCCAGGCCGCGAACGCCTATGTGCGCTCGCATGCCGTCGATTTCGGCATTCACCCGAAGCTGTTTGAGAAGCGCGACATCCACGTGCACGTGCCGGAAGGCGCGACACCGAAGGATGGTCCGTCGGCGGGTATCGCCATGACCACGGCGATCATCTCGGTGCTCACCGGCATCGCGGTCCGCAAGGACGTGGCGATGACCGGCGAGATCACGCTGCGCGGACGCGTTCTGCCGATCGGTGGCTTAAAGGAAAAGCTACTTGCGGCACTGCGCGGTGGCATTAAGACGGTGATCATCCCCGATGAGAACGTCAAAGACCTCGTCGAAATTCCCGATGAGGTGAAGGCGAAAATCGAGATCGTGCCGGTGGCGCGCGTCGAAGATGTGCTGAAAGTGGCCCTGATCCGGGCGCCGGAAGCGATCACGTGGGATGAAGCCGCCGAAGACGAAGCTTTGGCCTCGAAAGACAGAGACATGGCCGCGTCGCGCATCACCGCGCATTAACGCATCGCCACGTCGCTGAATGTGCACGAATAAAGCAACCAACAGGCCCCGGTCGACACCGTCGATTGGGGCCTTTTCGTGAGCGCTCAGCGTGAGCATTTTGACGCGGATTAAGGCCGTAAACACTATGATTTCCGCTTGACGGAGGCGGTTATTGGGAGCTTCTAAGCCGCTCAATCGCGGTTTCGGCGTTCGTCGCCGTCCGCTGCGGGCAATCTTCAGCCCGGCCAATTTTCAAACCCAGATCACAGGATGGATGTTTCATGAGCAAGAAAGATTTGATTGATGCCGTTGCCAAGGAATGCGAGCTGACGAAGGAAAAAGCCGGCGTCGCCGTCGATGCCGTTCTGGCGCATATTCGGAGCGCCATGAAGAGCGGCCACGAAGTGCGCATCCCGGATTTCGGTACCTTCAAGGTTGCCGCCCGCAAGGCCCGCGAGGGACGCAATCCAGCAACTGGTATGACGATTCAGATTCCGGCGTCCAACGTGCCGAAATTCACGCCGGCCAAAGGCTTGAAAGAAGCGCTGAACTGAGAGCGTTTCGTAAATCCACAAAATTTGACGCGTGGGGCAGTGCTCGACGCGTCTTTTTTTTATCGCGCGGTCCTGGTAGAGCCTTGCGTGCCGGGAGGTTAGCTCAGCGGTAGAGCGTCTCGTTTACACCGAGAATGTCGGGGGTTCGATCCCCTCACCTCCCACCATTTTTTCTTTGCGCCGGGCGACTCGCGTTCCGCGAGCCGGCCGCCAGGCGCGGAGCATCCCGGTCATACCCATAGGAAACATCGTGCCAATTTCACTGTATCATATCGCCGTTCCCTCGTTTCAAAAGCATCTTGGCGCCATGGACGCGCTACTCGACAAATTGGCGGCCTATGCGGCAGCGAAAAAGATCGACCCGTCAGTGCTGCTGGCGGCCCGGCTATATCCGGACATGTTCGAGCTGACGCGGCAGATCCAAGGCACAACCGATTTCGCCAAGGCTGCGACCGCGCGTCTCGCCAATGTTGCCGTGCCGAGCTACGCCGACACGGAGACCACCATTCCTGAACTCAAAGCCCGTCTCGCCAAGACGCTTGCCTTTCTCGAGACGATCAAGCCAGAACAGATGGAGGGTGCCGAGCAGCGCATGATCACCATCAAGGTTGGCCCCAACGATATGACGTTCACGGGCCAGGATTACCTGCTGCACTTCGCGCTGCCGAACTTCTATTTTCACGCGACGACGGCCTACGCCATCATGCGCCACAACGGCGTCGAGATCGGCAAGCGCGACTTCATGCGGAGGGCTTGATGTTTGGCGCTTTGCGACTCGGCTTCGGGGAGCCGGCCGCAAAGCGCGGAGCAACGAATTCGTGGCGCGCTTTTCGGGGGCTGTTTTGTGGCTCTCGTTCGCATCGCTGGCCGCATCGCGCCGAGCGGGGTGACCGGAAATCAGCCGCGACAGCCTGTGAACGATAAGCGGTCTTAGGGCGCTTGACGGCGGTCGGAGCATCACGTATCCCAACCGCTCGTGATGGCGGGCGTTGAGCGCTCGCCCACTCCTGATGCGCGGGAGTAGCTCAGTTGGTTAGAGCGCCGCCCTGTCACGGCGGAGGCCGCGGGTTCAAGTCCCGTCTCTCGCGCCATTATTCCGCTCACGATGGCTGTTCCTCGCTTCGCTCGGGCCATCTCCGCTAGGGCGCGGCTTGCCGCGGCGCGCAGTCGCGCGCTCGGACCTTCGGTCCGAAGTGGGATTGAGCAACGTCTGAGCTTTCTTCGCGCTGGCGGCCGGCGCAGATTTTTATCTCACGCAGCTGATCCTTCGCTTCGCTCAGGGTTGCTCCGATGGGGCGGCGCTTGCGCCGAGCCGCTTGGCGGCCACGGACCTTCGGTTCGAAGTGAGATTGAGCAGCGTCTAATTTTCTCCGCGCCGGGCGGCCGGCGCAGATTTTTATCTCACGCAGCTGATCCTTCGCTTCGCTCAGGGTTGCTCCGATGGGGCGGCGCTTGCGCCGAGCCGCTTGGCGGCCACGGACCTTCGGTTCGAAGTGGGTTGATCAGCGCTTGACCTATTCCGCGCTGGCGGCCGGCTCGACGAAGGAGAGTCGCCAGCGCCAAGGTAAAACCACTCCGCGCCGGGCGGCCGGCTCCGCGAAGCGGAGTCGCCAGGCGCCAGCAAGAGAGCATACGTTGCACTGCGTTGGGGGCTGGGTTAACACACGGGAGAGCCTTGCGCGCCGTGTCGAGCGTTGATCGCGAAAGCGCGTGCTGAATGGGTAGCCCGTATGACCGACCTCTTTACGCAATATCTGCCGATCGTCGTGTTTCTCGGCGTGGCCTTGTTCATCGCCGCAGCGCTGATGGTGGCGCCGTTCCTGATCGCTGTGAACAATCCTGACCCTGAGAAGGTGTCGGCGTATGAATGCGGGTTCAACGCCTTCGACGACGCGCGCATGAAGTTCGATGTGCGGTTCTATCTCGTGTCGATTTTGTTCATCATTTTCGACCTCGAAATCGCTTTCCTGTTTCCTTGGGCCGTGGCGTTCAAGGAGATCGGCGCCTTCGGCTTCTGGTCCATGATGGCGTTTCTCGGCGTATTGACGATAGGGTTTATCTACGAGTGGCGGAAGGGTGCGCTCGAATGGGAATGATCGGCGACGACGGACTGATCGGCGGTGGCTTTGCTTTTGACAAGGCACGCGAAGGCGTTGGTGGCGCTGGAGCCGGCAAGGGCTTGGTGCGTCCAGACGACCCGTTCTTTTCAGGCGTGTCGAATGAACTGGCCGACAAAGGCTTTCTCGTCACCACGACGGACGATCTCATCACCTGGGCCCGCACCGGCTCGCTAATGTGGATGACGTTCGGGTTGGCGTGCTGCGCCGTCGAGATGATGCAGGCGTCGATGCCGCGTTACGATCTCGAGCGCTTCGGCTTTGCCCCGCGTGCGTCGCCGCGCCAGTCGGATGTGATGATCGTGGCTGGCACGCTGACCAACAAAATGGCACCGGCGCTGCGCAAGGTCTACGACCAGATGCCGGAGCCGCGCTACGTGATCTCGATGGGATCGTGCGCCAACGGCGGCGGCTACTATCATTATTCGTATGCGGTGGTGCGCGGCTGTGATCGCATCGTACCGGTCGATATCTACGTGCCCGGGTGCCCGCCGACGGCGGAAGCGTTGCTGTACGGCGTGCTGCTGCTACAGCGGAAGATCAGGCGCACTGGGACGATCGAAAGATAGAATATCGAGTGCTTGCGTAACTAAGCTGATTGTGAGGACGCAATGGCAAGGAAGATTCGCAAAGATATTACCGTCGGGAATCTTGAGAAAAAACTTCAGGTTCCAGAAGGCACAATTCGCAATCCTGATGGCAGGAACACTCGCTCAGACAAGAAACTTGGGACACTTCGCAAAGAAGCAGAAAAAAAGAAGAATAGCTGACCAATGCGGCACACCTCGATAGGTGCACTTGGTTCGGAGAAGATATGCAGTCTGAGTTGTTCGAAATATCTGGAATGCGAAATGAACGCCATCGACTTGAAGCCAGAAATCGCAGTGAAAGCCCTGAGCGCGGTCGCGTTCGGCGAGCAGACGCTGACTGTCGCGCTCGAAGACATCGTCGAAGTACTAACTTACCTGCGCGATGATCCGAAATGTCAGTTCGAAATTCTGATCGATCTCGCCGGTGTCGATTATCCCGAACGCGCCAAGCGTTTTGACGTTGTCTATCACTTGCTGTCGCCGCGCCTCAATCAGCGCATCCGGGTCAAGGTATCGACGAACGAGACGACGCCTGTCGCCAGCGTCAACGACGTGTTTCCGGCTGCCAATTGGTATGAGCGTGAAGCCTACGACATGTACGGCATCCGCTTTACGGGCCATCCGGATTTGCGGCGGCTGCTGACCGACTATGGTTTTCAGGGCTATCCGCTACGCAAGGATTTTCCGCTCACCGGATACACTGAAGTCCGTTACGACGACGATCAAAAACGCGTTGTCTATGAGCCGGTGAAGTTGAACCAGGATTTCCGCAACTTCGATTTTGAGAGCCCTTGGGAAGGTCCCAATTACATTTTGCCGGGTGACGAAAAAGCCAGCAGCAAGACTTAGGCCAATGCGGGCGCGAATCTGGGTGAAGCGGCCTTATTGATTGCTGGTCAGTGCTGTCGTCTTGGGCGTGATTGCATTGATGCTCGACAGCTGAAGGGATGGTGCGACCCGTGAAGCCAACCTTGAAGCCCGGCGCCAACACCGAGTTCTCGTTCCGTGTTCCAGCGACCAAGACGGTGCCGCATCTGTTTCCCGAGGCGCACGAGTTCCAGTTGATGCCAACCGTCTTTGCGACCGGCTTCATGGTTGGACTGATGGAATGGACGTGCCTCAAGATCATCGATCCGCATCTGGACGAGGGCGAGGGGTCGTTGGGGGTGCACATCGATGTGTCACACATTGCGGCAACCGTGCCGGGGCAGACGGTGACGGTCACCGCCGAGTGCACGCGCATCGACGGCCGTCGGCTGTATTTCCGCGTCAAGGCGCACGACGGGCTCGATTTGATCGGCGAGGGGGACCACGAGCGTATGATTGTTGATTGGGGCAAGTTCGAAAGCCGGGTCAATGAAAAAGCCAAGCGCGCCCGATTGGCGCCGATCACACGGAAGGCGGAATAGGCAGTGGTTCACAAAGTCAGCGGCCAGTGTTTATGCGGCGGCGTGCGGTTTGTCGCTGAGGCGAAAACTCATGACGTGACGGTTTGCCATTGCAGTATGTGCAATCGCTGGTCGGGCGGTGTGTCGATGTTTATGGATGTCATCGGCGCGCCGGAGTTCGAGGGCCGGGATTTGATCGGCATCTATCGTTCGTCGGATTGGGGCGAGCGAGCATTTTGTAAAGTCTGCGGGTCGAGCCTGTTCTGGAAGCTGGCTGGCAAAGATCGCTACACGCTATCGACCGGTGCGCTCAACGATCAAACGGTTTTGACGCTGGCGACTGAAATTTTCATTGAAGACAAGCCGGCGTATTATGCATTCGCGAACGACACGGTGAAATTGTCGGGACCGGATGCCATGGCGGCGTTTGTGGAAGAGCCTGATGGGGCGTGAGTGGTGAGTGGTGAGTGGTGAGTGGTGAGTGGTGAGTGGTGAGTGGTTAGTGGTGAGTGGTGAGTGGTGAGTGGTGAGTGGTGAGTGGTGAGTGGTGAGTGGTGAGTGGTGAGTGGTGTGGTATTGCATGTCTTTGAAAAGCCCCCGCGCACTTCGGGGGCGTGGCATAAATCGACCCTTGAGTGATGTCGCAATGCCGGATCAACTCCCTTAGGCAAGCGACTTTAAGAACGACGGAAGATCGAGATTCAAATGGCCGAAACAGAAATCAGAAACTTCAACATCAACTTCGGGCCGCAGCATCCCGCCGCGCATGGCGTGCTGCGCTTAGTGCTGGAACTCGATGGCGAAGTGGTCGAGCGCGTTGATCCACATATTGGGCTTCTGCATCGCGGCACCGAGAAGCTAATCGAGCACAAGACGTATCTGCAAGCCATCGGCTATTTCGACCGGCTCGATTACGTCGCGCCGATGAACCAGGAGCACGCGTTCTGCTTGGCGGCTGAAAAGCTGCTCGGCGTCGAAATTCCCTACCGCGCGCAGTTGATCCGCGTGCTGTATTCGGAAATTGGCCGCATCCTGTCGCATCTCCTCAACGTCACGACGCAAGCCATGGACGTCGGCGCGCTGACGCCGCCGCTGTGGGGATTTGAAGAGCGCGAAAAGCTGATGGTGTTTTACGAGCGCGCTTCGGGCTCGCGCATGCACGCCAAGTATTTTCGTATCGGTGGCGTGCATCAAGATCTGCCGCCAAAACTGATCGACGACATCCACGCCTGGTGCGATCCGTTTTTGAAGGTATGCGACGACATCGATAGTCTGCTGACTGAGAACCGCATCTTCAAACAACGCAATGTCGATATCGGCGTCGTGTCCTTGGAGGAATGCTTCGCGCTTGGATTTTCAGGCGTGATGGTGCGCGGCTCGGGTGCGGCTTGGGATTTGCGCAAGTCTCAGCCCTACGAATGCTACAGCGAGTTCGATTTCGATATTCCGATCGGCAAGAACGGCGATTGCTACGATCGCTATCTGATCCGCATGCAGGAAATGCGCGAGAGCGTGAAGATCATGAAGGCGGCATGCGCCAAGCTGACATCAGCGGCTGGGCAGGGGCCGCACATCGCCGACAACAAGAAAGTCGTGCCGCCTAAGCGGAGCGACATGAAGCGCTCGATGGAAGCCTTGATCCATCATTTCAAACTTTATACCGAAGGTTTTCACGTACCGGCGGGTGAAGTTTATGCGTGCGTCGAAGCGCCGAAGGGTGAATTCGGCGTCTACCTCGTCGCCGATGGATCGAACAAGCCGTATCGTTGCAAAATTCGGGCGCCAGGCTTTCCGCATCTCGCAGCGATGGATCATATGAATCGCGGTCACATGCTGGCCGACGTTTCGGCCATCCTCGGCTCGATCGATATCGTGTTTGGAGAGATTGATCGGTAGCGAAGGTGGGGCTACGAACTTGAGTGTTCTGTCGTCAAGAAAGCGATTGCCGCATCCAGATGCATGACGTATTCGCCGGCGGGCAGGTCGGTCTCGGTGAGCTTTAGATTAGCCCAACTGGTGTCGGCTGAGCCTTCGAGCATTGTAATCCAACGATTGTAGCCGGTCGTCGAAACCGTGTCGTTGATGTCGAGTTCGTCGGTGTAGTCACGGATTTTCTCCAAGGCCGCGATAACGGCAACGATCCGGTTGGGCGTGCTTGCCATTTGTCTCATTTTTCCAATGATCTTGCCACGGCGCGTGACTTGGTTTCCGATAGCATTCGACTGTTGCGAAATGGAAGTTTCGTCAAATGAATAATATCGACGCTGAGCCGGGGGGTGGAAGGGGGCAGATGCTCCGCATCATCGGTGGTCTCGCCGGGCTGCTGCTGTTCGCCATCGGTGTGCGGTTTTTGATCGTGCCGGAAGATGCAGCGCGCACGTTCGGCCTCGCGAAGGTGATCACGGGCAATGAATTGTCCCACGTCATTGGCTTGCGCGATCTGTGGCTGGGGGCGCTTGCGATTGCGTTCGCAGTCTTGAAAGAGTGGCGGGCGCTGGCGTTGTGGTTCGGCTTCGGCGTCGTCGTATGCTGGTCGGACGCGTCGATCGCTGCGATGTCGAGCGGGCGCGCCGGGCCGGTGATCTTTCATGTTGTGTGCGGTTTCGCCTGCGCGGCGCTGGCGGCCGTGACTTGGCGACTGGCTCGCAACCGCCCGTAACCTCGGCCAACGAGCGGGCGAAAAGGCGTTTCGATCGGCTCGCCGAAACATACTTGGAAGATTTGGCCTGGAAGACTTTGTCTGGAAGATTGGGGCCGTCATCAGCTATACCCATGGCCGCTGCAACTTGGAGACGGCCCAATGGACAATCTGTTTCTGCTCGCAGTGGCCGCCTTCGGCTGGGGATTGAGTCTTGCCACCTATCGGCTGTTCGCGCGCTCGAATGGTTGGCCGATGGGGGCTCTGCAAGCCGACCTGCCGATCGTGCCTGTGCTGCTCGGACTGATCGGTTTATGCGCCGGCCTGCTGTTTGCCACCGCGCGCGGCGCCGATGAGGGCGGGTGGGCTATCCTCGCGTTCGGATTTTTGCTGGCCGTCGTGTGGACTGGATTTTTACGCGTCGGCGCACAAATCGCCTTGTTTCTCGCGCCGGTCGCCGCGTTCCTGCTGCTGCTCGGCTGGCTCGCTGGCCCGCTCGGCTATCAGGAGCGCAAATGGGCGACCGAACGACCAGCGGAAACGCTGGAGCGGAAGGGCATCTTAAAACCAGACTCAACGACCCCGCCGGCGCAGCCGCAATCCCTACCGGGTGGATCGTTGTGAACGGAACAACTGCTGCCGCCGTCGAGGCATGAGTCCAGCACAGCCTCAGATGCCGTGGCACGAGCCGGACAAACGCGCGCAACAATGACATCCGGTTTGATGACGGTTGCGGCGAAGGCCATCTTTGAAAGGTGTGCGAATGGTCGCACCCGATGCGCAATACGCATCGTTTTCTGCGGCTCGAAATTACCCCCATCCGCTTGCGCTGGAACCGTGTTCCTCGTACTGGACCGAGTGATCGTCGCAGGGTTAATGTTGCGTAGAGAGCAAAGCGCAGGCGCGTATAATAAAGTTATCCCCGCTGTGCCGCGCAAGACTATCATCAGCCGTCACGATCCGTCGTTTCGAGGAGCCGCCGATGGCCGTCCGCCGTCTACATCCAGAGCAGCCGGCGCATTTCAGCTTTTCGGCTGACAATCGCGCCTGGGCTGAGCAGCAGATTGCGAAATATCCCGCCGGGAAGCAGGCCTCAGCCATCCTGCCGTTGCTCTGGCGGGCGCAGGAACAGAGCGGCGGATGGCTACCTGAACCGGCGATCCGCGCGGTCTGCGATCAACTGGGGATGGCCTACATTCGTGGCCTCGAAATCGCGACCTTTTATACGATGTTCCAACTCGCGCCGGTTGGCCGCAAAGCGCATGTGCAAGTCTGCGGCACGACGCCGTGCATGCTGCGCGGCGCCAGGGCCCTTGTCGAAGTTTGCCAGCGGCGCATCGCTGAGCATGCGCACGACCTCAACGGCGATGGGTCGCTGTCGTGGGAGGAAGTCGAGTGCCTGGGAAATTGCGCCAATGCGCCGATGGTGCAGATCGACAAGGACACGTTCGAAGACCTGACGCCAGCGCTGCTGGAGCGCGTGATCGACGGGTTTGTGATGGGCACGCCTCCACCTGCGGGATCGCAAATCGGGCGCACGGCGTCGTGTCCCGAAGACGGGCCGACGACATTGCTCGAGAGTTCGCTGTACGATGGCTCGACGGTCGGTGCGTGGCGCAAGCGGTTTGAAGAAACAGAAGCGGTCGCGGCCGCTGCGGTAACAGTCGCCGCTGCGCCGGCAGCTGCAACGCCAGTGGCCGACGCGGTGCGAGTGCCGCCAGCAATCCTTCCGGCGGCTCTCGCAGCGATGGCGAACGCCGGTCTGGTCAAGGAGCTGGAAGCGCGCGGCACGGGGACGCCGCTGTCTCCCGACGACCTCCAGCGTTTGAAATTGGAAGTCTCGCGCATTCAGCCCGTGCAGAACTCGGCTGATGCAGCGCCGCTCAAGCCGGAACTTCTCACCGAGCCGCGCGACGGCAAGCCGGATGATCTCGGTTTGATCTGGGGGGTTGCCGACAAGCTGGCCGACAAACTCAACGCCATGGGCATTTGGCACTTCGATCAGATTGCCAAATGGACACCGGCGCACGTCGCCTGGTTTGAGGCGGAGATGGCCGGCTTCAAAGGTCGCGTGACGCGCGACAAATGGATTGAGCAGTGCGAAAAGCTGGCGACCGGCTGGCGACCGACCAGCGATGCCGGTGAACGGCCGAAGGAGTGAGCGCGAATGCTAGCTGATCGCGACCGGATTTTCCGCAATCTCTATGGCTTCCACGATGCCGGGCTGAAAGGTGCGATGCAGCGCGGCGCCTGGGACGGCACGAAGTTTTTCATCGACAAGGGTCACGATTGGATCATTGACGAAGTCAAGAAGTCGGGCCTGCGCGGGCGCGGCGGGGCCGGATTTCCGACCGGTCTCAAGTGGTCATTCATGCCGAAGAATGATCCGCGCCCGAGCTACCTCGTCATCAACGCCGATGAATCCGAGCCGGGGTCGTGCAAGGATCGAGAAATTCTGCGCCACGATCCGCATCTGCTGATCGAAGGCGCGCTGCTCGCGTCGTTCGCGATGCGGGTCCACACGAGCTACATCTATGTGCGCGGCGAATACATTCGCGAGCGCGAAGCGCTGCAGCGGGCGATCGATGAAGCGTACGCGGCGAAACTGATTGGCCGCAACAACGTCCACGGTTGGGATTTTGACCTCGTCGTGCATCACGGCGCTGGCGCGTACATCTGCGGCGAGGAAACCGCGATGCTCGAAAGCCTCGAAGGCAAGAAGGGTCAGCCGCGCTTGAAGCCGCCGTTCCCGGCCAACGTCGGGCTTTATGGCGCGCCGACCACGGTCAACAATGTCGAGAGTATCGCTGTCGCCGGCGACATCCTGCGTCGCGGCGCGGATTGGTTCGCGGGGCTCGGATTGCCGAACAACACCGGCACGAAGCTGTTCCAGATTTCAGGCCACGTGGCGCGGCCGTGCGTCGTCGAAGAGGAGATGGGCATTCCGCTGCGCGAATTGATTGACAAGCATTGCGGCGGCGTGACGGGCGGATGGGACAATCTCCTCGCGGTCATTCCGGGCGGATCGTCGGTGCGCTGCATTACAGCCGAGCAGGCGACCGGCGTGACGATGGATTTCGATGCGCTCGGCAAGCTCGGCTCGGGGCTTGGCACGGCAGCGGTTATCGTCATGGACAAGTCGACTGACATCATTGGCGCGATCCGGCGTCTTGCGTATTTCTACAAGCATGAAAGCTGCGGCCAGTGCACGCCGTGCCGCGAAGGCACCGGTTGGATGTGGCGCGTGCTTGAGCGCATGGAGCGGGGCGAAGCTGAAAAGCGCGAAATCGATCTGCTGTTTGAAGTGACCAAGCAGGTTGAAGGTCACACGATCTGTGCGCTGGGCGATGCGGCGGCTTGGCCCGTGCAAGGCTTGATCAAGAATTTCCGGCCGGTGATTGAAGCGCGCATTGATCAGTATCAGGCGCGGCACAGCAAGGTGGCGGCGGAATGATGGCGCGGTGGACTTCACCTAACGACGACTGCTGGGGGAGCCTGTCTCATGAGCGGCCATCCGCTGTTGATACGACTTGCGATTTGGATGACGATATTTCTCGTCTGCCTGTCGCCAGCCGGTGCGATGGTTGGATTTCTCGCCGGCATAGCCGTGGCGATGTTTGGTGGCGCGATCGCAGTGGCAACGCAAATGGTGATCGGAATTTTCATGACGCCGCCGGATTGGAAAGGCATGGGAGCGGGTCTTTACTGGGGGGTGGCCGGTCTGGTTGTCGCCACGATAGCGGTTGTGCTGGGTCGGGCTTGGTACGCGAAATCAATTGGAAAAAGACTAGAGGCGACTCGTTTGAGCGGCAGGGCAATAGACATTTTGGCAGTGTGCGCGTGCCTCTTTGCCAGCATGGGATCGCTTCAGCGCGCTTGGCCGTGATCTGCCCACGGAGCGTCGTCGTGTGTTGTCAGTCAAATAGGGCACTCGCTTAGCCATGGCTACCAAGCAACTGATCATCGATGGCACGCCAATTAAAGTTGAGGACGGCACGACGCTGATGCACGCGTGCGAGGCGGCCGGCTCGGAAATTCCGCGCTTTTGCTATCACGAGCGGCTGTCGATCGCGGGCAACTGCCGCATGTGTCTGGTCGAAGTCCAAGGCTCGCCGAAGCCGGTCGCGTCATGCGCGATGCTGGTCAACGATCTGCCGCCGAACAAGGACGGCTCGCCGAAAATCGTTTCGACCAACACGGCGCTCGTCAAGAAGGCGCGGGAAGGCGTGATGGAATTTCTGCTGATCAACCATCCGCTCGATTGTCCGATCTGCGATCAGGGCGGCGAATGCGATCTGCAGGATCAAGCCATGGCGTTCGGCATCGGTGGATCGCGCTATCGGGAAAACAAGCGCGCGGTCGAAGAAAAGCATATCGGGCCGCTGATCAAAACGATCATGACGCGCTGCATTCATTGCACGCGCTGCGTTCGCTACATGACGGAAGTGGCGGGCGTGGAGGAATTAGGTCTGATCTCTCGCGGCGAGGACGCCGAGATCACAACCTATCTCGAAAACGGTATTCTGTCGGAGATGAGCGCCAACGTCGTTGACCTCTGCCCTGTCGGCGCGCTGACGCATCGGCCGTGGGCGTTCAATGCCAGGCCCTGGGAAATGACCGGCACGGAATCGATCGACGTCATGGACGCGGTCGGCAGCGCCATTCGTGTCGATACACGCGGCGGCGCGGTGATGCGCGTGCTGCCGCGAAACAACGATGCCGTGAATGAGGAATGGATTTCCGACAAGACGCGGCACGTTGCCGATGGCTTGAAATCGCAGCGTCTCGATCAGCCGTTCATTCGCAAAAATGGGCGATTGGAACCAGCGACATGGAACGCTGCGCTAAGCCTCGTTGCCGAGAACCTCAAGGCCGCGAAACCGGATCGGATCGGCGCCATCGCGGGTGATCTGGCGGGTGCCGAAGAGATGTTCGCGCTGAAGGATTTGCTGACGCGGTTTGGCGCCACGTCGTTCGATTGCCGCCAGGCCGGCGACAAGCTGGATCCCAAGCTCGGACGCGCCAGCTATCTATTTAATTCGTCGATCGAGGGCATTGAGCTGGCCGATGCGATTTTGATCGTCGGCAGCAATCCAAGGCTTGAAGCGCCGATCCTGAATGCGCGCATTCGCAAGCGTTGGCGCGCGGGCGGCTTGAAGGTCGGCGTTGTCGGGACAGCGGCTGATGTGACGTATCCGGTCGATTATCTTGGAGCCGGGCCTGAAACGTTGGTCGACATCGCCAACGGGCGCCATCCGTTTGCCGAGGTGCTGCGGGCAGCGACGCATCCAATGGTCATCGTCGGACAAAGCGCATTTGCGCGGGCCGATGGTCTTGCCGTATTGGCGGCGGCGGCGCGGATCGCTGTCGACGCATGTCTTGGAAAAGATGCGGCATGGAACGGGTTTAACGTGCTGCACACGGCGGCGGCGCGGGTGGCCGGTCTCGATCTCGGTTTCGTGCCGGGCAAAGGCGGCAAGGATCTCGCCGGAATTCTCGGTGGCGGATTGGAATTCGTTTATCTGCTCGGCGCCGATGAGTGCGATTTTTCGGGCCTTGGCTCGGCATTCGTCGTCTATCAGGGAAGCCACGGCGACCATGGCGCGTCGCGCGCCGACGTGGTGCTGCCGGGCGCCGCTTATACCGAAAAGAGCGCGACCTACGTCAATACCGAAGGGCGGGCGCAGCAAACCGTAAAGGCAGCGTTTGCGCCGGGCGACGCCAAGGAAGACTGGACGATTTTGCGGGCGCTGTCGCAACAGGCCGGCGCGACGTTGCCATATGATCGGCTCAGCGAGTTGCGCGCGGCGATGTATAAAAGCGCGCCGCAGCTCGCCAATTTGGATGCGATCGAGATGCGCGTTGTCTCTGGCCTTGAAACTTTGGCGAAGCTGTCCGGCGTGGTGTCGCCCGATGCTTTCAAGCCGGCAATCACGGATTTCTACATGACCAATCCGATTGCGCGATCATCCGCCGTCATGGCCGGTATGAGTGCGCTGCGAACTGCGCATGATCAGAAACTCAGCGCGGCGGAGTGAATGTCATGATCGATGCGCTTTCGGCGGCGATGACCGACTACGGGTGGAACCTGCTGGCGCTGATCGGCTTCTCGCTGCTGGTCCTGGTCGGACTGCTCCTCGTCGTCGCCTACTTGCTGTTGATGGATCGCAAAGTCTGGGCGGCGGTGCAGTTGCGGCGCGGGCCGAATGTTGTCGGGCCATTCGGGCTGTTGCAGTCGTTCGCCGATTTGCTGAAGTTCGTTTTCAAGGAGCCGGTGATTCCGGCTGGTGCCGATAAGGCTGTGTTCCTGCTCGCCCCTGTGGCGACGGCGATGTGTGCGCTGGCCGCTTGGGCCGTGATCCCGGTCAGCGAAAATAGCTGGGGTAAGTGGGTTATTTCTGATCTGAACGTCGGTATTTTATATTTGCTGGCGATCTCGTCGCTCGGCGTTTACGGCGTCATCATGGGCGGCTGGGCCTCGAACTCGAAGTATCCGTTCATGGGCAGCCTGCGGTCGGCGGCCCAGATGGTTTCCTATGAAGTGTCGATTGGCTTCGTCATCATCTGCGTGCTGCTGTGCGTCGGATCGCTCAACATGACGGCGATCGTCAACGCGCAAAAGGACGGCATCGGAACAAGTGCCGGACTGACGCCGTCGCTATTGGATTGGCATTGGCTGGCGCTATTCCCGATGTTCGTGGTGTTCTTTATTTCGGCGTTGGCCGAGACCAACCGTCCGCCCTTTGATCTGCCGGAAGCGGAATCCGAACTCGTCGCCGGCTTCATGGTCGAGTACGCGTCGACGCCCTATCTGCTGTTCATGCTCGGCGAATACGTGGCGATCACGACGATGTGCGCGCTGACGACCATCCTGTTTCTCGGCGGCTGGCTGCCCCCTGTCGATATCTGGCCGCTCAACGCGGTGCCGGGGGTCATCTGGTTTCTGCTGAAAGTCGTGTTCGTTTTCTTCATGTTCGCGATGGTGAAGGCGTTCGTGCCGCGCTACCGCTATGATCAACTGATGCGATTGGGGTGGAAAGTGTTCCTGCCGCTGTCGCTGGTCATGGTCGTGCTGACCGCCGGTGTGCTGCATTTTGGAGGCCTCGCCCCATGAAAGGAGGCGCCGTGAGTATTGCCCAGGGCGTAAAATCGCTGTTCCTCGCCGAATTCGTGTCGGCGTTTTTCCTAACGATGCGCTACTTCTTCGCGCCGAAGAAAACGTTGAACTATCCTTATGAAAAGGGACCGATCAGCCCGCGCTTTCGCGGCGAGCACGTGCTGCGCCGTTATCCGAATGGCGAAGAGCGCTGCATCGCGTGCAAACTGTGTGAAGCGATCTGTCCGGCGCAGGCGATCACGATCGAAGCCGGGCCTCGGCGCAACGACGGCACGCGGCGGACGACACGTTACGACATCGACATGACCAAGTGCATCTATTGCGGGTTATGTCAGGAGGCGTGCCCGGTCGATGCCATCGTCGAGGGTCCGAACTTCGAGTTCGCGACCGAAACGCGCGAGGAATTGTTCTACGACAAGGATCGTCTGCTCGCCAACGGCGACAGGTGGGAACGCGAAATCGCGAAAAATCTGGCGATGGATGCGAAATACAGGTGATGGATTTGATTGACGTGACAGCCGCCTCGTACATCTCCCGTTGTTTAGCGCGTCCGCGCGGAGCGCAGCGCGCCCTCGCCAAGGGGAGCGACTGATGGCGACGGCGGCTTTTTTCTATCTGTTCGCGGTGCTGGCGGTCGCTTCGGCGGCGATGGTCATCCTCGCCAAAAATCCCGTGCACGCGGTGCTGTTTTTGATCCTGACATTCTTCAACGCGGCGGGCTTGTTTATCCTGCTTGGCGCCGAGTTTTTGGCGATGCTGCTGATCGTCGTCTATGTCGGCGCGGTAGCGGTGCTGTTCTTGTTCGTCGTGATGATGCTCGACGTCGACTTCGCTGAGCTGAAAGCCGGGTTTATCAAAAACGCCAAAGTCGGCGCGCTGGTCGGCGGCGTGGTGCTGGCGGAACTGGTCGCGCTGTTCGCGTTCCAGGGCTTGCAAATCGCGCCGGCTAAAGTGCTGGCGGCGGCAACGCCATCGGACATCTCGAACACCGAAGCGCTCGGCCGCTTGATTTACACCAAGTACGTCTACTTCTTTCAAGGGTCGGGCATGATCCTGCTGGTGGCGATGATCGGCGCCATCGTGCTGACGCTGCGCCATCGCGAAGGCGTCAAACGGCAGTCGATCGCGGCACAGGTCGCGCGCGGACCGGCGACGGCGATGTCGATCGTCAAGGTGCCGAGCGGCGGCAGCGTCATTCCGGCGGCCAAGTCCAAGGAGGCGGCGGAGTGATGGTGGGCAACGGCGCGAAAGACCCGAATATTGCGTCGCTCGATGCGGCGCGGCGGCGGAAAGCCGAGCAAGACCGCGCGGCGAAGCGTGCGGCACGGTCGGCAACCACTGGGACGATCGGCCAGCGGGTGTTTGGCGTGATGACGATTGCCGTCGCCGTCGCGTATCTCGCATGGCTCGCCGGTGGACTGGGTCGCCCGGCAGCTCCTCCAGCGACACCTGTCGAGGCAACGCCATGAGCATCGGCCTTGGACATTATCTGACGGTGGCTGCGTGCCTGTTTACGCTTGGCATGTTTGGCATCTTCCTCAACCGCAAGAACGTCATCGTGATCTTGATGTCGGTCGAACTCATGCTGCTCGCGGTCAACATTAACTTCGTGGCGTTCTCGCACTTCAACGGCGATCTCGTCGGCCAAGTGTTCGCGCTGTTCATCCTGACGGTGGCGGCGGCGGAAGCGGCCATCGGGTTGGCGATCATCGTTGTCTACTACCGCAATCGCGGGTCGATCGCGGTCGAAGACGTCAACATGATGAAGGGCTGATCTGGCATGATCGACATCCTTCTCAGTTCAGTCGTTCAGGCGATCATGGACCCGCGATGGTGGCTCGCCGTCATCGGCGGAGCGGTAGCAGCTGTGCTTTTGATTGCGTTTCTGGTCTACGTGGGATTTCTCGCAGCATGATCTACACGGCCATCGTTTTTCTGCCGCTTGCCGGCGCGCTCATTGCCGGGCTTTTCGGCCGCGCGCTGGGCGACCGCCCGTCCGAGCTTTTGACGACGGCGCTGCTGCTGGTCGCGGCGGTTTTGTCGTGGGTTGCCTTCGTGCAGGTCGGCATTGGGCATGAGACGCACAAGGTGCAGTTGCTGCGCTGGATCACGTCCGGCGAACTCGATACGTCGTGGTCGCTGCGCATCGATACGCTGACGTCGGTGATGCTGGTCGTCGTGACGACGGTGTCGAGCCTCGTCCACATGTACTCGATTGGCTACATGCACGAAGACGATTCACGGCCGCGATTTTTTTCGTTCCTGTCGCTGTTCACGTTCGCCATGCTGATGCTGGTGACGAGCGACAACCTGCTGCAAATGTTCTTTGGTTGGGAAGGTGTCGGCCTTGCCAGCTATTTGCTGATCGGGTTTTGGTACAAGAAGCCATCGGCCAATGCGGCGGCGATCAAGGCTTTTGTCGTCAACCGCGTCGGCGACTTCGGTTTTGCGCTCGGCATCTTTGCGCTGTTTTTCGTCTTCAAGTCGGTCAATCTCGACGCGATTTTTGCTGCTGCACCCAGTGGGGTTGGCCAGACGTTCGTGTTCGCTGGATACGACGTCGACATTCTGACGACGATCGCGCTGTTGCTCTTCATGGGCGCGATGGGGAAATCCGCGCAGTTCCTGCTGCACACATGGCTGCCGGACGCGATGGAGGGACCGACGCCGGTATCGGCCTTGATCCACGCGGCGACGATGGTGACGGCCGGCGTTTTCATGGTCGCGCGCTTGTCGCCGATTTTCGAATTGGCGCCGGATGCGTTGCAGGTGGTGACGTTTATCGGCGCGCTGACGGCGTTCTTCGCGGCGACCGTCGGGCTGGTGCAGAACGACATCAAACGGGTCATCGCCTATTCGACGTGCTCGCAGCTCGGTTACATGTTTGTCGCCTGCGGTGTGGGCGCCTACGGCGTCGCGATCTTCCACCTTTTCACACACGCATTTTTCAAGGCGCTGCTGTTCCTCGGCGCCGGCTCGGTCATCCATGCGATGCACCACGAGCAGGACATGCGCAACATGGGCGGGCTTGCCAAAAAAATCCCGCTGACGTTCGCCGCCATGCTGATCGGCACGTTGGCGCTGACCGGCGTCGGCATTCCGCACGTGTTCGGCTTTGCAGGGTTTCATTCGAAAGATGCCATCATTGAAGCGGCGTACGCGGCGGGCACCCCCAACAATTATGCGTTCTGGACGCTGGTTGTCGCGGCGCTGATGACGTCGTTTTATTCGTGGCGGCTGGTGTTTATGACGTTTTATGGCAGCGCGCGCGGCGATCATCACACGCACGAGCATGCGCACGAAAGCCCGGCGGTGATGCTGATTCCGCTCGCCGTGCTGTCGATCGGGGCGATCGGTGCCGGATTTGCCTTCAAGGATTTCTTTATCGGCGAAGCAGAAACGGCCTTCTGGGGCGCCTCGATCTTCCGGGCTGAGACCAATCACATTCTCCACGAGATGCATCAGGTGCCGGCCTGGGTTGTGATGTCACCGCTGGTCGCCATGGCGGCGGGATTTGTCATCGCCTGGATCTACTACATCGGCGCGCCGTGGCTGCCGGCGGCGACGGCGAAGACGTTCCGGCCGCTGTATCTGTTCTTGCTGAACAAGTGGTACATCGACGAACTCTACGACGTGATTTTTGTGCGACCGGCTTTCGCCATCGGCCGCTTCCTGTGGAAGGGCGGCGATGGAGCCGTGATTGACGGCGCGATCGATGGCACGGCGGCTGGCGTCAGCCGCGTCACCGGACGCGTTATCAAACTGCAAACCGGCTACGTCTATCATTACGCCTTCGCCATGCTGATCGGCCTGGCGGCACTGCTGACATGGCTGACCTACAACGCCGGTTTGATGAGCGGCGCCGGCCTTGGAGGCGTTGGCCCATGAGCAACATTCTCTCCGTCGTCACTTTCCTGCCGCTGGTCGGCGCGCTGCTGATCGCTTTGCTCAACGCCGATGCGAGCCGCAACGCCCGATGGATCGCGCTGTGGACGACGCTGGTCACTTTCTTGGTGTCGCTGCTGATCTGGTGGAATTTCGACAAAACGTCGGCCGGGTTCCAGTTCGTCGAGGAGTACGCCTGGCTCGGTCCGCTCAAATACAAGATGGGCGTTGACGGCATTTCGATGCTGTTCATTATTCTGACGACGTTCCTGATGCCGCTGTGCGTGCTGGCGAGCTGGGAGAGCATCACCGATCGCGTCAAGGAATACATGATTGCGTTTCTGGTGCTCGAAACGCTGATGCTCGGCGTGTTCTGTGCCCTCGATCTGGTGCTGTTCTATCTGTTTTTCGAAGGCGGCCTGATCCCGATGTTTCTCATCATCGGGGTGTGGGGCGGAAAGCGCCGCGTCTACGCCAGCTTCAAGTTTTTCCTCTACACGCTGCTCGGATCGGTGCTGATGCTGCTCGCCATGATGGCGATGTACTGGCATGCGGGGACGACCGATATTCCAACGCTGCTCGCGACGAAGTTTCCAGCCGACATGCAGTGGTGGCTGTGGCTCGCGTTCTTTGCGTCGTTCGCGGTGAAGATGCCGATGTGGCCGGTGCACACCTGGTTGCCGGACGCACACGTCGAAGCGCCGACGGCGGGTTCGGTGGTGCTGGCCGGCATTCTGCTGAAGATGGGCGGCTATGGATTTTTGCGCTTCTCGCTGCCGATGTTTCCAATTGCGTCGGAACAACTCGCTCCATTCGTGTTCACGCTGTCGATCGTCGCCATCATCTATACGTCGCTCGTGGCGCTGGTGCAGGAAGACATCAAGAAGCTGATCGCCTATTCGTCCGTGGCGCACATGGGCTTTGTGACCATGGGGATTTTTACGGCATCCCAGCAGGGCATCGACGGGGCAATCTTTCAGATGCTGTCGCATGGTATCGTCTCAGCGGCGCTGTTCTTGTGTGTGGGCGTCGTCTATGACCGGATGCACACCCGCGAGATCGCAGCCTATGGCGGGGTGGTGGAACGCATGCCGAAATATGCGCTCGCCTTCATGGTGTTCACGATGGCCAATGTCGGCCTGCCCGGCACCAGCGGCTTCGTCGGCGAATTCTTGACCTTGCTGGCGGCGTTCAAGGCCAACACGTGGGTAGCCATTTTTGCGACGACCGGCGTGATTTTGTCGGCCGCCTATGCGCTGTATCTGTATCGCCGGGTGATTTTCGGCGCATTGGAGAAACCGAGCCTTCGCGGCTTGCTCGATCTGTCGCCGCGTGAAGTTGCCGTGCTGGCGCCGCTGGTCATCCTGACGATCTTCTATGGGATTTATCCAGCGCCGGTGCTCGATGTCACGGCGGCGTCGGTGAAGAACCTGGTGCAGAATTATGAAACCGCAATCAAGCCCGCCGCTGCGGCGCTGGCGCCGTAAGGACTGATGTGATGGACGCCGCTTTCTATCTTCCCGTCCTTCCCGAGTTGATCCTCGCCATCGGCGCCATGACGTTGCTGATGGTCGGCGCCTTCACGCGTGACGAGCGCGCGGCTGGACGCACGGCGGCGTGGTTGGCGATTGGCGTGTTGATTGCCGCTGGCGTCGTCATCGCCATGCCGACGCTTCAGCCCGCAGCAGTGACGGCGTTCGATGGGGCCTTTGTCAGTGATGGCCTGACGCGCTTTTTGAAAGTGCTGATATTGATCGCGGCGGCGCTGGCGCTGCTGCTAACGATCGATGAGTTCGCCCGCGCGAAGATTTTGTTGTTTGAATACCCGGTGCTGGTGCTGCTGGCCACGCTCGGCATGCTGATGATGGTATCAGCCAATGACTTGATCGCGCTTTATCTCGGCCTCGAATTGCAGTCGCTGGCGCTGTATGTCATCGCCGCCTTCAAGCGCGACGATGTGCGATCGAGCGAAGCTGGGCTCAAGTATTTTGTCCTCGGCGCGCTGTCGTCGGGGATGCTGCTGTATGGCGCGTCGCTGCTTTACGGAATAACGGGTTCGACAGGTTACGAGGCCATTGCAAATGCGGTGAAGGCCGACGGCATGGGTGGCAACATCGGGCTGATTTTCGGTCTGGTTTTTGTGCTCGTGGGGCTGGCGTTCAAGATCTCGGCCGTGCCGTTTCATATGTGGACGCCGGACGTCTATGAGGGTGCGCCGACGCCGGTGACGGCGTTTTTTGCTGGTGCGCCGAAGGTTGCGGCCATGGCGCTGCTGTTGCGCTTCACGCAATCGGCCTTGCCGGCGATCGCGCCGCAATGGCAGCAGATCGTCATTTTCCTTTCGATCGCTTCGATGGTGCTTGGCGCCTTCGCGGCGATCGGTCAGACCAATATCAAACGGCTGATGGCATATTCTTCGATCGGTCATGTGGGTTTCGCGCTGGTTGGTCTTGCCGCGAACAATGCCGAGGGCACGGCCGGCGTTCTGATCTATATGGCGATTTATGTGGCCATGACGCTCGGCAGCTTCGCGTGCATTTTGTCGATGCGCCGCAACGGCGAGGCCGTCGAAGATATCAGCGAGCTTGCCGGCCTGGCGAAAACCGATTTGCGGCTGGCGGCGATCCTGGCGCTTTTGATGTTTTCGCTGGCAGGCATTCCGCCGCTCGCCGGGTTCTGGGGCAAGTGGTACGCGTTTTTGCCGGCGATCAAGGCGGGCCTTTACCCGCTCGCCATCATCGGCGTGGTGGCGAGCGTGATCGGCGCCTTCTACTATTTACGCGTTATCAAGATCATGTTTTTCGATGAGGCGGCGGCTCCGTTCGAGCCGGTCGAAGCCAAGGCACTGGCGGTCATGGGTCTGTCGGCGCTGTTCGTCGCGGCTTTCGCGCTGCCGTTCATCGGCGGGTCGCTGGTCGATGCGGCGACGGCGGCCGCTGTCGTGCTGATGCCGGGCGGTGTGCGCTAAGCTCATGTTGCAGCAATGATCCCGGACGACGCGCGCGTTATCCACCTCGAACAGACGGTGTCGACCAGCAAAGACGCTCTGAGACTGGCACTTCAGGGCGAAACGCTGCCGTTATGGGTGACGGCCGACCGGCAGACTGGCGGTCGCGGACGGGCTGGGCGCCAATGGGTTTCAGCGCCGGGAAATCTCCAAGTCAGCATCGCACTTCGCAGTCAGGCGCCGATCCGCCAGGCCGGCGAATTGGCGCTGATCGCCGGCATCGCACTGATGGACGCAGTTCAATCAGCGTGCCGCGCCACATCGCCTCTTGCGGAGACCATCCACATCCGGCTCAAGTGGCCGAATGATTTGCTAATCGCAGGGGCCAAGGCCGGGGGAATTCTCGTCGAGACGACGACGGCTGGCGCTGAGACGGGATTTATCGCCATCGTTGGCTTTGGACTGAATATCTGTGAACATCCGGGTGATCTGGCCAAAAATATAGGACGGGCCACGACATCACTCGCCGAGCAGGGCTGCCCTGTGTCTCGATCTGACGTCTTCGCCAACCTGGTCGTGCAACTCGACCGTTGGCTGACGGCTTGGGACAACGGCCGGGCATTCACGACCGCGATCGCGCCGGAATGGCGGCGGCGATCCGGCAGTGAGGGCGAAGCGATATCGGTGACGATGGACAACGCACACGTGCACGGACGCTATCGCGGTATCGACGGCCGCGGACACCTGCTTATCGAGACGGCAGACGGCGCGGTGCAGACACTGACACACGGGGACGTCGCGCTCGCCGACGCCATTGAAGGAAGCGGGTCAGAATGACGGATGCACCCACAAAAGTCCGCAAAAGCGGCCGGGGTGGCGACGAACTGGTTTTCATGGCGCTTGGCGGTCTCGGCGAGATCGGCATGAACGTGTACCTTTACGGCTATGGGCCCGAAAATGCGCGGCGCTGGCTGATGGTCGATCTCGGCATCACCTTTCCGGGCGACAGAGAGCCGGGCGCCGATATCGTGCTGCCCGATTTGCGTTTCATCATCGGCGAAAAAGGCGCGCTGGCCGGCCTCGTGCTCACGCACGCCCACGAAGATCACGTCGGCGCGGTCATCGATTTGTGGCCAGCGCTCGGTTGCCCGATCTATGCGACGCCATTCACGGCGGGAATGGTCAAATCCAAGCTTGGCGAGTTTGGCAAGAATATCCGCCTGCCGATCACCGAGGTGCCGCTCGATGGGCGATGCACGGTCGGCCCGTTCGATGTCGAATTCGTTTCTCTGGCGCACTCGATCCCGGAGCCGAGCGGCTTGGCTATCCGCACGCCGGCCGGCCTCGTGTTCCATACCGGCGATTGGAAGCTCGATACTGAGCCGCTGATCGGATCGATCCCGAACATCAGTAAGCTGAAGGCGATTGGCCAAGAAGGCGTCTTGGCGATGGTCTGCGATTCAACCAACGCCATGCGCGAAGGGCGATCACCGACCGAGGGCGAAGTTTCGCGCTCGCTCTCGAAGCTGATCGCGGCGGCTCCGCGCCGGATCGCCGTCACCACGTTCTCGTCGAATGTTGCCCGCATCAAGGCGGTTGCCGATGCGGCGCACAACTGCGGCCGCACGCTCGTCGTGGCGGGGCGGGCTTTGCACCGCGTCATCCAAGTCGCGATCGATACCGGATATCTGCCGGAGAATTTCACCTATCTCGATCAGCGGCGCTTTTCAGACATCGCCGCCGACAAAGCGGTACTTTTGTGCACCGGCAGTCAGGGCGAGCCGCGTGCGGCCATCGCCAGAATCGCCGAAGATGAGCATCCCGACATTTCGCTCGGCAAGGGCGATGTCGCGATCTTCTCGTCGCGCACCATTCCGGGCAATGAGAAGTCCGTTGGCCGGGTGCAGAACGCGCTGGCTGGTCGCGGTGTCGATATCATCACCGATGCCGAGGCACTGGTGCACGTCACCGGCCATCCGCGTCGCGACGAGTTGCGTGAGATGTACGGCTGGATGCGGCCGCAAGTCGTCATTCCGATGCACGGCGAAGCACGCCATCTGAAGGAAAATGCCAAGCTGGCACGCGAGTGCGGAGTTGGCGAAACGTTCATTCTCAATTGCGGAGATATGCTGAAGCTGTCGCCCGGGCCGCATAGCGTGATCGACGAAGCGCCGGTGGGGCGGCTGTATCGCGATGGCCGCCTCATCGTGCCCGACGCCGACGGCCCGGTGCGTGCCCGCCACAAGTTGTCGTTTGCGGGCATTGCCGTCGTCGCGCTGGCGCTGTCGCGGCGTGGCGATATTCTCGCCGAGCCCGACGTGGTGCTCGAAGGCATCCCAAGCGTCGATGGCGAAGGCGAGGATATGGTGGAGATCGTGCTCGATGCCATCGACGGCACGTTCCGGTCGATTCCGCCCAAGCGGCGCGGCGATATCGACATGCTGCGGGAAGCAGTTTTCAAGAGTGTTCGCGGCGCCATTAACGAAGCCTGGGGCAAGAAACCGATTGTCAAAGTGCTGGTGACCGTGGTCGAAGCTAAAGGCTGAGGCCAACTCGGTGTGCGCAAACTGGAGGCGCGGTGTTGGATATGTGCCGCGATGCCGCCGACTTGACGGAGATGGATGAATGATTGGACGCCTGAACCATGTGGCCATCGCCGTCAAAGATCTGGCGGCGGCGTCGGCGGTTTATCGCGATGCGCTGGGCGCCAAGGTTGGCCCCGCGCTGGCGCAGCCCGAACACGGCGTCACAGTCGTCTTCATTGAATTGCCCAATACCAAGATCGAACTGCTGGAACCGCTGGGCACGGGGTCGCCGATCGCCAAGTTTCTCGAAAAATCACCTGACGGCGGCATCCATCATGTGTGCTATGAAGTCGATGACATTCTCCAGGCCCGCGATCAGTTGAAGGGCCAAGGTGCCCGCGTGCTGGGTGATGGAACGCCGAAAATCGGCGCGCACGGAAAACCGGTGCTGTTTCTTCATCCGAAGGATTTTTGCGGCACGCTTGTCGAACTGGAACAGGTGTAGTCGGCGAGCCAATGCTCAGACGCTGACCTGAGCTCTCGACGATCGTCGTGCCGCATGTTCGGAACGCGAATCAGATTCAGCGTCGTTTAAAAATGCTTGAAGCCAGTCTCCGCAGCCAAGTTTCGGCAGCTAGACCGCAAACCTGAGGCGAAGAAGTCATGCGCACGTCGGTCGCCGTCGCCACATTCTTTTGTCTCTGGTTCATCACCTTGTTTGTGGTGTTGCCGTTCTTTGCGAAAACCCAAGACGAAGCTGGCGAAGTTGTGCCGGGCACGCCTGAGGGGGCTCCGGCAAAGATCAACATCGCCAAAGTATTTCTGGTCAACACGGTCGTTGCGATCGTTGCGTTTTCAGTCGTTTACGTCGTGATTTCGCGGCTGTGACCGCGCCAGTAAACGGACCAGTCAACGCAGCTGTGCGCGGGCGCATGCGCCGTCCCTGTGCGCTCGGTCCGGTGCCATTGCGCGGCCTGATTTAAACGGCTATTCCGCGAGGCCGGATGGTGCGGTTTGGCGCTGCCAAGGCCTGACGCCGCTTCTCAATTTCTCAGCACGGATCACGCAAATGCGCCTCAGCCGATACTTCCTGCCCGTATTGCGCGATACGCCGAAGGAGGCCGAAATCGTCTCGCATCAGCTGATGCTGCGGTCCGGCATGGTCAAGCAATCGGCGGCTGGCATTTATTCATGGCTGCCGCTCGGTTTGCGGGTGCTGACGAAGATCGCCGAGATCGTTCGCCAGGAACAAAACCGTGCCGGTGCCATCGAGATTCTGATGCCAACGATGCAGTCGGCGGATCTGTGGCGCGAGAGCGGCCGCTATGAAGCCTACGGCAAGGAAATGCTTCGCATCGTCGATCGCCAAGAGCGCGATCTGCTGTTTGGGCCGACGGCCGAAGAGGTGGTGACGGCGATCTTTCGCGATAGCGTGCGCAGCTACCGCGATTTGCCGAAGAATCTCTACAACATTCAGTGGAAGTTTCGCGATGAGATCCGCCCGCGCTTCGGCGTTATGCGCGGCCGCGAATTTCTAATGAAGGACGCCTATTCGTTCGATCTGACGGCGGACGGCGCGCGCAAAGCCTATCAGCGCATGTTCGTTGCCTATCTCAGAACGTTCGCGCGCATGGGCTTGAAGTCGATCCCGATGAAGGCCGACACCGGACCGATCGGCGGCGATCTCAGCCACGAGTTCATCATTCTGGCCGAGACCGGCGAGAGCCAGGTGTTTTGTCACAAGGACCTGATCGAGGGAGCAATACCGGCGGCCGACACGGATTTCGACGGCGATCTCTCACCCATCATCGAGGCTTGGACATCGAAGTACGCGGCGACGGAAGACATGCACGATGCCGCGACGTTCGAGGCGAACGTGCCGGCCGATAGCCGCGTTTCGGCGCGAGGCATCGAAGTCGGCCATATTTTCTACTTCGGCACCAAGTACTCCGAGCCGATGGGCGCCCGGGTGCAGGGCCCGGATGGGCAAATGATCACGGTGCAAATGGGATCTTATGGTGTTGGCGTGTCGCGGCTTGCGGGCGCCATCATCGAAGCGAGCCATGACGCGGGCGGCATCATCTGGCCCGTGCCCGTGGCGCCGTTCGAGGTCGGCTTGATCAATCTCAAGGCCGGCGATGCCGACACTGATCGCGCAGCAACCGATCTCTACGTGAAACTGCAAGCCGCCGGCATTGATGTGCTCTATGACGACACCGATGAACGCGCCGGTGGAAAATTCGCGACGATGGATTTGATCGGCTTGCCGTATCAACTCATCGTCGGTCCCAAGGGCGTGAAATCGGGTGAGGCGGAAGTCAAAGCTCGCCGAACCGGTGCCCGCGCATCAATGCCTATGGACGCCGCCTTGGCGCACGTGATCGACAGCGTCGTCTCTCAACGCGTGCTCGTCTGATTGTTGATGATGAGCCTGTTGATCCCTCAAACTTTGGTTCGGAGCGGGCAAGTATGAGCACCTCAGTCGCCGACACGCGCGCCTTCTCACCGTTCGAGTGGCTACTGGCCAGCCGATATCTCAGAGCCCGGCGCAAGGAAGGTTTCATTTCGGTGATCGCCGGATTTTCTTTTCTCGGCATCATGCTCGGAGTGGCGACGCTGATCATCGTCATGGCGGTGATGAATGGGTTTCGCAAAGAGCTGTTCACGAAAATCATGGGCCTCAATGGCCACGTCATCGTCAACAAGATCGGCGAACCGTTCGAGGATTATGCCGACATTGCAGCCAAGATCGCCGTCGTTCCCGGCGTAAAATCGGCGCTGCCGGTGATCGAAGGGCAGGTGATGGTGTCGTCGGCCGTGCAGGCCCTTGGCGGACTGGTGCGCGGGATCGATGAAAAGAGTTTGAAATCCTTGTCGCTGGTCTCGAGCAACGTCAAGGCTGGGACGATCGATGGGTTTGACGCGCAAACGGGCATCGCCATCGGCACGCGGCTTGCGACATCCTTGCGCGTCGGCCTTGGTGATTCGGTGACATTGGTGTCGCCACGCGGAGCAACGACGCCGTTCGGCACGGCGCCGAGGTCGAAGCCCTATGTCATCACGGCACTGTTTGAACTCGGCATGTCCGAGTACGATCGCATGATGATTTTCATGCCGCTGGCAGAAGCGCAAAAATATTTCTCCAAGGGCGGCGAAGTCGATGTGCTCGAAGTTGTCGTCGATAACCCCGAAGACGTCGATCGCTACAACACGCTGATCAAGCAGGCCGGCGGCCCGACAATTGTGGTCAACGACTGGCGGCAACGCAATGAGACATTCTTCAATGTGCTCGCGGTCGAGCGCAACGTCATGTTTATTATCCTATCGCTGATCGTGCTCGTCGCGGCCCTCAATATCGTTTCCGGCTTGATGATGCTGGTGAAGGACAAAGGTCGAGACATTGCGATCCTGCGCACGATGGGCGCGTCCAAGGGCGCCGTCATGCGCGTGTTCTTGATCACCGGCGCATCGATCGGCATTGTCGGAACATTGGCCGGCCTCGTGCTCGGCGTGGTGTTTTGCTGGAATATCGAATCGATCAAGAATTTCGTGTCGATGGTCACCGGCGCAACCGTGTTCGATCCGAACGTCTACTATCTGACCAGACTGCCGGCAGACATCGACGTGCGTGAAACCGGCGGTATTGTCGCGATGGCGTTGATACTGTCGGTGATTGCAACGATCTATCCGGCTTGGCGGGCGTCCAAGCTCGATCCGGTCGAAGCGCTGCGCTACGAGTGATAATGATGGATCAATTGAGAGCCAGCGCGGCACCCGATGCGAGCGGTCAGCCGAGCCTCATCCTCGAAGACGTGCGCCGCTCATTTCGGCAGGGAACGCGCGAGATCAACGTGCTGCAAGGTGTCAACGCTGCCTTGTGGCCAGGGCAGGCGGTGGCGCTGGTTGGGCCATCGGGCGCTGGCAAATCGACGTTGCTGCATATCGCTGGTTTACTCGAACCGCCGACCGGCGGCCGTGTCATCGTCAACGGTCGCGACTGCGCCGGGCTCTCGGAAGCGGAACGCACGCGTCTGCGCCGCCACGACATCGGCTTCATCTATCAGTTTCATCAGTTGCTACCCGAGTTTTCCGCGCTGGAGAACGTCGTCATTCCGCAGATGATTTTGGGCAAATCGAAGCGCCAGGCCGAAGTCAGGGCGAGGATGCTGCTCGATGGGTTGGGACTGCAATCGCGGGTCGATCATCGCCCGGCGGAGTTATCGGGCGGCGAGCAACAACGGACCGCCATTTGCCGAGGTCTTGCCAACGCGCCGAAGCTGCTGCTGGCAGACGAACCGACCGGCAATCTCGATCCCAAAACGTCCGAACACGTGTTTCAGGAATTGATCGGCCTCATTCGCCAGCAAGGTGTCGCGGCCTTGATCGCGACCCACAACATCGAGCTGGCGCGCCGCATGGACCGCATTTTGCGGATGGAAGACGGGCAATTGGTCGAAATTTCCGCTGCCGCCGTCGGGTGAGCCGCCGCCCGTCTGCGAGCTCCATTCGTGGATAGAGGCGCGTGAGGCGCTGACACGCGACGGCAGAGTGGACACACTCGAGTCATGAGCAGCGCGATTCGCATATCCCCATCCCCATCGACTTTCGTGCACCTGAAAGTGCATTCGGCCTACTCGCTGCTCGAAGGCGCGCTGCCGATCACCCGGCTGGCCAAGCTCGCGCTCGGTTATGGCTTTCCCGCCATGGGGCTGACCGACACCAACAATTTGTTCGGGGCTCTCGAATTTTCCGACAAGCTTTGGGATGCAGGCGTGCAGCCGATCGTTGGCTGTTCGATCGATATCGATTTCGGCGATCATCGCGAGACGTCGCCAACGATGCTGCGGGCCGCCAGCAACGAGGCGCGCGCGCAATCGGCAGGTCGCATCGCGGTGCTGGCGATGAACGCGGATGGCTATGCCAACCTCATGCGGCTGTCGAAGGTTTTGTATTTCGAGGTCGCCGACGATGAGCCGCCGCTGGTCCGGCTGGCGAGCCTCGAACAAAATGCAGCAGGCCTGATTGCGCTGACCGGCGGTCCGGACGGACCCGTTGACCGCGCATTGAAGAATGGCCAAGCGGACCTCGCCCTTGAGCGCATGCGCTCGCTTGAGAAGATTTTCGGCAACCGCCTGTATGTCGAAATACAACGCCACGGGCTCGCCGATGAAGCACGCGTTGAACCCGAACTTCTAAACTTGGCCTATACGCGGCAACTGCCGATTGTCGGGACGAATGAGTGCTATTTCGCGACCCGGTCGGACTATGAAGCGCATGACGCGCTGCTGTGCATCGCCGACGGCCGTTATGTGGTCGAAGACAATCGCCGCCGCGCGACCCCTGAGCATTGTCTGAAAAGCGCCGACGAGATGATCGCGCTGTTCGCCGATTTGCCGGAAGCGATCGCAAACACGGTGGAGATCGCCGAGCGCTGTGCGTTTCGCCCGACGGGGCGCAAACCGATACTGCCGCGCTTTGTTGCCAGCGACGACAGCCTCAGTGAATTGGAAAATTTTCGCCTCGAAGCAGCTGAACTGCGGCGCCAAGCCAAAGAAGGATTGGCGGTGCGTTTGGCGGCGACAGGTCCGGCCGCCGGCTTCACGGCCGAGGATTATCAGACGCGATTATCATACGAAGTCGATGTCATCACGCAGATGAAGTTTCCGGGCTACTTCCTCATCGTTGCCGACTTTATTCAATGGTCGAAGTCGCATGGCATTCCGGTTGGGCCGGGTCGCGGTTCTGGCGCGGGCTCGCTGGTGGCGTACGCGCTGACGATCACCGATCTCGACCCGCTGCAATTCGGGCTGCTGTTTGAGCGGTTTCTCAATCCCGAGCGCGTCTCGATGCCGGACTTCGATATCGACTTTTGCCAAGAGAAGCGCGACCTCGTCATCGACTACGTTCAGAAAAAGTATGGCGTCGATCGCGTGGCGCAGATCATCACGCACGGAAAACTACAGGCGCGCGCCGTGCTGCGCGATGTCGGCCGCGTGCTGCAAATGCCGTATGGCCAAGTCGATCGGCTGTGCAAGCTGGTGCCGAACAATCCCGCCAAGCCCGTAACTTTGAAAGAAGCGATCGACGGCGAACCTAAACTTCAGGAGGAGCGGGATCGCGAACCGATCGTCGCCAAGCTTCTGGAGATCGCGCAAAAGCTCGAAGGGCTGTACCGGCACGCGTCGACGCATGCGGCCGGCATGGTCATCGGCGATCGCCCGCTTGAAGAGCTGGTGCCGCTGTATCGCGATCCGAAGTCGCATTTCCCGATCACGCAATTCAACTGGAAGATGGTCGAAGCCGCCGGCCTGGTGAAGTTTGACTTCCTCGGATTGAAAACGCTCACGGTGCTCGAAAAGGCAGTGGCGCTGGTCAAGCGCGGACGCGGCATTGCCGTCGATTTGCTGGCGCTGCCGCTCGACGACAAGGCGACGTATGAGCTGTTGGCGCGGGCCGATACAGTCGGCGTGTTCCAACTTGAAAGCACCGGGATGCGGGAGAGCTTGAAGCGGCTGAAACCGGACCGCTTCGAAGACATTATCGCCATGGTGGCGCTATATCGTCCAGGCCCGATGGACAACATTCCATCGTACATTCATCGCAAGCATGGCGAAGAGCCGGTCGACTATCATCACGCGATGCTGACAGGCATCCTGAATGAAACCTACGGCGTCATCATCTACCAGGAGCAGGTCATTCAGATTGCCCAGGTGATGGGTGGCTACACACTCGGTCAAGCTGACCTTTTGCGCCGCGCCATGGGGAAAAAGGACAAGGCCGAGATGGCGGCGCAGCAAGCGCGGTTCGTCGAAGGCGCGATGAAGAATGGTGTGCGCCGGGATGAGGCGATCGCCATCTTCGAGCTGGTCGACAAGTTTGCCGGTTACGGATTCAACAAATCGCACGCCGCAGCCTACGCGCTGGTCAGCTATCACACCGCTTATATGAAGGCGAATTTCTGCGAGGAATTCATTGCGGCGTCGATGACGCTCGACATGGCCAACACCGATAAACTCGCAATGTTTGCCAATGAGGCGCGCAAGTCTGGCATTGCCATGCTGCCGCCGTGCGTCAATGCCTCGGGGGTTGATTTCGGCGCGGAACCGCCGACGGGTACAGCCAAGCGCGGGGCCATTCGATACTCACTTGCCGCACTCAAAAATATCGGCGCCGGCGCAGTCGAGACAATCGTCGCCGACCGCCACGCCCACGGCGCCTATCTATCGCTCGCTGACTTCGCCAACCGTCTCGATGCGAAAGCCTTGAACAAGCGCGGTATCGAAACGCTTGGCAAAGGCGGCGCGTTCGACGCGCTGTATGCCAATCGGGCGATGGTTGCTGCGAACGCGGATACGATTCTGGCGCTGGCGCAGCGGCGTCAATCCAACACGATGCAGGGCATGACTGATCTGTTCGGCGGAGGTGACCGAACGCCCGAACTGGCGCTGCGCACGGCTCCGACGTGGACGCCGATGGAACGGCTGGCAGCCGAATTCGAGGCGGTCGGTTTTTATCTCTCGGGCCATCCGCTCGATCAGTACGACAAAGTTCTCGGAAAACTCGGGGTGCGAACATTCACCGAATTCGAGGCGCTGGCGGAACGCGGTGCGACGGCGGGGCGGCTTGCGGGCATCGTCATATCGGCGCGTGAGAGGCGATCGCAGAAAGGCAATAAATTCGCCTTCGCGATGTTTTCGGATCGGACCGGGCAATTCGAGGCTGTGATTTTTTCAGATACGCTCGCCACTTGTGGCGATCTTTTGGAGCCGGGAACGCCTGTCGTTGTTTCGGTCGAGGCGGAGCGCGACGGAGAAACGCTGAAGCTGCGTGTTCACGGCCTTGAATCGCTCGACAAAGCTGCGGCCAGCATACCAAGAAGCTTGAAGATGGTACTCGATCCTCGCGCCATCACGACGGCAGCGTCGCGGCTGGCCGACGTCAGATCGAAATTGAAGCCGACGCAGCGTGGCGGCGATGTGCGCCTGGTGCTACCGCTCGATGATCGTGGCCGCGAAATCGAATTCACGATTCCAGGTCGTTACGAGCTGACGCCAAATGAAACGAGCATCGTTGCGAGCTTAGCCGGTATTCGCGAAATCATCGAAAGCTGAGCGCATCTTCGGCGCGATTTGAAGCAATTGCGGCTGCTGAACGTCAGCTGCGTGAATGGTTCATGAATGATCCGCCATCAGCTGCGACGCGTTGGCCCGACTGCAATTTTTTTGAATGTTTGTCGGCGGATTTTCCAATGCAGCGCGTTCCTCCACACAGACGCGAAGACGGCGTCAGATTGAAAGAGGAACAGATCCCATGAAAAAAGCACTCATGATTGCAGCCGCGATGTCGGCGCTCGCAATGTCGGCGGCAGGTTCAGCAAGTGCCGCACCGATCGGCTCACAGCTCGGTGGCATCAAGGCGGGCGACAGCGGGCTGCAGCAAGTCCACTACAAGCGCTATCGTCACTATCATGGCCATAATGGCTGGAAGAAGCATCGCCGCTATCGCCATTGCTCGATCCGCATTGGACGCCGCGTCTGCGTCTGGCGCTAAGCGCTCGATACCAAGCGACGACGAGGGACGCAGCGCGAAGGCCGCGTCCCTCGTGGTCATCTGTCGAATTAAAACAAAAGTTTTGAGCAATCCGCCGTGTCGAAAAGCGAGGCAGGCCACGCCGATCCATCGGGGCGATTGCTCAGCCAGCAAACCTTGCATAGGTTGTCGCGGGGTTTCAGATAGTCCAACGGGAATCGAGGAGGTTTGAAAGTGCGAACGATTTTAGCTCTGGCAGCCGTTACATTTATTTTTGGTTCGGCCGCGCTCGCCGCCGACGCCAAAATTGAAGCTGCGGTGAAAACATTCAACGACGTCGCAGCCAACCCGGAAAAGCGCGCTGCTTACTGCGCCATGATCAAGAAGATGGAAGAGGTCGGCGAGGATGAGAAAAAGGCCGAAGCTGCCAACGCGGAGATGGAAGGCTATTTCAAAACGCTTGGAACAGAGTTCGAAGATGCCTGGGCAGCAGGTGAGGGCCTGAAGGATGGCTCGCCTGATCTCGAAGCTCTGGACGGGGCGATGACGAAACTGGATGAGTCCTGCAAGTCATGATCATATCGGCGACTACGAAACCGGTACCGCAAATGAAAGTGGCCCCACGACGGGGCCACTTTTTTATCTCGGTTTATACGCGCAGCACGGCGCGCGTTACGGTGCCCTGCGTTTGCGCGTCAGCATGTTAAGCCCTTCGATGAGAGCCGAGAACGCCATCGCGGCATAGATGTACCCCTTCGGTACGTGCGCGCCAAAGCCCTCGGCAATCAGCACGGTGCCGATCATCAGCAGGAAGCCAAGCGCCAGCATGATGATGGTCGGATTGTTGTTGATGAAGTTGGCGAGCGGCGCTGCCGCCAGCAGCATGACCAGCACCGTGACGATGACGGCAATAAACATGATCGGCACGTGCTCGGTCATGCCGACGGCCGTTATGATGCTGTCGATTGAAAACACGAGGTCGAGCAGCAGGATTTGACCGATGATCGCCGCAAAGCCAAGGCCGGCTTTTCGATTGTCAAAGACGTCGGGCGTCGGGGTCGGATCGACTTTGTGGTGAATTTCCTTGGTGGCTTTCCACACCAAAAACAAACCGCCGGCGATCAGGATCATGTCGCGCCATGAAAAGCCTTTGCCGAGCAACGTGACGACCGGCGCAGTCATCGTGACGATCACCGAGATCGTCGCGAGCAAGAGCAAGCGCAAGATGAGCGCGGCTCCGATGCCGATCTTACGGGCCCGGTCGCGCTGGTCTTCGGGCAGCTTGTTGGTCAAAATGGAGATGAAGATCAGATTGTCGATGCCGAGTACGACTTCCATGACGATCAGCGTCGCAAGTGCGAGCCAAGCTGCCGGGTCGCTGGCGAGTTGCATGAGGTAATCAGTCAATGGAATTTCCCTGTGCCGTTCGAAAAAGATCTGGCTCGGGTCAGTCCGTATTTTGTGGAATCATGGACCGATCCTAGCACTCTGGTTTGTCGTGCTTCTTTGCGGAAAACCGGTTCCCACTTTTCTGGAAGCACTCTAGACAGTCCATAATCGGTTCGGCTGTCAAGTTATCAGGCGATGCCCGAATCGTCCGGCAGGCGGATGGAGCTATCCGATGGCTGCGAGATGGGAATGGTGTGTCCGTCGGCATCACGCGAGATCAGCGGCGAGCGAAGCGATAAACGGCCGTCCGGGCGTTGGCATCTCGCACCATTAGCAAGAGATAAAGCTTGCAAAATTTGGTGTTGCCACCGTGGCTGCTGCCGATCGTGCCGCTTCGCCTATCGAATATTTTCATGACCATCGCCTGTACGGGCATTTGAAGTTCAAGACGTCGCCGCTGTGGATTGCGATTGCGGCGAGTTGGGCGATTGCCCTCATCGGGTATTGCTTCGCGGTGCCGGCGAACCGCTACGGGCACGCTGTCTACTCGGCGGCCGAATTGAAAACGATGCAGGAGGCGATCACGCTGATCGTCTTCGCTGGATTTTCTGTTTTTGTTTTGAATGAGAGTTTGACGATCAACCCTGCCATCGGCTTTGGCTTGATCGTTGCTGGTGCTTTTTTGTGTTTAAAGGACCGATCGGTTAGGCGGCGTATCGTTGGCCGAATAGTGCCGCTATTTGCCGGCGCGTTCAAATAGGTCGCTATCGGCGTCGCGATTGTCTTGCGCCCAAGACGCAGCTATTTCGGCCGCAACCATGCTGAAGGTGATGCCATTGCCCCCGCAGCCGAGGATCGCAAAGCAGTTGGGTAATTCGTCCAACGCCGTGATGATTGGCAACCCCGTTGGACTGGTGGCAAACGCGCCGGCCCAGGCGTAGTCGATGCGCAGCGTCCGTCCCGGCAGAAGCGTGTTGAGTGCTTTGAGGAGTTTCGCGGATTTCACCGCGATCGCCGCATCGCGACGCGCCGGATCGGTCAAGCCTGAATCTTCGCCGCCCGCAAGGATGCGATTGTCAGCGGTGGCACGAAGGTAAAGGTATGGGTCGGCCGCTTCCCAAATCAGACAACGCGTTGGCCAAAAAGCTTCGTCGGGTAGCGGTTGTGTGGCGATGGCCCACGACGACGTGATGTCGAAGAGACCCTTCGGCATACCGGCGACCGTTTCATAGCCGGTGGCGAAAATCACGCGCTTGGCGGTGATCGTGGCGTCGGTCGCGGTCATGAGTTCAACGTGGTCGGCGGTTGGCGTGACACCAGTGACCGTGCAGTCGGAATAGACACGGCAACCGTTGGCTTGCGCTGCACGCACGGCGCCGGCGGTCAGGAGTGCTGGATTGAGTTCACCCGCACCGTTGGACAAAAGTGCGCCTGTGCGGTCGATGCCGAACGTGTCGCGCAGTGCGGCGGCGTCGAGATATTTAGACGGTAAGCCTGCGGCTTTGCGTTTTTTGGCTTCGATTTTCAGGCCTCGAAATCCCATCTCGTTGCCAGCGAGGTAGAGCGCGTCGCGATCAACCCAGTCGCAATCGATGTCGTGCTTTTGGATGAGACGCTTGAGATTTTTGACCGCCTGCAGCGAACGGCGATATGCACGATTGGCGCGCCGCGCGCCGATTTTTTCGCTGAGTTCCGTCAGCGGCGTGTCGAGCTCGAATTGAATCATCGCGGTGCTTGCGGCCGTGCTGCCGGAACCCGGTTTGCGGCGATCGACGACGACGCAATCAAGCCCGAGTTCGCTGAGCGTTAACGCCGTGAGCGCACCGCTGACACCGCCGCCGATGATGGCGACATCGCAGTGCTCGTGGCCAAGTCTGCTGCGGGTGCGCACCGATCCGCCGGGCGAATCGGTCCAGAGCGGCGTGCCGCCGCGCAGGTCTTTCTTTCGGGTGAGCATGGGGACCGAATGTTGGAGGTGTCTTGTGAGTGGCAACGCGGTCTGCGGTGCCCGTGTTCCGGCTTGGTCACGGTTGCCAAAAGCCGGCAATTCGGCCATAAGGCCCACATCTCACACGCGAGTTTATGCGCTAGGCGGATGAAAAGCCCCGCTCGGCCGCTCCGGTGGAAAAGTGCAAGCCGCTCAAAAGGCTCGTCTTTTCTTCTCAAAGCTCGCGGAGGATTAACCGGAAAAAGGATACGTTCTGATGGCAGTTCCCGCCTTCAATATGCGTCAGCTTTTGGAAGCTGGCGTGCACTTCGGCCACCAATCGCATCGGTGGAACCCCAAGATGGCGCCGTTCATCTATGGGTCGCGCAACAAAATCCACATTCTCGACCTGACGCAAACGGTGCCGATGCTGCATCAGGCGCTGACTAAGGTGTCCGATACGGTCGCCAGCGGCGGCCGCGTGCTGTTCGTCGCGACCAAGCGTCAGGCTGCCGACGGCATCGCAGAAGCCGCGAAACGCAGCGCTCAATATTACATGAACCATCGCTGGCTCGGTGGCACGCTGACCAATTGGAAGACGGTATCGCAGTCGATCCGCCGTCTGCGCCAGCTCGATGATATTCTGGCTGATCCGCAGGGCCGGACGAAAAAAGAAATTCTCAACATCACGCGCGAGCGCGAGAAGCTGAACCAGTCGCTCGGCGGCATCAAAGACATGGGGGGCACGCCCGACCTGCTCGTCGTGATCGATACCAACAAGGAAGCGATCGCCATTCAGGAAGCCCGCAAGCTCGGCATTCCGATCGTCGCCATTGTCGATACCAACTGCGATCCCGACGGCATCGATTTCCCGGTCCCAGGCAATGACGACGCCGGCCGTGCCATCACGCTGTACTGCGATTTGATCGCAAGGGCGGCGCTCGACGGGCTCGAGCGCTCGCAGGGCAACTCGGGCGTCGATGTCGGCGCATCGGCGGAACCGCCGGCCGAAGATCTGCCAAAGGTGATGTTCAAGGGCATCGAAGCGCCGCGTGGCGAGGCCGACGACCTGAAGCGCATCGTTGGTATCCATCCGAAGTTGGAACTGCGCCTGAACGACGCCGGCGTGTTCCACTTCTGGCAGCTGTCGGATCTCGACGCCGACCACGTCGCAGCCCTCGACCGGCTGTTGAAGCTCAAAGGTCAGGTTGCGAAGGAAGATTGGGTCGGTCAGGCCAAAAAAATCGTCGATTCCGCAACGCCATAAGGCTGGCGTTCGACAGTCGAACTTGAACGCTGATCGTTCATGAGGCGCCGCCTGCGCAAGGGTGGCGCCTCAACCTCACCGGACAAGCGTTGTATTGCACGCTTGGCTCCGCATTGTTTTGAGACGGCACGCATCGGCGCGCCACAAACCTCATGGGTGACACGATGACCACGATTACCGCCAGCCTCGTCAAGGAACTGCGCGACAAGACCGGCGCCGGCATGATGGACTGCAAGAATGCATTGACCGAAACCAATGGCGACATCGAAGCCGCCGTCGATTGGCTGCGCAAAAAAGGCCTGTCCAAAGCCGCCAAGAAATCCGGACGCATTGCGGCGGATGGTCTGATCGGCATCATCGCCAAGGGCA
>JAKFUV010000005.1 GCA_021732485.1 Hyphomicrobium sp.
GTTTCGGGGCGCGCTAATCACGACCGAATTTGCCTTTGAAATTCAAAAACGGCTCACATTCAATGTGGGCCGTTTTTTTGTGCGCGAAGGTTATGCGGCGAGCCGGTTATTAAAAACCGTGCCGCGTGGTCATCGCGGTCCAAAGTCAGGCTGTCGCTGGTGCGTCTGCCGGACGCTTGCGCTCTTCACGCTGCGGCTGGAGATAGCCGATATAGTTCTGTTCGCGCCGACGGATGCCTTCGAGATACTCAAGGATTTCGAGCCCGTGCATCGGCACGCCCGTCGACTGGATCGTGCGGCGCTCCAGCTCTTGCAGCTCGTTGTAAATCGGCTCGGCGGTTCGGTGCAGCATGGCGACCGTGGCGATGGTTTTGGCGCGCATATTCGGCGGCACACGCGGCAGCACCGAGCCGAGTAGCTGGCGCGCATTGTTCGAGAACGTCGCCGACCATTTTCCGAAGGTCGCAACGAGCCGAATGGTCGGCGTTTCAACGAAGCGCAGCCCATGCTCGTCCATCCACGCGAAGACCTTATCCATCGTGAAATCTTGCAAGCGGATGTTCGACGTCTCACGATAGTCCTGCCATTCGGCAACCAGATCGAACGACGATTCCAGATCGATGTCGGCTGGCGCGAACGTCGAATCCGTTTCGACGCCGATGCGATCGAGGAAATCGCGATTGCGCATCTGGATCCGCGTCGGGTAGGTCGGGATTTTATATTTGCCCTGGCTGCCCTTGTCGTAGGCCAGCCGCACCAGCTTCGAACAGAAAAGATTGGGCGCATCGTCCAAGCGCATCGTGAAATCATAGAGGATGCGCCGCCCGGCTTCAGTACTCGAGCGCGCCACATACGTCGCGATCAACTCGGCAGCCCGTCCGGCAAGTTCCCCATCTCTGTGGCGATAGAGGACGGCGCGCACGATGCCATGCTCAAGCGCGGCCGCCAGCGGCGAGATGACGGCCCCGTCCTCGATCAGGCTTTCGACCAGCCAGAACTTGTTGTCGGCATCGACGTGGACAATGCCGACGTGGCTGAACTGACTGTCGACATCGCCGATGCGGGCGATGGCGGCGCTGTTGTGAGCGTGGCCGCGCACCAGCAAGACATCGCCGCTGCGAAATCGAACGTCGCCACCGTTGTAGAAAGCGGCATTGACCAGCGTGTTGTGATTGAAACCGGTGAAGGCGCGGGCCGGCGCTTCTCCTTGGCGAAGCCGGTCGTTGCCGACGGCGATTTCGCCGAGCATGTCGGAGACATAGCGCAGCACCCGGAAAACGTCGCGCAGTTGCTGCGCCACGCCGAGTGTCATCAAGCCTTTGGCTTCGAAATCCGTGATGCGCTGGCGTAGCGCGATACGCAGATCAAACAGCCGGTACATCAGTTCGGGTGCGGCCCGGGCCACGGCTTTTACGTCGTACTCGCCGAAGCGGGCGTTGGCGGCGCGCCGATATATTTCGGCGAGATTGCTTTCGAGGTCGCTCGCCCGCCGCGTCGGTGTCCAAGCCAGCACCTCGATGGCGTCCAGATCGTCGAGGAATGATTTCGATGGTAGTGGCGGTGGCACGGAACGCTGAACTCCCCCTGGGCTGTGCCGGTTATAGCAAAGCCGGCGGCATCGTCACGCCGTAGCGCACGCAAAGGCCGCGGGCTGTGTCCGTGAAAGCTCAGATTATGGCGTCGATCGACGCGCGATCGACTGGAAACAGGGCCTGAAGGGGCTATCCGTGCGCCAGTGCCTTGGCGATTTCCTCGGTCATCTTTTTAGCGTCGCCGAGCACCATCACCGTGTTGTCGCGATAGAACACCGGGTTGTCGATCCCGGCGTAACCCGACGCCAGCGAGCGCTTGTTGAAGAATACGGTCGCGGATTTCCAGACCTGCAACACCGGCATGCCGTAGATCGGCGAGGTCTTGTCATCCTCGGCCGCTGGATTGACGACGTCATTGGCGCCGATCACATACACGGCGTCGGCCTGCGAGAATTCGCTGTTGATGTCTTCAAGCTCGAAGACTTCGTCATAGGGCACATTGGCCTCGGCGAGCAGCACGTTCATGTGGCCCGGCATCCGGCCCGCGACGGGATGGATCGCATACTTCACTTCGACGCCGGCCTTCTTCAGCGTGTCCGCCATTTCGCGCAGCGCGTGCTGGGCCTGCGCGACGGCCATGCCGTAGCCTGGCACGATGATCACTTTCGAGGCGTTCTTCATGACGTAGGCTGCGTCTTCGGCCGAGCCGAGCTTGACCGGCTTTTGCTCGCCGCCGCCCGGACCGGCCGCTGCCGTCTCACCGCCAAAGCCGCCGGCGATGACCGACAGGAATTGCCGGTTCATGCCTTTGCACATGATGTACGACAGGATCGCGCCCGACGACCCAACCAACGCACCGGTGATAATCAACGCCACATTGCCAAGCGTGAAGCCGATGCCGGCTGCCGCCCAGCCCGAGTAGGAATTCAACATCGACACGACGACGGGCATGTCGGCGCCGCCGATCGGCACGATGATGAGCACGCCGAACGCTAGGCTCGCCAGAACAATCAGCCAAAACAGCCAGGCCGAGCCGCCCGATTGGATGAACCAGTAGATCAGTAGGATAATGAAAATGCCGAGCCCGGCGTTGATGACGTGACGCATCGGCAGCAAGATCGGCTTACCGGACATTTTGCCTGACAGCTTGGCGAACGCGATCACCGAGCCGGTGAAGGTGATTGCGCCGATGGCGACGCCCAACGCCATTTCAAGAAGGCTGGCACCTTTGACGCCAAGATCCGGGTTTGCCGGGTCGGTCAGAATATTGAAAGCTGCCGGCGCGTACAGCGCGCTCGCTGCGACGAACACCGCGGCAAGGCCAACGAGCGAGTGAAATGCCGCTACCAATTCCGGCATCATCGTCATTGGAATTTCGCGCGCCGTCTTGGCGCCAATGAACGCGCCGATGCCGAGGCCTGCCAGGATCAAGATCCACGATGTCAGCGACGGCTGTGCTAAGCCCAGCGTTGTCAGCACCGCAATGGCCATGCCGATCATGCCGAACATGTTGCCCTGTCGCGACGACGCCGGGCTCGATAGCCCTCTCAGCGCCAGAATGAACAGCACACCCGCAGCAAGGTACAAAAGCGCGGCGACATTTGCGGACATGATTGAAAATCCTAGGCGTGGGATCGGACGAGACGACGATCGATGGACATGATGCAGGACGCCGGCATGGCGTACCTGCGCCGATTACTTCTTCACCACCGGCTCTTTCTTTTTGTACATCGCCAGCATCCGGTTGGTGACGAGGAAGCCGCCGAAGATATTGATCGACGCCATGATCAAAGCCAAAAATCCAAACAGGCGTGCGAAAATGCTGTCGGAGGCGGTCAGCGCCACACCCACCGACAGGAGTGCGCCAACAACGATCACCGAGGAAATCGCATTGGTGACGCTCATCAGCGGTGTGTGGAGTGCGGGCGTCACCGACCAGACGACGAAGTAGCCGACAAAAATCGCGATAACAAAGACCATGAACTCATAAACGAACGGGCTGACCGGATCACCACCCGATGCAAGCGCCGCGGTGGGGGCGAGCAACCCTGCCGCCAGGATCGCTGCTTTCAAATGAGTTAAACGCATGGACCGGCTCCTGATCAGCTCTTGGCGCTGAGATTGGGGTGAACGACGATGCCGTCTTTGGCGATGAGCGTGCCTTTGATCAGCTCGTCATCCCAGTTCACGGCAAGGACCTTTTCTTTCTTGTCGAACATGATGTCGAGGAACGACAACAGGTTCTTCGCGTACAGGCTCGACGCGTTGACCGCGATCGTGCCGGCGAGATTGAGCGGGCCAGAGATTTTGACACCATTCGCGGTTTCGATGGTTTTCCCGGGTTCAGTCAGTTCGCAGTTGCCGCCGCGCTCGGCTGCGAGATCGACGATGACGGCACCGGACTTCATGCTTTCGACCATGGCTTTGGTCACGAGGCGCGGCGCCGGCCGTCCAGGGATCAGCGCCGTGGTGATGACGATGTCCTGCAGTTTGATATGCGCCGCGACCAGTTCGGCCTGCTTCGCTTGATACTCGGCACTCATCGGCTTGGCGTAGCCTGTCGCCGTTTGTGCCTGTTTGAATTCCTCGTCCTCGACCGCGACGAACTTGGCGCCCAGCGATTGCACTTGCTCCTTGGTGGCTGGGCGAACATCGGTCGCGGTGACTTGAGCGCCCATGCGGCGCGCCGTGGCAATGGCTTGCAATCCGGCGACGCCGACGCCCATGATGAAAGCTTTGGCGGCCGGTACCGTTCCGGCAGGCGTCATCATCATCGGCAAGGCCTGGCCGAACATCGACGCGCCATCGACCACGGCTTTGTATCCGGCGAGGTTGGCCTGGCTTGAAAGAACATCCATTGATTGCGCCCGCGTGGTGCGCGGCATGAATTCCATCGAAAAGATCGACGCGCCGCTGGCGGCCAGTGCGTCGATCGCGGCGCGATCGCCATATGGATCGATCATGGCGGCGACGATGGCGCCAGGTTTCAAAGCCTTGATATCGTCCACCGGCGGGCGGCGCACGGCGAGAAGCACGTCGGCGCCGGCAAGGGCTTCGCTGCGCGAGACTACGGTGGCGCCGGCGGCCCTGTACGCATCGTCGGCAAAGCGTGACCGCGCGCCGGCACCGGCTTCGACCCGGACGGTCGCGCCGAGGGCCGAAAACTTTTTGACCGTCTCGGGCGACGCCGCGACACGCGGCTCGTCTGACGATTCACTGGTGACAGCTATCGTAACCATTAGCGCTTCCGATTCGAGTGGGGAATACCCGGCGCCATTGCCGGAAACCAAGAGCAACTGTGAAAACGTCTACCATCGACCAGCTATCAGACTGAGTGTGTCATCGCGTACGCAAACACGATGCCACCCCGATCCAAGTAACGAAAAGGGCAGCCTCAGCAACGAGCCTGCCCTGCATGCAGTGATTTGCCGCGAAATCATCTGCGGCCCGGCTTAGACAAGAAAGTACGCCATCAACGCCAGCAGAGCGATAATCGCTATGATGCCGTATTTGCTGATGCGCAAAAATCGCAAATATGTCCTGTCGTGTTCATTGTAGTCCATGGCGGAGTGGCCGCCCGAGGTATCGACACTCACGTTTGTAATCTCCCCAGTGATCAGACGGGTTTCATCCTGCTGTCGTATCGCAAGAATAGCCGTGCATCAAGCAGCACAACGCTCGGCTTGGGCTGTATGCCAAATGGTGGCGAGACTGCGCCGTTTCGCGCGGCGCACGAGCGGACGCCGCTGCACCCCGCGCGCAAGCACCGACGGCACGGTCGTTTCGCGGCCGATTGGCCTTACACGGCCACCTGAGTTCCCACTTCCACCACGCGATCGGTCGGTATCTGGAAGTAAGTCGTGGCATCCTCGGCGGACCCCGCGAGCGCAATGAACAGCCGTTCCTGCCAGCGCGGCATCTCCGACCGCGACGTCGGCCTCAGCGAACGCCGCGATAGGAAAAACGACGTCGAACCGATGTCGATATTGCAATCCTTGCGGCGGCACGTCTCCAGGATTTTCGGCACGCTCGGCGTTTCCATGAAGCCATACCGGGCGATGATGCGGATGAAATGATCGGAGATCCGCTCCACTGTCACGCGCTCGTGGCGGGGGACGCGCGGAGTGTCTTCGGTCTTGATCGACAGCAGAATGTTGCGTTCGTGCATGACGCGATTGTGCTTCAGATTATGCATCATCGACGTCGGCGCCGCATAGGGATCGCCGGTTAAGAAGACGGCCGTGCCCGGCACACGATGCGGCGGCTTGGCCTCGAGTTTGCGCACCAGCCAATCGAGATCCGCCTCATTGCGGCGTGTCTGCTTCGCCAGAACTCGCGTGCCGCGCACCCAGGTAAACATGATGAGGACCAGGAAGGCGGCGATCATCAGCGGCACCCATCCGCCTTCGAACAGTTTGAGCAGGTTGGCCGAGAGGAACACCTGCTCGATCAGCAGGAACGGCACCATCAGTGCCAGCGCTTGCCAAAGCGGCCACTTCCAGCAGCGCCAGACAACGAAAAACGCCATCAAGCTATCGATCACCATGGCGGCGGTCACGGAGACGCCATAGGCGGCCGCGAGATTCGACGAATTCTTGAACAGCACGACCGCTGAAATGACCGCGACGAACAAGAACCAGTTGACGCGCGGCATGTAGATTTGCCCGGCCATGCTTTCCGACGTGTGGCGAATTTCGAAGCGCGGGACCAGACCGAGCTGAATGGCTTGGCGTGTCAGCGAGAATGCGCCGGTGATCACGGCTTGGCTGGCGATCACGGTCGCGAAAGTGGACAGGATCAGCATCGGGATCAGCGCCCAATCCGGATACAGCTTGTAAAACGGACTATCCAAAGCAGCCGGGTCGCTCAGAACGAGCGCGCCTTGTCCGAAGTAATTCAGCAGCAGTGCCGGAAAGACGAAATAAAACCAAGCCGTCTGAATGGGCTTGCGGCCGAAATGGCCGAGATCGGCATAGAGCGCTTCAGCACCCGTCGCCGCCAGAAAGACGAGCCCCATGATGGTCAATCCCATGGCGCCGTGCTGCCAGACGAAAACCACGCCATTCCATGGGTTGAGCGCTGCCGCAACCTGCAAGTTATCGCTGATGTGCAAAATTCCGCCGAGCGCCAAGACCGCGAACCAGACAGCGGTAATAGGTCCGAAAAAGATCGCGATCCGATCGGTGCCACGTGACTGCATCCAAAACAGCCCGGCGATGATCACCAGCGAGACGGGGATCACCGCTTGCTCAAGCTGAGGGGCAATCAATTTCAAGCCTTCGACGGCAGACAGTACCGAGATGGCCGGCGTAATGACCGCATCACCGTAGAAAAATGACGCGCCCGCCACGCCGAGGGCAAGGAGCAGCGGCGACGATCGCTTGGCGACGGTTTGCCCGAGCGCCATCAGCGCGAATGTCCCGCCTTCGCCTTTGTTGTCGGCGCGCAGCAGCACCATAACATATTTGGCCGTGACGATGAGGATGAGCACCCACGTGATCAGCGACAGAATGCCGATCACGGCTTCACCGGTCGACATGCCGCGGCTGTGTGCGGCGTGCATGGCTTCGCGGAACGCATACAGCGGGCTCGTACCGATGTCGCCAAAGACGACCCCAATCGAACCAAGGACCAGCGGCCAAAATGGTTGAGCCCCGTGATCGTCTGCGGCCCCGCCATCCTGGCCGGGCTTGACCGCGCGCGTCTGTGCCATCCGGCACCTCGCCAATAAAAGCTGCGTTGCAGCAAAGTTGCGCGGCTATTACTCCCGCAAGCTCACCTTGGGAAGACGCAAAATCTTAGCAGTCAGCCGGCGCGAGCACTTGACTTCGCCCGCCATGTTGGTTGACCCGCTCGCAAAGCACGGCAGTTTTGGTCCCGACTTCAAGCGGCGCGATCCATCTCTTCGAGTTCGTCGATCATGCCTTCGAGAACGTTCAGGCCCTTGTTCCAGAACTCAGGGTCGCGGGCGTCGAGCCCGAATGGCGCCAAAAGCTCCGAATGATGTTTCGACCCACCGGCTTTCAGCAAATCAAAATACTTGGTGACAAACTCAGGGTGCGCTTCGGCATAGAGCCCATACAGCGAATTGACCAGGCAATCGCCGAATGCATACGCGTAAACGTAGAACGGCGAATGAATGAAATGGGGAATGTAGGTCCAATAGACTTCATAGCCTTTGCTGAGATCGATCGATGGACCGAGGCTTTCAGCTTGGATCTCAAGCCAGATGGCGTTGATTCGATCGGCGGTCAACTCGCCCTCGCGGCGTGCCTCGTGAATTCGCCGCTCAAAGGTATAAAACGCAATTTGGCGCACGACCGTGTTGATCATGTCCTCGACCTTCGAGGCAATCATGGCTTTCTTCTCGCGCGCATTCGTCGTCTCGGACAGCAAGGCGCGGAACGTCAGCATTTCGCCAAACACAGACGCCGTTTCCGCGAGCGTCAGTGGCGTTGGCGCTAAGAGCGGTCCTTGATCGCGGGCCAGCATCTGGTGCACGCCGTGGCCAAGTTCATGGGCCAAGGTCATCACGTCGCGAGGCTTGCCCAGATAATTCATCATCACATACGGATGCACGGACGGCACCGTCGACGCCGAGAATGCGCCCGGTGCCTTGCCCGGCTTGACGGCGGCGTCGATCCAATCCTTGTCGAAAAACTGCTTGGCGATCGAAGCCATTTCCGGCGCAAAGCCACCGTAGGCGCTGAGCACGATTTGCTCGGCTTCGGGCCACGCAATGACCCGCTCTGGCTTATCCGGCAGCGGCGCATTGCGATCCCAGAACGACAATCGCTCCTTGCCGAGCCACTTGGCCTTCATCGCGTAATAGCGATGCGAGAGGCGCGGATAGGCGGCGCGCACGCTGGCAACCAGCGCGTCGACCACGGGGGCTTCGACACGGTTGGCCAAGTGCCGGCTATCGGCAACATCTTTGAAGCCATGCCAGCGATCAGAAATTTCCTTGTCCTTGGCGAGCGTATTGGTCAGCAGCGTGAATAGCGGCACGTTGGCGCGAAATACGCTGCTCAATGCCTCCGCAGCAGCCTTGCGCCGCGCTTCCTGCGGGTCCGACAACAGATTGAGGGTTGGCTCAAGCGACAACGCCTCCGGCTCACCGGCAACAGTGAATTTGAGGCTCGACATCGTCTCGTTGAACAACCGGGTCCAGCTGCCGCGCGAAGTCTGTGATTTTTCCGAAAACAAGGTTTCGATTTTTTCTTCGAGCTGGTGCGGCTTTTCTTTGCGCAGATCGGCAAACCAAGGCTTGAAGCGCGCGAGATCAGGATGCGCCAACGCGGCGTTCAAGATGTCTTCGTCGATCTGGTTGAGTTCGAGTTCGAGGAAAATCAGATCGGTCCACGTCTTGGTCAGCGCTTCAGACACGTCGCCGTAAAACTTAGCGCGCGCCGGATCGGCCTGGTTCTGAGCGTAATAGAGACCGGCATACGAGCCGAGTTTACCCAGCGCGTCCGATAGTTTTTCATAATCACGAATAACGATCGCAAGTTGGCCGCCATCAGCGGCAAGGCCCATGAGCTTACCCTGATAAGCGGCCTTCATGCGCGCGGCTTCGCCAGCGCCGGCATCGAGATCGCGTCGGATTTCCGGTGCGTCGGGTGCGGTGTAGAGGTCCGACAGGTTCCACGTCGGCATATCGCCGAGCATGGCAGCTGCTGCGGGTGCGCCGCCCGGCGCTGCTGCCGCGCGCACGACCGACGAGCTGCACGTGTGATTGTTCATAGGCGCGTCGGTCCGCATGGTTTCGGATCTCCCTTGGAGTTTGCTGCCAAATCAGCGGCCGAAACCGTTAGCACGGCAGGCTCGGCGAAGAAAATGCCGCAAGCAACAACGCGGCAAAGCGCCGTGATGCCACAACTTTCCGTCGCGAACCACGCGCCGACGCAAAAAACGCGTCACATTGCAACGATTGGTTTACCGATCTCGGGCACTCTTGGCTGTGTTGAGTAATTTGTCAGTCAAGAGATGTCCGATCCTGGATCATCTTAGGAGTTGTCGCTCCCGGCTGACGCGTAACAGTCGAGTGCAATCGCGTCCATGTCAAAGCGTGTTCTGATCGTCGACGACGATCCTGCCCAGCGCCGCATTCTCGAAGAAACCATTAAACGGCTTGGCTTCGAGACCAAGACCTGCGGGTCCGGCGAACAGGCCCTGCAAATTCTGGAAGGCGATGATCGCGAGAGCATTGCTCTTGTCCTCCTCGATCTCATCATGCCGGGCGTCGATGGCATGGCCGTTCTCGACCGCCTCGCAGACAAGCCAGGCTCACCGCCGATCATTGTTCAGACGGCCAACGGATCGATTGAAGCGGCGATCAACGCCATGCGCGCCGGCGCCGTTGATTTCGTCGTCAAACCGGCAAGCCCCGAACGGCTCGACGTCTCAATCAAAAGCGCGCTGAAAATCGAAGCCCTCGCCGGCGAAATCAATCGCATCAAGAAAAAAGTCGAAGGCACGCTGACCTTCAATGATCTCGTGATGCAGGGCGAGGCCATGCGCCGCGTCATCACGCTCGGAAAGCGGGCCGCCATCTCGAATATCCCGGTGCTGATCGAAGGCGAAAGCGGCGTCGGCAAAGAACTCATTGCGCGCGCTGTTCAAGGCGAGAGCGAGCGCGCCGGCCGGCCGTTCATCACCGTCAATTGCGGGGCTATCCCCGAGAATTTGGTCGAAAGCATTCTGTTTGGCCACGAAAAGGGTGCCTTCACCGGCGCCGTCGACAAGCGCATCGGCAAATTTCAGGAAGCCGATGGCGGCACGCTGTTCCTCGATGAAATCGGCGAATTGCCGCTCGACGCCCAAGTGAAACTGCTGCGCGCGCTGCAAGAGGGCGAAATTGATCCGGTCGGTTCGAAGAAGCCGGTGAAGGTGAATTTCCGTCTGATCTCGGCGACCAATCGCGACATGATCCAGCACGTCAAGGACGGCAAGTTCCGCGAAGACCTTTATTATCGCTTGAACGTGTTTCCGATCTTTGTCCCGCCGCTGCGCGAGCGCATCGACGACGTGCCAGAACTCGCCCGCCACTTTGCGGCGCGGTTTGCAGCGGAAGAAGGCAAGCGCATTTCCGGCTTCAGCGATCAGGCCATGCGAATGCTGCAGGCCTACACGTGGCCGGGCAATGTGCGTCAGCTCGAGAACGCCGTTTTCCGCGCCGTAGTTTTGTGCGACACGCCCAACTTGACGGTTGCGGAATTTCCGCAAATCGCAGCTCACGTCGACGGCTTCACGGCTGAAATTCCGGCCGCGCCGACGGTGCTGCAAAAGCCGCTGGCTTACACCGGTCCAGCCCTCATCGGCGCTGAAAATACCGTACCGCAGACCATGGAAGTTCGGTCCGGCCTGTCGGGAAGCTCGCTTGGCATTACGGCTGTTGCCGAGGACGGCGAAATCCGCTCGCTGGAAGCGATGGAAGCCGACATGATCCGCTTGGCGCTTGGGCGCTATCGCGGGCACATGACGGAAGTCGCCAAGCGCCTGAATATCGGCCGTTCGACGCTGTATCGCAAAATGCAGGAGTATGGCCTCGAACCGCGGCCCAACTAAGTTTTCAGCGAGTGGCCGCAGACTGGCGGCCTTGCTTCGTGATGAGTGCGTCTGGGTCCGGTGGGACGGCCGGGCGTACCTGGGAGAGAACCGTCCCACCACCATATTTACGTCGCGCAGAACGCCTCGGTGCCGGAGCAGAACATTTTGCCCCCCGATCGCGTTGTCGTACGGGCGACGCTTGGTCCCTTTAGCGACGCCAAGTAGCAACAGTTTTGCCACAGCGACGCGCGATGCTATTGGCCACGGGCGGTCGCGCCCGATATGGTCGTTACATAAAACTGTGCCGTCTGACGACGTAGGTTAGATGTGCACCTAGCCGAAGTCTCGACGATCAAATGGACGATCTGGGCGTATCGAAAGGTAGTTATTTATGCGCGGTGTTCGCCGGCTCGTGTTGAGCGCTTTGACCGTGATAGTGTTGATCGCAGTAAATCCGTCCTCGGGGTTTGCGCAGAACCGCTCGGCCGCGCCCGACGACGTGCCTTGGGACGAGATCGACCGCGTCTTACAAGAAACGCCTCGGCCAAGTGACGCTTTCGACGACGCCATCAACCCGCCTCAAAATTCTTCTGACCAAGCCGATACCGAGGGTCCGCAGGCCGGGCTTCCAGCCGATCCCGGCAACGACCGCCTCGCCGCGCCGGCGCTGGCCGGCTCACCTGTGCGCCCGGGTATGCCGCCGCAATCGGCCGTCGTAAAAACCGCTGCCGCGACAGCGACGCTGGACACCGTCCCATTCGATGATCCCGGCGACGGCGAGGTCGCCGTACCGGCAGCGTCACCATCGGTCGCGCCGGCCACCGCTCCGGTTGAGCCGCTACCGCCAGCGGTCGTAGCGGTCTACGACCCCGCAAAGTTTTATTTGCCGGTGAAAGAGTATTTCGCCAGCAAAGCTGCCGTTTCGCTGGCGAGCTTTGATCGCTCCGATCGAGATATCCTGAGCCAGTTCTACGATGCACGGCTCGGCGAACCAGTGTGGGTCTCCCAGTCTGGTTTCAATGGCGCCGCCGACAACCTCATCGCCGAGTTAAAGCGCGCGAATGATTGGGGTCTCGAAGCCTCAGCTTATCAAATCCCCGCGCTCGCCCGCATTGGCTCAGGCGATTTCAGCACTGACGATCTGACCGACGCCGAACTGAAGCTGTCACTTGCTGCGATGGCCTATGCGCGGCACGCGCGTGGCGATCGCATTCCAGATCCGACGACGCAGCTGTCGTCCTACATTGACCGCAAACTCAATTTGATCGATCGCCGGGTGTTTTTGGATCGGCTCACGGCGGCTCCAGACAAGAGCGCATATCTGCGATCGACGCATCCACAACATCCGCAATTCGAGTTGCTGCGCCAGAAGCTGATGGCGTTGCGCGCCGAACCCGAACAAAAGCCGGTCGCCAGAATTGCTCGCGGTTCATCCGTGAGGCCCGGCAAATCGCATCCCCATGTGGCACTCGTGCGGGCCCGGTTGAAAGTCGCGCCACCTGGCATGAAGCCGGATGGCACCGCCGCGGGCGAGACCTATTACGACGATGCGCTTGCCCAAGCCGTCCTCCGATTCAAGGAACAGAACGGCCTCGATGCAAAGCCAATCATCGATAACGCGCTGCGCACTGCGCTAAACGCACCAAAAGAGATCTCGCCGTCACTGCTGCTGACCAACATGGAACAGTGGCGCTGGATGCCCGAAGACCTTGGCGCCACCCATGTCATGGTCAATATCCCGGAATTCATGGTTCGCGTCATGAAGAATGGCAGTGTTGTCCACGCCGAGCGGGTCGTGACCGGACAGGTTTCGACGCAGACACCAATCTTTTCCGATGTGATGCGGACCGTTGTATTCCAGCCGTCGTGGAACGTGCCTCAATCGATCAAGATCAATGAGCTGCTGCCGCGCCTGCGCGCTGGAGGCAACCCCATCGCCGGGCGCGGTCTAGAGATCAAGCGCAACGGCCGCTCGGTCGATCCGTGGGACATCGATTGGTATAATCGCGACATCCGCAGTTACGATATTTATCAGCCGCCAGGTCCGGGTAACGTGCTCGGTGTCGTCAAGTTTATGTTTCCAAACAAGCATTCCGTCTATCTTCACGACACGCCAAGCAAGAGCCTGTTCAATGAAGCGTCGCGCACGTTCAGTCATGGCTGCGTACGGGTCCGCAATCCGGTGCGCCTCGCCGAAGTGCTGATGGCCGAAGACAAGAACTGGGACAGCGCACGCGTCAAAGATGTGCTCGACAGCGGTCCTGAAAACAACGATGTGGCGCTCGATCGGCCGGTCCCGATCCACATCACCTATTTCACGGCATGGGTGACGGACGCGGGAGACATTCGCCGTTTTGCCGACGTCTATGGCCATGAGCAACGCATCAAGCTGGGCCTTGCCGGGCGCTTCGACGACATCGATAAAAACCGCGATCACTTGCTGCCGACCGAAATTCCGGTCGCGTCGGCGCGGCCGCGCAATAGAGATTTCTATTACGTTGATGAGTACGGCAACTACCGTCACGCCCGCGCCGGCGGTGGACCGGGCTATTATTACACTTACGGCGGACGTCCGCCTAAGCAACTGGCGAAGAAAAAGCCCTCGCTTGGCAATTTCTTCAAACAGGTCTTCGGCGCCAACTGATCGAAGCTCTTGCTCGACCCGGCATTTGGGATGAATGGGGCTCGTGGCGATTGATACCGCCTCGATCCAGATTTTGCGCGGTATTGAGCGCGAACCTGCACGATACTCGAATATATTTGAGCACCCTTGAGACTATCGCGCCCTGCCGCTTGGCCGCGTGTTCGCCACCACGAAGCTGCCCCGCCCTTTTGTCGCCGCTTCGACGGTGTTCTGTTTACCGCTCGGGTGGTTACGGCCTTTTAAGGCTTCGGGGATAATTGTTAACGGTGCAGCCGCGTCGTCTTGTGCGTCCATTGGCGCTGCGGCGCTGTTCATCGAATTGGGACGGGGGATATTGGTGGCGTTGCGCCGATCCTATTTGAAGTGCGGGAGCTTTTTGCTCGCAGGCCTTGTCGGCCTCGCGGCAAACGGCAACTCGGCCTCGAACGGCGATCGCACGATTTCGTTTTATCATATCCACACGCAAGAAACTCTGACCATCACCTACAAAAAAGGAGGCAAATACGATTCCGACGCGATGAAAAAAATCGACTGGATCATGCGCGACTGGCGCAAGAACCAAGCCATCAAAATCGATCCTGAGACGATCGACCTTGCTTGGGAAATGTATCAAGAACTCGGCTCCAACCAGCCGATCAGCATCATTTGTGGATACCGCTCCTCGTCGACCAACGACATGCTTCGCAAAACGCGCGGCGGACAGGCCAGCCAAAGCCAGCACATGACTGGCAAAGCGATCGACATCACTTTCCCGGATGTTACACTTAAGCGCATCCGCTACTCGGCCTTGGTGCGTGAACGCGGCGGCGTCGGCTACTATCCGACCTCGGGCATTCCGTTCGTCCACATCGACACAGCTCGCGTGCGGGCTTGGCCGCGCCTGCCGCGGCAAGAACTGGCGCTGCTGTTTCCTGAAGGCCACACGCAGCATTCCCCGGCAGATGGCGGCCCGATTACGTCGGCCGATGTCCGCGATGCTCGCGCCAAAAATCGCGAACTTTCGATCCAGATCGCTCAATTTCACGACGATCGACGCAACGGTCGCTCGTCGGCAACGCAAGTCGCGTCCGCAAGTCCAAATAAAACCGCTGCTGCCGTCGACCGCAAACCGTTCGCGCTGGCGTCACTGGGCGACACCGCCGGCGTCACGATCACGCCCGGAAAGCCCACGCGGCAAATCAGCCTGACGTGGGAAAAAACAGCAAAGCCCGGCGCGCCGGCGACAGGAGAGCAGCGCAAAGTCGTGGCCGCATTCGCGCCGCCGACGATCACGCGGCCCAAGCCGCAGCTGGTCACCGCGCCAAAGCTCGTCGATCGCTCGTCGCGATTCACGACGGCGCAGTCGGACAAGGATCGCGCCCGTTTGACGGATCTGGTCCAGCAGGCATCGCTCGCACCGCCAGCCAAAACTTTGCAGCCGGCGCCATCGACGATTGCGGGGCCCAAACTGGTGGTCGGGCCGAAGCCTGCTGTTAGGCCACAAAAAGGCTTAGCTGAAGCGGCCATCGCGGCCGCCAGCCCTGCGAGCGCACCCGCCCTAACCGGCAACGAGCGGAAAGTCGCGGCCTTGGCGCCAGACCGCAATGCCAGCAGCATCACCGACATGAGCCCGGACAGCCTCGGCAACGGGTGGGTTCAAGCGCCGGAATTTGACGAAGATCATCCCGAAGAGTTGGCCTATCGCCCGTTCCCGCTGGCACCGCTGCTGACCGATACGCCATCGGCGCACGATCCGCAGCTTGCCGGCTTGCAGCATCCCGATGTCGGCGCCACGCTTGAGATGATCGATGACGAAGGTGCGATCGCTCCGATGAAGTTTCGCCCTGGCCAGCAGATCGCGCAGGTGCTTTGGGCCCAGCAGTTCCAGGGTAAAGCCGTGCACCTTGATGCCTTAAAGGAAATCGACGCGAACCGCTTGGCGAATGGCATCGATAGCCGCCCAGTTCGCACCAGCGACCGCTAGACTGCTAACATCGCATAGCGCTACGGCTGTACGTCGCGGGCGATCGCGCCGCGCTTCAGGCAGGCCTGGCCGGCTTCAAGCACCAACTTGCTAAGCGCCAAAAAATCGTCGCGCCGCGCCGTCGACCGTCGCCAAACCAGACCAATCGACCGCGCTGGCTCCGGCTCGACGAAGCGGATCATTTTAATGTCGCGGCTGCGCCCTTCGACGCCGACACAGATTTCAGGCAGCAGCGTGATGCCGAGCCCGGCGGCCACCATCTCGACGATGGTTGCCAGGCTAGAAGCACCAAACGCGTTCACCGCATCGACTTTCTGGAGACTGCAATAGGTCAGCGCCTGATCGCGCAGACAATGGCCTTCTTCGAGCAACAGCAGATTTTCGCTCTCGATCAGATCGGCGGTTGCCCGCACCCGCCCCGACAGCTTCTTCGATTTCGGAACGGCAAGAAGAAATCGATCGGAAAACAGCGGCAGCGTTTCGATGTCGGGGTGCTTCAACGGCAGCGCCAGCAGCAAGACATCGAGCTTGCCGTCAACCAGTTCGGCCAGCAGTGGCTGGGTCTGTGTTTCGCGGATGTGCAGTTCGAGATCTGGATAGGCGGTGCGCAGCAGGGGCAGCAGTGGCGGAAGCAGATACGGCGCGACCGACGGAATAACGCCCACCCGCAAGGTGCCGGACAAAACACCGGCGGAGTGCTTGGCGTAATCGATCAGATTGCGCACGTCGTTCAACAGCCGCTGCGCCCGAACCGCGATCTCCAGCCCTTTTGGCGTCAGGCGGATACCGCCGCGCGTGCGTTCGACGAGCGGAATTCCGAGCGACGCTTCGAGCTCCTGGATCTGCATGGACAGCGCGGGCTGAGTTACAGAACACGCGTCGGCTGCGCGGCCAAAGTGCGTTTCACGGGCGAGCGCATCGAAATAGCGCAGTTGCTTCAGCGTAACGTGAGACATAAGCCAACCTGATCGCAGCGGAGCTTTGACACATTTGAGCTTATCAGATTTGTCTCGTCGGTCCAGTGGCGTGCAGGCCGATCGACGTCCGTTGGCCGGATCGACGACCGACGTTTCTCACACCCAGTCAAATCGCTGAGTGATCATGATCCAGAGTGCGCTGCCCGCGTCTCATCGAAGATCACTCGCTGCTACGTCGCCCCGGCTCATTCTGCGGCCATCATCGCATCACCTGCGGCGTTGATACTGGATGTATCGCTCAGCATGCCGAGCGCGTGCATATAAACTTCGAGTACGGTTTCTTCCTCCTGGCGCTCTTCCTGGCTCTTTTTTCGCAACCGCACGATCTGGCGCAGCGCTTTCACGTCGAAGCCGACGGCTTTGGCTTCGAGATACTTGTCGCGGATGTCGCTCGCGAGCTGTTTCTTCTCTTCTTCCAACCGCTCGATCTGCTCGACCAACTGCCGCAACTGATTTTGCGCCGAGACCTGAAGCGTGCTCATCCGACTACCCCTTGAGTTCTTAAATCCGAGGCTGGACGCTAGCGATGGGTGTTGGCGCCAACAAGCTGCGGCAAGCAGCAATCCCAAGGGAAATCTGCCATCACCACCCGCTTCGCGCCTTGACTGCGACAATCGTGAAGCACTGCGACTCGGTTTCGCGTCAGCGCCGGACGGAGTTTAATGGCCACCCGGCTTGGCGGCGTCGAAGGCAGCTTTTTGCTCGGCACTCGCCTCGGTTTGATGGAGTGCCTGCCAGTCCTTGTAGGGCATTCCATAGATGATCTCGCGGGCGTCATCCTTTGAGAGTGCGAGGCCTTTGTCGTGCGCCGCATCCGCCATCCAGTTCGAGAGGCAGTTCCGGCAAAATCCGGCGAGGTTCATCATATCGATGTTCTGCACGTCGGAGCGGGTGCGCAGGTGTGCGACCAAGCGCCGAAAGGCAGCCGCTTCGAGTTCAAGGGTCGTTTGGGGATCGAAGGTTTTCATTTTGGAACTCCTAGATGGCGCGGCCCGCCTGAGCCGGCGCGAAGGCTGTCAGCGATATGGGACGTTTCCGGCGTCGCCGCCACCATGCCGGCGCTACTCCGGCAGCGCTGCGGCCTTCGCAACCTTGACGCCACGGGGGCGATTGCGCAAATCAAGGCCAAGACTAGAAAGCCAGCAGCGAAGCAATAACGTTCGACGATTTGTCGAGCGCTGAAACGACCGGGGGTCCAACGAAATGGTCGAGGCAAGTCACAGCGGCGCCCGCCAAACCTTGAGCGCGCTTTATCAAGCCGCCTACACCACCGCTCATCCCTCGACATGCCTACCGCCGTATCTGCCGCCGATCCCGGCCAATGGCCGCATTATCATCATTGGCGGCGGCAAAGGCTCGGCTGCCATGGCGGTCGCGACAGAGCAGCACTACATCGCCACCGGCGAGGCCGACAAAATCTCTGGTTTGATTTCGACCCGGCACGGCTTCGGGCTGCCAACCAAAATCATCGAGATCCTGGAAGCAGGCCATCCCGTGCCCGACGCCCAATCGATCGAGGGCGCCAAGCGGGCCATCGCGCTCGCTCAAAGTGCCGGCCCGAACGACCTGGTCTTGTGCCTGTTGTCAGGCGGCGCGTCGGCCATCTGGTCAGCGCCTGTCGCAGGTGTCAGTTTTGAAGCCAAGCAGCAGTTGACGAAGCAGCTCTTGAAATCCGGCGCACCGATTTCTGAAATGAATTGCGTGCGCAAACATCTCTCGAACATCAAGGGCGGCAAACTCGCGGCAGCAGCGCATCCCGCACGTCTGCTGACGCTGGCGATTTCCGATGTGCCAGGCGACCACCCCGACGAGATCGGCTCCGGCCCGACCGTCGCCGACCGTTCAACACTCGCCGACGCTCGCGCCGTGCTGGCGCGTTGGAACGTAACGCCATCGCCAGAAATCGCTGCCGCGCTCAATGATGCAAACAACGAAACACTCAAAGCCGGCGACCCGAAGCTATCGAATTCCGACTACAAAATCGTCGCTGCGCCCAAAGCCTCGATCGAGGCTGCGGCGAAGATCGCGCGTGACCTCGGCTACCGGGTCGAAATTCTCGGCGACAGCCTCGAAGGCGAAGCGCGTGAGGTTGCAAAAGCCCACGCTTCGATGGCGCTCGACGCCAAGCGGCGCGGCGACAAAGTCGCGATCATGTCGGGCGGAGAGTTGACCGTCACCGTGCGCGGCAATGGCTCGGGCGGACCAAACCAGGAATACGCGCTCGGCCTTGCCATTGCACTCGACGGCGCAGACGGCATCTGCGGACTTGCAGGTGATACCGATGGCATCGACGGCGGCGGCGGCAACGCCGGCGATCCGGCCGGCGCCTACGTTTTTCCCGACACACTACGGCGCGCTGCAAGCCAGAACCGCAATGCCGCCAACTTCCTGGCCAACAACGATTCAACAGGATTTTTTGGCCCTCTCGACGATCTGATTCTGTGCGGGCCGACGCAGACCAATGTCAACGATTTCCGGGTCATCCTCATCGACTGATCGTCATGACATCGCCGGGCCGCCGACACCTCTCTTCCGCGATTTCCCGCATGCACCATCTGGAGCGACACGCGTGATTGTCAGAATGAAGCGCGCCATTTGTCCGACGCTGTTCTCAGTTTGCCTGACATCGTTCGCGCATGTCGGTGGGGCATTGGCCGATCTCAAATTGTGCAACTCGACACCAAGCCGTATCGGCGTTGCCTTCGGTTATCGCGATCCGTCAGGCATGACGACGGAGGGTTGGTGGAATATCGCGTCGGAAACGTGTGAGACGCTGCTCAAGGGGGCGCTGCCCAGTCAATTCATTTACGTCCACGCCGTCGACTACGACCGAGGCGGCGAGTGGGGCGGCAAAAATGAAATGTGCACCGGAGAAAAATCGTTCGCTATCCGGGGGGTTCATGATTGCGCCAAACGCGGATATAAGAAAACCGGCTTCTTCGAAGTCGACACGGGTCAGGCTTCCGAGTGGACCATCCGCCTCACTGATACCGACGGTCCGGGAAAACAACAAAAATGAGACGTAACCGTCGGGTCAAGATTGTCGCGACACTCGGACCCGCGTCTGCTGCCCCTGAGATGATAGAACGCCTGTTTCTCGCCGGCGTTGACGTGTTCCGCATCAACATGAGCCATTCATCGCACGATGGCGCCAAGACGCTCTACAATGCCGTGCGCGCTTGCGCGGCCCGCCATCGCCACCCCATCGGCATCCTCGCCGATTTGCAGGGCCCGAAATTCCGCGTCGGGGAGTTCCAGGGCGGCCGGGCGGACATCGAAACCAAATCGCAGTTCCGGTTCGATCGCAACGAAACGCCAGGCAACGCCGAGCGCGTTTTCCTTCCGCACTCGCAGATTTTCGACGCGATCGAACCCGGCCACCACCTAGTGCTCGACGACGGCAAGCTGCGGATGCGCGTTGTCGACGCTTCAAAAACCGAGATTGTTGCTGAAGTCGTAGTCGGCGGCATGCTGGCGAGCCGCAAGGGTATTTCAATGCCCGACACTCTGCTCGCCATTTCACCGCTGACCGAAAAGGACAAGCTCGATCTCGCACATGCCTTGAAGCTCGGCGTCGATTGGGTGGCGCTGTCGTTCGTGCAGCGGGCTGAAGATGTCCACGAGGTCCGCCGCCAGATCGGCACGCGGGCGGCGATCCTGTCGAAGATCGAAAAACCGTCTGCGGTCGCAGACCTCGAAGACATTATCGCCGCATCGGACGGCATCATGGTGGCGCGCGGTGATCTCGGCGTCGAAATGCCGGTCGAGAAAGTGCCGGGCATTCAAAAGCGCATCACTCAGATGTCGCGTGCTGCGGGCAAACCGGTGATCGTTGCGACACAGATGCTTGAATCAATGATCTCGTCGCCGATGCCGACACGCGCCGAAGTGTCGGACGTTGCAACCGCCGTTTTCGATGGTGCCGACGCCATCATGCTGTCGGCCGAGAGCGCGGTCGGACAGTATCCGACTGAAGCTATCCAGATGATGGACAAGATCGCCATCGAGGTTGAATCAGACCCTGTCTATGAAGCCATACTCTACGCCACAAAGACGATGCCGCAGCCGACCGGCGCCGACGCGATCGCAGCCGCCGCATCCGCCATTGCTGATACGGTGAAGCTCGGCGCGATCGTTTGCTACACGGCAACGGGGTCCACGGTGCTGCGCGTCACGCGCGAGAGGCCGGGCATTCCGGTCATCGGATTGACGCCGGTTGAATCGACGGCGCGGCGCTTAGCGCTTGTGTGGGGCGTGCAGTCGATCCTGACCGGCGACCCCGAAAACCTGTCGCACATGGTCCGCAAGGCATGTCGCATCGCCTTCGAAGAGGGCTTAGTAAAGCCGCGCGATGGACTGCTGATCACCGCTGGCATCCCGCTCGGCTCGCCCGGCGCCACCAACATGATCCGCATCGCGTTCGTCGATGAGAGTGGCGCGCCAATCGCGGAAGACGTTTGAGACTTCACTGGTGCAGCCGTCGCGTCGCACTGTCGTTGTTTGGGAACAATACCCAGCCAAACACGTTATAGGGCGATATCCACCAACTCCAATCACGAGATCACCAACCATGAAACTTCGCGCGATCATTGTAGCAAGTTGTGTGCTGAGCGCGCTGTCTAGCGCACCGGCAGTCGCCGCTCCGCAGGCGACGCAAATGGCGGTCACTCAACCCCATACCGGAGTGGAGCTAGCGCAGATCCGTGACAAGAGCCGTGGCATCCGGCTCGATAGCGGTAATCCGTATCCAAACCGGTTTCGCGGCAATCGCGGATATCGTGGTGATAGAGGATATCGTGGCGATCGTGGCTTTCGCCGCGACCGAGGCTATCGCAGCGGTCCCCGTGGCTGGAACAGGTACTCGTCACGGCCGTATAACTATCGTTCGCGCGGCTGCATCATCATCGGTCCGGTCTGGTATTGCCCGTGAGTTTGCGCTGAACAACGCTCGGCAGAAGACTTAAATGACATGGACGGGTGGGCTCGATCGAGCGCACCCGTCTTGCGTTGTGAATTCCATTCTATATCCCGCGATCGCCAACTGCTTTACGAAGCTCAGCCGCCGATTCTTCCGCGCCTTCGATATTGGGATGCACGATGAGAAGTTGCTCGTAAGCTTTCAGCGCGGCTTTTTTCTCGCCACTGAGATCAAGAATTTTTGCCATGCCGTCGAGCGCGCGGAAATGATTCGGCTCAAGTGCCAGCGCTCGGCGCAGATCGCCTAACGCCGCCTGATAGTTTTCCATCCGGTAGTGGATGTAAGCCCGATGACTCCAAGCCTCGGCATAATCGGGGGCAAGATCGACGGCGGCATCCAGAAATTTCAGCGCTTTGTCCTGCTGCATTTTCGACGAGAAGTCCTCGCCGCGATCGATCAGGAGATTGACGGTGTCGCCGCCTGATATGCGCCAAAGTTTCTCGATCGCCGCGCCGATTTCTCCGCCGCGCCGCTTATCACCCTCGGTCGCGAGATGCGCGTAAAGCGTCTCAAGGGTTTTTGATGCCTCTTGGGGCGACTTTGGCCAAGGCTGACCCATCATGCCGGGATCGCCTTTGCTCGACTTTGCGCCGGGCTGTGCGGCGGCATTGGGCGATGACCGCTCAATCGGAGGCGACTGCGCGGTTGCCGTATCGAGGATTGCCGAAATCGCGAGAGCTAAGGCCGCTGCGGCGATTGTGGAATTGCGGACATGATTGTTCATGCCAGGACGCTATGTCAGCATCCGACGCTCGTCAAAATCAAAGTCGTGAAATCGCGGTAAGGATTAAACGGTTGCGCGCGGCGAAGCTGTCGTCCTAGCCCTGGCGCGCCTTGAACCGGCGGTGCGTCTTGTTGATGACATAGACGCGGCCTTTACGACGGACCACGCGGTTATCGCGATGGCGCGAGCGCAAGGACTTCAGGGAATTTCTGACTTTCATAACGACACCGGTTGAACACGGGACAATGCGCTGGCCATCACGATGAGGATGTTGAGCGGATCCCGAGAAGAAGGAAGTGGCGTCGATACCGGACTGGTCGAAAAAAGACAAGCTCAAAACAAATTGACGCCGCCAACTCTAAAAAACGGAACAAAAAATGAACGCATTGTCGCTTGGCCGGCACGTGCAGCGAGATTGCAGCGTACGGACATCTCTTTATTCGGCGAGCCAAGCATACCCTTGCTTGCGACAAGCTGCATCGATCATGGCTTGACGACGACGGAAACGGCGCTTGATGCGACGTTTGGTGAAACTCCTCACCAGCCGGGCGAAGAGATTTGGCAGCAAGCGGCGTGGAGCATGCACGGCATCGCGCGCCTTTTGCCATCGCGAACTCAAATATGATTTGTCAGGCGTGACGTCAGTGGGATGAGGAAATTCCGCCCAGTGCGCGTCCGAACCAATTTCAACCGTGACGTTTTCCGGGTGGACCACATCGTCCAATCCGCAACTCGTGAGATCGAGTTCGGCAAAACCGCGGCACCACCAGGCGACAGCGGCATCGTGGGTCTGCCCGCTTGGCCAGTACAGCCGGACCGGTTGCCCCGGAACAAGTGAATTGGTAACGCGCAAGCCGACCGTTGCACTCGAACTGTTGACGACTTCGACTTGTGAGAATTTGACGCCGTCGAACAAGAGGAGTTGCACAAGTCCCTGAACGGGCTTGCCGGGCAGGGCCCTACAAAATCTAAAAATGGCTCCGGCACCGGCTACTGACGGCAGTCTTGCTGCTATGGCCAAGTTGGCCTCCTCGTGCGACTGGGCGGTAGCGCACGGAGGTGACATCTTCAAAAAAGTCACCATGCGCACTTTGGCCCAAGCAGGACGACTTGCGTCGATCCTATCTGGTTCAGTCTTGGATGACCCGACTGTGCATGATGCTTGGGAAACTCCCACGGAACAAACGTGAGATGCAGCTACATTGCCCGCTTCGCCCGATAAAATAATCGCAACGAAATCCCGCAGAGGTTATTTCAAAGGCTTAGCACGGGACTGGCTAACCAATGCTTACGAGGCGCGACGAAAGTAATAGTCGTCCACTGCCTGTGCGATGGCTATCCGCGCCACACCACATTTCGCGTCTTCAGCCTGCTGCAAGGCGCATCGGCTTATCTCGTCGCATGATCGACAAAAATTATGCCGATGCCATCAAATCATTCGAGGGCTTCACAGCCCGCAGCGTATGGGACTATGCGCAAACCTCGAATGGCTACGGCACCAAGGCAAAGTATCTCGGCGAGGTCATCGATAAAGCTGAGGCAGAAAAACGCTTCAAATCCGAGATTGCTGAGGCGCAAGCACTGGTCGAACGGTTCGCCCCACATCTCGACGATGGCTCGAAAGCGGCGTTGACGTCGCTCACATATAATGCCGGCACCGCTTGGATGAAAAGTGGATTGGGGCAAGCCGTCGGCGCAGGCGATCTCGATAGCGCTCAAAAAATATTCCTGACCTACAATAAAGCGGGAGGCGAGGTGCTGCCAGGGCTGGTCAAACGCCGCCTTGCAGAGGTCACCTGGTTTGGCCAATCGCCCATCGAGACTGAAGGCCGCCTCGTAGCGACTGGAGAAATGTCGTCACCAAAAAATGTCGCGAGCGTTACCGCGACCACGCACATGTCTGTCGGATCGACTGCTCCAAAGTCGTTCGCAGCGCTGGACGACGCACAAACCGAACTCCGCAAAAACGATCAGCGTCCTTCGATGCTGTCGGAATTTCTGGATAGGGACGCCAGCGCCGGCGCATCTCAGCCGCCATCGGCGCTGTTTGCGTACGGCCCATCGACGGTTGCGATCCTGTCGTTATTGGAATTGCTGGGTACTTTTTCAGTCGACCCAAAGTCGTTGGAACGGAAGCCGGAAGACGTCGCTTAACGCACTCCTGATTACGCGAGGATGCGTCGACGCGTTTCGCCTGCCGGCCGTTGGCTCGATCAACGACCCACAAATTCTTCCGCTGCATCCAACGATACAAACCGGCGCCGGCCAAGCAGCGTATCGAGTTCCACGCTTCCGTCCGGATAGGTCACGTATTCCCGATTGCCAATGAACGCTTTTGGTAAATCCGACGGCATTTCAAACGCCGCGACCGGAGTAGGGATTGTCACCACCGGGCGATCGATCGCCGGCCTGATCGGGCGAGTCACTCTGTTTGCGGCCCGGGACGCCAAGCTGCGATTTCGTTCTAATAACCGGTAGATCTTGAACGAGATACCCGCCAAAATCGCGAGCTGCCCGACGCTCAGTGCAATCAAGCCGTGACTCCACGTCACCGGAGCGTCTGACGAGAATGACTCGTAGCCGGCGACGAACGTCACCGCTGCCATCAAGCTCAGCCCGGTGAAGGCCGCAACTGCCGCAATTTTTTCTTGTTCGAATGATTGATGCAACACATCGCTATCCCAATCAGCGTTTTGCGTCATAAACCGCTCCTCCATTTCCCGCACCAACGCACTCGCGACCAAAGTCGCTTGAAAACTACTGTTTTGCATCTCTATTGATCTTCATAACGTCATCCTTGCTCACGTAGACCCAGCTCTCGATCATCACGTCATGAAGGATTCTCGAACCAAACCTGATGTTGACGCGCTCGACCATTGCGTCCGTTAAGCCCTTCAAGTCTTTCTTTGGCGCCGACTTGAAGTCCTTTTCCGTCTCGCGATAGATTGCTTTGAACGCCTCGTCGGCCAGAAAACCATCAGGTTTTATCGAGGATTTCTTCATCATGTCGGCATCGGCGGTATACTCGAATTTCGCGATGATATAGCCGTCAACGCCTTCGCCCTGCGTCAGCGGCACGCTGATCATTCGCGTTTTGAAACTTTCGAGAGACGCACTGGCTTCACCGCCGGCCTTGTTCGCTTGCCCGTGCCGCAACGTCATGACGCCGAACGCTGACGCCGCCGTTACAAGCGAAACCCAGAGCCCAAGTGCGATGAGCTTTATCAACGTCCCGCTCCGGCGGTCCGCGGCAGTGGCGCATACGTGCCGTCGGATTCGGCGTTTTGAATCGCATCAGAAACAAGCGATGAAACCTCAGATACCGCCAGCAAATGCCGCCGGATCAGCCGTAGGTTGCGATCCAACTTGTCGCGGAGTGCTTGCAGCCGAAGCCGGAGCGCTTCGTCGATTCTTCCATCCGAAAACGCGCGAAGCGCGCTATTCAATTCCATCAGACCGTGACTTTTCTGATTGTTCAGAGCCGTGAAATCCATAGGCGCTGACTTTTCAAGTGCCGTCGTTTCTTCGTCGAGGCACACTTCCAAACGATCAATGATAATTTGAGAGCGAGCATACGCCGTTGCCCGATCACTGGCGTTGCGTTTCGTCGCGTCATCCTGCAATAGAGCGCCGCGCCGCGGCAGCGTTGACGGCGCAACGCCAGCGCCGGCGAGTCGAGAAGAGGAAACTTGCGCATAAGCCGCAATTGTCATTCAGCGTCGTCCTTCAGGTTAGACTTCAATGTCGGCTCGACCGTTGCAGCGAGACCCAGGATATTGCGATCAGCCAATGCGTTCGCCAGATTTTCGGCAAGCATCGAGCGCCAGAAACCACCAGCGGTTCCGCCGCCGTAGACCGACTCACTGTCCTTGGGGAGCATGTTCTCAAACGCTTGCCGCAGAAACATCGATTCAAATTGCGTTCCAATCGATGGCCGGCTTTCTCGCGACGAAGCGAACGGCCCGATTTTGTTCGACAACGGCTCACCGGCAGAACCGACGTCGCGCCGCTGCTTTTCCCGCATGTCAGTGGTGCTGACAGCCCAAGCGTCGATTTTGTTCATTCGAGCTGCTCGCCAACGTGTTCAGGCTTGTGACTTGCCGACTATGCACGTGGCGACTTACTCCGACCTTGCAGCGGGAAATGCGCTCAGCAATTCGATGAGATCCTGAAGATTTTTTTTGTCGGCGTTCTGCTGATCGGCAGCGGTGAGCGTCGCAACGATGGTTTTCGCCTTTGAGGTGCGGGCTGCCGCGTCGAGTGCACGCTGGCAAACCGCGTCGCGTTGTACCGTCAGTGCTGACATCTGGCTATCGATGTCGCGCATCCGCTTTGCCAGAATGTCGACAAACAAGCCAGCCAATATCGAATCACCACTTAAGCTCGCGGAAATCTCGGCGTATGCGGCTTGCATCTCGTCAGATTTTAAGTCGATCTCCACGAGTTCGGCGCGAATTTGTTGTTCTCGGTTGCGTAGAATCTTGAGTGTCCGTTCGGACGATTGCCGCCTGCTACTCACTGAGGCCAAGCCTTGTTAGAGATTGTTCCAGCACGGCGGCAAACTCTAGGAGCATCGGACCGACGAGAAGATAAAGAATGATCAGCCCGCCCATCATCACGAAGGGCGCTGAAATGAAGTATGCGGGAATTTGCGGGACCATCTTGTTCAGAACGCCGAACAGGACATTGATCGACAGGGAATAGATCAACAGCGGCGCGCAAATTTGCAGCGCCATTTTGAAAGATGATCCAAGGGTGAGTAGCACGGTGCGTAGCGAGAGTTCGAAATCCATGAGCGACGCTAACGGCAGCGAACCGTATGATTTTTGCAGAAGGTAAATGACCTGCAAATGCTGGTCGAGAATGAAAAACAGCGCCATCGCTGGGAGCGTGATCACTGCCGCAATCGGTGACGCAGCGTCGTGTCCGTCGATGGCCATGCTGAAAACCGAACCGAAGCCGACGAAATGTCCAATGGCGATCGCCGCAAATTCCAATGCGAGAAATAGTGCCCGGATCAGAAATCCAATCAGCAAGCCGAGCGCCGTTTCCGTTGCAATGGCCGCCAGTGGATTTGCTGCGGCTGCCTCGATCGATTTTTCAAGGTCGCCACTCAATAGCGGCGAAATTGCTATGGCGAGCGCGATCGCGAGGAACAGACGAATGTTTTGCGGCACTCGCCCGCCACCAAGGCCCGGAAGCAGCATCAGGCATGCGCCAAGCCGGCAAAAAACGAGAAACACCATGAAAATATAGTTCGTCGTGATGCCGGTCACGATAGCGTTCCGACCGCCTGAACCTGTGTGCCACGACTGATTTCAAGATGAGACAGGACTGGCAAAGTTGGAAACAGACGCTCTGTGACCATGCGAACATATGGCCGCGTGTCGGCTGCGGCTACGATCACGAACTGCTGGCCCTCTTCCAGCAGTGGTTTGACGACCGTATTCACGTCGGTGCCAAACTGTTCGATCAATCGCGGATCGATGTCGAATTCATAGATCTCGCCTTTGGCATCGCGCTTCAGCGCCTGATGAAATGCGACCTCCCACCGATTTCCCAAACGCACGATTCGCAGTACGCCGTTGTCGGTCAAATCCCCGCAAATCTGCGGAGCAAGCCGCATACGTACATGCTCGGCAATCTGCTCAGCTTTACGCGCGAATGGCGCGATCTCGGCAATGGCTTCGAGAATGAGATGAAGGTTGCGTATCGAAATCCGCTCGGCGAGCAGAACTTTCAGAACGCCTTGCAATCCAGAGTGCGAAATATTGCTCGGACAGATCTCGTCGAGCAAGCGCCGGTATTCAGGATCGAGGCGGTCCAATAACTGACGAAGATCTTTGTAAGACAGCAACTGCGCCAAGCTGTTCCTGATGATTTCAGCAAGATGCGTCAGCAGGACGGAGTTATTGTCGATCGGTACGAAGCCGTCGCGCCGCAGCGTACTGGCAAAAATTTCTGGCACCCAAACGGCCTTCATGCCGAATGAGGGCTCTCGTGTTTCATCACAAGGCGCGTCGGGTTTCGGTCCATCACCAACGACGACCAACACGTCGCCGAGGCGAAGATCGGCGGCCGCGACGACCGTACCATGAATCTTGATCTGGTACGATTTCGTCGCAATCGCCAAATCTTCGGTGAGCTTGATTTCGGGCACAACGAAACCATACTGCTTGGCGAACTTGCGCCGCATTTTCGAGACACGCAGCCCAAGGTCGCCGTTGGATTTCATCAGCACGCTAGAGATCTGCTTGCCAAAGCAGAGTTCAATTTCCGTGGTCTTTAATTGCTCTTTAATCGACAATTTTGACTGCTCGTCGAGCGTCAGCGCCTCGCCCTTCAATTGCTTTTCAGCGGCCAGCCTAGCGGCCTCAGCGTTCTGTCGAGGGATCGCAAGACCGACGAACATCAATCCGCCGGCGATGATGGCAAACGGCAAGAACGGCAATCCCGGCGCAATGGCCAGCACGCCCATGACCGCTGCTGCGAGCAGCAAGGCTCGCGGATAATAGCTGAATTGGCTGATGATGACTTTTTCAGCCGAGCCACGCGTCCCGCCCTTCGATACAAGCAGGCCTGCAGACAGCGCGACGATCAAAGCCGGAATTTGAGTGACAAGGCCGTCGCCGACCGACAATTTCGTAAAAATGTCGACCGCTTGCGACAACGGCAAGTCGTGGCGCGTAACTCCGATCAGAATTCCGCCAAATACATTGATGGCAGTGATGATCAATCCCGCGATTGCATCGCCGCGAACGAACTTCGATGCCCCGTCCATCGCGCCGAAAAATTGGCTCTCTTCCTCAATGTCCCGGCGACGGCGCACAGCTTCGCGCTCGTTGATCACGCCCGCGGACAAGTCGGCGTCGATGGCCATTTGTTTGCCTGGCATCGAATCCAGCGTGAATCGCGCGCCGACTTCGGCAATTCTCGTGGCACCCTTCGTGATCACCATGAAATTCACGGTCAGAAGGATGAAGAAAACGATGACGCCGATGACGAAATCGCCGCCCATGATGAAATTTGCGAAGCCAGCGATGACGTTTCCGGCAGCATGGGGGCCATCGGCGCCGTGCGATAGAATGAGCCGGGTCGTGGCCACATTCAGCGCCAGCCGAAGCAACGTTGCGATGAGAAGAATGGTAGGAAACGACGAAAATTCTAGCGGCTTGTTGATCCAAAGCGCGACCATTAGAATCAAGACGGAAAAGGCGATCGAGATGGCCAAGCCGATATCGATGAAGATTGGCGGCAGCGGCAGAAACAGCACCGCCAGTATCAACACAACCGCGACGGCGAGGCTGATATCTTGACGAATGGCCATGCCGTCAACGTCAAGATCGGCGGTTTTTTCAGCGGCCATCGACGAAACCTCAAGCAATTGAAGTTCGCAGTCTGCCTTGTTAAACTTGCGCGAAGTTTCTCATGGCTCGCGCCGTCGGCGAATTACTTGAAGCCAGTTCCAATAAGCGCGTACACCTGCTCGGTGAAAACGAACAAAACGTTTCCGACGTATGAGCCCGATAGGGCAGCAACACCAACGCCGACGAGCATTTTCGGCACAAAGGTCAAGGTCATTTCTTGAACCTGCGTCAACGCTTGCAATATGGCGATGACAATACCGACGACCATTGCCGACACGACAACCGGCCCCGACGCGATCATGGTCACCCAAATCGCCTGCTGTAGAAGATCGAGCGCGCCGCTTTGTGTCATCAGCTTGCTATTGATACGCCAGCGCCGAGTTCAACGTCCCGGCCGTCGCTCAAACGTGCGGTCGCTCCGCTTGAATCAATTCGCACAGAAGCGACCTGCCCGGTTATCGTGCCGTCAGCGGACGTTATGGTTCTTCCGACGACGCCGTTCGCCTGGGCGATATTGGAAATAACCAGCAGCTGGTCGAGCTTCGCATTCTGTTTCATTGCCTGTTCGACGTTTGAAAAGGCAGCGAGCTGCGATACATATTCCGTTGAGTCTAAAGGCTTCAAAGGGTCTTGATTTTTCATCTGCGCCAGAAGCAGCTGAAGAAAAGCATTATAGTCGAGCGACGGGCCTGTGGCGGTTGTCGCTGTTGCAGCTTTCGTGGCTGTCCCCGTTGCGAGGGCTGTGGCATCGATCGACGTCATGCGACCTCCTTGGCTGGTTCGTGGTCATGGCCGCTTCCGGCCAAAATTCTTTGCTCGATCGGAAGCAGAAGCCGAAGTTTTTTGAGCACCTCCAGCGGTCGCTCGGCTTCAAGACATATCGACGCTTCCCGGAGGCCGGCGAGCAAGTCTTTGTCGGATAGAGTCGCCATCAATGTCTCAAGCGACGCTTTTGCGAGATCGCGCGCCTGCAGATAAAGTGGTGGGTCGATCAGCATGGTCTGGACCATGAAATAAAGCTGGCGGAGCGGCGTATGGGTGTCTTCCGCTTTGATGACGTGTTGCTCAAGAAGAAATGTGACGTCATTCAGCAATTCAATGGCGACTTTTCTATCAACGCGCAGCACCGCGCCATTGACAAAGATTTTTTCCCCGCTTCGCAGCGTGATGCGCAGCCCGCCGCTCATCACAATCCCTCCGAAATCAGCTGTGTCACGTCGATCAATCCCTTGAAGTTTTCGGACTTTCCATTCGAAATGGCGTCCGATTCCTTAAGCAACCACAACCCGACGGATATCAAGCTGGCTCGAACGTCCGGCGGCAACGCATTTTCCGCTTTCATCAAATCGTCAATGAAGAAACTCCAAAGCCGATTGACGAAAAAAAGGGCATCGATCGCTTCTCTCGTATCGCTGCCCCGCTGTTCGGCCAGCTTTAATAGCGAGATCGAGTGCGCGAGAGCCAATTGCTCATCAGTCCTTTGCGCCTGACCGCCATCGGAAATTACGTCCTGATATTGAAATTTATACATGACCTCGCCTGCGCCTTGGTTTCTGTTATCTGGACATCGCAAAACGCAATTAGATGAAGTCGAGCAAGCTCAGCCGATAAATACGGCTTGTGAGCGCATAGGCTGTTTCCATTTGGGTCATCAGCGACGACAAGCGAACGGACACCTCCGCCGGATCAACGCCTTCAAAGCCTTCGATGGCGAGATCCAGCAAAGATCGTTGCAGCTCTATTTGCTCACTCGACGCCGACACCCGTTCCTGAGTCACGCCAATTTGCGATTGCACGGTGGTGATGCCTTGAACGGCAGTTCCAACCAGTTGAAGCGCCTTATCGATGACAACTTGTTTCGTCGTTGCATTCAAATTTTCAAAGCCGGAATCGGACACAAGAGCGAGCGCCGACGCTAGCGCGCGAAAGGCGTCGCTATTGGCTGTCACCGACGTTTCCAAAAGTTCAGTGCGTGAAATTCTGTTGCGAACAGCCTTGTCAGATGCCTCCGACCAGGAACCCGCCCAGTTTGCGTCGGAAAACTCCGCCGGATAGGCATTGTCGACAAAGTCCTGCATATCCGCAGCCGAAATTAAAGCCACGGCTGGATCGGATTGAGATATTCCGAATTTCGCCAAGAAGGCATCAGCGACGGCTTGACGGCTCGCCGGTGGCGTCTGGGAGAAATAGTTTTGCAAGGGCCGCACATCGGAGTTTATGCCAGAAAAAATGTACTGGCCATCCAACGACGTATTCAGTGTGTCGATGAGAGCGTTGAGCCCTGATCGCGCTTCTTGAACGATCGTTTCCGGCGAGGCTGAATTTGAGTGCGCGCGCACCAATGCCGCAGTGATCGACTGCGTCGTATCCGAAATGGCTTGTAGACCGAGCTGCGTCGCGTTGAGGCGCGTTCGCACGATCGCATTCGAATCCAAGACGGTTTGATATTGCAGTGCTTCGTGGCGCAACGACACGACTTTGCCGGCCGCCGCCCCAAGCGTCTTGCCGCCGTCGGCGTGCCGCCCGCTCGTTAGCTCTTTTTGCGCGTCAACGATTTTTCCCTGCAGCCGGGAAATTGACTGCCGAACATCATTCGAGATCGACGACGTGGAAATGAAGGCTGGTCCGATCATGCGATCTATCTCACACTACCAATCAGCGCTTCGAGCATTCCGTCAATGGCTGTGATAAGACGCGATGAGGCTTGATAGCTGCGCTCGAGCTCCAGCATCTTCGCCATTTCTTCATCAAGGCTTATGCCGGTATCTTTCGACAAAGCCGCCGCCGCTCTATCGGCAACAGCCGTTCGATGTTCAGATTCATCATTTGACGATTGGCGGAGTGTTTGAAGCCACGACACCGAGGATGAAGCAAAATTGACGAGCGACCCCGATGTTTCGGCATCGGCACGTGGATCGTACGATCGCGTGGCAGCGACTTGGTCGATCAGATCTTGAATGCGGTTATCGTAGGCCGCCTCGCCCGTCGCGTTGTAGAGGTACGAGGGATTTCCAGGGTTCGAGATTCCGCCGTCGCGCAATCGCGTCGCAAGTCCGCCCTGTGTTGGGTCAACGTTCGGGTTGAGCCTGATCTGACCGGCCAGTCCGGCGACCATCGATCCTGTCGCTGGAACCGCAGGCCCACCGGGATAAGTGAACAAGCCGGCAGCGGCAGGGAGCGTTGGCGTCGCCGATTGGTCACGCTCAGCAAACGCCTCAATCAGACCGCGAGCGATCTCGTCGAGCTGCGCCTCGAAGCGCGGAACCAGTTCATCGCGCACGGCAACCAGCCCGGCGATGCGCCCCGTGCTAATCGCCATGATTTGCGGCGTGCCGACAACCGGGACGCCATCAACGTATACAGATGCTCCTGGCAATCCACTTGCAAGAAAACCAGAAGGCGCAAATGTGACCGCACGCGCCACGGTATCGAACATCGTGACGTTGCTGTCCGTGTAAATTGCCAGATCACCATCAGCTCTCGCGACGGTACGAATGCCGATGTTGCTGGACAGCTCCTTCAAGATTCCATCGCGCGCGTCCAAGGCATCAGTCACGTCGCGCCCAGATCGCGTACCGCTCACGACGTCCTTGTTGACGGATTCGAACTTTGACAACAGGACATTGACGCGATCGACGGATGCAGCAATGTCGGCATCGGCTTCGACGCGAACTCGCATGACCGTCGCAGAAGCTGCATTCAAGGAATTTGCGACATCTTTGGCGGCATAGACGGCCGACAGAGCGACAGAGGCGTTCGAAGGACTGGCTGAGTAGCGCTGCAATGCGGCTGACAACTTACCGATCAACGCAGCAGGCGACCGCTCGACATCGGTGTCCCCAACCGTGGCATTAAGCTGATCGAGCGCCTGCGAAATGGCGATGTGCGATTGCGCCTCCGCGCTCGACGTCAAGACCTTGCTCAACAACAGCGCGTCGTATGAGCGGTCGATCCGCGCGACCCGCACCGATGATCCCGGACCAGTGACGACGGCTGCGGATTTGCGTGTCGCGTCGGCGTCACCGGTCCGTCCAACGTTGCGGGAAATCACGGCCATCTGTTCGGCAGTCGCCGCTAGGCTTGATCTCGCAACGTCTAAACCGATTGAGAGTGCCATCAGACAGACCCTTCACGCAAAATCACGACCCTAGCGCTTCAGGTTGACGAGCACGTCCATGAGTTCAGCGCCCGTCTGGAACACTTTCGAATTTGCGGTGTAGCTGCGCTGCGCCTCGACCATCGTCGTCAGTTCTGTTGCCAAATCGACCGTCGGCCGCTCGAGCGCACCAGACACAAGGCTACCGAGTGATGCGGCGCCAGCGACGCCGATCTGCATGTCACCTGAATCATTGTTCGGAATAAACACGTTGCCGCTCAGCAATGTCAGATTATTTGGACTCGTAACATTGGCGAGAGGAATTTTGTAGGCATCAACGCGCACACCGTTCTCGTAGACCGCCGACACAATACCATCCGACGAGATGTCGAGACGCTCGACCTTCGCCGGGCTGTTGCCATTCACCTCGGCGGCTTGGACGATATAGTCGGCCGCCAATTGCGTCGATCGCGTGAAGTCGATTTGCATCGTCGACCCGTTCGGAATGTTGATCGACACTGACGACGAACTGGACGACGCGAGTTGCCCGCTTGTGCCATCAAACGACAACGACGTCGTAGCCATCGGGCCCGCTGAATAAGGGAAACCGCCAGTGCTTGACGCCTGCGAGTTGTTGTAGACGGAGACCTCCCACGTATTGGCAGCGGTCTTCGCGGTGTAAACGTCGACCACGACGCGCTCACCAAGACTGTCGTATGTCACCATCGAAGTCTTGCCGATATACTCGGCACCAGCAGCGTTGGTCGACGGTAGATCAGCAGCCAGAGTTGCAGTCGCTGTCGACGGCAAATTGACTTGCAGCTTTGCCTGAGTGGATGCCGCCGCACGAAGACCAAGATTTGCGGTGCCAACAACTTCGAGCCCTGCCGCGCTATTGACGATAGACGATAAGTTTCCAGACAGAAGATTGTACCCCAGCAGTTTAAAGCCGCCAGCGTTGACGAGCTCTCCAGCACTGTTTGGCACGAAACTGCCAGCACGCGTTAGATACGGAACTTCCGTTGCTCCGCGAACGAGCATGAACCCGTTACCCTTGATCGCCAGGTCGGTCGCCGACCGCGTATAGGCTAACTCGCCCTGCTCCTCGACATTCCGGCGAACATGCGTCTCGACCGAGCCAGGCTGATATTGCACGACGCGCGCCTCGGGAACCAACGTGGAAAACTCCGCCGTCGCGCGTCGATATCCGGTCGTATTGATGTTTGCGATGTTGTCGGCGACGGTCCCCATACGGTCAGCCTGCGCAGACATACCCGACACGCTCGTCGTCATAATTCCGTACAGACCCATCGCCAGCCTCTCTCATCAAATCAGTGCTCGCCATCATGGAAACAGCACGGGCTTGCGCGAGGCTGGTGTCAGCTTCACAAAACTCACCGGCAGCGACAGCTGAATCAATAATGCGATAACCGAGGTAGCGCTGTGAATCGATCGGGTCATAGCCAAGCCGCTCTCTCAATCTCTTTCTCAGGCGGCTGATATGGCTCTCAATGACGTTCTCGTGGATGCCTTCGTTGAAAATCCCATACACGCGACTGAATATCTGCGATTTGGTGACTCGAACATTCCGGCTGGTCACCAAGTATTCGAGTATGCGGCGCTCACGGCGCGGCAGTGACAGAACGACTCCACCGACGACCGGATCGCGGCCATCGAAAAAGGCGCGAATGCCGCTAATTTCGATTGATTGATCGACAGGGCGCAAGCGCCGCCCGATCGCGTTCATCCGGGCCAAAATCTCTCGGACATGAAATGGCTTTGCAACGACGTCATCAACGCCAATCGAAAACAGCTCGAGCAATTCAGACAGCGCCTTGCCATCCAGCAGTCCAATCATTGGCGATCGAGACCGCGTTCGGATTCGCGCAGGAATTGGCTTGCGATCGGCACCACCGCCAATAAGAAATCCCTCGACGGCGGCGACATCTAGATCGCACGACGATTCCAGCCAATCAGGAAGGTCGCCCATGACCATACCTGCGGCTGCCACGCCCTCACGCTCGAAGCAGGCCACATAGGCATCCGAAACGGATTGCCTATCATCAAGAATCAAAAACATTCGCTGCCCCCGCAGATTTCCGTCTGCAATGACAACTACATTGATTCACCGAAGATATTAACGACTTTTTTACGATTTTTGTATGCGTAAACAATAACTTATATCATGCATCATGGGTCATTTATATGATGTGTGGCCAAGCCGTGTGGCGCGTGTTTGTTTCTCCATCCGCGCGCGAGGCGTCTGCGCTGCTATGTTTTGCAAACCGCTAAAAGTCGCTATTCCAATCGCACAATCATTTTACCAGACCGATGAATTTTTGAACTGTTTGCATTGGACGGTTTGAATTGTTTGCAATTTGAATGCTCAACGTGTGGTCTAGTTGAATCTCTATATCTTAAAGCATTGGCCAGACGTTTATTCAGCCACTGCCGATCGACGCAATAGCCTCACACGCCCAAGCTTGGTGCTATGGGACGACCAAATTGGAAGCGAACGAGCGATGTCCCGTCCTCCTTCATTTTTCGCGCATATCTCCGACGACGTCGAGGATCTAGTACCGATTGAGTCTGTCGATGGCACTGACCGCCGGACTTCGTCGCGCTCAATCGAGCTACACCCCTGCGCTGTCCAGAGTTCGAGCAGGTTCGCAGCGGCTACCATAACGAACCTATCGACGGAGGGCGCGGAACTGGAGTGGGCGGAGTGCTATCGGCCTAATCTCAACGAGACATTAACACTCAAACTTCTGGGAAAAATCAACATCGAAGCCCAAGTTGTTCGTGTTAACGGCAACCGGGTCGCTGTTCAATTCAGCCAAAAATTCGCGTCCCTGGACGATATCGTAATGAAAGAGCACCTCGGGCGCGACTTCTTTTGCGAAGCGTTGCGTCTCCAAAAGCTTTCGCAATAGATGCCGATCGCCAGCACCGCATCGCCGCAGCCAGCCCGCTGCAAGCCAGCTGTGCTTTGTACGCTAAAGTCATTGGATTTCAAAAAATCGACATGTTCAACCGCCGGCAGCCGAGGTCGAAACTCGCCTTCGAAAGCGTTTACGATACGTTGATCGAAGATATCGTCTCGGATACGAAGCGATCAGCTTTTCAACGCCATTTTGGGCTTGGTGTTCAAATTCCACTTCCAATCACTGATGATGTTCGGGAGCGAACAAAGACCAGCCGACATAGCTACGAGCTTGATGAGAGCCAGCCACCGCTCGATGAGACAGCGATGCTGCTCGATCCGGGCATTATCAGTCGCGCGCTCGGCATTTCCGCCGGGTTGCCGATTGAAGACGTTGCGGCGCTAAGGCGGGCGTTTTCGGCTCACAATCATCCAGATCTGGCGCCGGCCCACCTACAGAGCATCGCCACTCAGCGGATGATGCTCGCGAACAGACTCTTCGACGCTTATCGAAAGAGTAAAAAAAGTTAACACTTATTCGGTCAAGCAATTCTGATATTCGATAAAATTGCAGCAACGCAATTGAGTAAGGCTAGACCGTTGTGCGGTAGCTTGTGATCAGGGCTAGACACTACGATTGTTGATTGGGAATGGCGTTATGAGTGCAAGACTGACTATCGAAGGCCTCAATACGCGAGCGGCTACGATCGGAAAATGGCTTGAGGACCAAAGTTCAGCGGAACTCGGGCAGCAAAAGCACTTGGATCGCAACACGGCCGAATGTGCCTACTGGCACCTGGGATATCAGCAGGCGTTGAACGATGCTGCCGCTATGCTTCGTTGCGTTTCTCCGGAAGCCGACACCGCGGGCATGCCCAGTTAGAATTTTTCGGACGCTCGGGATGCAGAAAATTTCCCGCCGGCCAGAACTGGTGGAACAATTCGCATTCTTTCTCGAAAGCCGCCCGATCCGTTGCAAAGTGCCGAAACTTGAATTGACGAGCAGTGCCTATATGCTGCTTCAACCGCGACCGCAGATCTGCTGAGGAACTGCCGACAAACGTCACGACAAAGCGACCGTTGTTGTCAGTGTATCCCAGTGCATACGCCCCAGGCCGCAGATCGACCACCTCATCATTGATAACGTCAAAAACCAGCACGTAGGGACCGAGCAGGCCCGTCGTCGACGCAGCTGGCGTTAGCGTTTCGATATTGCGCATCATATGTAGAGCTCAGCTGTCTTCGATTGGCTCAGTCGTTTTGTGCTGTCCGCCGGTTGGTTCAATGTCTCATCCATGCCGGCCGAACTCAGGCGCACATCAGACCTCGAATTTGACGACGCATTCGGCTGGTTTGACCCAGACGAAAAACCACTACCAAAATTTTGGTTGCCGGTTTGCCTGTCCTCCTGATTGGCGATCGGATCGCGCGTAACTTGTTGATCACTCTGCCCGTCGGATATCGAGATCGTTGCGTCGTTGTAGCCGGCCTCTGCCAATCGCTGGCAAAGCGCGTCCTGTTCCTGGTCCAAGATCAGGGCCGTCGCAGCGCGGTCTGCCGTAACTGCGAGGCTCAGCGTGCCATCTCGCAACTCGAGGCGAACATGCACAGCGCCGAGGTTGGCGGGCTCTAGCGTGATGTCGAGCATGCGCAACATGCGCCCAGTGCCTATGACGTTCGGCGCTATCTCGTGCGATGGGCTGCGCTCATCCGCAGCGACACTTGGCAGCGCGGCCAGAATATCACGGCTGAGTTGCTGGCTTGGCGGCAGAAGGCCAGCGCCTTGACTGCTATTGCTTGTTTCAGCTGCAGCCGTAAGTGCATTCCATGCGGCGAGAAGCGGTGACTTCGCGTTTTCGTGGCGCGCCGTGTCCGCAGTTCCACGCGGCCTTTCGCGATCGTGTTGTTTGGTATTGTCGCCGTGTCGGCTAGTGTCACGTGGCTGGTCGCGGTCGATCTGCCCGGTGATCGCTGGAATGTCGCTCATTGCGATTGAATTTGAAGATTTGCCCGGCTGATCGGCCGCCTTTAGCTGCGCCATGGCCAAGTCTGGATGTTCAGCCGCCTTCGACCCAGACAGCAATGAGGTCAACTCTCGAACAGGTGAAAAATACATGGCGCTCGTGGCACCACTGATTTTGGTTGCCAGCGGGCTTTGTAACTCTCTGCTTTTGTCATTTTCCGCCGCAGCTTCGGCATAAGGATTCGATTGGCGGTTTGCCTCCGGTTCATCGGGACCGCCATGCCGATGCCGCTCGTCATTGTTTATCCCGTTCGACCCATGCCCGCCCAAATCGGTAAGGTACTGCGCCTGGCGAGGCCATCCGCCGTCATCAAGACCAGATGCTGATGCGATCGATCGCAGATCGTTCGTCGACGATGCTGCGAGTGTGACATCATCAGCCAACTGCTGCGCAGTTTGATTTGGTTCCGACCGACTGATCTTGAGAGATACATGACCATTCGACACTGAACCCATGGGCGCAGATTGGACCATGAAGTCGTCAAAGCTACGCTCCTTGTCGTGCCCCTGCTCATTTTCCGTTTTTGCAACCCAACTGTCAGTCTTCGCATCGATGACCGAGGATGGTGTATCGACAGATCTGGGCAAGCTATGCTGACGGCTCGGTGCGCTGCCGTCGTTTGCCTTCATCTCCGCTCGCTCTTGCACGCGCCGCGCCGCTTGATTGAGCGCCTTATCACTTTTTTTCATAGTCGGCGCCCGAGTGGCGACGCCGTTGTCTCCGCCGTCAACTGTAGTCATCGAGACAGCCATAGTTATTCTCCAGCGATGAGGCGGTCAGTATCGGTCAGCACTTGTTGAACGCGGGCGATTGTCCGATCGACGCCCTCGCCCTTTTCTGGCGTTGCGCTAGCTTCTCCCGTCAGCGCAACACGGGCCGGACCATTGAAATCATTTCGACCGATCCCGGCTTGCGCACCGACGACCGAACCTGCAATGGCCCTGGCGGTGTCGAGGATTGCCTTATCGGCTGCGTCCAACCGCGAGCCATCGATACCGTTCAAAATCTTCACTGCCGCCGAAGCATTTTCAGTCGGAGCGTCGGCGGCGGCCGCGTAGAGTTCCGCTTGTAATTTTTGTACGGCAGACTTTGAATTCAATATGTCGACTGCGTCGGCGGCGACCTTGGCAAGACTGATATTGCCCTTCATGAGCGCACGTTTCGAAACGCCTAAGAACAAATCCGCTCGCAGTCGATCATCGACTGTATCAATTGTGGTTGTGAACTTTTGAAATTGCTCCGGCGCTGCTGCGGCCTTGCTTCCAGCAACCGCTGCGGAAAAAATATCGAGAAATCCTTCAGCATAGATCGAATCCGAGAATTTCCGCAGGTATTGCGATGTCAGTTGCAGACCGCGATCCAAGTCATCGTCGCCCATCAGCAGCGGCACCTCCCAGCGTGTGGCTGCCTCGTCGATCGCAGTAGACGGCGCGTTTAAGCGGGCGCGATCAAGCAACAAGACCGCTTCTTTTGGGTCGTCCTTGATCAGCAGCGATGCTTTGGCAAGCGCCAATGGGCCAACCAAGGATTGGTCGACAAGCTGCCAATCGACGGTCAAAAATTCCGCCAGCGCATCCTTTCGACGACGTGCACCATAAGCTCGAACACCGCCAATGAGGTCCTTTATCTCTTTCGATTCGTGACGACTTGCAGCTCGTTCAAGCTGGGCTCCGATGACGGCTGCGTTGCCGCCGCACAGAACATAAGCCAGCATCACAACAACGTTTGGTGTCCGCCCAAGATCATCATCCGGCCAATGTGAAATGTCGCGGGCCATCTCGGTGAGCAAGCGCTTTTGTTCTGTCAAAGCTTCTCGATCGCCTTGCGTTGCCCTATCCTGCGCTGCGTTAAGATCCTTTAGATGGCGTCGGGCACTCTCGCTGCGCATGAAAGCCGCTGCGTGTTCTTCGCCGTTGTAGGTTTTCAGGTCCGTCGTGTGCGCATTGCGATCTGCGAATTGGAAGGCCCGATTGCTGTCAAAGTCGTTCCACCACAGCCAGCCCACCGAGCCACCGACCGCAAACAGCAATAGCAACGCGACCGAGATTATTGCTAGACGCTTGGTCAAGGCTGGGCTTCCTTGACTAGAATTTCAATTCGGCGATTTTTCGCGGCGTTTTGATTGATGGCATCCTTGAGATCACGGTCGGCGCGACCTTCCACGGCGATCACGCGCCGGTCGCCCACGCCGCCTCTCAGCATCATGTAATACGCCATATGCGCGCGCGCCGTCGACAATCGCCAATTGTCATAATGACTATTCCGATATTGCCGGCCATCCGTATGACCGCGAAGAATGATGTTTCCCGGTCGTGACTTCAGTACGTTGGCGATGCGCTGCATCACGACGACGAGTTCCGGTTGTGGCTGCGCGGAGCCAACGGAAAACATCGTGAATTTGTCATTGTCGATGACGCTGATGAGCAATCCCTCGGGTGTTGTTCTGACTTCCACATCGGGGAGCGCCGTGACCAGCTCTCGAAGCTGGCTTCGAATTTCCAACTCAACTTTTTTCCAGTCCTCTTTGTCGACAACTTGCTCGACGCTATTTTTCTGCAAGCCCGTCATTTGGGATTTTTCGGGCTCCGTCATTTTTTCGATGGCGGCATCAACATTGGGTACCTGAGGTTTTACTTGAACAACCTGTGTTTGATCGAACGGATCCCTGACCGTCGCTGCGTCTATTTCCTGACCTGAAAACTGCGTCGACCGCTCCATGGCTTTGCTTGCCAGTTTGTTCAATTCATACGCTGGATTGGCAAACAGCTCAGCCTCAGCTGCAAGCGAGCCAGGTTCGCCAGCGATGTCAGTACCTGCCGCAGAACTATTTGGCGGTGGGCTTTTTGTCGATTCGGGAGCGTCTAAAAGCTCCTCGTTCGCCGCCTTTTTTGTTTTGCCTTTCTGGCCCGGTTTGCTTTTGATCGTTTCATCGATGTCTTCGAGGCCCTGCACGGTGGCGTGCCGGTCGGTCAGGCGGATGGGATTAAAGTAGGCCGCGACCTGAATGATTGTCTGTCTATCGGCCGCATTCACCAGCCACATCACCAAGAAGAAGGCCATGAGCGCGGTCATGAAATCGGCGTACGCGATTTTCCAAGCACCGCCATGATGTTCGTCATCGCCGTTGCCGCGCCGTCGCCGGACGATGACCAGCGGCTGACTGGAAATGTCTTCCTGTCCCTTACTCATCCGGCAGCCATTTCCAAGTTCACCATCCACTCGGAAAAGTTTGCTTGAATGACAGTGCGGTCGATAAAGACCTCAATGCGCGAGTCTTCGACGTATGCGGTCGTCACACCAGGTCGTGCAATACTTTTTTCCAGACGGGCAACCAACGCCTGCGGCCCTTCGATGTGCACCGTTACGGCATCATCGGACGTCTTTTTCACCGCAGCGATGAACTCATTGACCGCTCGTTCGTAGAGCCGCGCTTCAAGCCACGGCTTGAGGATCGCTGCGGCAACATCTTCCAAGCCTCCTGCGATCTCGCTGAAACCACGTTCGAGCTGTGCGGCGAGGCGATCAGCGCAAGCGAGGTTCCAGTCATGACGATGTTTTTCAGTCTGCAATTGGAATTCCGCCTCCGCGTTGGATCGATCCAGCAAGGCCTCCACTTCCGCGTGTTTGCGGCCTTCGAGAAATCCACGCTGATAGCCTTGATCAGCTGCCTGCTGCATCGCCAATTCAATACGCTGCTGGCGCTGCGCTTCCGTTTCTTGCAACAACGGAGCCGTGGCCGTTGCCATCCTGAATTCAGCCAACCCCTGAAAGGCTGATGTGCGTGATGAACTCATTAGCCGTTCCTGACCCAATCTCTCAGTACCGCGGTCGCCTGCTCCTCATCTTGAGACAGGATTAGATCCAACCGGTCTTTCGGACCCGCCGCCGGACGCCTGACGACATCGTTCGATCCAAACATCGTTCGATCGTCGCTAAATGGAGTGGAGCCGGGAGCTGCCAACGCGGACCCAATCGCAGACCTGTCGAAAGCCTCCACCGCATTGGTCATTGCGGACACCGGCGCTGCGAGCGCGGCGACCGGAGCATGTGAGATTGAGCGATCTAGAACGGCTTTGAGGGCTGGCCTGAAGCCGGCAAAGACAACGATCGCAGAAATTGCAAGGATCGTAAGTGATTTGATCAAAACGCCCGACAAGGACATCGCCGACATGATCCAGCCGCCGTCACTTGAGGATGGCTGCAGCATCGAGTCGGCAACAAAGTTCACTGCTGAGACATTGATGCGATCGCCTCGCTGCGCATCGAAGCCGATCGCTGATTGCGCGAGTTTTTCGATCTCGGCGATTTGCGTGCCGAGGTCCGCATCAGTCAATTCCTTACCGAACGCCTCGGCCAGCCTCTTCTTGTTGATAACGATTGCCGCTGAAACGTTCTCGACGCGGTACCCGTCGCTGGTGATCGACGTCGATTTCGTATCGATCTCGTAGTTTGTAGTTTCCTCTTTCCGGTCTTGCGCGCGCTTGGTTTGGTCGCCGCCCGACGATCCCGCCTGTTCATTCGGAATGTTCTGGGCCACACTGACGGCAGCCGCTCCGGCATTTTCTTGCGAGTTCTGCGTTTCCTTGACAATCCTCGTTGAACGCTCGACGCGCTTGAGCGGATCGAAGGTCGTTTCGCTGACCTGGCGCTTGTCTGCATTCAGCCGGACATTCGCGCTGACTTCAAAATGATCGACGCCGAGATAGGGAGCAAGTGTTCGCCGAATATTGTCTTGAAGCTGGCGGGCCATGCTTCGCTCGAGTTCGACAAGCTTCGACGATGCCTCTCGCGAACCGTCTCCGCCGGCAGATAGAACACTTCCGTCGGTGCCAATCACCGTAACCTGATCAGATACCATCTCGGGGATAGCGGCCGCGACCAGATGCTTGATCGCACTTGCGGCGGTCGCGTCGTTGGCGAGATCGGTCCTGATGACAACCGACGCTGCCGGACTTTGTTTTCGAGACCGCAATGCACCAGCATCGGGGAGTACGAGGTGAACGCGTGCGGCCTTCACACCTTTTATGTTTTGAATCGTGCGCGCAAGCTCCCCCTCGAGCGCTCTCACGCGCGTCACTTCCTGCATGAATGACGTGAGGCCTAGCGCGCCGAGTTTGTCGAACAGTTCATAGCCCGCACTGGGGCTTCCCGGCAGGCCCTTTTCGGCCAGCAAGGCGCGTGCTTGCGGCACGGAACCAATACCGACGCTCAGCTTGGTGCCGTCGGAACTGGACTCGAACGGGATGTCGGCTTCAGCGAGCACAGCACTCATTCGGCTGATATCTTGCTGCGTCAGACCAACGTAGAGAACCTCGAATGTCGAGCGCGTCGCAAAGAAACTGCCGATGGAAATGACGGCAAAAACGAACGCGCCAATCGCACCAAGCGCTGATAGTCGCGCGGTGCCGAGCGACTTCAAATTTTGCAAGAGTGCTTCTATCTGACGCCCGTCCACGATGCCCCCTCACCAGCCTGTTATTTAGCCGAAAATAGGGGCGCAACCTTGTGCAGGGGTGACAGGATTCACGTGACGTCGAGACCGCCGCTGCTCAAGGCAGATCGGCATGACCATCGCGCCATTATCGGCGCAAGAAAAAAAGCCCAGCATCATCGATGCTGGGCTCTTTTTGTCAGACGGGAGGAGTTTGATGCCAGAGCTCGATGAACCGCGACTTAGCGGAACAGCGCGAGAATGTTCTGGCTCGACTGGTTGGCGATGCTCAGCGATTGCACGCCAAGTTGCTGCTTCACCTGCAGCGCCTGCAGTTTGGTTGATTCTTCGTTCATGTCGGCATCGACGAGCTGGCCGATCCCGGCGTCGATCGCACCCTTGAGAGCGGTCACGAAATCAGATTGAAGGCTGATGCGCTTCTTTTCCGAGCCGAGGCTCGTCGCAGCCGACGTCATTTCGCTGATGGCTTTGTCCGCACCCTTGATGTAGCCGTCGAGCGTCGCGAGATCGGCGGCGCTGTCGGTCAGCGCGCTGATATCGAGAGAATCGACAGACGCTCCTGTGGCCGCAACCGCACCTGTGGCATCGCGACTCGCATCGAGGATGCCCGCAGCGGTTGTCGACGAGTCATAAAGTTTGGTCTTAGCCGTATCGACCGCGATCGTTCCAACTGTTACGGCGCCAGCCGAGTCACGCGTGAACGAGGCGACGATCGACTTCGTTGCGTTGTATCCGGCCGATGACGAATCGACTGAAAGCCAGTTTTGACCAGAGAAGCTGGCCGAATCCGAAATGCTCTTCAGCTGATTTTGGAGTTCCTTGACTTCGGTCTGAATTTTCGTACGGTCTAGGCCCGGTTCGCGCGCGGCAACGAGCTTGGCTTTCAATTCCGAAACGATATCGATGCTGCTCTTGACGGCCGTGTAAGCCACGTTGACGGTGGCGCTGCCAAGGCCAAGGGCGTCCTGTACGGTCGAGAGCGCCTTGTTGTCGGACCGCATCGTCGTTGCGATCGACCAGTAGGCTGCGTTGTCTTCGGCATTCGCAACTTTGAAGCCGGACGAAATGCGATTCTGCACCTCGAGCATCTGCTTGCTCGTCTGCTGCAGGTTCTGCAATGCCGACATTGCGGCGTAATTCGTGTTGATGCTGCTCATACCGATGTCCCTTGTCCTTTGTTCGCGCACACTAAATTGCTGCGGGACATACCGGATCGGCCGGTTTGACAGGGCGGCTTCATGCCTGTGCCACCGTCATGCGGTGCACTCTGCCATAGGCGGAACCCTAGTGCGGATAGCTTAATTTCAGATTAACGGCGTCTTTCGGCTGCCTTAAGCGAATGAGCGCACGAGAGTTCCGACCAGCATGTTCCAACCGTCGATAAGCACGAAAAAAAGAACCTTGAGCGGCAGAGAAATGACCGTGGGTGGCAGCATCATCATACCCATCGACATCACAATGGTCGCCACCACCAAATCGATGACGAGAAACGGCAGCGCTATAAGAAAACCGATTTCAAATCCCCGCCGCAGTTCGGAGATCATGAACGCCGGAATGAGGATTCTGAAATCTTCGTTGCTCAGCTTTTTGTCGGCGCCCAACTTCTCAAGAGCGATGGCCTCAAACATCGCCAAATCTTTTTCGCGAACGTTGGCCATCATAAAGGTTCTGAACGGCGTCGTGGTTTGCGTGAACCCCTCCTCCTGGCTAATGCGATTTTCGATGAGCGGTTTGACGCCCGCCTGCCAGGATTGCTCGAATGTCGGGCCCATCACAAACAAGGTCATGAACATCGACAGACTGACGAGAATGAGGTTGCTCGGTGTCGTTTGCAGGCCAAGGCCGGCGCGTAAAAATGAAAATGCGATGAGAAACCGCGAGAAGCAGGTCACCATCATGAGCAAACCTGGAGCGACGGACAGGACCGTCAAGACGACGACAAGCTGGACAATGCGTCCCGACGCGGTCGGATCGCCGGCGGGCAATAGGCTATCGAGATTGATCGACTGCGCCTCTGCTGGCGCCGACAGCAACAGAAACAGCACGAATGACACTGCCGAGTGGAACATCGTCATTCAAATACGAGTCCCGTAATGAGAAATCCGAGAACTGCACCCTGCCCGCGCGTCTTGATTCTGTCGTCCAAATCGTTGCGCAAATTTTGCAGCCCCCGCGACCCGTTCACGTCAATGAGCTTCATGCCACTCAAGTAGACCACGATATCTTGCTCTATTTCTGCTCTTAAAGCCGTCGGCAGCGGCACGCCTGGCGCAACAATCAGCGAACTCTCCATTCGAACTTTCTTGTCATCCGGCTGCACGAGAGAGGCGATGACCGGCTTGAGCACAACTTCCGTCGCGGTGTTCGGAAATCGCGAAAGTGGCTTGGCCGCTGGAGCAGGCTGGTTCAAGTCGGAAACGACTTCGTTTGGCTTTGGCTCGATCACAAAATAAGCAAACCCGCCACCGATCGCGGCAGCGACTACGCTCACAATCGTCACGACCAGAAAGGCGCTCGGTCCCTTGTTGGCTGCGCTCGGATCGGATTGGATTGCTTGGCCCTTCGCCATCGGACTTTCCGCGTTGGTTGCTGACTAAAACGGCAATACATTATCGAGAATCTGATGACCCCAGGCCGGCTGCTGAACTTCCATTACGCGGCCGCGTCCACCGTATGAAACTCGCGCTTCTGCGATTTTCTCATATGAAATCGAGTTGTCGGTGGCGATGTCGCGGGGGCGGATAACTCCCGCAACCGTCAGAACACGCACCTCATAATTGACACGAACCTCTTGCGTGCCGCTGATCACCAGATTGCCGTTCGGGAGCACTTCGCCGACGACGGCTGCGACAAGAAGATTGATGTTCTCTGACCTGGCTATGGCGCCCTTGCTGTCCGTCGATGTTGTCCGGCCAATGCTTCCAGTCGTCGTGCCGGTTCCGTCGACTTGGGTCGCTCCGATATCGATCGCGTAGCCGAGAGCCGCGTTTAGCCCTGCTTTTGAATCTCTCGATCTCGCCAGAGTGTTGTCGAGCGAAGCCTTGTCTTTGATTTCAATCCTGACGGTGACGACGTCGCCGATGGTCGTTGCACGTGCGTCGCGAAAGAAATCGGCGGCCGCGTCTCGCCACGCTGAATTGGCCGATACGGGCACGTCATACGTTTCGGGAAGGTCGAGGCGCGCGACGCGTTGCGGCACTAGACCGCTGCCAACCGGCGTCAATTCCGGCTCACGGCCAACTTCATGCATCGGCGCAGAGCAAGCCGCCAGGATGAGACTGCCCGCCAACAAACTGAGCCTTGAGCATCGCATGCTAAGGCTTATCCCCATTAGGTGAACGCCGAAGCTGGCCAATTTCAGCTAGTCCCGCGAGTACCGACGATAACCGCGCAGCGCGACGCGCTTCCATTGCCGCCAGGATGGACGCGGCAGATTTGGGCGGAAGCTTGGACACAATGGCTGCCGCCATGGCTTCACTCATAGTCGCCAATTGCTCCGCTGCCGTCTGTGGCTCCATCTCTTTGTAAATCGCCAGCAGTCCTCCGGTCGCTTGCTTCTGAAAATCTTCACGCTTCTTCAGCCACTGCCGATACTCGTCGGATTTCAGAGCCAATTCATTCATGCGTTTTTCAATATCGGCCTGGGCTTGCGCCAGGCTTTTCATCTGCTGGGAAGCCTGCGCGTTGGCCGTCGCATCTTGTGCGTTCGAACAATACTCTTCAGCGGCACTCAGCGGACGGACATTGCTTGGCGGCGGACTAGCCGGCCCGTCGTCGCCCTTAGCCTTCTTTTCGTGACGAGGGCCTGACGAAACGGGCAGGTCACCTGCGGAGCTTGACGATGGGCGACCAGCATCCGCCAAGCGCACGGCGTCTGCCGTCGTCCCGCTATCGACCAGGACGCGATGCAGCGCGTCCGCGCTAGATTGAGCGTCCCGCAGCTTTGGACCTGGGTCTTCCGGTGCCGACGAAAATCCAGCAGTGACAAAGGCCGCCAGCAGACCGGCGATGACCCGAAGGTTGAAAAAGCTATTCATGACGAGCGGAGTCATTGAACAACCAATTCGGCCTGAAGCGCACCAGCCGATTTGATGGTCTGAAGAATTGCAATGATCCCTTGGGGCTTCAGTCCCATTCGGTTCAATGCCGAGACCAGCTCTTGCAGACTTGCGCCCTGAACTGTCGAGACACTTCCACCACTCTCGTTCAGTTGCACATCAGTGCTCGGAACAACGACCGTTTCACCTTCAGAGAACGGCAGCGGCTGAGACACTTGCGGAGATTCGGTCACCTGCACACTGATGTTGCCGTGAGCGACAGCCACCGTCGAAACGCGCACATCGCGCCCGATGACGATCGTACCCGTTCGCTCGTCAATCACGACACGCGCCACTTGATCCGGCTCAACCGTCAAATCGCCGATTTCCGCAAACAGGCGCGCAAGTGCGATCGAATCCGGCTTTCGGATACGGACGCTGCGAAAATCCTTTTCGCGCGCAAGGCGGATTCCAAAGTGCCGAGTACCGTAAGAATTGATGGCGTCAACAATACGAATTGCTGTCCGAAAATCCGGATTGCGCAGAAAGAGTTCGAGCGATTGACCTTCCGCGAAACCGCCTGGCGCATCGCGTTCGACGATAGCGCCATTGGCGATCCTGCCGCTCGTTGGAACGCCGAGCGTCACCGACTGCGCATCGCCGGATGCCGAAAAGCCAGAAACGATAATCGGGCCTTGCGCGACGCCGTAGACGACATCGTCCGCACCTGACAACGCCGTAAGTATCAACGTGCCACCTGACAAAGATTTGGCGTCGCCGAGAGATGCGACCGAGACATCAATTCGCGAACCCTTTTGCGATAACGCCGGCAACTCTGCCGTCACCATCACCGCTGCGACGTTGCGTGTGCGGGCCTGATATCCCCGAATGTTGACGCCCATTCGATCAAGCATCGATTGCATGGATTGCTGGGTGAATGGCGAGCTTTTTAAACTGTCGCCTGTCCCGCCGAGGCCTACAACCAGCCCGTATCCAACGAGCTGGTTCGTGCGGATGCCTTTGAAATCGACGATGTCTTTGATGCGCGTCTCAGCACTTGCCGGACACGCGCCAACCAAGATAGCGATCGCGAATCGCAGAAACCACACCATCCGCTTCATCGTCCCTCAACAATCAACGTCTCGTCAGCGGTGGCGCGCGCTTCGATGATGTTGCCCGTATCAGGATTGCGAACCCGCACTAGCTGACCGGCCCCGACAGACTGCAATGGAACTCCTGTGCCGCGGAGGGAGAGGCCCGGCGTTCGATAAATCAACGTGTATGTGCGCCCCTGCTTAACTGCGTCTTTCTCACGCAATTCTGACGCAGATATCGGCTGTCCGCGAAGAAGCGTGCGTCGCGCAATCTTTCCGATCACGTCCTCGCGGCCGGGGTAAATGTTGGACAACCCACCAGGGCCCGCGGGCATTACCTGCTCGACGACGGCATCTTCACGAATAACATCACCAGGATAAATGATTGTGCGAACGACCATGGCGACACCGCGTTCGCCGGCCGACGCCGTCGTGACGCCAACGACCGCCGTTGCCACAAGAAGTGCAATCAAGCAGCGGCTAACTTGCATCGCGCCCATCACCGAATTCCTTTCGCGATCACTCCGTACATATCATCAGCAGCCTGAATGACCTTAGAGTTCATCTCGTAGGCTCGCTGAGCCGCAATCAATTCGGTAATCTCCTTGACCGGATCGACATTCGAATTTTCAAGATATCCTTGCTGTAGGGAGGCAAATCCGGGATCGCCCGGCACTCCGACAATGGCCGCGCCTGATGCCGTCGTCTCGCGGTAAAGATTGCCGCCTAAAGGATCCAATCCGGCTTCATTCGCAAAATTCGCGAGCGTCAGCTGGCCAACCGATTGCAGCGTCGCACTTGAATCCAAGCGGACGAGTACCTGACCTGAATTATTGACAATGACATCGCTGGCATTATCGGGGATGGCGATTTCCGGAGTGACGAGATTGCCATCGACAGTGACGAGCTGCCCGGTCGAACTCTTGTTGAACGCACCGGCACGCGTATAGAGCGTTTCACCATTCTCACCGGCGATCTGGAACCAGCCTTTGCCGTTGAGCGCGAGGTCGAACTTGTTCGTTGTTCGCGCAAGCGTTCCCTGCATATGTAAATTGCGGATAGCGGCCGGCCGCACACCCAGCCCGACCGACATGCCTTCAGGCACCTGATCCTCGCCGCCGCGCGTTGGCGTCCCCGCCGCGCGCTCCGTTTGATAAAGCAAGTCGGTGAATTCGGCCCGCGCCCGTTTAAATCCAGTCGTGTTGATGTTCGCCACGTTATTGGCGATGACCTCGACGTTCGTCTGCTGCGCCGACATTCCGGTTGCTGCGATCGAAAGCGCTCTCATCAGAAATTCCTTAAATCGACATTCGGCTAATTTCGAGATACGCACCAACGACCTTGTCGCGGATCGCTACTGCGGCGTGCAAAGATTGTTCTGCTTGCATTACGGCTTCTACGACCTGTTGCGTCGACGCCTTGCCTTGCATACCGGCGATTGACATTGCCTCACCCGTTTTCAACGCACCGACCGTGTCGGCCGCCATTGATTTTAGATAAGCGCCAAAATCCGGCGATGCCGTTGTCGAACCGCCAGCAGCGCCAGCGCCTGCCGAAGCTGCGCCCGCGCCGCCAAGAATGGGTGTCAGCAGGGCACCGACAGGCAGACCAATTGTCATTATGCCCTCAACAGATCGACGGTCATCGAGACCATTTCACGGACTTGCTTGATCACCTGGGCATTGGCCGAATACGAGCGCATCGATTCACGCATGTCAGCAAGCTCGACGAGCATGTCGACGTTGGGCATCTTCACCATGCCATTGGCGTCGGCGGCGGCATGGCTCGGATCGAACTCGGTTTTGAAAGGAGCCGTATCCTGCATGACGCGACTGACTTGCACCATGTCGACGCCCACTGCCGCATCGAGAACATTCTCAAAGTTGACGGTTTTTCGCCGATACGGATCGGCGCCTGGCGTCGATCCGGAAGACTGCGCGTTCGCCAAGTTTTCTGAAACGACGCGCATTCTTGCGGATTGCGCGCTTAACCCATGCGACGCGGTTTTGAGGGTCGCTTGTAGCGGATCGAACATGGTGACTACACCTTCGCCGCTAGCAGCAGCATCCGATTGAACGACTTTACGACTTGCGTATTCATTGAGTACGACCGCATAACGTCACCCGCCTTGAGAAACTCGGCCTCGATATTGACGCTGTTGCCAGAATGAAGAACCTCAGCGCCGTCGACACGCTTTTCCAGAAATGCTTTCGGCGCATCAGCCGGCAAAATATGAGAAGCGCTTGTCGCCGTCAGCGGCGCGGCGGCTGATTGTTTCAGCGCCATTTCGAAATCTGCGACATCTTTGGCCTTGAAGCCCGGCGTGTTCGCATTGGCGATGTTGCCTGCGATGACGGCCTGACGCTGCGATAGCCAGTCGTTTTGCCGGAACGCCCAATCAAATACTGCCAGCGCCTGCATCTTCGCTCCTGGTCTCAGGTTCAGTACACCATCGGTCACGTCGCTTGCGCCGGGCTTGCCAAGTCGTCGTTGGCCGGAACAGGAGAAAAATAGTGTTCGGGGCGTTTCAACAATTCCGACGCCGTCAGATGTGGCAACCGTGCGCCGTGACCGCGACACGCTGAGCGTCGATCAACGCTGTGATCAAGCGTTGCGTATTTACTTCCGGCTCAGCCGACGGCCTATCAAACGCGATGTAGCTTATTTCTACGCCAGCGACGTCCGCTTCAAGAAGCAGGCGAAAATACACGTGAACGGATTGATGATGAAACTCCAGATCGAAACTGACCTGCGGCAGATGCCCCCAACGCAAACTGACGTCGCCCGACGCGCCAAAAAACAAAGTGTCTGGCTCGAACGATAGTTCAATGGATGATTGCACCAATGTTGCAGCGCTAGCGATCTGACCGGTCTTGAGGTAAGCGACGATGTCTGCGAGATCGAGCAAGCGAAGGTCGGCCGCGACTTTTCGAACGCTTTGCCCTAGCGCGACTTCGCGTTGGCAAGCATGATCCACTCTCGCTGGCACCATGTTGTTTGATCCTCAAGCCCGGCGCATCTGACGAGGCTTACTGGCATTCAGGCTAATTAAGATTTCCGCAATCGCCTTGTAGAACTCGTTCGGTATCATTTGATCGACGTCTACCTTTGCATACAGGGACCTTGCGAGAGCCTTATCCTCTATGACCGGAATATTTCGTTCCTCAGCGGCATGCCGAATGGCAAGCGCAATCAAATCCTGACCCTTCGCGACGACGCGCGGCGCTCCACCTTCCGTTCGCACATAACGCAACGCCACCGCGAAATGCGTCGGGTTCGCAACGACAAGCGTGGCACGCGATACACCCAGCATCATCCGCGTCTTGGCGCGTTGCCGGCCGATGGCCATGCGCCGCGACTTCATCTGCGGATCGCCTTCAGCCTGTTTGTGCTCGTCCTTGACCTCGTGGGGTGCCATTCGAAGCTCTTTTTTCCAAAGCCCGTGCACCAGAGGCAAGTCGGCGATCATCAGCACAATCGATGCCAATGCGAGCAAGGCAAAAATCAGGATAACCGATGCTTGGGCGCGCCACAGTATGAGGTCCGGCTCCGAAAATAGTGCACTTTGAAATTCGTCCCAGACCAAATACGTGCAGACGATTGCCGTCGCCACAACGGCGATGAAACGAAATATCGTCTTGCCGAATTCGAGCAGGTTCGACGCGCCCACTAAGCGCATGAAGCCTTTACCCAGCGAAATTCGCGATAGATCCGGTGTGATCCGCGACAAGACTGGGCGCGGCAAATTCTGTGCGACTGAGGCGCCGATTCCCGCCAGCGCGAATGCCACGACGATCGGCCCCGTTGCTACAATTGCCGCTGACGCGAGCACGCCAAACAGCTGCACTGCGTCAGATTCATTGTTGAGGTGAATGGCTCCGCCTTGCTCGACGAGGTTGGCGAGCAGCAGACCGAGATTGGAAAACGCGGAGGTCGCCATAAACGAAAAAACTGCCAATCCACCAAGCAAGTAGGCTAGATTTGTCACTTCCTTCGAAACTGGAACATTTCCGTCTTCGCGAGCGTCGACCAGCTTCTTTTCGGTCGCCTGTTCGGTTTTACTGTCTTTATCCTGCGGTTCTGACACTGTCGCCCCGTCGTGTTAAAAGTGACTAAGTTGACGGGAGCTCGATGGCTCCCTCGGCCGCTAGGCGGAGGACGGAATCGACAATGGCTCGGCGCGATTCCGCGAGATCGCGCGGCGACGCCGCAGCGCTGCTTTGAAGTTCCGCTTCGGCCATGCGCTTGGCGCGAGGCGACAGCGTCGCCAAAATGATGCTTTGGAACGTTGTGTCCATTCCCTGCAAAGCGATCACCGTGCGCTCGACCGGCACGCCATCCATCAAAACCGTGAGTGCCTTCGGATTTAATGTCGTCAAATCTTCGAACTTGAAGAGCAGCTTTCTGATCATCGCAGCATCTTTGGGCTGAGATTGCGCGAGATGCACCAGAGCTTCCTCCGACTGGCTGCGATCGAGGCTGTTGAGAATGCTGGCCAGAACGATGTGCTGCGCCGCGCGACCTTTGTCGGCCTCGAACAGTTCCTGATGCAGCGACTCTTCGATGGCATCGACGACCATAAACGAGACGTCCTTCAAGCCGAAAATTCTCATCAAAAAATGATTGCGCATCTCGGCGGGAAACGACCGAAGGATCGCGGTGCTGCGCTCGCTCCCCATCCGGTGCAAAATGAAGGCAGCGACCTGCGGATGCTGGCGCTCGATAAATGGAATGAGCACGTCATCGTTGACCGTCGGCAGTCGCTCCCACACCGCTTCTTTCGATTGCTCGGTGCCGGCGCTATCGGCTGCCGATTTGATGTCGTTGATGACGCTGCCGACGAGAAGTTTGACATCGTCGCCGCGGCCGGAAAATGGCTTCCCTTTGCCGATCCGGTCTTCGAACTCCTCGACAATGAGCGCGAGATCGGGTGCTGAGATCGTAACCATCGCGTCGGTCGAACGCATAATTGTGTTCAGTTCTTCGGAGCTGAACTTCTTCAGCAGTTCGACGGCACGCGTTTGATCCAAGGCGAGCAGCAGAAGTCCGACCTTTTCGGCGCCCGTCATTGCTCGCTGTGTCGTTGCACGTTGCATAGATGCCTTGTTCGGGCTGATGTCGGTCGAGCCGCTACTTGCTGGTGGTGAGCCCACTTCCGACTTGCGTGAGCGTCACACCAAACCTCGACGCCGCTTCGTCGAGAACAACGACTTCGCCTCGTGCAATCAACCGCCCGTTAACAAATATGTCGACAGCATCACCGACCTTCTTGTCGAGCTTGACGATTGACCCCCGTGCAAGCTTTTGAAGCGCGGCTACCGGCATCGTTGCCGAACCGAGAACGACCTTCATGGTCACGGGAATATCCATGACAACGTCTCGGCCTGAATTTTTATCGGAGCGCGGATCGTCAAATGGCATTGATCCAAAGCTCAAGCTTGGATCGGCGCCCTGTGCTGCTGCCGTCCGCGCGGATCGTCCTAAAACGTCAGTGATCGGGCTTGCCGCCGCGTTGGCGCCACTTGCCAATTGCTTCAGCAGCGCATCGCTCTGATCTTCAAAGGTCGTGTCAGACATCGGCCCACTCTCCCCGCACTTTCCAGCGTGTCGTCATTATCGTCACACACCCCGTTACAAATCGCGATCCGCGAAAAACGCGCCGGCACGCTCATCGAATTCGCAACTTTGCTCAATTCTCAGCGTCAGATTTCCATCGCGCTTGCCAAGCTCGCACCAGAAAATCGGTCCGCCATCAAAATCCAATCGCGCGCGGCTTGTGTCGAGAATCGACAATGGGACGATCGTCCCGACTGCGAAGCGCCGAACATCTGCCAATGCCATCGTCTCTTCACTCAACACTGCGCTGACGCTGACGAAGGCACGCGAAAGTTCCTCCGCAAGTTGACGAGACCAATCGTCATCATAGAGTGTTTCATGGCCCGGCATTTCGGGCGCCGGGTCGATAACCAGAAGCGATCGAATCGGCGACAGGATTTCCTGCGGAATTGCGATTTCTATAACCCCGGCTTGCTCGCCAATTTCGAGCTTTAGCCTGGCGACGAGCACGGCTGCGGCGGCCCCGCACACAGGCTCTAATTCTCCTGCGGCTCCAACCTGCCCAACTTCAAATTCGATATCGGTGACCAGCGAAAATACGTTGGTCAAGGATCGTGCAAGGCGGCGAAAAAGAACCCGTACCACATTGATTTCTGCGGCAGTCGGTTGCCGTCCGCTGGGTCGCGACGGCACCACAAAATCGTAACCGAGCGCGGCGTCGACGAACAGCGACACGGCATCGGCATCCGCAGAAAAAACGATGTTGCCTTTAAGCTTCAGAACATTGACGACGGCCGTCACCGTTGAAGTGGGCCAAAGGGCAATGTCGTTGTAACGCCCTGAAACTAGTCCGATGAGGGTGATTTTCGGCTGCGCGACCGATAGCGTTTTCATTTCGTCGATCAGCGCTTTCGGCAACTGATCAAAAATTGCAATGAGGCCAGGAAGGCGATCAGGGCTATTTTTGCCAGCAGCCAGCGCCGCCTCTACGGCAATGCGCACGACCGACCCATCGGGTTGTAGGGCTGACTGCACGATTTATGCCGCCTGCCGACCGGCTGCTGCAGCCTGACTCTCGCCACCACCCATTGTAGCTTCCTCCACGGAATTGATTGAAGGCCGCTCATATGCGGAAATCGCTTTGCGTCCGTGCTCGATCGCAACTTGCGGCATCGCGCCGTTCATGAACGCGAGCAGCGATTGCTTCACGATCGTGTAAAGGCGCAACTGCTTGCCGCGAACGGTTTTGACTTTTGTCGCAACCGGCGCAACGACCGCGTAGGACAGGAAGATGCCGGCGAAGGTTCCAACAAGCGCCGACGCGATCAAAGCGCCCAATACTTCAGGCTCCTGATCAATGGCACCCATGGCTTTGACGACACCCAGCACTGCGGCGACGATGCCGAGTGCCGGCAGGCCGTCGCCGACCGCAACGAGCGCGTGCTGCGCCTTCATCCGGTCATAGCGGACGGTTTCGATTTCCTCATCCATGAGAGATTCAATTTCATGGGTTCTGGCATTACCCATAATGATCAAGCGAAAATAGTCACAAATGAAGATCGTAAGCTCCTCGTTTTTAAGAACACTCGGGAGCCGCTTGAAGACGTCAGATTCGGCTGGCGCGTCGATAATCTTCTCCATCTCTGCGCGCGATTTGTTGCGCAATTCCCGCATGAGAAAGAACAGCAGCGCCAACAGTTCAATGTAATCCTTTTCGGTTGGTACCGCATTTTTGAAAGCCTCGATCGAGGCCGTGCCGCAATCCTTGATGGTCTTCATCGGGTTTGCCACGACGAATGTGCCAATTGCGGCGCCGCAGATGATGACATACTCCCAAGGCTGCCAAATGACGTCGACGTGCCCACCCATGGCCATGAAGCCACCGAGCATGCACACCAGCGTAATGACCAGCCCGACTATGATCGTCACAGATCGCCCTCATCGCTTAGGAACCAGCGCCAGGGTGCGGTGCTTCGCCTTGCGTGGAACTGGCTCTAAGGCGAAACGCTGCCGCGCCGGTGTCAGCCTCCGTCAAGTTTGTTGACGCATGATGGCGATGACAGTTTTGGAGACGGATCGACGTGCTGACGGCTGCTTTGACATATCGCAACGTTACGCAGAACATTGACCGATCGCTTGATGTCGTCGCCAAGTCACCGCAGGTATCGAGGGAATCTGAGAGCTATCTGAAGCAGATCGGCAACGTGAAATCCATCGACGACTTCATGTCAAACAAGCGTGCGCTGCGATATGCGCTCACCGCGTTTGGCCTCGGTGACATCGCCTATGCCAACGGTCTCGTTCGAAAACTGCTCGAAGGCGGCGTGGATAGACCTGACGCGCTTGCAAACCGCTTAAGCGATCAACGCTATCGAGACTTTGTCTCCGCCTTCAATTTTGCGCGTTACGGCGAGGCCGCGACGTCGTTCGGGCGAACCCAGGAAGGCACCGTTGAGCGCTACCGGCGGCACATTCTTGAAGAAAACGTCGGTGACCAAAACGCCGGTGCGCGCTTGGCGCTCTACTTTCAGCGCCAGGCTCCGAACCTTCGCAACTCTCTTGGCCTGCTTGCGGATGCTGCCCTGCTCAAGGTTACGCAGACGGCTTTGGGGCTGACACCGTATATGTCGAACCTGAGCATCGAGACGCAGCAATCGCTGATTAACTCGAAGCTGAATGTTGAAGACTTCAAGGATCCAGCAAAGCTTGCCAAGTTCTTGAACCGGTTCACGGCGCTGTGGGATTTGAACAATCCACCCGCAGCGGCGACGACTCCTATTTTGTCGGCATTCAACTATCCGAATGTTGCGATCGGCAGTGACCTTTTGACCGCCATTCAACGATTCAAGTCGGGAGGCTGAACGCGGTGCAATCCAATATCTATGTCGGATTATCGGCGCAGATGGCGCTCAGCCGCCGGCTCGACACACTCGCGAATAATATGGCGAACACGACGACGCCAGGTTTTCGAGCTGAGAAAGTTGAATTTGAACAATTGGTATCGCGTTCGGGGCAGGCTCCCGTCAGCTACGCATCGCGGGGAGAAACGCATCTATCGACAATGTCCGGCGAATTGACGGAGACCGGAAGCCCGCTTGATGTCGCCATCCGCGGCTCGTCTTGGTTTGCTGTCCAAACCGCTTCTGGCCTCGCCTACTCGCGCGACGGCCGATTGCAAATGGACGAAGGCGGGCAACTAAAAACAATCACAGGCCTGAATGTGCTTGATGCCGGCGGATCGCCGCTGCAAATCAACCCGGGTGCAGGTCCGCCCGCCATCGCCAAGGACGGAACGATTACGCAAAATGGCCAGCAGGTCGGGGCGATTGGTCTTTTCAGCATGGATCCGGCGAGCAAGCTTGCTCGCGGCGAGGGCGCAACTGTTATTCCTGACCTGACGCCGTTTCCGGAACTCGACTTCAATTCTAATGGGGTCGTGCAGGGTTTCGTTGAGAAGTCCAACGTCAATCCCGTTACCGAACTGACCAAACTGATTGCGGTCCAACGATCATTCGAGGCCGTAACGAACGCGCTTCGAGACAGTGAGGCGACAATGCAAGACACGATGAAAATTTTATCAGGCGTCTAGAATCCTTCCGGCGGCGAACTCGATGGACGATTTTGAATTGAACGTCATGACCCTCAACAATCGTTGATTGACTGACCATGCACGCGCGACCATCGCATCGATCGGGCCGCTTAAGCGACGTTCTCGGCATGATGGAGCGCGCCAATGGCGCAGCGACGGCGCATCAGATCAGCGGCCGCGTCAATCGGGTGACGCCGGCGTTTGTCAGCGTCGAAGGTCTGTCGAATTTTTGCAGTATCAATGACATTGTTACGATCCGATCGGCGTCGGGCCAATCGATCGCGCAAGTGGCGAGCATTGATCAAAGCGCAGTGAACGTAAATCTGATATCATCTGATACGAGCATAGAACTCGGCGACAAAGTCACGCTGACCGGCGGATCGCTGACGATCGCGCCCGACATCAGCTGGAAAGGGCGGGTGCTGAATGCGCTCGGCCAGGCCATCGACGATGCCGGTCCGATCGTTCCTGGCCCTAAAAATGTTCTGATCGATAGCCGCTCGCCGCCGGCGTTGCGCCGCCAGCGCCTCGGCCGCCACATGATCACCGGCGTGAAGATTATCGATCTGTTTACGCCGATTTGCGCCGGGCAACGCATCGGAATCTTTGCTGGGTCCGGCGTTGGAAAATCGACGCTGCTGGCCATGCTCAGCCGAAGCTCATCGTTCGACATCATCGTGCTTGCGCTTGTCGGCGAACGTAGCCGTGAAGTTCGCGATTTTCTCGATGACACGCTGAGCTTGAAGCAATCTTCCGTCATCGCAGTCGTCGCAACGGCCGATGAAACACCAACGTTGCGAAAACTCGCGCCGAGTACTGCGATGGCCATCGCCGAGTATTTTCGTGACCGAGGCAATCAGGTGCTGCTGATTGTCGATTCAATAACCCGCTTTGCTCACGCTTCGCGAGAACTTGCGCTGGCGGCCCAAGAACCGCCCGTGGCACGCGGATTTCCTCCGAGCGTTTTTAGTGCTCTCCCTCGATTACTTGAACGAGCCGGGACAGGTGAAACCGGAGATGGATCAATCACAGCACTCATTTCAGTTCTCATCGATGGCGATGATCACAACGATCCAATTGCTGATTCCGTCCGCGGCATCCTCGACGGCCACATCGTTCTAGATCGCGCCATTGCGGCGCAAGGGCGCTTTCCAGCCGTCGACCCGCTTGCGTCAATCTCCAGATTGGCGACAAAGCTGCGTAGCGAAGAGCAGGCGCAGCTCGTTGCGCAGCTCATTCATCTCATTTCGATCTATGAGGATAGCAAAGATTTGCGCACGTTGGGCGGATACAAATCCGGAAGCAATCCAACGCTCGATCGAGCTCTCCTGCTCGTCCCACGCATCTATGATGCCATGAAACAAACGCCCAGCGACCCCATCTTCACCGACGTCTTTGAAACGCTGCTGGCAACGCTGTCTGGCGCTTAATTCGTCGCGCCCTTGCAAACCGTATTGCGCGCGTCAGGAGGCAGGCCATTCCATTCCTTCTCGAAAACAAAGATTGTCGCTTTGGCGATGGATGGACGACATGAAGATATCGCCCAGTGTTTTTGGACTTATGTTCAGTAAGCCTGATCTCGCGAAAATCCTTCTGGATGCGACAAGCACGCATCGTTCCGTCGGCGTTCAAGATCGATCTGGCGCGCCGACGCACACGAGTAAAAATTTGAATTTTTCGCGCGACGGGCAGGTCGATACGGCGCATTCCCCCGCGTTAAAGGTCGACCCGTCGCGCGACCGGCTGCAACATCACCTCGTCATCGGTAATGCACTCGCGCTTGACGCGCCAGCCGACACACACGCCGCGCCTATCGCTCCGGCCTTGCGATCAGAGCGGATCGAAGCGAAGTGGCAAATGGACGATATCCGCGCCGACCTACCGATGACAGCAATCAATCCCGCGCCAATGAATTTCGTTCCGCCTTCACCAGCCTCGGCTGTGGGTGCTACGCGACGACGGCCAAGATTCGATGCGTCGGTCGGCGATGAGAGCCGTGTGCGCGACGGCACCTTGTCGGCAAAAACCGAACGACTGACAGCGGGAGTTCCGACACTACGCGCAGTCGCTGCGATCAGCCTTTGTGTTGCGGCTGTCGCCTACCTGATGTTCTGAATGTTGGCCTTGGAATGGCCTCGTCACAGCACTTCCCGTGACGTCGCGAGCAGCGTTGTCGACATCGTAGAGCGCGACGCCATCGCTTGGCGCGCAGCCGAACGCCAACCAAAAACTGACGCCGCATCGCTCCACCGTCGTAGCTGCGATGCGCAAACAAAATCGATGTCAGTTGAGCCCGAACGCCAACGGACGTTCGCACCTGCCGAGTTGCAGCGGCAGTGCACGTGTGGCGCGGCCGCTGCGCCGCTCGAAGCTAGAATGCGTTCCTAGGGCTTCACCTAGTAGTTCGCCATTTTGTTTTATCTATATTTTGAACAATAGCATTGTCGCGAATATTGATTCGAGCGTCAAAATTTTGCTCAACCGACTGTCGCGTTTTGATGATTGTCGGCGCGAACCTGTAAATGCAGCTGTAAAGGCGGTTCTTTTTTCGTTGCGGAGACATTATGTCACCAAGCACATCCTCTGAAATTACAGAGCGTCCTCGTCTTCAACTCGCCGGCCCACTTTATAATCAAATTTATTCGCTGATGCGGCAGCGGCTTGCCTCGGGTGAATGGAAAAGCGGGCAGCCCATGCCGACTGAAAATGTTCTCGCTCAAGAGTATGGCGTCAGTATTGGCACCGTTCGTAAAGCACTCGACCAGCTCGCACGCGCTAAATTGATCGTCCGCCAGCAGGGGCGCGGAACCTACGTTGGCAAAAACAGTGGCCCCGGCCAGATTGGTCGTCGCGCTTGGCATCTCCAGTGCGAAACAGCCGACGAAAGCGATCTGTGCGGAACTCTCGTTCCCGGCCAGTGCGAATTGGCAACGGCTACACATGCGGAAGCGCTTGCGCTGCAGATTTCGACATTGCAAAAAGTTTTGCGAATTCGATGCATCACGAGCCTTGAACAAGGAACGCTTAGCATAGATACGTTCGTGTTGCCTGTCGCGACATCCGGCCTATCGGAAGCGCTCTTGCGTTCGGAAAGCGTAGCGATTCATGATTTTGTGGCGAGCTTGGAAGCCAACGCGACGGAATACGTCGATAAGATTTCCGCGATAGCGGCCGTGGGTGACATCGCCGTTCGGCTAAAAACGCCGGTGGGCAGTCCTGTACTTCGAATCAGCCGCGCGGGATTTTCCAATTCCAACCGGCCGGTTTTCTTGCTGGATCGCGTTGTAAAGCTCTCTGACTCGGCTGAATATATCGCGTCGGTCCGCTAATTGTGCGAGACCACGTTGGTTCGGACGGCATTTTTCGTGCGTGGCGAGTCACGCCCTAGTTCTCGCCATTGAATAAGCGTCGGATATGTGTGCGGTGGTGCTTCCGCGAGCTCCGCTGCGCGCGCATCGGAGATATTTGAATACTGTTTAACATGGTTTTGCGCACAAATGGTGGTGGATAATTCGAGGCTGAATAGAGTTCAATCGGCCGCTACCGACACTTATCGCTGCGGCAATGATCTGATTTTACCGCAATTAGACGTCAATACACAGGTCTCGCAGAGCGCACTGGTGCTCGCGCGACTCTCAGCATATTGAGCAATAGCGTCGTCTCAGCCAGCCGTGTCGATTTTGAACTGCGCGTGCTCCGAGCGATTCCTAATTCGGTCGCGATCGGACGCGCATGACTGCGCCACGTTTCGATAAAACGCGTTTCTCCTACTTTCGAATGGCAGATCACAGTCGCTATACAGTGTAGGATCGCCGGATCGTAAGTGTCGCGGCGGTTCGGACTAGTTTGGTATTTGTCTCTGTCAAGGATGAGTAAAAGCCGATGATGCGCCTTTGGCTGACACCTTATTTTCATCCAACCGTTTGCCTTGCCGTCGGGAGCAACCCGGCGCTTTTGTCCGCTGCTGTACTGGCGGTTTCAAAAAAATACGATGTCGACATTGCGAGTGACTGGCCGACCGCCAAGTCCAGACTGCATCGCTTGAATGAAACCTTCGAGTCTGTGGTCTCACGATGCTTGCCGGCAAACGCATTGAGCCTGGATGATAAGCTCCACGATCAAACCCTGCGTGGTTTCAAGCCGGACGGGTCGCTCGCGCGCGCTCACATGCGCGATCCCAATAGATCTCAGAAGGTGTCGGTCGTCATGATCGTCGGATCACCGGATGATACGGAGGTCCGGGACTTCGCTTTGGAAACCGCACGCTTTCCCGTCCGCAGACTTCTCATCGCGGATCGGCGCGAAACCGACAGCGCAATTTCGGCGCTCAATCATCGCTGCGTAGATTCTCTTCTCTTCAGCGACCAAATTTCTATAGCGGACAGCCTGGATGTTGAAATTCGCCGACTTCAGACGGAGTACTTCAAATGCTCAATGAAGTTTCTTGGTGCAGCGTTTTCGACTGGCGACACTGCCTTTCTGCGAAACGCTGAATTCCAGGAATATTTTCACCGCCTGCTCGCGGATCATGACGTGACCGAATACTACGTCTCATCGAATCCGGCCGGTGTGCTGCTTGTAAAGGTCACTGGAGAACAGGCCTTCTTAATGTCTTGCAACGAGGAAAGCCGCAGAGCGCATAGCGAGATCGCGGCATCAGAAGAAGCGCCTCGTGAGCTGCTATCGCTGCTCGCGTCGGATGAGGTGGTCGCCTATTTTCCGACGGAGCACGGCTTCTACATGCGCAACGAAGTACGGAAATGGCGCGATTGGGTATGGATCAACATGCGGTCGTTTGCGACAGAAGGCTGGCGCCATTACCTCTTGCCTCAATCACGCCGAACGCAGCACATCTTCGATCGCGTTAGCGGCGGATCAGAGCGCACGGCAGTCAGTGATGCCGGACCGCCGCTACAAATCAAAAAATCCATGCTTTGAACACGCGATTATCGCTGAAATGCGATTTGCTACGCCAAGCTTGCGCAGTGCGTTCGCGATATGGAATTCGACGGTCTTGCTCGAAATATTGATGATCTGACCGATTTCCGCATACGATTTCCCGTCCTTGATCCATCTCAGGACCTCGATCTCGCGCGCAGACAGGTTTGGTCGCTGTGCATGCCCAAAACTTTCAACCTGCTCTATCCGGTGCAATCGTTGGGATAAGACGAGACATTTCGACACCAGGCGCCAAACCGCGCTCTGGTCGTCGATCTTCAGGTCGGGGCTACTGCGGCTGAGATGGAAAACATGCTGACCGTTGTCAGCCGTTAGAATGGGTATGCTGACCCCATTATGAAGCCCGCACTGCGAGGCCGTTGCTGCATAATTTTGGATGTCCGTGCCGGCCCGGTCGTCAGCGCCCGCTTCAATCCAGGTGAGCGGGCGACCTTGGGTTACCGCATAGTCAGTCATCGCATCGCGGAACGCGCCACGCCCCCCCTGTTGCCATTGTACAAAGGGCAAGGGCTGAGATCTCACCAAAATGCGGTGCTCGCCAAAACCATCCGAACGAATAACCAGAAACTGATCAAAACATTCATCAATCAGAACTCGACCAAGTGCTGCGGCCAATTCGTCTGACGTTTTTGCAGCCGCAATTGAACTGAATGTTTCCCCGACATTTGCCGTTTGCAAACGCAAACTCCGGTCAACACGCGACAGTTCGCCGTGGTCGACTTCATCTGCGTGCTCAACGCCGGGTTCTAAAAAATCGAATTGTTCAACATCGCGACACATTTCGAAATTTTTCTCCGCTGCACCAATCGTGCGCGATACAAAACGTTTTCGAATTTCCGCACGTCTCGAGCACGGAACAGCTCCGTACTTTTGAAATTACAGACGGCTTCAATGCCGCCATGCGTCGTTCAAATTTTACACTGCGAAAAGCTATGGCGAGCAGGCGGAATGATTTTACTCGTGCGAAACGGTCGGGCAAATTTTGGTCAAACTTAGTGGTCGTGAGACGATGAGATGACGAAAAATCCAGCGACGATTGTGGTGCATTTTGTAGACTTCGCCTAACGAACTACGCACTTCGTCTTTGACGATCAACAAACACTAATTGAAATAAACGTGATGGCTACTGCGCCCACAGCTTTATTTTTTCGCCAAGTGCGCAAACGCATGCCGGTTGTGCGTCTGATGCAGAGCGAAGATTTTTCGATCTTCAACCACTGTTAGCGGTCCGATTTGTCGCGCCCTTCGCTGTAGAAATCTTCGACACAACACGCGACCGAGCTTTCATGGCGATGGACGCGGGAGGTCCGACTCATCTCCAGTCGTGCAACTGTCGTGTGACGTCATGTAACTTTTGTGACAGTGAGCGCTGCGCGGTTAATGGCCGAACATCACATGTTGCTGGCCGCGCAGCGGCCTCGATCAAGCTGACGTGGTCGTCAACAAAATAAGCTGCAGCAGATCACGAGCGCGCCACGCAAACCGCGCTGCGGGTCCCTGATGAAACTGATCGGCGCCGGGTCATGACTTGTAAGGGGCTTTGCCCGCAGTCGTCGGACGGGCGCCCGAACTTCCTTCTTAGTTCACAGAATTTTTCGCTCGTTGAAATCAAAAATTTGCATACCTGGGAAGCTCCCAACCAAACGGATAGTTACGAGCGATGAGCAACCACCCCAAAAATCCTAAAAGATAAACCAACCAGGGAATATACCCAGGACTGGCGACTTCGGCCGCAAGTGACGCCCATACTTTAAGGGCCAGAACTTTCATGGTCCCAGGCCCACCAATGTTTTCAACATTTCAAGTCCGGATGCGAGATCGGATGCCGTAGCGAAAGCTGACATGACCGCAACGAATGACAGAGTCGCAAACCAACTGCCAACCGTGGCAACGTTGTCAAGAAGGCGCGACGGAGAAACCGCGTCGTAGTACCGCTTCGCTGTCATGCAGAGGGCGAGCGCGCCACCGTGAGCAATGCCCCAAATCAAATAATTCCAATTAAAGGAATGCCAAAGTCCTATGAAAACGAACGCCATGAAAGTGGCTACTCTGGGTCTACCAAAATCTCGCACAAGCGGTTTGAAAAGATAGGTCGAAATGAACGCTCCAAGGCTCAGATGCCAACGTTGCCAGAAGTCTTGGATAGATTTCGCCATCAACGCATATCGAAAATTCTCAGGCAGCCGGACACCGAACAATAATGCAGTGCCGATTGCTAGCTCGGTATAACCGGTAAAATCCATGTATAAGCACAGAAAGCGCCGGTAAACAGAGAGCCAAGCGAGAGTGGTGCCGCTCGCGATACTCGACAGATCAAAATTACTCACGTCTGGCTTGAGCACTAGAAATACCGCGATCCCCCATCCGATGCGACTACCCCCCTGAACCAACGCGGATAACTCTAGCGAGTCCGCGATTGCTCCTCCGGCGTAAGGTTTTGTCCCGACAAGTGGCCCAGCAACGAAGCTCGGGAAAAACAGCAGCGCGGCTACGATTTCGGCCGGCGCGATAGGTCCACGGCCGACAATTTCCCGAATAATTATGAAAGATCGGATCGCGCTATAGCTTAGACCTAAGAAACCCAGCGAATAGAACGCGGGAAAATCTGAGACATCCGGCGGAAAAAACCAAGACGCTACGGTTTGCCTATCAAAAACCTCGACACCGACAATCGGGACAAAGCAGACCCAACTAAGATTGCGCGCCGTTTGCGCACTAATCCAACCGCCCAAAAACGGCGTGACGACTGCGCCAATGATCATAATGAAGAAAAACGTCAAATATAGAATCAACGGATTTAAGGCTAGAAGAAAAACCGTCGAAAGACATACGAGGGTCGTAAGGCGCAGAGTATGATAGCGGCTCGGTATGGTCCAATAAATCGGCAAAAAAACTAAAATAAGAAAAATGAGTACTGCGGTCGGAGCAATCACCGGCTGATACTTAAGTGAGGCTTGAGCCTCTCGGCCAGCCACGTCATGAAAAGTTTTCGACCAGCTTGAGTGAGGTGCGTGTGATCGATGAAATATTCTTCTTTAAGCCAGACCTCGTCTGCGTTCGGTGACAGAACAATAGCATTCAGAGATTTTGCGACATCAGCGATTTGTTCAATCGATGGCGGTCGACTGTAAATCATTGGTAGATTCAGAAAAATTGGAACAATGCCTCGATCCCTCGCGAGCGCGACAAGTTTGAGGGCAGATTTGCGCACCCACGGATCGGCTTGCGGAGTGAGGAAGTGAGGCTGCGTGTTGACGCTTGGGAGCCACCGTCGGCCGCTAGTTTCGTCAAATGCAAGCCGGCGAATGCTTGCTACTTTCTCGGCCTCGCGATCATGCTTGACCGTTTGAAGTTCTAGGTCATCCATAATTTTCATGCGGCACATGTCCTGCCGTCGCTCGTCAATATCCGCGTCAGCTTTAAAGACCGTGTCAAGTCGGCCAGTCACGATCGCATTAAAAGCATATTCAATATTCATGAAAATCGACTTGAGGACATAATGTAGCTTGAGCACCGCATTGTCTGTCGCATCCCACATTTCGGCGACTACCGTACTCAGTGGGAGGCCTGCAAAAAACATGGGCGGAAACTGCGCGACGGGCAGAACCAAATCTGAAGCATGGTTGCTTGGATCGACCGTATCCTCAATCTCGATATTCCGCGCACTATCCAGGTTCAATTCGAATAGAACAATGTTCGGGTGCTGTTGTCGTGTGAGTGCTTCCAGCAGGTGAAAATCGAAAGACGGGGAGGCGCTTGGATGAGCGAGATTTCTTGCTGTTAGGCTGCCGCTAGAGATGGCAGTCGTTTGAGTTTCAAAAAGGCCAGGATCGAAAGCAAACATCATGCGAGAGCTGCCGAGTGCAACGATCTCAATGCTGCCAATGGGTGTGGAATACAATCGCTGATAGCAGTTGGCGAAGCTCGGCATACTTGACGATCGTAAAACGGTCGTCGTGCGAAGTGCAATGAGCGCTAGCGCTATAAGCAGCCCGCAGAACAATACCGCCCACACGAGACGCCTCTGCAACGCCATCGCCAAGCCCTACGATTGCCTATGGACGATTTTTGTCAGGCTGCCGACACTGAAGTCGTTGAATTCTTCGTCGATCTCCTTGAGCTTGCCGCCAACAGCTTTCTCCAAAGCAAACAAAAAGTTCATAATGTCTAGCGAATCAAAAACATCAGTCGCCAAATTTGTGTGCGGGGTAATGGTGGCGCCTTTTCCGGGTGCGATCTTGTCCACAGCAGCAACGATCAAATTGAATGCGTGTTGTTCAGTCATGAGCCCCCCAGATCGCGACATAACAGTAAAAGTTCTATCGGGTTTTCGTGGAAGCTCAAGGCATTCTGCTGCGCTTTAGTATTGTCAATGGGGATAGAGCCTAATGCTTTGAACAACGCACGGGACAGTGGTCATTATCTTCGACCATTCGCGCGCGCCGACTCATCCCAGTGGGTGAGACTGTGCGACGGGTCATTCCTTGGCGGCCTTCGCACCTGCGTAAACCTTCTAGCGTTTATGGATCGTTCGCCCAAAATCGATGTGCGACCAAAGATCGAACCGACGTGGCTTCGGGCAATGGTGAATAAAGAAAGGAATTTGGCCGAGTGAGCGTCTTGCTGGACGTCTGCCTGCGCGGAACGCGCTCCTATATTCAAGGCTCGCAAATGCTCGCGAAGGCAGCCGAATGGCTTGTTTCCGAAGGCTTCGGCGCAGCCGTACTGACCAGCGCCAAATTCTCTAAGCTGACGAACCGTAAGGTCATGTTGCAACTGGACAATGAGCCCGCACCGCCAAACCTGATGCGGTTGGGGATGGCCACCTACGGGACTGGAGGGGGCACCCTAAATGTGCAGTTCTTGGAACATGAAAGCGCATGTGCTCCTCGATGTCCGGAGCAGCCGAGCCGCATCAATTCTTACGACTCTTGTGGAGCCGGTGTTGGCTATTGCCGGTTTGCGACCGATGGCACCCACGAAAGTTATCTAGCGGCCGTTGTCGAAATACTGAAAAAGCAGCAAGCGGGTCTCGCCGCGCACGTCGAAGAAATTTGGTTTACTGCCTTATCCAACGCAGAATTGCAGATCGCGCCAACACCGCCATTGCAAGGTGGCTTGAAAGCCTCGCTTTTGCTGTCGCGCGCCGTCAACGGAAGGTTTCAAACTCTGAGTAGCGTTGAAACAGAATTACCAACCGGTTCGATCGAGATTCAGCCGTTCCAGGTCTCTTTTGCGTGCGTTATCCGTGAGGAATGACAGTTATGCGCATTAGAGCGTTTGCATCGGCGATCCCTGATACCAATTACGATGTGGATAAAATCGCCGAATGGTGCGGGGTCGATCCTGAATTCCTTCAATCAAAAATAGGCGTCGTCCGCCGAGGTTTTCTTGGGCAAAATGAAACTGGCGTTTCCTTGGCAGTGAGGGCGGTCGACGAACTGTTTTATAAGACGTCGTTGCCGCGAGACAGCATTGAGCTACTCATTTACGTCACTCAGACGCCCGACTACGGAATACCGCAAAATAGCTCACTTTTGCAGAATCTCGCAGGCCTGCCACGCTCTATGGCGTCGTTCGATCTAGGGCTTGGCTGCTCTGGATATCCGTATGCTTTAACGCTCGCGAAGGGATTCATGAGAGCCCAATCGATGTCGCGAGCTATCATTGTTACGTGTGACCCCTACTCAAAAATTATGAGGCGGGAAGACAAAGCCACAACGGCAGTGTTCGGAGATGCGGCGACTGCTACCCTCCTGGATAATGAGGGCACTGGCGAAATCGGGTTGGGCGACTATGGCACCGACGGTTCTGGCCATTCCGCACTTATCGTGCGCGCTGGTTCGGCTGCGAGCCCAATCTGGTCGGTCCACAAGCAGCGCCCCGAGTTGGACGCGGCGGACGACGACTATCGGCTTCGAATGAACGGCCGCGCAGTTTTTGATTTTGTCATGCACGAAATTCCGGGAAGCCTTACTCGCGCCATAGAGAAAAACCGATTGCTTATGGGCGATATCAAATGGTTCGCCCTCCATCAGGGCAGTTTGTACATGTTGAAGCAACTCGCCATTGAAGCCAACCTGCCTCTCGATCGAGTTCTAATAAACATCGACCGATATGGAAATACCGTTTCATCAAGCATACCTCTGCTGCTTGAAGAGCAAATGGCGACGCCGGAAGGCCTCACCGGAAATGTTATCGTTTCGGGTTTTGGCGTAGGCCTCTCTTGGGGTTCGACCGCGTTAAAATTCTCGTGACCGTTCGAGACAGTCCCGCCACCAGAGACGCTTTTTTTTGGTATGGCACTATCAGTCGGTGAGCTTCCCGCTAATTGGCGTTCCGACGCAATAAGTGAGATTTGTCCCAACGTGGATCGCGACGCCGAAGAAGAGATGCAAGGCGAAAGAGATTGCCGCGACACGACGTCCGGGCGATATGATTGATCGATTGATCGGCAGAGCATGTCTGTTGCGGATGCGATCGGCGCAATCGTCGTGACGACATTGCGTTACGACAGCTGACGGCAAGAGAGGCATGCGCCAACGTCCGATCCTCCATCTCGAAGCTTCGCCGATGAGAATCGACAGCCACGAGTTGCCCTGGCGACGAAGGAACTTCAGTGACCGGAAACGTCGGGGAGTGGCAGAACTGAAGCGGACTGGCGTCCTGGTGGGCACTACAGGGATCGAACCTGTGACCCCTACCATGTCAAGGTAGTGCTCTACCGCTGAGCTAAGTGCCCGAAGGAAGCGCGTGTTTAGTCGGACATGTGGCCTGAGGTCAAGTCCCGCGATGTGACTGGCCGGCAACCAATATGCGTGTCGACGCCGACTCAAGTTTCGAGCAGACGGTCAACTTCCCGCACAAGATCTTTGAGGTGAAACGGTTTGGACAGGACACGCGCATCTTTCGGCGGAGCGTTGTCGCTATTCAACACCACGGCAGCGAAGCCTGTGATGAACATGATTTTTAAAGCCGGATCGATTTCGCTGGCGCGGCGCGCCAATTCGATGCCGTCCATCTTGGGCATGACGATATCGGTCAGCAACAGCGTGAAAGGTTCCCGCTTCAGGCGTTCGAAGGCGTCTTCGCCATTTTCGAATGCGACCACATCGTAGTTCGCTTTTTGCAGAGCTTTGACAAGAAATCCGCGCATGGACTCATCATCTTCCGCCAAAAGGATCCGGCGAAGCGGCACGCTAGAGGGTTTCGCAGTCATTTGAACTCGCTTGGCTTTGGCCGCTACGTCTGTCTGTCACCGATACGATCGTACTTCGATAGCGTAATTCGTGTTCCAAGAAAAGTTGGCGCGAAGTTGGTAAACAGACGATGAAGCTGTGGACAGCGCATCTTTGCGTCGTGTCGGCGCCGTGCCTGGTGATGGGATCTCTCAACTCTCTCCAGCGAAATGTTGAAAAGGGTAGCCATGCCCCCGCGCGGCGTAGACAAAAGAGCGGGTTGCCGCCACAGTGAAGACAAGGGTCGTCTGCGCTGAAACCACCCGCGACGTTTGAAACGATTGAACCAGAATGCGCCACCAGGCCACCGACAGCGTTCCCAGCGCTTTTTTTCCGTCATTCGACGTTTTGAGCCCGCGCCTGCAGGGCGCTCCGTTCGTGTTCTCATCACCGCATTCCGGGCGCATCTATCCACCTGAATTCGTTGATCTGTCGCGGCTTGATCCGGTGACGCTGCGGCGCTCGGAAGACTGCTTCGTCGACCACTTGTTCCAAAGCGTTGCCACACTCGGGGCGCCGCTCATCAGCGCCCGGTTTCCGCGCGCGTACCTCGATCTCAATCGCGAACCCTATGAACTCGATCCGGAACTCGTCTCAGAGCCGCCGCCGGCCCATGCCAACACGGCTTCGATCCGCGTTGCCGGTGGCCTTGGCACGGTGGCGCGGATCGTCGCCGACGGCGAAAACATTTATCGCGGCCGGCTGCCCCTCAGCCACGTCATGGCGCGTATCGATCAGCTCTACTTTCCCTTCCACAGTGAATTGGCGCGATTGATTTCAGCGACACGAGAAAGTTTCGGCTACGCGATTTTGGTTGATTGCCACTCGATGCCGTCTGCCGCCATGACGCCGAGCGGTGGCACGAGGCCCGACATCGTCATCGGCGACCGGTTCGGCGCCTCCGCCGATCCTCGCCTGTCTTTGATGGTCCGCGACGTCTTCCAGAGTCGAGGCTACAAGGTGCAAATGAACCGGCCCTATGCGGGCGGCTACATTACCGAGCACTATGGCCAGCCCGCGCGGGCGGTCCATGCGCTGCAACTTGAGATCAACCGTGGACTTTATCTCGATGAAGCGACCTTGATCGAAAACAGTGGGTATGGAGTATTGCGGCAAGCCTTGCGTGACATCGCCGCCGAACTGTTCATGACGGTGCCGAGCTTGTTTGAGACGCGCGCCGCCGCCGAGTGAGATGGCTGGCGGCCGGCCATTGCGCACCCAAAGACGCATTCAAACGCAAAAAAAAGGGCCGTTCGACAAGCGAACGGCCCAAGTCTAGGGAGGAAACGCCCAAGGAGGGCTACGGCGCGCGAGCAAAGCCCGCGAGTGCCGCACTGCAATAATTATCATGCAGCGCAATGACAGCAACTGCGTTTTACGCAGGGCAGAGCCATTAAAAACGCGCGGCTACGAAAAATTCGGTCCGGATTGGTCAAAACTTCGGCAATGACGGTCACGTGCACCATGACTGGCCGATGTGGACGGGATGTCGGCGCGCAGCGCGCGGCCTATAAAGAAAGGCCGTCCGACATGCGAACGGCCCAAGTCTAGGGAGGAAACGCCCAAAGTGGGCAAAGACTGCGAAGAAGCGTGTCAACACAATCTCGATACAGAGAGTGCGCTGCTTCGCTTACCACCGCAATCTAGCCGAGTGTAGCGCAGGTGCATTACTAAAATGCTGTATCGCACGCGCCACAACTGGCGTTACACTTTTTCATTAAGGCAAAAATGCTCGGCTCGGCAGTATTCGGCCTGCATCCTGAAATACAGTTCAAGCAATTGAAATGACGGGGGTTATGTGTGGGGCAACTGACCAGGGCAGCCGAGTTCAAGGCAATGCTGGAAACGGCGCATGACTTGGCGGATCAATCGGCTTTGATCACTTTACGCCACTTTCGCAAGCGCCCGGCTGTGGAAAACAAAGCTGCGGCCGGCGCCTTTGACCCCGTGACCCAGGCTGATCGCGGGGCTGAGCGAGTGATGGCGCGCGTTCTCAAGCAGCGGTTTCCCGATCATGCCCTGCTCGGTGAAGAGTATGGCGCGCGGCCGGGCGCCGGCCGATTTCAATGGGTGATCGACCCGATTGACGGCACGCGAGCCTACATCATGGGAAGTCCGCTATGGGGCACCCTCATTGGCGTGCTCGAGCAGGGCGAACCCTTCCTTGGGCTGATGGATCAACCGTTCACGGGCGAGCGGTTCTGGTCGGCGCAGTCGGCGAGCTTCATGCGAACCGGCACGGGTCCCGAAAAAAAACTAAGGACCAGGCCCTGCCCCGGCCTTGAGCACGCGATTCTGACAACAACGCATCCAGATCTATTCGAAAGCCAAGCGCAACAGGCCGTCCTAAGCCGCCTCAAGTCGGCCGTTCGCATGACGCGCTATGGAGGCGATTGCTACAACGTCGCACTGCTGGCGGCGGGTTATGTCGATATCGTCATCGAGTGCGGGCTAAAGCCTTACGACATCGTCGCACTCATCCCGCTTGTCGAAAATGCTGGCGGGCGCGTCACGACCTGGGATGGCCAGCCGGCCATGAGTGGCGGCGATGTGCTGATTTCTGGCGACAGGCGGCTGCACGATTCAGCTCTTGAAATGATTGCAGCGGCATAACCCAAGCAATGATCGTTAGGCCATTTCATCGGCGGCCGCTAACGGTATATCGACACCCATGTAGGCGTCGAACGCCGCCCAGAACCGCTGGCGAATCGTGTCGTTCTCCTGAAGTATTTCGTGTCGGGAGCCGGGCATGAGAATATGCCCGCCAATTTTGAGCTCTACGGCGAAATCCTCGATGGCGCGCGGCGATACGATTTTGTCGGCACCGGCGGCAAACATCAGCATCGGCACCACCACATATTTTGGATAGCCCGGGCGCTGCAGCATCGCGCAACTGCGCAGCGCCGATTTGAGCCAGCCGATCGTCGGTGACCCCAATGCCAAATCCGGCGCCTGTTCGAGAATGGCGCGATTGCGCGCGAAACGCACCGCGTCTGACGTTAAATCGTTGGTCTCGAAATCAAGGAACTCCTCCGGTACGTCATTGCCGCCGCGCACGAAAGCCGTCGAAAAACCCGCAAGACAAGCGCCTTCGGCGTAAGTCCGCGCCAGCTTCGGCGTTGTGCCGAGCATGTCGTGATGAATCTCGATCATCGGCGCCACCAGGATCATGCGCGCGAACGGGCTGGCCTCGTCCTGGGCGTTCCGCAACAAGATGTTGCCGCCAAGTGAGCAGCCAAGCGCGACGTAAGGACCCGGTAAAGCCGGCTGCACGACATCGGCCATGAAGCGCGCGAGATCTCGATCGTATTCGGTAAAGGCGACGACGTGACCTTTGCGGGCGTTCGCGAGCCGGCGTTGCGATCCGCCCTGCCCACGCCAATCCATGATCGCGACGCCGAAGCCGCGACGGCGCAAATCGGCGATGACCTCGAAGTATTTTTCAATGTATTCGCCACGGCCCGTAAAAATGCAGATCGTCCCGCGCGCCGGACCGCGAGTCGGCTGCCAGAGCGCTGCCCTGAGCTTCGTGCCGTCGTACCCGTCGAACGCCTTGATCAAAGCGCCATTGGGTGCCGGATTGATCGACAGAGAAATCAATTTCATGGCGGCACAGTCTCGATGATGGGTGTCGTTGCCGGCGGGGTCGGCAGCATCGACAGGGCGACCTGGAAACTAGTCTATCTGAACGGGCGGCAATGCGGCAGAGGGAATGCACGGGATTGCCCTTCAGAAGGCGTATCGCAGCTCTTGAAACGTGCCGGCCCGTTCCCAGATATCGTGGGTGTCCGCTGCTAAGCGTGGGGGCACATCGGCGAAATCCCGTGGCTGAATCCGCGTATCGCCGGTTTCGATTTTCATGTCGCTTCTTATGGAGGATATGTCATGCGACACGTTGATTTTTCACCCTTCTATCGCACCGCCATCGGCTTCGATCGGCTTGTTCAGATGCTTGACCAAGCGTCTGGTTTCGACTCCGAAGGCGCGTATCCGCCCTACAAAATCGAGCGGACCGGCGAAAACGCCTACCGGATATCGCTGGCAGTCGCTGGCTTCTCGTCGTCCGAGCTCAAGATCGATGTCAAAGAACAGACGTTGGTGGTGTCCGGCGCCAAATCCGCTGAGACGACCGATAAGAGCTACCTGCATCGCAGCATCGCCGCACGCGCGTTCGAGCGCCGCTACCAGCTCGCCGACTATGTCGATGTCACTGGAGCGGCCTTCGAGAATGGCCTGCTGCACGTCGATCTCGTGCGCAATCTCCCCGAGCGCATGAAGCCTCGCAGTATCGCCATCAGCCAGTCCACCGGACATCAGCGGCTTGAAGCAACCGGTCCCGTTGAGGCAGCCGCTTGAGCGAGACAGCTACCGACAGCGGTAGGTAAGCATGAATGCCAGACGAGCGGGCCAGCATCTGGCCCGCTTTTTTTATGGCGCCGCGATGCAGACGCTCTGGTCACATCGTAATTTTATTACGCGCCAGCCTTGGCCGGCATTCGCAGCGACGCGCCAATGCAATTCTTCGCTTACTGCTTGTGCCCCAACTCGAAATCTGTAGAATTCGGGATAGGTCAGCAGCACTGACCTTTATCGACGCGTCGCTTTGATGACGCGCGGTCGCAACAGCGTTGGTACGTTCGGATTTGCAGGAAGGCTCTTCGTCTTGAGTTTAGCGACTTTAGCCAAAAAATCGTTCGCGGTCGCGCGATGCGAGGCTGGCACGTCCATCGGCGCAATTGATAGGCTTCGTGCACGCCCGGCGGCATGCAAAAATCTCTCTGTGGTCACAGGCCCGGCTGGCACATTATGCCGTAAAGACGTGACGACTGTAATTTGAGCCGTGCGGCGCGACGGCTCGACAATACAGCAAGAAATTCGCCGGCGCATCCAAACCGCCGACAACGACCGAGCGAAAACGAACCGCCCAGTTAGCGCAACACCACGACAGCGCCAAGATGCGCAGCCCGAGGACCGACATGAGTGAAGGTTATCTTCCGCCCCCCGACGATGTCGCAACCGATGCGTCGGGTCGCCCTGCGCCGCAGGGCCTTTTCAATCCTGCCTTAGAGCGCGATGCGTGCGGCGTCGGCTTCATAGCGGACATGAAAGGGCGGAAATCTCACAAGATTGTCGAAGATGCGTTGAGCATCCTCGAAAACCTGGAGCATCGCGGTGCCGTCGGGGCCGATCCGCTTTCGGGCGACGGCGCGGGCATCCTCATTCAAATTCCGCACGAGTTTCTCGCAATAGAGGCCAAAGCCGCCGGGTTTTCATTGCCGAAGCCGGGCGAATTTGCGGTTGGTCATATCTTCATGCCGATGGATGACCGGCTGCGTGCGCATTGCGAACGCGTTTGGGCGCGCTGCCTGAGAGACGAAGGCCTGCCACTGATCGGTTGGCGTTCCGTGCCAGTGAACAACGCCTGTCTCTCCGACCTCGTGCGCGGCGTCGAGCCGGTGCACCGCCAAGTGTTCATCGGCCGGCCCGCCGACGTGACCGCGCAGGATGAGTTTGAGCGCCGCCTGTTCCTCGTCCGCAAGGTCGTCTCGAATGCCATTCACGAGGCTTATAAGGGCCGCGACATCGGCCACTACACCGTGTGTCTGTCGACGCGGACGCTGGTCTACAAAGGCATGTTCCTGTCGTATCAGGTGAAGGC
>JAKFUV010000006.1 GCA_021732485.1 Hyphomicrobium sp.
GAGAATTTCATCGAGATCGGGGGGTTGATTACCGCCGCCCCCGCCGCCGCCCTGGCCCCACGGTCCTCCGCCGTTGCCGCTGCCTTTTCGGCCGCCGCCGCCACCGCTGCCGCCGCCTTGATTACTCCAGGGCATAAATCGAGTGCCTCATATGACTGTTGAGTTGAGCCCGCAGTCCAAACCCGGCTGACAGCGCTTCGCGCTCGTCGCCAGGATCGGTCCGCGTCTGCCGCACGGCTTCGGGATTAAGCGAAATGCGCGTCATGGCCGGATCTTGAATGCGAGTGCTTATAGGACAGGGGTCCGCATCGCGCAATTTTTGTCTCGTCTCGTGCGGCACAGATTGGGTCGCGGGCAGCGACCGTCAAGGGCCGGGATACGGCAAATATCCGTGGCATTTACCGTATCGCACGATCGTTATTCGCGAGCCACCCGTTCGTAGACGATCAGCGTTGCCGCATGGTCGTCGCGGGGCCCTTGATCCAAAGCCTCACGCGATACCTCGCGCCACGTTCGCGGATCAAGTGTCGCGAAGTGCCGATCGCCGTCCGGGCTTGCATGCACACGCGTGAAATAGATGCGGTCGGCGATCGGCAGCGTCAGGTCGTAGATCGCGGCGCCGCCAATAATCATGATCTCATCGGCGCCGCGCGTTGTCGCCAGCACACGAGCCAACGTGACGGCCTCGCCGACCGTGTCACACGCCGAAACCCCGTCGACAGAAAATTGCGGGTCGCGCGTCACGACAATGTTGTCGCGACCGTCAAGCGGCTTGCCGATGCTGTTGAAGGTGCGCCGCCCCATGATCATCGGTTTGCCCATCGTCAGGCGCCGAAAGGTTTTCAAATCCGACGACAAACGCCAAGGCAAGCCGCCGTCACGGCCGATGACACCGTTTTCCGCGACAGCGACAATGAGGGAAAGTTTCATGGGTGAGCCCTAAACCGCCACAGCTGCTTTGATGTGCGGATGCGGGTCATAGCCGGTCAGCGTAAAATCGTCGAAGGCGAAATCGAAAATCGACGTCACCGCCGGATTGATCGCCAACGTCGGCAGCGGACGCGGGGCGCGCGACAATTGCAAATCCGCCTGCTCCAGATGGTTCATATACAAATGCGCGTCGCCGAAGGTGTGCACGAAGTCGCCCGGTTTTAGTCCCGTCACCTGCGCCATCATCATCGTCAGCAGCGCGTAACTGGCGATGTTGAACGGCACGCCGAGAAACACATCCGCCGAGCGCTGATAGAGCTGGCACGAGAGCTTGCCGTCGGCGACATAGAATTGAAACAGACAATGGCACGGCGCCAATGCCATCTCAGGAATGTCTGCCGGATTCCAGGCCGACACTATGATCCTACGGCTATCCGGGTTAGTAATGAGTGTTTCGACGGCTAACTTGATTTGGTCTACTACCCTGACATAACTGCTTGCATCAATTGACTGTCCTTGTTCAATTAGGTCCTTCTCGAATTTGCTATAGTCAAAGCCAATCCAAGACCTCCATTGCTTGCCGTACACAGGTCCTAGTTCGAGACAGCTCGGCTGCTTGATGGACAACGCGTCGTACTCATCGAATCCAGAAACTGGATCGTCTACGATTTGACTTGTGCGGGGGACTTCGCGAGCCCATTCATCCCAAATTCTAACTTTGTGAGCGTGGAGATAATCTAACGTTGTGTCGCCGGCGAGAAACCAGATCAATTCGTGAATGATCGATTTGACGTGCAGCTTTTTCGTCGTCACCAGCGGAAACCCGGCGCTCAAATCAAAGCTCATTTGATGGCCGAAGACGCTAAGCGTGCCGGTACCGGTCCGGTCGGTTTTTTTCGTGCCCTGGGTGCGCACCCGGCGCAGCAGATCGAGATACTGGTCCATGCCGTGCTTCTAGAGCGCTTTGCGATCTGATGGAATCAGATCGGCGCTCTAGCCTCTTACTTCGCCGCATTTTCTGACGACGAACCGGGATCCACTTCGTCGGAAAATGCTTCTAGCCTGATTCCGTCAGACCTTCACAAGTCTCAGCCAACGAACACGCTTTCCGGCACGGACATCAGCGCTAAAATGATCGCAGCGTTGTAGAAGCCGTGGCATGCGATCGGCGCCAGCAGACTGCCGGAGGTCTGCCGCACCCGGGCGAGGTACAGGCCAATCAGAAAGATCGCCGCCAAGCCATAAGCTGAGTAGCTGACGTGCAGGGATGCCCACATCGTCGCTGAGACGAGCGCCGCCAGCACTGGGCCGGCGGGCGAGGCTGTGAGTGTTCCGAACAAAACGCCCCTGAAGACCAATTCTTCGGCGATCGGCGCGCCGACAGCCGCAGCCAGCACGATCAGCCACCATGAATTGGTCCGCACCAGTCCGGCAAACGGGCCGACGTCATGCACGATGCTGGCTGGATCGTGCAGGAAAATCGCCGCGCCGTAGCCCGTTGCCAGCACCAGCAGCAGAGCCACACTCGTCGCAACCGTGCGCCAGCCGCCGCGCGGCTTTCGAAATGACAGCAGCGATGCGGTCGCGCCACCTGCCTTGCCGGTCATGGCCTGCACTATTGCTCCAACCGCCAGCCCTAGGATCACCGATGTGACTTGAAACGCTATGAGAAACATGGCCAGACGCGCGGTGGTCAGATCCTCGAGTTCGCCCGGCCTGTAGGCTCGCGGCGATCCAAGACCCGTCCATCGGTCGAAGCCGTAGGCTGCCGCCGACGCGCACACCGTCGCCACGGCGACAATCGCCACGACGGCCATGACCACGGCGGCTGCTTGCGTCCACGAAACGCGGCCCTCATGTGCCTGCGCGGGCAGGAAATCACCAGATTCGCCGTGCCGGTCGATCAACATCCCTCGCTTCCGGGCTGCCGGGGCCGGCTGTGCCGACCCGTCGAGGGGTTGGCACTCGCACCGCCCTGCGGCCCTCGATTAGGCCTTACAACTCCGTCTCGACTACGGCGTTTCCCGGTTGCCCGATGTCGCGCCGCCAATTTCGTCGTAACGACACACTTTGTTTTGCTCGCAGGCAGGCCTATATTGAGCCTGCCGGATTCGTCCGGCTATGGCGATAAACGCGGTCGTAATAAGCGGTTCGGACCCGGGGGCGGTACCCGGCGCCTCCACCATATTTCTTAGCCGCGCCTTGCGGCCGGCTCCCGGAACGGGAGTCGCAAGGCGCAATGCAAGAATCCTATGGGGGCGAACTAGGATCGACGAACGTGTAAAGGACTTAGCTTTTGCCCGGCATGATACCACCGTCATCGGGTCATACAGAGTAGTTGCAAATGACAACTATGCTGAGGCACGTCTCGCTGCTTAATGCGGTGCGATTAGCCTGAACTCGAAGTCCTTGCCCCTAGCCGGGTAAGGCGCGGTCCGGAGGGCACCGGGCAACAGAAGCCCTCCATTCTTTTCGCCTTAGGGTTCGCTCTGGGGCGAGAGTGGCGGACGATGCAACGACGGCCAACGCGGCAGGGCAAGTTTCTGCGCGGTGCGAAAAGGCGGGGAATGGCAACGGAGCCGACGATCGATTACGAAGCCTTGCAACAGGACGCCATGCGCGGCGTCGTGCGTTCGGTTTTGCAGCAAACCATCAAAAATGGCCTGCCGGGCGACCATCATTTCTACATTTCATTCCTGACGCTGGCGCCGGGTATCATTCTTTCGAAGCGGCTGAAAGAAAAGTATCCGCACGAAATGACCATCGTGTTGCAGCACCGGTTCTGGGATTTGATCGTCAACGACGAACGCTTCGAAGTGAAGCTGACGTTTGATGGCATCCCCGAACGCCTCGTCATTCCATTCGCCGCCATCAAAGTCTTCATCGACCCGAGCGTGCGTTTCGGCTTGCAGTTCGAGGATCCGTCATCTGACCGGCACATGCCCGCACCACGCCATACGATGACGATGGATGCAGCCTTCGATCAGGTTGGCGAAGCACGCGCTGACAGCCCGCGCGCAACATTGAGCAAAAAGCCCCGCGCACCACGCAAATCCAAGACCGACAAAGATCCAGTCGTGCCCGTCAGCGCTGTGCCCACAATGGCGCCGCAACCGCAACCGGCGTCTGCGGCCGCACTGCCGGCGGCAACTGTGACCGGATCGTCGGCTACCGTCCCCGGCCCAGTCGCCGTTGACCAGGCAGCGCCGGAGGCCAGCGCGAAAGTCGTCAGTCTCGATCAGTTCCGCAAGAAGTAGCTAGGCGGTTGGCCGTCGGCCGGTGCAAAAGCTCAGCCGGTCGATCGCTCGACCACTGCTTCGGGAATTTTGCGTTTGATCGACCGGGCGAAATTCAGCTCCAGTTTGCCATCGCGCAACTCCGAACACAGCACGCTCGCGACAAACGGATCGCTGGCTTCGATCGCCGCTTGCTCGCGGCACGTCGCCGCCGTCTCCATCGGCTTGACGCTCACGCTCTCGGCCCCATCCGGCATCGATAGCGTCACGATCATGACGATGACACTAGTGTCCATGGTGTGCTCCCCAGGCTGTCTCAAGACTGTGCGAACGATCAGCGGATGATGCCGCGATCTGGCCAGCTCGTGCCGACACACGCAACGCTACGCTCCGACGGCCGTTGCTCGCGCTGCCCCAGCGCACGACCAACGACCTCTCATTCGACCCGACTCAAATTTCGAAACTTAAGAAAAGATTAACGGAAATAACGGCTGAATTCGGATCGATTTAGCCTCAGCTTCAGACTATGGGACGAGGCGCCGCGCAGCCCATTCTCGACGGTCGCTCGCGCCGCGCACGCGCTCATGCTATCGCGGCACGTCCCGCCGCATCGGCATCGCCAGCAAGATTGAGCACCGTCCCATGTCCCAATCCCGCACTGAAACAGACACGTTCGGGCCCATCGAAGTGGCCGGCGATCGGTATTGGGGAGCGCAGGCGCAGCGATCGCTCGGCAATTTCAAGATCGGCTGGGAGAAACAGCCAAAACCGATCGTCCGCGCGCTTGGCATCGTCAAGCAGGCCGCAGCCATCACCAACATGAGCCTCGGCAAGCTCGACGCCGAACTCGGCGACGCCATCGTCAAGGCCGCCCAGGAGGTCATTGACGGCCGCCTTGACGAACACTTTCCGCTCGCCGTCTGGCAGACCGGTTCTGGCACTCAATCGAACATGAACGCCAACGAGGTGATCTCGAACCGCGCCATCGAGATGCTCGGCGGCGTTATGGGATCGAAAAAGCCGGTGCACCCCAACGACCACGTCAACATGGCGCAGTCGTCGAACGACACGTTTCCCACGGCGATGCATATCGCCTGCGCCGAACAAATCGTCCGCGATTTGCTGCCGGCGTTGCGGCATCTGCATGCAGCCATTGACAGCAAGGCTCATGCTTGGTCGTCGATCATCAAGATCGGCCGCACGCACACGCAAGATGCAACGCCGCTGACGCTCGGCCAGGAGTTTTCCGGCTACGCCCAGCAAGTCGCCAATGGCATCGCGCGCATCGAAAGCACGCTGCCGGACCTCATGCAGCTCGCCCAAGGCGGCACAGCCGTCGGCACCGGCCTTAATGCGCCCAAGGGCTTTGCTGAAAAAATCGCGCAGGAGATCGCTGGCATCACGGGTCTTGCGTTCACGTCAGCCCCAAACAAGTTCGAGGCGCTGGCCGCCCACGATGCCATGGTGTTTTCGCACGGCGCCATCAACACGGTGGCCGCATCGCTCTTCAAGATCGCCAACGACATTCGCTTTTTGGGTTCCGGCCCGCGGTCAGGCTTAGGTGAACTGGCGCTGCCCGAAAACGAACCGGGCTCGTCGATCATGCCGGGCAAGGTCAATCCGACGCAATGCGAAGCCATCACCCAGGTTTGCGTGCAGATTTTCGGCAATCACGCCGCACTTACGTTCGCCGGCAGCCAGGGTCACTTCGAGTTGAACGTGTTTAATCCGGTCATGGCCTATAATTTCTTGCAATCGGTGCGGCTGATGGCCGACGCCGCTGTGTCGTTCGCTGACAATTGCGTGATCGGCATCGAACCGCGCGAAGACAACATCAAGGCGGGATTGGACAGATCGCTGATGCTGGTGACCGCACTGGCCCCCAAGATCGGCTATGATGCTGCGGCGAAAATCGCAAAAACGGCCCACAAAAATGGCACCACCCTTCGCCAGGAGGCGGTCGGCGGCGGCTACGTGACCGATCAGGACTTTGACGACATCGTCCGCCCGGAAAAGATGATCGGCCCCGACGCCTAGTGCGTATCGAACTTATGAGCTGTTTGAATTTACCACCAATCCAACCGCGATGGGCGTCGTCGGGTGCGCAGACGCTATCGCGTAGCCTTCGGGCTCGATCCCAGTGATTTTTCGAGCCCAGTGTTTTGGAGCGCGTGCACGCGATGTCGGATAAAATTGTCAATCTTAACAAGGTGCGCAAAGCCCGCCAGCGGGACGAAGCAAAAAGACTAGCCGAGGAAAACCGCGCGCGGTTCGGGCGAAGCAAAGCCGAACGCGACATCGTCGGCAAAGAGCAGCGGCGCGCCGACGGCAAGCTCGACGGCGCTGAACGCGTGCCCACCCGGCTTGATGAAAACCATGATGATCTCGATTCAGGAAATGTCTCGTGATGCGACCTCAAAAACGATCATTCTCGATCCAAGGCCACCGGACGTCGATTTCGCTTGAAGCGCCGTTCTGGCTCGCATTGAAAGCCGCAGCCGCCGAAGATGGCGCGACGCTGGCGGCATTGATCGGCCAAATCGATAGGGACCGCGATGGTGCCGGGCTGTCGAGTGCCGTCAGAGTGTGGCTGCTGCGCCGCATGCAACGGCGAGCCGGACTTCCGGTTCCTGGCGACATGGAGTTGCCTGAGCCCGCCGCTGCTGAGTAACTGACATTCCGGAAGATCACAGGCATCGACCCGCCTGTGCAATCGGGGCCGCCGCTTGAGCCGATCCTGCCGACGGCGGGTATAGTGCCTTGCCTGCCGAATCAGACAAAAGTCAGGATGGGTCAATCTAAGCCGGAAGGGCTCTAGGGGATCGACCTCAATGAACGCATGATTTCGTCGCCGGGCGTGATCCGCGGGGCGGCCTCGCGCGCCGGCCGTGGTGGACGCGGCTTGGCTGCTGCTGGCCTTGGTTGATTATCCCCAGGCGTTGCCGCCGACGGCGCCAAGCCCTCGGCCGCACCGAGCGGAGCAGATGCCCCGGCATTGCCGGTCGCATCACCTGCGTTTGTCGCAGTCGTGGGTGGCGTTGGTTGAACTGTCACAGTTGAAGTTGCCCCCTCCTTCGACAGTGCACCTGCGTCAGACGGAATGACTGATGATGGGTCTGCCGAAGGCGCTCCCTCGGAATGCGCTGACTCTGGAATGACCGGCGGGGGCGCCACCGGTTGGTCGCGGCTGGCGCGCGCGGCGGCCCGCTCGGCGGCTTGGGCCTTGCGCCGTTCTTGATCGAGCCGCGCACGCTGCTCGTCCAAACGTCGGATGCGTTCCAGATCTTCCACTTGGCGCTCGGCCTGCAGCAAAACGAGTTCTTTCGGTAGAACGCTCGCATCAATCACCGGCGGCACGCCCGCCGCAGCCATCGCCTCATCGAAGCTGCCGCGATAGCTGACCAACACCGGCGATAATCCGGCCGCCCGCGTCGTCGGAGCCCAATCCGTTGGAATGTCGGCCGCAGCCAGATCGGCGCGAGCTGGTGGCGTAATCGCCGCCCGCCACGAACTTTCAAAGCCGAGCCCCAGCAGATCGACCGAGGTCCGATTGATCAACCGGCCATCGGCTGACTCGATGCTGAAAGCTTCCATGCTCGCCGATCCATCGGCGAGCGTCACGGCCACAGTCTGGGTGCCGATATCAACCGAAGCTCCCGCCAGCGCCGAACTTAAAGCGCTGCTGACCGCCTCAGCGTCATTGGCTAGTTTGCCCGCTAAAACCTGTTCCGCCACGCCGCGAACAACGGCGAGGTTTGGACCTGCGACGCGCATGTCGCTCGTCGTGATCGTGCCACGACCGGCAACAACGGCCATGAGAGCGGCAGGACTTTGCGCCCGCCCGCTGACGGCAATGTCGAAGCCCCACTGGCCAGTTCCGAGCCGGCTCGCCCGGGCACCCTCGGCGCGCTCAAGTCTGAGATTGGCATCGGCGGAGACACCGTCGGCCGCGCCCTCCAGCACGATATCTCCCGTCAATTGCCCGCCCGCCGCCTGCGCCGTCACGGCGTTGAGCGCCAGTTTGCTTGCCGCGAACGCCAAGGTCATCTTGCCCGCGCCCGAGGTCAGCGCATCGCTGACAATCAACTGGTCGAAGGCGAGGCGAACGTGCCCGTCGACATTCGCCAGAGATGTAAAATCAAACCGGCCCTCGGGCCAAATCGTGCGCGGCATGGTGTCGTCCTGCACGGCATCGTCACTGGCAGGATTAGCCGAAATGACTCGCGCCGGATCATCGACTATAGCGGCGAGCAACCCCGCAACGGAAACGCGGTTGGCCGTGATGTCGCCCTCGATTTTCGATCGCCCGGTGTCACTTCCGGTCACGGTCGCCGTCCCGCTCAGCGTCGCTCCGCCAATGCCAAAGCCACGCGATGCGACCGTCCAGGCAGAATTGCGGAATGCAACATCGAAGCGCCCGTCGACCGCCGCGCCGGTCATCCCACGCGACCGCGACAATCCAGCCAGACCCAACACGTCCCGGACATCGCGCGCCGTGACGGCTGCAGTACCGTCGGCCAAAACCGCATTATCCGCGCCGAGACTGAAGGACCCGGAGTAGCCGAGCTTCAAGCCGTCAGCATCGACATCGATCGCCGCGACGGCAGCCTTATCGAGAATGCCGGCCATTGTGAATGCGGCCAGCGTCGCTCTCGGTGCGCTCGAAGCTGGCGCTGCCGCATCGCCGCCGGCCAAAACGAGGATGTCGCGGATGTCGTCTCCGTCGACCGTCACATGCACCTCACTCGGTGTCGATCGCCAGGCAGCGAGGCCGCCCTCGAACCGCGCCTTGGCGCTGACACGCGCGGCGCCGACCATGCCATCGATCGTCAATGCTGCGCCGTCGAGATCTGGCTGCCCCAAGCGCAACAGCCCGGCAAGGCGCATCGACGGCAGGTTCGCGGCGCGCTCCGCGCTGATGATATGATCCAGATCGAACAACGCGACGGCGTCGCGCATGGCGGCGGCATCGGCTGCGGTCACGTCGAATGCGACCGTGCCCTTCGGCCGGCTGCGAGCATCCTGAACTCCGCCGTCGGCATGCACCGTCAATCCGGATGCGGTGGCGAAGTTCGCCGACGCAATGCGGATGTCTCCATCTTTCAGTGTCAGACGCACATCGACATCACGATAAATCCTGGAGTTGTGCCGCAATTCGCCGGCTAGAACGCGCAGCGTGATATCGAGATCGGCGAGCGGCTTGGCCGTCGTCACCGTCGCACCGATGGACGCTGGTGCGGCGGCCGACTCTGGCATCACGGTGCCGGATAATACCGATGCGACCGCCGCTTCGAGATTTCGTGTCATCGTCGGAAACACGTCGGCACTATCGAGTTCAGCACTTTCAATGGTGATTTCGGCCCGCTGGTGACCATCATCGATGATACTGACGTCGCCGGTCATCGTCCGTCCGCCGACGATGACAGACGCCTCCGTCAGATCAAATCGATTGGCACCGGCTCGGACGCGGCCATCGATGGAAAATTCACCGTTCGAACCGATGTCGATGTCGACGCCGGACTTGTGCGCCCACGCTTTCAATCGCGCCAAACTGGTTCCATGGACAAAAACCTGTCCCGAAAAATCCGGCTGACCGGCATCGTTTTTGAGGTCGCCCGACAGCAACAATCGGGAACCGCCAGGCAAGCCCGCATTCAGTTGCGAAATGCGAATGACGCCATCACTCCGCTCGGCGTCGATCTTCAATCCGCCGACCGTTTCCCCAGCAATTTTGACTTGCTCAAGATCGATACGCGCCCTGGCTTTGCCGTCGCCCGCCACTTCGCGCAGGAGCTGGAGGGTCAGTGTCTTGATCTGTTCGAACGAAGCATCCGGACCGTGACCGCCGGCCAATTTGTCCAAGTCGAGCCACTTCGATGTCAAATGAACGTCAAGTCGCGGCGCGTCGGTCCAGCGCGCCGACGCGCTTCCGCTCATCGTTTGCGGTTCGGCGGCGTTGGCAACCGATAAGACGACATCTTTCAATGCTCCGCCGCTGGCGTCAGCACTCGCCGAAGCCGTGAGCTCAAGCGTCGGTCGCAGCACCGGATCATTCTTGGCAGCAGACCCGATGGCTGTGGAGGCGCCAACGTCGGCTGCCGTGCCAGGGGCCATCGGCAGTGGGAAAGCACCGGTCAACTCGCCTGTCAGCTTTGGCTTGCTTGTGAACCCTTCAACGCTGCCGTCGAACACCAGGCTGTTTTTACTTGTTTCGCCCCGCGTCGCAGCCTTGATGCGGAACCCGCCTTGGCCCTCGGCAGCCGTTGTCGAAAACCGGATGTCGCGCTTTTCGCCGCCCCACGCCGCCGTGCCGGCAAAACGAAATGGCCCGGCGAGACCATCCGCCGAAAGTTCGCCATTGATCTGTTCAACGCGGACAATCGATTGCGAGGCGGCATTGTACATGCCGAGGGTTCCGTCGATCAGCTTGACCGAATGCAGCGTCACATCGCGCGGGACGAAAGGCAAAGTGCCCGGCTGCAAGCGGATGCTCGACCAGTTGCCGCCGCCCTGCCCATCCAGCGCCAAGTTCAGGACTGGCCGGTCGAGTTCGACCTTGTTGGCTTCCAGCACGCCGCGCATCAACGGCGAGACGGCCAGCCACATGGTGAAGCTTTCGGCGCGAATGAATGGCTCGCCGGTCTGGCCGGAGACGTCGGCCAAGCGCACTTTCTCGAATTTTACATACGGGGTCGGCAGCAGCCGCAAGTTGACCGCGCCGCTGACGCGGACGTCGCGCCCGAGCACCTTGCTGGCTTCTTCTTCGAAGACGCCGCGGTAGCCATTCCAATCCACCATCGACGGTACGGCAAATAGTGCCGCGAGCATAACGACCAAAAACCCACCGAAATACAGTAGCGCGTTGTTCATGGAACGGGGCCTGGTGCGGGCTTCGTCGCGCCCGGCGTCTCAATTGATATGATCGTTTGCCAGTGTTGGCACGCTGACGTGTCAGGCGATGCCATGCGCGCGTCGCCGAGAGCAAATTGCGCCCCGACTGCGCGCCGCATTATCTCACACCACGACCCATCCCTGAACTGAAAACTTGGCGGAATTCCAGCCTGTTGCCCACACTGTGGGCGACCCCCGCGATCGACAGAACTCGCAACAACTTTCAAGCCTAAAACGCAAATCCGCCAGTTGTAGGACGAAGGTGCATACGCTACCTCCCTGGAATGACTGCAACACGCTCAGAGACCGCTGATCACGATCACGGTTGCGATCAGACGCCTGATCGAGACGACGCGGCCGATGATCCGCCGTTCGATCTGCCGGAAGCGCCGCCCGAGCGGCGAGCCCCAGATGCCGATGCTGCGCGCTTGAATGCTCCCGCGTCGTCGATTTCCGCTCGTGCCATCGCCGCGGCTCACCAGGCGCCCGCCTATCTCGACGGCCTCAACCCGGAACAGCGGGACGCGGTTCAATCGACGGAAGGCCCGCTGCTGGTCCTTGCCGGAGCGGGTACCGGAAAGACGCGCGTCCTGACCACGCGCATCGCACATATTCTGGCGACCAATCGCGCTTACCCGTCACAAATCCTCGCCGTCACCTTCACCAACAAGGCGGCGCGCGAGATGAAGGAGCGCATCGGCACGCTGATCGGCGGCGCCGTCGAAGGCATGGCGTGGCTCGGTACGTTCCACGCTATCGGTGTCAAAATTCTGCGCCGTCATTCCGAACTCGTCGGCCTAAAATCAGGCTTCACGATCCTCGATCCCGATGACCAGCTTCGTTTGCTGAAACAGGTTCTTGAAGCCGCGAATATCGACAAAGAGCGCTGGCCGGCCCGGCAACTCGCCGGGTTGATCGATGGCTGGAAAAATCAGGGCCTGACGCCGGATAAAGTGCCAGCCGCCGACGCCTTTTCGTTCGCGGCCGGAAAAGGGCGCGACCTCTACGCCGCCTACCAAGCACGCCTGAAGGAACTCAACGCCTGCGATTTCGGCGATCTGCTTCTCGAATGCCTACGGCTGTTTCGCGAGCATCCCGATGTCCTGGCCGACTACCATCGGCGGTTTCGCTATATCCTCGTCGACGAGTACCAGGATACCAACGTTGCCCAATATTTATGGCTGCGCTTTCTCGCCAAAGGCTGCCCCAACATCTGCTGCGTTGGCGACGACGATCAATCGATCTACGGCTGGCGCGGCGCTGAAGTCGAAAACATCCTGCGCTTTGACAAAGATTTTCCGGGCGCCAAAGTCATTCGGCTCGAACGCAACTATCGCTCGACCGGAAATATTCTGGCAACGGCATCGTGCTTGATCGCCAAGAACGAAGGCCGCCTCGGCAAGACCTTGTTCACTGATGGCGCGCTCGGCGACAAAGTTGCCGTCGCAAACTTCTGGGACGACGAAGCCGAGGCTCGCTCGATCGGTGACGACATCGAGAATATCCAACGCGCCAAACAGCCGCTCAACGGCGTTGCGGTTCTGGTGCGGGCCTCGTTCCAGATGCGTGTCATTGAAGATCGCTTCATCACCCTTGGGCTGCCTTATCGCGTCATCGGCGGCCCGCGATTTTACGAACGCCAGGAAATCAAGGATGCGATCGCCTACCTCGAGGTTGTCGCCAACCCATCCAACGATTTGAAGTTCGAGCGCATCGTCAATGTGCCCAAGCGCGGTCTCGGCGATACCACTGTCAAGCGGGTGCACGATTTGGCACGTGCGCGCGCAACCTCATTATACCAAGCGGCGCGCGAGATCGTCGAGACCGATGAACTCGCTGGCAAAGCCCGCAAATCTCTATCTGATCTGATCCGCGCCTTCGAACGCTGGCGCGGGCAGCTGGATGGCATGCGCCACACCGAGCTTGCCGAACGCATTCTGGACGAGTCTGGCTATACCGCCATGTGGCAGGCCGACAAGAGCCCGCAAGCTCAGACCCGGCTTGAAAACTTGAAAGAACTTGTGCGCTTCATGCACGATTTCGACAGCCTCGCCGGATTTCTCGAACACGTCTCTCTGGTCATGGATGCCGACAAAGGCAATGACGGCGAACGCGTTTCGCTGATGACGCTGCACGCCGCCAAAGGCCTCGAATTCGCGACCGTGTTTTTGCCCGGTTGGGAAGAAGGCCTGTTTCCGCATCAACGCTCGCTCGACGAAAGTGGCAAGGCTGGGCTGGAGGAGGAGCGTCGGCTTGCTTACGTTGGCATCACGCGCGCCAAGCGATTTGCAAAAATTTCATTCGCGCAGAACCGGCGCAATCGCGGCCTGTATCAGTCGGCCATCGCGTCGCGCTTCGTCGACGAATTGCCGGAAGCGCATGTCGATATCCTCGAAAGCGTAACGCCTTATGGGGGCATCACGCACAATTACGGCTATGGAAATTCGTCCGCTGCCAGCCGTTTCGACCGCACGTCGACAGCGCAACCATTCGCGTCGACCTATCAAACGCCCGGATGGCAACGCGCACAGCAAACCTGGAACTCTGGTCGCGACAGTAAAAAACCACGCGGACCGGTCACACTCGAAGGCGAGCTGGTGGCGTCGTCATCGGCGAGCGCGCCCGGATTTCAGAAAGGCACGCGTGTCCAGCACGAAAAATTTGGTGACGGTACCGTGACAGCCGTCGACGGCAACAAGCTTACGATCGACTTTGATGACGGAACGACCAAGCGCGTCGTCGCAAGTTTTGTCGATCTGTTGTAGCGGCGGAGATGACGCGCCGACCCTATTGTGCTCGCATAAGCTCGACACGCATCACCGTCATCTTGCCCCAATCGATTGGCAGTGTCGGACCTGCGTGCGTTGAAATTGCGCTCATGCCCGTGGGGGGCGTGGAACCTAGGGGTGACTATTGAGTTGGGAGGGTAGAACCTGGATTGGGAGCTATCCATGAGCGAATATCGTGAGATTTTGAGTGATAAGTCAGCTGTCACGAGCGGCCGCCGGGCAAAATTTGCGCAGGGGGAAGCCTTGCGTCGGCCGGATCAAGTTGGTCATCAAAACCATGCTTCGGCTTTGAAATTTATTGAAGACATCGCCCCTCTGACCGACGAGCAGTTACGGATGTTGCCGGTCGCACACCAATACTCGTCCTAATCAACGTACCGTTCGAAAGAACGGCTCAATCATAAAGCAACAACGGTGCCGCTCGATGAGCAGCACCGTTTTTTGTTGTCTGAACGCGCCTATGCTGCCGCGCGCCGGTGTTTGATCATGTCCCACGCCGCATTGATCTGCTTCATACGGTCCTCGCGCCGATTACGGTCACGATCATCACGCGCATAATCCGGATGCCAGGTCATGCGCAGCGCATCGACGAGCTTTTTTGCGACCGCCGGTGGAGCATCGGCATTGAGCCCGAGCAATCGATACGCTTCACTAGCGTTGCGCGGCATGTCGACGGAGCGCTGCGCGTCCTCGACGTCGACTTGGGGTTGATGTGCCTGGGTCGCGCCATGTGCGATTCGGGAAATTCGATCCAATTCGCGCAGCAGCGTACGAAAAGTAGCCGCCGACTTTTCCGGATCCCGCCGCCTCAAGTTTTTTTCCGTTTCCATGCCACGGTCGCGCACTTGGTCGATTTCTGCTTGCAGCACGTCGCGCAGCAGCAAGCCATCGGCCAACGTTGCAACCAACAGGTCCGTCTCTGCCAATCGCGCCTGCAAAATGTGGGCGGCACTGGACAGCTTGTCGTGCGGGCTCGCCGCCTCGCGCTGCTGCCACGCATTGAAGCTGGCGGTCGCTGCTCGATAGCCCGTCGCAATTGACTCGCTGACGAGAGTTTTAACCCCAGATTGAAGACGGGGGCCAAATCGACGGCCAATCCGACGGCGCGTTGGACCGCTGGCGACGGCCAGAAAACTTGGCCACTGGCGAATGCCGCGCCATCGGCCGGCCGCAACCACGCTCACCGCCGTCAGCATGAGCATCAGCGTCGCAACCGTTCCGGCCACACGGCCGAGGCCACTTTCGGCCGTCGGCATCGAATCGGCCCGGACGATGGTTTGCCATGCGGGATGGCCTTGACCGCCTTTTGCACCGAGATCGGGGGCCTCGACGACGCTATCCGGCGACAAGTCTTGAGTGGCGACCGACATCACGGCGCTGTTCGACCGGGACTTTGTGAGTGCCGGTAAGACGAAACGGCCCGCCAGCGAACTGACGGGCGCGTAGCCGATCGGCAAGGCAGAGGGTAGTTTGATGCCGTGCTCGCGCGCGGCTGCCGCGAACCTGGACCAAGGCAGTCGCTTTCCCGCGCAGCTCAATGTGAAGCGATGCACCATCATCGTCACGCAGCGACCGCTTGCACCACCACCGCACGACGAAAATGACTGTTCATCGCGGCCGCCATAGATCGTGTAAGTAGTCTCCGGCGCCATGGTCAGCCGAGGCTCGTTGCCCTGCATTTGACAGGAAAACGGCACGATCAATTCTTCCGAACCCGCGCTGTCGGCGACCGCTAAGCTACATCCGAGCACAACCATAACGGATATGCTAAGTCTTTGCAGAACTCCAAACCCCACCTGACGCCCCCGCCGATGCACTGCCCATCTGAAACAGATCGTAGCGGAACCATGGCGCTCTTGTGGCAACAAATGCAGTTATGAACGACTTAGATGAATGCCCTGAGGTTGTAGTCACGCATTGCCGAAGAGATGTGTAAAAATCGCATGATTTCCTCATCTGAGCGTAACTGCGCCTTAGCCTTTAGCGGTGCCGTGCTGCGAAAACGCGCCATGCTTCTGGCGTTAGTCTCGACAAGCCATCTTTCGAACCGGTAAAACCAAATGGCTTTGGGGGCCGCAGGGCGCGCCTCGGCCAAAGCCTGTCGCACACGGAAAACTGCGGTTCGGCGAACGACCAATTGGAGTTGACGATCATGGCGTTGGTAGACGTTGCGCGGCCGCGAAAAAGTGCATCGATCTTTGATCGCTTCAGATCAAAACGCGATGTCGCGATTGACAGTTCCGGCACACCCGCATCGGCCGGCGCGGCGGTCAAAGATGTTTTGGCACCCGACAGCGAGCGCAAGCGCGAACGGTTCATTCCGGTCACACGCCACGCCCTGCTCGATCGCCTAACGCTGGATCACGTTTGGAGCAAAGGCCAGGCCAAGGAGGCACGGCGCTTTTTTCGCTTCCTCGATTATTGGCGCCAACAACAATACCACGCCATGCTGCTCGACCTGGAGCAGACCTACGAAGCGTTTTCGCCGGACACGGATCTACTGATCACACGGCAGTTCAGCGTAGGCGACCGCGCGATCCTCAAGACGCGCGTCGTGCAGGGCGTCGAAAGCCTTCTGCAACGCGCGAATTTCGAGCGCATCGATCCGCAAGACGTGGCGCTGATCTTAACCCGCGAAAGCCATTACGGGCTCGACTTGATGGTCGATATGGATGCGTTCGAAGATATTCTCATCTACTACCGCGGCGCGACCAACAAAAAGCACGAACGGCGCCGAATTCAAGGCTTCATGCGCAAAGAAGAATTCGATGTGCCGGTGTTCAACCGGCTGTTTCTGTTGTTCAAGCTCAAGCCGTTCAACGTTCGCGTCGAAGAGCTGATGGCCCGCGACAAACTCGATCGCGCCAGCGCTGAGAAGAAAGTCACCAAGCTGCGCTGTGGCCTGCCGCCCGGCATCAGCGACGGCAACATCTATCTCAAGCTCTTCAAAAATATCCCGCGTACCGACATTGAGATGGTGTTTCCGAACACGCAAGTGCGGTTCCGCATGATGGACAAACTTCGGCTTGGCCTCAGCACCGGTGGCGGCCTTGGCATGGGCGCCGTTGGCGCGGCCGGCAAAATCGCGCTGCTGACAACCAATCCGATTGCAGCCGCCGGTGCCGCCGTTGGTCTCGGCTCAGTAGCCTTCCGCCAAGCCATGGGCTTCATGAACCAGAAGCAGCGCTACATGGTTGTAATGGCGCAGAACCTGTACTTCCACACCATGGCGGACAATCGCGGCGTGATCCTCAAGATTGCTTCGCGCGGCGCTGAGGAAGACATCAAGGAAGAGATGCTTTTATATTGTGTTTTGGCGAAGGAGCCAGCGCACCGATCCGATTTGCCCGCCATCGACGCCGCGATCGAAAACTATTTGAAGAGAGCATTCGGCGTCGCCGTCGACTTCGACATCGAGGATGCGCTCGCTCGCCTGGTGCGTGACGGCATCGTTCGCGAGGAAGCCGACGGCCGCTTGACGGTATTGTCTCCGGCCGACGCGGCAGCCCACATCGACAGTAAGTGGGATATGTATCTCGAAACGCTGCCCGACCCGCTCAGTCCGGAAGGAGCAGAGTTGAGCGGCGCTTACGCTGCGCCAAAAGCCTGATCCGGATGTCACTCCGCAAGGTCACGGCCGACTTCACCGATCGCCAGCTCGCCTACAGCGTCGGCAATGCATTGCAGGACTTCGTCGAGCCGCCACCCGATGCGCTCACCGTCTTTGAAAATGGCCCCGGTGCCTGGCGAATCGAGGCCTATTTCGATGCCGTCGATACGGTGCTGCTGCCGCGCGACTTCGCGGCCGAACTCGCAGCCATCATCGCTCACCCGTTGCCGAGATTTGTCAGCGACGATGTGCCGGATCTGAATTGGGTGGCGCTGTCGCAAGCCGCCCTGCCGCCAGTCGAAGCCGGCCGCTTCACCATCCATGGCAGCCATGATGCCGGCCGTGTCCCCCACGGGCCCAAATCGATCCTGATCGACGCTGGAGAAGCCTTCGGCACAGCCCACCACGCCACAACGCACGGCTGCCTGCTGGCCATCGATCGCTTGACGCGTCGCCACGCGTTTCACACCGTCCTCGATCTCGGTTGCGGCTCTGGCGTCCTTGCGATTGCAATCGCGAAGGCCCTACCACACGCCGATATCATCGCCACCGACCTCGACGCCCAGTCGGTGAAGGTCGCCACCGAAAATGTCCGTCTGAACGGCGTCGCATCGCGGATTGCGCTGACCACGGCGTCGGGCGTCGATCACATGTGGCTGCGTCAATCACCGCCGTTCGATCTGGTCATCGCCAATATCCTGGCTGGCCCGCTGATCAGCCTCGCTCCCGCCATGGCGCGGACGGTGGCGAGGGGCGGAACCTTGCTGCTCTCCGGCATTCTCATCCCACAAGCGCCGCAGGTGCTGGCGGCGTATCGCACCGCTGGATTTCATCTTGTCCAGCATGATCGGATTACGGGGTGGTCGACATTGACCTTGAGGCGGCGCTGATCGGCCGTCGCCGCCACGACCTTTGAATGCCGCACAATTCAGGTTTCCAGTCGCCCCTGCGATGCTCTAAAACCGCACGCATGTTCCAGACCTTCGAACCCGCCTCAGGCCCGAGCCATGTCGCCGACCGCGTCGCCAGCCTGCGCGCATGGATGGCGAAAGCGAAGCTCGATGCGTTTCTCATTCCCCGCGCCGACGAACATCAGGGCGAATACGTTCCGCCATCGGCCGAACGACTGCAATGGTTGACCGGCTTCACCGGGTCAGCCGGCATCGCCGTCGTCACGCGCACGTCGGCAGCGCTGTTCATCGACGGACGCTACACGGTGCAAGCCAAGGCCGAAACCGACACGACCGTGTTCGAAGTATCGCTGCTGGCACGCCCGCGCCTCACCGAATGGCTTGGCGAAAACCTCGGCAAACGCGCCATTGTCGGCTTCGATGCCTGGCTGCACACGATCAATGAAGCCCGCCGGCTGTCCGTCGCTCTCAACGCCAAAGGCCACGCGCTGAAAGCCGTCTCGAAAAATCCGATCGACAAACTTTGGGGCAGACAGCGCCCCGCAGCATCTTCGGCGCCGGTCGTTGTCCATCCGGCCGAGCTCAGCGGTCAATCGCCCCATGAGAAGATTGCCGCTATTCAAAAAATTCTGAAAGCCGATGGCCAGCATGCCACCGTGCTCACCCTACCTGACAGCATCTGCTGGGCGCTCAACATTCGCGGCAGCGATGTTGCCCATAACCCGGTGGCGCTGGCGTTCGCGATTGTGCCCGCGAGCGGCAAGGCGGAGCTCTTCATCGCGCCTGAAAAAATTGACGCGACCGTGCGGCAGCACTTGGCGGGGTTCGCGAAAATTTTACCGCCGGCCGCACTGGTCGAACGGCTAAAAAGTCTTCGCAAAGGCGCCAAGCGCGTGCGCGTCGACACCGACAGCGCTGCTGCGTGGTTCGAGCGGACGCTCGGTGGCAAGACAATCAGTCCTGGCCGCGACCCCTGCATCTTGCCGAAAGCCATCAAATCTGCGGCCGAAATTTCCGGCGCTCGCATGGCCCACATCCGCGACGGCGTCGCCATCGCGCGCTATTTGTGTTGGCTGGATGACGCCGCAGCGGGCGGCACGCTCGACGAGATCACAAGCGTCAAGCACCTCGAAGCCTGCCGGGCCGAAACCGGCGCGCTGCGCGAGATCAGCTTCGCAACGATCTCTGGCTCCGGACCGCACGGCGCTATCGTGCATTATCGTGTGACGGAGAATACCAATCGCATTTTGCAGCCGGGCGAACTGTTCCTCATCGACAGCGGCGCGCAATACCAAGACGGCACCACCGACATCACGCGTACCGTTGCCATCGGGCAACCGAGCGACGAGATGTGCCAACGCTTCACGGCGGTCTTGAAGGGCCATATCGCCATCGCCACGGCACGCTTTCCCAAAGGCACGCGCGGCATCGACCTCGATCCGTTTGCGCGTCGCGCTCTGTGGGACATCGGCTGCGACTATGACCACGGCACGGGCCACGGCATCGGCAGCTATTTGTCCGTCCACGAAGGTCCGCAGTCGATATCGCGCGGCGGCATGGCGGTGCTATCACCCGGAATGCTGCTGTCGAACGAACCAGGATATTACCAGGAAGGCGCCTACGGTATCCGCATCGAGAATGTGGTGCTCGTCACGGACGCTGCGCCGATCGACGCCGGTGACAGACCGATGATGGCGTTCGAAACGCTGACGCTGGCACCCATCGATCGCCGTCTCATCGTCGCGGCTCAACTCTCCGCCAGTGAGCGCGCATGGTTGAATTCCTATCACGCCCGGGTCGACAAGATCCTCGCCGATCAGGTCGACGAGCCCACGCGGCGATGGCTCAGCGCTGCCACTGCTCCGCTATAGGTTTTCAACACTGCACCTGTCACGCGCGGCACAGTCGGCAAAGCATTGCCTATATATCGTGCCCCTATCGCAACTCGATAGGAAACCCGACCATGACCCCAATTTTTGAATTGAGTGCCGCGCCGCACCGCCCCTATTCGATGCTCGATGGACGCCAATCATCATCAAACAAAGATTTTTTGGAGTTTTCCAAGGTCGTGCGGCTGGTGATGCGCAATGGCGAACTGCATGTCGAAATCGAGCCCACGGTCGATCGGCACTGCGATCAATTCTGAGCAATCAACGCAAGCCAGGCATCTTCGGTCAGGACCGTCACGCCAAGGGCACGCGCCGCGTCGAGCTTCGATCCGGCGTCGCTGCCAGCGACGACGTAATCGGTTTTCTTCGACACTGAGCCGGCCACCTTGGCGCCGAGCCGTTCGGCCTGCGCCTTGGCTTCGCTGCGCGCCAGCCGTGTCAAGGTGCCGGTGAACACCACCGTTTTTCCAGCGACCGCGCTGTCACTGGCGACCGCCCGGACGAATGGCGCAACCGTGATCTCATGCAGAAGCTGCGTGACCTGCTCGGCGTTATGCGGCTCGCCGAAAAATCCGATCAACGCGTCGACGACGGTCGCGCCGATCCCTTCGATGTCGTCGATCTCGCGGTAAGCGTCACTGTCCGGCCCACCGACGACGGCGGCCATGGCGGCAGCGGTGAGCGCTTCGATCGAGCCATAGGCTTTGGCGAGGTCCTTTGCTGTTGTTTCGCCGATGTGGCGGATGCCGAGCCCGAACAAAAACCGATCGAGTGGCACCGTGCGGCGGGCATCGATGGCCTTGAATATTTTATCAACCGAGGTTTTGCCAAAACCCTTCAGGGTTTGTAGCGGCGCAGCGTGGTCGCCATTACGCGCCGCCAGCGTGAAAATATCCGCAGGTGTTTTGATCCGGCCATCATCGAACAGAAATTCAATTTTTTCAGATCCCAGTCCCTCGATATCGACGGCATTGCGCGACACAAAATGCTTCAAGCGTTCCTTCGCTTGCGCCGGGCAGATCAACCCGCCCGTGCAGCGGCGAACGACATCGGAGACGCCGGTCTTGTCGTCTTGTTCGCGCACCGCATGGCTGCCGCAAACCGGGCAGACGACGGGATATTGGAACGCGATTGCCGATGCCGGCCGCTTGTCGATGAGCACTTCGACGACCTGCGGGATGACGTCTCCGGCACGCTGCACCACGACCGTATCGCCGATGCGGATATCCTTGCGCGCGATTTCATCTTCGTTATGCAGCGTCGCATTCGAGACGACGACGCCGCCGACAGTGACCGGCTCAAGCTTCGCCACCGGCGTCAGTGCGCCCGTGCGGCCGACCTGAATTTCGATATCGCGCAGGATCGTCGTTGCCCGTTCGGCGGCGAATTTGTGAGCTATGGCCCAGCGCGGCGAGCGCGACACGAAGCCGAGCCGCTCTTGATAGTCGAGCCGGTTGACCTTGTAGACCACGCCGTCAATGTCGTAGCCGAGCGAGGCGCGGCGCTGTTCAATGTCGCGATAGAAGGCGAGCAGCGCGTCGGCGCTCGCGGCGATCTGCATCAACGGATTGACCGGAAGACCCCAGGTTTTAAACGTTGTCACAACATCATACTGTGTCGGACCGGGCAGCTTCGACGCGGCCCCCCACGCATAAGCGAAAAATCGAAGCTTGCGCTGCGCCGTGATGGCTTGATCGAGCTGGCGCAACGATCCGGCGGCGGCATTTCGTGGATTGGCGAATACTTTCTCGCCGGCCCGCGCTTGCGCCGCGTTCAACGCCGCAAAGTCATCATGGCCCATGAAGATTTCGCCGCGTACTTCGATCACGTCGGCGATGCCCTGGCCAACGAGATGATGCGGAATTTCACCAATCGTCATGACATTGGCCGTGACGTTTTCACCCTCGGTGCCATCGCCGCGCGTCGCCGCGTGCACCAGCAGGCCGTTTTCGTAGCGCAGTGAAATCGACAGCCCGTCGATCTTTGGCTCAGCCGTGACGTCCAGCGGCGCGTCCTCGCCGAGGTTTAGGAAGCGGCGCACGCGAGCCAGGAAATCGGCAACATCGGCGTCAGCGAACGCATTCGACAGCGACAGCATCGGCACGGCATGGCGCACTTTGCCGAACGCGGCGAGCGGGGCAGCCCCAACCCTCTGCGTCGGACTTCCTGCGATGGCCAATTCGGGATGTTGGGCTTCGAGATCTGCCAATCGCCGACGCAATGCGTCGTAGGCTTCGTCGGAAATTTCCGGCGCGTCCTGCTGGTAGTACAGCACGTCATGGCGGGTGATGTCCGCCGCGATCTCGGTCCACCGCTGTCGAGCCACGGCGTCGGACGGCGCTTGGACGGCAGGTTTGGTTTTTGATTTGGAATTGGCGTCGATTCGAGGCTCGGTCTTTGACTTGGTCTCAGAGTTTGTCTTGGCCGTCGATTTGGCCTTCGATTTGGGTTGGCCTTGCACTTTGGTCGTCGTCTTACTCTGCTTCGCCATCGCCCTGGCGCCCTTGCCTGGTGGTGTTCGTCATCGACAAAAAGCGCGGCAGGACAAATCCGGCCGCGCGCGTTATGTCCAAAACAGAAGCTATCATAGCGGCGCGAAATAGTCCCAAGGCCTCATCGACGCCGCAGCCGCGACCTACCCGGCGCTACCGAGACCGAACGACGGCACGGACTTCCAAGCCTTCGAAATCCACGAATCGCCGTCTTCACGCGGGGCCAAGCCGCCCGATTGAAGCAACGCATACGAATCTTTGTACCATTTGCTGTCCGGGAAGTTATGACCCAGCACAGCGGCCGCGTTCTGCGCTTCCTTCGTGATGCCAAGCGCCATGTAGCATTCGGTCAGACGCGCCAGAGCTTCTTCGACGTGCGCCGTCGTCTGATAGTCGCTGACAACGGTCTTGAAACGGTTGATCGCAGCGACGTAGTTCTTGCGCTGCAAATAATAGCGACCAACCTCCATTTCGGACGCGGCGAGGCTGTCATCCGCGATCCGGATGCGATTGTCGGCATTCACCGAATACTCGCTGTCAGGATAGCGGGTTTTCAAGGTCTTGAGCTGCTCGAGCGCTTTGCGCGTCGGCGTCTGGTCGCGGTTCGGACCCTTTATCTGATCGAAGTAAGCCGAAGCAATAATGTGGTGCGCCAGCGGCGCTTCCTTGGTGCCGGGGTGCAGCGCCACGTAGCGTTCCGCCGATGCGATGGCTTCGGGCGACTTGCCGGCACGATAATAGGCGTAGGCGCCCATGACGATGGCGCGACGCGCTTCGGGCGAATAGGGATGTTCGCGATCGAGTTCTTCGAATTTCTTTGCAGCGCCGTCGAATTGTCCTGAATTCATCATCGCGTCGCCATCGGCGAACATTTTCGAAGGCGCATCGGGATTGAGCGCGCCGGTCAGATCAGGTGCGGACGAGGCGCAACCGCCGAGAACAACCAGCGAGGCAAGGCCCAAAATGCGAGCGACCCGCATGCAGACAGTCGCGACGGCTCCGCCTGCGGCGGAAACGGCGGCAAAACGTGTCTGGGACGGGTTGCTATGCAAGATGATCAAATCCAATTGCCGTGCGCCAGATCCATCGTACATGCCGCGCGGTGCGTGCGCTGATAACCGCAGCCATACGCCACTGGCATAGCACTCCCGTAGCAGATCGGAAACCCGCCCGATGCACCATGCCGTGGACGACCTTTGCGTCCACCGCGAATCAGCAAATGTCTCTTGGCCAACGCGCCTAGGTTGCGCTCGCCCCGACACGAAACGCTATGTAGGAAATATGGTTTGTTGCGGGCGGCCAACCCGCTGGCCGAACGCGACGCAACCATCAGAGATCGCGTCGCCCATAACTGCGCCAAGCGAAAATCCGATTCGCTGACGACCTATTCTGCGCCAGCCGCGACGGCGCCGATGGACATCGGCAAGGCGGGGCGAGCAGTCCGCGTCTTCGGAGCATGGACAATCGCCCAATTCGAGGCATCCGCAAACAACGCCTGCAGAACCATCGAGTTGATTTTATGCCCGCCCTTGTATGAGCGATAAGCCCCAAGCAGCGGCGAACCGGCAAGCGCCAGATCGCCAACCGCGTCGAGCATCTTGTGGCGCACGAATTCTTGCGGATAGCGCAGTCCTTCGCGGTTCATCACCTTGTCTTCGCCGAGTGCAACAGTATTGGTCAAGTCGGCTCCGAGCGCCAAGCCAGCCTTCCAAAGCTTTTCGACATCGCTCATGAAGCCAAACGTCCGGGCTTTGGAAAGCTCGTGGCGAAATACGCCCGGGCTCATTTCGAACTGCAACCGTTGGCGGCCGATGACAGGTGTGGCGAAATCGATTTCGACGTCGAGGCTGAAACCGGTGTGCGGCGCAAGTTCACCCCAACACTCGCCCTCATCGACGCGGACGGGTTTAAGCACTTTAATATATTTGCGAGGTTCCGACAGCTCACGAATTCCAACCCGGTCGATCGCATCGACGAATACCGCCGAGCTGCCGTCCATGATCGGCACTTCTTTGCTGTCGATCTCGATGTAGAGGTTGTCGATGGAGAGGCCGCGAAGCGCCGCCAGAAGATGCTCGACAGTCCCGACTGTCACACCGGCGTCATCGCCGATCACCGTACACAATGTCAGATTTTTTACGTAGGCAACGTCCGCTGGAATTTCCGCGACGACCCGACCACGTTTGGTGACGAGAAAGCGGAGCCCAGTATCTGCTTCTGCTGGATGCAGTGTAAGCGATACCGGGGCTCCGCTGTGCACCCCCGTGCCTGTCAAATGGATCTCGCGAGCAAGCGTCGTTTGCCGCGCACCGATGAATCGATTCGACATTCTGCGCCGTCCCTCAAATTCTCTTAGCGGACCGCTGCTCCCCAGCATTAATGCGGTCTGCCACCCCCAAACCAGCCTTCAAATCCGTTGTAGTGTGCTCACGATTGCCGGTCTTTTCGACCGTGTCCAGCGTGTGCGACGGATCCTTTGTGCTCGTTCGTTAAGTGGACGCTAACTGCTTCGTCAGGTAGCGACAAATCACGCTTTCTTACACTCTGTTACGCTCTTAGGTCGTTCTTGACGTTCGGCAATTCGTGCCGCAGCCACATCATTCATCGCCGATCGCGACCAAATAAAATCGGCAGCGGCACGTCTGTGTCATCGGTGTGATTCGGATTGCCACGAGATGGCGATTGTGCGCCGGCCGGCGCGGCGGCACGTTTGCCGCGACCCGTCAGCCGATCGAAGAACCCGTTTGATTTTCGCTCCGCCGCCGCGTCGGCCATGCCTTTTTGTTTGGCGTGCCATTCTTTTTGGCCGACCGCCGGAAAGTCGTCGACGTTCGGCATGCGACGCGCTGATCGTGGAATGTCCGCCGGTGGTGCAGGTTGAAATTGAGCTGGTGGCGGCGGCGGAGTGTTGTGAGCCGCCGCTGGCCTCGCAAGCCCCGCCAGCGCGATCGGCTGAAAATGCGCAAGACCTTCTTCGATCATCACATTGCCCGGCGCAGACCATGTCTCGCGCGCATGGCGAATTTGCTCCTGAAGGTCGTTCATCGGCGGCTGCGACGCTTGCAGCACATCGCTCAAACGGCGCTGCATATCCGCATCGGGGTGCGGCGCAGCTTGCATCGGCTGGCCCTGATAGCCGTGCTGCGGATGAGGATGCGGATGGGGCACAAATGGAAAAGCCTGCGCTTGTTGCGGCGGAATTTTAGCGGCGACAGCGGGCTTATCTGCAATTTCGCCGAGGCGGCCCATGCCGGACGCAACGATCGATACGCGGATCCGATCGCCAAGCTGATCGTCGAACGTCGCGCCGACAATGATATTGGCTTCCGGATCGACTTCCTGGCGAACGCGGCTCGCTGCTTCGTCGACCTCGTAAAGCGTCAAATCGCGTCCGCCGGTGATCGACAGAAGAAGCCCTTTGGCGCCCTTCAATGTCACATCATCGAGCAGCGGATTTGCGATGGCTTCCTCGGCGGCGAGAATGGCGCGACGATCGCCGGTCGCTTCGCCGGTGCCCATCATCGCCGTACCCATGCCGCTCATCACGGTTCGAACGTCGGCGAAATCGAGATTGATCAGGCCTTCCTTGAGCACCAGTTCGACGATACAGGCGACGCCAGAATAGAGCACTTGATCGGCCAGCACGAAGGCTTCGGCAAACGTCGTGCGCTCGTTGGCAATGCGAAATAGATTCTGGTTCGGGATGACGATCAGCGTATCGACATGATGGCGCAGCGTTTGCACGCCGGCTTCAGCGATGCGCATGCGCCGCGCGCCTTCGAACTGGAACGGCTTGCAGACGATGCCGACCGTCAAGATACCAAGCTCGCGAGCTGCGCGCGCGATAACGGTCGCCGCGCCGGTGCCGGTTCCGCCGCCCATGCCGGCCGCGATGAAGACCATATGCGCGCCAACCATGTGCGCGCGAATTTCATCCATCGCTTCTTCGGCGGCGGCTTCACCGATTTCCGGCCTTGATCCAGCACCAAGGCCTTCGGTCAGATTTGTTCCAAGCTGAATACGGGTTTCCGCACTCGATGCTGCGAGCGATTGCGCGTCCGTATTGGCAACGACAAACTCAACGCCTTGCAGGCCGGCCGCGATCATGTTGTTGACCGCGTTGCATCCGGCGCCGCCGACACCGATCACGGTGAGGCGAGGTTTAACATCGACCAATTTCGGCAGTTGCAGCTTGATGCTCATGACGACGCCTTTTGTGTCCCGTTGTCGCGGTTGCGGCGGGGTGTGCCACCGAACTACGCTTTATAAAACTCAACGCACGACGATCGAACTCTCGCCTGCACGATCGGCTCGTTAAAAGCCAGCCTTCAACCACGAGCCAACGCGCCCGAGGTATCCAGCCGACGTCGGTCGATCACCATGGTGACGGGCAAAGCCGTCGTCGCCATAAGTGGCGGCCAATGCCAAACCGCAGATGGCCGCCAATTGCGGACCCGACGCGCTGTCGTTCAAACCGGCAACGCCAAGCGGGCGGCCGAGCCGGACGGGGCGCCCAAAATCATTGGCGATGAATTCAGCGAGGCCCAAGAGCTGGCTGGCTCCCCCGGTCACGACGATGGTTTCACCTGCGAAAGCACTGGCGGGATTGTCCGCCAACCTTTCCCGAACCAGCTTCAGAATTTGCGCGACCCTCGGCCTGATGATGGCCGTCAGCTGCGCCTTTGTGATCTGGTAAGCGGCAGTATCGTCCTCGCCCACGAGGGGGTACGAGAACGTTTCATGGTCATCCGACTGGGCCGACGCGAGTGTGCCATAAAGCGTTTTGATTCGCTCGGCTTCCACGAGTGGCGTCTGCAACGACTTTGCTATGTCGAACGTGATGTGCTGCGAGCCGACCGGCACCACGTCAGCGCCGACCAAGCGGCCGTCGGCAAACAGCGCGAACGATGTAGTGCCGGCGCCGAAATCAATGCAGGTGACGCCGTAGTCGCGCTCTTCTGGAGTCGTCACCGCCAGGGCGCTGGCATAGGGCAATGCGACGAGCCCGTCGCAGGCCAGATAACAGCGATCAATCAGGAGCAGAAGATTGCGCAACGGCGCGTCATCGGCTGTGACGACGTGCAAATCAGCCGCCATGCGGCGCGCTGCCAGGCCGCGCGGATCGGTCATGCCCGGCGCCCCGTCGAGCCGAACACCGATACGGTTCATATGCAAAAGCGCGCGGCCGTCGCGTTCTGCATACGCCCGCCCGCCCGTCATCAAGCGGAGCATGTCGGCATCTGAGACGATGCCGTTTTCTATGTCGGCGTTGGCCGTGAAATGTTGCGAGCGCAGCCGTCCGCAGGCGACCGAAACGGTGACGCTGTCGATACTGACGCCCGCCGCCCGCTCGGCTTGGCCGATGGCTGCGCGCACCGCCGCCTCTGCCTCGTCGAGATCGGTTAAAACACCAGCCTTCATGCCCTTTGCTCGCTGCACGCCGAGACCCGCGAGGCGCAGCGATGGTGACGCTTCGCTGGTTTGCCGCTGAGCCACGACGACCGCCGCCGCGACTTTCGCCGTGCCTATGTCGAGAATTCCGAAGTGCCGATGCTGCCCGCGCCGATCTGCCATGGCTAGCGGCTCACGATCGTTGCGGCGTTGTTCGCCGTCTGCGCCGCTCGGGGACGTATCGTGATGCGGCCCGGCGTCCTGACGTCGATCACCACCGGACCTCCATCGAGGGCTTTGCGTAGCGTCATGTCCGTCGCGACCTGATCGAGACCTTCAATCTCGCGTTCGGCGGCAAGTTCAATCGCGGTGCCTGTCTTGAGGACGATGCGCCAGCGCCGTTCCGCGATCCGTTCCGAACGCAGCACGCGGGCTTGCAGCTGCGGATGACGCCCGAGCGCCGTCATCAATAACGATACATCCGTATTGGCGCCCTCACCGGCGATGATCGGCAAATGCCTCTGGCTTTGGCTCGCGATGCGCCGATCGAGGGGGCCGAGAACCCGACCGCTGACGTCGATCAACTGATCCTTGCCGTCGCGACTCCAGATGGCAGCCGGGCTGCGCTCGGTGATCGTCACATCCAAGCCGCTCGGAAAAACGCGGGTGATCTGCGCCGTATCAACCCACGAGATACGCTCGATGCGTTTCAGTGCCGCGATCGTATCCAGCTGCCACAAAGTTGCGACGTTCGGCAAATCCAGCGCATCGAAGACATCTCGATCACTGGTGACGTGATGTCCGGTGACACTGATCCGATCCAAGCCGAATCCAAGCGCGACGAGCGACGTGGTCAGCTTGTCGTTGGCTGATCGCATCAGATCAGAGCTTGAAACGTTCGCCGTCGAAGCAACGATGCCACCCGCTGCCGTCATGAGCGCAACGCCGAGACAGGCAAACATTATGCTGGCCCGTCCGCGCGCCGATCGGCGGCGGCCGCGATAGCGTTTCTCGCCACGCGGGATTTGCAGCTTGTAGGGTTGCCGTCCAACTTCAGCGTGCGGCTTTCGCGCCGTCGAAAAATTCCATGACCAGGGCTTGGAAACACGCGGATGGACGTAGGATGTGGCCGTGTCTGACGTCGGCGCATCAAGCGCCCGCCACCAAAACCGCGACCCTGATCCTACCTGTTGCAACTCGCGTCCTCGACCATCCATCGGACGAGCTCGCCGAATGACCATCCGGCGTGCCCTGCTAGTTCCGGCACCAGCGATGTTCCGGTCATGCCGGGCTGGGTGTTCACTTCCAGGCAGATCAGTTCGCCGGTCCCGCCCGCTGTGTCATCGAAACGGAAATCCGCCCGCGACACGCCCCGGCAGCCCAACGCCTGATGCGCCTTAAGGGTTAAGGAACGTATGGATTGGTAAACATCCGGTAAAAGTTGCGCGGGCATCTCGTGTTTCGAGCCACCGGGCGCATATTTTGACTCGTAATCGTAGAAAGTGAGACCTTTGAGCGGCACGATCTCGATGATGTCGGTGACGAAGTCGCCGATCACCGCGCACGTCAGTTCGCGACCGGCGATGAAGCGCTCGACCATGATGATTTGATCCATCGGGCCGCCGTCCGCGACCGAATGCGGCGGGCGATCGGCATCCGGCGCGACGATGACCACGCCGACGCTGGACCCTTCAGCCACCGGCTTCACGACGTAGGGCGGCGGCATGACGTGCGCCGCAAGTGCCTGCCGGCGCGTGACGAGATGCGCTTCAGCGACGCCAACGCCGGCAAGTTTCATCACGTCCTTGGCACGCTCTTTGTGCATCGCCAGCGACGACGCCAGCACGCCCGAATGGGTGTAGGGAATTCCAAGCACTTCGAGGATGCCCTGCACGCAGCCGTCTTCGCCGAAGCGTCCATGCAGCGCGTTGAAGCAGGCGTCGGGCTTCAATGCCGCCAGCTGCTGCGCTAGGTCGCGGCCGGCATCGACCTCGGTGACGCGGTAACCTTGGCCGGTGAGCGCTTCGGCGACCGCTGCGCCTGAGCGCAAACTCACCTCGCGTTCGGCTGACAACCCGCCCTTCAAGACAGCGACATGCGCAAACGTCCGAGATGGCGCCGCACCAAGATTATCGCTCATGTCGCCTCCGCGAGATCTTCGCCTTTCGGCCGTCCGGGAAGCGGCAGACCGAGGCGAATGATTTCCCAATTCAAGGTCACGCCCGATGTTTTCTTAACGCGGGCGCGCACCTTTTCTCCGAGTGCCTCGACGTCTTCACCAGACGCCTGAGTGTCGTTGATCAGAAAGTTGCAATGCATCTCGGAGACTTTAGCGCCGCCGACGCGCAAGCCCCGGCATCCAGCCTGATCGACCAGCTTCCACGCACTGTTGCCGGGCGGATTCTTGAATGTTGAACCGCCCGTGCGTTCCTTGATCGGTTGATTTTTTTCGCGATAGTCAGCGACCTCTTCCATCTCTTTTAAAATATCCGCCGGATCACCCGGAGTTCCGGCAAACAGCGCCTCGGTAAAAATCCAACCGTCCGGCACGCCGCAGTGGCGATAGGTGAAATTCATATCGGCGAGCGAGAATTCATGGATGCCACCGTCGAGATCGACGGCGCGCGCGCTGACGAGACAATCCTTGGTTTCGCGCCCGTGCGCGCCGGCGTTCATGCGCAAGGCGCCGCCAATCGAACCTGGAATTCCGCGGTAAAACGCGAGGCCGGAAATTCCCGCCTCGGCGGCCGCGCGCGCGACCTTCACGTCGGGCACCGCCGTGCCAACGCGGAGCCTGTGACCTGGCTCGACTTTGATGTCGCTGAATCCGCGCGCCAAGCGAATGACAACGCCCGGCACGCCGCCATCGCGAACAAGCAGGTTCGAGCCAAGGCCAATGACGTTGATTGGAACGCCGTCCGGCAAGCGCTGCAAAAAATAAGCGAGATCGGCTTCATCGGCGGGCGTGAACAACACCTGCGCCGGGCCGCCGACCCGGAACCAAGTGATGTCGGCCAGCGGCGCGTTGGCGATCAGGCGGCCGCGCAAATCGGGCATGACGGAGCTGAGATCAGCCGAAACGTCTTCAAACAACAGCGTCGCGCTCATGGAGTGGCACTCCCTGCGCCCGTCCCGGCGGCTGCAAGCCAGGTCGGCAGTTCGTGCGCCCACTCTGTCGACGATCCAGCTCCCAGGCACACGACCGTGTCGCCGGGCCGCGCGGCGCGCTTGATGGCGTCGGTCAGCTCACCAACGGCCGCGATCGCCTGAACCGATCGATGCCCGGTCTTGCGGATGCCATCGGCCAAGCTCTGGCTGGTGATGCCGTCGATCGGGCTTTCACCGGCGGTGTATAACGGCGCGACGATGACGTGGTCGGCATCGCCAAAACAGGCAGCGAAATCAGCGAACAGATCCCGCACGCGCGAATAGCGATGCGGTTCGACGACAGCGATCACACGGCCCATCGCCCCGCCACGCGCCGCCGCCAGCACGGCTGCGATCTCGACCGGGTGGTGGCCATAGTCGTCGTAGATGGCGATGCCGTTCCATTCGCCGGTCAATTGGAAACGCCGTTTGACGCCGGAAAACCCGGCCATCGCCGCACGAATTTTTTCGTCATCCAATCCGGCTTCGGTGGCGACGGCAATTGCTGCCAGGGCATTCAACGCATTGTGAGCCCCCGGTATCGGCACCGACCATCCATCGAACCGGCGCGCGCCGCCTTTGACGCTGGCCCCAACGCGGGCGTCGAATATCGTCGTGTTGCCGGAAATGCGCACATTCTCGAGCACCAAATCAGCATCCGCCGACACGCCATACGTCAGCAACCGGCGGCCATCCGAACGCAAATTGAGCCGCGCCAGCATGTCCGCCACAACCGGGTGATCGATACAGGCGACCGTCAACCCGAAGAATGGAATGTTCTTCAAAAACGCTTCGTACTCGCGATGCATCGCCTCGACCGACCCGAAGTAATCGAGGTGCTCCGGATCGATGTTTGTGACGATGCCGATTTCCGTCGGCAAGCGCGTGAACGTGCCGTCGCTCTCGTCGGCTTCGACGATCATCCACTTGCCTTGCCCGAGCCGCGCATTCGAGCCCCAGGCGTTGATGATGCCGCCGGTGATCACCGTCGGCTCCAATCCGGCTTCGGTGAAAATGTGTGACAGCAGAGAGGTCGTCGTTGTCTTGCCGTGCGTGCCCGTCACCGACACCGTCGAATATAGCCGCATCAGTTCGGCCAGCATTTCAGCCCGTCGAATGACGGTGAGGCCCCGTTCGCGCGCGGCGGCAAGTTCGGGATTGCTCGCCTTCACAGCCGTTGAGATCACGACGTAGCGCGCGCCGATGAGATTGACGGCGTCGTGGCCGACGAAAACGCGAATGCCTTTCGACCGCAGCCGCGTGACGTTGGCGCTTTCTTTCTGATCGCTGCCCTGAACGCTGTAGCCTTTGGCAACCAGGATCTCGGCGATGGCGCTCATGCCAATGCCGCCGATGCCGATGATGTGGAAGGGGCCGATATCGCGCGGCAACTGCATGGTGGTGATGGTCCTCGACTGGTCGTGTGAAGCGCGGCGCGCAACCGTTGCAATCAGGCCGTGGTCACTCGGGGCTCGGCTGCACTGTGCTCAGACCCGCCGCGCCCGGCGAGCGCGACAACGAAGTCAGCGAGCCGAGAGACCGCATCCGGGCGCCCGGCTGTTTTAGCCGCCGCCGCCGCCGCCGCAAGTGTCGCTGGCGCGGCAACTAAGCGCTCGATTTCGTCAGCCAGCCGCTCTGACGTCAGATTTCGCTGTTCGATACACCAGCCACCACCCGATTCGGCAAGGCGGCGGGCATTATTGAGCTGATCGTTATCGAGGGCGTGCGGCAGTGGCACCAGGATCGACGGACGGCCCATCACCGTCAACTCCGCAACCGTCGATGCGCCAGCCCGGCCAATCACCAGATGCGCCGCCGCCATCCGCTCGGGCAAATCTTTGAAGAACGGCGCGATCTCGGCGGCAATTCCGTGCTCGCCATAGGCGTCGCTGACCCTCTGCACGTCTTCTTCCCTCGCTTGCTGCGTGACGTGCAGGCGGGCGCGCAGCGCATCCGGCAGCGCGATCAAAGCTGGCGGCACAGCGTCCGAAAAATAGCGCGCCCCCTGACTGCCGCCGAAGACGAGAATGTGGACCGGGCCATCCGATGCCGGCGCCAAATACGCGCGCACCGCCGCATCGACGACGATCTGGCGCACCGGATTTCCGGTCAGCGTTGCCTTGGCGATCAAGCCGCCGTCGAGATATTTGGTGTTTTCAAACGACGTGGCAATCGCTGTGACACGCTTGGCCAGCAAACGGTTAGCCCGGCCGAGCACAGCGTTCTGCTCGTGCACGGCCGTCGGAATGCCACGCAGGCGTGCCGCCACCAGCGGCGGGTATGTTGGGTAGCCGCCAAAGCCGATCACGGCGCGCGGTTTGACGTTGCCGAGAATAGAAAACGCTGCCTTGGTGCCGCGCGCCAGCGCCAGTGTCGTCTTGGCGATATCGCTAGCCGCTTTGCTGGCGAGTGTTGCAGACGGCACCTGATAGACGGTGCGCGCCGGAAATCCCGAGCCGTAGCGATCGCCCCTCAGATCGGTGATCAGATCGACGGCGATGTCGCGCCGCTGCAGTTCTTCCGCCAAGGCATACGCTGGAAAGAGATGGCCACCCGTGCCGCCCGCAGCCAGCATGACGGAAAACATTTCGCTCATTTGGCCGCCACACGCCCCACGCTTTCAACGGCCTCAATGGTCGGCACCAATCGCGGTTTTTTAAGGCGCTGCGGGTCGGCCCGCCGCCGCGTCAGCGCCAGCAACATACCAGCCGTCACGGCCAGCGCCAGCATCGACGATCCACCCGCCGAGATAAACGGCAGCGTCATACCTTTCGGCGGCAGCACGCCGATATTCACACCCATGTTGATCAAGGCTTGCAGGCCGAAAACGATTGCCAGGCCCTGCACGGCGAGACGATTGCGCGCGTCCTGCTCTTGTCCGGCCGCGCCTAACGCGCGCAGCACGATGAAGGCGAAAATCCCCAGCATGACGATGCACGCGATGACGCCGTACTCCTCCGCCACCACTGCGAAAATGAAATCGGTATGAGCGTCCGGCAGGATCGACTTGATCGTGCCTTCGCCTGGGCCACGTCCGAACAAACCGCCTTCGCTGAACGACTGCATGGCGCGGTCGACTTGAAAGTTTTCCATCGGCAGCGGATTGAAAAACCGATCAACGCGCTGATGCACGTGGGCGAAGTTGGCATACGCCAGCCACACGCCGGCACCACCGACCGCGATCAACGCGCCCGCGCCGAACAGCGACAATCCGGCCAGCACATACATCAGCCCAGCCGTGGCACTGATCAACGCCGTCTGGCCGACATCGGGCTGCGCCACCAGCAGACCGGCGAATACGATCCAGATCACGAAGGCCAAGGGCGCGGCCGGCATATCGCGGCGTTCGCCGGCCTCCGCAAACAGCCAGGCCAGCACAACGATGAACGCTGGCTTGGCAAACTCCGAGGGTTGCAACGAGTACCCGCCGATCGACAACCAGCGCTGTGCGCCGTTCATTTCGGCGCTGTGGACGACGACGATCGCCATGGCGGCCAACGACACGATGAGAAGGCCAAGCGCCAAGCGGCGCACACCTGACGGAGAAAAAAACGAAATCACCAGCATGACGAAACCGCTCAGCACGGCAAACACCACATGCCGCTCAACGAAATAGTACGTTGAGAAGCCCTTTTTCAGCGCCACCGCCGGCGATGCGGCGAGTGACAACACGACGCCGAGCACCATCAACGTCGCGAACGCCGTCAACAGCGCATGATCGACGGTGAACGACCAAGCGGCAAAACGGCTGCGATCGGCGCGCGACAATTTCATGCCCTGCCCCTCGCTGCAAAATCCGGCAACGCCGTGACTGCCGCACGAAACGCTTCACCCCGCACTTCGAAGTTTTTGAATTGATCGAAGCTCGCACACGCCGGTGACAACAGCACAACCGGCTCTGCGGCCGTGTTCACCGCTGCATCCGCGGCAGCTTTGACAACAGCGACCTCAAGCGTTCCACACTCAACGATAGCGACGTCGCCATCGAGCGTCTTGGAGAATTCATCGGTCGCCGCGCCGATCAGGTAGGCGCTCCGAATTCCCGGAAAGTAGGCACGAAGGCTTTCGATGCCGCCAACCTTGGGTTTGCCACCGACGATCCAATAGACGTCGCTTGGGAACGCCAGCAGGGCCTTTTCAGTCGAATCCGCGTTCGTCGCTTTGCTGTCGTTGACAAAAATGACGCGACCAATGCGGCCAATTTCTTCCAACCGATGCGGCAGGCCAGGGAACGACGCCAGCGCGCCTTGCCAATCGATGTCGGATGATTTGCCAAGTTCATGCAGGCATTCGCGGACGGCGGCGACGGCCGCAATGGCGTTCTGCGCGTTATGGCTGCCGCGCAACGTCCGAAGCCCCGCCAGATTTCCGAGCTTGACTGCTACACCTTCCCGATTGGCGCAAACAATCTCACTGCCGAGCAGGCAGTACCCCGGCGCGATAGCTTGACGCGCGCTCATCGCGCAGGCTCGCCCGGTCTGCGTCTTGCGCTTGAGCATTTCAAACGACATGTCGTCATCGATGCTGACACAAGCAATGCGCGCTCCCGCAACCAGCCGCTCTTTGACCCCGGCGTAATTCTCAATCGTACCGTGGCGGTCGAGGTGATCTGGCGTGACGTTCAACTGCACGCCAACAGTTGCATCAAGGGTGGGCGTTAGATCGATCTGGTACGACGACATCTCGACGACGTGGAACCGGCCCGGAGCCGGCGCATCGAGCGTCAGGATGGCGCGTCCGATATTGCCGCCCATCTGCACATCGTATCCCGCATGGCGCAAAATGTGCGCGACAAGCGCCGTCGTCGTCGACTTGCCATTGGTGCCGGTGATGGCGATGAACGGCGCGTCCGGAGAAGCCAGCGCCCGCTCGCGTGCAAAAATTTCGATATCGCCGATGATCTCCACGCCGGCCGCTTTGGCTTTCGCGACCGTCCAGTGCGGCTCGGGGTGGGTCAGCGATACGCCGGGCGCCAGGATCAGAGAGGAAAATTGCGACCATTGAGCCGTCGTCAGATCGAAGATCGGCACGCCGTCGTCGATGGCGGCCGTGCGGCTTGCGTCACTGTCGTCCCAGGCGGCAACGGTTGCGCCACCCGCCAGCAGCGCGCGCACCGTCGCCGTGCCGGACGCGCCAAGGCCGAACACTGCAACCGATTTACCAGCAAAGGACGTCGCGCGAATCATCGGGTAAAATTTATCGCAGAATGGCCGGGGATGCTCGTGATTAGCGCAGCTTCAACGTGGCGAGGCCAATCAACGCCAAAATCACCGAGATGATCCAGAAGCGAATAACGACGGTCGATTCCTGCCACCCTTTCTGTTCGTAGTGATGGTGAAGCGGTGCCATTCGGAAGACGCGCTTACCCGTCATTTTGAACGACGCCACCTGAATGATGACCGACAGCGTCTCCAGCACAAACAAGCCGCCGACGATTGCAAGCACGATCTCGTGCTTGATGGCCACCGCGATAGCCCCCAGCGCGCCACCCAGAGCCAGCGATCCGGTATCACCCATGAAAATCATCGCAGGCGGCGCATTGAACCACAAGAAGCCGAGCCCGGCACCGATCAGCGCACCGCAAATGACCGCCAATTCGCCGGTTCCTGGGATGTGATGGATTTGCAGATACGCCGCGAACTTGGCGTTGCCGCTCAAATACGCAATGACGCCGAACGTCGCCGCCGCGATCATCACCGGCACAATGGCCAGACCGTCCAAACCGTCGGTCAGGTTCACCGCATTGCCGGCGCCTGCAATAACGAACACGGCGAGCAGCACAAAGAACGGGCCGAGATCGAGCACGAGATCCTTGAAGAACGGAAACGTCAGCACAGAATTTAAGCCTGTCGGACCGAGTTTCATGATCGCGTAACCGGCGAGGGCCGCCACCAGGACTTCAAGCCCCATCCGCGACCGGCCGGAAAAGCCGTCACTCGAACGCTTGGTCACTTTCAAATAGTCGTCGTAGTAGCCGATCGCGCCGTAGCACAGCGTTACGGCGAGAACGATCCACGTGTAGCCGTTCGAGAGCTGCCCCCAAAGCAGTGTCGAAACTGTTACACCGGCAAGGATCATCAGACCGCCCATCGTCGGCGTGCCGCGCTTCAATTGATGCGATTGCGGTCCGTCCTCGCGGATCGGCTGGCCCTTGCCTTGCTTGACGCGCAGCAGATCAATGATCGCTGGGCCGAACATCATCACGAACAGCAGCGCCGTGAAGATCGCGCCGCCGGTGCGAAACGTGATGTAGCGAAATACGTTTAGCGCGCTGATCTGATCGCTGAAGGCGGTGAGTTCATAGAGCATGCTTGTGCCAGTCCCCCGATACCCGTCGCCAGCCGTTAGAGCGTCGCGACACGTCCTGCAAATCTTGTTTTCAAGGCATCGACCAAAGACCCAAGCCGCGTGCCATTCGACGCCTTCAACATCACCACATCGCCGGGCCGCAGCGTATCCGTGAGCGGCGCCAGGAGAGCTGCCGCCGTCTCGGCATATCCCCCCTGGATTGGCTTGGATATGGCGTCATAAAGACCTTTCATCAGCGGTCCGCACGCAAACACGAGGTCCACCTCGGCCGCTTCGACGGCAACCTTCAGCCCCGCATGTAGGGCCGCAGCGTCGCGCCCAAGTTCGAGCATATCGCCCAGCACCGCGATCCGCCTCGCGAATGTGTTGCGCGGCACGTTGCCAAGCGTCGCCAAGGCGGCACGCATCGAGGCCGGGTTGGCGTTGTAGCTTTCATCGATCAACAACGCCGCACCGCCCGGCAGCGACAGCCGCGTGCGGACACCGCGACCGGCCGGCGGCGGCAACGACGCGAGCGCCTCGACGGCATCGGTCAAACGCGTCGTCGCAACGTGCAGCGCCGCGATCACGGCCAAGGCATTCTCGACGATATGGCGTCCCGATATGGCGATGTCGAACACCACGCTGACATTCGACGTTGCAGCCTCCTGCCTAAAGCGTGCGATGCCGTGGCTGCCAGCGTCGCCAAGCTCAAGTTTGTCGGCAAAAACGTCGGCACCTTCGTCGATGCCAAATGTCGTAACGTCAGCGCCGCACTTCAGCGCGTGCGCAGCCAGCCGATCGGCAAACGCATTGTCTTGCTTGATGACCGCCGTGCCGCCCGGTTCCAAGCCGTCAAAGATCTCGGCCTTGGCATCAGCGATCTCTTCGACCGATTTAAAATTTTCCAGATGCACCGCTTCAACCGTGGTGACGATCGCCACGTGCGGGCGCACCATCTTAGTCAGCGGACGGATCTCATCTGAGTGGTTCATGCCGATTTCAAATACGGCGAACTGCGTTTCGGCCGGCATGCGCGCCAACGTGAGCGGCACGCCCCAATGATTATTGTAGGATTTTTCTGACGCGTGAACGGTGCCGATCCGGCTGAGACACGCGCGCAGCATTTCCTTTGTGCCGGTTTTGCCGACGCTGCCCGTCACCGCAAAAACCACAGCTTCGCCGCTCAGCCGCGCCCGCGCCGCCCGGCCAATGTCGGCCAGTGCGCGCAATGGATCGGCCGTGCGCAGCAATGCCCCATCGCCATCACGGCACTGATACGTTTCAGCGACAATCGCTGCCGCAGCGCCGGCCTGGAAGGCGCTCGTCACGAAGTCATGGCCGTCGCGCTGATCCTTCAAGGCAACGAACACATCGCCTTTTCGCAGCGACCGCGTATCGATCGAAAATCCGGAGATGATGTGATCGGGCGAGGCGTCCGCACGGCCGCCAGCCGCAGCGACGAGATCGCTCCACGTCCATAACGGCGCCACGTCGGGTGCAGTGTAGGGCTGGAGCGCTCGGATGATTTCTCCATGATCCGAAAACGGTATCACGCGATCGCCGACGATCTGCCCCGTCTCATGGCCTTTGCCCGCGACCAAAACCACGTCACCCGCACCCATCATCGCGATTGCCGTTCGAATAGCCTCCGCACGATCGCCGATTTCACGCGCGCCCGGCGCACCAGCCAATACCTCGCTGCGGATGACCGCTGCATCTTCGGAGCGCGGATTATCGTCCGTGATGATGGTCACGTCGGCTTTGTCCGTTGAGATGCGGCCCATCAGCGGCCGCTTGCCCTTGTCGCGAGCGCCGCCGCAACCGAACACCGAAATCAACTTGCCGGAGACGAACGGCCGGCACGCATCGAGCGCGGCGGCAAGCGCTTCGGGCTTGTGCGCGTAGTCAACAATGACGAGCCCGCCTTTCGCTTCGCCGGCGATTTCGAGCCGCCCCGGCACGCCTTTGAGATGCGCGAGGGCGTTCAAGACAGCATCGGTGTCTTCACCCGCCGCAATGGCGAGGCCCGCCGCAACCAGCGCATTCTCGACCTGATAGGCGCCGACGAGTGGGAAATCGATCGTGTGCCAGCGCCCTTCGGCCTCGATGACAAGCACCTGCCGAAATCCATCTTGCGTGACGCCGACGAGGCGTAAATCGCGACCGTTCCGGCCAACCGTCATGACTTTTAAGCCGCGCACGCGCGCAACGTCTGCGACCCGCGCCGCCGCATCACCGTCGGCGTTGATCACCGCCGTTTGACCGGGTTGCAGCAGCTCGCTGAACAAGCGCAGCTTAGCTGAGAAGTAATCTTCGACCGTCGCGTGGTAGTCCAAGTGATCGCGGCCAAGATTGGTGAAAGCCGCTGCCGTCAACACGACGCCGTCGAGGCGATGCTGATCCAGGCCATGCGATGACGCTTCGAACGCCAGATGCGTCACGCCATCATCGGCGAGGTCTGCAAGCATGGCATGCAGCGAGACGGCATCGGGTGTTGTCAGCGACCCGTAAACCGCTCCATCAGGCTTGATGACGCCAATGGTTCCAACAGACGCCGCACGGCGGCCAAGGTACGCAAAAATCTGCCGCGCAAAGTCTGCAACCGACGTCTTGCCGCTGGTCCCGGTCACCGTCACCACGATGCTCGGTTGGCGTCCGGCAAGGCGAGCCGCCACCAGCGCCAGCACGCGGCGCGGATTGTCGACCTCGATCAGCGCCACGTCACTGGGCACCGAGACGTTTTTTTCGCGTCCAACGATGATGGTTTTGGACCCGCGCGCCACGGCATCAGGGATGAACGCTGCGCCATCGGCTTTCGCACCCGGCAAGCCGGCGAATATAATGCCCGGCCCCGCCGTCGCGCTCGCCGACGTAATTGCTGTCACTTCGAGCGACGCGAAGCCTTGAGGCGCGGCGATGTCGGACGGAAGCACGTCGCTCAGGCGCATGGTGTCTCGATAAGGAGTTCAGTTGGAACGATGCTACTCGCGCGGGTCGCACGCCGTTTTGATAGGAGGCGCTGCCGCGCGCGTCAACGCTACCTGCGGCGGCCCTTCACGGCACGCCTTTGGTCCTACTGTGTGGCCGCAATGAGAACTGGCACCACGCCAAGTTGCGGCGCGATGCGGGTGATCAGGCGGGCCGTCACAGGCGCGGCATTGGTCGAGGCCGTGCGCTGACCGCCAGTTTCTGCCGTCCCATTGGGTTCAAACAGCAGCACGAACGTCATGTAGCGCGGCGCATCCATCGGGAACGCGGCCAAGAACGACGAAATCACCGATTTGGCTTTATAGCCGCCCGAGCCGGCAAGATCCGCCGTTCCGGTTTTTCCACCGACGCGATAGCCCACCACATCGGCGCGCTCGCCGGTCCCATCCTGATCGATCACGTTGGATCGAAACAGGCGCGCCATTTGCCGCGAGGTTTCCGCCGTGACGACTATTTGGCGATCATGGGCTGCGCCGTCGGTGCGTAGAAATGTTGGCACAAGGCGCCCGTGTCCATTGAACAGCGACGCCGATGCCGCCGCAAACTGCAAGGGTGCGACCGCGATGCCGTGGCCGTAGGACGTCGTGATCAATTCCGCCCGCTCCCAGGCGCGCGGCAACTGCGGTGCGCTAATGGCGCCTGTTTCGGTCTTCATCGAGCCTAGCAACCCGAGCTTGTCGAGAAAGCCCTTCATGCGTTGAGGCCCGGCTTGAAGCGCCAGCATTCCGGTTCCGACGTTGGACGAATGCGTAAAAATTTCAGCGACACTCAGCGGCCGGCCTGCGGAATGGAAATCGCTGATCGTGTAGCGGCCCGCCTGCAGCGGCGTGCGCACGTCATACATCGACGACGGCTTGGCGATGCCTTCGTCCAGCGCCATTGCGATGGTCAATGTCTTGAAAACCGAGCCAAGCTCAAACGTGCTTGCTGAAATCTTATCGAGGACTGCTGTGTCCGGCTGACCGCTCGGCCGGCCCGGGTCGACACGCGGGAACGAGGCGCTGGCGAGCACCTCGCCGGTTTTGATGTCGAGCACAAGCCCGGCTGCGCCGGTCGTGTGGAAGCGGCTGATGGCCGTATCGAGTTCATCTTCCAGCGCGTGTTGCACGCCGATATCGAGTGACAAGCGGACGGGCGCGCGCGTCGACAAACGCGCCGAGTGAACGGCATCGACGCCGACGTCGTCATCGATATACTTCTCGATGCCCGAGACGCCCTTGTTGTCGATGTTGACGGCGCCGAGCACGTGCCCGGCCAACATGCCGGCTGGATAAGCGCGGCGCAATTCGCCGCGAAACGCCAGACCGGGCAAGCCGAGATTGTGCACCCGCTGCGCCACCGCCGGCGAAAGCCCGCGGGCAATCCACACGAAACGGCGATTCTTATCCAACAGCTGATGGCGGAGATCCGCTTGGTTCAACTCCGGCAAAACCGTCGCCAGCTTTTCAACAACTTCATCGCGATCGAGCACCATTGCCGGATCGGCAAACAACGACGGTGCTTCAAGGTCGGTCGCCAGCAACCGTCCGTTGCGGTCGATGATATCGGGACGGCTGTAACTCGTCGCGATCGGCTCAGCCGCCGCCAGTGCCATGACCGGCCGCGGCGTCATTCCAAGCGACAGCAGTTGCGCGGCAACGCCGCCAAAGGCTGCGATCGCGCCAAGCAGCACGACCGTGTGCGCCACGCGCTGGCGGCTCAAGCGGCCGTTCGACGGCAGCGAGCGCGCTTCGCCGACAGCCACATCATCATGGCGCGTGAGTTGGGTCTCTGACGTCGCTGAACACATTTTACCGGCTCCGACTTGCCGCCAAGTCGGCTCTGATTTCAGCGCCGATCTCACCGGGCAACACGGCCAGCGAACTCGGCGCCGTAAACTGCTCCGGCTTCGGCGGAAGCAAGCCGAGATGCCGCGCCAATGGATCGATCCGCTCGGGCCGCGCCAAGTGACTGCGCTCGGCTTTCAAGACGGCGATGTCGTTGCGGGTTTTTTGCGCCGTGCGTTCTTTCGACTGAACTTCGGCTTCGAGGCGGCGTGTTTCATAGCTCAAGCCATACAGCATCAGCGCGCTGGTGATGGCAAAGCAGATGGCGGTCAAGTTCAAAAGGCGCATGGGCAATGCTCTCCTTTACGCGACGTGGACTTTGGCTCGCCGCGCTTTAACTCAACGCGCACTCACCTCCCGCTGAAGGTCAGCGCGTGGTCAGCTTCGGCTGCGGCACCTCGATCGTCGCGAGAGTGAGCGGCCACGAGGCGGCATCGGTGCGGATCGCGGACCTCAATCGTGCCGACCGGGCACGCGAATTCAGATCCAATTCACCTTTAGAAGGTGTTAACGGCCGGGAGTTAACAATTCGGAAACTTGCCGGTAAGGATTTTATCGATTGTTCCGGCAGATGGCGCGAGCCGCGCTGTTCCTTACCGCTGCGTTCGCTCAAAAAGCGTTTTACAATGCGGTCTTCGAGGCTGTGGAAGGTGACGACCACGAGACGTCCGCCGGGCTTCAGAATATTTTCAGCTGCCGACAGTGCCGCCGCCAGCTCGCCGAGCTCGTCGTTGACATAAATGCGCAGCGCTTGAAACGTGCGCGTGGCGGGATGGCGCCCATCCACCTTGCGGCCGTGAAATGCGCGCAGCACGAGGTCGGCAAGTTCGAGCGTTCGCGTCAGCGGCTTTTCGGTTCTGGCCTTGACGATGGCGCGAGCGATGGCGCGTGATTTGCGCTCTTCGCCATAAGTAAAGATGACGTTAGCGATCGCTTCCTCGTCGGCGGAGTTTAGAAAGTCCGCCGCACTTTCGCCGTGCCCGGTATCGGCTGTCTCGCCCGTCAGCGGATCGGTGGTCGCCGACATCCGCATGTCGAGCGGCCCGTCGTGCATGAACGAAAATCCGCGCTCGGCCTGGTCGAGCTGCATCGATGACACGCCGATATCGAGCACGACGCCATCGACGAACGGTCCTTCGATCAACGGCGCATCGTGTGGTGTCTCTTCATTGCGCGCGATCTGCTCCATGTCGCCGAAGGCACGATTGATCACCCGCAGCCTGTTCGCAAACTCGGCGGACATCGCGGCCGCAGCCCGCACAGCAGTGACATCGCGATCGAAGGCGAGCACCCGGCAATCGGCTGCTTCGAGGATCGCGCGCGAATATCCGCCCGCGCCGAATGTTGCATCGATGATGAGATTGCCGGTTTTCGGCGCCAGGCTCTCGACAACTTCCGAAAGCAGCACGGGAATGTGCGGAGCGCGCTGACCTGGAGGTGCGCGCATAGCGGCCCCCCGGTCGCCGGTCCGCGTCATTCCCGTGCGCTCCCGTTACCGCCGCCGTCGCTGGCCTCAGCGTCGGCTATGCGGCTCCCCGCTGCGAAGAGTTTGCGCGTTGACTGCACTTTGTTACGGGCATCCTGGCGTCGCTGTTCGAAGCGCCCTGGCTCCCACATTTGAAACTTGTCGCCAAGCCCGACAAACGTGACTGCGGCGTCAAGGCCGGCGTGCGCGCGTAGCGCTTCAGGAATGACGATGCGCCCGTCGCCGTCGATCGTGAGGATCTGGACGTCGCCGTAAAGCGCGACAGAGAGTTCATCGCGCTCGTCCGAATAGTCCGGCAGGCCGCTGAGAAGCCCATCGATCTTTTTTGCAAGTCTTTCGCCGCCTGCATCGAGGGCTGGAGCATCGAGCGAGGGGTAGCAGTAGACGCTGTTGAGCGCTCCGGCCGCATACCCGTCGCGCTCGAGAACGGCGCGAAACGGAGCTGGAACGGAAACCCGGCCTTTGCCGTCGATCTTGTTGGTGAATGTCGAGACAAAGCGATCCATCCTTTTGCAGCGAAACGCCTCTTTTTACTGGGCCCCGGCGACTCTCGTTCCGAGAGCCGGCCGCCGGGGCTGGGAAGTTTCGTTTCGGGCGGCCGGCGCGCGGAACGCGTGTCGCCCGAAACCAGAAAGAAATCTCCGGCGCTTCCGGCAGGCTCCCCGCAGGGCAGTTGGAAGCGCCAAATAAAAAACCGAGGACCGTGGCGGTCGCGCAATTTGGGCCCTCTACCAACTCGGCGCCCTGCCACGGAACTCTACCCGGTGCGGTCGGGTATCTATGGGATGCCATGGGAATTCATGGGCGTCAATGGTTTGTTAACTAATATTACCGGTTTCACCTGGGAAAACCGGAGCAAACGCACTTTTACGGACGCCCGCCACAGCGCGCTGCGGAGATGTCGCCAATCAGAGTATTTCTGTTGTGATTTAACCGAGGCAGTCCCAAGCGAAGCCGTGACGGCGGCGCTTGCTAAAATTGTGGTCCGCCAGCCCGCATGCCGCCGCGCTCGTTATGAGACGCATCGTGGATAATCCGCTCAAGCCGATTGCCCGCCGCCCGGCAGGCAAGGATTTGCGCCACGCGATCAGCGATTTGCACTGCGGCGTCCGCTGGCGGCAATCCGCCTTGATAGATGTTCGAGATCACCGTGTACTCGTAGCGCACATCACCGTGGCCGCTGAACGCCAGCGCCGCAGCCCGCGTCTCGTCGTCCGATACCCGATACGCAATATAGGCCGACATGCTGCGTGCAGCCATGGCATCGCCACCCGGACGCTCGCCGATCAAATTGACGATCACTTTAGGTCGCAGCGCGTCGCCGAGCGCTTCGGCAAGCTTCACCCGGCCGTAGGGCGCGAGTAGCGGCATGCCCACGCTGATGTCTTGCCCACTCAACCGGTCCAGCAGTCGCGGCAGCAATTCAGGAATGTTGTGGTGGACAGCTTCGGCGCTCAAACCATCTGAGACAAGAATTTGCACGTCGACCGGCTCTGGTTGCAACGCCGCCACGTCGCGGTCCGCCAGCCGCGCGCCCCAATCGGGGTGATCGAGATGCGCGCCCTTGCTCTCGGCCGCCGTTGCAATCCGCCGGAATTGAACGTCCCCCAACCGCTCCGGCGCGACCTCGGAATAGATCGCGTCCCGCGCCGCCGCGAGGTTGGCCTTGACCTGACGCGCCACGCCGTTTGCCGGCCGCGGACCCGCATTGTCGAAACCATACGCGGCGGGGAGCGCCTCGCGCAGTCGCCGGAATTCCAGCTCCGTCGCACAGAAAATTTTCGGGTTGCCCCAGTTCGCCCCACGCTCGATCTCGCCCTCAGCCCCGCGCGTGAAAATTCCGCGCCCGATCGCCCAGTCGAGATACTCAGGCGCCGGCTTCAGCCCGTGCACCTCGCGCAGCGTCTGGTCGTCGTGACCGGCCGTATCGAAATATGCCAGCATGCGATCGATGCCGAGATAGACATCCATGAAATAATTCGCGCCCGCAGCCGTCAGCAACTGCGTCGCCATCTGCTGGCCTTCGACGGTGATCTCGGAATGCAAGGTGTAGCACGGCGCCATGCCCATCGGCAGGCCGAGCAGCTTGCCCATGAAATGATCCTGCAGGTTCGAGACGATCATCTCGAAATTCGTGCGATGCGTTTCCGGCCCAATGAATCCGGTGACATTGTTGACCATGAACGGATCGTAGCGACGCGCCAAGCCGTAACACAGCGCCTCCGTCGTCGTCATGTCGATGCCGTTGTGCTTGCCGTAGGTCAGCTCGCTGCCTTGCCCGGTTTCGAAATACATGAACTGCTCGGCGTCGCCCGCCAGCGGTCCTTGCCGAGCCATCAACCGATGCGCGTCATCGAGCACATCGACGGTGACATCGAACTCTTCGATCAGCGTGCGATCGGTCCCGGCCAGACTTTGGAACATGATCTCGACGGGCGCGCCGCGCTCCAGGCACGCCATCTGCGTTTTGACATGCGACAGCACGCAAATCTGCGTTGGCGCCCCGGTTTCGCGCCGCAGCTTGTCGAGATGGCGCAGCGTTTTTGAAATGTTGTCGACCGTATCGATCGCCGGATTGAGCCCGATCAGCGCATCGCCCGATCCCATCGAGAGTCCAGTGTAGACCAGCAGCGTCATGGCATCGAGATCGTCGGTCGGATGGTTTGGTTGCAGCCGCGACGACAGCGTACCAGCGCCGCCAACAAGCGTCCGCGCCTTGGCCGCGCGCTTCAGTTTCTTGGCGGCAAACACCAGATCGTGCACATCCATGATCTTCGACAACGCGGCTGCCATGACACCCGTCAGCGCACCGCCGATGCGGTTCGCCTCGATCGCCTTACACGTGAGCAGCCGGTCCTTCACCTCACCCAGTGTCATCTCGGCGTATTCGGCGAAGGCCGCGCGATCGATGGCGTAGTTGACGCGCATGACGCTATCGACGTGGCCCTGGTGATCGACCAGCGGGCGATCGAACACATGCCGCAACGTCAACCCTGACAGAATTTTTCGCGCCGCCTCGCGCTCAACCTCGTCGCGCGCCGCGAGCCCGCTCAGGCGATCACCGGCCTTGTCGAAATCAGCCGCTCCCAGCAGCGCTTTGAGGCCGTGAAATTCGAACGCCCGATCAAACAGGGTCGTCGCGTAGATTTCATCGGGCAGCGGCTCAGGCACTGCAATATCGCGCCACGCTGTCAGCTCGATCATCAGCGCACTCCCTGCCGCTTAGCCACTCTTTGATAGGCCATCGACCTCACCGATCATCCTGACTTATGCCGCAAGCGACTTCAAGCACGCGGCACCACACGCTCGCGCCTTCTGCGCGTCACACGGATCACGGCCTGCTGACTTGACCTCAACGCCAATCGGCGCGACGCTGCGACTATAAACTTAAGATGGGGCGAGGGTGGTGCAAACGCGAATGCGCGCAGTCAACTCGGCGGCGTGCATATCGCTGACAACCCCGGAGGTGCCGAGATGGCCACCACATCCGTTTCGAACGGTGCGCGCGCAGCCGACATTCCGAGTGAAACATCCGACCCGCGTGAGACATCCAAACCTTTGTCGCTTCCCGGCAAGGACATCCGCTGGCCTGCGTCGGCGATCTGGCGGCCCGGCGAACCCGAAGTCCGCACCATCAGCTTCGCCGATCTGAAGGACGCGATCATCAAAGGCATCGACGACTTCTCTGCTATGCCGTCGCACGCCTTCTTCCTGTGCCTCATCTATCCGGTGATCGGCATCATTTTGTACCGGCTCGCGTTCGGCTATGGCGTGCTGCCACTGATCTACCCGTTCGTCACCGGGTTCGCTCTCGTCGGTCCCGCCGCCGCCATCGGCCTCTATGAACTCAGCCGCCGCCGCGAACGCGGCCTGGAAGTCTCCGTCGCGAAGGCTTTGGAGGTTCGCAATTCGCCGTCCATCGGCGCCATCATGCGGCTTGGCAGCGTGCTGGCCCTGCTGTTTTTTGGCTGGCTCTACACCGCGCAAACGATTTACACGCAGCACTTCGGGCCAACGCCGCCCACGTCGCTCGAACAGTTCTTTAGCGACGTGACAACCACGGACGCCGGCCGCCAACTGATGATCGTTGGCAATCTCGTCGGACTACTGTTCGCAGTGGTCGTGCTGGCAATCAGCACGGTGTCGTTCCCGATGCTGGTCGATCGCAACGTCGGCGCGGCGGTTGCGGTTCGCACATCTCTCCGCGCGGCGATCGAAAACCCCATCGTGATCGCCACTTGGGGCATCATCGTCGTCACGAGCTTGCTGTTGGGGTCACTGCCGATGTTCGTCGGCTTAACGGTGGTGCTGCCCGTCCTCGGCCACACCACGTGGCATCTCTATCGCAAGCTCGTCGCCGATTGAGGCCGCACATTCTGGCTAGCGCTCTAGCCGTTTTCTTTGTCGCATTTTCTGACGACGAACCGGGATCCACTTCGTCGGAAAATGCTCTCTACGCGGCAGTCATCGGGCAGAAAATACCAGCCGGCCTGTAAGCCGGGTTCTGTCTGGAGCCGCGCCTTACAGCAACGTCTCCGCGACGGCCATTCATCTGGGACGCCTGTCGCCAAGCGCCTCGTGCAATCAACCCGGGTGGGAAACGTGATGACGCGCCTCGCGGCAGCGGTTGCCCGCTCCGCGCGCCCACCCCTATTTGATCTTGCTCCCGGTGAGGTTTGCCCTGCCGCGAACGTTGCCGCCCGCGCGGTGCGCTCTTACCGCACCGTTTCACCCTTACCGCGATTGCGCCCGAAGGCTGGCCGCGGCGGTTTGTTTTCTGTGGCACTGTCTCTGGGGTCACCCCCGGCGGCCATTAGCCGCCACCGTGTCGTCATGGAGCCCGGACTTTCCTCCACCGAACGCTTTGCTTGGCGACCTTTAGGGTGCACCTTCGCCACAACGTAATCCGGCAGCGGCCGTCCGGCCGGCTGGTCGGCAACTTAAAGGACGCTCAGTGCTCGCGGTCAAGGCTAACTCGCAACCATCCCGCTGGCGCGCCGCGTCCGCCGGAAAAACCGCGTCACTCACCACGGCTGGCTCATTTGCAATCGGTCGCATCCTGAATGCTTAATGGCGTCCGGCTTAACGGCGGCCAGCGGCCTCATTGCGCTGAGCCACTTCTTTTGGCGATACTTCACCCTCCGCCACTAGCGCATTGACACACCGCGTCGACAGTTTCTCGCCGGCCGCCCGCATGCATGCGCGAACTTCCGGACTTTTGGGATCAAACGCGCGGCAATGCGCGTAATAATCCCTCGCACACGCAAATTTGATGCGCGTGCTCGCCGCTTCGCTGCCATTCGATGCTGCGAGCGCGGCAGCAAATGCACCGATACTCCCGGCCACGCCTAATATGCATAATCTTGCCCACTGGGACCGTTCGGCCATTGCAACCTCCGTGTGCCTCTCACCATTCCGAGGCCGTCAACCACGCGGTGCTTCAAAGTTACCAGGGACGCTGAACAGTTGGATTGCGAAGCAACGCAGCGAAGCATTCAAACGAGTGAGCCACACAACCGTAACGAATGAAACCGAAATCCGGTTTCATCAGCGCGCTCATTTGGGCGCGCACGATCGCATTTCGGCCAACGCATTTATGGTCCGCATGGTCATAAAGGCGGAGAAAAAACGCCATCGGCGCTGAAGAAATCACCATTCGATACGTCGGCGCCCGCGTCGACGGCGGCGACGACATTGCCACGCAGTCATCGCGGCTGCCACGGCACCATCCACTGAGCAATCTCGAACACGCTGCGGATCATGCCGACGTCCATGATGATGCCATCGAGGCCACGACGATCAGTTATGTTGCCAAGGCACGCAGGCAATGACAGCCATCGCGCGCAAGTTTTTTGCGATTAGCCTCGGCGCTCGTTTGTTTGGTGTTAAGCGAACGCGGCTGCATCCGGCGTTCGACCGGCAGCGGCAAGCACGCGGGCGAGAGTTAGCTCCGTCGACATATCGAGCCGCCCGTCGATGCGTTGCTGGCGGAAATGCAGTTGAAACGCCCGTAATACTTTGTTCGTCGCATCATCCAAACACCCCGTTTGCGGCGCCGAATAACCAAACCGCCGCAGCATCGCCTGCGCGGCCGCGATGCGATCATCGCGACTGCCGATCTCCAATCCCAAGTCGTCACGCTGCATCGGCGCCGCGCGCACATGAAGCCCAATGCCGGCAGCAGCCATCTGCGACCAGTTGAATTTTTCGCCAGGATCGATTTTGCGATCGGGTGCGATGTCGGAATGCGCCAGAACGCCATCCGGCGGGACGGCGTGGCGATCAATAATATCACGGCTCAGCGCAATAACGCCGCGCATCTGTGCGGCTGAAAAATCCGGATAGCCGTGGGCATGGCCAGGATTTTGAATCTCAATACCGATCGAGTGCGAATTGATGTCGGTTTCGCCGCGCCAATACGAAACGCCGGCATGCCAAGCGCGCATCGACTCCGGCACCATTTGCGTGATCGCTCCGTGATCATCCACGACGTAGTGGCACGAGACTTGGCTTTCGGCACGCGCCAGCCAATCAATCGCTTTTTCCGCTGAAGACATTCCGGTGTAGTGCAAGATGAGCAGCGAAATGCCGCCCGCAGCTCGCCGCGCCTCGACGTTGGCCGCAGGCCGGATCTGTGACACGTGCCGGCTATCGGCTTCGAACGTCACGTACTGCGCTCCAGCTCGCGTACCGTGCGTTGACCGCGATCGACCAACACCGCCTCATAGGCCGATGTAATTGCAGCCAGCCGTCGTTCGGCCGCTGCCAGAAATTCCGGCGGCACGCCCTTGGCGACGAGCGCATCAGGGTGATGCTGCTTCACCAGCGCGCGATAACGCGACTTGAGATCGGCATCGCTCACGTCTGGCGCCAAATCGAGAACTTCGTAGGGGCTATCGGGGTCAACGACGAAGGCGCGCCGAATGCATCGAAACGCGCAATCGGCAAACCCGAGAATTTTCGCGACCTCAGCCAAATAAGCGTCTTCGGCCGGGTGCAGCATGCCGTCGGCAGTGGCGATGTGGAACAGGCATTCGAGCACCGAGGTCTTGAGGTCAACATCGTCGGCGAGGAGTCGGGAGATGCTCGCGGCGTACGTTTCAAAACCAGCGATGTCTTGGCTGGCCAACTCATAGAGCCGCCGCACATTGACCATTTCGCCGTCCGGTACTGCGAATTGCTGTTCAAAGGCACGTGCTTCGACTTCGGTCGATACACCGTCGGCCTTGCTCATCTTGGCCGATAAACTGACGACCGCGATCGTGAAGGCAACGCTCGAAGCCGCCGATCGCTCGCCACGCGTATCATCTAATCCCAAACTGGATTTCAGTTGATCGATGGCATCGCGCAGGCCGCCGCCTGCACTCAAGCCAAGGGCGTTTTTCACAGCTTGCCAGGGCATTGCAAGTCCGTCGCTAAAGTGCTTCCGGAAAAGTGGAAAGCGGTTTTCCGAAATGAAGCACGACCAAACAAAGAGCTAGGGTCGGTCCATGAGTGCGCTAAAAACGGACAGACGCTAGCGGGGCGCCGCGTCAAGTTGCGACCCGTGTTCACAAGTGTCGCGTAGCTTAACCGACGCCGTGCGCCGACGCCCATAAATTTATCGACATCTACGAAAAATCGCCCATGACCGGTGGCGCGACGGCTTATTTGCAGATCCGCATCAAGCCATCGCGACCGTGCCGGGCAAGGTCCAAGTGCAAGTGATCCGCGTGATTGGCGTCATAGTTTGGGCCGAGAACCGTGGTGAAGTTTTGGCAAGCTCCAGCGTGGACCGAGCGCAGAAAAGCCCGCTCGCGGGTGGTGCCGTTCCAGCCGCCCTTGACCGTGATCCGCTCACCGCTTTCAAGTGTGAACATCGAGATATCGACGGCGTTGGCATAGCCATGCTCCGACAAACGGGCACCGGACACGTGGTTCATCGCCCGGCAAGCATAAGACGCTGCAACAGTCAGTTCGACGACGGACTGGCCAAAATGGGCTCGTGCCGCGGGGTCGACCACCTCGCGCACCCAGCGATCGACCTGCGGGATCATTGGGCAACGCAGCATCGCGGCCGGCTTCAGCGCCACCCGTCCACCGTCCGCTGCAGACATTTCGAAGGGAGCCTCCGCCCCGCACATGCTCGGTCCATTTAGCGCCGAGCGACCGCGTAGAAATGATGTTTGCCGTACCGATCCAGACGCCATGCACGCGCGCTCTTCAGCGGCGCGCCATGGTTCTTTCTTGGCGACAAAATTTGTGTCGCCACCCGTGGCACATCCCCACAGCGCCAACCCCGAAGCAATCAGGGCGACGATAGAAACCGCAAACCGGGCGTGACGCACAACCATAGCCGGGGATGCTACCCTCGTTAGGCTTAATGCTAAGTGAAGGTCCCCAAACCTTTGCGACATTGCGCGTCGTTTCAGGCTGATTTGCGTTGCGCGTTAGGCGGTCCGGCGGCGTTGCCAGACATCATCGCCGACGGTCGAAGAACGACGCGAAAAATTTTGGCGGACGCCGATCGATAGCGCCTTAGGAAGAGCTAGCACCATTTGTATATGCATGCTGCCGGAGTGAGTCCTTTGCGCCCTGCGAGGACGATGTTGCTCGTCTCCCAGAGGCTTAGCTTTCAGTCCCAGCGTTCCGCACAGCGGCGATGACTGTTTCGAAGTGTCGTCATGGTCGCCTCTCGTACCAAACGCTCGCGCGTTGGCACGACTTCTCCAGGCCAATTTCGATCGGAGCTTCCGAAAATCACGCGTGCGAACGCTCGACATCGTCGAGGAATCGCGCGACCTCGGCCTTAAAGGTCCGGTCGCCGACGGCTTTCATATGTTCGCGACCGGCAATCGTGAAAGCGCGTGCCGTCGGGATCAATTCCGCCAGCGCCGACGCCGATCCGCCGACCACATCATGTTCGCCGACCGCCACCAGCACCGGGCACGCGAGTTGTCCAATCATTTCGGCCGAGATTTTGGCGCGCGATGACCTGATGCACGCCGCCAGTGCCCGCAGATCGCTGTTCGTTAGCTCGGCAAATGCACGAAATGTCCGGGCGGTCGGGTTGGTAACGTCATCGATCGACTTTGCTTCCAGCGCGGTCGCGATCGGACCGGTACCGGCCATGCCACGCACCATGTTGATGCCAAGGCCGCCAAAGACGAGGCTCGCAACGCGGGCGCCATGGGCGAACGCCAAAAACGCGGCTATGCGAGAGCCCATCGAGTAGCCGACGACATGTGCTTTTTCGATGCCGAGATGATCGAGCAGTCGCCGCGCATCTTCCGCCATCAGCGGCGCGCCGTAGTCGGTCAATTCGTAGAGCTTGGCACTGGCGCCATGTCCGCGGTTGTCGATGGCGACGACGCGGCGCCCACCGCTCGACAACGCTTCGACCCACCCCGTCGCCACCCAATTCATGGCGATGTTCGACGCAAATCCGTGGATCAAAAGCACCGGCAAGCCAGCTGTCCGGCGACTTGGTTCGTCAAGGTGTGAACGCTCGCCGTCGGCCAAGGCGGTATCCAAATAAGCGATCCGTACACCGTCGCTTTGAAAAAACTGTCGTTCGCTCATCTCACTTCCGCGTTTTTGAATAACCGACGCCTCGCTCGAACCGCTGCACGAGGCAGCGCCTGCGGCGACATGTTGACGTCAGTCCCCTACCATTGATGCGCCGGGCGCGGTACCGTTCCGGCAGTAGACCAAGGACGGGTCGCAACTCAGCAACGGACGTCATCATGGCAGGCGCCTTCATTCCCCATTTCGCCAACGACAGCGGCGCTGAGCGTATCTTTATCGGCGTCAAAGAGTTCAATTGCATGGGCGCGCGACCGCCGTTCGACCATCCCCACGTTTATCTGGATATGGGCCAGGACGGGCAAATCATCTGTCCCTATTGCTCGACACTGTACGTCCACGATGGCCGCTTGGCAGCGACCGAAAGCGACCCAAAGAATAGCCTCGTCGCAGACGCGGCGTGAGCCAATGGCCGCCGGACATTTGCCGGAAAATCTCCTGCCGGTCGCCATCGCGGGAGGCGGCATCGGCGGATTGACCGCCGCCATTGCGCTCGCCCGGCACGGGATTGCGTCACACGTTCATGAACGCCGCGAGAGCTTTTCCGAAGACGGAGCCGGTATTCAAATCGGCCCGAACGGCACGCGTATCTTACGCGACCTCGGCGTTGCAGACGCGCTTTTGCCAAACATCTCAGCACCCGAGAGTATCGTCGTGCACGATGGCCAAACTGGCCGGACCATCACTGAATTGCCGCTCGGCAGCTGGATCGCCGAGCGTCACGGCGCACCCTACTGGACGGTGCAGAGGTCGCACCTGCATGCAGCCCTTCTCAAAACGGCGCGCGGCGTTCCGCTCATCACATTGACCACCGGATCGGCCATCACCGCGTTCGAGACGTCTGCCGACAGAGTGGCAGCCATCGACGCCGGCGGCTCGCGTCATTCTGCGCTGGCGCTGATCGCCGCCGACGGACTGTGGTCGGCGCTGCGACCTGCGATCGCCTCGCCTGGCGCCCCGCGACCTGTCGGCAAATCAGCGTATCGGACGCTGATTTCCAGCGACAACCTTCCAGCGGGTGTGAAAACCAACAGCGTGCACGTGTGGCTGTCGCCAGGATCGCATGCTGTCCACTATCCGGTCAGCGCCGGGCGGGAAATAGCGGTCGTCGTCATCGTCAACGATGCGCAGTCGGTTCAAAACTGGAGCACGCCCGCCCCGCGCGGCACGCTGCTGAACCTCACGCGCGACTTTGCCCACGAGCTCAAAACCTTGATCGCGAGCGCTGAGGCATGGCGAATGTGGTCACTGCATACGCTGCCGCCTGTCGCCCGTTGGAGCAATGGCCGAACAACGCTCCTCGGCGATGCCGCCCATCCTATCCTACCGTTCCTTGCCCAAGGCGGCGTGCTCGCCCTTGAAGATAGCGTCGTGCTCGCGCGCCTGATGTCGGCATATCCTACCAACATCCCGCAGGCGCTGCGGCTCTACCAATCGGCGCGAATGATTCGGACCGCGCGCGTTGCTGCGTCTTCAACGAGCAACGGTCGAGCTTACCAATTGGGGGGAGCGACCGCCGCCGCCCGTAACGGGCTATTAAAATCTATTCCAGGCGCGATCGTCATGCGCCGTTATGATTGGCTCTATGGGTGGCGCGACGCGTCGTGAGACATATCAATCATCGCTACTGTTGTTTGGCCTTCGCCCGCTTGGCGCGATAGAGGCGAATACGGGCTTCGATCTTCGGCCATGTTCGCACGACCCATCGGCGCACCAGCCCGACATCGATGGCCAGCAACATAACGCCGAGCGGCAACATCCAAATGCCAAGCAATGGCAAAAACGAAAAGACGCCGCCGATAATCAGAACCAGCGCGAGCGGAGCACGCACCCAAATCATCTCCGGACGCACGACCCAAGCGACTGCAACAGCGATGCGGCGCGGCAGCGATTGACTCAAACGCTCAAGCAGCCGGTCGAATTTTTGCTGCACTTGCTCGTCGCTCGGCATTTCTCTGGCCGGCGCGCTTGCTGGCCCGCTCGTTGGCCCGCTGGTTGGGAAGTCGTCCATGTGCAATCCTTGTTCGGGCGTCGTTCACCCGCTTCTCGTCTGATGTAGGATTAATCCGCATTGATTTTGATGTAGCCCGGTCGCCTGCATCGTTGCAACGGCACATGTCAGTCATCGCCGGCCAAGCCACGTGCCAACCCTGCCCCGATTTTGCCACGCGGGCCACTATCGCGCCCACATCGTCGGATCCGGCCATCGAACGCGACACGTGTGGAACTCGCATCTCAACGTGCGCGTTGCATCAATCGCGTGTTCAAGTTCTGTTTGGGAGTTCGCCCCATGGTGTTATTCGTGATGCATTTAACGCTGGTTGCTGTATGCGCCGCGATCGGTTGCGCTCTCATCATCGCCGAACGTAGCGAAAATTCTAAAAATTCAGTTCCCAAGCCGCGGCCCGGAACCAAGTCGGACAGGCCGCGTTTTTTCTCGGTACTGCCCGCCGGTACGTTGAAGCTCGGGAGCGTGATATGAAAATCGCCAATTTGAATGATCTTTTCCTGCATACGCTGCAGGACATCTACTACGCTGAAAAACAAATCCTCAAAGCCTTGCCGAAAATGATCAAGGCCGCCGATTCAGAAACTCTATCGAAAGCCTTCACGGCTCACTTGACTGAGAGCAAGGAACACGTGGTGCGGCTTGAGAACGTTTTCAGAATCGCTGGTGCGAAGGCTAAGGGTGAGACCTGTCCTGCCATCGACGGAATTCTCAAAGAAGCCGACGAATTGATGACGGAAATCAAAGATCCCGACACGCGCGACGCAGCCATGATTGCTGCGGCACAAGCGGTCGAGCATTACGAAATCACGAGATACGGCACGCTAGTATCGTGGGCCACTTTGCTCGGCATGACCGACGCGAGCAAAATTCTGAGCCAGACGTTGAAAGAGGAACACTCGGCTGACGCTAAGCTGACGAAGCTTGCCGAAGCGAAATTGAATAAAGAAGCTGCCGCTTAAAAGCAGGCACTAATTTAGTTTGCTGCTCTTTGCCCCCGGCAATCCCGGGGGCTTTTCATTTTTGCCGCGAGAGTTCTGCCGCAGCGATTTGCATCGCCCAGCTCCGTATTTTCGCGAGTGCGAGATGGGACATCGAACTGAAACCCGCGCAACGCGGTGCGCGGAACGCCAGTCGGATCACGACAAACAAAACTGGTGCGGACGGAGGGACTCGAACCCTCACGCTCTTTCGAACTCAGGATTTTAAGTCCTGTGTGTCTACCATTCCACCACGTCCGCAAACCGCTGTCCTTATGACCTGGGACCGTGGGCACGACAACGCCGAACGGCATAGCGGACCAAAATTTTTTTAAGTCTGCGTGGCCTTCGGCGGCAAAATAGCGGCTCGCAACAGGAAATAGAGCACGAATGCGTTCGTGACATGCCATAAGGGATGAGTACCGCGTGGATGGCCAAAGATTTCTGTCGCGCTGCAGACTTCAAAATCGATGGCGCGAAATACCAGTGACACAGCAAGAGCCGCTGTCGCGGCCGCTATCCATTTCGTTGCTGGATGTCGAATAATCATGATTGCCGTTGAAAGAACGATGATCGCGACGAGCGCCGGACCATAGGCGAGCGATCCATTCAGGCAGGCGCGGCCTGCTCCGGCAGTGATCGGCATCCAACTCATGTCGCACGTCGCAGCGCTCATCGCACGGAAGGAAAAAAGAAACAGCGCAACACCCGCAAAAACGATAACCCATGGCGCTGTCAAGAAACGACGCATCGCGAATATGATGTAGACAACCATGAAAATACCGATCGGAGCCGCGTCCGCCACAGCCGCCCATCGCGTTGCCAAGGTGTGAAATAGAAAACTGCCGACGCCGATCAACGCCACGAGTGTGATCAGCATCCACTCAATCGCCATCGGCCGGCTTTGCTGACGCGCGGTGATGGCGGCAGTACCAGCCGCTAAGATAAACGCGGCATTGGAAGCTGCGTTGAATGGTTCCGCCCAAAAGGACGAGTCCAACCCACGTTCACAATAATTGAAAAGCTGTTGGGACCATTGCACGGCTCACCTCAGCTTCAATCGAACCGCCCTCCGGTCGACGTCTTAGTGGCCCGCTCCACCCCTATGCCATCCGGCGCGGCAGCCGCCGACGCCTTCAACATGAGGGCGCGCAGCTCATCGGGGTTATCGACATCAATCGTGTGGGGATACTTCGGGTCTCTGCCGACAAAATTCGGCAACACATCGCCCTGAGAATTCAAGAAAATTGTTCGCGGCACGTAGGTGCCATCGGGCGAAAAAGCTCCGTTCGACATTTTGTCAGCATCGGCATCGATCAAAATCATGACAAATTTTTTCGACGCTTCGACGACGCCCGAGTCTTTAAAAACTTCGCGGTAGCGCTTGCAGGCCGAGCACCAAGGCGCATGAAAAACCATGATCGCCGTCTTGCCGGTGGTCGATGCCTCGTAAATTCCGCTTTTGATATCGCGCCAGTCGATCGCGGCACCGTTCCACGCGTCGGCGAGATCGGGAGACTTGGCGTTGGACGGCGTAGCGCTCAATAAAACGCCAATTACGAATGCAAGAAATCTTGTCATGGGCACGGTTCCACAGCGGTGACGGGCGGCGATTGCTTTCATTGTTCAACGGTTACGCACCGCAGACAAGTTGGATTTACAAGCGCTCGGACGCCCCGGCATACAAAACAGCGCTTCACAAAGTTACGGTTTCGTTAGCCAGCCATACTTCACCAAGAGGTGATGACCCGGTCACGAAAGCTCACGAAATGAGCTGTCATCGCCACGCCAATGTGTCTGGCAATCACACGCGGCCGATCCTACTTAACATTCATCAGCGGCGATCATCGCGAGCGCCGCCCAACACATTACGAGGAGTTAGAAATCATGAAACTTTGGACAAAGCCCGCCGTTCGCGAGCAGGAAGTCGGCCTCGAAGTTACCAGCTATCTGCCAGCCGAAATCGATTTGATCTAGCGCTCTGCTCGCCGGCTATCGACGATGAGGGCATCGTCGGGCCGGCCAGTTCAAGGGCCGATCGCAATAACCGACTTAAACTCAAAAAAATTCGAGGAGACGATCATCATGCGCAAAATTATCCTTGCATCGCTTTCACTCGCAGCATTGTCTGCGCCAGCGTTTGCTGAGACGGCAGCACCAGCTGCGACGAACGATGCCGCTGCACAGAAGGCCATCCTGGCTGAGACAGGCGCCGCCTTGGAGGCCCGCCAGCATCTCGTGCGCCAAGGCTATATCAATGTCTCGCCGCTGAATCAGGATGACAACGGCCGTTGGGTCGGAACGGCGTCAAAGGGCGGCAAGACGGTTATCGTTGCGATCGACCTGCGTCACGCCGAACCCAAGGTCGAGATCAATTAATCTTTCGACCCATTAAACACGTCGCGGCGGCTGACCTTCCCCTGCTGCCGTAACTGGCGCCCGTTCCAAAAGAACGGGCGCTTTTTTGTGCGCACCGAGCCTTCGATCACGCCGGAGCGATGATCAGTCACAAGCGTGTGTGGTCACCGAAACCCGAGAAACACTCCGATCTGCGCTGGCGTAATCAATGACAGGTTGGGCAGTACGACGGTTTCGATCTCGTGCTGCTCCATCGGGGAAAGACACCTCATTCAAATTTACGTCGCTCTACTCGCCAACTGAAAATCTAGCATTTGTTAAAAATCGACTTCAACAAATAACCTTGGAAGGAAATACAGTTATGATCCGCAATCTCGTCCTCGCAACGCTTGCCGTCGCTGCGCTCGCAGCTCCGGCGCTTGCTAAAAGTTCTTTGCCAGTCGGCGCCTATGGCGTCCCTGCTCAGAACGCTTTCCTCGCTGATGCCAACGCATCGCGTGAAGCTCACCAGCACTTGGTGCGCCAGGGCTATGCCAACGTCTCGCAGCTGATCCAGAACGAAGAAGGCCAGTGGGTCGGCACGGCATCGAAAGGCGGCAAGACCGTCATCGTCGGCATCAACCTGCCGAATCGCAACGTAGCGCCGCACATCAACTAAGTCGTGCCTCACTCACCAAAGACCGGCAGCATTCATCGCGTACACTGCCGCCGCAACAAAAGCGCCCGTTCTGCACGAACGGGCGTTTTTTTGTTCCAGTATGACGAAACGATAGAGACAGCGCGGGCGTAACCGATCACAGGCGAAGAAAACCAGCCTCACATTCTTATGACTTCAAGCGGGGACTGTATGACCAGATTTCTTATGGCATCGATCGCGTTTATGATGGCGTTGATCTTCGGCGGCGCAGCCAACGCGCAAGTTCCGCTGAAGCTGACGGCAGCCGATGGCGTCACGGTCTACGGCAACACCTACGCCGCAACAGGCCCGGCGAAAGCCACGATCCTGCTGTTCCATCAGGCCGCGTCCAATGCGGGCGAATACAGCTCCATCGCTCCGATGCTCGTCAAGATCGGTTATGATGTCATTGCCATAGATCAGCGCTCCGGTGGCGTCAGATTTGGCCAAAGCAACCAAACCGTGAAAGCGCTCGGCGGATCGAGCGACTATCTCGACGCTCTGCCGGACCTTGAAGCGGCACTGGCACATGCGCGCAAAACGGCTTCTGACAAGCCGGTCATCGTGTGGGGCTCGAGTTATTCGGCGGCGCTCGTATTTCTTCTCGCGGCGAAACATCCAAACGACGTGGCGGCGGTGCTGGCATTCTCGCCCGGCGAGTATCTGAGCCGAGCGTCAGTGGCGGACGCCGCTCAAAAGGTCAGGGTCCCGGTGTTCGTCACATCGGCCTCCGACGATGGCGAAATTCAAGCGGCCAAGGCCATTCTTGCAGCGACCTCGGCCAGCCTTCGCGATCAATACATTCCGAAATCCGGGGTGCACGGCTCGTCGACACTTCGCGAGGACAGCAACCCGAGTGGTGCTGCCGCCGGCTGGGCCGCCGTGACGGCGTTCCTCGCCAAGTTGCCGGCCAAATAACGTGTCGAAGATAACCGGCGAAGACTGAGCGCTGACAGCGCTCAGTCTTTTTTGACGTCCGGTGCGATGACGCGAATGCTCAGCTCGCGAAGCTGCTTGAGTGAAACGTCGCTCGGCGCGCCCATCAGCAAATCATTCGCCTGCTGGTTCATCGGAAACAGCGAAATTTCTCGCAGGTTTTTTGCGCCAACCAGCAGCATCACCATGCGGTCGATCCCGGCAGCCATTCCGCCATGCGGCGGCGCGCCATACTGGAACGCTCGATAAAGACCGCCGAAGCGCATTTCGACATCGGTCTGCGTCAGCCCGGTGATCTCGAAGGCCTTGACCATCGTCTCCGGCACGTGATTTCGCACCGAGCCCGACGCGATCTCGAAGCCGTTGCAGACGATGTCGTATTGGTAGGCTTTGATCTTGATATAGTCGTCGTTGCTCTTGGCGGCTTCGAGCGCGGCGGCTCCGCCCTGCGGCATCGAGAATGGGTTGTGCGAGAAATCGATTTTCTTTTCGTCGTCGTTCCATTCGTAGAACGGGAAATCAACGATCCAGGCGAGCGCAAATCGGTTTTCGTCGATCAATTTTAGCTCTTGCCCGGCGCGATCGCGCGCGAGCCCGGCGAACTTGTAGAACTTCGCCGGATCACCGGCCGTAAAGAACACCGCGTCGCCGACCTTGAGGCCAAGTTGATCGCGAATGGCGGTTGTGCGCTCCGGTCCGATATTTTTGGCGACCGGCCCAGCGCCGCCCTCTTCACCCTCACGCCAGAACACATAGCCAAGCCCCGGCTGGCCTTCACCCTGGGCCCAGCCATTCATGCGATCGCAGAATGCGCGCGATCCCCCTGTCGGCGCGGGGATGGCCCACACCCGCACTTTGGGATCTTTCTCGATCATCCCGGCAAACACCTTGAAGCCGGATCCACGGAAATGCTCCGTCACGTCCTGCATTTCGATCGGGTTGCGCAGGTCGGGTTTGTCGGAGCCGTATTTTGCAATCGCAGTCTCCCACGGAATGCGCGGCCAGCCATTGGTCACCGGCTTGCCATCGGCAAATTCTTCGAGCACGCCGGTGATCACCGGCTCCATCGTCTGGAAAACGTCTTCCTGCTCGACAAAGCTCATTTCGACGTCGAGCTGATAGAACTCACCCGGCAAGCGGTCGGCGCGCGGGTCTTCATCGCGAAAACACGGCGCGATCTGGAAGTAGCGATCGAAGCCCGACACCATCAAAAGTTGTTTGTACTGCTGCGGCGCTTGCGGCAGCGCGTAGAACTTGCCGGCATGAATACGCGACGGCACGAGAAAATCGCGCGCGCCTTCAGGCGATGACGCCGTCAGGATCGGTGTCGAGAATTCGAAGAAGCCGGCCTCCGTCATGCGCCGGCGGATCGATGCCGTAATGGCAAGACGCTTCATGATATTGGCATGCAGCGTTTCGCGACGCAGATCGAGAAAGCGATATTGCAGCCGCAAATCTTCCGGATAGTCGGGTTCGCCGAACACGGGGATCGGCAATTCCTTGGCCGCCGATAAAACTTCGATTTCGGTGGCGTAAATTTCGATGTCGCCCGTCGGCAGATCGGCATTGGTCGTGCCGGCCGGCCGGTCGCGAACGAGGCCGTCGATGCGGATCACCCATTCCGAGCGCACGGCTTCGGCGGATTTGAACGCGGCGCTGTCCGGGTCGGCGACGACTTGCGTAATGCCATAGTGATCGCGCACGTCGACGAACAGCACGCCGCCATGATCGCGGACGCGATGAACCCAGCCGGACAGCCGCGCGGTTTTCCCGACATCGGTCTGGCGCAGCGCGCCGCACGTGGTCGAACGATAACGGTGCAGTTTGGCGCTGGATTTAGCCATAGATAGGGCCTCAGACATGGCCTCTCGCCTCGATCAGATTATAAAGGGAAATCGACGCGGAAAAGCGCATGCTCGCCTGTGAAAGTCAAGGCAACCGGCCGCCGCTTGGGATCGCACACACACGGCTGGTCGAGGGTTACCGGCACGCGTCATGCGGGCCCTGGGCCAGCGGAGCCCGCTTCAAGGCACGCGACACTGAAGGCCGCGGCTCACCCATTCGCCTAGGCGACAACACCATCGCCATGCGCTATAGCCGAGCCGGCATGAACGTCATCACAACGACCCCCGACCTCCGCTCCCTGTGCGAAACCCTTGGCGCCGCCGACTTCGTCACGGTGGACACCGAGTTTCTGCGCGAGCAAACATTTTGGCCGCAGCTTTGCCTCATCCAACTTGCCGGCCCGGGCGGTGAAGCCGTTGTTGATCCGATGGCCGACGGCCTGGATCTCGCGCCATTTTACGAGTTGATGGGTAACGAGCGCGTCACCAAAGTTTTCCATGCCGCGCGCCAGGATATCGAAATCGTTGTGGGCAAGGCTGGTATCGTGCCGACGCCGGTGTTCGACACACAGGTGGCCGCCATGGTGTGCGGTTTCGGCGAGAGCATAAGCTACGTCAACCTCGTCAAGAGGATCAACGGCGCCGACATCGACAAGTCGTCGCGCTTCACCGATTGGAGCCGGCGCCCGCTGTCGGAAAAGCAGCTCGACTATGCGCTCGGCGACGTCACACATCTGCGCGATGTCTACATTCACCTGCGCACCGAACTCGGCAAATCAGGCCGGGCGAAATGGCTTGAAGAGGAAATGTCGATCCTCACCAATCCATCGACCTACGACACCGCTCCGGAAAATGCCTGGCAGCGCCTTAAGCTGCGGGTTAAGGGTCGCAAATCCCTCGCCGTGCTCATCGAGCTCGCGGCTTGGCGGGAACGCCTGGCGCAATCGCAGGACGTGCCGCGCGGACGAATTCTGCGCGACGATGCGCTCTATGACATCGCCAACCAAATGCCCTCAACGACAGACGCGCTTGGCCAACTGCGAACGTTGTCGGACGGTTTCGCCCGCTCATCGCGCGCCAAAGACATCATCGATGTGGTCAAGGCCGGCCTCGCGCGCGATCCGAAATCATTGCCGAAAGTCGAGCGCGCGGAAGCGCTGTCAGCCGAAGCAACCGCCACGCTCGAACTTCTGAAAGTGCTGCTGAAATCCGCTGCCGCCGAGCATGGCGTCGCGCCGCGTATCATCGCCGACAGCGACGATCTGGAGCAGCTTGCCACCCTGGATGAGCCCGACATCTTGGCGCTGACCGGCTGGCGCAGATCATTGTTCGGCGAGGCGGCGCTAAAACTGAAGCGCGGCGAGCTGGCATTGACGCTAGTCAAAGGCGAAGTCCGCGCCGTTCCGACCAACATCGGCGAATGAGCCGGCACGACGCGATCGAGGCGCTTATTTGCGGCCCGGATCGTAGGCGTTCTTTTGCCGCCACTCGGAAAAAAAGTACGACAGGCTGTCATCGACATCGCTCGGAAGGACAATGCGCACGGTGACGAGTTCGTCGCCGTGACCGCCCGCCTTGGTGCGCACGCCCTTGCCCTTCAGCCGAAAAATTTTGCCGGAGCTGGTGCCCTTTGGCATGGTCAAGTGTACGCGGCCGGACGGCGTCGGCACTTCGATGCGACCGCCCAGCACCGCCTCATCGATGGTGATCGGCAGATCGAGCAGAATGTCGTCGCCCTGGCGCTTGAAATCAGGGTGCGGCTTGATTTTGATTTCAACGAGTGCGTCACCGTCTTCGATGCCGCCGGCGCCGGGCGCGCCTTTGCCTTTGAGACGCAGCACCTGCCCGTCGCTTACGCCTTCCGGTACGGCGAGATCGAGCACCCCACCTTCCGGCAGCGTGACCCGTTTCTTCACCCCGGCAATCGCTTCAAGAAATTCGATTTCGAGCGAGTAGCGCAAATCCGTGCCGCGCGCGGGACCGCCAAAACCGTCACGACGCCCGCCGCCGACGCCGCCAAACGCGTCGGAAAAAACATTGGCGAACGAAAAATCATCGAACCCGCCCTGATGCCCCCGACCGGCGCCTGCCGGTCGACCGCCG
>JAKFUV010000014.1 GCA_021732485.1 Hyphomicrobium sp.
AAGCGCAGGCGTTCATCCATGACGGAGCATTCCTTCCACGGCATCGACACCCTCCCCTGGCCAAATCCAGGAAAAAGTGTCACCCATGTCTCCGGAACAAAACGTCACCTATCTCTCAGGACACACATTTATCATCCTGCCAACTCCGCCGGCGATGACTTGAAGCTGAGACATGCCTTCGGAGATCACAGCCGTGGATGGGATCGCCTTCAAAACCGATATGACTTTCGCCTATGGCGAACCGGCGCCAATGGCGCCCGGCATCGTCCGCCTCGTTGCACCCAACGCCGGTCCCTTCACCTTCAAGGGAACCAACACCTACTTGATCGGCTCGACGTCACTTGCGGTCATCGATCCAGGACCGAGCGACGCGGCCCATCTTGCAGCGATTCTGAAAGCCGCCGGCTCACGCGAGATCACGCACATTCTTGTCACGCACGCGCATCGCGACCACGTCGATGGCGTCGCCGCGCTCAAGGCTGAAACCGGTGCCATTGTGTGTGCGCATCCCCGCGACCCGTCTGCGTCCCGTATCGCTGCCGAGTCGAGCCCAACTGGACGTTTCTTTGTCGACTACGATTTTGCGCCAGACCTGGCACTGCATGGTGGGGACATCATCGAAGGCGGCGACTGGAGTGTGACGGCGCTGCACACACCAGGCCACGCTCCTGACCACATCTCGTTCGCACTCAACGGCCGCCATACCGTATTTTCAGGCGATCATGTCATGGCTTGGAACACGTCCGTCGTGGCGCCGCCCGAAGGCCGTATGGCGGACTACATCGCCTCGCTCGAAATTTTGCTTGATAGAACCGACGATGTTTTTCTGCCCGGTCACGGCGGCCGCTTGAAGGATCCCCAGCGCACCGTCAAAGCCTATCTCCTGCATCGCCGCTGGCGGGAGCAGTCGGTGATTGCCGCCATCAATGCGGGCGCATCCACCATCGGCCAGATCGTGCCCGAGGTTTATCGGGGCATCGCCGCCGCCATGCGGCCCGCCGCAACACTATCGGTTCAGGCTCACGTCGAATTTCTCATTGAGCGGGGCGTCTTGGCTTGCGATCTTCCTTTGACTCCAGATCGCGTCCTGGCTGTCGTTTGAGCCTTTGTCGATCGCCTTTGGCGATGGGTTTAGCGTCACCTGGGATCGCACTCGGTACCGACGCTTCAAGCCGGCCGACAATTTCTCGCAGAATAATTCGGATGCGTTCGACGTTCGCGCCAAAGTCATAGCGCCCGAACTGCGACGCCGACCGCACATCGATAATCGAGCCGCCACTGTCTGCGCTCGCGTCGGCGACACGGATCGCGATGTCGTCGGCAAAGCCTAAAATAAGCGTGTAATCGGTGAATTCGATCGTCCCCGAGGTTTCGTCTTTCGTCCCCGGCGGATCCGAACTTTTTATTTTGTAGTGCAGCTTGGCCAAGGCTTGCAAAACGAGTTCATACGCTTCGTCGGGCGGGCGCGGAACGGCCAATGGCTTGATATCGGGATAGAACCGATGCTGCAGATTGGCGAACTTATCGCCAGGATAGGCCGTCGGATTGCTGCCCGCTGACCGGCTTGCCGCGGTGGCAGCAAACTCCGGCGGCCGGTCGGTGTCGGTCGTGATGTCGTTGATCGGCGGATGCTCTTTGCTCATCACGAAAAGACTGGCCGGAATTGCCAGTAAGGCTAATGCCAGCGTCGCGCCGACGACAATTCGAGGCGTACCTTGACGCCCCGTCATCCAAACGTCCAGCCCGGCGACCACGGCCATGACAAGCGAGAGCACGGCACCCGCTAGACTGACGGCGACGATATTGAGCGCGATTGCGGTCGGCAGCGACAGCAACCGGTGGAGAACAAGCGTGACTGCCAAAAGCACGACGCAGAAAACTGCGAGCCGGCTCGTCCATCCGGCAAGAAACGACGGCGGCTGGTCGGCTGCATAGATTGCTCTCGCCATGACGTTCTGCCCGACATTCCCATTTCTGCAGTCTTAGACAATCGACCGCTGCGATGCGCCGACCATAGCGCTAATTCCGTCAAAAACGAGAGTTTGCGAACACACCCGATCGCGCGGCTTCGCTACGGATAAAGTCGCGTGCGAGTCCATGGTTGGTCCAGCCCGGCGCGGCGAAACACGATCCTGTCGTGCAAGCGAAACGGGCGGCTCATCCAAAATTCTATTTCAACCGGTATGACGCGAAAACCCGACCAATGCGTCGGCCGCGGAACCTCGCCGTCCGCATATTTGGCCTCGATTTTTTCCACGGCGTTTTCGAGCGTAGCCCGGCTGTCGAGCGGACGCGATTGCTGCGAAGCCCAGGCGCCGATCTGGCTGAGGCGCGGACGCGACGCGTAATAGTCGTCGGCCTCGCCATTGGCGACGATAGTCACCGGCCCGCGCACGCGCACCTGCCGTTCAAGACTCTTCCAGTGAAAAACCAGCGCGGCTTTGGGATTCGCCACCAGTTCGCGACCCTTCGTCCCTTCGAAATTCGTGTAGAAAACAAAACCGCGCGGATGCGCGGTAGCAGCATCAAGAGCCTTTAGCAAAACGATGCGCACGTTGGGTAATCCGTCGCTATCGACCGTTGCAACGGCCATGGCGTTCGGGTCGTTGGTTTCGGACGCGCTAGCCTCGGCGAACCAACTTTCAAACAGCGCGAACGGATCCACGGCATGCGTGAAGTCGCCTGTGCTGACGAATGCATCATTTGGCATATCGGTCTGTGTCATAGGCTGCTGGCTCAATCCTCAAACAAGGCATAACGCACGCTCATCTGCGGTACACGTGACGCACGCCTTAAGCGCCTAGTAACCCTCGCCCGGCATAGTCCCGAACAGTGTCGCGGTGTTTGCGGCAGCTTACCAGTTGCGTGTTCGTAGAGTGAGTAACGCGTTATGTCCCAAGGTGTATCATTTTTTCCCGTGGCCGCTTCCGCATTAACGGCCTTCGCGATTGTCGCAGCCGTTTTTATGGCGCCAAGTTTTGCGCATGCGGCCGACGCTGCTGGGCCTCCCGGTTGTAGCTGCCCGGACGGCAGCGCTACGTCTTCGAAGCCAAATTTCACGCGACTATCTCCGCCGCTCGACGCCAGCGACGAGATCGCGGCGCTGCAAAGCGTGCAGTTTGCGCTAACCGAAGTTGCCGATGGATCGAGCTACGTTTGGCACCGTAGTCACGGCCGTCTGTCCGGCATCGTTCGGCCGCTGCGGTCGCACAAGGATGGCGCAGGTGCTGTCTGCAGAACCATTGTTGTCATTCTGAATGGCACAGACATTACCAAAAAAACCGAAACGACGGCATGCCGGCTGGCCGGTGGCGTTTGGCAAATTGCGGGCTGACACCCCGCGATCGGGACAGGCAACGCGGCATTGACGCCCTCCCGACCGACTTCAGACTTGCTTTTTTTTATCGGAATAGGGTCAATCCGACCACGCTCGGCCTATATCGATGGTCCAGCGGTTTAGGGTTTGGAGAGGTTCATGCAGTTGTCTGCGGCGCGCTACGTTTCAATCGTCGGCACCGAAGTCGTCGCGACACCGACATCGAATGACGAAGCCAAAACGGCGTTAAAAGAATTGCGCCAGAAAAAGAAAGAGTTCACTCTGCGGCGCCGGGCACTTGCCTCGCAGCAGAAAGCCGCACGCGACGCAGCTGTTCGCGCCGAGGGGAAAACGGCTCGAAAAAAACAAACAGGCTTGTTCGCAGCCGCTCGCAGCTTGTTTGGCAAAGTCAAAGCCCGCAAACCCAAACGCGATCTTGCCGAAATCGAAACCGATATGGCAGCCGTCGATGAGATCCTATTCAATCTCGACAGTTGCGTGGTGCAGATCGAGGGCCGGTTACTGCACCAGAGCTGACCGGGGAAAACGGGTCATTGGGCTGCCCAACCCACCTTCAATAAAGTGACGGCCCAAGGCGCGGCATCCGCGCACGCGCCAGCTATTTCCTTGACTTAGCGGCCGAACACCGGCAATTGGACAACATTGCTCTTCGATGGCGCTCGGGTCTTCGTGCCACTCAAAAGCGTTGCTAACCAACGCGCTCGACCCTGCATCCTGATCAATCCTTACGGAAAAGGCCACACCCCGACAGCGCCGGTGTGGGCCATGGGACGAGAACCCCGGCACATGGTGCGCGGGCCTCGAAGCCCTTGGGAAACTTACTTTGATAGACCAAACTTTTGAGGCGTTCGGCTTTGCTGAACCCCTTTCGCGCGCGCTCACGCAGTGCGGCTACGCAACCCCCACGCCGATTCAAGTTCAGGCCCTGCCACCCCAGCTCGAAGGCCGCGACCTCCTCGGCCTGGCTGAAACGGGATCTGGCAAAACGGCAACGTTCCTGCTGCCCATCTTGCAGAAAATGGCAGCCAACCCCGTCGAACTAAACTGGAAGCAGGTTTCAGCGCTGATCTTGGCGCCAACGCGTGAACTCGCGATTCAAATCGACGCTGAAGCCGCGAGTTTGTCGCGCAACATGAACATTCGCCGCGCAGTCGTGCTTGGCGGCGTAAGCAAGGGTCCGCAGATCAATGCCCTCAAGCGCGGGGTTCATATCCTCGTCGCCACCCCCGGCCGTCTTCTCGACCACGTCAACATGCGCAGCTGCGATTTGTCAGGCGTTCACACGCTCGTGCTTGATGAAGCCGATCGCATGTTCGACATGGGCTTCATTCGCGACATCAAGAAAATCGTCTCGATGATTCCGATGAAACGCCGCACGGCGCTGTTCTCGGCAACCATGCCGACTGAGATCAAGAAGTTCGCCTATGACGTTCTGCAAGACCCCTATCGCGTCGACCTGTCGACCAAGTCGATGGTCGTCGACCGGATCGACCAGAAGGTAATGATTGTTCGGACCGCTGAAAAGCAGAGCCGCTTGCATACGATCCTTGCGGATCCCGAAGCCCAGCGCGTCATCGTGTTCACGCGCACCAAGCGTGGCGCTGACCGCGTTGCTGAACGGCTCGCCATGGCCAGCATCAGCGCGTCGGCCTTCCACGGAAACAAAGCACAAAACGCGCGCCAGCGGGCGTTGAATGACTTCATGCAAGGGCATGTCCGCGTCCTCGTTGCAACGGACATTGCTGCACGCGGCATCGATGTTTCCAACATCACGCACGTCATCAACTTCGACATGCCGCTCGATCCTGAAACCTACGTCCACCGCGTTGGCCGCACGGCCCGCAAGGGGACCAGCGGCATCGCCATCTCGCTGTGTGACCCTTCAGAACGTCCCGAGATCGTCGCCATCGAACGGATGATGAAGCAGAAGATCGACGTCATTGAAGATGTCGGCGGCGACATTCTTCCGATGCCGGAGAAACGTCCGCATCATTCGCATGACGCGCCGCGCCGTGAAGGCGCGCACCGCAAGGGCCCGCGCCAGGAACGTGGACCCATGCGCGGCCAAGATCGTGGCCAGAGCCATGGTCGTAGTTCGGAAGGCCGTACCTTTGATCGCCATGACGACCGCCGCGGCGGTCGTGATGACAGCGCTCCGACACGGTCCGGCGGTTTCAACCCGGCCGACACGCTGACGCGCGGCCGCCCTGACGCTGACCGCAACGCTCCCCAGCGTGCCTCAGCCCCGCGGCCTCCGCGCGCCGAAGGCGATCGCCCCGATCGCCGTTCAGCTCATGCGCATGGATCGCGGCCTGAAGGTGCCAGAGACGGCGCCAGAGACGGTGCGAGACATGTTGGACGCGACGGTGGACGTGACGATGCGCGCCACCAGGGTCCGCGCCGGGATAACGCTCCGGATGACGGCCGCCCATCACGGCACGCGCGTGGCGACGCCCGTCACGACGATCGCCGCAGCGAACGGCCCTCACAGGGTGGCGCTGGCGCGCATCCAGCGGCCAAGCCACAATCGCATCACGCCAGCGGCAAGCCGCAGCGCGATGGACATCGCAGCGACGCGGCACGGCCAGACCAAAAGCGTACCGGTGACGCCAACTGGCACGGCCAGCAGCCGCCAAAATTTTTAAAGCAGCGCGAGACGTCACAGAGCGAAGCGGTCCGTCCTGGCCGCCCCGATCGAAAACCTGCGGCCTAAGTCGCGACTTTGATACCGACACGAGAAAGGCCGGGGCGATGACCCCGGCCTTTTTTAATCGTGTGGCGCATTAGCGGCGCGATCAGCCTTGTTTAAGGCACATCAGTTTTGTTTGGCTGGAGCGTCACCGGCATCGCCGTCGCGGTTCTGCGGCCCCGTGTCATCACCGTCCGCAGTTTTGCCGCCGTCACGATCGCCCTGCTTCCAACCGTCGTGCGACTTGCCGTGATGGCCGCCCCATCCACCGTGCGCCATGCGCGGGCCTTTGCCGCGCGGACCACCGAAGCCAGGCGCAAGATCACGAATCAAAGGCCGCAGTACGTCCTTTTGATCGTCGCTGAGCGCCACATAAAATGGCTTGAACGCGGCTGTGAAAGCTTTCATCCGATCCGCCCGCTGCGACAGTTCCGTGCTCATCTTGTCGAACCGTTCGGCGAGATCGCCGCGCCGGCGCGTCTCACCTGTCGGACCCGAAGACTTTGCCGCGTCACTATTCGCTTTACGCTCATCGCGCATTTTTTGGCGTTCAGAGATTTTGTCCTGCCGCGCTTTGAACTCGTTGCGCACTTCGACTTCGACACTCGCCCAAAGCTTGTCTTGCTCCGGCGTCAGTTTAAGTGCCGTCTTCGCCATCGCAAGGCGTCCCTCATCGAGACGCGCGCGCGTTTCAGCTGACATGCGATGCCAGCCCGAATGCTCGTAGGTCTTCGCGATCGCGACGGTTGTTGGAATGGCGACGACGGCGGCCAGCGCCAGCCACGCGCCTCGAGATAACTTGATCATGCGATGTCTCCTCTACCTTAGGCCAGCCAAGAGTCGGGGGGAGAATGGCTCCTGCTGCCTGCCACGCGTCGATAACGCGCCCCGAGAGGAAATCCGTCGCAACGCTTGTCAAACGGCGGTCAGCGAATAGCGCGGTCGAGATTTTTGGCGTCCGCCAAGCCCTTGGCGCGATCCAAACCTATGACACCAGTCAAATTCGCCCCGTCGAAATCAGCACCGGAGACGTCTGCGCCTGAAAAATTGGCGCCTGAAAAATTCGTTTTCGTAAAATCGCATCCCGCCAAATTTGCATCGGTCAGGTTGGCATCGCGGAATTCGGAAAAGCGCAGCATGGCGGTGCTAAGGTCGGCCCCAACCAGAATTGCACCTGAGAAGTTTGAGCTGTTGATCACCGCCCGCGAGCGGTAGGTACCCCACGTCGGCACGAGGCGGCCAAGCCGGGCCCGGGTGAGATTGGCGTTCGAGAAATTGGCGCCATCAAGACGCGCCGCGATGTGCGCGTCGGTCAAGTCGGCTCCAACGAACAGCGGTGCATCGGCTGCCTGTGGTTCAGTGGTCAAATGCGCCGTCACGGTCAGCAGGGTTGCGCCTTTGAGATTTGCCCCCGACAAGTCGGCTCGTGACAGACTGCTGCGATCCAGACGGGCATTCAACAAATTGCTTCCAACGAGCCGCGCCCGCGTCAGATCGCTGCCATACAGATTTGTGCCAGCCAGATTGGCTTGTTTGAAATCCAGGCCGGCGAGATCCAAAAAACTCAAATCTTTGCCAGCATAATCAGCCGGTGTTGCGGCGGTGGCGCGGAACAACGTCTGCGTCACGTCGTGCGCCGAGACATCGGCCGCGCGGGTCGACGGGGCGAAAACAAAAAGAACGAGAAGCACGATAAGGAAGCGCACGAGGACCTGCGATTTTGGAAGCCACATACGATCCTAAACGATGACGCTCGCACAACCGACTTGTTTTTCCTCGAAACCGCCGATCCGACGCGTCGTCGCATCTGTCAGTTGCCCATGGTAGTGCCAAAACAGCATGGCGCGATCGCAACACAGGGTTGCCGAATTGCATATAACAATCCGTGGAGCGACGGCGCCCCTTTATCCGATGGGTCTGCCGATGGCATAACCGACGCCAAGGTTCGGCCGGCAACAACGGCCAGGCTTGCGAAAAGGGGTGGATTTGCCGATGACGCCAGAAAGCAAATCGCGAACACCGGGCATGCTGCAACATTTCGCTGTGCTGACCATCGCAGTGATGGCCATGGCTGCCGCCGCTGCTATTTCGGCAAACCGAGGCTTGGCCCTCACTGGCGGTGACGACGCGCCATCTGCCGAGGGAGCCGCCGCCCCTGGCAAGGCCCGAGATGATGTCTGGCCAAAACCGGTCGGGGAATTTCTCGCCGGTGAGTATCTGAACAAAGCCGACGTCATTCTGACGCGCCGCTCCGGCGATATCGGCTCATCCGTCATTCGCTGGGCGACCAACTCGATTTTTTCGCATGCCGCTTTAGTTTACACCGCGCCGCCATTCGACCCTGGACTTTCGGGAACATTCGTCATCGAAGCGGGGACCAGCGGCGTCGATCTCACCAAGATCATCGATTATGCCAGTGGCGACCACGCCGACTTTGTCGCCATCCGCCGACTGAAGCCAAATGCATGGTTCAATCCAGCGCGTCAGGCGCGCGTGCGTGGCCTGCTGCTCGACAAAATCAAAGCCAAATATGATTATTGGACGATCTGGAAAATTGCTCGCAATATTTGGTTCGGCGTCCAAACCAAAATCGGCAGCAAGCAAAAAACCGTCGAGCGCTATCGCGCGAACGATTGGGAACCACCGAACGAATACATTTGCACGGGTCTTGTACAGATCGGCTTCGTCGAAATGCTCGTCGAGGCGATCAAACGCGGTGACGTGTCGCCTGAAGCGCTACGCGACGTCGTATTCAACAAAACAGCCGAGGGCTATTTGCCTGAACCTGGCAACTGGAAATATCTGGGCGATGACGCCAAGCAGACCGCCATCAGCTTCCGCGACATTCTTCGAGACGAACTTTACGCCGTGACGCCCGAGGATTTGGCGCAGACCGACAAGCTCGACTGGCTGTATCTGATCAGGAATGGCGCTGTCTACAAAGTCAGCGCCTATGCCGACGTGCTGAAAATCGTCAACCAGTGAAATTTCCCTCGCAGGCGGCGATATGATTGACCAGTCAGTGCATCATGGCACTGAGGGCGTGTCGTTCGGCGCTTGCGGCATCAGCGCTTCATCGACAACTGCGCCCTTCGGCAAATCGATGGTCTGCCTGGCAGACGCAACGCCTCCAGCCTCGTTCATCTTGGCCGGGGCGCCACCCACGGCAGCACTCGGCATTTTTTTCTCCGGCCTAACGGGAGCCTCATCCCGATCGGCATTTTTCGGCGCAACGGCCGGCACCAAATTGGAAATGCTTTTGCCATTGGGCGTCTCTTCGACAGGTTGCGAATAGATCACGCGATCGCGACCCGGCGAACAGCCGGCAATGCAGACGATCAAATCTTCCTTCGGTCTGAGTGACATCAATTCGCGAACGATACGCGGCGCAACGACTTCATTTTCGCCGCTACCGTCTTCCGGCACTGAAAACAGGCGCTTTGGTTCCGTCGCGGCGGCTTGGGGCGCTTTGCTCGCTGGAGATGCAGCATCCGCAGCGGCGACCTCGACAGCGCTTTGAGCTAAAACTGCCGGTACGCTCGCGAAGCCGGATGCCGCAGCAAAAGCAATAAGGGTCGTCCCCGTAGAGAGGGAAATTCGACGAATCATGACGCATACCTTCAACGCTGAACAATGAGTAAGGAAGTGTGCCGTAGCGGAGTAAACGAACCGTTACGTTCGCAATCATCAACAAAGGTGAATTCAAAAAGCCGCTGGTGGTGGGACAGATGCGGTCGCATGCCCAGCGCTGAACGCTGACCAGGAAGACGCCTGCGATTGCGGCCGGCGAGTACGCATAACGGTCATCGGCGTTCGCGCCGCAGCACGGTCCGCCCATCGCGGCTTCGCCGCACTTTTGTCGGCTGAAATGTTGAGATTTGAGACGCGTCTTCGCAACACTGGACCTACGATGGCGCCGTTGTAGGCGATCTGAGGCGAGCTGAATCGATTAACGACGTGCCGTGCCAAACTCGGTTGCCGGTCCCCATGCGCACGGCGATCAGCGTCATTCGATGCGCCGTGCGTGGTCGCGGCTGTGGCAACCCGAGCGCCAGCTTTACGATACGCCAGCAGCGCCCCGTCTTCCGCTCGACCTTCGCGAATCCAGTGCAGTTGCGCCGAAGACTGATAGCAGCCGGCAACACAGTCGATGGCCTTCGCCACGGCTTGCGCCATTCCGGACTGCGGCACCGCTCCCGCTTGTAAGGCCGCATCGCTCTTGCGTTGAAATCTGTCGACGCTCGCGAGCTTCTGCGCCGATCGAGAGACGCGTGAAACAATCGGATCGGATCGCGGGCGACACCCCGCCTCACAGACGATGATGAAATGATCGGGATTGCTGGCCGTTCGTTCCCCGGCGTCATCCACCAAGGCATTGCTCTCTAGCCGAAGCTGGGCATTGGCGCGCAATTGCCAGGTTTTAAACATCGGATCGGGGGCGCTGACGCCACGGTACAGACTCGCGGTTGGCGTTTCGTTCGCAACGATAGCGTCGCGTTTTGCCGCGCTGGTCGGTTCAGGTTGGCGCGGATCGATCTTTTGCGGAACATCGGATGCGGCCTCGTTCATCATGCCGGCCCAGGTCGACGATGATCCGGCCAGCGAAGCATTCGGCGCGGCGGCCAGTGCAGCGAACGTGACACTCATGCTTGCGACGAACGCCGAAATCGATGCTGAACGTTTCAACGCAACGTACATCTTGATCACTCAATGGATATGGAAATTGGCTTTAAGCAACGAACAAACACAGGCAGGCGGCTTGTCGATGCGTTAGCGCTGGTGGTGATACCAAGCGTCATTCGCCGTGGTTGCGTTCAACACGTGGACATTGCGATAATCTGTTCCAGGCGTTGAGACGGGGCTATTTTGCAACGATGCTTGGCGGCCAATTTTTTCCATCTGCGGCGCCGATGTGCGCGTGAGATCGACGTCGGCGAGCGGACGCAATACCGGCGTTGGCGTCATGCCGGAAACGGTCTTGACCGGATTTTTTTGGACCGATGGGCTGAGTTCTTCGATCTTCAAGCCATAGTAGGCCGCAATGCACGGGTCGGTGCGTTTCTTAAGTTCAAGATCTTGGACCGCGACGTAAACGATTTTGTCCGGTCCGCAGAGATACGCATCAGCCGCCCCCGCCGGGCCACCGGCAGCAGTGAACGCAATGCTCACTATCACACCCAGCCAACGAACACTGACGCGCCACATCATGGCAAAAACCCTCATAACACTTGAACTTCAAATGTCATGTTATGGGACAGTGATTGATAAAGCGTTGACGCTACGGAATTGCAGGATACCGCCAGAAAACGCCGCCCGCACTCTCGATCCGCAAGAGGTTGGGATCTCGCTTCTCCGGCGGCCGCTCACCATTTTGCAGCAACAGCTTGATGTCGTTGAGCAGCGCCGCATTTTCGGCATAGCCCGAATGATTGAGCCCGAGACTGTCGGTCGAAACTGCTGTGACGTCGATGGTATCGACGCCAGGAATGATCAGCGGGCCGGTCAGCGGCACGTCTCCCGCACGCGGTATACCGCCCCAGAACCTTGCCGAATATCCGAGCGCCCGGTCGTTCGACGCCGCATACAAAGTTACACCTTTGGCGAAATCTGTAATCTGGCGAGCAATGTTGCCGAACTTATCGCGATCGACGTCCGGCGCTGCCAGGATCACCTGACTGATGACCACACCGTCCGGCACGCTCGGGCGCATCCGCTCGAGCACGCGGAGCAGCAATTCATTTCCCATCGAATGCGCAATCAGGCTGATCGATTTAGCGCCGCTCTCCCTGACGACGAATGACAGGAATTCAGCAAGTTGCGGCTCAGCCTGCTCGGCGCTGCCACGATCGTAGGTATAGCTCGCAACCTTGCCGCCCGATGGCCAGGAATAAACGAACGGCACACCATCGAATTTGAGATCGTAGGCAACCTGGGCTGTGCGGTAGAGCGCGGCGTCAAATGACGTATTGAAGCCGTGCACGAAAACGAAGGCGTGATCCTTGAAGCTGACGGATTTGGCCAACCGTTCGCGCACGTATTGCAGCATCTGCTCTTTGGTGAGTGCGGCAATCTCCTGCATCGTGAAATGCTTCGCCGGATCCTCCTTCTCCTCATATACTTTGTATTTGAAGTAAGGGATTTCGACGACCCACGGCCGCTCGATATTGGGAACCTTGTGCGCCGTCGGCACCGTGATCAAGGCGCGGCCCATCTCGAGTTTGTGTGCGCGATCGGCTCCGTACTGCAAACGTTTAGGATCGGGCAGCACCGCGCGATCAGTTCCGTAAAAGACCGGCACAACATCGAACGGTTCCTTGTCGGCGTCTCGCGGCACGGCTGAGCGCGGCAGACTGCGAGACCGGCTGTAGGGATAATATTCGGTTCGCGGCGCGGCACGACCCTCAGGTTGCGGTTCGCTGCCTGATGGCGCCTCGTCGCCTGGTTTTGCATCCGGAGGACTGGCGCCAGCGGGCGGCGGGCTCGATGCATCGGTGTCCGGCGCCTGCTCCAAAACCGGTGGCGGTGGCGGCGCAGCAGGAGCGGGTGCGGAAGGGGACGCAGTCGGGGCACCTGCGGTCGGTTCTTCCGGTGCGGATTTCCCAACCGACGGAGCATTCGAGGTACTGGAATCACCATCACGGCGATCAGGTAGTGGCGGTGCGGATGATGTTGATGGCGATCGCGAGCTTTCCAGCACCATGCACGTCGTCGCAACCGCACCCGCAGTGAGCACGCCAGCCACGGCAAGCGTGACGAGGGTGTTGCGCTTCGTAAAGAATGCCATGAGCCCCCCAAATTGCTTCGAACCGCGACGCCCGTCCCGCCTGGCAGCCGCAGCTATGCCCGTGATACCCTAAACACCTAACCGGTGCGAGCCATTCACCAGCCGTGCCGGCAAAGAGCGGCGAAATCCCGGCTTGCCGCAGTGCCATTTCGTGCTCATGGTCCCTATCACCATACTGATGCCAGCGCAGAAAAAGCTTGATGCAGCCCTCTGACAACGATGTGAAACGCCCGTCAATGTCCACTTTGTCTCTTGCCGCGCACAAAATCTCGGTCGACGACTACGTGACCGGTATCGCCGCTGGTGACCGTGCCCTGCTCGCCCGTGCCATCACTCTGGTCGAAAGCACCAATCCGGACCATGGCCGCCTGGCACAACAGGTGTTGCAATCCCTTCTGCCACGCACGGGGCAAGCCATCCGGCTCGGGATCACCGGCGTGCCGGGCGTCGGTAAATCGACAACCATCGATCAGCTCGGCATGAACCTCATCGCCGACGGCCGGCAGGTCGCCGTGCTCGCCATCGATCCGACGTCAAAACGAACCGGCGGGTCAATCCTCGGCGACAAAACCCGCATGAGCGCTCTCGCGGTCGAAAAAAATGCCTTCATCCGGCCATCGCCGTCGTCGGGCACGCTCGGCGGCGTCACCCGAAAAACCCGCGAAACGATGGCCCTCGTCGAAGCTGCCGGGTTCGACGTCATCATCGTCGAGACTGTGGGCGTCGGGCAGTCTGAAGTTGCCGTCGCCGATATGGTCGATTTCTTCCTGGTGCTTCTACTGGCTGGCGGCGGCGATGACCTGCAAGGGATCAAAAAAGGCATCATTGAACTTGCCGATATGATCGCCATCAACAAAGCCGATGGCGACAACATCAAACGAGCCGAAACCGCCGCCGGCGAATATCGCGGCGCACTGCAGATTTTTACACCGCACGGCGCGACGTGGTTTCCGCCGGTGGTCACCGTCTCGGGGCGCGACAATCGTGGACTAACGGAGCTGTGGGCAAACGTCATCGAGCACCGCACGAAAATGATGGCGACCGGTGAATTCGCAGCTCGCCGTCAAGCTCAAGCGGTATCCTGGATGCGTGATATGCTTGAAGCGCGCCTGATGAGCGCGTTGAACGCAAATCCAGGTGTCGCCGCCGAGCTTCCGCAAATCGAAAATTCAGTGGCGCGCGGTACACTTTTGCCGACACTCGCCGTTGATCGCATCATGGCGTTGATGGGGCTATAAGTGGCGGCGACCTTCTCGCGATGACAGACACCGTGCTGCAATCAGGGCGTGGCTCATTATCGGGTCAATCGATCCTACTCACCGGATTTGGTCCATTTCCCGGCGTCACCGTCAACGCCTCCGCCCGCCTCGTCGCCGCCGCAGTGGAGGCCGCCCGGGCAGACTATCGCGACCACTCATTTTTTGGTGCCGTGTTGCCCACTGAATGGATAGCTGCCCCAAGCAGCGCCGTTGATCTCATGACTCGCATCAAACCATCACTCGTTTTGCATTTTGGCGTCGCGCAAGATTGCACGGGCCTGCGAATTGAAACGCAGGCCACGAACACGTGCCGCATGGCCACCGACGCGTGCGGATCGAAGCCGCTTTCACCGGGGCTTGTGCAAGCGGGCGCCGATAGTCTCGCGGTGACGTTGCCCATCCATCAGATTGCGCGGCGATTGGCGTCTCGTGGAATTCCGGCCTCGCTTTCGAACGATGCCGGCGCTTATCTCTGTAACGCGGTTTTGTATTGCTCACTCGCGTTCGTTCGCTCAGCGAGCTTGCCAACGCGCGTTGGCTTCATCCACATCCCGACCGACCTGCAACGACCGGCATTGGCTTTCGACACCGCCGTCGCCGGTACGCTCGAGATCATCGCGGCATGTCTTGAAAACCATCCACCTCACCCGTCTAACGGCCAACCGCCGCCAGTCGCATGACCGCTTCGGGCAACATCGTCGTTTGAGGTGACGGCGAGACTGGCACGCGGCGCCACCCTGCTGAGCCACAGACCAAGTCAGGGGGAAGTGGGGATATGGCTTGATCCAGGCCTTGCAGGATGGCGCGCGCAAATCTGGTGCACGGGAGCGTGACACCAAATATCCAGGCACGCTGACACGCCTTAGCTGAACCGGCCATGAACAAACCGGCTGCGTTAATCTCACAACTACCGAATCGCAAGCATCAGAAGATGTTTTGCCGACAACTCTCGCGACAATTCTTTGGGATGAAGCCGACTTAGGCCACCCGGCCATGCCGAGAATCAAACTACGTTGCAGGCTCAAGCCAAAGCAACGTCGTGCCACCCGGCGCGTGCCAGGAATCGATCATGTCGGCTCGCGCCGCGCCCTTCGCCTTGCCGTTCGCCGCTCCGCCCGACACGCTTATGGACCGGGCACACGCCCGTCTCGAAGAGGTGTTTGGCTACAAGAGCTTTCGTTCGCATCAGGCGACCATCATCGAAACCGTACTGCACGGTGGCGACTGCTTGGCCCTGATGCCAACCGGCGGCGGGAAATCGCTTTGCTATCAAGTCCCCTCACTCGTTCGCGACGGCACCGGCATCATCGTCTCGCCGCTCATCGCCCTCATGCAGGATCAGGTCGATGCGTTGAAGGATTTGGGGGTCAACGCTGCATTCCTGAATTCCACCCTCGATCGCCAGGCGCAAAACCGCGTTGAGGCAGATTTCGCCGCCGGAAAACTCGATCTGCTTTACGTCGCACCCGAGCGCCTCGTTCAGGAGCGCATGCTGTCGCTGCTGTCGCGTCACCGCGTCGCTCTGTTCGCCATCGACGAAGCTCACTGCGTGTCGCAATGGGGGCATGACTTCCGGCCCGAATACCGGCAGCTGAAAATCCTCGCCGAGCGCTTTCCCGGCGTGCCGCGCATCGCACTGACGGCAACGGCCGACGAGCGGACGCGGCAGGAAATCATCACCGAGCTATCGCTGGAAGATGCCGCCTGTTTCATCGCCAGCTTCGACCGGCCCAATATCCGCTACACGATTGCTGAATCCGGATCGATGAGTTCGCGCGAAAAACTCTGGCAGTTCCTCGAAGCAGAACACCCGGCCGATGCCGGCATTATTTATTGCCTCTCGCGGAAGGCCGTTGAAGAAACGGCCGGATGGCTCGCCGGGAAAGGCCGCAAAGCGCTCGCCTATCACGCCGGTCTCGAACCTCATATTCGCGCTGCCGCACAGACAAAATTTCTCGCCGGAGACGGCATCATCATCGTCGCGACGATCGCATTCGGCATGGGCATCGACAAACCCGACGTTCGCTTCGTCGCGCACTTGAATTTGCCGAAATCGATCGAAGCTTACTATCAGGAGACCGGCCGCGCCGGGCGCGATGGCGAAGCCGCCAACGCATGGATGGCGTATGGCATCCAGGATGTCGTGCAACTGCGCCAATGGATTGCCCAGTCGGAGGGCGCCGACGCTTTCAAGCAGGTGCAGCGCCAAAAACTCGACGCGCTGATCGGCCTCGCTGAAATGCCGGGGTGCAGGCGCCAAGCGTTGCTCGCCTACTTCGGCGAACGTCTCGCGGAGCCTTGCGGCAACTGTGACAACTGCCTGACGCCACCTGAAACCGAAGACGGCACTGTCGTCGCTCAAAAAGCATTGTCGGCGATTTATCGCACTGGTCAGCGATTTGGAGTCGCCTACGTTACCGACGTGCTCGTTGGCAAGGCGGACGAGCGTATTTTGCGCAACAATCACGACAAGCTTTCGGTTTTCGGGATCGGCAAAGATCTCTCAGCAACCGCTTGGCGAGGACTGTTCCGCCAATTGATCGCGGCTGGATATCTCAACGGCGACGACGAGGGGCACGGCACGCTGGTGCTTACCGAGCGCGCCCGACCGCTACTGCGCGGCGAAGACCGGTTCTTGATGCGCGTGACGCGGGCGGCACCGAAGAAAGCCAAGCGAGACGGCAAGCCGGTGCAGCGCGTTGCCGCCGAAAATGCCTCGCTTCTCGATGCGCTGAAAGCCGTGCGCTTGAAACTTGCCGCCTCGGCCAAACTACCGCCCTACGTCGTGGCTCAAGACCGCACACTGATAGAACTCGCCGAAAAGCGTCCCTCCAGCGAAACGGCGCTGCATGACATCACGGGCCTTGGCACCAGTAAAATTGCCCGCTACGGCCGGGCCTTCCTCGACGTTATCGGCACGTTCAAAAAGCACCCACTGCTGACCAACCGGCTATCGCAGACTGTCAATCAAACGCTTGCAGCTCACGTGCGCGGCCTTGATGCCGAGGCCATCGCCGCCGAACGGCGCATCGAAATCGGCACGGTCTACGGCCACTTTGCCGAGGCTATCGAAGCAGGCCTGCTGTCGGCCAAAGACGTTCTACCACTTGACGCTGCCGAGAGTGATCAGATCGAAGCCGTCTTCGAACGGCTGCATACGCGTGATACCGGCAAGCTCGGACCGGCATTTGCAGCGCTCGATGGTCAGTTCGACTATGGCATTTTGAAATGCCTGCTGGCTGACACCTGACCCCTTCACCGCGAACTTTGAAGCTTTGCCAATAGCTCGTCGCACGCCCGCCGCGATTGCGCCGACCATTCGGCGACGTTCGATGCGACCAGATTGGCTTGCGATCGAAGGATCACGCCGTCGTCGAGAATTTTCAGACCATTGGCGCGCAACGTTTCGCCCGTCGTCGTGATGTCGACGATCAATTCGGCGGTCCCGGCAGCGGGCGTCCCTTCGGTCGCGCCAACACTTTCGACGATGCGGTAATCTCCGAAACCCTTTTCGGCGAAAAATTTTCGCGTCAAATTCATATATTTCGTTGCGACGCGCGGCCAACGCCCATGCGCACGCCGAAACGGCATGGCGATCTGGTCAAGGTCGGCAACTGTAGCAACATCGATCCAGCACGCCGGCACCGCGACCACGACATCGGCAAAACCAAAATCGAGCCCGGTCAATAACGTGACCCTGGTCGCTGAATCCGACATGCTCTCACGCACAAGGTCCTCGCCAGTGACGCCGACATGAATACTACCGGCCTTCAGCGCTGCCGCAATTTCTGACGACGACACGTAGGCGACCTCGACATCGGGCATGCCATCGATTTCGCCGCGATATCCGCGCGCGTTTCCGACTTTCCGAACGGTCAGCCCGGCGCGTGTCAACCGTTCGGTCGTCTGCTCCATCAAGCGACCCTTGGACGGCACGGCCAGCGTCAATCGGGTCATAGGCCCTCCTTCGGTGCGATGCCCGAGACCGTTGCCAGCAGCCGCTGCGTGTGGATCGCGGCCCCGACAGCTGGCACGTCGCGCGGTGCGCCCGCAGCCCGCATGACGCCGTCGTAACGCCCGCCGCCGGCGATCGCGCCATCGGCTTTCAGCCCAGGTGCCGAGATTTCAAAAACGAAGCCAGTGTAATAGGCCAGCGTCCGGCCGAATTCTGCCGAGAACATCACGCGCGACAGATCGAGGCCGCCGTTCGCCAGCAATGCCAATCGCCGATCATAGGCGTCAAGGGCCGCGCCCGGTCCGCCTTTCACACCCTTGAGCAGCGCCGCGATGCGTTGGCCCGCAAACAGCGCAGGTCCAGTGACGCTGACATACTGTTCAATCAAGTCTGCCGCAGCACTTTCAAGCGGCGAGGCCGTCTGATCGGCCACGACGTCGAGCAGATGTTGCGTCATTTCGGCGATCGTTCGGTTGCCGATCAGCTCAATCGACTGTGCATCGAGGTACGCCACGAGTGCTGCTTCGCTTGCCGCAAAATCGGTCTGATCAAGACTGCCGACGAGGTCTGCCGGAAGCGAACGGTTGCGAAGGCCCAGATCGCTAGAACCCGGGGCCTCGGTCAGTCGTTTGAGCTCTGTCCGAAATGTGCCGGGCCGGAGGAATGCTTCCTCCAGCCGCTTTTGCCAGCGCGTCGGGATACGAACGGCATTCAGCACCGCCCGAAACAAGCCGAGATCGCCCGTTTGCAGCGTCCAATTTTTAAGGCCGGTTTTTTCCAGGGCTTTGATCGTCAGGCCGACCGTCTCTGCCTCGGCGCGTTCGCGTTCCACATCGCCAAATCGCTCGATGCCCGCTTGGCGAAACTCGCGCGGATGGGCAGCGTCAGCTCCCTGCGCCTGAAACCGGAAAGCCGGGCCGTTGTAGCAATATCTTGCGGGTGTTTCTGCGGCACCATTGCGCCACAGGTGGAGACGGCACGTCGGCACCGTCAGATCGGGACGCAAGCACAGCTCGGCGCCATCGGGATCGGTGAAGACATAAGTTCGTGCCCGAAGCGATTCACCAATGACATCTAGATAGACGTCAGCCGGTTGAATGATCGCCGGCGCGACCGCCTCATGCCCGGCCTTGGTGAACACCGACATCAGCAGTTGCGCTTGCGCTTCGAGCGCCTCGAACGATTGGGCAATTTCCGTGGCCATCGCCGCTCAGCCCTCGGTCCCGGCCTGATAGCGCGCGACAATCCGGCCGACTTCCGCAACCAGATCAGCTTCGGCCACCGCAAGCTGGGCCGGACGCGAAGCTTTCCATTCCTTGTTGTCCTTGATCGCTGCCGCCGCTTTGGCGCCTTCAAACAAATCTTTCAACGTCACTTCACCTTTGGCCCGCTCGTCCGAGCCTTGAATGACGACGCAAGGACTATTGCGCTTATCGGCGTACTTCATCTGAGCCTTCATGCCGGAAGAGCCGAGATACATTTCAGCGCGAATGCCAGCGCTCCGCAGCACGTGCGTCAACTTTTGATAGTCGGCGATGTGATCGCGATCCATGACCAGCACAACCACCGGCCCAAGTGGCTGTTTCGGCTTTTCGCCAAGATGGGTCAGTGCTGCCTGCAGGCGCGACACGCCAATTGAAAAGCCGGTTGCCGGCACCTTTTGCCCGGTGAACCGCGCGACAAGATCATCGTACCGGCCGCCGCCGCCAACCGATCCAAAGCGCACGGATTTTCCGTCGTCGCCATTGACTTCAAACGTCAATTCGGCCTCGAAAACGGGGCCTGTGTAGTATTCGAGACCGCGCACGCACGTCGGATCGACAACGATCGGGCCATCGCCATAGCCGGCTGCTGCGATCAACGATGCGATCTCTCGCAATTCGTTCACGCCCTGACGGCCGACCTCGGATTGCGCCACCAGCTCCCCAAGTTTTGCGAGTGTCGAGGCCACGTCGCGACCACCGCTCTCGACATATGCAATGACCGTTTCGGTATCCTTGGGGCTCAGCCCCGCGCCTTGAGTAAAGTCGCCGCTGTCGTCTTTGCGACCGGGACCGAGCAGTTGCCGGACGCCATCGATGCCCAATCGATCGAGCTTGTCGATGGCGCGCAAAACAGTCAGTTTGCGTCCTGAAACATCTCCCGCAAGTCCGGCAACATCCAAAATTCCATCGAGGATTTTCCGATTGTTGACCTTGATGACATAGTCGCCGCGCTTGACGCCGAGAGCTTCCAGAGCATCGGCGGCCAGCATGCACATTTCGGCATCGGCCGCGATGCTATCAGCACCCACCGTGTCGGCATCGAACTGCATGAACTGCCGAAACCGGCCAGGGCCCGGCTTCTCGTTGCGATAGACAGCTCCGTACGCATAGCGGCGAAACGGCTTCGGGAGCGTCTGGAAATTCTGCGCCACATAGCGGGCGAGCGGCGCCGTCAAATCGTAACGCAGACTCATCCACTGTTCGTCGTCATCTTGAAACGAAAACACGCCGGCATTCGGCCGATCTTGATCGGGCAAAAACTTGCCAAGGGCGTCGGTGTATTCGAGCGCCGGTGTTTCTAGAGCGTCGAAGCCATAGCTTTCATAAACTTCGCGAATGGTGCCAAGCATGCGCTGCAGGCCGGCGAGTTCCGCAGCCTCGATATCGCGAAACCCCTTGGCCAATCGTGCGACCGGCATCGCCGGGAGCGGCGCCGCGATAGGGGCGTCTTTGTTGCTCTGAGACATGGTGTTGAAGGTTGCCTTGGCATCTTGAAATGCCAGAAAAAGAAAGTTGGCGTCGTTATAGCGGAACGATCCAAGAGGTGAAAGTGCGGCGATGTCCGGCTCCGCAGCCCCGGCAACTCTTGGTAAATCACGCCGACGTGCGCCGCTGCCATCGGCAGTGCAGCTGTCATCCGGGACCCGCGATCAGAGCCGCAGCGGTGACCATGAAGCTGGCTTCAAAAACTTGCTCGATGCCGCCAAGAACATCGCCGGTGTAACCCCCAATTCGACGTTTGGCCGCGACACCAAGACAGGCCGAAGCCACCAGCGCGACGACGACACTGATCGCGAATGTCGACGGCGGCAAACACAGCAGACCGACGATCAATGTGAACGCTGCGGCGATGGCAACTTGGCCGACAGCGATCCGGCGCGCATGCGGCGTAACCTTCGCTGTATCATCGTGGCCTGAGTAACTCATCAACGCCATCGCCAACACAGCCGCGAAGCGACCGCCCGCGTGCGCCGCGACCAGTGTGTACGCTGCCATCACCGCATCGAGCGCCTGCAAGCTCGAGACCTTCAGCGCAAGGACAGATACGACTGCAATCACCCCGAAGGTGCCAATCCGACTGTCTTTCATGATTTCGAGACGCCGCTCCGGCGTCATGCCACCGAACAAACCATCGGCCGTGTCGGCCAGACCGTCCTCATGCAGCGCTCCGGTGATGGCAATGGCGGCAACGATTCCCATGACCATCGGCACAGGCTGCGGAAAGATCAGCGATGCCGTCACCAACACCACCGCCGCGATGGCGCCGACCACGGCACCAATCAGCGGAAAATATTTGGCGGCGCTTGCCAGCCAGTCTGGCTCATAACGGACGACGGGCGGAATCGGGATCCGGGTCAGAAACTGCACGCCAGCAAGGAAGTTTTGCAGTTCTCGCGACATCATACCGGATGCTCGCCCGGCAGATCAGCCATATCGCGCAGCATGTACTCCGCCGCCCGCACCAGCGGAATAGCCAGCGCCGCGCCGGTCCCCTCGCCCAGTCTCAGCCCCAACTCGAACAGCGGTTTGACTTTGAGATAGTCGAGCAGCACCCGATGCCCCGGTTCGGACGAACAATGCGCGAAAATACAATGATCCAGCGTTCCCGGATGCAATGCCTCAGCCGTGATAGCAACCGCCGTGCCGATGAACCCATCGACGATGATGATGCGACGGGCACTCGCTGCGGCCACCATGGCTCCCGCCATCATAACCATTTCAAATCCGCCGAACTGGCGAAGCGTCTCAATGGCTCTCGCGGCGAGGTCTGGCGCATTGATCGGCGCGCAGGCGAGCGTCTCCTGCAAAATCTGCAGCTTATGGTCGAGGCCGAGAGGCGGCACGCCAGCGCCAGGCCCGACGAGCTTCACGAGGTCGACGCCAGTCAGTGTGTGTGCGACCAGCGCAGCCGCCGACGTATTGCCGATGCCGATCTCACCGAACGCGACAATTCCGACGCCATCGTGCCCAAGTCCTGCATCGATGGCACGGCCTTCGATGAGCGCGGCTTGGCATTGCTCTTCGGTCATCGCCGGTTCGCGACGCGAATTGCGGGTTCCCGCGGCAATGCGGCGGTCAAGAAGTTGGTGATGCGGCGCTAACGGGCGCAGCAAGCCAGCATCGACAAGGATGACATCGACGCCCGCCGCGCGCGCGCAGATGTTGATCCCGGCACCGCCGTCCAACACCAGCTTCGCGATGTCGCGCGTGACAACCGATGGATAGGCCGTCACGCCTTCGGCCGTCAGCCCGTGATCTCCGGCAAAAACGACGACGCGCGCAGCACCGAGGTCCGGCTCGATCGAACCGGTGGCAACGCCGATCTGGACCGCCAAATCTTCGATGCGTCCCAGCGCGCCGACGGGCTTAGCTTTGCCGCGCAATTTCTGCAGCAACTGCTGGCGCAGCACCTCGTTCCAGCGAGTCTCGTCTTCGAACCCGGTCATACTGAAATGTAGTCGTCGACGGCGCGGCGCGGCTGCGGCACGTCCGTCGCGTATTGCTTGAGATTTTCCATGCCGGTCGGGACCGGACCACCATAAGCCCAATCGAGCAACTCGACGGTGTGGACGACCGGAATGTCGAGCCCTGCCTGCAATTGCGAGATGCAGCCGATATTGCCCGCTGCCACGACGTCGGGGCGTTGCGCCTTGATGTTGGCCGTCTTGCGATCACGCAGCTCGCGAGCAATTTTCGGCTGCAAAATGTTGTAGACGCCGGCCGACCCGCAGCACAAATGCCCGTCCGCAATATCGACAACGGTGAACCCGGCGTTCTTGAGAAGTGTCCGCGGCTGATGCGTCACGCGCTGGCCGTGTTGCAGCGAGCACGCCGCATGGTAGGCGACCTTGATGCTCGACCAGCGCTTTGGTGGTCCGATATCGTGGCCGGTGAGAAATTCGCTGATGTCTTTGGTCAGCGCCGACATCTTGCGCGCTTCAGACGCGTACGTCGGATCACGCGCCAGCATGTGGCCGTAGTCTTTGACCGTGGTGCCGCACCCCGACGCATTGATGATGATCGCATCGACCGGCGTGCGCGCCATATCCTTGGCCCAGGCATCGACGTTGCGCCGCGCCGACATCAGCGCCTCTTGTTCGCGGCCGATGTGCTGCGTCAGCGCTCCGCAGCACCCCGAGCCTGCCGATACCACGACATCGACGCCGCCGCGCGCCAGCAATCGGATGGTGGCGTCATTGATCTCCGGCCGCAGCACCTGCTGCGCGCAACCAGCAAGCAAAATGACCCGGCCGGTTCGCGCTCCCGTCGTCTCGGCCGTACCCGGCCCGGAAAAACGCGCTGATTTTCCGGTAGCCATCGGCGCCAGTTCGGTCATGGCGGCAAGCTCATGGAGGCCAATGCGGCGCAGTGTTGGCGCCAATCGTCGACCAAGCGGAGCAGCTTTCAGTGCCAATCGAAAGCGGCGCGGATAGGGCACGATGGCCGCCAGCGCCGAGCGCATCATGCGGTCCTTGGCCGATCGCGTTCCGGTCTTCTCGATATGCTGCCGGGCAATATCCACTAGATGCATGTAATCGACGCCTGACGGGCACGTCGTCATGCACGCGTAACAAGACAGGCAGCGATCGATGTGCACCGAAATTTCGGGCCGCGAGGTGCGGCCCTGTTCCAGCATATCCTTGATGGCGTAGATGCGGCCGCGCGGGCTGTCGCGCTCATCGCCGAGTGTGACATACGTCGGACACGTCGCCGTACACAAACCACAGTGCACGCACTTGCGCAGGATGCTGTCCGCTTCCTTCAACGATGGATCGGTGAGTTGCTCGGGCGTAAAGTTGGTCTGCATAAAGCCTATGCTGCCTTCCGTGCAAAATATCAGATCGTCGCGTACATCCGGCCCCGGTTCAAAATTCCGGCCGGATCGAACGCTGTCTTCATGCCGCGCGTCAAGCGTTCGATCTCGGGTTTCATCGGCTCGAACACCTCGACCGTCGCCCGCACCTGCGGCGACGCGCGAACGAGCGTTGCATACCCGCCGCGAACCGCCACGGCGCGGCGCACATCCGCTGAACCTGCATCGGCTGCGGTTGGAACCTCAAGCCACACAAGTCCGCCCGACCAATCGTAAAACGCGTCCGCCTTCATCGATTTCTGGATCGAAGCGACGATTTCCGGGCCCTTGGTCGGCGCACATGAGATCCGCCACAAGCTGGTGTCGGCAGAATAGGGCAGGATCGACAGCGATCGCAATTCCCGCCAAAGCGCTCGCGACGCGGCCGTGTCGAGCAGCATCGGCGTGCCGTAGACTTTCAGCGCCGCTTGCAGTTTCGCCTGCCGCTCGCTAACGGCGGCCGGAAAATTTTCGAGCCGCAGCAGGGTTAGCGCGGTGCCTGCATCAGCGAGAGCCACAAGCTTCAGGCGCGCGGCCATGCGGCGGGGGATATGCGCCGCGCCGGAGACCTCGAACGGCGTACCAAGTGCCGTTGTCAGCACTTCGACAGCCAGATCATCCGGCAGCCCGGTGTAGACAAGCGTGCCAGTCGCCGCCGGCTGCGGCACGACCTTGAATGTCACTTCGGTGATGATCGCCAGCGTGCCCCAACTCCCAGTGAGGCCCCGCGCCACATCGAGCCCGGTGACGTTCTTCATCACCCGGCCGCCGGATTTGAAAAGTTCCGCCCGCCCGTTGACAGCCCGCAGTCCGAGCAAGTGGTCGCGCGCACTTCCACCCGTGATGCGCCGGGCGCCAGATGCGTTGGTTGCAAACACGCCGCCAATCGACAGCGCGCCCCCGGGTGAACCGGTGGTCGGACCCATATCGATAGGTTCGAACGGCAGCATCTGGTCCCGCAGGCCGAGTTCCGCCTCGATATCGGCGAGCGGCGTGCCGGATCGTGCCGACATCACGAGCTCGGTCGGCTCATAGAGCGTCAGCCCGCGCAGCGACGCCGTCGTGACGACGACATCGGCGTCAACGGCGCGGCCAGCATTGCGCAAGGCGCCATTGCCGACCACTTCCGCCGTCTGCCGGTTCGTCACAAGCTTGGCAATCATCGATTGCAGCTCCCACTCGGCGGCGGGACGCAACATCTGAGTCACGAGGGGCTCCTGATCGTCCGGCAAAAGGCGCCGGGCGAATTGAATGATACTCAGGCTGCTGCCGGCGCTTCAAACCTCATGGCCGCGCGCATCGGCTCGCTTGAAGCGAGCGGAAAGACTTTGGCCGCATTCAGTAGCCAAGCCGGATCGAATACGCTTTTCAAGCGCATTTGGACGGCGAGATCGGTCTGTGAGAACTGTACGGACATTAGATCACGCTTTTCAATTCCAACGCCATGTTCGCCGGTCAAGCAGCCGCCGACCTCGACGCAGAGTTTCAAGATTTCGGCACCGGCCGCTTCCGCCTTCTCGTTGCTGTCCGGATCGTTGGCATCATACAGAATGAGCGGGTGGAGATTGCCGTCGCCGGCATGAAAAATATTCGCCACCTTCAACCCATAGCCGTCGCAGATTTCGCTGATCCTTGTCAGCACGTGCGGCAGGGCGCCAAGCGGAATGGTGCCATCCATGCAATAATAATCGGAAATGCGGCCGATGGCTCCGAATGCCGCCTTGCGACCGGCCCAGATGCGCGCGCTTTGATCGGCGTCGGCGCTGATCTCGATGCTTTTTGGCGCGAACGGCTGCGCAATGTCGGCTATTTTCGCGAGCAGAGACGCGATCTCGGTATCAGAGCCTTCGACCTCGACGATCAGCAGCGCTTCGACGTCGAGCGGATAACCGGCGCTGGCGTAGGCTTCACACACCGCAATGGCTGGCCGGTCCATGTACTCGATGGCGACCGGAATGATGCCCGCTCCGATGATAGCTGCAACGCAAGCTCCCGCCACTTCAGGTGCATCGAAGCCGAGCATCATCGGTCGTGCGCCTTCAGCCGCGCGCAAAATCCGCACCGTCGCTTCGGTGATGACACCGAGCTGCCCTTCCGAACCGATCGCCAAGCTCAGCAGATCGTAGCCCGGTGCATCGAGGCAGGTGCCGCCGATGTCGACGATGGTCCCGTCGATCAGCACCATCTTAAGGCCGAGCACGTTGTGGGTCGTGACGCCGTATTTGAGGCAGTGTGCGCCGCCGGAATTCATCGCCAGATTACCAGCCAGCGTGCATGCCAACTGCGATGACGGATCGGGGGCGTAAAAAAAACCCTTCTCGGCGACCTTTCCCGAGATAGCGAGATTGGTAATCCCCGTCTCGACGCGAGCGGTTCGATTGGCATAGTCGACGTCGAGAATTCGTTTCATCTTCGAGACGCAGAGCACCACGGCGTCTTCGGTCGGCAAGGCGCCGCCGCACAGCGACGTTCCGGCACCGCGTGGGATCACCTTCAGGCTATTGTCGTAACAGTAGCGCAGGATCTTCGACACGTCTTCCGTGCTGCGTGGCAGTGCCACAAGCAATGGCATGCTTCGATAAGCGGTCAGCGCATCGGTTTCGTAGGCGCGGCGACCATCTTCATCCCAAATGAGCGCGCTGCGTCCGACCAGACGCGCCAAGTCGTCGACAATAATCGAACGCCGCTGGAGCGGACCTGCATCGGGTTCGGGCATCGCGACACGTGACATTCATCCATCCTTCGGCCGCAAATCCAAGGCGACACGTCATCGGCGGCGAATTTGATCGAGTCCGCCGCTCATGGCGCACCAAACAAGCCTGCGAAGCGGCTGTTGAGCCTATCTGACAAGCTCCGGGATGCCAGTCAAATTGGGCGTCGCATTGACGTCGCGCAAGCTTTACGCTTTGCAGGGAATAACAGTCCTTCCGCTAACACGATTTAGCAAGACTCTTTAGTCTGGCAGAACACATTCGCGGGATTTCATTCATGACCGGTCCCAGAACGCACGCATCGAGAGATCCAAACGTGACCGCGATCAGCGACCTCGACATTTTTGCACGCGTCGCGCGGACCGGCAACATGTCCATGGCCGGCCGAGAGATGGGCCTGTCTCCAGCCGTCGTGTCAAAACGCATCAGCTTGCTCGAAGAGCGCCTCGGCGCGCGCCTTTTCCAGCGCACCACCCGGCAATTGACGCTGACCGAGACCGGTGAAGGTTATTTTCGCCGCGTCGTCGACATCCTCAGTCTGTGCGAGGAAGCCGAAGATTATGTCAGCCGGCGCAATACCAAGCCGCGTGGCAGCCTGAAAATCTCGGCTCCCACTTCCTTCAATCGGTTGCATATCGCCCCGCATCTACCGGATTTTCTCGCCCGTTATCCCGACATCGAAATCGACATGCAGTTGACGGACACCTTCGTCGATATCATCCGCGAAGGTTATGACTTGGCCATCCGCATCGGCGAATTGGAGGATAGTTCGCTGGTTGCCCGCAAGCTCTGCAATGAGCGCCGCGTCATTAGCGCTGCACCATCGTATCTGACGCGTGCTGGCACCCCGCGAACCCTCGCCGATCTTAATTCCCACAATTGCCTCATCGCGGGGGCGCAGGATCTATGGCGGCTCGATGGTCCCGACGGTCCGCACGAGCTTCGCGTCAAGGGCAACATGCGTTCGAATTCTGCTGAGTTCGTTCGCGCCGGTTTAATGCAGGGCCTTGGATTGGCGTTGCGCGCCATCTGGGATATCGGTCCGGAACTGTCACGTGGCGAACTCGTCGTCGTTCTTCCCGAGTATCAAGGTTCAGCCAAAAACGCGATTTACGCCATTTATCCGTGCCGCGAATTCATGCCGGCGAAGGTCACGGCTTTTATTGATTTCTTCGCCGAAATCCTCGAGCGCGACATCTCGCACGCGAGGCCTCATGCACCGTCGACGCCTCGCGCCGACGCACCGACGGCAGAAAAAACCGCGCTAAAAATGGCAAGTAAGGGTGCTAATGCCTAATCCGGCTTTCATCGCCGCGATCCGCTCTGCCGGCGCGTAGAGACGGATCGTCGTGACGCAATCCTAAGACGCTGTTCTCGCCGATCAGCGCCGCGCTCGGCAACCATCGATGCACAATTGCATCCGGCTATCGCAGGCCGACGATGTCCCTTTTGTCGCGATGCGACACTGATTGTTCGCAGCCCGGCATTTGTCCACGCACTGATCTCCCGCCGCCGACCCGACGGCAAGTACCGGCAAGGCAGCCGCGATCGCTGCTAATTTCGCCAATCCGGCCACACGCATCATCACCATAACATGACCTCCTGCGCCCTCGCTGGACGTCTCCCGCCAACGATGTCACCGGTCTTTGCACCATTCTGAGCTTTACGCTTATCGCCAGCGGCATGAATGAAAGCTGAATTGTTTGGGCAGGGCGCCGCGGCCTGACCGTCGACGGGTCATCGAGGCACGACTCTAGAAAGCAAACTCTTCAAAAATCTGATCGATGTTGCCATTCCATGGGCCGCTGTAGCGTGCCAAAAGCTCGTCCGCGACCGTCCGGCCATTGCCAGCGATGGCATCAAGCGGCGCCAAATAAATCGTCTCATCCTGATTTTTGTCGTTGATTCTTCTGCGATTTTTTAGCCCGACACGAGATATCCTCAAGACCTGGCGGGCCATCTCGCGCACCGTTGTCTTGCGAAAAACCGTTCTCAATCCGCCCCTGGGGACGTCGTCGCGCAAGGCTTCCCGCTCCTCGGCGGTCCAATCTTTGACCACGTGCCAAGCCTGATCGAGGGCCGCTTCATCATACAGCAGCCCTGTCCAAAACGCCGGTAGCGCCGTGATCGACTGCCACCGCCCGCCATCCGCGCCGCGCATTTCCAAAAACCGTTTCATCCGGACTTCTGGAAATAACGTCGTCAAATGATCCGACCAGTCATCGACGGTCGGGCGCATGCCTTCGAGGCCTTTGAGCTTGCCGCCCAGAAAATCACGGAATGACGCGCCAGCGACATCGATGTACGTGCCATCGCGATACACAAAATACATCGGCACATCGAGAGCGTAGTCGGCATAGCGCGCATAGCTCATGCCGGGCTCAAACACGAAGGGCAGCATGCCGGTCCGCCGCCGGTCGGTATCACGCCAGACTTCGCTGCGCATCGACTGGAAGCCGTTCGGCTTGCCCTCGGTGAACGGCGATGAGGCAAACAGCGCCGTCGCGATCGGTTGCAGCGCCAGCGATACGCGCAGCTTTTTGACCATGTCGGCTTCACTGGCGAAGTCGAGGTTCACCTGGACCGTCGCTGTGCGGTACATCATGTCAAGACCACGACTGCCGACATGCGGCATGTAGCGGGTCATGACTTGATAGCGTTGCTTTGGCATGGTCGGCACGTCTTCAAGGCGCCACTTCGGCGAGAAGCCGACGCCGAGGAAGCCGATCTGCAGATCCTCGCCAACATCGAGCACTTCGCGGAGATGCTGCTCGGTTTCTTCCGCCGTCTCGTGCAGCGTCTCGAGGGGCTCCCCGGAAAGTTCGAATTGTCCGCCCGGCTCAAGGCTGATGTTGCCGCCCATTTCACCATGCGGGCGCTTCAGTGCGATGATCGTGTCATTTTCCTTGATGGCGATCCAGCCGTAGCGGCGGATCAACTCCTGCATCAAGGCTTGGATGCCAGCCGGCCCGGCGTAGGGGACCGGTTCAAGTGTCCCGGTTTGGAAAACGAATTTCTCGTGCTCGGTGCCGATGCGCCATTGCGCTTTGGGTTTCTCGCCGGCAGCGATCCAGCCAATGAGGTCGTCGCGTGACTCGACGGTTGGGCTTTGCGCTCCTTGCTCTCGCGTCGACATTTGTAGGCCTCGGACCGGCCCACGCCTGCGCCGGATATGCCGGTCGCGAGCCAACAGGGCATGCTAACGCCGATCGTTATGCCGGGAGGCCTGCGCCGTTACAAGGGCACTTGAGCAGCACGCAGTGGCTGAGTGGCACTCCCGTCGCTGTGGGGGCGGTCGTCAAACCCTGGGAGATGCGCGGCGAGCCGTCACGTCCAGTCGCCGAGTGTCGCGTTAACGAGGGCAAGGGCTGCGACGGCTGCCGTATCCGCCCGCATGATCCTCGGACCGAGCGAGATGCGGTGAACGTCCGGCGAACCGGCAAGCCTCTCGAATTCTTCAGGCGAGAACCCGCCCTCGGGCCCAACGAGCACCGCGAGTGGACCACGTGGAACTTGGCGCAAGGCTGAAATCGGATCGCGCGTTTTGGCGCTTTCATCGCAAACAATCAGCGATCGACCGGCGTCCCACGCCGACAGCCGCTGCTCCAAAGTCATCACCGCCCGCACGTCGGGCACGCGAAGCACGCCGCATTGCTCGGCGGCTTCGATGGCATTGGCCCGCATGCGGTCGAGATTGACACGCTCGGCGATAGTTCGCCGCGTCAGGACAGGTTCGAGCGTCGCGACACCAAGTTCCGTCGCCTTCTGCACCATGTAGTCGAGGCGCGACCTCTTCAATGGCGCGAACAGGTAGGCAATATCTGGTCCCGCCACTTGCGGCCGCACCTGACAATCGACAACGAGTGTGGCTGAGCGCTTTTTCACCTCGGCCAAGGTCGCGCGCCATTCGCCATCGCGGCCGTTGAAAACCAGCACCGCAGCGCTTGGTTTTAAACGCAGGACATGAACAAGATAGTGGGCCTGATCGTCGCTCAGCAGCAAATCTTGCCCGGCCCTGAGGTCATCGGCGACGAACAATCGCTGCGAGGCTGCGTCGTGAATGGCCATTGCCCTGTCTTAGCGGCTGGGGCAAATCCGGCAAGAGCTAGGTGGCGGCGGCTCAGCCGATGTCGCACACCCCAGCGCCGTTGCGGACCCTCCGCCGTTGCACCGGGCCGGTCACAGCGATAGCCTAGAGCATTTTCCGACGAAGTGGATCACGGTTCGTCGTCAGAAAATGCGACAAAGCGAGAGGATAGAGCGCCGATATGATTCCATCAGATCGCAAAGCGATCTAGACGCTGATTGGCGAGGAGCCCCATCGATCGTGTCCGCAACCACTGAGCCGACGCCACCCGCTGCACCAACCGCCGCAGACGGAGCTTTGACCGACGCGCCTCCCCAAAACTGGGTCGATCGAATTGCCCCCCGCTTCCTGCAACCGTATTTGAAGCTCGGCCGGTTTGATCGCCCAATCGGGACGTGGCTTCTGCTCTTTCCATGCTGGTGGTCGCAAACGCTCGCCGAAGTCGATAGTGGCTCACCCTATCCAAACCTCAGCTATCTGGCGCTGTTTGCGATTGGCGCCGTCGCCATGCGCGCGGCCGGCTGCGCCTACAACGATTTCGTCGACCGCGACATCGATGGCCGCGTTCGCAGAACCGCGAACCGGCCAATTCCCTCCGGGCAGATTTCTCCGGCGGCGGCGCTCATCTACGTGGTGGCGGCCGCGCTCGTCGGCTTGGCGATTTTGCTGAGCTTCAACAATTTTACAATTTGGCTGGCGATCGCATCGCTGGTGATTGTCGCGGCTTACCCTTTCGCCAAGCGACTGACGAGTTATCCTCAATTCGTGTTGGGATTGGCGTTCAACTGGGGGGCGCTGGTCGGCTGGGCCGCTGTCAAAGGCACTCTCGGCTGGCCGGCGGTCATTCTATACATCGGCTGTGTTTTATGGACGATTGGCTACGACACGATTTACGCCCACCAGGATAAGGAAGACGACGCGCTCATCGGTCTCGGCTCGACTGCGTTGCGGTTTGGCGACGACACCGTGTCATACGTCGGCGGGCTCTATGGCGCGGGCGTCGTTATGTGGCTGATCGCCGGCGCGCTGGCGGGAGCACACCTCATCTATTTTTTGGCGGTGACGCTGGTCTTCCTGCAAATGTCCTGGCAGGTCGCGACACTCGACATTAAGGATGCGGCCAATTGCCTACGGCGATTTCAATCGAACCGCGACGTCGGCATCGCCGTGTTTATCGGTCTCGTCGCCGACATGGCGTTGTCGTGGTTTGCCGGCTTCAGCTAATATCGCAGAGGGCCGCGCGGTGTGGAAAGCTTTGCCCCCACACCGCGCCGTATGCCTCACTGTCGACTTGTCATTTGGCCGATGGGCTCGGCCTTAGCGATAACAATAGCGAAACTTTCTTCCGATCCCTTTAAACCAACTGAGAAATTTGTTTGACCCACTGTGTCGAAACGTGACGCCCATCGGCGCGCGATGTGACTTGATTGCCCCTCCGGACCCCGCCAAAATTGCGCTTCGTCAAATCATAGCGAGATAGGACTGAGATCGACGATGACACAACCGCCCATGAAATCCTCGCCTCAGCTCCAGCTTCTCCATCTGGTGTTTGGCGGCGAGTTGATTTCGCTCGACGGCAACGATTTTCGCGATCCCAACGGACTGGATGTCGTCGGCATCTATCCCAATTACGAAACCGCCTTCGCGGCCTGGAAGGGCGCGGCGCAACGCTCCGTCGACAACGCGATGATGCGCTATTTCATCGTCCACTTGCACCGCCTGCTTGAGCCCGGCGCCACGGCAAATTTGACCGGGGATATCTGAGCGAAGTGAGCGTCGCCCCACCACCTGTCAAGCCGCCAAAGCGCGCCAAGCTACGGCTCGATGCCGAAGCAAGTGCGCTTCTCAAAAGGTTTATGTCGGACTGGATTTGGCCACGCCGATGGCAACTCGGCTGGACCATCATGCTGACGGCCTGTCTGGCCGCCGCAACCGGCGGCTATCCGACGGTGATCAAACTGTCGTTCGATGCGCTGATGAGCGAGACCAAGACCGGGCTTCCGTGGGTCCTTGCGTCGATCATGGGCATCACGATTTTTCGCAGCGCTTTTCTCTACATGCAGGCCATCGCGACCAACAACTTCGTGCTGCGTATCACCACCGATATGCAGAAGCTGGCCTTCAAGCATCTGATCAGCGCCGATTTCGCCCGCATTTCGCGTGACACGCCGGGGCGTCTGGTGTCGCGTTTAACGAACGACATCAGTTTCATTCAAACCGCCCTAACGGCCGGCATGAACTCAGCCATTCGCGATCTTTTCTCGGTCATCGCGCTGGTCATCGCCATGCTCTATCTCGACTGGGCCATGACGCTCGTGGTGCTTGGCGTCTATCCGCTGGCGGCCATCCCCGTTGCCGGCATCAGCGAACGTCTGCGCCGGGTGGCGAAGCGCACCCAGAGCGAGCTCGGCGACATGACGTCGTTGCTATCGGAGAACCTTGCCGGCGCCCGTCTGATCAAATCGTTCCGCCTAGAAGACTACGCCGCCGGCCGCCTCGACGAAAGTTTCGAGCAGGTGTTCGCCTTGCGCTTGAAGGCCGTCAAAACGCGGGCCCGCCTCGATCCGCTTCTCGAAGCGCTCGGCGGCCTTGCCATCGCCGGCGTCGTTGCCTTCGCTTACTTGCGTATTTCCAACGGAATCTCCAGCGTCGGCGACTTCATGGGATTTGTCACCGCCTTGTTGATGGCGGCCCAGCCCATCCGCGCTCTCGGCAATCTGGCGGGGCGCATCCAGGAGGGATTGTCAGCGGCGGAAAGCCTCTATGGTATCATCGATGAGCCGCCATCGATCATTGATCGCGCTGACGCCAAACCCCTCGTTATCGGGCAAGGCACTATTACGTTTCGTAACGTCGGGTTCGCCTACGACACCCATTCGAGCGAGCGCGCGGTCTCAGATTTTTCGCTGACGGTCCCCGGCGGAAAAACAGTGGCTCTCGTCGGCCGCTCTGGTTCCGGCAAATCGACTGTGGTCAATCTCGTGCCCCGCTTGTTCGATGTCACCGAAGGCGCCATTTCGATCGATGGCCAGGATGTGCGCGACGTGCGCGTCGACTCGCTACGTGATCAAATTGCCATCGTCAGCCAGGACATCACGCTGTTTGACGACACCATCTCGGCCAACATCGCGCTCGGCCGTCTCGGCGCCAGCCACGACGACATCGTCATCGCCGCCAAAGCCGCCGCCGCCCACGACTTCATCATGGCGCAACCCAACGGTTACGACACCGTCATCGGTGATCGCGGCGGACGCCTGTCGGGTGGTCAGCGCCAGCGTCTTGCTCTGGCGCGCGCCATCCTGAAGGATGCGCCCATTCTGCTTCTGGATGAAGCCACCAGCGCGCTCGATACCGAAAGCGAACAGCTCGTGCAGGAAGCTCTCGCCCGCTTCACCCGCAACCGCACGACGCTCGTCATCGCCCATCGCTTGTCGACGGTTCAGCGCGCCGATCTGATTTGCGTGATGGAAGCCGGCCACATCGTCGAGCGCGGCACGCACGGCGATCTGCTGTCGAACAAAGGTCCTTACGCGCGCTTATCGGGCACGGGGCCAGCGCAACTCCTCGTCAACTGAGCAACGCGCAGATCGCGGTCATTCCCGGCGCAGCACCCGGTCGACCAGACGCGACGCCCACTTGTTCGACTTGAAAGCGCGTTGAATGTCGCTTGGATCGTAAACCGTATCGACCCAATGCCAGAATTCAATCGGCGCCTTGGCCGCGTCTTCGAGGTAGCGCTGGAATACCTCATCCAGAACGCCGGTATCGGCCTGGCGGATGTGGCCAAACCGAAGTGACAACTGATTGATCGCATCTGCAATCGGCTCGCCATCGCGAACATGACGGATCATCACGCTCATCAACCCGGCGCGATCGGCTCCCGACTTGCAATGCACCAGGATCGGATAGTCCGCCCGCTGCAAAACCTCGCGCACCGCCCATAGTTCCTGGCGCGTCGGCGGCGCCCGGGAACGCAATTTCAGATTGATGAGATTGACGCCGTGGCGGGCACACGCTTGCTCTTCGAGCCACTTCGTCCCGGCCGACTGATCACCGCGCAGATTGATGATCGTCTTGATACCGCGTCGCGCCATCATCGCGATGTGATACGGTGCCGGCTGCGCCGATCGCCAAGCATCTTGGCCGACGCGATGGCGATTGTTGAAGAACAATCGTACCACACCGTAATCGACCACGAGCATGTCGAGATAACACAGCATCGGCCCGGCGGCGCGGCGCAGCCACGGTGCATCTGACTTGGCCATGGCTCCCACAACGGCTTCGCTCCGCCTGCGCAGGCCACGTTTGGCTTGTTTGAGAATGCTCGCCATTTGGGCGTTTTTCGCGCTCCACGAAGCGTTGGGTCCAGGCTGCCGCAGCCGCCCCCTCAAAGGACATGACGCGAACGCGTGTCAAGCTCCAATCGCCGGATATCAGGCCATCGCGCCGAAAAGTGCGGCCAGGCAGGCGTTTGCAGCCAATTGCTATTCGCGATACGTAACACCCTTTCCAATCCGAGAGCTGCGATATTGCGGCCACGCTGCCGATTCGTCACACTCCTTGCACCAAATCCTCCGGAGGCCTCCGCACCGCATGTCCGAGACGAAAGCCACGCTGATGCGTCTCGGGGGCCGGACACTTGCTCGCCTGATCAAGCACGTCCAAGCCACATCCGACATCATCTATGAACCAGCAGATTTGCAGGCCCGGCTGCGCGCCGCGCATCCGTGCATCGTGGCGTGCTGGCACGGACAGTTCATGATGCTCGCGTGCCTCAAGCCGGGCGACGTCAAAGTCGCGGCAATGGTCGCCCGTCACGGCGACGCTGAATTGATCGGCGAGGCCATGCGCCACCTCGACACCGATCTCATTCGCGGCGCCGGCGCCGGCGACCGCAAGCGCGATCGCGGCGGTGCTACTGCCCTTCGCGCCGCCGTCAAAACCCTGACCGGCGACACGTCGTTGGTGATGACCGCCGACATTCCGCCAGGGCCCGCGCGCGCCGCAGGGCTCGGCATCATCACGATTGCCCGCATGTCCGGCCGCCCGATCGTTCCCGTTGCCGCCGCGACGCGCCGCTTTGCGTCGTTCGACACGTGGAGCCGCATGACGCTCAACTTACCGTATTCCACGCTGGTATTCGCTGCGGGTGAGCCGATCCACGTGCCGCGCGATGCCGACGCACGCGTGCTTGAGGCCAAACGGCTCGAACTTGAGGCAGCGCTCAACGCCGCGACCATCGCCGCGTACGATCTGGCCGGCGCCGACATCGACCGGGCTACGCCGCTCGACCACCTCGCCGCCATCTCGCCACCGCCGCCCGGCGTCGGCCTTAAAATCTATTCGACCGCCATGTCGGCGCTTCGCCCTGCGGCGGGCCTTTTCCTCAACGTGCGCGGCCGGCGCGGCAAGGAAGATGTCAAACGTCGCGGCGAGCGGCTGGGCTTTGCCGGGCGGCCGCGACCGGCCGGCGCGCTGATCTGGGTGCATGCGGCAAGCGTCGGTGAAACCACATCCGTCCTACCGCTGATCGCAGCCATGCTGGACGAGCAGCCAAGCACCCACGTTCTGTTGACGACCGGCACCACCACCTCCGCCAGCCTCGCCGACCTTCGCCTGCCGAGCCGTGCCTTCCATCAATATGTGCCGCTCGACGTTCCCCAATACACGCGCCGCTTCTTTGACCACTGGCAACCGTCATTGGCCATTTTCACCGAATCTGATCTGTGGCCGAACTTGATTCTGACGGCGGCCGAGCGGTCCATCCCGCTTGTTCTCGTCAACGCCCGCATGTCACCGCGCAGCATGCGGCGCTGGCGCAAGAACGCCCGCATCGGCCGGCCGCTATTTTCGCGATTCAATCTTGTGCTGTCCCAGACGAACAAAATCGCAGCCACCATCAAGCGTCTCGGCGCCCCCAACGTCAGCACCGCCGGCAATTTGAAAATCGATTCACCACCACCGCCGGTCGACGACGTGAAACGCGAGGCACTGCGGGCTGCCATCGGCTCCCGTCCGGTTTTTTTGGCGGCGAGCACGCATCCCGGCGAAGAGGTCCACATCGCGGCCGCGCACCAGGTCATGCGCCGATCGCTTCCCGATTTGCTCACCATCATTGCCCCGCGTCACCCTGACCGTGGCGCCGCCATCGCCCATGCGATGATGGGGCAAGGACTGGCGGTCGTGCGCCGCAGTCTCGACGCCCTGCCTGATGCCGCCAGCGACGTGTATGTCGCCGACACGATCGGCGAATTGGGAACTCTCTACGCCATATCGCGCGTGGCGCTGATCGGCGGCTCGCTTGTCGCTCACGGCGGGCAAAATCCGATCGAAGCGGTCCGTCATGGAACAACCGTTCTCACTGGTCCGCATTTCCACAATTTCCGCGAAGCCTACGAGGCGTTGATTGCCGACGACGGCGCTGTTGTCGTGACCAACGGCGACGACATCGCCCGCGCCGTGACGCGCCTGCTGACCGACGACCAGGCTTTGGAAACGATGCGCCGTGGCGCTACGCAGGCCCTCGCCGAGCTTGGTGGCGCGCTGCAAAAGACGCTGACCGCACTGCATCCCTTCCTCGCCAAATTGAGGGCTTAGCCGATGCCATCGCGTGAACCATCCTGGTGGTACAGCGCAACACCCACTTGGCCGGTTCATGTTTTGACACCGGCCGCGAGGCTTTACGGCGAAGCCATGGTCCGCCGCTATCGCGCAACGGCTCCGGCCCGCGCGGCCCACCCGGTCATCTGTGTCGGCAATTTCACCGTCGGCGGAACCGGTAAGACACCGCTGTCGCTCGCCATTGCCGAACAGCTTCGCGTGGCCCACCGCCAGCCATGGTTTCTGTCGCGCGGGTACGGTGGAAAACTCGCCGGCCCACTCCGCGTCGATCCCGCCCGGCATACGGCGGCCGACGTCGGCGACGAACCTTTGTTGCTGGCCCGCGATGCACCGACCATTGTATCGCGGAACCGGCCAGCCGGCGCCATGCTCATCGCGTCGTGCGCGCCGGCCGACGCCGTCATCATCATGGATGACGGCTTGCAAAATCCGTCCCTTGCCAAGGACCTGGCGATCGCCGTCGTCGACTGCCGCCGTGGTGTCGGCAACGGCCGCGTTCTGCCGGCTGGGCCTCTAAGAGCACCGCTGGCATTCCAGATGTCACTTGCCGACGTCATCGTCGTCAATGGCGACCGTGAGACACCGCTCGATCCTGATTTCGAAGCCGCCCTATCGCTTTTCCCGGGCCCGCTCATTCGCGCCCACGCCACGGCTGCCGGCGACACGTCGTGGCTGAAATCCCGCCGCGTTATCGCCTACGCCGGCATCGCCAATCCGCAGCGCTTTTTCGCCATGCTCGAACAACTCGATGCGCGCATCATCGCCACGCGTGTCTATGGCGATCACGCCGCCTATAGCGAGCGTGAGGCCCTAGAACTGCTCGACGCCGCGAAGACCCTCGATTGCGATCTGGTAACGACTTCGAAGGACTTGGCGCGCCTCGCCCGCATGCCCGGTGCCATGGCCGAGCTGCACGCGCGCTCGAAGGTGCTGGCGATCACGCTGTCATTTTCTGCCGATGATCGCCAGCAGCTGATGAGCCTGATCATGGAAAAAATCGGGGCTCACTCACCGCGCGACTCGTCGGTCATGCCTTAGCGCTTTTGCCGCAACTCCAAGTGCCGCTTCACCGAAACATCGGCGGACGCATAAGCCTCCTGCGCATCGACGCTCCAATAGCGCAGATCGGCAATCGGAATTTGTTGGTCCGTCACGGCGCAGCGCACAAAGTCACCCGGCGATACGACTTCGAACTCGCCATCAAGAAAGCGGATCTTGGCTTCGTTTCTGACGCCGAAAAACTTCTCGATACGGTTCATGCCGACGGGTTCCGCTTGGCTGTTCATTTGGCTTTGTTGGCGCCGATTTTCGATCCACGTCAGGTCACCTGCCGGAACCTTGCAGACAATTCGGCAACCGTTCTACACCAGATCGGCTAAAAAAGTGAGCCTTGTCCGCCACCGCCACCGGGGCGCGACGCTTTGGCCAGCGGCCGTTGCGTCGGGCGACCGTCGGCACTTTGCATGCCGATGCCTGATGGTCCTTCATCGGCCGGGGGTGGCGATGGTGGCCCGTCAGCGGTCGCGGCAATGCGGCCGTCGCCGAATTCGATCGACAGGTGTGCGCCGGTTCCAACGTCCGCCGCCTGCCGCACCGTCCGTCCCTCGTTGTCGCGCACCAGAGCATACCCACGCGCCAACACGCCTTGATAACTCAGCGCCGCGAGCAAAGCCGCACGCCCGTCCAATACGCGACGACGGACCATGACGCGATTGGCCAATGCCTGCCCGGAGCGGGCATGCAGGGCCGCCAACCGTTCCGACGCCCGGCTCAGGCGATGGACCAGCGGCGCCGTTGTCAATCGGCCGCCCGTTCTCGCCAGCCGTGTTCCATGTGCTCGCGTATTTGCAATCAGGGCCCGCCCCAGCCTGCGATCGGCGGCATCGAACCGCTGGCGTGGCAAGGCAATCAGATCCTCGCGCTTGGGCAAGCCGCGCGCCGCCGCCTTCAAATGCGTGCGCACGCCGTCGAGCACACGGCGAACGCCGGTGCGCTGGCGCAAGCTGAACTTTTCCAGCGTATCGACAAGCTCGGAATACTTCGGCACCGCCCATTCGGCCGCCTTCGTCGGCGTTGGGGCCCGCGCATCGGCGACAAGGTCGATCAACGTCCAATCGGTTTCGTGACCGACCGCCGAAATCAATGGGATTTCACTCGCGGCAGCAGCACGGACGACGATGTCTTCGTTGAAGCCCCACAAATCTTCGAGGCTGCCGCCGCCGCGTGCGACGATCAGCACATCGGGACGGGGCAACGCTCCACCGGGTTGAAACGCATTGAAGCCGCGAATGGCGGCGGCAACCTCAGCGGCACTGCCCTCGCCTTGCACACGCACCGGCCAGACCAAAACGTGCGCCGGAAATCTTTCCGTAAATCCGGCGAGCATGTCGCGGATCACAGCTCCGGTCGGCGAGGTGATAATTCCCACCACACGCGGCAAAAACGGCCGGGGCTTTTTGCGCGCGTCGTCGAACAATCCTTCAGCGGCGAATTTGCGCTTTCGCTCGTCCAGCATCGCCATCAGCGCACCGGCGCCTGCGGGCTCCAGCGCTTCGATCATGATCTGGTATTTCGACGAGCCGGGAAACGTCGTGATCTTGCCTTGCGCGATGACTTCCATGCCCTCTTCCGGCTTGAATCGCAGGCGCCCGAACACGCCCTTCCAGATCACCGCCTCGATTTTCGCCTTGTCGTCCTTCAGCGCGAAATAGCAATGGCCCGAGGCATGCGGTCCGCGATAGCCGGAAATTTCGCCCTTGAGACGCACATATCCAAATCCCTCCTCCAGAGCGCGCTTGATCGCGCCCGACAGTTCGGAAACGGAGAATTCCGGAGCGTTGCCGCCGGTTTTGTCTGGTGCTTGCATGTGCCCATTCAAAGCTTTTTCTGGTTCGACGCGCAACCGCAGGCCGCCTGCTGGTCGCTCGCGTCAGCCCGTCGCGTTCAGCCGCCGGCACGCTGCGGAGCCGCGCAGGTTTTCGACAGCGTTCGATAGCCCGCGCGCTTGCCTGTTCCCCGATCGATGCTACACCAAGTTCGCAAATGCAACAGACACCGCCCCGCGTCCGCCACCTGCCGCCCCTCGCAATTTGTGAGGCGCCCACATGAACGTGCTTTTGATCGGCTCGGGCGGCCGCGAACACGCGCTGGCCTGGGCGCTAACGGCAAGCCCACTGTTGAACGAGCTCTATTGCGCGCCCGGTAACGCTGGCATCGCCGAAATCGCCACCTGTTTTGCTCTCGACGTGTCGGATCACTCGGCCGTCATCGCCTATTGCGCCACTCAGAATATCGGCTTCGTGATCATCGGCCCCGAAGCCCCGCTCGTCGCTGGCCTCGGTGACGCGCTCACGGTTGCTGGCATCAAACACTTCGGGCCGTCGAAAGCGGCAGCTCAGCTCGAAGGCTCGAAAGGCTTCACCAAAGATCTCTGCCGCGACTTTGATATTCCGACCGCCGCCTACGCGCGCTTTAGCGATGCCGCCAGCGCCAAAGCCTACCTTGCGCGCCAGACCTTGCCGATCGTGATCAAGGCCGATGGACTCGCCGCCGGCAAAGGCGTCACCATCGCCGAGACCGCGCATGACGCAACTGCCGCCGTCGATGCCTGTTTCTCCGGCCAGTTCGGCGCAGCTGGCGCGGAAGTCGTTATCGAGGAATTTTTACCGGGCGAAGAAGCCAGTTTTTTCGCGCTATGCGATGGCACCCACACGCTGGCGCTTGCGACAGCCCAAGATCATAAGCGCCTCAGCGACGGCGACACCGGGCCAAACACCGGCGGCATGGGCGCCTATTCGCCGGCGCCGGTCATGACGCCGGACCTCGTCGAACGCACGATGGCCAAGATCATCCGCCCGACCGTCGCGGCCATGGCACAGCGCGGCACGCCCTTCAAAGGCGTCTTGTTCGCGGGCCTTATGATCACCACCGACGGCCCCAAGCTGATCGAATACAACGTCCGCTTCGGTGATCCCGAAACGCAAGTGCTGATGCTGCGGCTGAAATCCGATCTGCTGGCAGCGCTCGTCGCCACGGCCGACGGCGTTCTCGATCGTTTTGATCTGCGCTGGAGCACCGATGTCGCCCTGACGGTCGTCATGGCGGCGGACGGCTATCCCGGCACACCGTTGAAAGGCACCGAGATCAAAGGGCTCGATGCCGCCAAGCGTATCGATAGCGTCGAAATTTTTCATGCTGGCACGCGGCGCGACGGCTCCCGTTTGCTTGCTGACGGCGGCCGCGTTTTGAACGTTACAGCGCTCGGCAAAAGCGTTGCCGAGGCGCAGGCCCACGCTTACGCGGCGATTTCTCTGATCGATTGGCCGGAAGGTTTTTGCCGCAAAGACATCGGCTGGCGCGCCATCCTGCGCGACCCGGGCTAAACATTGCCCGTTTTGCTGTCGCGGCGAGTGAGCGCTTGCGCCTCGGCGACCGACAGCTACATTTTCGGCTATGACACCTCGCATGACACCTCCGCGGCCCATGCAGCCGCTCGCCGATCAACGTCACGTGCAAACATCTGCCTCAGCCGCGCCTCGCATCGGCTTGGCGCTCGGCGGCGGCGGCGCGCGCGGCTTGGCCCACATCGCCATGCTCGAAGCCTTCGACGAACTCGGCGTTCGCCCCGCCGTCATTGCTGGAACATCGATCGGCGCAATATACGGCGCCGCTTACGCCTCCGGCATCTCCGGCAAGGATCTGCGCGCACACACGACATACATTCTCTCGCAGCGCGTCGGCCTGCTCCGCGATCTGTTCGCCGCCCGCTCGCAGCCGCTCCAGCGCATGATGAATCCGTTCGCGGCGCGTGGCGCCATTCTCGACGCTCATGCGGTGCTCGATCTCGTCATGCCGAAAGGCATCAAGTCCGATTTTTCCGATCTCATCATTCCGCTGAAAATCGTTGCCTCGGATTTCTACGAACAGGAAGCGGTCGTTTTTCAATCCGGCGCCTTGCAAAGCGCGGTCGCGGCCAGCATGGCGCTGCCTGTTATTTTCCAGCCAGTGCTGCGCGACAACCGCGTGCTCATCGACGGCGGGCTGACAAATCCGCTGCCGTTCGATCTGCTGTTGGCTGAGAGCGATGTTGTCGTCGCCATCGACGTCTCAGGTGCGCCGGTCCCAGATGCCAAGCGCGCCACGCCGACAGCCTTTGAAGCACTGTTCGCCAGCGCCTTTCTGTTCGAGCGCTCGATCGTGCGTGAAAAACTGAAATCGTCGCAACCTGACATTCTCATCAGCTCCGGCACCAGCCAGTTCCAAGTGCTCGATTTCCTAAAATGCGATGCCATTCTGGCTGCCAGCAATGCGGCCAAGGAACGCCTCAAGGTTCAGCTCGATCGCGTTTTGTCGGTTGAAACATTGGCTCAGATCGAACCCCCGCCAACCGCCCTCGCCCTGCCGCTGCTGTCGAAAAAAGCCAAGCGCGGCCTGTTGACCCGGCGTCGCAAATCCAATTCAGCAGATTAAGAGCCATCACCGTCGAACGCCTGAGCGTCGCGAGGCATTCGCGCCTCCAGGGCAAGGCGCCCTGATCGTAACGGATAACTTTTGCGCTTCGCACTCTTCGCGCTGGATCCCCGCGCCATCTCGCAGGCTCGATGTCTCGAGGATGACGGGCTAGATCAATCGGCGCTGGCAACTTCACTGTCGTCATTCTCGGCCAAGGGAGCATCGCGACCGAAGGCCGGGGATCCAGCGCAAAATGTGCGAAGCGCACCATCTCACGCCCGCCGCTCGGCGAAAAAGTCGCGCAGCAAACGCGCGGCCGCCGCTTCCCCGATACCGCCGTACACTTCCGGCGCGTGATGACACGTCGGCTGATTGAAAATCCGCGCGCCGTGCTCGACGCCGCCACCTTTTGGATCGGCAGCACCGAAATACAATCGCCTAATCCGCGCGAATGAAATCGCCGCCGCGCACATCGGGCACGGCTCAAGCGTCACGTAGAGATCGCATCCCATCAGCCGCTCGCTGCCAAGCGTCGCGCACGCCGCGCGGATCGCAAGAATTTCGGCGTGCGCGGTTGGATCGTTCGTCTCCCGCGTCCGATTTCCCTCGCGTGCTAAAATCACACCGTCCGGTCCGACAATCACGGCCCCGATCGGCACCTCTCGGCGCAGCGCGGCGCTTCGCCCTTCACCTAATGCAAGGTCCATGTAGCTCTCGGGCATTTGCAGTGTCATAAGATCGCCTGCTCTTCCAAGGATACGCCCCGCGTCATGGTCAAACCGCACGCCACCCGGCCCGCTGGCAAAAAATCGCCGCTGCGACGCCCGCAACCCGCCAAGCGCAGTGACACGGATCAGCGCTCGCCCGCCAAGCCATCGCCATCAAAGCCGTCGCCGGCGAAGCCGACGCTGCTCGCCACCACCGTTAGCAACGCCGAGCCGATGCGGATCGCCAAAGCCATGGCCCGCGCGGGGTTGTGCTCGCGGCGTGAAGCCGAGCGCTGGATCGCAGATGGCCGCGTCAGCGTCAACGGCCGCCTCCTGAAAACACCCGCGGTCGAGGTTTCCGGAGCCGACAAGATCATCGTCGACGGCCGGCCCCTGCCCACCGCCGAACCGGCCCGACTGTGGCGCTATCACAAACCGAAGGGCTTGGTGACAACGCACGCCGATCCGCAAGGACGGCCAACCGTGTTCGATAAATTACCCCCCGAGATGCCGCGCGTCGTCTCGATCGGACGGCTCGACTACAATACCGAGGGACTGCTGCTGCTCACCAACGACGGCGAATTGGCCCGCCACATGGAACTGCCAGCTACAGGTTGGACGCGCCGCTACCGTGTCCGCGCCATGGGCCGCTTGACGCCCGCCGATGTCGAAACGCTCAAAGACGGCATCGAGATCGAGGGCGTGCGCTATGGCCCGGTGGAAGCCGTGATCGACAGTGTGCAAGGGGCCAACATGTGGCTGACGATCGGCATCAAGGAAGGCAAGAACCGCGAAGTTCGCAAAATCCTCACGCACTTCGGCCTCACCGTCAATCGGCTGATCCGCGTGTCGTTCGGTCCGTTTCAATTGCTCGACCTTGGACCCGGCTCCGTCGAAGCCGTCAAGCGCCGCGCTCTCGCCGAACAGCTTGGGCCGAAGATGGCGCAGCAGCTTGGCCTCGCCGAAAGCGGCGACGAACGCAAGGCGCGCCATGCGCGTGGCAAGGCCGCCCTGCGAGACGACAAAGACGAATGAGAATTGTCGCCGGCAAATTTCGCGGCCGTGCGTTAGCTGCACCCGAGCATGCGGGACTTCGGCCAACGTCCGATCGCGTCCGCGAAAGCGTGTTCAACATTCTCGCTCACGGCATCGATGCGTTCGGCATTTCTGGCGCGCGCGTCATCGATCTCTTTGCCGGCACCGGCGCGCTCGGCTTGGAAGCGATGTCGCGCGGCGCGGCTTACTGCCTGTTCGTCGAACAGGCGCCCGAAGCCCGCGCCTTGATCCGCCAGAACGTCGAAGCCTTCGGCCTGACCGGCGAAACCCGTATCTTCCGCCGCGACGCGACCGACCTTGGCGACGCGTCAAACATCGAGCCCTTCTCGCTCGCCTTCCTTGATCCGCCCTACGGCACCGGCCTCGGCGACCGCGCGCTTGTCTCGCTGCTCAAGGGCGGATGGCTCACCGCCGGTGCCGTCGTCGTGCTTGAAGAGCGCGCCGGAACCGCCGTCGCCATCCCGCCCGCGTTTAAAGCCCTCGACACCCGCACCTATGGCGACACTGAGATCAGGTTTTTTCGCAACCTTACGACGCGCGAATTGCCCTCCAGCCCCGCGCCCCATAGTAAAAAATAAACAGATAGCTCGGCACCGCGAGTGCCGCGTACGCGATCTGAAAATCAATCGTCTGTTTCAGCACGGCGAACGCATACGGCATCAACGCACCGCCGGCGATGGCCATGATCAGCAGCGCCGACCCTGTCTCGGTGTGGCGGCCGAGACCGCGGATCGCGAGCGGAAAAATCGCCGGCCACATCATGGCGTTGGCGAACCCGAGACTGGCAATCAACGCCACTGATAAAGCGCCGCTCGTCATCGTCGCGCCCAGCGTCAACACAACTCCCAGCGCGCCCGAAATCGCCAGATAGCTCTGCTGCGAAAAAAAGCGCGGGGTGACCAGCAAGCCGACGACATATCCGACCAGCATCGCGGCCAGCGTGTACGACGTAAAAAACCGCGTCTCACTCAAGGGCATCGCGAAGCCCGCGCCATAAACGCCGATCGCATCGCCGGCCATCACTTCGACGCCGACATACAAAAACAAACTCACCACCCCGAGCCACAGGTGCGGATAAGCAAAGACGCTCAGTGTCGTTGCACCGCCAAGCCCGCTCGCATCGCCCGTGAGACGGCCTTCGTTCGCGCTTGCCGGATCGATGTCGGGTAAACTCGAACGCGCGATCCACAGCGCCAACAGCGCCAGCAACGCCGCCATGATCATGTACGGCCAGTACACCTGCGCCGCGAATGCGTTGAGCAAAGCGTCGCGCGCCTCGACCGTGAGCGCCGCCTTCACGCGGGCATCGAAATCATCAAGCCCGGTCAGCACCAGCGCACCAAACACGAGCGGCGCGAGCAAACCTGCAAACTTGTTGCAAATGCCCATCACCGCGATGCGACGGGCGGCGCTGTCGATCGGCCCGACGATGCTGACATAGGGGTTCGACGCCGTTTGCAGCAGCGATAATCCGGCACCGATGACAAACAATCCGATCAGCGTACCGGCATACTGGCGCATGGTTGTGAACTGCCCAAAGATCACGGCGCCGACGGCCATGACCAACAGTCCCAGCGCCATGCCCCGCTTCATGCCCGTCCGCCGCAGCACCGCCGAAGACGGCAGTGCGAGAAAAAAATACGACAGATAAAACGCCATCGGCACCAGGAAGGCGCTGACGTCATCGAGATCGAAGGCCAGCTTGACGAACGTGATCAGCGGCCCATTGAGCCACGTCACGAAACCGAAAATGAAAAACAGCGCGCCGAGCGTCACCACCGGCCCCAAATCGCTCGCCCCGGGCGCGCGCATCACCGGGCCCTCGTCGGCCGAAGCCTCGCGACCAGCCCCCGTGACCCAGCCACTAGAGCGCTTTGCGATCTGATGGAATCAGATCGGCGCTCTATCCCCGCGCTTTGTCGCATTTTCTGCCGACGAAACGGGATCCACTTCGTCGGAAAATGCTCGAGCACTACCGCCACCGTCATACCCACCCCCGTCGTTCATTGACGGCACGTTGAACACGCGGCCAACATCCGTGTGGTCTCAGCGACACGCCTGCATACCGGACCCACCGTCAAACCACACACGCGGCCACCTTAGGCTCTCGCAGCCACCGATGCACACCGGTTCAACAGATGCCCGCTCCCTCCCTTCCGTCATCCTCGGGGCATCGAGCCCACTCCATCCTTCCCCCATTATCCTCTAAGCATCGAGCCCGCACCGTCCCTTCCGTCATCCTCAAGGCATAGTGCCGCCCCATCCCTCCCGTCATCCTCGAGGCATCGAGCCCGCGCCGTCCCGTCCGTCATCCTCGAGGCATCGAGCCCGCGAGATGGCTCGGGGATCCAGCGCAAAGAGTGCGAAGCTCAATAACCCGTCTGCGCTCTGGCTTGAAACTTCAGCGGCGCTCCCCCGTCGTCATCGTTTTTGAGCCATCGCGGCGGTGGCTGGTGGAACCGCATCCGTGCTCGCTGGCGGCAAGTTCGCCAACGGCGCAATTACGGGCGCGTTTGCGCAGCTGTATAATGCTGAAAGTTTGGCACGCGCTGGTGCTGTTGCCTTAGGCGCTGAAGCAGCAGATGGAAATCCAATCGCCGCCATAGGCCTCGCAGTGTCTACCGTCGCCTACGGCGTCTACAAGTTCTATGATTTTGTCTTTGCACCAGCGGATGTGGGGAGTGGTAGCCAGTCCGATGCGTATACTGTCCGATTGCAGGCTCAGGGCGACGACCTAGAAGCAAGTGTGACCATTGGGGGAAGTTCCCCCATAACTATGCGAGACGGCCATTTAGGGCTGAGTCAGCTCCAACTAGATATAGGCTCCCGTGCGGCGGGACTTCGTGGACCCGGATTTGTCGCGGCCAGCCAGTTTATTTCCGCTTGTGCTGCGGCAGGGGGATGCCCCCAGATGAATAGTAAATCTTTTTACGGTTACAAAAATACTCGGATTGATATAAATATCATTCGAGGGCACAACTTTATTCTTGGTGGGAGAAGTGGTGCTACGATAAGTGATACCGTTTTTGGTCAAAGCCGGAGATGAATGAGGGTTATCAATGACCAAATTCCTACATGGAAACTATTTAGATGATGAAGCCAGTTATCGAAAATGTGAGAGGGAGTGGAACACTCTATTTGATCGAATTTTGATTGAACGCCGAATCACCGACCAATGGCCGCAATTTTGGGAACATTCCACGGTTCATGACGAAGGAATGACTTGGCACGGCTTAGGATCTATCCTTGCCAGGGTATCACCGGAAAGAAAGCGCGCTGTCCTAGTATTTATGGCGCCTATTAGCTCTGAAATGAGGGATAGTATAGACTTTGCAAACACAGGGGTTGACGCATTTGCACTTAACGCTAATTGGGCAACAGGCTTTACAGACGGTGAAGTCGAGTTTCTACGCATACGAGTAGCACTCACCGTAGATACATTTGCCATCGTCCGAAAATTGTTTGTAAAGTGGGTGGAACCTTCCACCACTTTGACAGACATGAATGAGTTCGTGCAACCCGCCGGCGCGAGGTTGAACAACTTCGAATTTTATTAATGCGTATTCGGCAAGCTGCGGTCTATAGCGGCAAATAATACTATATTCTCAAGGTACATCTCGACGCTTTTCCGGGCGCTTGCGACTCCTCTGTCGCGGCGTCGGCAACTACACCTACGGCAGCACGGACGGCTGCGGTACCGCGGGCCCCTATGCGGTCAAAGCCGTGGCCGGCACCAAGGTCGCGAGCTACTGCTACGACCTGAACGGCAACATGACGTCGGGCGATGGCCGCACCATCACGTGGTCGGCGTTCGGCATGCCGACGGAGATCACCAAGGGTCTGCGCTCGATCGCGCTGACCTATGGCCCAGACCGCGGCCGCTTCAAGCGCGTCGATACCAACGAAACCGGCATCACCTCGACCTACTATGTGGCAGGCGGGTCCTACGAAGTCGCCGTCACCCAATCGGGGCAGACGACATCGACCGCCTACATCGGCGGCGTCGCGACTGTCGCGACCACCACGAACGGTGCAAACAGCTCAACGGTTGAGCGCTATCTGCTCAAGCAACACCTCGGCTCGTTTTTCGTGTGCGCTTCCGACTCTCCTTCGTCGAGCCGGCCGGAAGCGCCGTGCGGCCGGGTCTCGGGACGAGAGTCGCACGGCGCAAATGAGATGCCCGGGCCTTCGCGCGCGACGCCACCGGCCCGCGTGCTCCGGCTTTTTAGAAAACTTCCAAATTCGCCCGCGCCCGGCTCTGCCCCCACCGCGCCACGCGACACCAATAATCCAACGCAGATCTTGACCGCAGCACTCCACAAGGGCATCTTAACGCCAACTCAACTTTGAGTGTCCGATATCGGGGCCTTGAACTCCGAGCCATTGGGGAAGTCATACGTGATCGTCTGTTCCTGCTCCGTCATCTCGGATCGCGATATTGAGCGCGCGGTGTTCGACATCATGAGCGCACCCGATGCGCCGCTGCCGACACCTGGCGTGGTGTTTCGCCACCTCAAAAAAAAAATGAACTGCTGCACCTGCGCGCCCGTCGCCGTCGGCGTCATCTACGCGGCGATGGACCGGCTGGCAGCGGATACACGCGTCTGCCCCTTCGTATTGGCTGAAGCCCGCGCCAAGCTCATCCGTCTTGAAGAGCGCCGCGCCGCGCGCCAGCACATCATCGAAACCACCCGCGCCACCCGTCGCGCCACCGCGGCATAACCATTCAAACTCTTGGCTGTCGTCGCGTGTCGCGCACCTGTACGCGTGACATTTACGCACGACTGGCATGCCCGGCGGCCTTCGTCTAAACATGCCGCAGCGTTTTTTTGCCCGTATCGCCAATTACCGGAGACATCCCATGAAGGGCCACCCCGACGTCATCGTGCGCCTTAACGAGGCGCTCAAGCTCGAACTGGGCGCGATCAACCAATACTGGCTGCACTACCGGCTGTTGAACGACTGGGGCTACACCAAGCTCGCCAAAAAGGAGCGCAAGGAATCGATCGAGGAAATGGAGCACGCCGACAAAATCGTCGATCGCATCATCTTTCTCGAAGGCTTCCCGAACCTGCAATACGTGGCGCCGCTGCTGATCGGCCAGAACCTCAAAGAAGTGCTCGAATGTGACTTGAAGGGCGAATACATCGCGCGCGAGAGCTACACGAAGTCACGCGACGTGTGCCGCGACCTGAACGACTACGTCACCATGCAAATGTTCGAAAAACTGCTTCAGGACGAGGAAGGCCACATTGATTTCCTCGAAACCCAACTTGATCTGATGGCCAAGATCGGCGTCGAAAATTACGGCCTGCTGCAATCCGACAGTGCCGATAAGTCTGACGATCATTGACGTTGGGTTAAAGTAGCCAGATACGCCCCGGCCTCAGGCTCGCCTGTTGTTCGCGCCTGGCTTCGCCCGGCGCAGCACAGCTTCAACTATTTGTGACTCCACGTTATTTGTGAAATTTCTCCACAGGCGGAACGTCGTCCGCTTTCCTACGTTTGTCACGATGAGGGCCTGCACGAAAGCGACGGACATTTCCAAAAGCCTGCCACAAAACGTTGCAGCCGCGACCGAGTGTCAGGCGTCAGCGTTGATGTGATCCATCGTGAACTGCGGGTCGAAGACATCGTTATGCACACAAACTCAACTGGATGATTTGCCATGCCACCAAGAGTTTTGATCGTTGAAGACGAAATCGTCGTCGCGGCCAATCTTGAGGCCGTTCTTGACGACATGGGTGTATCCGTCACCGGCATTGCGCCAGACGCGGCAACTGCGATAGCTCTCGCCGAAAAAGGCGCCGATATCGCACTCGTCGATTTGAATTTGCGCGATGGCTTGACCGGACCGGAAATCGGCAAAAAACTGTCGGACGCATACGGTATTACTGTTATCTTTATGACAGCTAATCCCCGCATCGTTGCCGATGGAGTTGAGGGCGTTCTCGGCGTCGTTCCCAAACCGATGCAGGATGACCTCGTCGAGCCGATCGTGAATTTCGCTTTGTACGCGCGATCGCGCCAGATTGCCGATGAGGAACAGAAGCGGCGATTGTCGGCAATCGAGCCGTCGGCGCCGCCAAGAGGCCTGCAATTGTTTGCGTCAGCTTAGGTCAACGGAACTCTCGTCAAATTACGAATTGGAATGGTGATGGCAACAATCAAGCCATCGCCATTCCAAGCCCTTTCAATTCTGCCATCCAATTGCTGCTCGACGCTCAAATCAACGAGGCGCGTACCGAAACCTTGCCTGGCCGGCGGCTGTAGAATCGGCGGACCGCCAAGCTCGCGCCAGGCGATTGACAATGCGTCACCGATTTCAGTCGCCTCGATGGCGACGCTCCCCGTTGGCGATGCCAGCGCACCATACTTGGCTGAATTCGTCGCCAACTCGTGGAACGTCAAGGCGATCGGCGTAGCGCTGCGATCATCGATGCGTGGATTGTCGCCGGTGATCGTCAGCCGCCCCTGCGCCATCGCCGGATAGGCGGCCAGCAGATCGGTCAGCATTGGCTGCAATCCGGTGTCGCCGATCAGCGGCGCCGAATATTCCGAATGCGGCCGGACGAATTCATGCGCCCGGCCAAGCGCTGCGATCCGCTGGCGCAACTGGCGCGCATAGTCCGTCGCCTCGGGATGGTCGCGCGCCGACAACCCAACCAACCCGCCGACGACCGCAAAAATATTCTTGATGCGATGACTGAGTTCGCGGCTCAGCAGTTCATTCTGCTCAGCTTGTTTTTTGGCGCGGTCAAAATCGGTGCAGGTCCCGATCCAACGTACAATTTTGCCGTCGGCATCACGGATCGGCATGGCGCGGCCGATGGCCCAGCGATACTCGCCGCTGTGATGGCGAAGCCGATACTCAATTTCGTAGGGCTCGCCCGTTGCCAAGCTGTGGCGCCATTTCTCCCAAGTTCGCGGCTGGTCCTCTTCATGGAACAAGCCGGCCCACGCTTCGCCGTCGGTCGAGCCATAGGGCACACCTGTGAATTCGTACCAGCGCGCATTGAAATAGTCGTGATGTCCATCCGGAAGCGTCGACCAGACCATCTGCGGCATCGCATCCGTCAACAGCCAAAAATTCGAGGCCGTTGGCGGCAGAGATACGTCCTCCGCACTCAGTTCGGTGTCTCGCAATGGTTGGCCAACATCGTTGGGATTGGCGTTTATCATCAGTTGTAAAAATCCGTCGCAAAGTCTTTGGAATTCTGGTTGGCAATTTGCGAGGCTGATCAATAATTGGCTATACAAAAAAATATGTCGGCCCTGACTTTATACTGGTCCTGCCGCGGCCAAAACGCACGATCTAAACCACAAAGTTAACGCCGCCCGAACAGCCGCTCGATATCGGCGAGTTTTAGCGCGACGTACGTTGGGCGGCCATGGTTGCATTGGCCCGAATAGGGCGTCGCTTCCATCGCTCTCAGCAACGCGTTCATTTCATTCACCGTGAGCCGCCGGCCGGATCGGACACTGCCGTGGCACGCCATGCGTGAGGCAACGGCCTCCAATCGGTCTTTGAGCGCGCGCGCGCTGCCCTCCCGCGTGATCTCGGCGGCGAGATCGCGCACCAATCCGTCGATGTCGGTATCGCCGAGCAGCGCCGGCGTTTCACGCACCGCGACCGCGCCGTCACCAAATCCTTCGATGACCAACCCCAACTCGGCCAATTCGTCGGCTTTCGCGATCAATGATTGAGCGTCATCGGCATCGAGTGAGATGATCGCTGGAATAAGAAGTCCCTGGGTTGCGACCCGGCCGCTCGCTAGTGCCGTTTTCAACTTTTCATAGACGATCCGTTCGTGCGCCGCGTGCTGATCGACGATGACGAGGCCGTCGCGGGTTTGCGCCACGATGTAGTTCTCATGTACCTGCGCCCTCACCGCGCCGAGCGGGAAATTGAGGTCGCCGTCGGTTGCGGTATTGGCGCCGGCCGACATCTGCGCGCTCGGCGCGTCGAGGCTGTCGAACGGTGCTTGCATCGCCTCGCCGAAGCCCTTTGGCATATTGAAGTTTGGCCGTGGCACGCCCGACCAAGTCTGCGGCAGGACGTTCGCTTCAAACGTCTCAATCGTCAGCGTGCCGCCCAGCGCCGAAGCGCGATGGCCCGCCGCAGCCAATGCCTGTCGCAAAGCACCCACCAGCAGCGCCCGCACAGCACCTCCATCACGAAAGCGGACTTCGGCCTTGGTCGGGTGGACGTTAACATCGACATCGCCTGGCTCGACATCGACGAACAGCGCCAACAGCGGCGAACGCCCGCGCGGAATGAGATCGCCGTAAGCGGCCTTCACCGCGCCGATCAGCACCCTGTCACGCACCGGGCGGCCGTTGACGAACAAAAATTGCAGCGATGCGTCCGGCCGGTGCAAGGTCGGCAATCCGGCATAGCCGAACACCCGCATTGGCCGGCGCCCGCTGCCGCCGTCGCCAAGACCAGAAATTTCGAGCGCATCATCCATGAAGGCCCGGCCCATGATGGCGCCAAGCCGCGACAACAGGCCGGCGGCGCTGTCAGCTTCACGGGCAAAATGCAGCGGCTTTTTTTCGCCCGTCTGCAACATGAACCCGATGCGCGGATGCGCCATCGCCAAGCGCCGAACGGTGTCGGTGATAGCCATCACTTCGGCGCGTTCAGATTTCATGAACTTGAGCCGCGCGGGCGTGGCTGAAAACAAATCGCGGACGCAGATCGCCGTACCGCCATTGATGGCCGCCGGCTTCATGTCCTGCTTGGCGCCGCGCACGACACTCAACGAATATCCAGCCGCCGCACCGCGCAGCTTCGATGTGATTTCGAGATGCGCGATCGAGCCGACCGAAGCCAGCGCCTCGCCGCGAAACCCGAGGCTGCGAATATCGAACAGATCTTCTTCCGATAGCTTCGAGGTGGCGTGGCGCTCGACCGACAACAGCAGGTCGGGCGGGCTCATGCCGCTACCGTCATCCGCCACCCGGATGAGCGACAGCCCGCCGCCCGCTACGACGATCTCAATGTCGAGGGCGTCGGCATCGATGGCATTCTCGACCAGTTCTTTCACCACGCTCGCCGGGCGTTCGATCACCTCGCCCGCGGCAATGCGATTGATCGTTTCAGCCGAGAGTTGACGAATAGGCACCGCGCCGTCCCCCACGCCGCGCCACGCTCGTCGTCACTGCGACGGGCCGGACGCCAAGCGCTTCTTGGTCAAAACTTTCGCCAGTTCCACGGCGGGCTGATCAAACGGATCGAGCCCCAGCAAACGGCCGGCAAGAATCGTTTCGATCATAAAGTGCATCAGCAGCGCGCCGAGAGTTTTTTCGTCAAGCTTCGACATGTCGAACGTACGCACCGGCCGCCCCGCCTGCGCCAGCGCCTCGGGCACGGCTTGCGCCTGCGCCGCTACCACATCGCCGACCGTGTGACCCGCCAGCATCTCCGCACCAGCCCGCTTCGCCAGATCCGCATCGATGCGCGGACCGACCCCGGCGCTCGCCACGCGGAAGATCGTCAGGTAATGCTCGCGCGGCCCATCCATATAGAGTTGGAGTTGGCTATGCTGGTCGAGCGGACCCAGCGCCGCCATTGGGGTCGTTCCTTCGCCGCCTTTGCCGAGGCTCTCGCCCCACAACTGCACGAACCAAGCAGCCATGCGCCCGAGCCGATCGGCATACGGCATCATCACCAGCGTGCGAATGCCGCGCTCCTTGCTCAGCGCGATCGCCGTCGCCGCACCGATGGCTGGCGCAAAGGCGGCAGCCGACGTGCTGGCCCGCATTGCATCGATCACCGTCTGGGCTCCGGCGCGAATGGCGCTGGCATCAAGTCCGCGCGCCATCGCCGGCATCAGCCCGACGTTCGTGAGGCATGAAAAGCGCCCGCCGATTTCGGTGTGATGTTCGAGGACCGGAATCGAAAAACTTTCAAACAGCGCGCGCAGACCATTGGCCTTGCCGGGCGCTGCCGGCTCGGTGATGCCAAGAAACATTTTTGCAATTTGCGCTTCGAGACCGGCCGCCTTCACCGCCTGGATCGCGGAGATCGCTTGCGACAGCGTCTCCGCCGTGCCGCCGGATTTCGACGTGACGACAAATCGCGTGCTCGCGAGATCGAGCCGCGCCAGGCCGTTAGCCAGCGTTTGGCCATCGAGATTATCATAAAAGCGCGTGCGCGGCCGCGTCCGCTGCTTGTCGTCGGCGCCGCCGGGAATATTCCAGCCGCCGAGTTGCGCCAGCGTTTGCCCGCCGAGGCTCGACCCACCGGTGCCGAAGAAAACGATGGTGCTGGCGCCCTGCGACAATGTCTTGAGGGCCGCCGCCGCCTGTTCAATATCGATTGTCTCTTCGGCGATGCGCAACACCGCGAGGCTGCGCGTATCATAATCGCGCCGTAAGTCTTCAAGGTGCGGCTCAACGCGCTTGATCCAGGCAGCACGTTCCGCGTCGCTTAGTCCATGCGCGCCGATGGCCCCCTCAAGACAGCCGGAAATCGATTGGCGATAAAGCCCGCCGGCGTCAGCGCTGTCCGTCACGTCGCGTAAGCTGCTCGTCATGGGATCTCGCTATGGGCGCAGCAGCCGGACGTGGGCCACCCGTTGGCTGACCGTCAGCGCGCCGCCCACGCCACGCTGGTGATCGGCCGCGTGACGTCTAGCGAGTTTGCCCGCCGCCGCCAAGAGCCGCGGCCTGCGGCGTATATTGAACCTAACCGCGATCAGGGGCGCTAACCGGAGCTGGCGTCGCCGCCTTCAAGCCCACGGGCTTGCCAACGACGGTGACGATGAGACCGTTACTGTCCAGCATCCGCTTGGCGACGCGCTTGGCGTCCTCAACGGTGATCGCCTCGACCTGCTTGTTCCGCGTCTCGACGTAGTCGGGTCCGAAATCATCTTGCAGCAGCCCGAGAAGCTGCGTCGCGATCTTGGAGTTGGTGTCGAAGCGCAGCGCATACGAGCCGGTGAGATAATCTTTCGCGGCTTTCAGATCGGCGTCCGAGGGCCCGTTGTCGGCCATCTTTTTCAGCTCGGCGCGGATAATCTGCAGGCTCTCCGCCATCGACTCGTTCTTGGTTGCGACCGACCCGGCCAGGATCGACGCGTGCTGGAACGGCTGCAGATAGCTGTAGACCGAATAGGCGAGGCCGCGCTTCTCGCGCACCTCCTCCATCAGCTTTGCCGAAAACCCGCCGCCGCCCAGAATATGGTTGACGACGAACCCGGCCATGAAGTCGGGGTCCTTGCGCAACATTGCGCCAAGTCCGAACACTGCCACCGACTGCGGCACGTTCATCTCAACAACTGACTGCGTGCCAACATTGACGGGCATGGTCTTTTCGACGGCAAGCAGATCGGCCTTAGCCGGCAAAGCACCGAACACATAATCGAGCATCTGGCCGAGTTCAGCGGCCGTGATGTCGCCGACAGCTACGATCTTCAAGTTATCCTTGGCGAACGTGCGCTTGTGAAAGGCCGCCAGATCGTCATGCGTGATGTCAGCGATCGTCGCTGCCGTGCCATTCGACGGCCGCGCATACGGATGGCCTTCGAACGCCTTGGCGTACCACGTCTTCATCGCGACTTTTTCGGGGTCTTTATCGCTGTAGGTGATGTTGGCCAGCAACTGCTGGCGAATGCGGTCGATGGCGTCCTTGTCGAAACGCGGCTTCTGCACCGAGAGACGCAACAGCTCAACCGCCTTATCGCGATTGACGGTCAACGTTTCCATCGAACCGTACAGAGCATCTTTGCTATCGTCGTAGCTCATGCGCATGGAGATATCTTCCATGCGCTCCTGAAACTCTTCCGAGTTCAAGTCACCCGCGCCCTCATCCATCATCGCGGTCAGAAAATTGGCGACGCCGTCTTTGCCGGCCGGATCTTGACTATTGCCGCCGACGAAGGCGTAGCGCAGCGCCATCAGCGGCACGCCGTGTTCTTCCACCAGCCAGGCTTCGATGCCGCCAGGACTTTTGATCGTTTGAATGTTCATCGCGGATGCCGGTCGTGTGAGAGTAATGCCTAAAAACAGCGCTAGAATTGCCACCCCGAGGGTCAGACGAATGGCGTTGTCGATCATGGCCCCGGCGCGGTCCGCCGCGGCTGCACTACTGATCATTTTCATTTGATTACCTCACGACGCTGTTGGCTGCGGCAGGGGTTGCGTCGGGTGTGGTGCGCTCGGCGACGCCGCGCGTATCGGGCTTCAAATAGCCCGTCACCGACCGCTTGAGATCGATATATTGCGCCGCGACCGCCTTGATATCGTCCAGCGTCACCTTCGAAATCGCCGCCGGCCAATTTTCGACATCAGCGACGGTGCGCCCGACCGCAAGATTCCAGCCATAACGGCGGGCCAGCGTCGCTTGGTTATCGCTCTCGTAAATGTAGTCGGCGAGATAACCGGATTTTGCCCGATCGAGTTCGGCCTGCGTCACGCCAGACTTGGCGACATCGGCGAGCACGGCATCTACCGCCGCCTCGACCTTCTCGAGTGCGACACCGTCGGCGGCGACCGCATAGAGCGACAGCGTGCCGCTATCCAATCCGCTGCCGGAATAATCGCCTCCCACCGTCGACGCCAGTTTCTGCTCGACGACGACTTTCTTATAAAGGCGGCTGGTCGAACCCGAACCGGCAATCTTCATCATCAGGTCGAGAGCTTCGGCCTCGCCCGGTTTTGCCGTCTGATAGCTCGGCACGAGATAGTCGCGATGGAAGGAGAAGTTTCCGGCGCGAGCATCTTTCAATTCAATCCGGCGCGGCACCAGCGGCGGCGGATCCTGCGGGCGATGGCGCTCGGTCACGACGTCAGGGTTGCTCGGGATTTTGCCGTAGGTCGCTTCGGCTAACGCCTTGACCTCGTCGCCCGTCACATCTCCCGAGACAACCAGAATGGCGTTGTTCGGCGCGTAGTAGCGCTTGTAAAACGTCAGCGCATCCTGCCGCGAGAGCTTTTGCATTTCGTGATACCAGCCGATGACGGGCACGCCATACGGATGGTTCAAATACAGCGCCGCATCCATCTGCTCACTCAGCAGTGACGATGGGTTGTTTTCAACGCGCGAGCGGCGCTCTTCCAAAATGACATCGCGCTCGGTCAGCACTTCCTTTTCGTCCAGGCGCAGGTTGACCATGCGATCCGCTTCCATTTCCATCATGCGCGGCAGCCGATCCTTCGACACCCGCTGGAAATACGCCGTCGCGTCGTGGCCGGTGAAGGCGTTGTCCTGACCACCGAGTCGGCTGACGATTTTCGAGAATTCACCGACGGCGATTTTCTCGGTTGATTTGAACATCAAATGCTCGAGAAAATGCGCAATCCCTGACGTGCCGCGCTGTTCATCGGCGGCGCCGACACGATACCAAACCATGTGCGTAATCACCGGCGCGCGGGCATCCGGAATGACCACGACTTGCATGCCGTTAGCGAGCTTGAACTCGGTGGCCCGGGTGGCGGATGCGGCGGCGAAAGCTGCGGGATTGAGTGCGAGCATGGGGAGAGCCAAAACGGTTAAAATCCACAGGGTTGACGAACGCGGCGTGTGCGTCGCGCGCCTGTCGCGGTCAAATCGAAAACGGCTCAGCATCGTGTCGTCCTTGTTTAGACCAAAGTCGTGGCGGCAAATCGGCATCCGGATCGTGTTCAACACTAACCGCCTTACAATACGCCCCGCCACATACCCGGGGATTAGTTTTTTTTGCTCGCCGGCGACGGCGGGGCGAGCATCATTAAGCACCCCGATTGAGCGGGATTTGGGGGGATAAAGTCAAATGACAAGCGGTTCATCTGTGCGTGCACCCCCTGACCGACCGGCAGCCTTCGCCGTCGCGGCACGGCGACAGAGCAGTGTCCTGCCCGCTGGCGTTACCTGGGGTAAAATGCACGCACGACGGCGCATCAGCCGAGCGCACCTGTGCGCGCCGCCCCGTCAGCCGCGCGTCACAATTACTGCGTGTCGTCGGCCTTATTGATATTTTTGATGGCTGAGAAAATTGAGCCTCGGCACGGGCCTGCCGGGCCCTCGATCATGTCGACCGTCTCGTCGCCGATCGCTTTATTCAAGCTATAGTTTTTATCGCAAAATTCACGCTGCCGGCGCTCGAGCTCTTCTTTGCTGACGTTCCGCTTCGCGTCGTGATCCTGCAATCCAGCAACCGCATCAGCTTCGGGTGGAGCCGCGGCACCCGGAACCGGCAAGGCTTCGAGCCCCGGCGGCACCACCAGCGGCGCCCGTTCGCGCAGCTTGGGATCACCCTGCCTGACCGACCCGGTATTCAGCCCGACCGCATCGAACACTTTGCCGTTCAGATCGATACCATCGATGCCGCACGCCGAAAGCGCCACGGCAGCCGCTAATGCGGCACCGAGCCTGACTAATTTCAGCTTCAACGTCAGCAACATAGAAGATCCCCACGTCCAAGACGCGCCGTGACCCGCAGGGCCGATTAGGCCGACTTTGCGGCGTCATTACGACTCAGCCTTCACAGAGTCATACAAGAGCCCGGCGACCCCGGCAACGATCGCCATATCGGCGATGTTGAATACGTACCAGTAGAAACCGAACGCGTGCAGCGAAAAGAAATCGGCGACGCCGCCAAGCGTCAGCCGGTCGATCGCGTTGCCGATCGCCCCGCCAATGATCAAGCCGAGGCTCCAGGCCATCAAACGGCTGTTCCCGGCGCGCGCCAACCAGACCCACATGGCGAGACTGACGATGGCCGCAAACCCCGCCAGCATCAGTTGGCCTTCGAAACTGTCGGAGGCGAACATCGAATAGCTGACGCCGGTATTCTTGACGAACACCAGATCGAAAAATGGCGTGATCTCGACGCGGCCCTTGGCAACAATATCGTAGACGCTGAGCATCCACCACTTGTGCGCCTGATCGATGATGGCGGTGGCTGAGATGATCGCCAGCGCCAAGCCCGACCATCGCCCCCACAGCCAGCCGTTGTCTTTCACGTCGGCGTTCGTGTCTTTCATCTCCATCAAACGCCGGCCTTCGTCGCATCGATTTCCGTCATCGCGGCGGCGTCGCGGGCGGAGAGATCGGGATACGCCGGGTTGGATCCGACATCGGTCGTGATGCGCCACGACCGCGCACACTTGATCCCCTCGGCCCGCTTGACGACAACGCCGACGCCTGAGGTTCCGGCCAGCGCAAATGCGCCCGCCGGAATGGCGTCAGGCGTGATCGTGATACCGGACGTGATGCAGACTTCCGCCATGTCGACACCTTCGAGGCCGACCATTAAATCCGGATCGGTGACGTAGACGATCGGGGCCGCTTCCAGCGATGACCCGATCCGCTTGTTGGCGCGCTCGACTTCCAGCGCTCCCGTGACGACGCTGCGGACTTCCCGCACGCGGTCCCACTTGGCCGCCAGATTATCGTCGCGCCAGTTGCGGGGCATCTTAGGGAAGCCGAGCAAGTGAACGCTCTCACTCTCGTTAGAGCGGTACTGCATCCACGCTTCTTCCGCCGTGAACGACAAGATCGGCGCCAGCCACTTGATCAGCGCGTCGCATATCACGTCGATGACGGTCAGCGACGCCGTGCGCTTTGCACTCGATGGCGGTTCGCAATATAGAGCATCCTTTCGGATATCGAAATAAAACGCCGACAATTCGGTATTCATGAACTGCGACAGCACGCCGACGACTCGGCGATAATCGTACTGCTCATAGGCTTTGCGAATGTCGTGATCGATCTCCGCAATCCGATGCAGCATCAGGCGTTCGAGTTCGGGCATGGCTTCGTGTGCCCGTCCAGCCGGCTGCACGAAAGCGGAGTCGGACGTGCGATCAAAGTGGGCCAGCGCGCCCAGCATCCAACGCAACGAATTACGCAACTTGCGATAGGTTTCCGAAATCGTCTTGAGAATTTCTGGTCCGATGCGGAGATCGTCCGAATAGTCCGACGCCGCCACCCACAGCCGCAAAATATCGGCGCCCGATTTCGCCATCACGTCCTGCGGCGCGACGACGTTGCCGAGCGACTTCGACATCTTCTGGCCTTTCTCATCGAGAACGAAGCCATGCGTCAGCACCACGTCGTAAGGCGCGTGCCTGCGCGTGCCGCAACTCTCGATGAGTGACGAATGAAACCAGCCACGATGCTGGTCCGAACCTTCGAGATACATCACGCGATCCTGGCCCTTGGGCTTGCGCGCGAGGCCCTTGTAGTCCGGGAACGTGTCGGGGTCTTCGAGCGTGAAGGCGTGTGTCGAACCGGAATCGAACCACACATCGAGCACGTCTTTCACCTGCTCCCACTTCGGCATGTCGGCATCCGGCACGAGGCCTCCGAGGAAACGAGTTTTCGCGTCCTCCTCGAACCACACGTCCGCACCGTTTGCCTCGAAAGCGTTTTCGATGCGCTGCATGAGATCGGCGTTTTGCGCGTCCGTCCAGCCATTGCGCGACGGCCCAGGGATCACCTGTTCGGTTTCAGCGTTGCGAAACACCGTGATCGGCACGCCCCACGCCCGCTGCCGCGACACCACCCAATCGGGCTTGGCTTCGATCATGCCGGTGATGCGGTTCTGCCCCGACTTCGGCACCCACTCCGTGCGCTTGATCTCGTCGAGCGAAACCTCCCGCAGCGTCGGCGCATCATTCCCTCTCCCCCTGGAGGCATCATCCCCTCTCCCCTCGGAGGCATCATTCCCTCTCCCCTTGGAGGCATCATTCCCTCTCCCCTCGGAGGCATCATTCCCTCTCCCCTCGGAGGCATCATTCCCTCTCCCCTCGGAGGCATCATTCCCTCTCCCCTTGGGGAGAGGGTCAGGGTGAGGGGGGAGTTGAGGGTGCGATTGCGCATTCGGCGACGAAGGCGAGCTGCCGGTCGGTTTTGTAGAACCCGCCCCCTCACCGGCGCCTGCGGCGCCCGCCTCTCCCCAAGGGGAGAGGCTAGTCTCCAGCGCCCGGTCCATCGCGATAAACCACTGCGGCGTGTTGCGGAAGATCACCGGCTTCTTCGAGCGCCACGAATGCGGATACTGATGCTTCAAGCGGCCGCGCGCGATGATGTTGCCGGCCTCCTGCAACGCCTTGATCACGGCGTCGTTCGCATCACCCTTATCGCCATTTTCTTTCAGCACGCGACGGCCCGTGAAGCCGGGAGCCGCGTCCGTCATCACCCCATCGGCGTCGACGGTGAAGGGCACGGTCGTATCGATGCCACGATCACGCAACGCCTTCTGGTTCTTCGTCCAGATGATGTAGTCGTCAGCACCGTGACCGGGCGAGGTATGCACAAAGCCCGTGCCCGTATCGTCCGTGACGTGATCACCGTCGAGAAGCGGCACATCGAAATCGTAGCCGAGTGATGCGAGCGGGTGGGCGCAAACTCCGCGAGCAAGCCAATCTAGATCTACATCCAACAGTCGCTTAGCGGATGATACCTTAGCCGCATTAAAAACTTGCTCGGCAAGTTTATCTGCAATGACGAGTCTGTCGCCAATTTTAGCCCAATTATCAGTCGGTGCATCTTCGACTTCATACAATCCGTAAGAGATTTTTTTTGAGAACGAAATTGCTCTGTTCCCGGGAATTGTCCACGGTGTCGTTGTCCAGATGACAATGTTGGATCCGTCCAGCGGTTGGTGTGGATCCACGCCAGCTGCTTCGCGTTCTCGTTTTTGATCGCCCCAATAGGCTTGCGTCTGTTTGACCACAGGAAACTTCACCCAGATCATATCGGACTGATAATCCTGATACTCGATCTCGGCCTCGGCCAGCGCCGTCTTCTCGACCACGCTCCACATCACCGGCTTCGAGCCGCGATAAAGCTGACCCGTCGCCGCAAACTTCATCAATTCACGCGCGATCGTTGCTTCCGCCTTGAAGCTCATCGTCGAATACGGATTGTCCCAATCGGCAACGACGCCAAGCCGCTTGAATTCCTCGCGCTGCACATCCAACCACTGCTTGGCAAACGCGCGGCACTCGGCGCGAAACGCGTTGATGGCTTTCGCGTCGGAAAAATCCGGCTTGGCTTTGCCCTTGGCCCGGTAGGCTTCCTCGATCTTCCATTCGATCGGCAGACCGTGACAGTCCCAACCCGGCACATAGGGTGAGTCATGCCCCGCCATCGCCTGCGACTTGACGACGATATCTTTCAGAATTTTATTCAGCGCATGGCCGATGTGAATGTTGCCGTTCGCATACGGCGGGCCATCGTGCAGCACAAAGCGCGTGCGACCCTTGTTCTGCTCGCGCAATTTTCGATAGAGATCCATCTCCTCCCAGCGCTTGAGCAGCTTTGGCTCAAGCTCGGGCAATCCGGCGCGCATCGGAAAATCGGTTTGTGGCAGGAACAGTGTCGCGCCCCAATCGCGGCCCGCCGCCTTGCCGTCACCATGGGCGCCACCGCCATTGCCGGCATCGGCCGAGCCCTTATCGGCGGTGCGCTTATCCTTCGACATTCGGAGGGTCTTTCCAGGGTTGCATGCTCGGCTCGGCGGTGCCGCCGCTGGCGCAAGCATGTCTGAAACAAATCAGGCCGCGTTCTAGCAAGTGCTCTCCGTCCGCGCAATTTTCAGCTGCCGCCTGCCCTCCCCATGTGCCATTCCCCTCCCCTCAGGGG
>JAKFUV010000020.1 GCA_021732485.1 Hyphomicrobium sp.
ATGCTGTGGCTCGGCGTCATGCCATTTTGCTTAGCCGCCCAGTCGCGTTAGCGTGCGTGTTAGCGTACAACGCAGGCGTCTGCGAGCCACGACACCACTGGAACAGCACCGGCCCGCCACTCAGCCGCCAATGGCCAATAGCGGCCAAAATCCGGGAACGACGAGCGATGTCTGATAACACCAGCCCACTTTCCGTCGCAGAAAAAGCAATCCGCGACAAACCGTGGATGTTTCGCACCTATGCCGGGCATTCGACGGCATCGAAATCGAACGCGCTCTATAAAATGAACTTGTCGAAAGGCCAGACCGGGCTTTCCATCGCTTTCGATCTCCCGACCCAGACCGGCTACGATAGTGACCATGAACTGGCGCGCGGCGAAGTCGGCAAGGTCGGCGTGCCGGTGTCGCACATCGGCGACATGCGAACGCTGCTCGACGGCATCCCGCTCGATCAAATGAATACCTCGATGACGATCAATGCGACTGCCGCGTGGCTTTTGGCGTTGTATGTGGCGGTGGCCGACGATACCGGCGCGCCGCGAACAGCGCTGACCGGCACCATCCAAAATGACATCATCAAGGAATATCTGTCACGCGGCACCTACGTGTTTCCGCCCGAGCCGTCGCTGCGCTTGATCAAAGACACCATTGTGTTTTCAACCAAGCACGTGCCGAAGTGGAACCCGACCAACGTCTGCTCGTACCACCTGCAGGAAGCCGGCGCGACGCCGGTGCAGGAACTGGCCTTCGCCTTGGCCACGGGCATCGCCGTGCTCGACACGGTGAAAGCATCGGGCGAAGTGCCATCGGCTGAATTCAGCAATGTCGTCGGTCGCATGTCGTTCTTCGTCAACGCCGGCATGCGCTTCATCACCGAGATGTGCAAGATGCGGGCGTTCACCGAGCTTTGGGACGAAATCACGCGCGAACGCTACGGTGTCACCAACCCCAAGCACCGCATGTTCCGATATGGCGTTCAGGTGAACTCGCTCGGCCTCACGGAACCGCAGGCGGAAAATAACGTCTACCGTATTTTGCTCGAGATGCTGGCCGTAACCCTGTCGAAAAATGCCCGCGCCCGCGCCGTGCAATTGCCAGCCTGGAATGAAGCGCTCGGGCTGCCGCGACCGTGGGATCAGCAGTGGTCGCTGCGCATGCAGCAGATCCTTGCCTATGAGACGGACCTGCTCGACTACGGCGACATCTTCGATGGCTCGAGCGAAATCGCAAACAAAGTTGCGGCGTTAAAGGAAGAAGCCAAGTCCGAACTCGCGACGATCGAAAAGATGGGCGGAGCCGTCGCCGCCATCGATTATATGAAGCGCCGGCTGGTCGAGAGCGGCACCGGCCGCTTATCGCAAATCGAGAGCGGCGAGCTGGTCGTCGTCGGCGTCAACAAATACCTTGAAACCGAACCTTCGCCGCTATCCACCGGCGCCGGCGCGATCATGGTCGTCGACCCGGCCGTCGAGGCCGAACAGGTCGAAAAGCTGAAAGCCTGGCGCTCGAACCGCGACGCCAAAAAAGCCGCCGCCGCGCTGGCTGACGTTGAGCAGGCGGCGAAGGAAGGCCGCAACATCATGGAACCGTCGATCGCGGCGGCCCGCGCCGGTGTCACCACCGGTGAGTGGGGAACGGCACTGCGCCGGATTTTCGGCGAATACCGAGCTCCGACAGGTGTCGCCCAAGCAGCCGTCGTCCGCGACGGCGCCGGGCTGGATGCGGTTCGCTCGCAGGTCGAAGCCGTCTCGAACACACTTGGCCGGCGCATTAAATTCCTGGTCGGCAAGCCAGGGCTCGATGGCCACTCGAACGGCGCCGAACAAATCGCCGTGCGGGCCCGTGATGTCGGCATGGAGGTGGTGTATGAAGGCATCCGCCTGACGCCGGCGCAGATCGTGCGCGCAGCGGTCGATGAAGCCGTGCATGTGGTGGGGTTGTCCATCCTGTCGGGTTCGCACGTCCCGCTGGTCAAAGAGATCATGGACCGCATGCGCAAGGAAGGCCTCGACGACGTGCCGCTGATCGTCGGTGGTATCATTCCGCCGGAGGATGAGAAAACGCTAAAAGCCTTTGGCGTTGCGGCGGTCTACACGCCGAAGGATTTTCAGCTGAACGACATCATGGCCGATATCGTCCGTCTCGTGGATAGTCACGCCAAGGCGGCTTAATCGCGCTGTACGGATAGGAAGCACGATCGATGCGGGAAGAAACGCGGAAAAAGTTGGAACGCACGCTGTGGATCGAGCGCGCGAAAATCGCCTGCATCGGCCTCGCCGTGGTTCTGGCTATTGCCGCTGTCTTCGAACTTGAAAACCTGGATCTCGCGGTCACCGACACGCGCGTCTCCGGCGTCGTGCAGGATGTCGACCCGCTGGTCTCAAAAACCAGTGCCGCCACCGGCGTCAACGTCGGCGTCAAGTTGCCGGACGGGCGCCTGATCCGAGTCGTCGCGCTCAAAGAGCATACGCCCGAGGTCGGCGCGAACCTCGAGATCACCGAACATCACCACGCCACCGGCCGGGTGACGTACACGCTGCGCTAATCAGTCTCGCGAGGCCGCCAAGAGACGCGCGTTGACGCGAGGGGCGGTGACGGTATAGATCGCGGCTCGCACGAGTTCAAAGCTCAGCCTCTGTGGCGGAACGGTAGACGCGGCAGACTCAAAATCTGCTATTCGCAAGGGTGTGGGGGTTCGAGTCCCTCCAGAGGCACCACTTTATTTTTGCGCGTTCCGACTCGCGGTCCGCGAGCCGGCCGGAACGCGCGGGTGATCTAAGGTCGTGGCCGCAACGCGTGGGACTTATATGCGCAAGCAGCGCCACGATGGCCACACCGCACGGACAATGGCGCAACTCGTATCGACCCGTGATTGCCGCATTTCTCCGCGATGTGGTACGCATACCGACGATTTGTTTCGGGGATTTTTTATGGTTTTGCGGGTTATCGCCCTGGCCATCTGCCTGATCTGCTCGGCCTCGATTTCAAAGACCGCCGTGGCTGGACCGGCGCTGCTGTTTGATCCATCGAACGGCAAGGTGCTGTATTCCGAAGATCTGGACACGATGTGGTACCCCGCATCGCTGACAAAGATCATGACCGCATATCTCGCCTTCGAAGCCATCAAGAACGGAAAGTTGCGGCTCGACGACAAAATTCAATGCTCACTCGTTGCGACACTACAGCCGCCAAGCAAGATCGGCTTGCCGGTCGGCGGTGAGTTAACTGTCGATATGGCGCTGCAGGCCATCATCATCAAATCCGCCAACGACGTGACCGTGATGCTAGCCGAAGCTATCGCTGGTAGTGAACGCGCCTTCGTCAATAAAATGAACGCCACCGCGCAGCGCCTGGGCATGACGCGCACGCATTTCGAAAATACCAATGGCCTGCCCGACCCAGCGCAAGTCACCACCGCCCGCGATCTCGCCAAACTGGCCCGCGCCGTGTTGGCTGAGCACGGCCAGTACGCCCACTATTGGACGTTACCGGATATGCGGATCGGCAAGCGCCGCCTCGGCAGTCACAACGCACTGCTCAGAACATTTCCCGGAGCCGACGGCTTGAAAACCGGGTTCACCTGCGATTCAGGATTCAATGTGGTCGCCAGTGCCACACGCGATGGACGCAAACTGATGGCAGTGGTTTTGGGCGAAAGCTCGGGCGACGAGCGGGCCGTTCGCGCGGCGAGCCTGCTTGAGCACGGGTTCACGAACTACGGCTGGAAAGACCTGTTTAATACGTCCAATATCGACACGCTGCCGATTGATCCGACGGCGAGAGCGGCCGCATCGGTGCGGCGATCGGTGATCGCATGGGACTGCGGCAACAATAAACGCCGCGCCGCCGAGGCCCGACGCAAAAAAACTGCAACGGTCAAAGCAGCCGACAAAGCGATGGCCGTGCCAACAGGTATTGATGCAATCGCGGTCGACCAGAAACCAGCCCTCAAAGGCTCGGTTGAGGGCAGTGGAGGCGTTGCGACGCCTTAGACGGAGATATTATACTTCCCAAACCCAAGAATCGTGTATGGGGAGGGCTAGTCAATGAGTGATCGAACTAGCAGTTTCGGAGGCGTGGCCAGCGATCGTTATGGACTCTTTAGTTTCTGGGATTTCATGCGCGAGATAAATCCGTTCGGGATCGCTGGTCTGTTCGAGGCCTATGAAAGGGTTCAGAGGATATTGAAGGCCACTGAGCAATTCAGGGTAGCCGGTTCTCCGCTGCCGCCAAAGATTACTATTCAAGTCGAGTACTCGGGCGAAGAGCTTGAAAATGGTGCCATTCTGGAATTCGTTCATGCCCTTCGCCGCATCAGCGAGGAGGCAGAACTCACCAATTCGATCCGAAATTTAAAAGGGATCGAAGACGATCTCCCCAAAAGTTCGCAGCATGCCGAATTTCTTCTCATGATGGTCTCACGGGAAATAATGCATCGTAGGTATTTGAGGTTGCCCATCGATCGCACCAAATACTTTAAAAGCGACGACCTAATTTCGGAAGCAGTAAAAAGTGCATTTAAGGAGGGTGTACCTTCGGAAATTAGATCCGCTGGAACCGCCTACGCTTGCGCGTTGCCCAACGCTTGTGTTTTTCACGCAATGCGTGCGGCTGAAGTAGGCTTGAGGATTATAGCAGCCAAGCTCGACGTCCCATTGACTGGAGACGAGCAACTTCAGAACGTTATTGATGGGATTAGAAAGGCGGCCAATAAACTTATTGAGGGGCCAAAGGTCCCCGGCAAGTCAGACCGGTGCCGATTCTACAGCGAGATCGCAATCGACGCCGGACACTTCAAAGACGCTTGGCGAAATTACGTAGCTCACGCCAAAGCTGACTACAGAGATCCCCAAGCACTGAATGTGTTGTCAGCTACTTGTCACTTTTTCGAGGTGATAGCGGAACAGTTTTCAGAGGACGACTCGCCGCCTTTGGAGCCGAAAGCACCCTAAAGCTTTTGGTTGCCTCATCGGCGTCAACCCTAACTTCCTTAGCGGCTACCTGAAACCGTTTGAACTGCTCTTTAGGTTCTAGCTCTGGTTCTTTGCGCTTGGGCATTGTAATCCAACCTCATTTCGGCCCGTCTAGAGCCACGAAAATAACGAAAGCCCTCTTAGCTTTTCGAGGCGAATTGGTGAAGGCGACAATCGCTGTTCGAGCGGCTTCAATATCCGCTTGAACAGCGGATTTGTAATATATTCCGGTAGGATCGTAATCCGCGCGGTGCCGCTTTTCCTGCATTTGAACGAACATGTCAGCGAAGTCTTGAATGTCGTTGGGGAAGTCGGCAATCCTCTTGTGGACGCACTGGTTTTTGACGTGGCCGTGCTTCAAAAATCGATAAGCTTGTACCCACGCCCTTTTGGTAGACTTGTCACTCACCATCGTGTCTGCACAGCATTTGCAGAGGGTATGAAAAAGGGCATAGTATGTTGTACTACATGCCCTTCTCAAGTTGGATTGGCGAAGCCTTCTCGGGCCGCGAATAAGGTCGCTGGCCGTTATTAGAAGGTCATCTGGCTTCACGCTTCTGCCCGCGTTCGTAGTCCACTTTGGAGACAAACGAGAGAAGCGGATAGATGTCCTCATCTATCTCGTCGAGCGTCGAGCGTAGCTGCCTAGTAGCGCCGGCAACCTTTTTCGCGTCATCGCCGCGCAAAACGCCAGTGAACACAGCCTCGACGCGCAGAATATCGTCCCCGTCTCTGTCGCGTTCCGGAGAAACTACGACGTCAACGATCTCAATATCGTCAAACAGCTTTCCGAGTTCTCTCAGGATTGCTCGGGATAGCCGCTCTTTGTCAAACTTCTTGACTGCCGCCACCACTGGTTGTTGACTCCTATCTGCAATTCGAATAGGCCGCGATGTCTCTATGATTCGCATATATGGGCCCCTATGGTCAATCTGCCAGGTTTTACCTGACAACCTTTTTAGTCGATTCTGCCTTAGTTAGTTGGTGACCTTGCGCCCAAGCGGGCGGCGACCCTTTGGATGAGTGTCAGCACGGCCGAAAATGGTTTCGTCCACTTTGACGGTCTCGCCTTCGCCGCCCATAGGAGTAACCAGCGAACCCGAGCACATGGCTTCACGAATTCTGTGGCCCATGAACCAAGCGGTTTTCAGAGTGACGCCCAAGGTGCGGTGAAGCTGGTTTGAGCTAATGCCCTTCTTAGATCCTGCGATTAGGTAGAAGGCTTGCAGCCACAGATGCAGCGGAAGGTGGCTGGACGCAAATATGGTCCCGACAGTAACGCGGAACTGCTTGCGGCAGGCGTAGCACTTGTAGAGGCCAAACCGGGTGGCCTTGCCTTCCATTTTGGAGACGCGCTCTTTCTCAAAGCAGTGCGCGCATTGAGCGCCATGGGGCCAGATTTGAGCCTCGACCCACTTGTAGGCGGCTTCTTCGTTTTGAAGATGTTTTTGCGAAAGTAGCGATATCTGGAATCTCCCTGAGATTCCAACATATTTTATCGCTTTGGGTTTGGCAAGTATAATATAGCCCCTTAGACAAACGCATTTGCCCCCACCCTCTCACGTAACGGCCGCGCCGGATCACACCAGCAGTTCGAGCGGGCCATCGCGCAGAGTGCAGCCGGGGGGCTCCGCGTCGGGGCGAGCGTTTTCTGGCGTCGCCTGCGACGAACCCGGTGTGCCATCTTCGGACGGTTGTTCAGGGCCGGAGGCGCCATCTGCTTCGTCGGTCGCATCAGGGTTGATTTCGAAGGCGCGATCGGTGTCGGCAAAGTCGCCGGCCTGCGCAGTATCGAGCCAATCGGCGCGATCGTCCGCGTGCGCGCCACCCCCACTGACAACGCTGCCCAAGGTGAGTGCTGCGACGGCAATTGCAGCCAAAGACGCGCTCAACCCGATCTTTGATCGCCTGAATTTGGTGCCCATGCCACGCCCTTTCGTTGGCTTTGCCAGAGTTCTAATTCAGAGTTCTAAACTCGACCTTAGAACCAGACCTGCGACGACGGTGCACAACAGGCCCAAGTTAACCTTTGCCGCAAACTGCGCCGATCAGATGACCGGTGAATGGCGTCGATCTTGCTCTGACCGAACCCAAGGCACACCTCGAGCAGACCGCAGCGTCCAGGGCAGCACGCCGAGCCTCCGGCGGCAATCTGGCGTCAGAACCATCAGCTTAGCAACGAGTAGGACATTCCAATGACGCCGTCACGCACCGCGAGCTGGCAAGACGAGACGGACGCCACGCCGACACCGCGCGATGTGTTTTTCATGGCCGAAGTCTTAGAAGGCAAACATGGCGCTCATGCCGCCGAAGTGGCCGAGTTCTTTTCGGCCTATCACGGCGACAAGGGCGATGCGGGCCGCGCTTGGGCGTGGAGCGGCGTCGCCGAACTGGTGCGCACCCGTGAGCGCGCGCGATTGGAACAGCGCTAATGCTTGAGCCGCCAACATGAACTCACGGCTTGATCGGCGCCGCGACGACGACATCGATGCTCTTGATGCGTCTGGCAAACCAGCCAAAGACTAAAAAACGAAAAAGCCGGGAGCAAGTCCCGGCTGGTGTGCGTTCAGGACATTCGTGTGCGCGGCTTACATCGGTGCGCCAAGAACCAGCGTCCAGAACGATTTGAATTCGGTCTTGGGATCCTGCACCAGTGCGATGCCCATGTGATCGGCATCTGACATCAGCAGGTTTTTGTTATGGCCGGGGCTGTCTTTCCAACCGCGCATGACTTCAGTGAAGTCGATCTGGCCGGTGCCGACGTTCTCGGCCGCCAGGCGGGCCTTGTAGCCACTGCGCTTGACGCGATCCCATGGGTTCGAACCGTCGGAGCCATAGTGCGAAATACGATCCCACTTGGCGAGATCGCGCGAGTGGCCTTTGGCCGCTTCGGTCAGCTCGGGATTGAGCTTTAACGGTTTGAGGCCGTTTTCTTTGCGGTAGGCATTGATCAAATTACGCGCCATCTCGGAATCGAGCTGGGTGCGGGTATAGTCGCGATCGGCGAGAATGCCGCTCGGCGCGGTTTCGTAGGTGCCCGCCGGCGCCTGATCGTCGAGTTTGGCGACTTTCGTCAATCGCGGAGCGGACGGATCGCCGCCAAGCGCCGTGCTCGATTTGGATTTCGACCCGAGGGACGATGTGGTGGGTGACGGGTCGACCATTCCCGACGACAGGGATGCGGACCCAAGACTGCAACCGGCAACGAGGGTTGCCAATCCGGCTGAAAGCGCGACGCGATACATGACTGCTACTCCCGGCACACGACGTGCGGACGGCGTCATCATTGCTGCAAATCCGTAAACAGAGCGTTAACGCTAATGGGAGGACAATCGTGTGTGCGGCGCGGCCGCGCAACACGTGCGCGTGCGGTCACCAATGTCGCGTGCATGTCGTCATGTCCCTCGACCCGTCGGCTGTTCCCCGGCCGGGTTTATCATCGCCTGAACAAGGTGTCGCTAATTTGGCGACGCGGCGGCAACAGCGAGCCCGGATGACCATCGCACGCTGGCGCACAGGCAATCGCCGGCAGACCCTTGGAACGTCGCGCCGAATACCTCAGTCTCACTGAGCTCGAAGCAACTGATTCGCGGCCGCATGTGGATCGCAGCGAGACGCGTGGACCGGCCGGCAAGCGATCGTCTCTCGGCGCGCTTTCGAGAAGGACTCAACACCATGTTGAACTCAAGATGACCGCGACGATGACCCGCTTGCGCCGCGATGGCGACAGATCGGCGGCAGCGATGTCGGTCGACGACCTTGTTCTGGTGCGGATTGCGACAGCCACAGGCCATGCCACCCGCGCCGACTTGCAACGTGATCTCGCGCATCTTTACGGGCCACGCGCGGCCGGAACGCAGTTTCGCCGCTCGGCCGAACTCGCTATCGGCACGCTGACCCAGAGCAGCATGATTACCGATATCAAAAGCCGGTTGCAGGCGACGGCCGCCGGGCAATCCATGGCAGCGGCGATCCTCGCCCGGCCGCGCCCGGCGAAAGCCGGTTGGGAGGGTGCGCGCGACGCTTTGATTGGGCGCGCCATGGGTCTGACGTCGCTCAATGCAGCCGCTCAAAAAGCATTTGACCGCGTCGAGAGCTTGGCTGCCCTCATGTTGCAGCAGCATTTTGCAATTTCGCCATCGCGGATTTTGTCGATCCCCGATCTGCGCAGCGAACTGGCCGTTGTGGCACTGGAACGGGCATTCGGCGATCGCATCAAGACGGGGCTTGGCAAGGCTGGCGGCCGTGGTGCTGCTAAGGGCTCGGGGCTGCCGGGCAAAACCGGCCGATTGCTGGCTGGGCAACTTTTAAGGCAGCCGCGCGAGTTTTCCTCCGACGGCAAACTGATCGTCGCACTGGCCGTCGAAGTCACGAACGCGACCGATGCGACGCTCGATGGACTGAAGCTCGCGCTGTTGCGACGATTGATTAGGCCGGTTGATGGACCGATCGATGGGTCGAGTGATGGGCCCGTTGACAGACTTCAGATGCGCCGCGAAGGCGTCAGCGACGTGCCTTCAACCGCACCGCATCCCGATAATGACCAGGCACCCATCGCCAGCTCCACGGTCGCATTGCCGCGTGTCGTGGTCCGTCCCGACATGGCCGAATTCGCTGGCGCTGTGGTGGATGCGGCACGGCCCATCTCGGAGGGCTGGCCAGGCAACCGCAAGGCGTTTATCTCTTTGGTCTGGCGCGCGATTCGCGACACGCGGCCGGATTGGGAGCTGACCGAAATTGCCTTCAAGGGCATGCTCGCCGAGGCGCACCGAACCGGCCAAGTCGTCCTGGTTGGCGCCGATCTCAAAGAGCGCTGCGACTTGAACGCGCTAGAGGACAGCAAGATCCTCTACAAGAACACTGTTTGGCACTTCGTGCGCGTCGAAGATTAAAGGTATTTCGTTTCGCCATGGGCGTCGAAGGCGGTCCGTTGAAAAAATCGTCGTTTGCTCCCTCGCTGGCGCCAGACAAGCTCAGCGAAGCGTTTGAGCACTCGATCACTTGGGAAGATGACCTGTGGCGCGCCGACCCGGTCGACGTTCCCGAGGTGCATGCCAAGGCACGCCGAAAATTCCATGATCTGATCACCACCGTGACATCCGGGCGTGGCTTCCACGTGCAGGAGCGCATCCTGCTGTTTCATGGCCAGTCGGGCGCCGGCAAAACTCATCTTGTACGCGCGCTCAGAACCGAGACGCATCGCACGGGACAGGCTTATTTTGGCTACGCGCAGATGACGCCGGATGTCGGCAACTATGCCGACTTCTATTTGCGCCGCCTCGTTCACTCGCTGGAAAAACCCTACGACCCCGACCGCTTCGGTGAGAGCGGGCTATCGCGGCTGACCAACAAGCTGGTGCTCGACAGCCGGGTGATCTCAGCCGCCGATCTCGACACGCTGCGCGACGCCCAATTGGACGACCAGCAACTGGCGCGGCTGATCCTGCGGCTCGCTGACGACATCGTGGCGAGTGAAAATTTCCAGACCCGCGAACTCGATATCAATATCGTCCGCGCACTGCTGTATTTGCAGCGGCGCGATCCGCGCATCGATCAGCGCATTCGCCAATATCTCCACGGCCGCCAGCTGACGTCGATCGCGCTTGAGGCCGTGTGCGCGCTCGATCCCAACAGCGGCGAAGATCGGTCGTTCGAAATCATCGCGGCGCTCGGCGCCCTGGTGTGGACGGTTGAACGTGCGGCGCTGGTGTTCTGCATTGATCAGGTGGAAGACCTGCGCTTTTTCGATAATTCCGAAGAGCGCTTTCAGCGCGCCGTGCGCGACCTCATCCAGATTGCCAACCGGTTGACCAACGCCATCATCGTCATCTCGTGCCTGGAAGATTTCTATGGCCAGGTGCGCGGGCTGGTGGCGCAATCCTACATCGACCGCATCGAGAAATCGGGTCCGGTGCTGCTGCGCGAAAGCCGCACGCCTGAAGAGGCGCGCCTGATCATCGCCAAGCGCATCGCCCATCAGGCCGAGTTGAGCGGCGGCGGCATGAGTTTTCCCGATGCCTCGCAGTTTTTCGGGCCGCAGTTCTTCGAGGAATTCGCCGGGCTTTCGACCCGGCGTCTTCTGGAGCACGCGCAAACGCGCATTCGCGAGGCGACGGCAACCGACCAGGATGATCGCGACGGCAATGGAGACGGCGAGACGCCGCCGAAATCGTCGTTCATCAGCACGCTGGCGCAGGCCCTTGGCCAGGCCGTCGGCTTTGGCGCGACCGAAGGCGAAGACGCGCCGAGTGCCATGTCCGCCGTGCAATTCCGCGAAATGTGGGAGCGCTTCGCCAACGAGAGCGAAGCTGAAATGCCGGCCGACGATCAGGAACTCGTCGACGTGCTGGCGGCCACGCTGTCGCTCGCCCGCGACGAATGGGGCCGGGCCATCGACGTGACCGTCAAGCGGCTCGAACTCGGCGATGATCTGCCGGCGTTCGATCTGACCGTGCGCCATCGCACCGGGTTTGCGAGTGACGTGCGCGTGTTCCTTTGTAACCGGCCAACGCAGGGTGGCGGCTTGAAGCGCCAGCTCGACAAGGTACTGACGGCGATGCAGGGCAAGCCGTGCTTCATGCTGCGCGCCAGCGACTTCCCGCCGAACAAGAAAAATCAGACGGCGCAGGCATTCCGCAAGTTCCGCGATGGCGGCGGGCGGCAGTTGCTCGTGCCGATCCCCGAGTGGGAACGGATGATGACGGTGCGCGAGTTCACGGCGCATCATCGTGGCGATGCCGGCATGGTGCAGTGGCTAGAAGGCACCAAGCCGCTGTCCAGTCTGATCTCGATTGTGCACCTGTTGCGTCTCGACCTGCTGGGCCGATCGGTGCCGCGCCTGGTGCAGAAGGACATGGACGATCCGCAGTCGTCGCTGGACGGTTTCAAAGCCGACAATGGCGTCGCTGGCACCGGCGAATTCAAGGACCGTAGCGGCTCGCAAGATCCAGCCAACGACGACGACGTGCCGCTGTCGATGATCCTCGACGAAAATGGCACTTACGGATCGAGCATCCTATCGGGCCGCGAAATTGGCGCGCGTAGCCGGCCAGTGTCGTTGAACAAGAGTATCTTGAAGCGCCACGCTGCGTTCCTCGGCGGCTCGGGATCGGGCAAGACGACGCTGGCGCTGTCGCTCATTGAACAATTGCTGTTGCGCGGCGTGCCCGCCGTGCTGATCGACCGCAAAGGCGATCTGGCAAGTTATGCCAACCCGGATGTCTGGCGCGCTAACGACGGCGATACACCGGAACGGCGGGCGGATCGTGAAAAGCTGGCCGACGCCATCGACGTCGCGGTCTACACGCCGGGCCGCGCCTCAGGCCGGCCGATCTCGATCACGTTGCTGCCGAACGGCATCAATGAGCTGCCCGAGCACGAGCAGCAGTTGCTCGCCAACTTGTCGGCGGCGGCGCTCGGCGAGATGCTGCATCTCAAAAATTCCGCGACACACCAAAAGCAATCCGGCGTGCTCGCCGTGGCGTTGCGTATTTTAGGCGCGCTGTCGACGGCGGAAGTCACGCTCGCCGACCTGATCCACCTGCTCGAAGACGAGCATCCCGAGCTGACCGACCAAACCCAGCGCATGGACCCATCCGGCAAGCTGCGCCGCGATCTGGTGGCGCAGTTGGATAGTTTGCGGCTGCGCAATGCGGCTTTGTTCGAAGGCGGCGGCGAAAGCCTGCGCATGGAAAGCCTGCTCGGGCTCGGCAAATATCAGCGCCCCAACCGGACTCGCCTTTCGGTCATCTACACCGGGTTTCTCGGCGACAACGAAAACATCCTGTTCTGGGTTTCGCAATTCCTGTCGGAAGCGCTACGCTTTTGTCAGCGCAATCCAAATGACGAACTGCAGGCCGTCGTCATGTTCGACGAAGCCGATCTCTACATTCCGGCGAACTCGAAACCGGCGACGGCCGAGCCGCTGCAGAGCTTGTTGAAGCGCGCCCGCTCTGCCGGCCTCGGCATGATGCTGGCAACGCAATCGCCGGGCGATCTCGACTACAAGAGCCGCGATCAGATCACGAGCTGGTTCATCGGCCGCGTGCGGGAAGACACGGCGCTGCGCAAACTCAAAGCGGCGTTTCAGTCGGAATCCGGCCTCGATCCGGCGCAGGCGCTGCCGGGACAGACGGTCGGCGAGTTCCATCTTGTTCAGGAAGGCATCGTGCGGCCGATGAAGGCACAGCGCTCGCTGATCTCGGCAGAGCAGGTGCCGTTCGATCGGATCGAGCAGCTGGCAGCGGAAACGCGCGGGCTGGACGAGCGCCAACTGCGATTGTTCGACCTGAAATAATTGCTTGCGGGCGTCTCAGCACATCGACTTGCGCGACGCGGAAACAACATGCGGCGATCAATATGTATTTCGCGTTTTTGCATCGGCCGTGATGCTGCGTCGCAGCAGCTTACACGCGACTTCTGGCTCAGCAGTCGAACGAATGGCTGCACAAAGCTGATATCGTTCAATTTTCCTTATGGAACGTCATGCCATTGGTGGCGGCAACCCGGCTCGCCATTCGCCGGCAACTGATCGTGGCTCAATTCCACCGCCGCGCCAGCCAAATCAAACACCGCAGTGTCAAGTGTATTAAGGTCGTGTACTAATACTCTATCGAGGACTTAGGGCGCCCTCGATGGTTCGACGGCTTGATCGAAGCTGCGAATCTATTTCAGCACTGAAAATTTCGGAGAGGGACTTCCGGAATTTTCGCAAAATTGATGCGTGTAGGTAGCGTTAGAAGCGCGTGAGTGCGGGGTAAAGTGTGATGGCGGCGAAATCTTTCGTCATGATGGTGTGTGCGACACTCATCGGACCGGCAATCGGCATTGGGGTGTTCGTACTTTTGAACAGTCCATAAATCAACTATCCAGCTAGAGGTTCGACCAGCGAGTCGGACAATTCAGCCAGAAAATCTGCTGATCGTTACAAGCTGCGCTTTGTTGCGAGCGGGGATCGGCGTCAGCGCGATCACCAATGAATCGCGATGTGGTCGTTTCGACCCGGCCATGATTTCGCGAGCAGGGTTTCGCGAGCAGGGCTTCGCGAGGTCGGCGCAAGATCGTTGCACGCGCGGCGCGCCGCAATCTTGCCCTCGTGCCAGCCTGTTGTCGCCCCAGCCGCGTTTCGCTGCCGCCGCAAATGACCACTATCACCAACGTTGACTGCACTCATGGCGAGCGCGGCTTACATCGGTTGTGCGTCAGGCATGTTACGGTTGCTGCGACACGCGTACGCACTCGCCAATGTTATCGCCGTCGTGCCCGTGCGCACGATGCGCATCCTGGCCAATGCGGTGGCCTTCAACCCCAAGCTGGGGCCGCTGCGACACGTCGCGACCGCCGGATTTCTCTACGTCATCTTCGCGCTATTACTGGTGTACGTGGTGGCGCCGATCCGTGGATATACCGGCGCCGTGACGCTGAGGGACAAGCTCGGCTATGATGCCGAGCGCTGGCTGGCGACCGCGATCTATGACCCCAAAGGCAATTTCGTCGGCACGTTCGATCCGCGCCTCGATAGCCTGCGCGACGTGAATTACACCGACGAAGCCATCGAACTCGGCGACTACGTGGCGAACCCGGATCACAAGTCGATCCCCGTCCGCGACGTGCCCAACGATTACTGGCAATGCCTGACTTATCACGAAGACCGCTACCTCGGCGGCTGGCTCAATCCGTTCGGCATCGACCTCATCGGGGTGCTGAAAATTCCCTACACAACGGTGACGCGCTCGATCGCGCTCCGCCGCCCGAGTTTCGGAGTCGGCGGATCAACACTGCCGATGCAGTTTGCGCGGGTCATTTACAAGACGCCGCCAAGCAGCCGCGAAGGACCGTTGACGAAACTACGCCGCAAGCTCGCCGAGTGGTGGATCGCGCCGGTCATCTATCACGAGCTGACGCGTGACGGCGACCAGACCAAACTGAAGCAATGGGCCGCCAATCATATTTGGCTGGCACAGCGAACCGGCGGCCAGCCGCTGCACGGCGTCGAAGTGACGAGCCGCATCGTGTTTGGCAAAGAAGCCAAGGATCTGAGCACGGCTGAACAATTCGTGCTGGCCTCCGCCGTCAACAAGCCGATCATTCTACTCGAAGGCGGCGACAAGCTGAACGAAGTGCGACTCGATCGCTGGCGCTACATCACCGAGGTGAGAGCCCGGACCTGTGCCGAAAAGCTGATCACGGATGAAGCCCAACAAAAAGCCGTCGTGTTCGAGCTGATGGAGCTCGGCGGCGGACCGCCCGATCCCAAGGTGCGTCCAAAGCTGCAAGAAGCGCTCGATCGGTTTGCGCCCAATGACGCCAAGCGGGCGCAGGCTAACCCGGTCATTCGCGCCAATGTCCTGATGCCGTCGGCGCGCTTCGGTTTGCGCGAGGAAATGAAGCAGCGCTACGGCTTTGGCTGGCGCGATTACGTGCGCGGCGTCACAACGACGTTCGACGTCGGCGATAACTTGGCGTTTCGCCAAACCATCGAGACCCGGCTGGCGGCGCTGGACGGCCGTTGGCAAAGCCAGCTCGACCCGGCCTTCACCCTCGATCCGGCCAAGGTTGCGCCCGACAAAGCGCTGCCGAATGTCGTTGTGGTCGCCGCCGACGCGAGTGGCAATATCATCCGCTATTTCGAGACCGGCGAGACCGCACCGTATTTCGGTTCGTGGCCGGCGCGCGATACGGGCACCGGGCTCTACCAACCGAGTGCCGAGGGCCGGATGATCGCGTCGACCGGCAAGATGCTGGCCGCCGTCGCGATCGCCAACGAAGGCAAAGACGGCGCCGACACGGTCTACGTCGACAGCGAAGCGCCGGCCGCCGGGCTCGACACGTGCGCCAAAGGCGGATCGTTGCGGCAGGGACGCCGCGCCATCGTGGCGTTCGCCTGCTCGCTCAACAATCCGCTGATCGCGCGCGCGGCGATGATTGGTCAGCCCCGCATGCGCAAACTGATTGACGGCTTCGGGTTCGCGATGCCGCCCGCCGCTCAACTCGGGGGCACGCCGCCATCGACGGCCGTCGTCATGGGCCAGATCGCCGGCGCGCCTCGAACCGTGCATCACATGTCGGGCATGATCTTGGCGTCGCTGATCGGACAGGGTGCAAAGCCGCTCAAAATGCCGAGCCTGATTACCGCGTATGACTACACCTTCAAGGGCGATGGCGCGGCCGGAGTGGCGGCGGCTGCACAACCGCCGATGAAGCCGAAGGATCTGATCAAACCATCTGCCGGGCCGTTGCTGCGCACGCTGCTCGAAGCGCCGATGTGCTATCAATCCGCCGGAACGAATTATGGAACGCTGAAAACTTTGGCGGCGTGGTGCGCGCATCGGCGCGGCGATCTGCGCCTGCATTTCGCCAAGACCGGAACACAAGTCACGCACGATCCGAATGCGACTGTCGATGCCTGGATCACTGGTGGGCTGCAATTCACCAACGGCGCCGCCTACTCGTATGTCGTGCTGGTTGGCAGCGGATCGCCCGGCACGCCGTTCGCGCGCAATCTGCACGCAGGGCAAGTGGCGGCGCCGCTGCTCGAAGATCTGCTGGCCGATCTCGAACGCTTTTCGAAGGCGAAGCCACGTCCCGACTTGTTGCCGCGCGTGCCGCGCCGGCCGGACGCGAGGCAACCGATCGCATCCAACGCTCGGCCGCGCAATGACGCACGGCGCGTGATCAGCGAACAGCCGATGCGGCCGCTCAATCTCAACTGATCGCCGCCACCCGTCAGCCGCAGTTGCGACATTAAAAACGCTCACCGCCAGCCGACTGTCGTTCCGAGCGGACGAGGTGCGTTGGGTGGCGGGACATGAACTTGAACGGGGAATTTCACCGGGACTTTGACGGCATCGACCGCGCGACCCAGCGGTCGTCGACATTGACGGCATGGCCCACGCAATCCGCCAACGATGAGATCGCGAAACCGGCCGGCGATTGGAAGCGCACGGTTCTGATCGCCGGCCTCGGCTTGCTGTCGTGGGTCGCGACCTACGTCGGGATGCTCGAACTGATCGAAGCCAACATGGGCGACTTGCCGATCATCCATCGCGCGATCATCGGCTTTTCGGTGGCGATGCTGATGATCATGGTCATCTGGCTGCTCGATCAGCTGTTCAAACCGCATCCATTCATCACCAAGCTGTTCTATGCGATCGGCTACGTTTTTCTGACGCTGATTTCGGTTGGTTTTGGTTTCGGTTTCTATTGGAAGGTTTTGGAGAGCCGGGGTGAAGCCTCTCGGTCGGCCGAAAGCGCCGTCAGCCAGGTGCAGAATTCTCTCCAAGTGGCATCGACGCGGCTCGAACAGTTGCAGGCGACGCTGGTGCAGCTCACGTCCGTCTCGAACGAAAAGGCCGAGATCGAGCGCACCAAGGGAACGTCGTGTCCAAACTCGAAGCCGGGCGATGGCCCGCGCCGCAAGATGCGGGATGAGGACGCGCAGCGGTTCACGTTTGCATCAGAATTCGTCAAGGGGCGCGTCGGCGCGGTGAAGGGCGATCTGTCGGCGCTCGACGTCGATCTGCTGAAAATCACCACGGCCGATGCGTCGACCTTCGACGCCAAATCCGGCACGCGCAATGAGTTCATGCGGGCGCTTGGCCGCAAATTAGATTTGACGGTGACGGGGTTCAACGCCTTTCGCACCGATCCGCAATTGCGCCAGATCCGCACTGATCTCGCCGACCGGGCCGAGAGGTCGACGCTGACCGATCAGCGTGGCGCGGCGATCTCATGCCCAGATGCGCAGTTGCAGACGGTCTTGCGCGGCGTCGTCAAGGCCATCGATCAGTTGCCGGTGCTGAGCAAACCGGAGATCGCGGCGGTCGAAGGATCGGAAGCAACGATCGAGGCTTTCCGCCGTTTGACGACGACGTTCTACGGTTTGCTGGCGTTCCAGATGCCGCCGTCGGCGGACGAGTTGCGCGAGTTGCAGAAGCGCGCGGTGCAATCGGTCGAAGGAACCGGCGCGAGCGGGCTGGCGGCTGGGGCGACGCGCGCGGGCGACGCCGAACAAGGCGGATTGTCGAAGCGCGATTATGTGCCGCTCGCCGTGGCGCTGTTTGTCGATCTGTGCCTGCTGCTCGTGTCGATGGTGCAGCGGCCACACGACCGCCTGAACGGATTGCTGCCGAAGATGCAGGCCGCCGAACGCGGTCCGATGATTCAAATCCTATCGCGGTTCAACGATATCCATCGCGACCGGCAGGTGCGCGAGAACTTCGAAATCTTCCGCCATGTCGTCTTCGATATGCACGGAGATTACTACGTGGCCGTGCCGCTCGATGCGCCGCCTCGACTGAACCCTGATCAACGCGAAACGCTGCGCGTCGAGGCGCAACTGCTGGCGAACCTGTTTGCCAGTTTCGAAAAGGAAAAAATATTCAAGCGGACGATGCTGCCGACAACGTCGAGCATTCAAAAACGGCTGGCGCGGCAAGGGTCGAAGTTTGCAGGCTCCGAAGCGTTTCGGGTCTACAAGTTCAGCGATGGAGCGTGGTCGGATATCATCCTAGGCGCAGTGATGGGAGCTGCCCGGCGGATCGAAAACCAGGAACGCGCGACGTCGACGATCGCGGTGCAAGCTGATCGCGCGGCGCATGGCGAACGCGCGACTCAAATCCGCCACGACGTTTTGCCGCCCGCGCGCACTGTCGAAACTGAACCGACCGAGCCGACGCTAACGACGGACGCAAGCGCACCCGCATCGGTGTTCACGTCGCCTCGGCGCGAGAGATCCGCTGCGAGCGGGTCAACGAGCAGCCGCGGACGCGGGGCGTCGCGGGCTGGTCGTCAACCGGCACCGCAGCCGGTCGATCCCGAACATGAAACGCGCTTTGGCCCCTATGCGCAGGTGTATCAACCGGCGCCGCCCGCGTTCGCAACTGCGCCGCAAGGGCCGCGCGTGCCGTGGCCCGCGCCGCAGCCGTTGCCGGAAGCCGAGGTTGAGGTGATCGCCGCCACGGGTCATCGTGGCGGCACTCGCGAGACGTCGTCGGATGAAGCTCGCGTGGTGGCGATGTCCCGTGCTGTCGAGCCCTCGCTGCCGAGTGATGCAACTCACGAACGGGGCCAAGATCGACAAAGGGCGCACGTGACGCTCAGCCGCGAAACGGCGACGATCACCCTGCCGGTGAGTGAAGCCGTCTTGCCAGCATCGTTGCAGTCGGCGCTGAGTGGCTTTGCGTCACTGCGCTCGCCAGCCTCGATTGACACCGATACGACACTGCACCGTCATAACGAAATTCTAACGTCTCGCCAGGATGCGGCCAATGATGACGACTTTACGGTGAGCGATTTGGCCCTCATCGGCCGCATGGCCCCACCCGCCGCCGAATAAAAAAGCCTTGGATAGAAAGCGCCTTAGGCCCGAGCGTCACAATTCGATCCTGTCCGCAACGCTTGTTTAACATTCTTGGCGGCAAAATAGGCCCCGCAATGCTAACGGCCGCAGACAGCGAATTTGCTACCTGGGACCTCAGCCTGAATTGGGAATGACCAAATGCGCTTCGATACACCTTCACGACTTGTCATGACTTGCCGATCGGAGAAGGAATCGAAGCTTGCAGCGTTTGTGTTGGCCGGATTGACGGCCACTGATGCTCCAGGTGTGGTGACGCTGGTGGCGCGCGGCACAGATAGCCCTGTGGCGTCGGCACTGGTTGCAGCGTTGGCGCAAGCCGGCCATGGCAATGTCAAGGTTCGCATCGTACTGTTCGATATCGACACCATTGTCGAAGATCATGCGGCGGCAACAATTCTCGATGTTGCGGGTGCCGACATTCGCGTACTGCCCGACAGCCGATTTGCAGCCGCGCATGAGCAATTGGTGCTGGGTAACGCTCGCGTTTGGCTCGGCGACTGCATGCGGCGCGACCCGGCTAAACGCGATGCCTTCGCCGTCTTCCATGACGCTAATGTCCCAGCCGCGCAGCACGCCGCACAATCATTCGCCAAGCTCTGGGCCGTCGCGAAACCCCTGAAACGCTCGGTCCGCCGCACCATGGCGCCGCAAGCCCTCATCGCCGGCCAGCAGGTCACCGACACATCCACCGATCTTCCCTCGCGGCGCGGCTGAAAGACCGCGCAAGGCGACGGTTAATTTTTCACCGACACAACGTGAGCCGTTGCAAGGCCGGGCATTCTTTGCCCGGCCGTTTTTTTTCGCGCGAAGTTATCCCCGGGCCTGGACGCCATGATAATTTGGCACATGACCGCAACAAGGCCCGCGATGAGGACGGAAAAAGCAGCAAGACCAGGCAACAGGAGACAAATCGCAAATTACCGCCGCCGTTCGGCCGTTCCGCTTTGATGGGCTATTCGGCAGTGCGGAACGGCTCGATACTGCCCGACACTGCCAAGACCTGACCCGCGCTTTGCCCGGGCAGCCAATTTTTTGGGATCGACAGCCATGCATTTTCTCGCCCGCCTCGCGCTCAGTTCGATGTTCGCTTTGACCGCGGCCTTGCCAGGGCTCGCAAGCGAGAAGGGCTTTTCGCACCAGGGCGTCGCCGCCGATGCCAAACGCTACGAGACTTATCTGAAATCATCGTGGAGGGCCGACGGCAAAGCGGCGGCAAGCCTCAAGGCTGAGGCCGACAAACTTTTCGCAACGGATGCCCGCGCCGCGTCGCGGTTGCTGGCCAATGTCGTCGCCGGTAATGGCACGGATGCAAGCGCCTGGACGCGGCTCGCCGAGGCCCTCCTCGCCATTAAAGCCGATCCGGAAAAATCCGAGCGCTACGATCTGCCGGTGCACGCGTCAGGCGCGGCCTATCGCGGCTATGAATTGGCGAAGGACAAGGACTCCAAGGCGAAGGCGCTGTTCGTGCTTGGCCAAGCGCTGGAGCGGCGGTCGTACTGGCGCCCCGCGATCGACGCGCTACGCCTGAGCATGGAGATGGCCGACAGCCAGCCGACGCGGGAAGCCTACGACCGGCTGCGCGCTGAGCACGGCTTTCGCATGATCGATTACAAGACGGATAACGATTTGGCGTCGCCGCGCGTTTGCCTGCAATTTTCCGAGGATCTGTCGCGCACGCAAAGCGATGTCGCGAAGTTCGTGTCGCTCAACGGCGCAGATCCCCAGCAGTTGGTGCAGGAAGGCGATCAACTTTGTTTGGAGGGGTTGAAGCACGGCGAGCGTTATCAAGTACAACTGCGCGCCGGCTTGCCGTCCGATGTCGGCGAGACGCTGAATAAAGCCGCCGATCTCGCGCTCTATGTGCCGGACCGTTCGGCGCAGGTGCGCTTCACCGGCAAGGCCTACGTGCTGCCGAGCCGTGGCCAGCAGGGTATTCCGGTGGTGACGACGAACACGTCGAAGATTGCCGTCAAGGTGTTCCGCATCGGCGATCGTAATTTGGCGGCGACGCTCCAGGCCGGCGATACGCAGCGGCAATTGTCGGATTATGAAATCGACAACATCCGTGATCGTTCAGGGATTAAGGTGTTCGATGGCGACATGGATATCGCCTCGAAGCTCAACGAGGATGTCACGACAGCCGTGCCGGTGACGGATGCGACGGGCAAACTCGAGCCCGGCGCCTATGTGATGGTCGCCAAGCCGACGGAAAAATCAAAAGATGACAGCGGCCAACTGGCGACGCAGTGGTTCATCGTTTCGGATTTGGGACTGACAGCGTTTTCCGGCAATGACGGCGTGCATGCGTTCGTGCGCTCGCTGGCCGATGCGACGCCGGTCGCCGAAACGCGCGTCAAGCTGGTGGCTCGCAACAACGAAGTTCTCGCCACCGCAACAACCGACGCCAAGGGCTACGCACACTTCGACAAGGCGCTGAGCCGGGGCGACGGCGGCATGCAGCCGTCCGTGCTGGTGGCGGAAAAGGGCGATGGCGAATACGCGTTTCTCGATTTGACGCTGAACGCGTTCGATCTGTCGGATCGCGGCGTCAAGGGCCGTGACGCGGCTGGCCCGATCGACGCCTACGTCTATACCGAGCGCGGCGTCTATCGCGGCGGCGAAGAGGTGAGCGTGACCGCCCTCGTGCGCGATCAACTCGGCAAAGCTGCAACGTTGCCGACGACGCTGATTGTATCGCGCCCCGATGGCGTCGAGCACACGCGCTACGTCATGAACGATCAGGGTCTCGGCGGCCGGGCTCTCACCGTGCCGCTCGCCAAGACGGCAATGACGGGGACGTGGCGGCTGTGGCTGCACACCGATCCGAAGGCGCCGGCGATTGCCGAGCGGGCGTTCCTGGTCGAGGATTTCGTGCCCGAACGCCTCGACATGACAATTGCGGCGACGGTGCCGGCACTGACGCCCGAAGCTCGCCAGACCATCACGGCCGATGGCCGCTATCTGTACGGGCCACCCGCAGGCGGTCTTGGCCTTGAAGGCGAAATCACCGTCCGGCTCGCGAACAAAGACGTGCCGGGATACGCCGGTTACACGTTTGGTCAATCGGATGAACTCATAAATCCGGTGCGCCAGCCACTGGAAGCCGGCCTGTTGACCGACAAGGATGGCAAAGCCGCCATTCCGGTCACGCTGCCGGCGATCCCGAAAACGGCGCGGCCGCTCGAAGCCGATGTCATCGTCAAGCTGCTGGAGGCCGGCGGCCGCTCGATCGAACGCAAGCTGACGTTGCCGGTGGACGTGAAGCAGCCGCGCATCGGCATCAAGCCGCTGTTTGCTGGCGCCAATGCGATCGAAAATCAGGATGCAGCTTTTGAAGTCGTGCTGCTGGACCGTGATGGCAAACCGCAGGCGAGCGATAAAATCGCTTGGACGCTGACCCGCATCGACACGAATTGGCAATGGTACAAACGTGACGGCAACTGGTCGTACGATGCCGTGACCGTGAAGCGCAAAGTCGGCGATGGCACCGTGACGACGACGGTTGAGGCAGTAGCAAAAATTACGCAGCCCGTTGCCTGGGGTCGCTACCGCCTCGATGTGGCGTCGACCGAGGCCGATGGACCAGCCTCCAGCTACACGTTCAACGCCGGGTGGTACACGACGGGCGAAGCCGTCGACAGCCCCGAACAGCTCGATGTTGCGCTCGATAAAGCGGGCTACGCAGCCGGTGAAACGGCGAAGCTGCGCGTGTCGTCGAAGCAAGGCGGCACGGCGCTGATCAGCGTGCTCGGCAACGGCGTCTACGATATGCGCGAAGTCGCGATCGGCAAGGGCAGCAGCGAAGTCGACATCACTGTCGGCGATACCTGGGGTCCCGGCGCCTACGTGACGGCGCTGCTCTATCGGCCGATGGTCGAGGCCGAAAAGCGCATGCCGGGCCGGGCCATCGGCATTACGTGGCTCGCCGTCGACCAATCGGCGCGCGAACTCAAGATCGCAATGACGCTGCCGGAGAAAGTCAAATCAGCGTCGAAGATTTCGGTGCCGGTGAAAGTTTCGGGCCTGGCTGCTGGCGAGGATGCGCGCATCACCGTCGCGGCGGTCGATCTTGGCATCCTCAATCTGACGCGCTTTGAAACGCCGGCGCCTGAAGCCTGGTTCAACGCCCAGCAGAAGCTGTCGTTTGAGATCCGCGACTTCTACGGCCGCCTGATCGACGGCATGCGCGCCAATCGTGGCAAGCTGAAATCGGGCGGCGATGGTAGCGGCCCGGTGATGCAGGGCAATCCGACGGTCGAGACGGTGGTGTCGCTATATTCCGGCATCATCAAAGTTGGGCCAGACGGCACCGCGAACGTCGAATTCGAATTGCCGGACTTCAACGGCACGGTGCGGATCATGGCGGTCGCCTGGAGCGCCGATAAACTCGGCCATGCGCAAACCGACCTGATCGTGCGCGATGCGGTAGCTTTGACGGTATCGGCACCGCGCTTTCTGACGCTCGGCGACGAGGTTGATCTTGGCTTCGATGTGCACAACATCGACGGGCCGGATGGCGCCTACGACTTGGCTTTGTCGCAGAAGCAGGGCGATGCGTCGGCTGAACGTTTGACCGCGCTCAGCGACGCCACGCTCAACCTCAAGACCGGCGCGCGCACGACGCAACGCATGCGCTTCAAGCCGAAAGACATCGGATCGCTGACGCTGCAGGTGGCTGTGAAAGGGCCGAACGATATCGCCATCAAACGCGACATGACATTCGACGTGCTGCCGCCGGGCGGCGACATCAAACGCACGACGATCTCGTCGCTGAAGGCTGGCGGCAAGCTAACGCTGTCGCGCGATCTGGTGCAGGACATGATCGCATCGCGTACGCGCATCAATCTGTCGGTCGGGCCAGCTGCACGTCTCGACGTGCCGAGCCTGCTGACGCAGCTCGATCGATATCCGTACGGCTGCGCCGAGCAGACCGTGTCGCGGGCGTTGCCGCTCGTCTATGCCAACGCCGTTGCCGCGCAAATCGGCATGGGCGAAGACAAGGCGCTCAAGGATCGCGTGCAGGCCGCCGTCAACCGCGTGTTCGAAATGCAGGATTCATCCGGCGCGTTTGGCGTCTGGGGTCCATCGAACGGCGACATGTGGCTGACATCATACGTCACCGACTTCCTGACGCGTGCCAAGGAGAACGGCGCTATCGTACCGAAGGAAGGCTATAACCGCGCGCTCGAACGGTTGGCGAACTTCTTGAGTTATGCCGACGATTTCGAAAAGGGCGGCGAAGATCGCGCTTATGCGATCTATGTCTTGGCACGCAATGCGCGGGCTCCGATCGGTGAGTTGCGTTATTACGCCGACACGCGCATCGACCGGTTCTCGACGCCTCTGGCTAAAGCCCAGATTGGTGCCGCACTGGCGATGATGGGTGATAAGGAGCGCGCCGAACGTGCGTTTGCGTCAGCGCTTGCAAGCATGGGTGATGCAGCGGCGGACACCGGCTATCGCGGCGACTACGGCTCGACGTTGCGCGATGGCGCGGCGCTGGTGGCGCTCGCGGCTGAAACCGGCATCGGCAAAGCCGAGACGCCGAAGCTCGCCAGCGTCATCGCCAAGGCCTACGAGACGCGCAGTTATACCTCGACGCAAGAACAGGCCTGGTTGCTACTTGCAGCCAAGGCGCTGAACGACGAGGTCAAGACGACGACGCTGTCGATCGATGGCAAGCCGGTCTCAGGACCGGTGCTGCGGTCGCTTGTTCCGGCTGATCTCGAAAACGGCGTGCTGACGATCACCAACTCGGGCGAAGCTGCAACCGACGCCGTGATTTCGGTGATCGGCGCGGCGCTGACACCGGAGCCGGCGACGTCGAAGGGCTTCAAAATAGACCGCAGCGCTTACACACTCGATGGCAAGACGGTCGATCTCAAGAGCCTCAGCGGCGGAAAGGCCGAGGTGCGCCAGAACGATCGCTTCGTCATGGTCGTCAAGATCCAATCGGACGAAGCAGGCGGCCGGGTGATGGTGGTCGATCGTTTGCCGGCGGGCTTCGAAATCGAAAACCCACGACTGGTGGCGAGCGGATCTATTTCCGGTCTCAACTGGCTGAAGTCGACGGTTGAGCCCGAGCACAGCGAATTCCGCGATGACCGGTTCGTAGCGGCGTTCAACTTCTCGGCAGCCAACGCGCGCAACGAAGGTGACGCGTCGTCAGAACAGGCGACCGAGGGTGCGGCGGTTGAAAGCGATGACGCGGCAGCGGGTGAAGCAGATGCGGCGAGCGTAGCGGATGCGGCAACCGCGATCGGGGGTGCAACTCCCCCAGCCTTGACGGCGACGGTGGCGTATATCGTGCGGGCTGTGACGCCCGGCACCTTCGTGCATCCAGCCGCAACGGTCGAGGATATGTATCGCCCCGAACGGTATGCACGGACGGCTGCTGGCACGCTCACGGTCGGCGTGAAGGAGTAACGACGGTGCGCGCCCGGAACTTCGTCGACAACATGCGCAGCAACCTCTCCCTCTCTCCAGGGCGAGAGGTCAGACAACGCTCGGCGTTAAGGTCGGCGCGGCGCGCGGTCGTTGCGGCGTTGAGCGTTTGCGTCGTCGCCTCGGCGATCGGGTACGGAATTGCGCGCCAGACGTTTGCGGAGATCGGGCCGCTGTCGCTGACAGATGCGCAAGCACTGTCGGTGACGGTGGTCGATCGCGAGGATCGCTTGCTGCGGCCGTTCACGACGGCGGATGGGCGCTGGCGTCTGCCGATCGAACCGAAAGATGTCGATCCGCATTATCTCGCAATCCTCATGGCGTTCGAGGATCGGAGGTTCTATGCGCATCACGGCGTCGATGGTCACGCCATCGTGCGCGCCGCGTTGCAGGCGGTCCGGCATGGGCGGTTGGTTTCTGGCGGATCGACGCTGACGATGCAGGTGGCGCGTTTGCTCGATGGCAAGCATGAGCGCACGGCCGGTGGAAAACTGCGTCAGATGGCGCGCGCCGTTCAACTTGAACGCGCGCTGACCAAAACCGAGATCCTGCGGCTCTATCTGCGCCTCGCGCCATTCGGCGGAAATCTCGAAGGCGTGCGTGCCGCAGCGCTGGCGTACTTCGGTAAAGAGCCGCGACGGCTGTCTATCGCTGAGGCCGCCTTGCTGGTGGCATTGCCGCAGGCGCCGGAGACGCGCCGGCTTGATCGCAATCCGAAAGCGGCAGAGCGGGCCCGCAACCGCGTGCTCGATACCGCTGTAGCAGCCGGGGCGATCACTCAGGCCGAGGCGGAACGTGCTAAAACCGAGCGCGTGCCGATGGCGCGGATCGCGTTTCCGATGCTGGCCCCGCATCTGACCGAGAGTGAACTGGCGCGCGACCCGAAGGCTCTCGTGCATCGCCTCACGCTCGATCGTAATTTACAGGCGAGCCTTGAAGATTTGGCTGCACGGCAGACGCAGATCCAGGGTGAAAAACTATCGGCGGCCATCGTCGTCGCCGATCATCAGACTGGTGAAATTCTGGCCCAAGTCGGATCGTCGGATTATCTCGATGCGAGCCGCCAAGGGGCGGTCGACATGACGACGGCGGTGCGATCACCGGGATCAACCTTGAAGCCTTTTATCTATGGCTTGAGTTTCGAAGCCGGCCTTGCACATCCCGAAACGCTGATCGATGACCGGCCGGTGCGCTTTGGCGACTACGCGCCGAAGAATTTCGACGAAGGCTATCACGGGCAAGTGTCGATCCGCGAGGCGCTGTCGCAATCGCTGAACATTCCGGCCGTGCGGGCGCTGGCGCGTGTTGGGCCGGGCAAGCTCGCTGGCCGCTTTCGGCGCGCGGGCGTCATTGCGCGCTTTCCCGATAAGTCCGAGCCGACGCTGGCCATGGCGCTTGGCGGCACCGGACTGACGCTGCTCGACGTGACACAGCTTTATGCGGCGCTGGCGCGTGGCGGCGATAGCGTGACGCTGTTCAGCCGAGCCAGTGCGCGGGGGCAGATCACGGCGCAAACGCGGGTGAAGTCTTACGTCAACGCGCGCCGCCTGATGTCGCCCGTCGCGGCGTGGTACGTCAGCGATATTTTGAAAGATGCGCCGCCGCCGTTGAATGCCAAGGGCGGACGGTTCGCGTACAAGACCGGCACGTCGTATGGCTATCGCGACGCCTGGGCGATCGGCTACGACGGCCGCCATGTCATCGCCGTTTGGGTTGGACGCCCCGATGGCACGAGCGTCCCCGGTATGATGGGCCGCACGGCAGCGGCACCCATTCTGTTTGATGCGTTTGCGCGCCTGTCGGAACGGCGCGTGCCGCTGGCGGCCGCGCCGCCCGGTGTACTAGTGGTCGCCGCCGCCGATCTGCCGCCGCCGCTGAAGCGCTGGCGTGAACCCGGCGACGATGCCGCAGCCGGGCCGTTTCTCGTGACCCCCGTGCTGATCTCGTTTCCGCCCGATCGCTCTGAACTCGACACCGGCGATTTCGCAGGCGATGCCATGATGTTGAAAGCCGACGGCGGCGCACTGCCGTTGACGTGGCTGGTGAATGGCACGCCGTTGGCGTCCGATCCGCACGCGCGCGACGTGGCTTGGCAGCCCTCCGGCACTGGATTTGCCAAGCTGACCGTGATCGATGCCAACGGCCACGTCGATCGCGCGTCGGTTCGCCTGAAATAGCCGAGAGCGCAAGGGCCGCGACCTTTGCCGGTCTGGCTGTCACACGCTCGGCAGGCTAGATGTGCATGACAACAAGCGAGGCTTTGTTTGATGCGTGCACTGATGCCGAAACTGACGATGGCCGACCGGACCCCTGTGCTCGCGATGTGCGCACCGATATGTGTCCTTACGCTCGTGATGCTGAGTGCCTGCGATCGGGCGCCAGACAGCTCTCCGGTAACGCTGCCATCACTCGGTGCGGCGATCGACAAGACGTCGGTGTCCGGGATTTCGGCTGGCGCCTACATGGCCGGGCAATTTGAAATGGCTCAGGCGAAAATCGTTATCGGTGCAGGGATCATCGCCGGTGGACCCTATGGCTGTTCCGAGAGTGTTTTCACCGGTGCATTGCCGGCACCAGGGACGGCGTGGCTCAACCTGAGTAAGGCGGTCAACGGGTGCATGAAGGACATGCTGGGCATCTGGGGCGTTGCCGATCCCAACGACTTGGCGACGAAAGCCAAACGCAGGGCCGAAGACGGCAGCATCGATCCGATCGCCGATGTCATCACCGATCGCGTTTATCTATTTTCCGGCACGGCGGATCACACGGTGATGCCGTCGATCGTCAAGCACACCGCCGAGTTCTATGGCAAGCTCGGCGTGCCGGACACGAATATCAAATTCGTCAATACGCTGCCGGCCGGTCATGCCTTCGTGACCGACGATAGCGGCAGTGCGTGCGGGCGTTCCGGGACGCCGTATGTGGTCGATTGCGACTATGACCAGGCCGGTGATCTGCTTGCCCATATCTACGGCCCGTTGCAGCCACGCGCTGCCGCGCCGTCAGGCACGATGATCACGTTCGATCAAAAGCTTTTCAAACCGCCGGGTGTGCTCGATGGCTTGGCCGACACCGGGGTTGTCTATGTGCCGCCGCATTGCCGGACGGCGAGCGGCTGCCGCATTCACGTCGCGTTCCATGGCTGCGGGCAAAATCGCGAGACGGTCGATGATCAGTTCATCACTCAGTCCGGATTCTCGCGATGGGCCGATACAAATTCACTGATTGTACTGTTTCCGCAGGTTGCAACCACACCGCTCAATCCGCAGGCGTGCTGGGATTGGTGGGGCTATACGGGGAATGAGTATCTGACGCGCGCGGCGCCGCAGATTGTCGCGGTGAGACAAATGCTGGATGTGCTGGCGGCGCCATCGCGTCCATGATCCAATAGTATTTGCTGACGTTCTTTCAGCCGTGGCGGGGCGCACGCGGGGTGACGACGGGGATTGGACTTTGATGGGCGATATTTCGCGTCTGACACAGCTTGCTGCGCGGCTAGCAGGTGATCGCATCGGCGCGCTAGAGCATTTGCGGACGAAGTGGACCCCGGTTCGTCGTCAGAAAATGCGACGAAGCATCATGCTAGAGCGCCGATCTCAATCCGTCAGATCGCAAAGCGCTCTAACGCACGCGCTCCACGTGGCGGCCGGTGTCGCGACGATGGGCTTACTGATGGCTGCTGCACTGCCGGGCGATGATGCGGACAGTGCCGGCGCGAGCGGTGCCGCGGCGGGTGGATCAACCGTTGCGACGCGGCCGAAAGAAACCGCCTTCGGCGCTTATCTCGGCGCGCCCTATCATTACCCGAGCGATTTCACGCTGAAGAAAGACGGTCGTCACGATCTGACGATCAAAGACATCGACTGGTACACGAAACCCTTCGACAACCCGCTGTATTACGGTGCGCGCGTGCAGCGCTGGCAGGAGGGCGGGCGCTTTGGCACGATGATCGACTTCGTGCATTCAAAAGTCTACGCGCCGCTCGACGCCACATACCCGTTCGAGGGAACGCTCGACGGAAAACCGGCGCCAGCGACCGGCAAGCTCAACGACTATTTCAGCAAGCTCGAATGGACGCATGGCCACAACATGCTGACGTTCAATGGGCTGATGCGTTTTCCAAGTTTCGGGCCCGTTGCGCCGTATGCCGGCATCGGCGCTGGCGTATCGCTGCCGCACTCGGAAATTCATCTCAAGACCGATCCGGCGCGCACGTATGAATATCAGTACACCGGTCCAACGGCGCAGGCGTTATTCGGCCTCGAATACCGGCTGAAAACCGGCAGCGTATTCATCGAATACAAGTTCACGATCGCCGACTATCTCGGTCCGCTGACGCACACCGACGGCAGTTGGCTGCCGCTCGATCTGTGGCGGCAATTTACGCGTTGGCGATCAGGCGAAGATCCGCCGGGCGGATGGGCGGGCGCGCGGCTGACCAGCCATCAAGTGGTCAGCGGGTTCACGGTGCGCTTTGCACCATTGCGCGCGATGGCTAAGTAAAAGCTACGCGAGTCAAGTTGCGCGAGACGACGCAGCCGTCGTCTTGCTGCGTGGCGTCGTTGTGCGTAATCCCGGCATCACCTTCAGCCGCGCCAGATCGGCAATCGTCGTGTTGATCTCGGCCAACAGCCAGATTTTGAATTGGCTCGCAGCCTTCGACGGCTTTTTATCGATGCGGCTGACCAGAAAATAGGCGTGCTGGCGGACAACGATATCGAACGGCGAAACCAGCCGTTTGGCGAGCAGCGCGTCACCGGCTTGGATGCAATCGGCAAGCGCGAAGCCTTGACCTGCCTCGGCGGCGGCGATCGCCAAATCGCCATTCAGGGTTGGGCCTGACGGTACGATCTGGTTCGCAACGTTGGCGGCCGTGAGCCACGTCTGCCAGTTTTCTTTAGCGGTTTCGCGAATGAGCAAAGACCCACCGAGGTCGGCGGGCGACCGCAACGGCGACGTCCGCAACAGCTCCGGGCTGGCGACGAGGCCCATCGCGGACTCGATCAGAACGTCGGCTTGAACCCCGCGCCATTGGCTATCGGCGCTGCCGAAGCGAATGCCGAAATCAAAGTCTTCTTTGTCGAAATCGATCAGCCGTGGATTGGGATCGATGACGACATCAATGTCGGGATAAGCGGCGGTAAATCGCCCGAGCCGTGGCACGAGCCATAGCGTGGCGAACGACAAATCGGAGCTGATCATCAGGCGCGGACGGCGCCAGTTCGGAGGCGCAAACCGGCTCGTCGCCGTCGAGATGATGGTGAATGCCGTGGCGATATCACGGGCGAGCAACGCGCCTGGTTCGGTCAGTTCGACGCCGCGCCCGGTGCGTACAAACAGGCTGCATCTGAGATCGCGTTCGAGATCGCGAATGTGCCGGCTAATGGCCGCGTGCGTGACATTCAGTTCGCTCGCCGCACGCGTGAAACTGCCAGCCCGCGCGGCGGCGTCGAAGGCTTTCAAGGCGTTGAGGGAGGGGAGCTTATCGGCCATTGCTCATGTAACAAAAAATCACATCACGTGTAAAGCAACGGCGTTTGCGGACGAGTAAAAGCGGGCGCACGGTCAGCGTTGCGTGGACGAACGAGCGACGTGGAGGTGGTGATGATGGACGTTATCGACTTTCTCGTGCGCCGGATCGAGCGCTGGCTGTTTGCCCTCGCCGGTTTTTAAAACCGGCGCAGCAAACGGTCGATGTAGTCGAGCTCGATCGATGGGCGGAGATTTTCGCCCGAACGCTTGCGCAGCTCATCCAAGATTTCGCGCGCCCGCTGCGCGTCGATGGCGTTGGGGACTTTGACCGACGTGCCAAGATCCGGCCCCTGCGAGCGTTGCGGGCGCCCGAGTGGATCGCGCGGCGTATCTCCGCCACGGCCCATCTTCTGCTGAGCGTTCTTCTGCATTTGTTCAGCCATCGATTGCGCGCTTTGGCGCATTTGGTCGAGCGCCTCTCCCTGCTTTTCGGCGGCTTCCTCGAAGTCCTTTTCACCGAGCGCGTCTTCGGCCTGACCCATGGCGTCTTCAGCCTTGCCGAGTTTGTCAGGATCGCCGGCGCCAAGTTCGTCGAGCTCTTTTTTCAGCTGCTCAAGTTCTTTGCGCAGCTGCGCCTGACGCTTGCCAAGATCGCTCTCGCCCTTTTGGCGCTCGCCGGCGCCCGGGCCGTCCTGGCCTTGCTGACCTTCGCCCTGCTGGCCGCCGCCTTGCTGATCGGGCTGGCCGCCATTCTTGCCCTGCTGCTGACCCTGACCCTTCTGGCCTTGCTTCGAGTTTGGACTGTTTTGCCCCGACGGATCGTCCTGCGACCCGCCGGGCATCTGTTCGCCGTTCTGATTTTGCTGCTTGAACGTGTCGTCCATCAACTGCTGCTGCTTGCCCGAAAGGTCACTCAGCGCGTCCATTTTTTTCATCATTTCGGCGGCACGCTTTTGTTCGGCTTTCGCTTCCGGTGAATTGTTGGCTTGCAGCCGCTCCATCAATTCTTTCAGGTCGGAGAGCATTTTCTCAGCGTCTTCGCGCGAGCCTTCGCGGGCGTTTTTCTCGAGCTCCTTCATCATCTCGTCGAGATCTTTTTGGCCAAGCTCCTGCTCAGTGCTCTGCTCTTGTTGATCCTGATTAGATTGATCGGTGTCGCCATTTTCCTTTTGAGCGTTCTTCTGCATCTCTTGCAGGTACTCGTTGAGCTTCTGCTTCAGCTCAGCGATGCGATCTTGAATCTCCTGATCGTCGGCGCCTTTTTGCAAAGCGTCGGCAAGCTTGTCTTGGGCGTCTTTCAGGGCGCGCTCGGCGTCCGACAGGGCGCCATCCTCGATTTTAAGTGCCAGCTCCCAAAGCTGAGCGACGGTTTCCCTCATCGCTTCGCGCGAGCCGTCGCTTTGCAGGCGATAGAACGCCGTGCGCAGGCCGAGATAAATGCCGCTGGTTTCGATGTAACCTTCAGGTTCGAGCGTCAGCGCGTCGAGCGCCCGGGCGACGATCGGACGATTGCGGCTATCTTCCGATAATTTGCGGCGCTGCTCAATGACGGCGCGCGCCAATGGTTTCTTGAAGCGCCGTGCCGGCAATACGATTTCGATGGGCGCGCTGCGGCCGATCTGACCGCCGACGTCGGTGGCTTCGAGCCACATTTCGACGCGCTGCCCGGCCCATGGGTGCGAACCAAGCTCAAGCAACGTCGAAGCGTCGACGACCTTTTCGCCAGGCTTGGGAATTTTCAGCACGAGCACGGGCGGCTTTTCAAGTGGCAGTCGAGGACCGTCCAGCGCTTTGGCGCTCGCCCAGGCTTTGCTTGGATCGCTCGGCTTGGGCGGCGCTTGGCGCAGCTTGGCCGTGGCGGACGCGATACCATAATCGTCTTCGGCCTTGTAGGTCAGCTTGAGCGAGCCGCGCGGCGTCCGATCGAGCTCTTTCGACAGCGCAATGGTTGGCAGCTGATCGGGGATGACGCCGAACGTCCACTGGCCAAGCTGGCGTGACCCGTTTAGCGCGCGGATGACGGCCGACTTTTTGATTTCGAAACGGATTTCAGAGATGCCTGACGTATTGGCCGCCTTGGGTTTGGCGGCAGCCGGCGTGCCGGCAGACGTGCTCACCACTGCAGCTTCGGGCTTGATGATCTCGGCCGAGGCGGCGCCTTCGCTCAAGACCTCCAGCACGACGCCGGCATCGGAAAAACCGACGCCGCGCACGGTCATCAAACTGCGCTCGGGGACCTCAATCAATTTGGTTTGCGTTTCAGAGCTGTTACTCACACCGCCGCCGTCGGCCAGCAGGATGGGCGCAAGTGCCGTGTAGGGCGGCGGCGTCACCCAGGCGTCGAGGCGGGCATTGGCCAGCAGTCTGTCGTCGGTGAAATTGAAGGCTGACGCCAAGCGCTCGCGCACGCTGCCGTTCACCAGCAACGCGGCGGGCACGAGGACCAGCAGCGCCAGCACGCGCACGGCGAATGGATCGAAGCGATCGGCGCGGGGGCTTGGATTGCCGACCTTCAAGCGATCGATGGCGCGAGCAAGGCGTTCGCGGTGGGCAAGCCACAACGCCGAAGTTTCGGTGCTGCCCGATTGCGCCGACAGCGTATCTTCATAGGACGATGCCGGGCGATGTGGGACGCCGGAGCGGCGCTCGATGCGGCGCACCGCGTCATCGCGCGTCGGCCAGGGCACGCGGACGGCAAACACCAACGAGGCGACGGCCGCCAGCGCAAATAGTGCCAACGCGGATTTGTGGACGAGGTCTGGCAGCAGCGGCCAAAGGCCGGCAAGCGATAGCGCCGCGAACACCGCCGCTAAGCCAAGCAGCACCCAAAGCCTAGGCCACAGGCGTTCGAAAAACAGAGCGATTTTGCTCAAGCGCACTTTGCGCACAAAGCTTCGCGTCAACGATGGATCACGCGATGGATCGGGGGAGGGATTTCTCAACTCAGCCATGCTTCAAAATCTAGCATGGGGTCGCGAAATCGCACCTTAACAAAATGCAATGGTGAAACCTGTCGAACGCCGATTTCAAGTGCCGGATTTGCTGATCCAATCCGGCAGAATGTCGGCGGCGATCAGTGCGTCATAGGTCGGTCGCGGGCGCACGACGGCGTAGTTTTTACCGTGCACGAGAACTTCCGGAATGAGCGAGCGCGAATTGTAGGTCGACGACATCACCGCGCCGTAGGCACCAGCCGTCATCACCGCGACGAGATCATTGGGCTCGAACGGTGGCAGGGCACGATCCTGCGCCAAGTAATCGCCGGTTTCGCACACCGGGCCGACGACATCCTGCTGGATTGGCGCCATGGCCGTCTTGGCTTCGTCGATCGGCCAGATGTCGTGATGGGCTTCGTAAAGTGTCGGGCGGAGCAGATCGTTCATCGCCGCGTCGACGATGGCGAAGGTTTTATCGGCGCCGTCTTTGACGTAGATGACGCGGGTGACGAGCACGCCGGCGTTGCCGACGATCATGCGGCCAGGCTCAAGCACCAGTTTGAGACCGAGGTCGCCCAGGGCGTCTCGCGCGACGGCCGCGTATTCGTCTGGATGCGGCGGCACGTCATTCGATCCGCGATAGGGGATGCCGAGCCCGCCGCCGATATCGAGGTGTTCGAGCGCGACCCCGTCCGCCTTCAAAGCCAGTGCGAGATCGCGCAGCAGCCGGAACGCGTCGCGAAACGGCGCGAGATCGGTGATCTGGCTGCCGATGTGCATATGGATGCCGGCGATCTTGATGCCCGGCATCGCGGCCGCCTTGGCATAGAGCGCGCGCGCCTCGTCGTAGGGCACGCCGAATTTGTTTTCGCTTTTGCCGGTGGAGATTTTGGCATGCGTTTTGGCGTCGACGTCCGGGTTGACGCGAATGGCGATGGCGGCGGTTTTGCCGAGCCCGGTGGCGACCTCGCTCAAGGCCAAAAGTTCTGGCTCGCTTTCAACATTAAAGCCGAGAATGTCCTCGCTCAGCGCGTAGGCCATTTCGGATTTGGTTTTGCCGACGCCGGCGAAAATGATTTTTGACGGCGGCACACCAGCGGCGCGGGCGCGGCGCAACTCGCCTTCTGAGACGACATCCATGCCGGCACCGAGACGCGCCATGGTGGCGAGCACGGCCTGGTTCGAATTGGCCTTGACGGCAAAGCAGATCAGCGACGGCTGATCGCGAAAGGCGTCGGCGAGGACCTCGTAATGGCGCACCAGCGTGGCGGTCGAATAGCAATAGAATGGCGTGCCGACCTCGGCCGCGATGTGGGCAAGGCTGACGTCTTCGGCGTGAAGCGTGCCGTGGAGATAGTGGAAATGGTGCATAAAGGATCGAGCGCTGGCGGTTAAAACGGCTGCGGATCAGCGCTTTTACAGCGGTACGTCAGAAGTGCAACAGAAGCTGTGTGTTTCGGGGCGATGCTTGGCTGTCGTCGGCGACAGAAATTTCGCTACTTTGGGTCAGCTTGGGGCGCAGCCTGAGGCGCGACTTGGCGGGTCATGTCGGCGCAGCCCGCCGTGCCCTCTTCGCCCGGCTCGACGTAGCAGGCGGCGATGCGATCCGGCCCGAGGATGTGACCGAAGTTGTAGCCTTTGCTGTCGGAGGCGACCCAGGTGAATGTCTTGTTGTCCGGATGGACAATGCCGAAGAAGTTTTTGGTCCCGGCGGGGTAGGTGAAATGCCCACGAAAGCGGCGGTCCTGCTGCTCGGTGATCAGCACCGTTTTGGTGCCCCAATCCTTGTAGCCCTTCTTGTCCGAGATGGTCTTGTTTTCACCGGCCCAGGTGCCGACGAGATTTGGGATCGGGTCATCAGCGAAGGTCGCGTCGATCATGCCGAGCATGGCGACGGCGGCCACCGCGAGCACCACCATCGGCAGCCCGCGCGCTGGTGAGGGAGACATGAACTGCGGCATTTCAAAAGTTCCAAACAAAGCTAGGTCGATGAGCGTGCGAATTCGAAGTCATAGGCGAGGCGCTCCGCAATGCGCGGCCGAAATTCAGGCTGCCGGTTGTAAGCGGCGTATATAAAATCGGCGGACTGCGAGGGGCAACCGTAAATTTTTGCGCCTCCCTACTGTCCGCACGGACAGCGGAATTGATCAAGCGACCTGTGGAATGTTGAACCCTGGATGGCCGCCTCAAGGGCGGCCATGACGTGGGGTATGAAGTTGGCTCAGCCAAAAGTTGATGGCGAGTGCGCCGCGAACTTAACAGAGTGCGTGGCGCGGACGTGGCGAGCTCAGTGTTTGTCTGCTTGTCGCGGAATCATGGACCGACGCTCACTCGTTGTCTTATCGTGCTTCTTTTCGGAAAACCGGTGCCCACTTTTCCGGAAGCACTCTCATATCTCGTGCTTCTTTTCGGAAAACCGGTGCCCACTTTTCCGGAAGCACTCACATATCTCGTGCTTCTTTTCGGAAAACCGGTTCCCACTTTTCCGGAAGCACTCACATATCTCGTGCTTCTTTTCGGAAAACCGGTTCCCACTTTTCCGGAAGCACTCTAGCGCAATAGTCCGTCGAGGACGAAGGGTTCATGGGGCTTCGGCTTCGCGGATGAATTTTCGCCGGCGGCGGCGGTTTCAGCGGATTTGGCTTCGCCTTCGACCTTGGCTTGCGCTGGCGGTTCCAGTGGACCCTTGACGCCGCAGCCGGCAAGTGCCGACATCGCCGCCAGCAGGGCCGCAGCGACGACGAACTTGCAACGGGCAAACGGCACAGGCACAGCTGATCCAATTCAAACACGAGGCGGCGTAAACGAACGTCGGCAAGCCTCGCGCATGGGCGTGGCTCGATTGAGACTTCAAATTAGCCCTTCGTCCGCTCTTTTTCCAAGCGTTTGATCCAGGCACGGGCCATTTTGAGGACGTTCTGTGGCGCGGTTCCCCCATAGCTGGTCCGGCTTTTGACGGAGTTTTCAACCGAAAGTACCGAAAACACGGCCTTCGTGATGCGCGGCTCGACCCGTTGCATGTCAGCTAGCGGCAGGTCCTCAAGATCGACGCTTTTGCTCTCAGCCGCTTTGACAATGGCCCCGGTGACGTGATGGGCGTCGCGGAACGGCATTTTCAACTCCCGAACCAGCCAGTCGGCGAGATCGGTTGCGGTCGAGTATCCGCGGCCGGCAGCCGCGCGCATGGCGTCGGGCACCGGTTCGAGATCTCCGATCATGCCGGCCATGGCGGCGATGACGAGCTTGAAGCTTTCGAGGGCGTCGAACGTGACTTCCTTGTCTTCCTGCATGTCCTTTGAATAGGCGAGCGGCAGCCCCTTCATCACCATGGCGAGCGATTGGAAAGCGCCGGCGATGCGTCCGACCTTGGCGCGCGAGAGTTCGGCTGCATCAGGATTACGTTTTTGCGGCATGATCGACGAGCCGGTGGTGAACTTGTCCGACATCGTCACGAAACCGAATTGCGGCGTCATCCAGATCACGATTTCTTCGGCAAGGCGGGAAAAGTGGATCGCTGAAATGGTGGCCGCCGCCAGCGTTTCAAGCGCGAAGTCGCGATCCGACACGCCATCGAGTGAATTGTTCATGGGCTTGTCGAAGCCCAGCGCTTGCGCGGTCTGATGCCGGTCGATTGGAAACGATGTGCCAGCGAGCGCGGCCGAGCCGAGTGGGCTTTCATTCAGCCTCGCGCGCGCATCCTGAAAGCGGCCGCGATCGCGCGACAGCATTTCAACGAAGGCGAGCAGATGATGACCAAACGTCACAGGTTGGGCCGGTTGCAGATGCGTGAAGCCGGGCATGACGGTCGCTGCGTGTGCCTCGGCCTTGGTCGCGAGCGCACGTTGAACATCGCCCAAGGCTGCATCGATGCCGTCGATCTGATCGCGAACGTAGAGGCGGAAATCCGTTGCCACCTGGTCGTTGCGTGAGCGCGCGGTATGCAGGCGACCGGCGGCGGCGCCGATCATGTCCTTCAACCGGCTTTCAACATTCATGTGCACGTCTTCGAGCGCGCGGGAGAATTTAAAGGTGCCGGCCTCGATTTCGGCCAGCACGGCGTCGAGGCCTTTCGAAATTTCCTTTGCATCCGCCTTGGTGATGATGCCAGCATCAGCGAGCATGGCGGCGTGCGCCTTTGAGCCACGGATATCCTGCGGCGCCAATCGATGGTCAAAGCCGATCGAAGCGTTGATCTCCTGCATGATCTCGGCCGGAGACAACGCGAAGCGGCCACCCCACATGGTGTTGGCAGGCCCCATCATTCTGGCGGGCCCCATCGTCCTGGCGGGTTTGTCAGTCACGCGTCAGGTCTCCTCGAGGACGGTGTCGAAAGGTTTAGAAGGGTGATGATGAGCAGCGTAGGCGGACCGGCGAAGGCACTAGCGGTAGTAGCACTGGCGGCGCTTGCCGGCTTCGGCGCGATATACGTTACGATGGGGCGGCCTGACAACGCCGACATCACGAGCAGCGGCACGGCTCCAATGCCAGTTGCCGCTCTGTCTGTGCCAAATGCGACGAGTGAAGTCAAAACCGGTCAAATGGCGGCCTTCGTTCACCGCAAGACGCCCGAGCCTTTGCCGGATATCACGTTCAAGGATTCGAGCGGTGCCGACCGCAAGCTTTCGGATTTCAAAGGCCGCACGATCCTGTTGAATCTGTGGGCGACGTGGTGCGCCCCGTGCCGCGAAGAAATGCCGGCGCTGAACCGGCTTCAAGAGCAGCTTGGCAGCGACAAGTTCGAAGTCGTGGCGTTGAGCCTGGACCGGCAGGGCGCCGACGCGTCGCAAAAGTTTCTCGACGACGTGAAGGCCACGGCGCTGCGGTTGTATGTCGATTCGACGGCGCGGCAGGGCACGCAACTGAAACTGGTCGGCATGCCGACGACAATCCTGATCAACGCTGACGGTTTAGAGGTCGGCCGGCTCGCAGGATCAGCCGAGTGGGATTCGGCGGAGGCCAAGGCACTCATCGAGGCGGCAATTCGCTAGCCGCCTCTCGCTTCGCATTGACAGCGACGGTCGTCGTCGTCTGCCGTTTATTTCTTTGCCGGCTTGGCTTTGGTTTTCTGCGTGAGTGTCGAGGCTGCAACCGATCTGGCCTCTCTACTCGACTTCGGATCGCGCAGAACGTGAGCGGCGGCAGCGGCGGCGCTGGCGCTCGTTACTTCCGTTTTGCTCTTCGACTGAGTGAGGGCCGACGCCGCGACCGTTTTCTCAGCCTTGGTGGCCGTCTTGCTCTTCATCACCTTGGCCGCAGCCGAAGATACTTTTTTGCTGGTCGATTCCGATTTTGCCATGGGATTAGCATCCTTGCACGAGTGGCCGCCCGATACGGGTTCAGCGCGGCAAATATGTACGATTCGCTTTGTCAGGTGTATGGCGAGCATAATACGGAGCAGGTGCAAAACGGCGACTGGACGGGCTGCGATTGACACCCGCGCAGACCGGGGTCACAAGGCGGGTTCACGTGACCCCTCGCCTTTTTTTCCGGAGACGCACGCCCCCCATGTCGAGCCCCCAGTCGATCTCAAAGACGCACGCCGATCTGCAAGCCGTTATTGAGTCCGCTTGGGAGGGCCGCGACGAAATTTCGCTGACAACCAAGGGAACGGTGCGCGACGCTGTCGACGCCGCGCTGACGCTGCTGGATCGCGGCGAAGCGCGTGTCGCTGAAAAGCGTGACGGCACCTGGGTGGTCAACCAGTGGCTCAAGAAGGCCGTGCTGTTGTCATTTCGTTTGAACGACATGGAGACCATATCTGGCGGTCCGGCGGGGAGCTTCTACTGGGATAAGGTGGCGCCGAAGTTTGCTGGATGGACGGAAGCCGATTTTCGGCGCGGCGGGTTCCGCGTGCTGCCAGGCGCCATCGTGCGCCGCTCGGCCTATATCGCACCGGGCGCTGTTTTGCTGCCATCGTTCGTCAACCTCGGAGCCTACGTCGATAGCGGCTCGATGGTCGATACCTGGGCGACCGTTGGAAGCTGCGCCCAGATCGGCAAAAATTGTCATATCTCGGGAGGCGCTGGCATCGGCGGGGTATTAGAACCGCTGCAGGCCGGGCCGGTGATCATCGAAGACAATTGCTTCATCGGGGCACGGGCGGAAGTGGCGGAAGGCGTCCAAGTCGGCGAGGGCTCGGTCCTGTCGATGGGTGTTTATCTCGGCGCCTCGACAACGATCATCGACCGGGCCACGGGTGAAAAGATGTTTGGCCGAGTGCCGCCCTATTCCGTCGTCGTGTCGGGCGCCATGCCGGGCAAGCCGCTCCCAAATGGCGAAATGGGGCCAAGCTTGTATTGCGCGGTAATCGTCAAACGGGTTGATGAGAAGACCCGCAGCAAGACCAGTATCAATGAGCTGCTGAGGGACTGAAGGTCAGGCGTCCCGGACCGAGGCGGAAAGATGTACCGCACGCTGAATGCCGAGAGAATTGTCGCGACGCTGGTCACGCTGCAGCGCCGCGTCGGCGACCGGTTTCCACGCTCGGGCCTGACCGGCGTCTGCGGCGATGTTGTTGAACTGGCGAAGCAGACGACGGGGCGCATCGCCGAAGTCGGGCGGCCGCATTGGGCGCTGCGGTTCGGCGTGATCGTGACGGTCGTGCTGGGCGTCACCGGCTTAGCGCTGGTCATCGGCCGCGCCGTCGAGCTGAAGGGCACCGACGAACTCAGCGACGTGATGCAGGGCCTCGACTCGGCGGTGAATTTGACGGTGATCCTGGGTGGCGCCGCGTTTTTTCTATCGACCATCGAAACCCGCTGGAAACGCAACAAGGCATTGACGGCATTGCACGAATTGCGCTCGATCGTGCATGTTATCGACATGCACCAACTGACCAAGGACCCCAGTATGCTGGGGGGAGCGCGGACGTCGAGTTCGCCCGACCACGATCTGACGCCGTTCGAGCTGATGCGTTACCTCGACTATTGCTCGGAGTTGCTGTCGCTGACCGCCAAGCTGGCCGCATTGTATGCCGAAAAACTCAGCGATCCGGTGGTGGTCGATACGGTTGGGGATATCGAACGCCTGACCAGCGGCCTTTCGAGTAAGATCTGGCAGAAGATCACCATCGTGCAAAGCCTGGAGGGCCGCGAACTGCCGCCGGCCATTCCGCCACCCGTGTTCAAACCGAGCCCCGTATGACCTTTGCGCCCACCGACCCCGTTGCCTTGACGCAGGCCTTGATCCGCTGTGAGAGCGTGACGCCGCATGAGGCCGGCGCGCTGACGCTGCTGCAGAATATTCTTGAGCCGGTCGGCTTCACCTGCCACCGGATGGTATTTTCTGAACCGGGCACGCCGGACGTCGACAATCTCTATGCGCGGCTTGGCACGGGGCGGCCGCATTTGTGCTTCGCGGGCCATACCGACGTCGTACCGGTGGGAGACGAAAGCCGCTGGACCGTGCCGCCGTTTTCGGGCGACGTGCGCGATGGCAAGCTGTACGGCCGAGGCGCGGTCGATATGAAAGGATGCGTGGCGGCGTTCGCGGCGGCTGCCTTGCGCCACATCACGAAGCACAATGGCTTGCCGCGCGGCTCGCTATCGTTCCTGATTACGGGTGACGAAGAAGGCCCCTCGATCAACGGCACCATTAAAGTGCTGCACTGGTTGAAGGCGCGAGATGAAGTTCTCGACGCGTGCCTGGTCGGCGAGCCGTCGAACCCGAAGGCGTTGGGCGACGAAATCCGTATCGGCCGGCGGGGATCGCTGAATGCTGATTTGACCGTGCACGGCAAGCAAGGGCATTCGGCCTATCCGCAATTGGCCGATAATCCAGTGCCTAAACTCGCTCGGCTAATCGACCGGCTGTCGACCGCGACGATCGACGCTGGCACGGCGAACTTTCAACCGTCGAACTTGCAGGTGACGGTGATCTCGGTGCCGAATACGGCGTCCAACATCATTCCGGGCAAGGCGCGGGCGACGCTGAACGTGCGCTATAACGATGGCTGGACACGGCCCAAGATCGAAGCCTGGGTTCGCGAAACGGCTGCAAAGGCCGCAGATGAACTTGATGCCGCTTTCGAACTCGAGTTCTCCGGCACCGGCGATGTGTTTTTAACCAAGCCCGGCCCACTGGTGGCGACACTGCGCGATGCGGTGAAATCCGTGACCGGGCGCACGCCGGCGCTGACGACGGGTGGCGGCACGTCGGATGCGCGGTTCATCAAGGATCATTGTCCTGTCGTTGAATTCGGTTTGGTCAACGCCACGATCCATCAGGTCGACGAGCATACAAGCATCGCCGATCTTGAAGCCTTGACCGAGATTTATGGCCGCTTCATCGCCAATTATTTTTCAGGCGCGTAGCAATCGACGGCGGCCGATCGGAACAATGGCCGGCCGATCCGGACCACAAAAAAAGGTCGCCGTTGCGGGCGACCTTTTTTCTGATCGATGAATAGTGACGCGTTCGGCTTAGACCGACTCTTTCAATTCCTTGGCGGCGCGGAAGGCGATCTTCTTCGATGCCTTGATCTTGATGGCTTCGCCCGTGGCGGGATTGCGGCCCATGCGTGCCGGACGCTTGCGAACCTGTAGCACGCCGAGACCGCCGATGCGGATGCGGGCGCCCTTCTTCAGATGCTTCGAGATCGTCGCGACGAGATCTTCCAGCAAGGCGATCGACTGCTTCTTGGGAATTTCGTGGGCCTCTGCCAGCGCGGCAGCAATGTGCTTCAACGTGACGGTTTCAATCTTTGCGGCGGGCGCTTTCGCGGCTGCCTTGGCCGGTGCTTTTACTGCGGCTTTTGCCATGTGTCGTGTCCCTCTTGAGAATCGAATGGTGCGCCGGACATTACAGCGCGCGCCGCAGAAAACCGCTATTTTGTGGGATTTTCTATAGCCAAATGCAAAAAATCAGCGTTTTGTGGCCGAAAAACACGACTTTTCGGGTGTCTTATAAATTTCGCCGCGCAATAGAGCGTCAAATGCGCCCGTTTTGCGCGGCAACTCTGCGACAATCGCGATTCCGGCCGACGGGTTAGAAGGTCAATCCACTGCCACCGCCGACCTCAATGACCTGGCCCGTCACCCAGCGCGACCGCGGTCCAGCGAGGAAGGCCACCACGTCTGCCACGTCATCGGCTTTGCCGACACGTTGCAGCGCCTGCTTAGACAGCGCCCAGGCTTTCGTGTTGGGGTCACCGGCGAAGGCATTCATATCGGTGTCGATGTTGCCGGGCGCGACCACGTTCACCGTGATGCCGCGAGGGCCAAGCTCGACGGCAAGTGCCTTCGATAGATTATCGATCGATGCCTTCAGGGCTGAGTAAGCTGGAAGCGCGGTGACTGGAATGCGCGCCAGAATGGACGACGTCGAGATGATGCGGCCGCCATCGTTGAGGCGCTTGAGGGCTTCCTGCGTTACCATGTAAAGCGACCGAAAATTAACGGCGTAGATGTCGTCCAAAACATCTTCAGTCGTCGCCGCGAAGCTGACAAACGGCGCGATGCCGGCGTTGTTGACGAGGATGTCGAGTTTCGTCGAGCCCGTGAGGCTTTGCAGGTTTTGATCGAGTTCGGCGAATAATGCCTGTGCTGCTGCCTTTTTTGAAAGATCGGCACCGACAGCGAAGGCCTTACCGCCGTTGGCGGAGATACCGGCGACGACCTCATCGGCCGCCTCGCGATTGGAGCCGTAATGAACTGCGACAGTTGCTCCGTCGGCGGCGAGGACTTCGGCAATGGCGCGGCCGATACCGCGACTCCCGCCGGTGACGAGCGCGACTTTACCGGCGAGCGGTTTGTCTTCGGTCGCGGAGGTTGAAGTTGAGGGCTGATCTGACATCGGATGATCCTTGGTCGAGTTGATCTTGAAGGTCTCGGCGCGCTCAAACCTGACGGCGGGTCGAGCACGTCGCTGACGTAGGTGTGGCAGGCGGATAGTTCAATAAAACCGAACTATTGATTTATCACGATCGCGTGCGTATGTGGTAAGAATGCAGAGGCCATTCGTTCACCCAGCCGTCGATGACGTGTCGCTCGAGAGCATACTTTATGCGCTTGCCGATCCCGTGCGACTGGAAATTATCAAGCGCATTGCGGGCGGCACGTGCGCGATGAATTGCTCGACCGCCGCTCCCGCCGATTTGCCGAAGTCAACCCAGTCACATCATTTTCAGGTGTTGCGCGAAGCCGGCCTGATCCGCTCCGAGCGGCGCGGGACCGAGGTGGTCAGCGTCTTGCGCTGCACCGAGCTTGAGAAGCGCTTTCCAGGCGTGATCGGATCAATCTTGAAGGCCAGCGACAAGACGAAGAAGAAGATTTGACGCCGATGCTTACTTATCGTGCGAATGAACGGCATCCTCGAAGGGCGGACCGCACACGCCTTCGGCGGGGACAGCGCAAAATGCGCAGGGGCTCTCGGTACCCGCGTTAAGATCCGCTTTGCGCTGGATCCCCGGCCGTCGCTCGCGCTGCTCATTCGGCCGAGGAGACGGGGCGCGGGCTTGGCGACCGGCCTCGCGATTGCGTTTGCAAGACGCTTACTTGAAGTGCTTCGATAGCTTCAGGCCCTGGCCTTGATAGTTCGATTTGAGATCGCGGCCGTAGATCAAATCGGGCTTTTCGGTCATGCGCTCGTAGATCAAGCGCGCGATAAATTGACCATCTTCCAGCGCGAACGGTACATCGTGACTCCTCACTTCAAGTACCGCTCGGCTTCCATGCTGCCCGTTGGGCATGTGACCAAACCCCGGGTCAAAAAATCCGGCGTAGTGAGCCCGAAATTCCCCCATCATGGGATCAACGGGAGCCATTTCTGCTGCGTACTCTGGCGGAACCTGCATCTTCTCCTTCGACGCAAGAATATAAAATTCGCTTGGCTCCAAAATAAGCTGGCCTTTAGAATTAGCCCGAATTGGCTCCCAAAAATCTTTCGCACGGTGCGATGCGACGCGGTCAACGTCCACTACGTTCGCGCGTTTGAGCGCTTTGTATCCAACTATCTCATTTCGCTTTGAACCAGCTAGCTGAACGCGGACATTAAGACCGTTGCGTATGCTCGGCTTTTCTTCTGAAACGATGCCGATTTTCTTGTGTAACTTCTCAAGGGTCTTGTCGTCTATGGCAGGCCGATCGTAACGATGTTGTCCACTGGTCCTTCTCAGGAAGCGCAGCTGATTTAACCTCGATCCCTCTCGCGCCCTAATGCTGAACGTTATTGGGCAAATTTCAACGAAAAGTGGGCCGTCGTAGCCTCCTTCAACCCAGTCGAAGACTTCTGAGTTGTCCGAGATTAATCGTGTAAAAACGTCAAGTCGACCGGTCGAACTCTTTGGGTTGGCAGCAGCATTGTAAGACTCGGGCAGCGTCAGTAGTTCTTGAAGCTCTGCCACATAAAAGCAGCCGCGCTCTAGCACCGCGCCTTCGCCAGCCAGATTCAGTTCGTGAGCGACAAACTCTTTCAGGTGCTGCTCGACGGTGCGGAATTTTCCGGGAAGGAAGCTCGCGCGAACGCGATAGCACTTTTTTGCGAGCCTGAGATCAATACTCGCAGGCTGGATTTGGTTCTTGAGAATTTCGCCGTCTTGTTTTCCTCTTATGTTCCGGCGCGCTATGAGAACTTCGATCGCCTGAGATGGCAATACCCCTTGATTGCCACCCAGCTTAAATTGGCTGCGCGCATCAGGTACGGTTGTTTGGACCGCTTTTTCGCGTTGACGTCTTTGGTCTGAATTGTCCATAGGCCTAGATACTATCATCGGACATGCGCTTCTAGGGTACCTAAAAGGCGACTTGCAAAAGTGCAACCAGTGCCACCCTTGACGCCAAGAGTTGTGACCGGTAATCCCCGGAGCATCGTTCGTGGTCCTTTGGCCGGCCGGCTTGCAGCCACGTTAAACAAGTCGCTAAAGAGGCCGAGTGCGCCCCTGGTTTTTCAGCGCCCGGCTTGCCGTATCGGTGTCCTCTCGGCACATGACGGAGAGGCGGGTTTTTTTATTGGCGCGAAAGGCGTTGGCGCAATGACGACGACGAATAAGCCGGCAAGCAGGACGGCGGCGGCAGACAAATTCCCCAACCACAGCCCCGACTGGCGACCGGAGACGACGCTGGTGCACGGCGGCACGCTGCGTTCGCAGTATGGCGAAACGTCCGAAGCGATGTTTCTGACGCAGGGCTTTGTCTACGACAACGCCGAACAGGCCGAAGCACGCTTCAAGCAGGAAGACCCGGGCTACCAGTATTCGCGCTTTGGCAATCCGACCGTGTCGATGTTCGAGGATCGCTTGCGTCTGCTCGAAGGCGCGGAAGACTGCCGCGCCACCGCCACCGGCATGGCGGCCGTCACGGCGGCGATGCTGTCGTATTTGAAGACCGGCGATCACATAGTTGCCGCCCGCGCGCTGTTTGGATCGTGCCGCTATATCGTCGAGACGCTCTGTCCTCGTTTCGGCATCGGCTGCACGCTGATCGACGGCGCTGACCTCGATCAATGGAAAGCCGCGATCCAGCCGAACACCAAGATGTTTTTCTTCGAAACGCCGTCGAACCCGAACCTTGAACTGGTCGACATCAAGGCCGTGTGCGCGATCGCCAAGGCCAATGGCATTTTGTCGGTGGTCGACAACGTCTTCGCAACGCCGATGCTCCAGCGCCCGCTCGCGCTCGGCGCCGATATCGTTGTTTACTCGACGACCAAGCACATCGATGGCCAGGGCCGCTGCCTTGGCGGCGCGGTGCTGGCATCCGCTGAGTTTATCAGCAAATACGTACAGGACTGGGTGCGCCAGACCGGCCCATCGCTCAGCCCGTTCAATGCCTGGGTGATGCTGAAGGGTCTGGAAACGCTGCCGATCCGCGTCAAGGCGCAGTGCGCGACGGCGGCACGCATCGCCGATCATATCGCCGGCTTCGACATCGTAACGCGGGTGCTCTATCCTGGCCGCGCCGATCATCCCCAGGCGGCGCTGGCTGCCGCGCAAATGCCGGGCGGCGGGCAGATGATCGCTTTTGAAGTCGATGGCGGCAAAGCGGCGGCATTCCGCGCGCTGAACGCCCTGCGGCTGATCCGCATCTCCAACAACCTCGGCGATGCAAAGAGCCTTGTCACCCATCCGGCGACAACCACGCATTTCAAGCTGAATGCAGCGCAGCGCAGTGAACTCGGCATAAGTGATGGTATGATCCGCCTGTCGATCGGTCTTGAAGCCGCTGACGATTTGGCCGACGATCTGACCGTCGCACTGACCGCCGCCCGCAACTAACCGAGATTAGAACGACGATGGCAAAGAGTACCGAACCGTTGGCGAAGAAGAAAGTTCAGAAAATTGCTGAACCGCATGCCTATGAAGCGGTGACGCGCAGCATTCGCATTCGCGTCGAGCCGCGCTACATGGAAGATCAATCGTCGCCGGAGGACGGGCATTTCGTTTGGTCGTATGCGGTCGAGATTAGCAACGACGGCAAGGAGCCGGTGCAATTGAAGACGCGGACGTGGCGCATCACGGACGCGCTTGGACGTACCGAAGAAGTGCGCGGCCCGGGCGTCGTTGGTCAAACGCCGGTGATCCCGCCGGGTGAACAATTCAATTATACGTCGGGTTGCCCCTTGAAGACACCGCAGGGCATCATGGTCGGCAGCTATCAAATGACCGATGCCGGCGGCACCATGTTCGATGTCGCCATCCCCGCCTTCTCACTCGATAGCCCGTACACGCAACGCTCCATGAATTAACATCAGCGGGCGCAAGAAGCACCGACCCATGCCCGGCCCAAAATCCCAGCCCGTCGACCTGCTACGCCAACTCGTCTCGTTCGATACGACGAGCCACAAGAGCAATCTGGCGATCGTCGATTTCATCGAGGATTATTTGCTCCAGCATGGTGTGCTGGCGACCCGGATCACGACGCCCGAAGGCGACAAAGCCAGCGTGTTTGCAACCATCGGTCCGCACGATATCGGCGGCATCGCCTTGTCAGCACATACCGATGTCGTCCCCGTCGACGGTCAATCCTGGGACAGTGATCCGTTCACGCTGCGCATTGACGACGGCAAATGGTACGGGCGCGGCACCAGCGACATGAAAGGCTTCATCGCCTGCGCGTTAGCCGCCGTGCCGGATTTCAAGCGACGCCAGTTGGCGACGCCAGTGCATCTGGCGTTTTCGTACGATGAGGAAATCGGCTGCATCGGCGTGCGCCCGATGATTGCGAAATTCGGCGCCCTGCTGCCAAAGCCGCGCCTCGTGATCGTCGGCGAGCCGACCTCCATGCGCGTTGTTGATGCGCACAAGGGCCCGGTGCGTTGGCAGGTTGAAATCACCGGCCGGGCGGCGCATTCGAGCATGGCCCCGCTCGGCGTGAATGCGATCACCTATGCGGCGCGGATCATCGCTGAACTCGAACGGCTGGAAGCGGAACTGAAAATCTCGACGCGTAATGATCGGTTTGATCCGCCTTATGCATCGCTGCAAGTGACCAGGATCGAAGGCGGTACGGCATCCAACATCATTCCGCTAAGCTGCCGCTTCGGTTTCGAAGTACGCGCCACACCAGGTCTTGATATCGACGGCGTCGAGCGCCGGGTGAAGGCGTTTATTGACACCGAGTGCATCCCGAACATGCGGCGTGTGGCGCCGGAAGCCGATATCACCATCGTGCGCGCCAATGCGGTCCCGCCATTTGGCGCCGACCGCGATTCGGAAATCGTGACACTGGCGCTGAAACTCGCTGGCCAAAACGATACGGCCGCCGTCTCATACGCGACGGAAGCGGGGCTGTTTCAGGATGCAGGATCGCCGTCGATCGTGTGCGGTCCAGGCGATATTGCCCAGGCCCACACCGCGAACGAATGGATCGCCGCGTCGGAGATCGCGGCCTGCATGGCCTTCATGAAGCGGCTGGCCGACTGGGCCGAAAAACCGCCTGTGCCCAGCTAGCTAGCGCTTCGCGAACAACCACGTGCCAAGGGCGTACGCTGCGAAGGCCCCGGCCATCTGCGCGATGATGAATGCGACAACGTCGCCTGGCGCAATGCCGGCGAACGTGTTGGTCAGCGCCCGGGCAATGGTGACGGCTGGATTGGCAAACGAGGTCGATGCCGTGAACCAATAGGCCGACACGATGTAGAGGGCGACGGCGGTTGGCACGGCATCGGGTCTGAAGCGCACAGTTCCGAGAATGGTCATAACTAAGCCGAATGCCGCGATGAATTCAGCGATCCATTGACCGCTGCCCGTGCGCGCCGTTGTCGAAACCTGCAACAAAGACTGATCGAACATGGCGTGCGCGGCGGCGACCCCGGCGATGCCACCCAACACTTGCGCCACGACGTACAGGCCGGCATCCGCAGCACTGATGTCGCCCCTGGCGACCATGACAGCCGACACGGCCGGATTGAAATGCGCGCCAGACAGCGGTCCGAAAATGGTGATGAGGACATAGAGTGCCGCGCCGGTTGCAACCGCGTTGCACAACAGCGCTAAGCCAATGTTTCCGCCAGACAACTTGTCCGCCATGATGCCGGAGCCAACGACGGCGGCGAGAAGCAGGGCCGTGCCGATAGCTTCGGCAGCGAGGCGGCGTGGCACATCGATGGTTGTCATGGCGTCTCAAGCGTCCTTTGGGCTAGCGGCGCGGATTGCGCCTTGAGGCAGGAAAGCGGAAAGTCGTTGTTGGACGACTGGTTGTTTCAGGCCTTCGGGGAGAAATTCAACGCATTTTTGGTCGAAGTGCACGGCACGACGGTTTTCGCAAACGCGGCTTTAGCTATCCAAGAGCCCAACCTGTGACGTCTGGGCGACAGGTACCAACTTCAATATAGTCATGCACGTGTTTCTCCCGCGTGGTCCATTCGATAGCCGCATTGCTAGCGTTACGACAGGCGTATAGGCGACATCACATATCGGCTGATGCCGACACCAAAAGAAAGACCTAGACCCCATGACGATCAGCGCCCGCGCCGTTTTATTCGCCCCTGCGCTGATGCTGATGGCGGCGTGCTCGACGTCGCCGCTGTCGTCGATCGGGTCGCTCGGATCGCTCGGCTCGAACAAGGTGTCCGATACCGATCGCGTTTATCTGATTGCGGCGGGAAGCTGGGACCGAAATCGCGACAACGTGGTGACGTGCGACGAGTGGAAGGCCTATGCCGCTGAACTCTTCAACGGTGCCGACGCCAACCGCGACGACTTCGTCGATGCCGACGAGTGGAAGAGCATCGTCGCCATCGATCGCATGTTCGTCACGGCTGATACGGCGTATTTCGATGGCAACCGTGACGGCAAGGTCGGGCGTGGTGAATTCATCGATAAGCCAAATCCGGCGTTCGCGTTGATGGACACCGGCAAGACCTGCGCGCTGAGCGGCGCTCAAATCGCCGGCGCGCGGTCAAAAACCGAGTACGACGTGTCCGGCAAGAAGAAAGAAGAAGGCCCGACCGATCTTGACGACGCCAAGAAGGGTCGCGGCGGTGCCGGTGGTGGCGGGTACTAAGGCGCCGGTCATTTGTACTAAGGCACCAGCGCGATCAAAACCGCTGTTTCACGTCGAAGGTTCGTCGATCTCCGATAATTCGAACGCATAGGCCGTGGTGCAAAACTCGCATCGGACGACGACCTTGCCGGTTTCGTCGTCCATATCGGCAAGCTCTTTGGCGCCGAAACTGCGCAGCACGTCGAAAACCCGATCGCGCGAACACCGGCAATACGACGACAGCGGCAGCACCCGCTCGATGCGCACGCCTTCTTCATGGAACAAGCGCAGCAGCAGCCGCTCGGGCGACAAGCTGGGGTCGAGCAATTCATGATGCTCGACCGTTGCCGCAAGCGTGTGAACGCGTGTCCAAGCATCGTCGTCGGGCAGGTCAGTGGTTTCCGCTTCACCTTCAGAACGATCATCGATACTTGGTTGAACGCTCTGCATCATCAATCCGCCGGCACGCCAATGCCACGGCTCTAAGCTGCCGTCGCGAGGCCTGTTGTAGGTCTGCGCCACGGCTAGACGAACAAAGGTCGAAACCGCTTCGCGTTGCTCGAAGTAAGCTGTCGCGGCGGCTTCAAGTGACGTGCCTTCGAGCGCGATCACGCCTTGATAGCGATCCGTGGCGTCACCCTGATCAACGGTGATCGCAAGGTGACCATCGCCGAGGATGAGATCGGCTATGGAGCCATCGCCTTCGGCGGCGAGTGCCGCAAGTTTGTCGGCATCGTAGCGGGCGTAGCCGCGCAGACGACCGGGAGCATCGTAGTCGGCGACGATAAATGACACCGCGCCATCGGTGCGAGTTTGAAAAATGATTTTTCCAGCGGACGGCAGCACCGACCCAAACAAGCCCGCAAGCGTGACGGCTTGGCCCAGAACTTCGCTCACCGCATCGGGCATGCGGTGTCGGCTGATGATGGTATCGACCGCTGGACCCATGCGCACCAAGCGACCGCGAATGGCCGATCGTTCGGTGCGGAAAACGATGATCACGTCGTCATCGGGCAACGGCTGCATAAGCGGCGGATTTTCGTTGGCCATGACGATTGCTTTTCGACTGAACTTCAAGGATTAGCCGTCAAGCGCGATGAGGCGAGGAGCTAGGCGCCAAGACACCACGCGATGATGGCCTTCTGCACGTGCAGCCGGTTCTCGGCTTCATCGAAAACGACGGACTGCGGACCTTCCAGCACGTCCTGGCTCACTTCATGACCGCGATAGGCCGGCAGGCAGTGCATGAAGATCGCGCCCTTCGTGGCTTTGCGCATCAGCGCCGCATCGACGGCGTACGGGGCCAGCAGTTTCTTGCGCCGCGCCGCATCCGATTGGCCCATTGAAACCCAAGTATCGGTGACGACGCAATCCGCGCCGCGCACAGCCTTTTCGGGGTCATCGCCAATGCTGATGGCGCCTTTCTCGCGCATGGCCCAAGTCGTCGCCTGGTCGTCCGGATAAAGAGATTTTGGACAGGCCAGACGCAGCGTAAAACCAAAGCGCACCGCCGCGTGCATCCACGAGACAGCGACGTTGTTGCCGTCACCCACCCAGGCGACCGTGCGGCCCTTGATGGGACCGAGATGCTCTTCAAACGTTTGAATGTCGGCCATGACCTGACACGGATGGCTCTTATCGGTCAGACCGTTGATCACCGGGATTGTGGCATTGCGGGCTAACTCGACCAGCGTCTCGTGAGAATTGGCGCGGATCATCATGCCATCGGCGTAGCGCGACAACACCCGCGCCGTGTCGGCGACGGACTCACCGCGCCCCAGTTGCAGATCGGTATGATTGAGTGACAGCGCCCCGCCGCCAAGCTGGCGCATGGCGATATCGAACGACACGCGCGTGCGCGTCGAAGGCTTTTCGAAGATCAACACCAGCACGGCATCGGCGATGTTCTTTGGCCGCAAGGCCGCTGGAACGCGCTTGCCGGCCTTTTTCATCGCATGCGCGGCGTCAATGATCCGGCGCAGCGCTTTAGCGTCGAGATCGCAGATGTCGAGAAAATGTCTCGGCGAAGCAGCGGATGAGGTGGTTGTCGGCATGGTTCGGAAATCTCTGAACTTGCTGAAACGGAGCTCGCTGGAAAAAGTTTACGCGACGCTGGACCGAGTGACGTGGTCAAGCGCGCGCGCCAGCCGATCGATGCCGTCGGCAATCTCGCTTTCGGTTGCGATCAGCGGCGGCACCACGCGCACGGTATTGTCGCCGGCGCCGACAACGAGCAAATGCTCGGCGCGGGCGGCGTTGACGAGCGGCGCCGGCTGCATGTTGGCCTTGAGTTTCAACCCAGTTAAAAACCCTGTGCCGCGACAATCTTCGACGATGGCCGGGAACCTGTCTTTGAGGCTCGCCAGCCCTTGTTTGAGACGCAAAGCTCTGTGCTGCACGTCTTCGAGAAATCCCGGCGCGGTGACGACGTCGAGCACAGCGTTTGCGACCGCCATGGCGAGCGGATTGCCGCCAAAGGTCGAGCCGTGCGTGCCGGGTGTCATTCCGCTGGCAGCGTTTGCGGTCGCTAAAATCGCGCCGACCGGGAAGCCGCCGCCAAGTCCTTTGGCTACGGCCATGATGTCGGGCGTGATGCCGGCCCACTCATGCGCGAAAAGTTTGCCGCTGCGGCCGACGCCGGTTTGCACTTCGTCGAAAATCAGCAGCAGCCCGTGCGCGTCGCACATCTCGCGCAAACCGATGAGGCACTGCGACGGCACCATGCGCACGCCGCCCTCGCCCTGGATCGGTTCGATCATGATGGCAGCGGTGGCTGGCGTGATCGCTGCTTTCAGTGCCTCGTGATCACCGAACGGGACTTGATCGAAACCGTCGGCCGCCGGAGCGAAGCCTTCGAGGTATTTCGGGTTGCCGCCCGCCGCGAGCGTCGTCAGCGTCCGGCCATGGAAGGCGCCCTGGAAAGTAATGATGCGCTGGCGTTCGGGGTGACCGGAAACGAAATGATAGCGCCGCGCGATTTTGATCGCGCCTTCGCAGGCTTCAGCGCCCGAATTACAAAAGAAAATCCGTTCGGCAAACGTCAGCGCCGCAAGACGCGCAGCGACTGTTTCCTGGCCCTCGACGCGATAGAGATTTGAGGTGTGCCACAGCGTTTCCGCCTGACCCTTCAGGGCGGCGACAAGGTGGGGGTGGGTGTGGCCAAGATTGTTGACGGCAATCCCTGAGCCAAAATCGAGATAGCGCTCGCCGGTCGTCGTGGTCAGCCAGACGCCCTCGCCGCGCGCGAAGACGATATCTTGACGGGCATAGGTGCCCATCACGATCTCAGATGCCCCTGAGGCAGGGGTTTGGACGTTCGCGGGAGCAGCAAGCGGGGTAACCCCGCGCGCCGCAGGAGACCCGGACATGTGTCAGCGACCCTCGTGCAGAAAATCAAAAAGCCGCCAATCCTGGCGGCCTCGTTAAATTCCTTGATACGCGTGACGCCGTTAGCTGTCAACGAGACGGCGCAAGAAAAGCCCGTTTTTATTGGCTTTGTCGCAGCACTTCAAGATCCGCCGACGACGGCAATCTACGACCTGTTGCTATCGGATCGATATCCACGGACTCGAATCGATCTGTGGCGACGAAGACACGTCTCCCTGTCAATGGCCTCGTAAACGCGACGCCGCCTTGTAGACGGGATTCAGCATGTTGTAATTTGTCCGTGTTGACCCACGAGATGTGGCGGTGCGCCCTGCACCTTTATCTCGGCTTTGAGTAGTGTCAGCCGCGCCCTGGGCCCTCCTGTTGCGAGGTGCCCGCGTTTCGCTAAGCGCGTTTTGTCCTGCGTTTCCAGTCAGTTCTGCGTTGTGCCCGGTCGGGATCGTTGTCCCTCGGCGCCGCGTCTTTGTCGACGCGTGCGTTGGACGAGCTTCATCGGCCGGATTTCCGCGGGCACCGGGGGGTGCACCGCCGCTGAATTGCGGCTCGACAAGGAGCGATAGACGCATGTCTTGGACGGATGAGCGCGTGGAGCTTTTGAAGAAGCTCTGGTCGGAAGGGCTGAGCGCCAGCCAGATTGCAGGTCGACTTGGCAGCGTAACCCGCAATGCCGTCATCGGCAAAGTTCATCGCCTCGGCCTTTCGGGCCGGGCGACCACGTCAAGAATGAAGACCCATCGGCCGAGAACTCGCATCGCCAACGCCAAGCGGGTGGCCAAACCTCGCTTCGCACAGGTGGGCAACCCGGCCGTTCGCGCGCTGTATTCCATGGATGTGGAAACCTACGTGCCACCGGCCGAAGAAGTGATCATCCCGATGGCCGAGCGCAAAACTATACAGACGCTCACCGAATGCAGCTGCCGCTGGCCGATTGGCGATCCACAGATGAGCGATTTCCACTTCTGCGGCCGCGACAAAGTTTTGGGACTTCCCTATTGCGAAGTGCACGCGCGCCGGGCCTTCCAGCCGGCTGCACCGCGCCGCCGCGAACGCAGCGACGTCGGGATGCCTATTGGTTTGACATTGGCACCACCAGCCGCGGTCAAAGAAACGGTTCGATAACAGTTTTCGTTTGCCGGGAGGGGGCGCCCGGCATCGCAGAGAAAGGTCAGCAGCGCGGGGGCTGCTGGCCTTTTTTGTTGCGCCGTTGTTAAACACTGCCTGACGCGCCGAACGGCATCAGACAGCAAGGGCAAGATTACGCGATGGGCAAAGACAAGAACGGCGTCAAAGATAAATCCGCCGGCAAAGCCAAGCTCGATGTAGCGCCTGAGGCGACGGCTGAGTTCAAACCACCTGCCACCGCCCCGGCAAAGCCCGCACCCGCAGCGCCAGCGACGCTGCCGAAAGGCTTCTCGATCGACAATCCGGAATTGCCCAAAGCAATCGACGACGCATCGATGGCATCGGGTGGATACCCTTACGACAAGCGCATGAAGCGCGAGCCTTTCGAAGAGCAGCTCTACCGTCTGCAAGTCGAACTGGTGAAGCTGCAGACCCACAACATTAAAACCGGCGGGCGCATCGTCTGTCTGTTCGAAGGCCGCGACGGCGCCGGCAAAGGCTCGTGCATCGAGGCGTTTCGCCAGCACATCAATCCACGCAACACGCGCACCGTCGCCTTGACCAAACCAACCGACACCGAGCGCGGGCAACTGTATTTTCAGCGCTATGTGGGCCACCTGCCGACCGTCGGCGAAATCGTGCTGTTCGATCGCTCCTGGTACAATCGGGCGGGCGTCGAACGCGTAATGGGCTTTTGCAACGCCGATCAGCTTGCGGTGTTTTTGCGCGAAGCGCCTGAATTCGAGGGGCTGCTGGTCCGCGACGGGATCCGCGTTTTCAAATTCTTCCTGGAGGTCGGCCGCGAAATGCAGATCAAGCGCTTTCACGAGCGCCGCTATGACCCGCTGAAAACCTGGAAACTTTCTGACGTCGATATTGCCGCCCTCGATAAGTGGGACGACTACAGCAAGGCGCATGCCGATATGTTTCGTTTCACACACACGGCGATCTCGCCGTGGACACTGGTGCGGGCCAACGATCAGCGCCGCGCCCGGCTTGAAGTCATCCGTGCCGTGCTTCTGGCAACCGACTATGAAGGCAAAGATCTCAAGGCGATCGGTGCGGCGGACGCAGCGATTATCGGGCCCGCCGCAGCACTATTCCCCAAAACCTAGGTCGACGTTCGAACCGAGATCTTAAACCCCAAACCTGCAATCTAGCGCACCAGTAGAAATGGCGCGCCGGTGACGGCAAGACAACGTGACAGCGCGCGGCCATCGCTGAGCAGCGTGCCGCCGAAGCGGGCGATGACGAGGCTTGGCTGGCAGCCCGACAGTTGTTCATCGAGGGCGCCATCGACGCCCAGCGTCGGTCCAGTTGCTTCGAATTTGATGCTATCGCTTCCAGCCGTCAGCAACCGCGCCTGGGCATCGAGATCGCGGTAGGCGGTTTTCGTCACGGCGGCGATGACGAGATGGGTTTTTCCGGCGGTACCCGTCAATCTTTCAGCGGTGCGCAGCATCGAGGGCAAGCGCTCGCCGTCCTCAACGACGACGGCCACCCGCGACCCCCATGCTTCGATGCGGCGCGAGCCAACGAGAACTCCGGTCGCGCCGCTGACATTGGCGAAAACATTCGCAACGACCGACGCCAGATCGAGGGACGGGGTGCGCGACAGGACGATGATGTTCCATGGTCCGCGCACTGTGCAGAGATGCGCCAGCCGATCGATGGCCTCACCGGTACTTCGTGCGTGGCGCACGGGCACGCCAAATTGCGAGGCGATCTTGTCGACGCGGGCACGATGGCCATCCGAAAGCGTTTGACGGGCGGCGATTTCGTCGCCGGCATGGGCGATGTTCAGGGGAGCGCGAAAGCCGACGCGGCCGAGCGGCAATTGCGCGACGGCGTCAAGATGCGGCGGATCGACTTCGATGGTTTCAAGCTCGGAACCGTAGGCATAGGCCAAGCGAACGGAGGCTTCCAAAGCTTGCGGCGCCGCGAGCAACGAGGGATCAAGCCACAGCAGTACGCGGCCACTTCCCTCGGACGCCTCGGCAACGTGGGCGATCATCGCGCCCGCTCACCGTGCTGGTCGAGTGCGACGCGCGAGGCGACATCGGTGATTTTGGTGAAATGCTGACTGAGGCCGGGATCGATCGCCTCGAGCTTTTTGTAGGAAACCGGATCGGCGATCAAGATGAGGGTCAACGAGAGCGGCACCGGATCGGCCGTCACAGCCAGGCCGGGCGTTGCCTTGGGCTGCAGCAAGCGCGCTTCGAGCGCGGCGCTGAGAGCTGCCCAGGTTTGCGGCAACGCCGCGAGGCGCCACGCTTCAACGATCAAGATACCGCCGTTCGCCCGCATCAGATCGCCGGCCCGTATGGCGGGCGCGCCGAAGACGTCGCGGCCGATTTCGCCCGATAAGTCTTCCGGCGCAATGCTGCGGGAGATCACGACGGGGGCTCCGCTTGCGCCTTCCGCGATCAACACCCCAAGACTCCGCGTGAACAAGGTTGCAACCGTCGCGCCGCCGATTGGATTGCGCACCAGCGCCGCCGCGCGCTGCAAAAACCCTTGTTCAAGACGATCGGCGACAGCCGCAACGCCGTTCGCCTTGGCATACATTTTCTTGAGCACGGCAAGATTGGGTTTTACGGCCCTGAGCGCGACTTGCCGAATGAGCGCGGCGTGTTTGTCGTCGGCCTCCATTTCGGCTTCGGGCACCAACGAAACGAGACTTTGCAATTCGTGTTCGAGGGCTGAGATCTTGCTTTCGACATCGCGCTTCAAACCTTCCGGCAGCGCCCGGAAAACGTCCGGCCGCACCGCCTTGCCGTCATGCATGGGGGCGAGCACGTAGCCGTTCAACGATTTGATGACGGCGATGTTTTGCGCTTCGGCGCGACGCCGCAAACCGTCGATGGTTTTGTCGCCACGCTGGCGGAATTCTTCGTCGAGCAGTTCGACGCTAAGGCGATGATCGTCACCGGCGACGAGGCGATCGAACATTGCGGCTGATTTTTCCAGCGCGGCGTTGGCGTCGCTGACAAAGCGTGCTCCTTCGCCGTGCGGAAGCGCGACGGGCATCAAGCGGCCTGGACGATCCCAGTCGGGAACGTAAATCCAATCCGGCGGCGCTTCGAGCGTTTCGGCGCGGGTTTCAGCCAGTTGCCGGACGGCTGATCGCGTCGCGGGTCCGACCGGCGCCAAGATGAGACTGTGGGCGCCGGATTTGGCTTGAGCGATGGTGACGCGCAGCATTTCGAGCGCTTCGGCGGTCAGCGGATCGCCCGACTCCTGCGAAATCAAGGGCGCCATGTCACTGCCGACATCGGCCAGCCGGTCGGTCAATCGCGTCGAAACCAGCGTTACGACATTGGTGCTGGAAGATGCGACTGCAGCCGACAGCGATGCGGGCGGCGTCGCCACCGTCGTATCGAGAGCCGTGACGGGTTTGGCATCGGCGGTTGAACTCGCCTCATTCGGTTCGCTTGCCGCTGACGGGCTTGACGCATCATCTCCCGGGATCGAACCATCGCCTGGTTTTGGTGTTTTCGCCCGCCAAAACATCATTCCGCCCCGCCCTCAACCTTGCCCCGATATCCAGCGCCGCGCACGTGCTGGCACCGCTCAAAACGCAATTCGAAAAATTGTCCTGACAACGATCCACCGGCCGGCCAACGCACCAACCGGCTTGAGCCGCATGATCTTACCCGCATAATGGCGGCACCATGACGATAAAACCAGCCATGCACGCGAATGTTGTTACTGCGGCGCCCGCGAGCGAAACAGACGAACGTCTCGCGGCGCAGATCTGCCGTGGCGTGCAGCGCCTGTTGCGTGACGCCAATGTCGCGACGCTGGCGGAAATGCCGCTTGCCAACGGCCGGCGCGCCGACATCATGGCCGTTGGCATTCATGGCGACATTCATATTGTTGAAATCAAATCGAGTATTGCCGATTTCAGGGCCGACCGAAAATGGCAGGAGTATCGCGACTACTGCGATGCGCTGTCGTTCGCCGTGGCGGCTGATTTTCCTCAGGACATCTTGCCCGAAGACACCGGCCTGATTTTAGCGGACGGCTATGGCGGTCACTGGGTCCGCCCGGCGCCGATCCATCGGCTCAGCGCGGCGCGTCGAAAAGCGGTGCTCTTGGCGTTCGCTCGCGTCGGCGCGATGCGTCTACATGGCCTGCATGATCCATCGCGTAACTTGTGAGTCTGACCGACTGAAAAACGCAGGCTACTTCGGCGCGCGTTTGGCAAGGATGCGCTGGAGTGTCCTGCGATGCATGTTCAAGCGCCGGGCCGTCTCAGAGACGTTGCGATTGCACAATTCATAAACGCGCTGAATGTGTTCCCAGCGCACACGGTCGGCGGACATCGGATTGTCCGGAGGTGGCGCCTTGGAGTCCGTTGGAGCAAGCAGTGCGTCCGTCACGTCATCGGCATCGGCGGGTTTCGCCAGATAATCGACAGCACCAAGCTTGACGGCGCTGACTGCCGTCGCGATGTTGCCGTAGCCGGTCAACACGATCGCCCGTGAATCTGGGCGCGCACGAGCCAGCTCGGCGATGACATCCAGCCCGGTGCCGTCTTCCAAGCGCATATCGACGACGGCAAAGGCCGGGGCTTTTTCGCGGATCAGTTCGACGCCTTCGGCAACGGAATGGCCAAAGCGAACTTCAAACCCCCGCAATTCCATCGCCCGGACGAGACGCTGCAGAAACGCACGATCGTCATCGACGATCACGAGCGAGCGGTCGGCCGGCAATTCGTCTTGCTTGAAGGAAAGGTCTTCGGTCGTCACAGGAGCCTCCGGGGTACTTTGGCCCCTGGTTTTTGAATGCGCCGCATAATCTATCGCGCGGAACGCCGGTGCAACCGTTAGTTTCGAGAAACGGCGGCTAGGTTTATGGCCGATGCTTGGATTGGTGGCGCGGACGAGTTGCAGGCGCAGATCCATGCCGGAAGCGCGAGTTTAAGCGTTGAATACCGGCGCTTTGCGACGCCCCGGCCAATCGAAGGCATCGGCCGACACTTCGAACGCCGATCGCGCCCACGCAACCTGAACGATGGCGCCGGTGCGCGGCTCAGCCTGATTGGTAAAGTTAACGACGGCACCCGACCGCTCCAGCAGAGTTTTGGCAATGAAAAAACCAAGACCAAGTCCCGTGTGCGCCTTATCGCCTTTGTCGTCAGTGCTGCGTGTGCTGACGTAGGGCTCGCCGATATTGTCCATGACATCAGGGGCAAAGCCCGGTCCATCGTCGGCAATCGTGACGACGACGCTTTCGCTGTTCCAGCGGGCGGACAGCTGGACTTCAGTCGCAGCGAACCCGACGGCATTTTCAATGATGTTGCCGAGCCCGTAGATGACGCCGGGGCGGCGATGACCGACCGGTTCGATGCGCCCGCCCTCGTCGGCATCGGCAAAGCTGGCGGCGGCCACGATGATGCGCATGCCGCGCAGACGATAGGGCTCGCAGGCCTCATCGAGCAATTCGCGGACCGTGATCGTGGCATGCATCGGGTCTTGCTCGTCGGGCCGGCGCGTCAGCTTCTGGAGAATTTCGCGACAGCGTTTGGCTTGGCCATGCAGCAACTGAAGATCGTCGCGATAGCGGCTGTCGGCACCGAGTTCGTATTCGAGTTCCTTGGCGACGAGGACGATGGTCGACAGCGGCGTACCGAGTTCATGCGCAGCGGCGGCGGCCAAACCGTCAAGCGCGTGTAGCCGTTGCTCACTGGCCAGCACCATGTCGGTTGCCGCCAGTGCCGCCGACATTTGCCGCGATTCCTTGTTGAGCCGCCACGTGTAGAACGACATGAAAACAGTGGTTGCGACAAGCGCAACCAGAACACCGATTTTGTAATCGCGCTCAAGATCGAAGTGAATTCCTGCGTGCCAAGGCAACGGGTGGTAGTTGGTCACCAGAAATGCCGCGACAATGAACACAACGAGACCGAGCGCGATGGTGTAGCGCGGCGGCAGCGTTGCGGCGGAAACCGTCACCGGCGCCACCAGCAGCACGACAAACGGATTTTGGATGCCGCCCGTAAAATAGAGGAGCGCCGACAATTGGAAAATGTCGTAGAGCAGCAACGCCGTTGCGAACGGCGTGCTCAGCCGGTGGCGTGCCGGGTAGCGGATCGCCAGAAAGACATTTAGCCACGCCGAGAGCGCGATCAGCACTAAGCAATTGGCAAGTGGCATCGCAAAACCGTAGACGCCGGTGACAACGCCGACGGCCAACAATTGCCCGAGCACCGCAGCCCAGCGCAGCCGCACCGACGTGACCAAGCGAAGCTGGCTCTCACGCGCGTTGACGATGCCTTTGACGCCGGCCTGTAAAATATTCTTGTTCGGCAGCGGTAATTTGTTCTGTTCGGCCAGTGATGGCGTCGATGTCGTCACGGTCTCATGTCCTTAAGCTCTCGATTGCCATGCGACTCGAAGTGCTGCGTTTATCCGTCGTTGCACAGCGTCGTGACGCGAGGACGCATGCGCTTTGCGCAGCTTGAATGATCTGGCTCGATGGCCCACTACTGCCGCTTAAATACGCAAACCTATGCGGAGACTTCAAGCGCATGAACACCAAACTGTTGTCTTTGGCGCTTGCAGGTCTCGTCACGGGCGCAGCCGTCGCAGCGCTGATGTTTCAGCCGCCGCTCCAAGTCGGTCAGTCGAGCGACGAGAAAACCTCGGGAAAAGCCCTTGTCGGCGGGCCTTTTACACTCACGGATCACACTGGAAAACGGGTCACCGACAAGGATTTTCTCGGCCGTTACATGCTCGTATTTTTTGGCTTTACCAATTGCCCGGATATCTGCCCGTCAGGTTTGCAGGTCATGTCGGCGGCGCTCGAAAAACTTGGTCCCAAGGCCGATGACATCACGCCCGTGTTCATTACGATCGATGCCAAACGCGACACGCCGGAAAAACTTGCAGCCTACGTCCGGAGTTTTCACCCGCGCCTTATCGGCCTCACCGGCAGCGAAGACGAGATTGCGGCTGCGATCAAAACCTATCGCGTCTATGCACAAAAAATTACTGATGAAAAAGCTCCCGATCAGTACAGCTATGATCATGCCGCGCTTTTCTACGTGATGGGCAAGGACGGACATTTTGTGGCGCCGGTGCCGCATTCGACCAACGTCAGTGAGGTCGCGGATGCCCTCGAAAAAGCAATACGCTGACTGAGCGGCTGCGACCGCGACGCCACACTTATGCTGCGCTGACGCTCTGGCGTGTGTTGCCGCTGGAGCAACCGAGCGAACATTGCTACGTCAACGAATATCGTGATCATCTGTGGAATTGCGTTTCGACGTGCTATCAGTCAGCGTGCAACGATCGCGTGACACACCACGCCGAGAGGTCCAACTTACATGCGCAAGACGCGAGCGTCAGCGAACCTGCCATCGGCCACAGCACGACCGGCAACGGCAACGCCGCGAAAAAAGCCAGCCGCCGCGCTCAACAAATCCTCCACCCTTGAAGATATCGGCGCCAAGCTTGAGGTTCGGCGACATCCCGGCGCTCGTCGTCTCACCCTTCGGATCAGCCGGACGCGGCGTGCCGTCGTGGTCACCATCCCGGTGCAATGCGATCTCGACGAGGCCGGTTCGTTTCTCGATCGGCACATCGATTGGGTTCGTGAGCGGCTCGATAGCCTGCCGTGCTCGGTGCCGTTTAAGCACGGCACGATGATGCCTCTGCGCGGCGAGCCTCATCGCGTCGTGTTCACAAAAGCGGTTAGGACGCGGCTGGTCACGTTGGCACAAAGCAGCGGCGTGTCGCGGAACGGTTCGCCAGCTGACATCAACGGCCAATGGCCCGAGATCCACGTGCCGGGAGATTGTGCGCACGGTTCGCGGCGGTTGCGCGATTGGCTGTTCGAGGAAGCCCGGCGCGATCTCGACCAAAGTGTCGCCCTCCATGCCCGCCGGCTCGGGTTGAAAGCCAAACGCATCGCCGTGCGTGATCAGACAAGCCGCTGGGGCTCATGCTCGACGACGGGCGTGCTGTCATTCTCATGGCGCCTTGTGCTGGCGCCGCACTATGTCCTCGACTACG
>JAKFUV010000017.1 GCA_021732485.1 Hyphomicrobium sp.
GTCGTGACCGAGTCGTTGACGATGTCCGCCACCGGCGTGATCGTGATGGCGATGCTGTTGGAGGCCGTGGCGACGCCGTCGCTGGTGGCGACCGACACGCTCGTCGAACCGAAGTAATCCGCCGTCGGAACATAGCTGATCGAGGCGATGGCCGCGTTGATCTGCGCCGCCGTGCCGTTGATGGTGACGGTGGTGCTGCCATTGCCGGTGATCGTCGCGCCGCCACCGGTGACAACCGACAGCGTGCCGGCACCTGCCGGTAGCGTCAGCGTCGTCGTCAGCGCGCCGCCGTCGACATCGGCGACCGAGGTCCCGGTGATCACCCGGGTTGTATCTTCCGCCGTCGTCTGCGAACCCGGCACCACCTGCGTCGGTGGATCGTTGACGGGAGTCACGGTCACGGAGACCGTGGCCGTCTCCGTCACGCCGCCGCTGGTCACGGTGTACGTGAACGAGTCCGTGCCGTTGAAGTTGGCGTTCGGCGTGTAGGTCACGACACCGGCCGCTGTGAAGCTGACGGTGCCGTTCGTGCCTTGGGTCACGCTGGTGATGCTGCGACCAGCATTCTCGAAGCTGTCATTCGTCAGCACGTTGAACGTCGCCGCTGTGTCTTCGTTCGTCGTCACGCTGTCGTTGACGATATCGGCCACCGGCGTGATCGTGATGGCGATGCTGTTCGACGCCGTGGCGACGCCGTCGCTGGTGGCGACGCTCAGAGTCGTCGAGCCGAAGTAATCCGCCGCCGGAACATAGCTGATCGAGGCGATGGCCGCGTTGATCTGCGCCGCGGTTCCCGCAATCGTCACGGTGGTGCTGCCGTTGCCGGTGATCGTCGCGCCGCCGCCGGTGATCACCGACAGCGTGCCGGCTCCGGCCGGGAGTGTGAGTGTCGTGGTCAGAGCGCCGCCGTCGACATCGGCCACCGAGGTGCCGGTGATGACGCGAGTCGTATCTTCCGCCGTGGTCTGCGCGCCTGGCACCACCTGCGTCGGCGGATCGTTCACGGGAGTGACGGTGACAGACACGGTGGCTGTTCTAAAATCTCCGTTAGCATCCGTCACAGTGTATGTGAACGAATCGCTGCCGTTGAAGTTGGCGTTCGGCGTGTAAACAAAGGCTCCCGTCGACGTATTGAATGACGTCAGAGTTCCATTTGCGGGACCGGATGCAATAACGATCGACGTGACGGGCGTGTCGCCCAAATCGTCATTGGACGTTACATTGCCCGAGATCGCGGTGTCTTCGTTGCCCACGTAGCTGTCGTTAACAAGATCTGGAGACCGATCAATTGAGATAGTCGCAACAGCTGTATTTGAATTCACCGTACCGTCGTTCACCGTCACATTGATGATGCGCGCGACTGCTGCGGGCGTATCGGTCGTGTTTTCGAATTGGACAAGTCGAATTGCGGCTGCGTACTGCGCCGTCGTTGCCGTTCCAGAAAACGTCACTACAGAGTTCGTCCGGGTCCACGAAATGCCACCAATCGATCCCGATGCCGCCGACGAGCCGTTCACCAGCAATCGATCGCCTGACTGCTGATTGGTCAGCGTTACCAGCGCCGATTGCATGTTGGTGCTGTCACTGTCGAACACGGAACCGTCAATGTCGGCAATCGAGACTGGCGAGCCATTTTCGACGAATGTCGCCGTCCAGTTGTTGTCAGCAGTATCGGCCGTTGTGGTGGTCGTCGTCGTGGTTCGGGTGGCAGTCAGAACCACGTTGTCGATAGAAATGTCATCGTGATTGGTACCCGCACCCAAGCCAGCGCCGTATGTGAAGACGAGATTTGCGGACGCGCTGATACCGCTTGGCAGCGTAATTGTCAGCGTTGTGAGGGCACCGGTGACCTCGTCAGCGACAGATAGTGTCGTAGCAGGCCCGCTCGCTCCGTTGGAATAGACCCACGTTCCGACCAGGCCGGCGGCATTTGCCGTTCCGGTCTGCGCTGATGTGAATGTGGCGTAGGTGACCCCACCGTATGACACCGTGAGCGTGTTCCCACGTGAGGCATCTTGATTTTGCCAAGCGATGCCAAACGCCACACTCGTAACCTCATCGTGCGTCGTGGTGGTGGTTGTGCTTGTGGCCGTGCTTGTCGTGACAGACGTGTCAGCCGGCACGGTAATGGCCTGACTCAGCGTCGCGTTGGCGTTCGGATTCTGTGTCCAATCGAACCGCCCATCACTGCCATTGAGAACCACGGCACCGGCGTTTGTCTGCGTACCCTCGACCCAAGGCGCCGGTGGCGTACCGTTCGCGGTCGTGCCGAAGTTTCCAAGCACCACAAGATTACTCGTCGTCGTTCCCGTGACGATGGACGGCGCCGGGGTTGAATTCAGATCGACGATTGGCCCAGCAACGACAGTGATCGTTGATGTGTCGGTGTCGGACAATGCTCCGCCGGTGCCGACGTTCCCTCCATCATTCGTGACCATCGTCAGCGTCACGGAACCAGCGGCACTTGCGGAAAACTGTGGAGCGCTGCTGGCAAGAAACGCGTTGATTTGCGCAACCGTTCCGGTGAGAACGATGCTGCTCGAGCCACTGCCGGTGACGGTAACGCCGCCACCTGAGGCGGACGTCAATGTACCAGACGACACGGAAAGCGTTGTCGTTACAGGGCCTGATGGCAGGTCGGGATCGGCGATCGCAAGGCCGATCAGCGATAGCGGTGATGACGTTCCAGCCGTAAACGCCGATGGTAGCGTGTTCACAGGCGCATCGTTGACGGCGGTTACGGCAATCGTTGCCACGGCGGTGTTGGAGTTTGCCTGACCATCGGAGACATTGAAGCTCAGTGTTCTGTTGCCGTCCGTGATGGCATCACCGTTGTGGCGATAGGTAATCGACCGGATCAAAGTATCAAGCGAAGCGCGTGGAATTTCGCTATCTGGCGCGGCGTTGGTAATCGTAATGCCTGAACCGCCATCATAGGTGACGCGAATACTGACAGCGCCCGCAGTAACGATTGCCGTTTGCGCGGTCCCAAATGTGAAGGCTGTGCCACCAATCGACAGGACCTCATTGCCCGGCGATTGAAATCCGCCAAGTGCGATGGATGCGCTTGGGAAACTGACGTCGTTGGTGTCGGTCACACCGGCGGTTGCTGTGGCCACCGCGACTGCGGCACCGCCCTCCGAATACGCCACGGAATTGTCGCGACTTGCCGACGTGCCGTTATCATTGAGGTCGATGACCGGCGCCGTATTTACGCCAATCGTGACATTGACGAAACCAACCGCAGTCGATCCGTTGCCGTCAGTGATCGAATACGTGAAGTTCTCGAAACCCGTTTGCCCCGCCGCCGGCGTATAGATCAGCTTACCGTCGAGCCCAAGCTGCACCGTGGCACCCGTCGCCAAGGTCACGGCAGGTCCGCCGGCGGTGATCGGCTTATCGGTCACGTGCGTGATCGACAGCGCATCGCCCTGCATATCCCAATCATTGGCCGTGGCATTGATCGTGACAGGTGCGTTGACGGTGGTCGTGGCGAAATCGGTGTTCGCGATTGTTGTTGACTGCAGACTGTTCTCGCGCACGAACAGCCAAGAATCATAGGCCGCATCGCCAATATCGGCAACGCCGAGCCGGATGGTGTTGGCAACACCAATATTGACGTTTGCAACCAGCGTCAGCGTGACGGTAAATCCGTCCATTGCCGTATTATAGGTTCCGGCATTCGGCGCATTATTGATGAAGAGCGATGGACTGGCAGAATCGAAAACGCCATTGGTCGGATTGGCATCGTTCGCCAGAACACCGTTCGTCGGTGTATACGTACCCGCCTGATTGATCGTGTCGATGGCGATCGCGTTGCCGGCCGGCGTCAAAGACACGTGCACGCCGTTGACCCAGACACCGATGGCATCATTAAAATTGGCGTAGACGTATTCGTTGTATTCTTCTGAGCCGAACGTGAATTGCAGCGTGACTTGGCTGCTATCTGGAATGAAAGTGATAGCCAACGCCGACGTGTCGAACGACGTACCACCGCCGATAACGTTGAAATCCGCGTCGCTACCGGTGCCCGGCGCATTGACCGATGTGTTGCTGGCGGTGTTCGGCCCGATTACTGAGCTCGCACTGCCGGTCGAGAAAATCGTTCCGGAACCATAGGACAGCCACTCTGCGGAATATCCGGTGGCACTCGTGAATGTGCCGGCTTGCGAGTTGTCGCCGGTATAGGCTGCCGAGACAACGGTGACGCCAGAACCCGCGATATTATCGGCAAGCGTCGTGGCTGTGATGGTGGTGCCATTCAGTGCCGTGATTGAGATCGGAGCCATCAAATGCTCCCAGTTCACGACTTTGATGGCCGCAACGTCGATCTGGCCGGCACTGACCTCGAGCGACCAATCACCACCGAGACCTTCAAAGCCTGTCGCATCGTCCGAGGCCGCGATGTCCGCGCCCGTTATATTGGCAAGCGAACGCACCAAAGCGACGCCATCGTCACTCTCGGCAACGTTGCATCCGTAAAGCAGAATATCGCCATCTGCGGACAATGAGCTGCCGATTGTGGTCAGTTGGTCGGAGTATTTCGCGAGTGTCGCCTGAGACAGCGTATCGGTGCCGAGATAAATTCGGCCGGCTTCACCGTGCGAAATAATATGCACCGAATCGACGTCAGTGCGATTGGCGAGGTGGGCTGCGATCTGATCGAGACCGCTCTTTGATCCGTCGAGAAGAACGATTTCAGTCGACGGATCGATGCCGGCCACAATTGTTGCGATGTCGTCGACATTCTGGTCAATGAAGGCGATGGTCGTGTGGCCGCCCGTTGGCTGCGGACCGGCGGCGAAAGCCTCCAGCAGCATCGATGTTTCATCGCTGGCGGTGTGCGCCGTGCCGTCACCATGTGGGCCATGCCCTTCGCCGGCCACCGGACTTTCGGTGCCAGTATCCCCACCGGTGTGCTGGGCGCCCTCGGCTTGCGCGGCCGCCGACGGGCCAGCCTCCGCCGGTGCATGCGTGTCAGCGGCCGGCGCATCGGCCACGGCTGCAGCGGTTGCGACCGCTGCGCCATCAAACGCAATACGCGATTCAAGTGCGCGATACGACAGCGTTTGGCGCAGATCGCGCTGCAAAGCCATTGGCGATTTGCCAGCTTTGCGGCCCAAAATAGAGTTGGGCCGGACAAATTTATTCATGGTCTTCATCCAATGCCGGATCTGAGGCAAGGGAAAGCCCGACCTCGTCCTAGCTGGATTGAATTTAGCGCCTGAATTATTTTCTAAATGTTTATAACCGAAAAATAATTGGATCATTCATGGAATAATTACTATCCAATGAGCCGTTAACCGATATTAACGTTGGCTCCGAAATCGATTGGCCACTAAATGGCGTCTCGCGGCAAATCTAAGTAATTGGCGCAAAATGTGCTTCAATCTACGGCGTGATTGGCTGCGACCGCTGAAGATCGCGGAGGGGAAGTCGCTAGGGTCGGTAAAAAAAGTTTAATAAACCGCCGAATTAAAGTCCGCTTTCGCGAACCAGCACGGAGCCGACTTGACGGAAAAATCGCTGCGCTGGACTTTGCGCCTGACCGAGTAGATACACCACACCGCGCTGCGCGGTAACAGGCAGGCGTTCATTGCTTGCGTCCATGGTCGCCAGATAGCGAGCATCGATGGGTGATAGGACGCGACTGCCGCGAGCGCCCGAGCGCGGGCGAACGGCAATAGGTCCGCCATACGTGGATGCAAGCTCAGTGATATCGATCGACGCAGCAGCGGCCGTGGAGATGACGTCCAGTTTGACGGCAATCCGGCTACGATCCAGCTCTTCAGGAACGAAGTAGCCATCGGCGCCAAGTTCAACGCGTTGCGCATCGGCTTGGGCGATATAACCGCGCGCCACGAGATCCTTGCCGCTACGAATCATCGCCACGAATTCAGAATGCCCAATCGTGCGTCCAGGATGCACCTCGCCATTCAATTCAGCGACAATACCCGCCGCAGGCGTGCGAATAATCAGCTCAGCGGCCTCACGTTCGAGCCCGGCGATCTCGGCGTTCAAGGATTTAAGTTGCTGCCCCAGAGTAAGGCTATCGTTGCGATCCTCGACATCGACCGATCGGCGGGCGAGACGCGTCAATGTCAGTGCTTTCTTGCGCCGCGCCACTTTCAGTTTGAACACAATCTCGGTCGACGAAAGTTCGACGAGGGTTTGACCGGCGATGACGCGCTCACCAACGCGAACCCAAACACGCTCAACGACGCCCGGCCGCTGCGGGTAGACGCGCGAGATATTCTGGCCTTCGAGAATGGAAGGAATTGCGATGCGCGTCGACCATGGCGTGACGAACCAGAGGAACATCACAGCGGCCATTGAAATGGTGATCCGACTGCGGGTCGAATCCATCAAGCGGCGGCCTTTTTTCCGCCAAACGCAGACTTCGCCATAAACCGGCTTGATGATGAAATAGACGATTTCAATCAGGAAAAGCACAATGCCAAGCAACTTGAACGTCATGTGATACACGACGACAGCGATGCCGGTGAATACGATGAGGCGGTAGATCCAAGTCGCCCACGCATAGACGATCAGCAGGCGCCGCATTTTGTCAGGCAGACGTTCCGGGGCCGGCTCATCAACGGCAAACAGAAATTCGCGCAACCGCCAGCGGCCAAGCGCGAAAGCCCGAGCCTGCAAATTATCGATGCCAATCGCGTCGGCGAAAAGATAGTAGCCGTCGAACCGCATCAACGGATTGAGGTTGACGGCAAGGCTCATCACCCAACCAACGGTGGCAATCGAGAACGCCAGGCCCTTGAGGATGCCATCCGGCAGGAACACCCAAAAGAACGTCGCAAAACACGCGAGTGCCAGCTCCACCGCAACGCCGGCGCCGCCGATGTGCAATCGCGCGCGCCGCGATTTTAGCCGCCAAGCGTCGGTGACGTCCGTATACAGCACGGGAAAAAGTAGGAGAAAGCACACGCCCATACTTGGGACACGCACGCCATAGCGCACCGCAGTAAAGGCATGGCCAAGCTCATGGGCACTTTTGACAATCGTCAAAGCCACGGCGTACGTCAATGCGCCTTCCAGCGAGAAAAAGTCCTCGAATGTCGCTGTGAAGGAATCCCATTGCCGCGACGTCAAATACAGGCCGACGAGACCGAAACACGCGACGACAATTGCAAACACGCGACTGCCAAGCGGTGCGACCAACGACAACCATCGGCGCAAAAACGCATCGGGTTGAAACAGTGGGACGCGGATGAAGAGGTAGTTGTGGATGAGCCAGGTGATCCAACCGTGACGGCCTTGCGCGGCGACAGCCGAATAGTGCCGCCAATCACCCGACATCGGTTCCAGCGTGAGGCTGTTCATCGACAGGAATTGAATGAACTCGGCAATTTCGTCGGCCGTCACTGTATAACCGGAAGAGTGCGCGACCGCCGCTTGCAGCTCGCCATACGTGATACCGGGACGCCACTTGGCCAATAAGTGATGAGCCGTCTCGCCGACCTGGACATAGCGATGCTGCGTAGCATCGATGACGATCCACATCGGCGTGCCGTCGGCGGCGGGAGCTGCTTTCTCCAGGCGCAGATCTTGGCGCAATTCTGGAAGTTTTGGCGCCGGTGCCGGCGAGGCGGCGATTTGCATGTTAGAGTCCGATCCATTGGCGCAACGCAGTCAACGGACGGCGAAACAGGTACAGCCCCAGCGGAACGTCTTCACCGGAAATTTGCGCCGTGCCGCGCACGCCGAGACGCGGCAAGCTGCGCTTTTCGCCCTGATGCAAAAACGAAGCAACAACCCTCAAGGCGAGCTTATCGTTTTCGGTCACACGCGCTTTGTAGTCGGCGCGCCGGACGTATCCGCTCCACGGCCGCAGCGGATCACTATCAAGAAACAGCTTGGCACGCGCGCCAGGAACAAGGGTGATGACGTCCGCAACCGGCAGCTCGATCCGAGCTTCAATTTTGTCGGCGTCGGCAACTTCGAGAATGCGTTCGCCAAGCGCCACCGGGCGTCCCGTCAGTTCGCGCTTGTCGGAATAGATGACCACACCGCTGCGCACGGCGCGAATTTCCGACTTAGCCAAAAGCTCCCGGGCGAAGTCGCGCTCGGCAAGTTTTACGGCAAGCTCGGATCTCGCGATCGCGATCTCATGCATCCCCTTGGGGTCAGAAAAGGCCATTTGATTGGCCTGCTTCAGACGAGCTTCGGCGACCTGAGCATCGCGTTCCGCCAGTTCGAGCTTATTGCGTAACGTCGTATCACTGAGCTTGACGAGTAGATCGCCCACTCTGACAGCTTGGTTGGGATCGACCGCAATACTTTCGATCACACCATCGATCGGCGCCGCCACCACGAAGGGATCGCGCGGTACCACTTCGACGGGCGCCAGTGCTGACAGCGGCACTTCGATAAGACATAGAGCCATGACGATGGCCACCACCGCCAGCGCGTGCCAACGCTTCGGTGCCAGAATATCGCGCACGATTTGGCGCGGATTTCCAATCAATGCAAACCAAGCGTGGGTGAATGTCCGCGCCAAGCGCGTCGCCACGACGAGATCCGACTCGTTCCACACGTCTTCGCGTGCGAGCACAATGCCGCCGATCAGCGCTCTTTTGCCGTGGCGCATCGGCAGCCACATCAGAGATCGGAACGGATACGCGGCTCCAGCGCCTCCAGCGTCGGCTGCGGACGTGTCTAACTGACCCGCTGCCCCTAGAAGTTTTTTCGCGGCTGAATGCTGTACGATCTCTTCAATGTACTGGACGAGAGGCGCGTTGCGATCAACGGACGGCAGGCTGGAAATGGCCTGGACTTCCTGGCGGCCACTGTAGCCGGTTTTGAGAACGAAGATTTGCCGGGCGCGCGTCAACTTGCGCATCTCGTTGGCGATGAGCAGCATTAAATCGTGCTCGGTCGTCACGTCGCGCGCGTCGGCCTCAACTCTCAGCAACGCGATCAGCGCTGCCTGGCTATCGCCGGTTTTGACGGCACCAATCGCCGGCTGTCCGGAGACTTTTGGCGCCGCCTGCATCATAACAGTCGATTTGCGAGGCTGATCAATTTGCGAATTGGCGATCGACATCGCATCACCCGTTCGGCTGCGTGAATGTCGCCGAACCGCTCATGCCCGGCAAAATATCGGTGACGGCCGTATCGAAGATGGCGATGACTTTGACCATCTGGCTAACGGCATCGACAGAAGCACCGACGCGCGCAACCCGCCCTTCATATTGACGATCCGTTTCATCGACGTTGAACGCGAATGCACTGTCGACTTTCAACCACGTCAGCCAGTTCGACGGGACAATCAGCTCAATCTCGAGGTTCCCTGCGCCGACAATCGACAAGAATGCTGCATTCGGCTGCGGCTGCTCGTGCACGTTGATGGTTAGATCTGCGACGCGGCCATCGTAGGGTGCCAGGATCTCGCACTGCGCCACGCGCGCCGCAAGACCGCGCGCGTCCGCTTCGGCTTTATCGACGCGCGCCTTTGAAATTGCGACGTCGTGACGGCCAACTGCGCGGAATTTTTCAAGTTGCTCGTTACTTTCGAGCGTCAATTTCATTTCACGCCAAGTCGCATCGGCAGATTGGGCATCGGCCCGATAGCGAACGCAATCAAAGGCGACGAGCACATCGCCTTTTTTGAAGGCTTCGCCGGCGCGAAAGCCTATTTTTTCGACGCGCGCCATCAGGTCGGTCGAAATTTGTGCCTGTTCAACAGCACGGACGACGCCGCGGACCGGCACGCCGGCTTCGTCGATCGTTGGTGCATTGACGGCACTTGCCGTAACGGTCGGCAACAGTCCGCAAGCCAGCCCTACGCATACAGTTTTAATGGCGGGTTTCATACGCACTCCGAGACGGCATACAACGCCGGCTTACGCTTCTACTGGATATATGCTTACCAGAGAGGACTTTCGGGCCCGTTAATGCAAAACCAAAAGTTGACAAATCATTTATGGCGGCAATACCAAGCGCGCGCCGTAATTAGCGATATTTTCGCGGTCTCATTAAAAAATTAGCTGCGAGATCAAGAAACCGGGCCAAACGCCATCGATCCAATCAAGCCGGTTATTGCGCCGAGGCCAACCGCTTTGACCAGCCAGCATTCAGATCGCCGCGCTCAAACCACAGTTGCTGTAGCGTCGCCGTCACATCGCGCAAGCTCTGCCTGCGGTCGACTTCCCAGGCGTAGGGATCAAGCCCCATCGACGAAAACAAGTTTGCATAAGCATTTTGCAATTGTGCATATGCGATATCGTATTTAGCCTCGGCCACAAGCGTATTCATTTCTTCGCGTATGATGGTCTGCTTGCTGATCCGCTCAGCCCGCGCTTCCGCCCGCATCTGCTCCAGCAAGCGACGCTGAACGTCGCGATATTCGGCGGCGGTTTGCAATTCTTTTTGAGCGTGGAAAAAACGAATGCGCGACACGTGGATCTGCGTAATCACCGCCATCGTCAGCGCCAAAGACCGGGCAGTTAACATGTCGTCCTGCAGATCGATAACGCCTTGCCGAGTGCGATAGGAGAAGACCTTCAACAAATTCCAGCTCGCCTTGGCGCCCCAGTTGGTCCAATCGGCATTCAAGAGAAAGCTGTTGCTGTCGAAGTTTGAGCCGGCATAGAGCTGCATTCCCGGCAGCATTTCGAGCAAAGCCGCGTCAGCTTCACGCAGGTTGATACGCTGGCGATATTGGACTTCGCGAAGCTCGGGCCGATTGTAAACGGCCGTGGAGACCATATCGTCCATGCTGGCCGTAAGCTGGAGAGATTTTGCCTTGCGGCTTTCCATCGCCAATTGGAAAGGCGTACCCGGTTTGATGTTCATCAACGCCGCCAGCTGCGCTTTAGCCGTGTTTAAATCGCGCTGAATTTCGCCGATCTTTTGCTTGATTTCAACGAGCTCGCGCTCATACGTCAGCGCCGTGATCGGGGAAGTTTCGCGTTGCTCGTAAAGCGTGCGCGTTTCGGCAAGGGCCTTTCGCGTTTCGCCTTCGAGCTTGGACAGGCGCAACATCAACCGATCAGCGCTGATCGCGCGCCAATAGGCGGTGCGCACATCCTCGACGACGCGATGAATGACTTTGCGGCGCATTTCATCTTGAATAAGCACTTTGTCGGCGGTTTGCCGCGCCCGCACGTACGACAGCCCGAAATCTAGAATATTCCAGCTGATTCCGACGTCAGCCGACCGAATTTCTCTTTCTTGACTTGTCGACGAGCCGAAATTGGCGGTGTTGTTTTCAAGATTGAAACTTGACGACGCATTGAAATTTTCACGGCCAGCATATCCGCTGTTCGCAACAATGCCAGGCAGCAGACTGTAATGCGACAGGTCGAGTTCAGCGACCCGCACGGCCGCTTCAGCTTCTTCTACGCGATGATCAAGGTTGTATTTGAGGGCCCGCGCCATGGCTTCGTACAATGTCACTGGACCGGACACGGGCTCCTGATCAGCCACCACCTGTGCGAGATTGGCATCGGCGGCGGCGGATAGTTCGAGGTCGCTCAGCGGGATTGGCGACACGGCACAGCCAACGACGCCGCAAAGCGGAATCGCGATCGCCGTCAAAACTCGCCTAAAGCCACGCATGGCCGCCGCCTCAATGGAGTTCAATCGAACGTACGCACTGAAACTGGCCAACTGGCACGATGAACGCAGGGCAAGCGGTCGGCAGCTGATCGACATCACCGAATCAGCACATCGTCCGCGAATCAGGTTGCCCACAGCTTGTACTATGGCTTTCCAAGAGTTACCGACAGTTGAATTTTGCTCGTAACCCACTCAAATCGTTACAACACATTCTTCGAATGACGGATAAGCAACACGTCGAGCATTGCCTGCGCGATTTGAGCAGCGTTCGTCATTAACCCACACGGCGGCGTGGTGCGCCGACCGACATCGCATGCGGCGCGCCGATCACAATAATGGTTGCGCCGCCCGGGAAGGAACGCGCTCAAAGTGGTGTGAATTGACACCACTCAAAGCACTCAGCACACTGCTAGTATGCAAGCACTGCAACGCCTCCAAATTCCGTGTCTCACCGACAACTATTGTGTTTTGCTCCATGCGCCGGAAACGGGCGAAACGGTGGCAATCGATGCGCCCGATGCGGCGGTCGTCAAGTCGGCACTGGCGTCGCGGGGCTGGCGTCTCACGCACATTCTGACAACACATCATCACAACGACCACACGGCCGGGAACCTTGAATTAAAGGGTTTTTTTGGGTGCCAAATCTGGGGGCCGTCGGCCGAAGCCGACCGGATTCCCGGCCTCGATATCGGCGTCGACGAAAGCTCGCAATTGAACATCGCCGGGCACGCTGTTCGGGTCATCGAAACGCCTGGCCACACACTGGGCCACATCAGCTATTGGCTGCCCGACGACCAAATAGCTTTCACGGGCGACACGTTGTTTTCGCTCGGCTGCGGCCGCATGTTTGAAGGCGACGCCAAAACCATGTGGGCGTCGCTCAGCAAGCTCTCATTCCTCCCCGACGCGACGGCGATCTACTGCGGCCACGAATACACTCTCGCCAACGGTCGCTTCGCGTTGTCTATCGAACCGGAAAATGCGGCCCTCGCCAAACGAATGGATGAGGTTGCAACTCTGCGCGCTGCGGGCCAACCAACGCTTCCGACCACGCTTGGCGTCGAAAAAGCAACGAACCCTTTTTTGCGTACCGGCTCGACGGCCGTTCGCGCCAGGTTGGGGCTCGAAGGCGCGTCCGATTGGCAAGTCTTCGCCCGCCTTCGCGAATTGAAAAACAAGGGTTAGCGCAGTCGTGATGGCAACCCGACTCACCGCCGATGACGTCGTTCGGCTGCTCGAACTCAAACCGCATCCCGAGGGCGGCACTTTTCGTGAAACTTTCAGGGATCCGACACGCGTGGCGGACGGCGACCGTGGCGCGTCAACGGCGATCTATTTCTTGCTGCGCGCCGGCGAAGTGTCGCGCTGGCACCGGGTCGATGCTGCGGAGGGCTGGCACTTCTACGCCGGCGCGCCCCTGCTACTTGAGTTCATTGACATCTCAGCGCAGCACTCGCTACGGCTCGGCATCGATCTTGCCGACGGACAAAGGCCGCAAGCGATCGTGCCAAAGCGCGCGTGGCAGCGCGCCAGAAGTTTGGGCGACTGGACGCTGGTCGGGTGCACGGTCGCTCCAGGCTTTACGTTTGCAGGTTTTGAACTGGCCGACGCCGCTTTTGATCCGCTGTCGACGGTCACGAATTTGCCACGTTGATCATCGCGCGGCAACACGGCAACAGGCGGCCGGCAATTCGCGTCCTTGTCCCCAGGTGATTGCCAGTGACGCACGCGGTCGTGTCACTCGAACACACTCAATCCACGGGATAATTGACGCGTCTCGTTACACGAGGCTGCGCATGCCTTGCTGTCGGATTGCGACTCGTCAAAGGTGATGACGAATCAATGTTCGCCCACGGGGGTTTCCGTCTATGAAACGCGCGTCCACAGGACCGATCTTGTCCACGGTCTTCGTCGATTACGACAACATTTATCTGTCGTTGAAACGCAAGAATGATGATGCCGCGAAGCGCTTCGCGAAAGATAGCGGGAGCTGGCTGCAAGGCATTATCTCGGGTGAGTTGATCACGCCGACGTCGACGTTTACAGCCCCTGCCGAACGCCGCATCGCGATGAACCGTTGCTACGGAAACCCGGTGCCGCGCCGCAATTCGCATGACAACTCGACCGACATGAACTCGTTTCCGTTCGTCCGTCATCATTTCTTGCGATCAGGCTTCGAGGTCATCGACTGCCCGCCGCTGACGGCACAGTTGAAGAATTCAGCCGATATCCGCATCGTGATGGATATCCGCGATATTCTCACCCACGAGACCTTCTTCGACGAATTTATCATTCTATCGGGCGACGCCGATTTTACGCCCGTGCTGCACCGCTTGCGGGCGCATGCACGACGCGCCGTCGTCTTCGCTAATGACCATACCGCTCAGCCGTACACCGCGCTGAGTGACGGCGAAATTCGCGAATCGAGCTTGCTGTCGCTGCTTCTGAATGACCGCGCAATTTCAACGGTCGACACGCAGCGTGGATTGGCCGCGCCGCAGACAGCGCTCCAAAACATCGACGTCGAGGAAGCGCGGCGAGCGATCCTCGCTGAAGTTGTGCAGTTCGTTCGCGGCGCACCGCAGGCGGTTCCGCTCGAAACGCTGGCCGATCGTGCCGTCCGTATCGTCGGCCGTGACAAGACCATCGGTACCAACTGGGGCGGCTTCTCAACGTTCCGCGACTTGCTGCTGTCGGGTCTGCCGGACGATGTGCACCTCAGCGATACGGCGCCGTATACCGTGTTCGACGCGACGCGCCATATCTCGGCCATCGGATTGCTGGCGCCGCATGCCCTTGCGCACGCTCCAACTCAGCTAGAGAGATCGGTCGCGCAACCGGCACCGGGTCCCGCCCCAAGACAGCAGACTGATGCCCCGCAGTATGATGCGCGGAGCGCGGCGGCAATCGCAATCCAATCGCAACAGCGCGCATTTCATCCAGCAGCCGCGCCGGCACCCAACTATCAGCCGACGTCACAGCAGCAGGCAGCGCCCCACTACCAACAGCCGGCCGCGGCCATGCCAATTGAGCGGCGACCATATGATCCGTCGGCAGAGCGCCAGATTCCGTTAGACAGGCAGCCTATTGCCCGTGCGCCGCAACACCGGCCGGCTGGCGAGCGGCCGATTTCCGACCGTCTTTACGAAGAGCCGATGCAGCGCGCGCCGTCGCAGCCGATCTACCAGGAAGCCCGTCGCGAAGCGCCACTCCAACACCCCGCGCCGGCTCCGGCAGCACCAGGGCCGCGCAGTGCCGACCAAGCCACGCAAATCCAACAGTCGATCGCTCGCATCCACGACGCTTGTCAGGCGCCTGCACTGGCGCCTGCCGAGTATCGCGTTCTCTTCGACATCATGGCCCAGGAAATTTCCACCAATGGGCTGCAGGGCTCGCAGACTTTGGTCAATCTCGGCCAGAAAGCCCGCGAGTTCGGCCTCGACCTGAAGCGTGATGATTTGCGTTTCATCCTCGAAGTCGTCAGCGAAAGCGACCCGTGGTTCGAACAGGGTGCGTCGGCAAACCTGTTTGCCAGCCGCTTCAGAAATTTCGTCGTCGCGCGCTGCCGGAGCCAGGGGCTCAGTCTTTCGTCGGACGAATTGGATTTGGTCGAAGCGTGGTTCTCGGCGCAACCAGTGCCGGCCCCGCGCCCAACGGTTTACCGCAGTCAATCGGCCGAACCGCCAGCGCCGGCCCGGGCGCCGGCAGTGGCTCCGCAAACCGATCGCTGGTGGGGCGTCGATGAGGGCCGACCACAAATTGCTGAACAACGGCCGCAGACGGGGTACGCTGCCGCGAACGGCGAGCAAAATGATGATGAGTTTCCGCGCATCGTCAGAAGCCGTTTGCGCGGTTAGGCCGGTTGTCTGGAAGTTGCTGAACGCAAAACGCCGCCAGGGTCACCTTGGCGGCGTCTGTATTTTTGCGCACGGCAACTACAATCGAAAGACGATTACGCGCGCTCGCCAGTCGCATCGCTGTTGCCCCGCGCCCAAACATCGCTACTGCCGACCACAGCGCCCGCCGTAATCAATAGGGCAGCGATCCACAACATCGGCGAGGCCTGCCCACCCCCCGTCACGATCAACATGGCTGTCGAGAGCAGCGGTGTCAGATACGACAAAATACCGACGGCGCGCACGTGACCATGCTTCATCGCCCGGTCCCAGACGTAAAACGCCAAACCAACGGGCCCCAGCCCTTGGAAAGCCAGAGCCAGCATTGGCGACGCGCCGCTGGGCCAAACCCACGTCTCGGTTGCCGCGCTGACGCCTGCGGCAGCCATCGCGGTGATTGCCGACGTCACCATGACGGCAAGGCTCGGCACGGCGGCAAACAAGCGCGACGCCACGGAGTAGCTCGACCAGATGAGAGCAGCGGCGAGCGCAGCAGCGTAACCGGCGGCACTGCTTCTTGCATCGAAATGAGCCGGCGCAGATTGGAGCAGGATGATCGCCACACCTGAGAAGCCGAGCACGGAGCCGACGACGTGCCACCAGCGCAAGCGCGTGCCGCCCAGGTCGCGCGGCAGCAGCGTCGAAAACGCCACGATCAGGACCGGCCATAGATAATTGATCAGGTTTGCTTCGACCGCTGGCGCCGACTGAAACGCGAAAAAATACGCCGCGTGATAGCCAAACAGTCCGTAAAATCCGAGTAGCCAAAATCGCCAAGGAACGGTTTTCAAGTCGGCGAGACGTTCGCCACTCGCTGCTGACCAGAACACGCCGACCAATGTCGACAGCGCGAACGACATGGCGACGAGCTGAAACGGCGGGACGGCACTTAAGTACGCCGCCAAGGCTGCAAGCGTCGACCAAAGTAAAATCGCGACCAAGCCGAAGCCAGTCGCGATTAGTGTTCTGCGATCATCACGATTGAAACTCATCGCGAAGCATCAAGCGAAATACTGTCCGCCGTTTGCCGTCAGCGTTGAACCGGTAATGAAACCGGCATCGTCGGAGGCGAGAAACGCAACGCAGCGCGCGATCTCACTTGGCTCGCCAAGGCGGCCGACCGGAATTTGCGGCAGAATGTTTTTCTCAAGCACGTCTTGCGGGACCGCCTTGACCATTTCCGTGGCGATGTAGCCCGGACAAATGACGTTGACGGTGATGCCGGCACGCGCGCCTTCCTGAGCCAGCGCTTTGGTAAAACCAATGTCGCCTGCCTTCGACGCCGAATAGTTGACCTGGCCCATCTGGCCCTTCTGGCCATTGATCGACGAGATGTTGATGACCCGGCCAAACTTGCGGGCGCGCATGCCTTCCCAGACCTGTCGCGTCACGTTGAACAGACCGTTGAGATTTGTGCCGATGACGTCATCCCACTGCTGCCGCGTCATCTTGTGGAACATGATGTCCTTGGTGATGCCGGCATTGTTCACCAGCACGTCGATCGGGCCAACGTCCTTTTCGATCTGCTTCACGGCCGCTTCACAAGCGTCGAAATTCGACACGTCGAATTTATATACTGGAATTCCGGTATCCGATTGAAAGGCCTGAGCCGCCGCATCGTTGCCGGCATAACTGGCGGCGACGCGATATCCGGCGCTTTTCAATGCAATCGAAATCGCGTGGCCAATGCCGCGCGTGCCGCCGGTGACGAGGGCAACTCGTGCCATGGTGTTTTCTCCCTATTTTTTTGTTTGATTGGGCACGCGGCCCGCCGTGACGATTTCAGTGGCTGCATGACGTCGCGGCGGCGCTGTTCGAACCGCCGCAATCATCCATGTCGTGTCTTAGTCGCGCGCGACGCAGAGCGCCACGCCCATGCCGCCGCCGATGCACAATGTCGCCAACCCCTTCTTGGCGTCACGGCGCTGCATTTCAAACAGCAGCGTGTTGAGAATGCGGGCTCCCGAAGCGCCGATGGGATGGCCGATGGCAATGGCGCCGCCATTGACGTTGACCTTCTCGGTATCCCAGCCAAGACCTTTGTTGACCGCGATAGCCTGCGCGGCGAACGCTTCGTTCGCCTCGATCAGATCGAGGTCACCGATTTTCCACCCGGCTTTTTCAAGGGCTTTTTTCGACGCAGAGATTGGACCAGTGCCCATGATCGACGGATCGACGCCGGTGCTCGCCCACGAGACGATGCGAGCCAGCGGAGTGATGCCGCGCTTCTTGGCTTCTGCGGCCGTCATCAGTACGACCACCGCCGCTCCATCATTGATGCCCGAAGCATTCGCGGCAGTGACGGTGCCCTCTTTTGGATCGAAGGCGGGCCGCAATTTCGCGATGCCGTCGATCGTCGTTCCGTCCTTGATGTATTCGTCGGTGTCGACGACAGTGTCGCCCTTCTTGCCCTTGATGGTGACGGGCGCAATTTCGTCTTTGAACTTGCCGGCCTTCTTCGCTGCTTCAGCCTTGTTTTGCGAGGCGACGGCGAACTTATCCTGCTCCTCGCGCGTGATCTGCCACTGGCGCGCGACGTTCTCGGCGGTGGTCCCCATGTGATAATTATTGAACGCGTCCCACAAACCGTCCTTGACCATGGTGTCGACGAACTTCACGTCGCCCATCTTGGTGCCGTCGCGCATGTGCGCGGCATGCGCCGACTGGCTCATGCTTTCCTGGCCGCCGGCGACGACGATGGTAGCGTTGCCGGTCTGGATCTGCTGCATCCCCAGCGCCACGGCGCGAAGTCCGGATCCGCAAATCTGATTCATGCCCCACGCCGGTGTATCGACCGGAATGCCGGCGCCGACCGATGCCTGGCGCGCAGGCCCCTGACCCTGGGCCGCCGTTAAAACTTGTCCAAGAATGACTTCCGATACATCGCCCGGAGCGACATTGGCACGGGCCAATGCCGCTTTGATCGCGACAATGCCAAGCGCGTGCGCCGGGACGCTGGCCAGCGCCCCGTTGAACGAACCAACGGGCGTGCGCGCGGCACTGGCGATGACGATCGTTGAAGTATCCTGGCTCATTTTGGCCCCTCCCTGGGCGCGAAATCTATCGTTTTTTACGGAATTATCGCCGGCGGGCTGCGGACCGCGTCGTCCACCGCCAGGGCTTAGACATTAAAACAAATTTGTCTATCGGCGCGCGATCTTTTTCAGCCATTGCGACCTGATGTTTCACCCTAACCGAAAACTCCGCAGAATCGTCTAGCGGGGCCGTTGCGCCGTGTGATACGCTGACGCAGCGCAGCAACAGGTGTGATTAAGAGAAAAACGCAATGCTGACCAACACCGATGCTCCGGCTCCAAAACGCGAAGCCGTCGTTATCAAGAAATATGCGAACCGCCGTCTCTATAACACAGAGACGAGCACATACGTGACGCTGGAAGACTTGGCGAAAATGGTGCGCGGCGATCGCGATTTCGTTGTGTACGACGCCAAAAACGGTGACGATCTCACGCACGCCGTTCTCACCCAAATCATCGTCGAGCAGGAAAGCCGTGAGGGCGGGCAGACCCTATTGCCGATCCCGTTCATGCGCCAATTGATCCGCCTCTACGACGACAGCATGAGCCGAATGGTGCCGAGCTATTTGCAATTCAGCTTGGAAAACTTTGCCAAGGAACAAGGTAAATTTCGCGAGCATTTCGCCTCGGCGTTTACCAATCCGACGGCCGCTTTCGATTTTTATCAAAAGCAGGCGCGCCAGAATATGGCGATGTTCGAGCAAGCCATGTCGATGTGGACGTCGTTTGGCCCGGGGTCGGTTGCCGGCGCCGCCGGTGGCGCTGCAAAAGCCGGCTCAGGCGCCGCTGGTCCTGATGCAACCGTCGCGGCGGAGAGCAGCGCTGCCGCCGGCGTTCAGCCACGCGACGAACTGAGCGAGCTTAAAGCCCAACTCTCGGCCATGCAGCAGAAAATCGAGAAGCTGTCCCAGCCTAAATGAGTGATGGCGGCCGTCGCTATTTGAACTGCGCAAGCGACGGCGCATCAAGCGCAGCGGCCATAGTCTGCCGCATCAAACGGCAGGCCATAGTGGAAGCCCTGCAAATAATCGATGCCGCCATTAACGAGCATTTGCACCGTCTCGTCATCACCGACCCATTCAGCCACGGTTTCGATGCCGAACGTCCGTGACAGGTCGATCATTGTTTTGACGAAGATCTGATCGCTGGTGTCGTTGGCGAGATTTTTCACAAAAGCGCCATCGATCTTGACGATATCGACGTTGAGTAACTTCAAATTTTTGAACGACGTGTAGCCGGCGCCGAAATCGTCGATTGCGACCCGGCAGCCTAACTCCTTCAAGGTGTCGACGAAATTGATCGATTGGTCGAGATCTTGAATGGCTGATGTCTCGGTGATTTCGATCACCAAGCGTGCCAGTAACTCGGGGCGCGATCCGGTCAGACGGCGCAGCGTCACCAGCCATTCGTGATCCGAGCACGTCAGGCTCGACACGTTGAGCGACAAAACCAGGTCCGGATGGCGCTTCAAAAGATCGACCGACAATTCAAGCGTGCGGCGATCGATCAAGCGCGACAGCCCAAGCTGTTCGGCCACGGGAATAAATTCACCGGCCGCAGCGATGCTCCCGTCCAGCCGCTCCATGCGCAGCAAGCACTCGTAGATTTCCGGTTTTTTTGAGTGCGCGCCGACCATGGGCTGCAACACGAGACGCATGCGGCGATCGTCAATGGCCTCGATGACAGCGTCGCCAATCGCTTTGGCGCGGCTGCGAACCATGTCGTGGGAGAGGTTCGCCTCATGCGCCATGAAGCAGTCGAAGCGTTTGGTTTTAGCGCGCTCCACGGCGCGCATCGCGCTGTTGACGGCCTGTTCGACGCTGGACGCCTGGGTCGGCACAATAACGCCGCCGATCGATATCGTCACCGAGAGTTGGCTCGCAGACGTCTGCACATTGGTGTCGCGCACCGCCTTCATGAAGCGTTCGGCCGCGACCCGCATCGCGCCCGATCCGCAATCCTGCATAATGACGCCGAACTTATTAGAGGCATAGCGACCGATCACATCGCCGTTGCGCAAGCGGCTTTTGATCTGCCGGCCCACGGCGGCGATGACTTCATCCCCGACGTCATATCCAAAGACCTCATTGATGACGGCCAGATTGTTGACCGATATCATCATAAAGCCGCTCGGCAGGCTGGTTTCGCTCGCCTGGTCGATGACGGCTGCCAAGGCCTCCGTCAGGCGAAGGCGATTGATCTGCCCGGTCAGTTCATCAAATTCCTTTCGATGACCATCGAGGCTATTCGACAATGTGCTGTCGTTGACGATACGCAGGACCCCTCGCGCGCGCTCAGGCCGCCCATCGGCACCCGGCCACCAGCGTCCCTGATCTTCAAGATGGATGGTCACGCTGCCGCGCTGCGTGGACGGCCGAAATCGATATTGGACGCGGTAGGGAACGCCACACGCATCGTCGTTGGGATGGGCCGCCTCGATCGCCTCGACACGACGGCTGAGATGCTCGACGGCAATGCGTGACTGAAACAGCTGACCAGTGGCGATGTCGCGGATATCGGCGAAACAAAGCAGGGTCGCCGCGTTGTTTTCCCAAGCGATGCGGTCGGATGTGAGATCCCAAACATAGGCCGTCGCGTCGGCAGCGGACGAGCGACCAACGAGGTCGAGCAATTCCGTTTCAGTCAGCGGATCAAGAGGGAAAGGTTTCGCGCGCACGTCGGCGACCGGGCGCGTGCTATCGGCAGCAGCAAAAGACGCGTCTGGCGTGGGTGGTGGAGCCACGTGACAACCTTGATCGAAAGTGGGGCAGCGGGCGTGGACGACGGCGGCACGGCGATGCACTTAGTCGTCGATTTCGAAATTAGACCGAAATTACTAACAACAGTTAAAGCATCCGCTAACCGCCCTGCCAAAATCGACGACATCCGGCTCGAACGAAAAAAGGCCAGCCGCAGCGGCTGGCCTTTTCCGATGAAACGAGCCGCGCAAACCGATTATTGGTCGCCGCCGCCGATGCTGAGGTCGCGCCGGGCAACCCGGATGCCGATGGTGTAGCCGGCAATGACGTCAATGAGTGACGCGATCAAAATCAGGAAAAACACCGAGGTGGCGGCCTGCGGCACCATCAAAAACTCGACCAGGATGGCGATGAACACCACCATCGACAGCGCGTGGTCGATCAGAGTCGAGGTTGAGGTAAACGTCGATTTGACGATTTCGGTAAACAGCAGGAACAGCGTCACCAGCAGGATCAGATCACCCCACACGAATGTCCAGGTGCCGCCGCTGAGCAGAGTGGTCGTGAAGATTGGGCTCGAAAGGCCTTCGATGCCGAACGACAACACGATCAAATTGTAGAAGATAAAGGCAATGACCAAGAGCGGTATGGCTCTGAGCGACATGAGGCGTCTCCTGTCGAAGGGCGGCCCGCCGGGACCGACAAGCGCGCCGTTGTGACATGCGCATATCGATTTGCCAAGCCAACCGTCGCTCGGCCGCGATATGCTTGGCAACGAGCGGCTGGCCAAACCCCCGGTTCAGGTTTGGCTACAGTGCCGTCAAACCCGAGCAACCGCGCCAGATATCAAGCGTCGACTTTTGACGGCAAAATCTGCCGGCCGCGATATTTGCCCGACTTGAGGTCGATGTGATGCGGACGCCGACGCTCGCCGCTGTCCTTATCTTCGACATAAGTTGGAGCGGTTAGAGCGTCGTGCGAGCGGCGCTGGCCGCGCTTCATCGGCGACATTTTACTGCGTGGAACTGCCATATCACGTGCTCCAAATTACGTTCATCTTAAGCCGCTGTGCCCGGCTGGCATCGCTCGCCGTTCGGACCGCAACGCGTGCGGCCCGCCGTGCGGCGGGCGTCAGGGCTAATCCTGCGAGGGTTCTGCCTTGACCATGCCGCCCGGTCAAGCGGCCGCATGGTCGGTCGACGCGGCTTATACCCGCATCCGCCTTGTTGCGCCAGCCCCGTTGGCTTGCCGAGCCGCACCGTCCTAATCCCGCCGAACGCTCGGCTGCCAGTTCGCCGCCGGATCCCGGAACGCGGGCTTGGGCGCCACCGATTTCACCGCCGCACGCCTAGGAACGTCAACGCACGCGGTTTGCGACGAACCGGCCGCCCGAGCCCGAGCTTCGATGTCGGACGCGAGCCGTCGCGTCCGCGGGCCCGGAGCACCGGCATCGCGCAGCAGCGGGTTTGGCAAAGCGACCGCCAGCCGCGCCGCCTCGCGCTCATTCAATTGGGCGGCGCCTTTGTTGAAATGAAACTGCGACGCCGCCTCGACGCCGAACACGCCCGGACCCCACTCGGCGATGTTCAAATAAATTTCCATGATCCGCCGCTTCGGCCACAGCAGTTCCATCAGATAGGTCAGCGGAAATTCGATGACTTTGCGAAGGTAGCTTCTCGACGGCCATAGAAACAAATTCTTGATCACCTGCATTGAGATGGTGCTGGCGCCACGCGGCACTCCGTCATCGCCGGCGCGTTCGATGGCATTTTGTATTTCTTCGAAATCAACGCCGTTATGCTCGCAAAAACGTCCGTCTTCCGAAACCAGCACCGCGTGCACGGCGTCCGGCGAAATACGTTCGAGCGGCACCCAGACTTGGGTCACCTCCTCGCCGAAAATGAGTTTTTGGGCCATCAGCGACGAAATCGGCGGATCGACGAACCGGTAAGCCACCAGCAAAACGAGGATGAGCGCCAGGTAGGCCGCCACCACGCCGGCTGCGATTTTCAGCAAGCGGACGACGAGCAGCATGGGCCGCCGTTGCGCCTGTGGTGCGACACGATCGCGATCGCCCGCGAGGGACGGCGTGGGGCGCTGAGGCGGCTCAATGCCGATCGACAATTGAGACCACGCATTATCACCGCGCGAGGCGGCGTCGGCACTGGCGCGCACCGGCGCTCGGCGCAAAGTCACGTCAACCTCGGCGGACGGTCGTGGCCGCACCGATTCGCCGCCGCCGAACGGCACCGCAGGATCAGCCCGAAAAGGGATATGCGAGGGCGCAACGAGTGGCGTTGGCGTTGCTGGATCTGCGGCCTCGACGCGGCCAACCACCGGCAGCAGCCGACCGGAATTCGCGTACTGTCCCGGTGACATCGGCCGCGGCGGCGGAGCACTTTGGTGTAACAGCACCGGCGATGTCCGGGCTGGGGCTGCTTCTGCCACGGCTGCGGCGATCGGGAGAACCTGCACCGGGCGTTCAGGCATCACCACGTAGCGGCCCGGGCGAAGCGGCAAAGGCGGCAGCGGGACGACGCGCACAAACGTCAAATGATCGCCTGAAATTTCCGTTGAATGAACCGGCGGGCCATCCCGACTCGATGCCGTCACCTCGTCAAGAGCTGGCGAACTCGTCGCCGCTTGCGCGTCACTCGGGTGCGGATCAGAAGGGTGCATGCGTCATGGAACTCGGATAGCGCGTTGCGTGCAGACGTCGAGCGCAACCCGACGCGCTGGCGGTTATCGGCAAACATTGGCACGAGTGCGTGTCACCGCCAAAAATTTTACAGAAGTTCGCCGCCTTGAGGTTAAGACAGCGTCCCGATTGCCCGTCCAGCCTGGTGATGCCGCAGGCTTGGCGATGACATGCAGGTGTCACCAGACACTTGCCTTAGCGACGGCTGCGCGGAGGCTGCCTCACCGACCTGCTTTGGCCACAATGAGCAACGACGAAAGCCGCGTTCTCTCCTGGGGTTCAACGCCCAAGTTCAACAAAAGGTATAATACGATGCGCTCTATTCAATTGGCTATGGCATGCATTGCTGGCGCCCTCTTCATGGCGCCGGCGGCGGCACCCGCCCTCGCTGGACACTCGGCCAAGCACACCATCGCCGCTCTCGATCGCGACAAGGACGGGTCGCTCGACAAGGGCGAAGTGTATCGCGGGGCCATCGCCAACTTTAAGCGCTTGAATACCGACAAGGATCGCACCCTCGAGCCCGGCGAACTAAAAGGTGTGCTGTCGGCCCGTGCGTTTGCGGCGGCCAACCCGGACAATGATGGATCAATCAGCCTCGGTGAATATCTGCGATTTACGAAGAAGCTGTTTAAAGCAACCAACACGGACACAGATCACACGATCGAGGCTGACGAACTCAACAGCCGCTTTGGCGAGGTTCTGGCCAGCGTCATCGACTGATCGGTGCGACTGGCGCACGACGCTGAAGGCGGGATTGAACCCCTGCCTTCAGCAAATCGAGCGATGTCAGCTCGCGGCGCGGTTGGGAACGCCGAAACGCTTTTCAATGTAATCTTCGACGAGATCCTTGAAGTCGGCGGCGATGTTGGGGCCGCGCAAGGTCATGGCCTTCTTGCCATCGATGAACACCGGTGCGGCAGGGCTCTCGCCGGTGCCAGGCAGGGAAATACCGACATCGGCGTGCTTGCTTTCGCCCGGCCCGTTGACGATGCAGCCCATGACCGCAAAGTTCAGAGCTTCGACACCGGGATAGCGAACTTTCCATTCCGGCATTTTATCGCGGATCATGTTTTGCACATCGCGGGCGAGTTCCTGGAACACCGTTGACGTTGTTCGCCCGCAGCCGGGGCACGCCGCGACCACCGGCACGAACGACCGCAGGCCCATGGTTTGCAGCAGCTCTTGGGCCGCGCGGACTTCCTGAGTGCGGTCGCCGCCGGGCTCCGGCGTCAAAGAAAAGCGGATCGTATCGCCAATGCCCTGCTGGAGCAGAATGCCGATCGCGACCGACGACGCGACGATGCCTTTCGAGCCCATGCCGGCTTCGGTCAAACCGAGATGCAGCGCGTAGCGGCTGCGGGCCGCCAGAAGCGTATAGACCGCGATCAGATCCTGGACCGCCGATACCTTGCCCGAAATGATGATGCGATTGGCGCCAAGACCCATCTCTTCGGCGCGCTCGGCCGACGACAGCGCCGATTGCACCATCGCTTCGTGCATGACCGCGCGTGCCGACGCAGGCGCTGCCAGCTTGGCGTTTTCATCCATGAGGTGGGTCAGCAGATCGCCGTCGAGTGACCCCCAATTGACGCCGATGCGGATCGCCTTGTCGTGGCGCGCCGCCGTTTCGATGATGGCGCCGAACTGCCGATCTTTTTTATCCTTGAAACCGACGTTGCCGGGATTGATGCGATACTTGTCAAGGGCGTCGGCGCAGTCGGGATAATCCGCAAGCAGCTTGTGGCCATTGTAGTGGAAATCGCCGACCAGCGGAACCGTGACGCCCTGCGCCCGCAGCCGATCGCGGATCTCCGGCACGGCCCGCGCGGCTTCATCGCGATCGACGGTAATGCGCACCAATTCGGACCCGGCGGCCGCCAGCGCCGCGACTTGCTTCACGGTTGCGGCGACGTCGGCTGTGTCGGTGTTGGTCATCGACTGCACAACGACCGGCGCACCGCCGCCGACCGGCACGCCGCCGACGTCGACTGCAACGGTCTGATGCCGCGCTTTGAGCCCGTGTCCGCCGTCCGCCGTCATGCGAGAAATCTCCGATAACTTGCAGCGGTTCTAGCGCGACCGGGTGCCTGCCGCCATCAAAGAAATGACGGCAAGCGCGCACATGGTCAGGACAATGCTGGGACCTCCAGGGACATCGACCATGAGCGATAACAGCAGTCCACCCACAACCCCGACCATCGCGACAACAGCCGCAATAATGGCCATGCGTTCCGGCGTCGACGCCAGCGGCCGGGCAGCCACGGCGGGCACGATCAGGAACGCCATCACCAGCAGAATGCCGACGATTTTCATCGACACGGCAATCGTGATGGCGAGCAAAATATCGAACGCGCCACGCGTAAGCCGCGGGTCGATGCCCTCCGCCGTCGCCAGATCTTCATGCAGGGAGACGCGCACCAGCGATCGCCAAAGTGCGAGCGTCGCCGCGAACACCAGTGATCCGCCGACAACGACCCAAATCATATCGTCGCTGGTGACGGCAAACACGTCACCAAACAGAAAGCCCATCAAATCGATGGCAGGGCCCTTCAGCAGCGTGATCGCGATGACGCCCATGGCGAGCGCTGCGTGATGCATGAGCCCCAGAACTGAATCGAGCGCCAGAAGTTTCTGCTGCCCAAACCAGATGAGCACGAGTGCGGCCAGCACCGCCGCGATGATGACGGACAGGGTCAAATCGACGTTCAGCGCCATGCCGAATGCGACGCCGAGTAAGCTCGACTGTGCCAGTGTTTCGCCGACATAGGCCATGCGCCGCCAGAGTACGATGCAGCCAAGCGGCGCTGCGACGACGGCCAGCACAAGGCCGGCGACCAGTGCGCGCAGCACGAACGGTTCTGGCCACTCGATCACGGATGGCTCCGCCCGTCGACGTCAAGGCCACTGGTCTGCGTCACCGGGCTTGGCGCACCCGACAAGTCATGCTGATGGTCGTGATGATGGGTATAAACCGCGAGTGCACCAGCCGCCCGCGGCCCAAACAGCCGCGCATACTCGGCGTGCTGCGCGACCGCCTCCGGCTTGCCCGAGCAGCACACATGCCCGTTGATGCAGATCACACGATCGCTCTTGGCCATCACGACGTGCAGATCGTGCGAGACGAGAAGGACACCAAGACCACGTCTATCGCGCAGGCTGCCGATCAGATCGTAAAGGTCGGCCTCGCCGACATAATCGACACCGCGCGCCGGCTCATCGAGCACGAGCAAGTTCGGCCGCCGCAACAGCGCCCGAGCAATCAGCACGCGCTGCGTTTCGCCGCCTGACAGCTGCGACAATTGTTGATCGACCGTCCGCGCCGCGCCGACCTCGGCCAATGCCGCCGCAATCTCGTCGTCGCTCGCGCCATGACCCAGCGCCAAAAACCGGGCGACCGTCATCGGGATGGCGCGTTCGATGTCAAAGCGCTGCGGGACATATCCGATGAGTGTCGAAGTTGGCCGATAGAGTTCACCACGATCAGGCTTTTCGATGCCAAGCATTAGTTTGACGAGCGTGGTTTTCCCGGCCCCATTCGGCCCAATCAGCGTGACGATTTCGCGGGCGTGCACATCGAGATCGATGCCCGCGATCAGGTCGCGGCGGTGCCGCGTGAACCAAAGCCCGCGCGCCGACATTAAAGCGGTGCGATCAACCGGAGTAGAATGCGCCTGACCACACCCGCACGCTGACCCGTGGTCATGCGCATGCGATTGCCCGGGCGAGCCAACCGGTCGATCTGCGTGGCTAACGGATTGCTCCCGCGTCGCCGTCACTGTTTCGGCTGGCAAAATGACGTATCTCCGAAAAGCAGATCAGGACGGCGTCAGTCTTTGCGCCGATTGGCGCATTCCTGGCAGGTGCCGGTGACTTCAACAAACCGAACGCGCGGCTCGAAGTGCGTGCTGCGCGCAGCGACGTCGATGCTGGCGAAAATGTCTTCGCCGTCGGTCTCGGTAACCGTGCCGCATTGTTCGCAGCTGAGAAACATTGGACGCCGCCCGGTCCGCGGTTGATGCAATCGCCGACAGGCGAAGTAAGCGTTCTTGCTTTCGAGCCGGTGGACAACGCCTGCGTCCAGCAGCGCATCCAAGGCCCGATAGACCGAAATCGGTGCGAGGCGTGTGCCCTTCTTTGCCAGCCTGTCGAGAACTTCGTAGGCGCCGACGCTAGCTGTGGTCGAGGCGATCTCTTCGAAAACCTTGCGGCGCAAATCGGTAAAACGGATATTTCGCTCAGCGAAGATGACGCTCGCCCGATCGACCGATGATTTCACCCGGTCTTTGGCGCGTTGCTCTTCGCTGGCGGCGGCGGGCATCGATTCAACCTGTCAAAATTGGCTGTCAAACTTGGCGGGACGACATTTTAACGATCCGCAAAAAACCGGCTTGCGATCGTTGGACAATATAACAGTTATTTAAACAGCGCCACGACTGTGCGACCGCGCTGTGGGGAAACGGTCAGGACTTCATGGCTTTGCTACGCAGCAATGGCAAGACTAGGAACCAGTTGTATGTCGGTAAGTTCATGAAGATTACGGATTTTGACGCATTCTCGCCGCCAAACGGCCCGCTGTTTTGGGCATTATGATACGAAGCGTGATTGCCGGAAATTCCGGCCCGGAAACCGTGGTCCAATACGAGGCCGCTCCTAGCGAGGGACTGAGAACGGGATGGACGTTAAGCTGATCGTGGACGGCTTGGCCGAACATGCCCGACCGCTGGGGATTGCCCTTTTCTTCCTGATCACGGTGACGATGCTTCTGCGCACCCGGGTCGCCAAACGGTTGTGGGCGACGATCGAGGAAACGCTGTTTTCGAACTGGCAGCTTGGATTGCTTGGCACCACCGGCATTGTGCTGTCGGCCGCTTCCGGTTGGACAACCTGGGACGGCATGCGCAATTTCACCGGCGAGCCGCTGCTGTCGGGCATGATTACGTTCGGCATCCAAGGCGTAATGCTGATCGTCGCTTGGCTGATCGGCGAAAGTTTCGCGACCGGGATGACGACGCAGTCCGCCAAGTCGAAATCCACCCTGATCAATCCGGCAGCGCAAACTTGGATAGGGACCGGCATCGGCGTCTTGCTGTTTGTCGCAGCACTCGTTCTGCTGATGCAATGGACTGGGCAGGCGGACGTGCGCCAAGCCAGCGCCGAAGATCTGGCCTGGTCGAAAACCGGCGACAAATTTCTGCTGGTTGGCGCCGGACTGTTGATCGTCGCCTTGTTCGCGCTCTACGCCGCCAGCGATCTCGTCAGGCCGTACCTGCAAGGCGCCCGCGTCATCATCCGCAATTCGGTTTTGTGGGTGATGTTTCTCGCCTGCATGGCGACGAGCGTGTTTTTCTCGTTCGACAGTCTCTTCACGTCGATATTTCCACAATCCGAGCGCGTCCGCGCAGCTGAACTGCGGGCCCAAAATCAAGTCTCGGGCATCATCGCCGACATCGAGGAAACGGTTGCGGCTCGCGGTAATGAGCAGGCGGCCGCCTTGTTCACGACGGACGCGTGGACGAACTACGAGTCACAGATGGCTGGCGTCGCGCGGGCGGCGGCTGCGTCGGAGGGCGCAATCGAACGCTACGTCAATTCACAAATCGAAACGCGCCGTCGCGCCGTCAACGATCAGCAAGAACGCATGGCGTCCGCCCAGGCAGGCCAGGCGGGACTTGCCGGTCGCAAGATTTCGCTGACCGATGAAAAATCCCAATTGGCTGCGCAGCGACCGGAACTCGCCGCTGACTACGCCGGCAAAAAAGCCGATCTCGACGCCAAGCTCAAGGAGGTCGACGCGAAGCGCGTCGAGGCTCTCGCTGAAGACAAAGGCGTGGAGGGCACTGGCAAAGAAGGCCGAGGTCCGGTGTATCGCCAGCGCAAGGCAGAACTCACTCTGCTGCAAAGTGCATCCAAGGTCGCTGAGGAGCGCGCTAAGGACGCTCAGAAAAGGCTGACGGCGACCGAGACGAGATTGGCCGCTATCGACCGCGAGTTGGCGACGCTCGATGGCGATTTGGCGAAACTTAAAGGCGAAGCAGAAACCGCCGAACAGCGCATCAAGCTGGCACAGCAGACGTCCACCGATACGGCCGCTCCAACGCTGGACCCGGCCCGTATCCTGCCGAGCTTCGAGCAGGCACGCACTGAGTTTCGCGCCACGCCGACAGCTGAACGGCTGGGCGACGTGCAGCGCATTTGCGGCCACATTTACGGAGCGCTATCGGCGACGCCTGAAACCAAGGCGCTGCTGTCAGGACTGGATTGCGACCCGAAATCGACGGCTGACGCGGCCAGCGCACTGTTCGCGCTGCAAGCCGGCAGCCGGGTGTTTGCCGAAACGTGTGTCGGTGGCGACAAGCTCAATGCCAATTCCTCGGCCGATGCCCTCTTTGCCTTCGCCCGCCGCTGCCTCGCGGATACGGCGTTGCAAAGCAAAGACACCGACACCTTGCGATCGCGCATCAACTTCATCGAGCTGTCGCGCGATGACAAGGCGCATCGCTTCGTTGTGACATGGAACGCATTTCAGGACGGCAACCGGCTGGCTTATTTGGCGCTCGCGATTGCGATCGCGATCGACAGTTTGATCTTCATGTCGGGATTGTTTGGCGCCAACGCGGTGCGCTCGCCGCTGTCGGACGTCCCTAGCTTCAAGGCGCGTTCGGCGTCACAGTTAGAATCGACCATCAACGCCGCTCTTGGGCCCCATCCCTATGAAACCGCGTGGCTGACGTTGAATGCGCTGCGACCGATCACCAACGACGACGGCTTTTCGGCGATGGCCGATTTGAGCATCATGGAGCGTTCGGCGGCGGACAGGGTGCGGATGGTTTTGACGGCCGGCGCCGACATCGGCGCGGTTGAAACCGCGAGCTTCAGCCCGGAGCGCTACCGCGTGCGCAGCGAATTGCGTGAGTATCTGTCGGGCGTCTGCGACAAACATTTCAAGACCGATGCGACCGCCAAAGATCGGGCTCGCCTCGATCAACTTGTGACATCGGCTTTGGCGCCGCACCCGCGCGAGCACGCCGAAATCGTGCTGCACACGCTAGAGCCTATTCGGGAGACAGAGGGTTTCACCTCGATGGTGACGCTTTCGGACATCAAAGACAGCTATGAAAATCGCGTGGTCCGGCGGGTCATGAACGCAGGCTCCGCGCTGAAAGCGGTAGCGCCCGATGTGAAGATCGACGACCGCTATTATATCCGGCCGTCGCTGTATGAAACGCTGCTGACCATTCGCGCGACTGCGCCGGAGTCAGCGAACTATCGCCACGAGCGCTGGCGCTTCGAGGACGCGCAAAATCGCCCCGCCATCGACGGCGGCGCGTTGCGCGAGGCCAACGCGCGTCTTGAACAGCAGCCAAAGCCGCCGGAACTCGCGAGGCCCATGACGGCACTGCCGCGCGTGCCCCAGCTGAGCCCGGACGAAAAATCGGAGCTTCACGATTACTATCGGGAGAAATTGCTGAAATCGATCGATCTCTCGAGCGACATCGTCGATCATCGCCTGCAATCGGACGCTGAGCGGTTTGGTATGCGCGAGGCCTGGCGGGCCCTTGATGCCCACAGCAAGAAAAACCAACTGCTGGGCTTAGTGCTCCGCGAATTCCAAAATGAGCAGGATCGCCGTTTAAGCAACGTCTACAGTGGGCTGCGCGATGAGATTGGCGGCGATGAGCGCAAGCGTACGTTACTGGATTCCGTCGAGGATAAAATCCGAGAAGATCTGGCGCTCTACATGTTGTTTCCTGAAACGCATCTGATCGATAATCTGATTGAAGATATTGAAAGCGCCGCGCAGTCCGATGATGGTTTGCAGCATGGCGAGCAGGCGCTGAAAGATCAGCTGAAATATGTGCGTGAAGCGCTTGGTCAGCTCAACCTGTCCAATGCCGGGTCATGGGTCGAAATTCGCCAGAGATTGGCGCTCGGTTACAAGAAAGACATGTCCAATTTCTTGAACAAGTACCCGCCGCCGCACGATGATTTCCGTGGAGAAAGCTGAAGTCAGGTATTGATTTCTGAAAAAATTGTGCAGACGCGAACCTAGCGGCTTGAGGTTCTTTTCGCATGTTTATATAAACTTTAGAGAATCACCGGCCGGCCGCCAAGTTTAGCGGGCGCGCGGACCGACCGGGGCAGCGTCGAAGATGCAGACGTTTTTTCTGATGTTCGACCGAAGTAAAATGGAGCGTCCGATGTTCTCAGACTCGCGAATTTTTTATGGCGTATCCGTGCTCGCGGCGCTTTCGCTGTCGCTGAGCCTGATGTTGGTTTGGATCCGATAGGTCCGACGCAAGGCGCGGTCAGCCGCGTTTGAAGCGATCCGAAATTAACCGTTGATTACCAAAGACGTAAGGGCGCAGCAGCGAAGCGTCTCCACATCATGCGCGCGCCTCCACCGCCGGCATAGCAATTCGCGGCCAGTTCGCGGCTATATCACCGGCCGTTGCGGCGCTGACGGCTCGCAGGTCGCGTGGATAATCGACGTCCGGCGCTTCGGTAGCCCTCGTCGCATGAAATTGGCCATTGCTGGCCCGCAGCACCCAGCCGCCCTCCGTACATGCATCAGACAACATATACGCGGCACCAGCGGCAACATCTGACGGACGCAACTCGCTCGGCTCGCCCTCAATGCCCCACATGCGTGTCTTGGCAACCGGCGAGATGGCATTGACGACGATGCCGTGTGCTGCACCCTCGGTAGCAAGCACATTCACAATACCAACCGCAGCCATCTTAGCGGCCGCATAAGCGGATAGTCCGCTCTGCACGTATTGCGGATAGAGCGCTCTGTCGGACGTTGTCACCACGATGCGGCCGTAGCGGGCCGCTTTCATTGCTGGCCAAGCGGCCTGCGCCAGCCATAACGGCGTTTTTGCGCCAATGGCCATCATGCGATCGAAGGTCTCTTCCTGCACGGTTTCGATCGCCTCGTAATCGACCCAACCTGCGTTATGAAGAATCCCGTCGAGACGGCCTCGGGCATCGATGCAGCGCTCGATGAGACGATGGCATTCGTCCCGAGTGGCGATGCCCTCGGTAACGGCAGATGCAGCCAACCCTTCAGAGCGCAGCAATGCTGCGGCGTCCGCCGCAACGTTGCTATCACAGCCCAGACCATGGGGGTCGGCGCATGTGTCTTGGATGACAACCGATGCACCGAGGGCTGCAATCGCGCGCGCATAGGCTAGGCCTAAACCTCGTCCAGCGCCTGTGATGAGCACCACTCGATCTTTAAAATCTACCACGGGCACCATCGACGGTCGGGAACTCCCATTTTGACTGCAAAACGTCAGCCGGTGTCGGCCGTGCGTTTCCGTCCTCGTCATCACATCAGCCGTTGAACGCAACGACTGTCTGGCGTTGTTCCCCAAGCCCCTCGATGCGCAATGTCATCACATCGCCCGCCTTCAAATACTCCGGCGGTTTCTTGGCGGAACCAACACCCGGCGGGGTGCCCGTTGTGATGATGTCACCCGGCTCCAGCACCATGAATTCGGTCACATAGGCCAACAGCTTCGGAATTGAAAAAATCATCGTCGACGTCGACCCCGATTGTTTGACGGCGCCGTTGACGTCGAGAGACATCGCCAGATTGTGCGGATCGGTCAATTCGTCTGTGGTCACCAGCCAGGGACCAATCGGTCCGAATGTTTCAGCCGATTTGCCTTTGACCCATTGGCCGTTGCGCTTGACCTGGAAGCGGCGCTCCGACACGTCGTTGCAGATGCAGTAGCCGGCAATATAGTCGAGCGCGGCGGCCTCTTCGACGTAGCGAGCGCGCCGGCCGATCACGAACGCGATCTCGCATTCCCAATCCATCCGATCGGAATTTTTCGGATACATCACGTCATCGTTGGGACCGCAGATGCAGGTCGCGGCCTTGTTGAACAAGATCGGCTCGGCGGGAAGTTCTTGGCCGGTTTCTTTGGCATGATCGGCATAGTTCAGACCGATGGCGACGAAGTTTCGCGTGCCGGCGACGGGTGGCCCGAGACGAACGCCTGCGGGCGTGAGCGGCAGTGACTTCAAGTCCAGCTTCGACAAGGCCGCGAGACGTTTAGGATCGAGGTTTTCACCGGAAAAATCCGCAATGTGGTCCGAGAGATCACGAATGGCGCCATCGGCGTCGACCACGCCTGGCTTCTCATGCCCGGCTGCACCAAATCTGACAAACTTCATCGAGAATTCTCCGCAACTCGGCTGGAATGGACACCATCATGCACCTTGGCTCGGGTCCGTGTAATCGTGCACGTCCGTTGAGACAAGGGGATCGGCAAGATGTGGCCAATGTCATCGTCGTGACGCGGCGCTGGTGAACGCGCGTGAAGCAAACGTCACGATGTCGAAAGCCGTTGGCGACCGACGTCGCTCGTCGTCTTCCATAACCTAGAGTGCTTCCGGAAAAGTGGGAATTGGTTTTCCGAGAAGAAGTCCGACAAAACCGAGAGCTAGGGCCGGCCGATGAGTCCACCAAAAGCGGACAGACGCTAGCGGTGCGAACATCCAGGCCAGCAACACGGTCGGCGCTTGCCGTCTCTGAGATTGGAACAGCCCCATGCAATTCTTTTGTTTCGCGTTTCCGATTTTTTCGCGGACGAGATCCAGCAGATCCATTCATTGCGCGCAAGCGGCGTGATATCGTCCCATGTCGCGAGCGCTTGATGATCTGACGCGAGAGAGTGCGCGAAATCTGCTGGCAACTGATGAACGGTCCCGCCAGGGATTTTTTTTCGAGGCATGGTCAACCAAAACGGTTTGATAGATGCCGTGACTTGCCGGGCATTTCGTCAACGCGAAACTGCTGCACAAATTAGCGTGTTTGCGGGCCGAAAGCTACGTTTGACGTCGAGAGAGTTTGACAATCGGTTGACTGGCGAGTGACGTGATCTGCGTACTCCAGTCCGTGCGGCTCAAGTCACCGCAGTTTTGATTGTCCTTATGGCAACGACATGAAACGTTCGTTCAGTGGGTTGCTTACAGACGTTCGCAGTTGCAGCCTTTGCAAGGCGTATCTGCCGCTCGGCCCACGCCCGATCGTGCAGCTCCATCCCAAAGCGAAAATACTCATTGCAGGGCAGGCGCCAGGCGTGCGCGTGCATGCGTCGGGCATTCCGTTTAATGACCCAAGTGGTGATCGCCTGCGCGCATGGATGGGTGTCGGCAGCGATGTGTTTTACGACGCCACCAAAATTGCCATTCTGCCGATGGGATTTTGCTATCCCGGCACGGGAAAATCGGGCGATCTGCCGCCGCGTCCGGAATGCGCGGAGTATTGGCGCACAAAGCTTATCGCTCAATTGCCATCAATTGAATTCACGCTGGTCATTGGGCAATATGCACAGGATTGGCATTTGGGAAAACGGCAGAAAGACAACCTCACCGAAACCGTGCGCGCCTGGAAGGACTATTGGCCTGACATGCTGGTGCTGCCGCACCCGAGCCCACGCAACAACATCTGGCTTAAAAAAAATCCGTGGTTTGAAACTGAAATCTTACCGCCAATGAAAGCTAGGATTGCGCAGTTGATGGGTAAGTAGACTTACAAAGCTCAGAGTTGATTGGTGGCGATACGAGCGGATAAAGCTGGCCAGCGCATTGGGTTCTGTTCTCTAGAACTAACCGCACCCGCTTCGATCAATCAGGAAAAAATATAATGAGGCGCTCGGATACCCGAACTATAAAAGCGCCTCAAGATATTTGTATTCTCGATGCAAAGAGCGACCGCGATCTGCGTTGAAGCTCCAATTTTTCCCAAGTGCATCATCCGTCCGAAAAACAATTTTCGTAGATAGTTGGCAGTCCTGCCGGACTAAATTCGAGATTGGCCTATTGCTTCAAAGGGCCCGGGAGCAAGGCGACCCGGCGCGAGCGCCGCCCCGCGGAGCGCCATCATGCGCGTGAGCGAATAGTGGCGGAGAGGGAGGGATTCGAACCCCCGGTACCCTTGCGAGTACTTCGCATTTCGAGTGCGACGCGATCGACCACTCTGCCACCTCTCCGCAGGTCGTGGCGCCTTGCGGCGAAGTCGGGCTTGTAACTTCTGATCGGAGCCGGCGCAAGCGCCTTAGCGCCAGTCATCACCCACCCCTTACAATGAGAGTTCGAGCGGCCGCGTTGCCGGGCCATCGCGTTCGTAGCCCTGCGCGATCAGGCGGCCTTCGCGTGCATCGGCCACCATGACGAGACGAGTGCAATCGTTGAGGATTGGCGGCGTGAGCCACGCAAACGTTGGATCCATATCCGGCGCTAGGCCACTCATCATGCGGGCGCGTCCTGGACTATCGACGCCGCGCGCATGCCCGCGCCAGCCGGCCGCTTCGTAATGGTTGGCGGCGATCGTCGGGCCTTCGCGAACGCGGGCATCGCGTTCGGTGCGCTCGATGACGACCGTTTCAGATGGATGGATGCCGGCCAGCGAAAAGATCGCCGGTGTCGAAATGGGCCGCTCGGTCAGCAGCCGTTTGGCCTCGCCGAACGTTTCGGCTTCCTCGGCGACATGGCGCAGCAAATGCGCCGGCGTCGGATGCGGCATGGTCCACACGCGGCGGCGATTGGCCGCCCAATCAATATAAAACAGGCCAACGGATTTGCGCATCGGCGCCTGATTGAGTGCGGCCGAAAACCGCCCGCGCGCCATGACTTGCAGCACGCCGGTGTAACCCGGCCATGTCAGCAACGCGAACGGGCCGGCGGGATTGCCGGAGACGCGCGCCGCCACGAGATTACTTCCAAGGCCCGGCGACAGCCAGTCGAGAACGCGTGTCAGCCGGGCCGACTGACGATCCGGCGAGGGCGCGACCCGGCAGGTACAGCCCCACTCGTAATTGACCGAGAAAAAATAAGCCCCCGGGCGATCGAGCGTTTTGGCAATCGTGTCGATTTCCGGCAGATGCGCATTGTCCCAACGCACGAGCCACGCGCGAGACACCCGATCGAGCGCTTGCAGCGCGCGGGCTGGATAACGGCCCGAAGCTTCGTCGAGCAACGCGTGCGCCCGATCTTTATGGTGCATCAGCGTCGCGATCGCGAAATCGCGGCCGGTATCGAGGACTGGGATGGCCGGAAGTGCCAGCGATCGATGCGAGGGTGCTACGGGAGACGGTCGTTCGGCGGCGTCGACAGCGCCGGCCAGGCTGATGCGATCATGATTCATGGTGGCGATATGGCCTTCGACGCCGCCTATTCCAAGGCGCGGAGCCGTTGACAAGTTGGTGCAAACCCGACACTAAAGCGGGTAATCGCGGGAGCTTTGCGCTCGTGCGAAGAATGCGCTGCCCGAGGCTCGATCAGAGAAATCTGATAACACCTTGAAAGTCCATCGGTTTCGATGGCGCCATAGGGCGCGGCAACAGGCCAAAATGGCCGGAAAGACGATTCCATGTACGCTGTCATCAAGACAGGCGGCAAACAGTATCGCGTCGCCAAAGACGACGTGATCACGATTGAACGCCTAGCCGGCGATCCCGGCATTAAAATCGAATTCGCTGAAGTGCTGATGATCGGTTCCGACGCGGGCGTGAAGCTCGGCTCGCCGAACGTGTCCGGCGCCATGGTGCTCGCCGAAATGGTCGGGCACACGCGCGGACCGAAACTGATCGCCTTCAAAAAGCGCCGCCGCAAAAATTCGCGACGCAAGAAAGGTCATCGTCAAGACCTTTGTAAAGTACGTATCACCGGCATCACGGGCGCCTGATTGGCCGCCGTCACAACGAGGACTTGAGCAATGGCACAGAAGAAAGCCGGCGGTTCGACCAGGAACGGCCGCGATTCGGAATCGAAACGCCTCGGCATCAAGCGCTATGGCGGCGAGCACGTCATCCCCGGCAACATCTTGTGCCGCCAGCGCGGCACGCAGTGGCATCCGGGCGCCGGAGTCGGCATGGGCACCGACCATACGATCTTTGCCGTCGAAGAAGGCACGGTTGAGTTCAACACCAAACGCAATGGCCGGATTTTCATCTCAGTCCGCGCCCCCAAGTTGGTTGCGGCTGAATAAGCTGAGGCGCGACGAGGCGCTGAATTGCGTTTTCGAACGACAGGGGATGGCGCTGCCGTCCCCTTCATTTTTTTTGCCACCTTTATCAGATGCTCTATGTGCGCCCATGAGGACGCTTCGACTGACCCTTCGCCCGCTTGAACTGACCGATGCTCCGCGTATTGCGGCGCTCGGCGGTGATTGGGACGTGGCGCGGATGACGGGCCGCATTCCCTACCCCTATTCCAGCGATGCAGCTTTGCACTGGATGACAGGCCTGGCCGACGGCGAGATCGTCTTTGGGATCGATCGCAACGGCGCAGACAGCGCAAAACAACTGATCGGACTGTGCGGCTACACCCGCAACGCCGACGGTTCGGCGGAAATCGGCTATTGGATCGGCAGACCGTATTGGGGTGATGGCTACGCGACCGAAGCTGCCCGCGCGCTGATCGACTACGGATTTACCAAAGGCGCCGTGAAGCGTTTCACGTGCTCGCATTTCACCGATAATCCGGCGTCGGCGCGCGTCATTGCGAAACTCGGCTTTCGCGCCAGCGGCGAATGCAGCGGATGGTGTGAGGCCCGGCAGATCAGCCTGCCGACCTTGCGCTATGAACGGCGGCGGCCGTGGACCTCCGCTATCAAGGCTCTAGCATCATGAACTTTCTCGACCGAGCCAAAATCTACATCAAATCCGGCGATGGCGGAAACGGCTGCATCGGATTTCGCCGCGAAAAGTTCATCGAGTTCGGCGGGCCGAATGGCGGCGATGGCGGCAAAGGCGGCGATGTGTGGATCGTGTGCGTCGCCAATCTCAACACGCTGATCGACTATCGCTACCAGCAGCATTTGAAGGCCAAATCCGGCGAAGGCGGCATGGGACAGAACCGCTCGGGCGCCAACGGCGCCGATTGCGTCGTCAAAGTTCCGCCGGGCACGCAGGTGTTTGCCGAAGACGGCGAAACGCTGCTGGCCGATCTCACGACACCCGGCCAGCGCGTCTTGATCGCCAAAGGCGGCAATGGCGGTTTTGGCAATGCTCATTTCAAGAGCGCCACCAATCAAGCGCCCTATCACGCCAATCCCGGATTGCCGGGTGAAGAACTGACGCTTTGGCTGCAATTGAAGCTGATCGCGGACGCTGGTCTTGTCGGCTTGCCGAACGCCGGCAAATCGACATTCCTTGCGGCTGTATCAGCGGCGAAACCAAAGATCGCCGACTACCCATTCACAACGCTCCACCCCAATCTCGGCGTCGTGCGTGCGGGCGACACTGACTTTGTACTGGCCGACATTCCAGGGCTGATCGAGGGCGCGCACGAGGGCGCTGGCTTAGGCGACCGCTTTCTCGGCCACGTCGAACGCTGCCGCGTGCTGTTGCACTTGGTCGACGCGACGGAAGCCGATGTGGCAACGGCATACAAAACCGTGCGCCGCGAATTGAAGGCGTACAGTTCCGAATTGGCGAAGAAGAAAGAGATCGTTGCACTGTCGAAGGCCGACGCTCTCGATAGCGACGTGCTGAAAGAAAAATTCGCCGAGCTGAAGAAAGCCTGTCGCAAAACGCCGCTGGTCCTCTCGGCGGTCTCCGGGAAGGGCTTGAAAGAGGCGCTCTATGCGCTCACGCGTGAGATCACCGGTGCCGACCGCTCGGGCGACGACGACGCTGACCATGGCGGCCCGTGGCAGCCGTAAGACAGTCGGTCCAAACGTCAGATAGCTGAGAACGTCCGCGTGACATAACCGATCAGATGGCTAGATTATACGACGCGCCAACCCGGCCGCTCCAACCGCTTAGCGACAGTCGACAGCCACGCTCATGCAGCACTCAACTCAGACGCCTGTTTGGACATGGCTGCTTCCATTAGCCGGCATCGCGCTGTTCGCCGCAGCTGTGTTTGTCGGCTTCGGCGACGGCTTCGCCGCGTCACCTGTTGGTCTCACGATCGCAGTCGCGCTGGTGCCGTTCCTGCTCGGCGCCGTGTTTGCCGCCGTTTATCACGCGGAAGAAGCGGCCCATCAAACCGGCGAGCCGATCGGCACGCTGATCCTGACCGTCGCCGTCACGGTGATCGAGCTGGCGCTGATCGTGTCTTTGATGTTGACCGGCAAAGCCGGCCCGACGCTGGTTCGCGACACGGTGTTTGCCGTGATCATGATTATCTGCACGGGCCTTGTCGGCGCCTGCATCACGGTTGGCGGGGTGCGCTACCGGGAACAATCTTTCGATGTGACGTCCGCTAAAATTTATCTCGCTGTTTTGCTGGTGCTCGCATCGCTGACACTCTTGCTCCCCAACTACACGAGTTCGGTGCCGGGACCGATCTACAGCAATAGCCAGCTGGCCTTCATCAGTGCGGTGACGATCGCGCTGTATCTCGTTTTTCTCTATACACAGACCACGCTGCACAAGAATTACTTTACCGGCGACCACCCCGACCTGTTTGAACCTGTAGCAGACGGTCGGCGGCGATTGGTCAAAGCCATCGCGTTTTTGGCGCTGGCATTGATCGCGGTGATCTTGTTGGCGAAACAGTTTGCAGTGGTCATCACCTATGGCGTCGAGGGCATCGGCGCGCCACTCGGCGTCACCGGAATCATTATCGCTTTCATTGTCTTGCTGCCGGAAAGCATCTCGGCAGTGAACGCCGCCAAGCGCGATGATTTGCAAAAGAGCATCAATTTGGCGCTCGGCTCGTCGCTCGCGACCATCGGACTGACCATACCGGCGGTCGCGGTCGCCAATTTGGTGATGCAGCAGCCGTTACATCTGGGTCTTGAAGCGCGCGATGCGGCGTTGCTGATCACGACGCTAGGGGCCAGCATCTTGACCTTCGGCACCGGCAAAACCAACGTCCTGTTCGGGTTTTTACACCTGGTGCTGTTTGGCACGTTCATGTTTCTGGCGTTTGTGCCGTAACGGGGCCGGCGATGCCTTGAGGGCGACGCTATCCAAGCAAACCACTGAGCGTGCCCGGTCCTTCGATGACGTCGATCCCCAAGAGGACTTTTAGAAGCAAGGCTGCAACCAAGATCACCATCACGCTGACGACAATGAGGCTGCACGTCGCCACCGCGTAGGCCGCCATAATGCGCCGCCGTTTGGTTTGCCCCGATTGCACCAGCCGCGACATCGACCGGCGTTCGCGACCGATGAGCAGCGAGACGTAGTAGCGGCGCTTCAAGACAGGAACGCTGACGCGATAATCCAGCAGATGTGGAGCGTCGATCGGCACGCTGGCACGCGCCAGCGCCATCATTTGCTCGCCCGTGAAACTGCTGCGCATCGAGAACGGCAGTCGCGCCATCAGCCGGTCGAATGCCGGGTGCGCGTTGATCACGGTCTCCGCCGCTGCTGATCCGGCATCGGGCAGCCATGCCGGCGCATAAAACGGTTCGGCATCTGAGTGACGCTGTTGATCTAGTGACATCGTCATGGCAGCTTTTCTCGAGGCGTCGATCGCGACGCAGGATGCGCGCGTGCTGCAGTGAGGAAACGCGATCTTTCTAAAGAGGCGGCTTCTCGGGCGGCCCCATCACCCCCGTACCGCTAATGTTTGGCGGATCAACATTCGAACGTTAGGGTTGGACAAACCGAGCCATTTTCCGCCATCACGGAGTGGAAACCGTGATTGCCGGAATGACTTGCGACAGGCATCGCATTTGCCGATAAGGCTGACACTCAACTCATCTAGATGTTTTAACCGGCTTGCCATGTCCACTCCGACCGAAGACCGCGTAATGCTCGCCGTTGCCCGCCCGGAATGGGCAGCAGCGCGCCGCATCGTCGTCAAAATCGGCTCGGCACTCTTGACCGATCGCGCCACAGGACAGTTAAAAGCCGAGTGGCTCAACTCGTTGATGGATGACGTCGCCGAACTGGCGCGCGCGGGCAAGGACGTGGTGCTGGTATCGTCGGGCGCCGTCGCTCTCGGCCGCCATAAGCTCGGGCTGCCGAAGGGATCGCTCGAACTCGAGCAGAGCCAGGCGGCGGCGGCGGTCGGCCAGATCAGCTTGGCGCACGCCTATCAAGAACTGGCGAACGCGCGCGGCCTAACCGCTGCGCAGATTTTGCTGACCCTGGGAGATACCGAAGAACGCCGCCGTTATCTCAACGCCCGCCAGACCATCGACGTGCTGCTGGCGCTGAAAGCCATCCCGGTCGTCAACGAAAACGACACAGTGGCGACGACCGAAATTCGTTACGGCGACAACGACCGGCTGTCGGCGCGCGTCGCGTCAATGGTGTCGGCGGATTGCCTTGTGCTGCTATCCGACATCGATGGGCTCTACACGGCTCCACCAAACGACGATTCAAATGCCCGGCACATCCCGCTCGTCACCGAGATTACGCCCGAGATCGAAGCCATGGCCGGCGATGCCGGAACCGAGCTTTCAAAGGGCGGCATGAAGACCAAAGTGGAAGCCGCAAAGATCGCGCTCAATGCCGGGACCAACATGGTCATCACGACCGGCAAAATCATGCATCCGCTGCGCGCCATCGCGGCCGGCGCCAAGGTGACGTGGTTCCTCGCCAAATCGGATCCGGTGACCGCGAAAAAGCGCTGGCTCGCCGGTCACTTGGTTCCCGCCGGACAGGTGTTCCTCGATGCTGGAGCCGAGAAGGCACTGCTGTCCGGCAAAAGCTTGCTGCCGGCCGGCGTCACGCGCATCGATGGCTCGTTCGATCGCGGCGATGCGGTGATCATTCGGGCTCATGACGGCCGCGAACTCGGTCGCGGTTTGATTGCCTATCCAGCCATCGAAGCGCGGCGTATTATCGGCAAACGATCAACCGAAATCGCCGCGATCCTCGGCTATGAGGGTCGCGACACGTTGATTCACCGGGATGACATGGCGCTGCACGCTGGCGTGCTGAGAAGCTGAGATATTGGAAGCTGGACATTGAACCGATGACGTCGGCTGAGCGGATAAACGACGATGCGATCGGCCTCATGCACCGGATCGGCGATGCCGCGCGGCATGCGAGCCGGGCGTTGGCGCAAGCCTCAACGGCGCAAAAGAATTTGGCGCTGACCGAAGCGGCCAAAGCGTTGCGCGAATCGTCTAACGCTGTCGTTGCTGCCAACGCGCGTGACATCGCGGCGGCCAAAGCGGCGGATCGTCCAGCGTCTTTCATCGATCGGCTGATGCTCGACGACAAACGGGTCGCAGCTATCGCCAACGGTCTTGATGATATCGCCCGCCTGCCTGACCCCGTCGGCACGGTGCTGGCTGAATGGACGCAACCGAACGGCTTGCACTTCCAGCGTGTGCGCGTACCGCTCGGTACCATCGGCATCATCTACGAAAGCCGCCCGAACGTAACGGCCGATGCGGGCGCGCTATGCCTGAAAGCCGGCAACGCGGCGATCCTGCGCGGCGGCTCGGAAAGCCATCATTCGAGTGTGGCCATCCACGCTTGTCTCGTCGCGGGCTTGAAGGCGGCTCAACTTCCCGAGACCGCCATTCAACTGGTGCCGACGACCGATCGTGCGGCAGTCGGCGAAATGCTGAAAGGCTTGAACGGCGCCATCGACGTTATCGTGCCGCGCGGCGGCAAAAGCCTCGTGCAGCGGGTGCAGGACGAAGCCCGCGTGCCGGTGTTCGCGCACCTCGAAGGCATCTGCCATATCTACGTCGACCGTGCCGCCGATCTCGCCATCGCCGTGCCGGTGGTGCTGAACGCCAAACTGCGCCGGACGGGTGTGTGTGGCGCGGCGGAGTGTTTGCTTGTCGACAAGAATGCCGCGACTGACTTGCTAACGCCTGTTGTCATCGCGCTGTTGGATGCCGGCTGCGAAGTCCGTGGCGATGCGGCGACGCAACGCGTCGATCAGCGCGTCAAACCTGCCGCCGCTAATGATTATGGTTTTGAATTTCTCGACAAAGTCATCGCTGTAAAGGTTGTTGACGGCGTCGACGGTGCCATTGACCACATCGCGAGGTATGGCTCGCAGCACACGGACGCCATCATCACCGGCGATGAAGCAACGGCCGAGCGGTTTCTTGATCGGGTTGATTCAGCGATCGTGCTGGTCAACGCTTCAACGCAATTTGCCGATGGCGGCGAGTTTGGATTTGGTGCCGAGATCGGCATCGCAACCGGCAAAATGCATGCGCGCGGTCCTGTCGGCGTCGAGCAACTAACGAGCTTCAAATACAAAGTTCGCGGTACCGGCCAAATCAGACCGGCATGAGTGAACCCGCATGAAGATGGTCGCATCGATTGGCAAGCCGAGGCATTCAGCCGTTGGCTAGAAAAATCCCGCAGACTGATTTCGGCGCAATCGCTGTCAGGCCGCCGCATGCGGTCGCTGGCCAACGCATCGGCGTGATGGGCGGCAGTTTCAATCCAGCCCACGACGGCCATCGCGTGGTTGCAGAGACGGCGCTGAAAAAACTTGGTCTCGATCAGGTTTGGTGGGTCGTGACGCCGGGAAATCCATTGAAGTCGACCGGCGGACTTGCGCCACTTGACGAGCGGATGGCGCAGTGCCGCCGGTTGGCACGCGGTCGACAGATGAAAGTCACGAGTTTCGAAACGGCGCTCGGTACACCCTACACGGCGGCAACGCTCGGCTTTCTGCGCCGCCGTTTTGCGGGCGTGCGGTTCGTGTGGATCATGGGCGCCGACAACCTCGCGACGTTCCATCGCTGGCAGCACTGGCGCGACATCGCCGAAACGATGCCGATCGCCGTTGTCGACCGGCCGGGATGGCGGCTGAAATCGCTCAGTGGGGAAGCGGCTCAGCTGCTGGCAGGCCGCCGGATCGATGAAGCCGACGCGGTCAGCTTGGCCACCCGGCAACCGCCGGCGTGGGTGTTTTTAACCAGCCGATTGTCGCCGCTATCTTCGACGGCTTTGCGATCGGCGGCTGGCCGCGATCAACCGTGACACGCTAACATATTGAATATATTCATATTATGACAAAGAAAACGTTTGCAAATGTGATTGCGAGCGGGTCTAGCCAGCGGTATATTGTTTGAGGTTCGAAAGGTTTCGAACTTTTTTGGCCGCGCGGGACCAACCAGCAAAGGACGCTGACCGCTTGATACGATCCACTGCCGAGGGTGCCCGCAAGAGCACGTCTCCCACCAAGCCCGCTGCCGCTGTGCCGGGCTCGGCTCAAATGCTCGCCGACATCGTCAACTGGCTTGACGAAGCGAAGGCAGAAGCTGTCGTCACCATCCCGCTCGAAGGTAAATCGTCACTTGGCGATTACATGATCGTCGCCACCGGCCGCTCCGATCGTCACGTTGGCGCCATCGCCGAACAGTTGCGCGAAAAGATCAAGGGCGCGGGTGAGCGCAACGTGCGCGTCGAAGGCATGAACACCTGCGACTGGGTGCTGATCGACACCGGCGACATCATCATTCATGTGTTCCGCCCGGAAGTTCGTGATTTCTACAATCTCGAAAAAATGTGGAAGGCGGACATCCCGCCGGATACGTCGAGCTCCGATCCCTCGCAGCATTAGTCGCCAGCGTGCAATGGCTGGTGCCGATGTACCTGCGCAGGCCAGGCGATGGCCAGATGACGTTCGGCGGTTTGTCATGCGCCTGCTCATTGCGGCAATCGGAAAACTGAAAGATGCCGAAGAGCGTGCGATCTGCGCGCGCTACGCCAAACGGCTCGACGCCAGCGGCAAGTCGGTCGGTCTTGGTCCGCTGGAGATCATTGAGTTCCCTGAAAGCCGCGCCGGCAATGTCGACAACCGCCGCCGCGACGAGGCCGATCGGCTGTTGCAATCGGTGGCGGCCGTGCCGCTGAAAATCGCGCTGAATGGCCGTGGGCGCTCATATCCCAGCGATGTGTTCGCGAACCTCCTCAAGAAAAAAGCCGATAGCGGCGTTAAGTCATGCGCCTTTCTGATTGGCGGCCCTGATGGACATGGCAGCGACGTTCTCGACGCGTGTGACTTCGAATTATCGCTTGGCGCTTTCACGCTGCCGCACGGGCTTGCGCGCGTGGTGCTGATCGAGCAGCTGTATCGGGCAGCGACCATCCTGACCGGTCATCCCTATCATCGGGCCTAAATCACGCGGCGGGACGACGGGGCCTGATGGCTGAACTATTGAAGCACTGTCTGCCGCCCTTGATCGACAAGGCGTCGCGCGTGCTGATCCTCGGCACACTTCCAGGCGACGAGTCGCTGCGCCGGCAACAGTATTACGGACACCCGCGCAATCACTTTTGGCCGATGCTTGGCGCGGTTTTTTCAGAAGCGATCGATGAGGATTATGCAAATCGGCAGACGTTTCTTGCGCGGCGGCGACTTGCCATCTGGGATGTTTTGAACTCGGCGGAGCGGCCCGGCAGTCTCGATACGGCAATTCGCTCAGCCGTTGCAAACGACTTTTCAAAACTGTTCGATGAGCACGGTGCGTTGCGGGCGATCATTTTCAACGGTCAGAAAGCAGCCGAGCTGTTTCGTCGCCACATCACCAAGGCCAATGGATTTCCGCGCGACGACATTTCGTTGATCATCTGCCCGTCGACCAGTCCGGCCAATGTAATGGCGCTGCACAAAAAGACCGATGCCTGGCGCAAAGCCTTCAGCGATCTTGGTCTGGTGTAGGGCCGTGTTGGAAACTGCGACCGCTGCCGGTGGTTATTCGCCCGGCGCCTTGGTCAGCCCATAGCGCTCGACCAGTTGCCACACGTGATCGGGGATCATCGTCTTCATGCGCCGCGGATGGGCACGCCGCAGATGCAGCACCGTCTCGATGGCTTTCATTTCAACGCGGGCACGGGCGAACTCAAGACCGCGCGGGCCGATCTTCGGCATCAACCAGCCCATGATGGGTCGCAACCAATTCGGCATCGATCGCAGCGGCAATCCGCCGGCTGCGAGTTCGACATTTTTCAGGAAGCCTTTGACCGGGCTCGTTCGATTGCCCCGGGTTCCGGGAGCCTCGGTAATGATGCGATCACCAAGAAGGCTCAATAGCTCCTCACCACGTTCGTTGCGCACAAGCAGCCACTGCTGGCCTTCGCCGCCCATATAGCCAACGGTGATATCAGCCAGCACATTGGTGTAGTCGACGCAGGTGCGGCAGGTCATCGGGAAGAAATCGGGCGGCAGCTTTGATAACGGCAGCATTAAAAACGGAATCTCTTTGCGCCGGCCATCGATAAAGCGCAGCTCGACGTGATAGTCGGCGCGAAATTCGAGATAGGTGATGGTTGACGGATCTTCCGACAGCAATGCGAGAAACGTGTGAAAATTCTCCGTCGTCGTGTTGTCGGAACACGGCGTGCCGATGACGTAAAGCCGCTCTAAGCCGAGTTCGGATTCCAGTTCGCGCAGCGCATACACTTGGCACGGAATGCCGATCACGGCGAGACGCTTGAAGCCCCGCGCCCGCGCCGGTTCGAGCAGCGCCAGAAGTGGCGCGTATCCCATGCGCATGCCCCGGCAGTGAGCCATGCCTTCAGCCCGCGTGACGATGACGGGCTTGGGCCGCCACGCATCATCGGGGTCCGGCGCCATCGTTAGCACCGCATCCACCGCGCCCGTCTCTAGCAGCCGCTCACCAATCGTGGTCGTGATGCCGGTCCATTGCGCGCCAGGCTTGGGGTCGGCCAAGCGAGCCCGAACCATGCGTCGAAAGGGTCCGAAATGCAGTTCATCGGGGCGAGCGGGATCACGCGCACGGCCATGCACGCGCGCTTCCAGATCCGCATATCGTGGCTTGATGAATTGGCAGGCGTGTCCGCAGCGTTTGGGATCACTCGATCGCGATATTCCGCAATCGGTACAGAGCTCGCGCGGCGCGGCAGCGGCGATATCAGGCGCCCAGACCGTCGCTGCGTGTTCGGTCGTCGTGTCCACGGCGTCTCCCACCTGCGCACTCGGCGATGATCGTCGGATGGACTGGCCATAAGGCCGGCCGCGTTAAAACTTGGTGGCGAAGTATTCGGTGGCGAACGGCGGCAGCAACCGTTTGAAAGCGGCGGCCAGATAGGTCGGCGTTGTCACGTAATATCGTCGCTGAGGGCGCGAACTTTCAACCGCATGGATCAGCCGCTTACTGACCGATGACGGTTCAAGTTTGAAAAACGATTGGCCACCGGCCTTCATGGCCTCCAGCCGCACCAGGTATTTTTCGCGATGCGGCGAGCCTTCGATGTCAATGTGCGAGAGGAGACGCTCCATCGCACTTTCGACGAACCGCGAGCGAATGGGTCCTGGTTCGATCAGCGAGACCTTGATTCCGGTATCGGCAAGCTCCAAGCGCATCGATGTCGATAGCGCTTCGAGCGCATGTTTGGACGCACAATACGGGCCGCGATAACTGACGGCGACGAAACCGAGGATCGAAGAACACTGCACGATGCGGCCTGAATTATTGCGCCGCATCGCCGGAATGATCCGCCGCGTCAGATCGTGCGTGCCGATGACATTGACTTCGAATTGCTCGCGCAGAAGCTGCGGCGTGACGTCCTCGATGGCACCGGGCTGACCAAAGGCGGCGTTGTTGAAGATCGCATCGAGTTTGCCGTTGGTCAGTGTCAACGCGTCGACGGCGCATGTCGCGATCGATTGCGGGTCGGCCAATTCGAGATAGAGCGCGTCGACACCCTCCTCCGACTTCAGCCGCGCCAAATCTTGCGGCTTTCGCGCCGTCGCAATAACCCGCCATCCACGCGCTTTCATCGTCCGCACCGCATCGAGGCCAATGCCCGACGAGCAGCCCGTTATCAAGATCGATCGCGTCATGCGCTTCCTCGGATGTAGCCTACTGTGGTGTATAGCGCACGACGCCAACGCCCAAGTGTTTATCAGCCGTGATCCCGGGATACAGAATTTCCGCGAGGATCTCGGCGCTTTCGACCAGGCGCGGACCAGGCCGATAGAAGACGGCATCGCCATGCGCCACGACTATCAGCCGACAGCGCACTGCCCGCAGCACTTGCCAAGTTGCATCCGCGTCCAGACGGCGCATCTCATCGGTGATTTTTGCAACGCCATAGCCGCACGGCGCAACCGAAATGATGGCCGGGTCGGCCGCCAAGTGTCGGGTCGGTGATGGCGGCCAGTCGCACTCATGAGAGCGCGCGAATTAAATCGCGCCGCCACCGAGAGCGTGTGACGTTTCTGTAGCGCTCGCGATCAGCGACCCCACGCGCGGCAACGCTTGACCGCGCGTACCGATCACCTTTTGAAGGTGGCGAGCGTCGCACCGTCCGCGCCGGCTAGTTCAAGTGTATCGGCTGTGAGTTTGTACGATGTCGATGATTGAAGCGCTTTGAGAAAGGCCGCTTCGTCTTCCATATGACCGGCGCACATCATGCGTGTCGAGGCCAGCGGACCGATCTTGATGGTTTTTTCGGTCACGGCAATCGCGCCGCGATAGCCGTTGCAAACCGACTTGCCGCTGACCTTGGCATCAGTGATGTCGAGCGTTGCGCCGCTCATTGGCTTGCCGCCGACGGTGACCGCCGCCCATGATCCCTTGAGGACGGGTGCGGCGCTGGCGGCCGCGAACCCTAAAGCCAAAGCAGTCGTGCCTGACAGCGCAACCAGAAATGCACGGCGAACTTTCATGATGCCAACTCCGAAAGGCCCAACACTTGCCCGCGTCGATCCTATGATCACGCGGTCTTAGTTTGCGCCTTCCAGAAGCCGCCGCGCAATGACCTGCGCTTGAATTTCTGCCGCACCCTCGAAGATGTTGAGAATGCGCGCATCGCACAGAACGCGGCTGATCGGATATTCCAGAGCGAAGCCATTGCCGCCGTGAATTTGCAGAGCGTTGTCGGCATTGGCCCACGCAACGCGCGCGCCAAGTAGTTTCGCCATGCCGGCTTCGAGGTCGCAGCGTCGGCCGGCGTCCTTTTGGCGCGCCGAGAAGTAGGTGAGCTGGCGGGCGATCATCGTTTCGACGGCCATCATCACCACTTTGTTGCGCACACGCGGGAACTGATAAATCGGCTTGCCGAACTGAACGCGGTCGAGCGCATACTTTAGGCCGAGGTCCATCGCGCATTGGGCAACGCCGACGGCGCGGGCCGCCGTTTGTATGCGGGCGCCTTCGAATGTCGCCATCAGCGCCTTAAAGCCCTGGCCTTCGGCACCGCCGAGCAGGTTCTCCACCGGCACTTCGAAATCGTCGAACGAGATGTCGTATTCCTTCATGCCGCGATAGCCGAGAACTTCGATCTCGCCGCCGCTCATGCCGTTTGCCGGGAATGGTGTTTCGTCAGAGCCGCGCGGCTTTTCAGCCAAAAACATCGACAAGCCTTTGTAGCCGGGCTCGTTCGGGTTGGTGCGGGCGAGAACGGTCATGACATCGGCGCGCACCGGATGCGTGATCCAGGTCTTTTGGCCAGTGATGCGATAGACGTTGCCATCCTTGACGGCGCGGGTTTTGAGTGACGCCAAATCCGAACCGGTGTTTGGCTCGGTGAAGACGGCCGTCGGCAACGTCTCGCCGGACGCGATCTTCGGCAGATATTTTGCTTTCTGCTCAGGCGTGCCGTTGTGCAGGATCAATTCGCCTGCGATCTCAGAGCGTGTTCCAAGAGAGCCGACGCCGATGTAGCCGCGCGATAATTCTTCGGACGCAACGCACATGGCTTCCGCACCCTCGAAGATGTTGAGAATGCGCGCATCGCAC
>JAKFUV010000019.1 GCA_021732485.1 Hyphomicrobium sp.
CCTTGGCATGGTTCTCCGCATTACGCGGCGTGCTCCACACCGAGACCATGCAACCGTCCCGGTCAGCCCAAGCGCAGTAGAGCCGCCCCCAGGCGTGGCCACTGATCGGAACGACCCGCCAGCCCAGCGTTTCCGCATGGGCAACAGCCGCTTCAATCTCCTTGTTCGGATGGCGTGGCCTAGCCATTCAACCGACCTCCTTATCGCCTATCTGTTGACAAATGTCAACGGTATCTGCGGTGCCCCTTTTGTTTGGGAACTATATACCTAACTAGCCAGAAAAAGTTTGACAGGGCTGCAATCCTTGGCTAGTTAGGTTTCATGACCAGCCCGCCAGAAACCGTGAGCCTCTATCAGTTCTTCCAGCGCTTCCCGAATGAGGAAGCCGCCCGGTTGTATTTTGAGCGCAACCGCTGGGCTGGCGAAGTTTCCTGCCCCCATTGCGGCAGCGTATCGGTTGCCGAAACCAAGAACCACAAGCCGATGGCCTACCGCTGCCGCGATTGCCGCCAGCATTTCAGCGTCCGCACTGGCACCGTGTTGGCCGAAAGTCGCCTGCCGTTGCACAAGTGGCTGATGGCGATCTACATGATGACCACGGCGCGCAAGGGCATCCCTTCGACGCAGATGGCCCGCGAACTCGGCATCACGCAGAAGTCAGCATGGTTCCTTGCGCAGCGCATCCGCGAAACTTGGCTAGCTGGCGCCGACAATGACATGGGCGGCCATGTGCAGGTTGATGAGGCCTACATTGGCGGCAAGGAAAAGAACAAGCACGCCAACAAGAAGCTGCACGCTGGCCGTGGCGGCGTCGGCAAGACTGCCGTTGTCGGCATTCGCGATGACAACGACCAAGTGCGCGCAACGCCCGTTGCTGACACTGGCGCCGACACCCTCACGGGCTTTGTGCAGGCCAATGTTGCCCCCGGCGCTTCGGTCGTGACCGATGAAGCCAGCGCCTATCGTAGCCTCTCTGCAAAGGGCTACATTCACCACACCGTCAATCATTCGGCAGGCGAATATGTCCGCAACTACTGCATTCACACCAACGGCATTGAAAGCTTCTGGGCGCTCTTGAAGCGGGGCCATTATGGCATCTACCACTTCATGTCGCCCAAGCATCTGCACCGCTACGTCAACGAGTTTGCATTCCGTCAGAACACGCGCGAAGCTGGCACCATGGGCTTCATCGACCAGACTATCGGTCGCATGATCGGTAAGCGCCTCACATACAAGGTTTTGATCAATGGCTAAAAACGAACAGATTATCGAGCCGATCAACGCAAGCCTGGACGACGTCGCCAAGGCGCTAGTGCCACGGGTGACGTCTAAGGCCGTGCCCGATTTGCCCGTGGCTCGCTATGCCGGGACATTAGCGTTAGGCGACACAGAAATAGGCTGCGCAGTGCTTGAGGATGGCACGCGCCTGCTTACCCAAAGCGACATGATGAGGGCGTTAGGGCGCGCGCGGCAGGCCAAGGGACGCGGGTTTTATGACGCTGACGTCAACCTACCCGCGTTTTTGACCGCGAAGAATCTAAAAGACTATATTCCCAATGACTTATACGTGACGTCCAGCCAAATCGAATTCATCATGCCGAACGGGCAGAAGGCTTTTGGCTACCGGGCCGAACTGCTGCCACAAGTCTGCGAGGTCTATCTTGAGGCAAGAGACGCTGGCGTTCTGGTACAATCGCAACTGCACGTTGCTAAAAAGGCTGAAATCTTGGTGCGCAGCCTTGCCAAGGTCGGCATCGTTGCTCTTGTTGATGAGGCCACCGGCTATCAGCGCGACCGCCGCCACGATGCTCTTAGGCTTCTGCTGGAAAAGTATATCGTGGAGGGGTTCCAGAAGTGGATACACACCTTTCCAGACTCATTTTTTGCCGAGCTTGACCGACTTTACGATAACGCGCCGACCACGCCGAGAGCCCGCCCGCAGTACTACGGTCGCTTCATCAACAAGTATGTCTACGACCCTATTGAGCACGGGTACGTCAAAGCGGAATTAGACAAGCTCAATATTACAGATGAGGGGAAACGCCGCGCACGATTCCACCAGTGGCTAACTGACGAGGGGCGGACAATCCTTACCCGTCAGATCGGCAAGGTCGAAGGCATCATGGAAATGTGCAACGATATTGAGCACTTCAAAACCGTAGCACGGCGGCAAAAATCGATAACAGTTGCGCCATACCTGTTTGATGAGATGAACCGAATTATCGACTAACTCCACGGGGGCGTTTCGCCTTTTGGCTTCGGAAAAGATATTGACCCACAAGAAGCCAAAATCCAAAAATTGAAGCCGTCGTGGTGGTGAAAACTGTAATGAAGGCTGCGTCAGAAAGCCCCATGTCCAACGGTTTTAGACTGAACTGAGCGATAGTGATGACGATCAAAAAACCGATCCAAGTTTGCGTAATGCCATAGGCGTTGTCAGCGTAACGCTTCCTCTCCCCCATATCCTGCTCGTCGGAATCGTTTCTTATTTTCGCTCCACGCACCTCTTCAATCGACTGCTGTTCAGCCCTAGCGTTCGGATGGCGCGAAATCTCAACAGTGTCGCTGGCCTGATCAATTGAGATCGGCGGCGAGACCTTGGAAGTATCGCTTGGTGGTTGCATCTGGGATGGTGTGGTGTCTTGGGACACGATACTCTTTCGCCGCAGCTTCAACCTGCCAAGGAGTCCCAACTTCATGCGTCATGTCCGATAGTTGAAGCGCGCTTAGATGACCATATCGGTTCCAGACCCAATCTACCCATTGCAGTGCGAGGGTGTCAGAAGGGGGGATTTGAGTCGCATCTCCAAAGGGCGGCGCGACAGGCTTCGCAATTGGAGCGCTACCGAACGGGCGCAAAGCACCATACAGAGAATCAAAGACCGGACCGAATTTCCAGACTTCAGGTGCCTCAGTGAGAAGCGGCTCACTATTGTAAGCCAGCCACCAGCCATAGGCATAGAAGGCTAGTTTCTGTAGCTTCATGTGGCTGATGCCATTGATGCCACCATGGTGGGCGACAAACGTATTTGCCAGCGCTAGCGGTGTGTAAGCCATGGTGTGTCTCCGTTCCCTATATGGCCCCAAGCCGGACGGGATGCAAGCGCGGTCGGATTTCACGGCTAGCTAGGTATATAGTTCCCTTTTGTTTCACTGCCGTGCTGCTCCGCTGCGTTCGACGCGGGCCGAGAGGCGCAGCTAGCCATGGTCTGGAATCAGACCATGCGTCTCATTGGCCTATGTCGACAGGATGGACCGCAGCTTCGCGTCCCAAGCATCGAGAGCGGTGCGCTTCTCATCGTCATATCTGTAGCGGTTGTAGATTCCCGCGACCCCTGCCCTTGTTCCGCTGATATGGTTGAGCACGCTTTCTGTCACCTCGACGGGGACTCTCAACGACTGGAGATGGGTTGCGCCGGTTCGGCGGATATCGTGCAGCCGCCAGTTCGGAACCTCCACCTCTGCTGGGTCACCGCCCTCCTCGACCTGCTTCGCCTTCAGATATGCGATCATGTCCTTGTGGAGCGCCGCCCTTCCCTTGAAGAATCCCGAGACGGGGGTCGTGCCAGTGGTCGTGAATACAAGGCCCTTGCGCTTCTGGCCCAGCAGCTGCAGCTCTGCCAAAGCGAGGCTTGTCAGCGGTATGACATGTTCCTGGTCATTCTTGGCCCGATCGGCCGGCAACGTCCATCGGCGCGCATCGATGTCGATTTCGGACCAGTCCATCTCTGCAACTTCCTGACGCCGTTGCATCGTCAGGATCAGCATCCGGACAAAGGGCCCCCACGGCCATCCGGAATTCTCGGTCGCCCTCCACAAGGCGACAACCTCCTCGTCACTGAGCACCCTGCGCCGCGATGGAACGGCCTTCGGAGCCTTCATCCCGGCCAGCGGCGAGACATCGATATCCTGCCGGTCGGTCGCCCAGTTGAAGAACTTGCGCAGGAGCGAGTGGATCTCCTTGCGTCGCGCAGGGCGATCAGAATACTCGTCCAGCACCTTCACGATATCGGCGCGGGTGATCTCGTGGACGGGTCGGTTCCCCCAGCGTGGAATAAAGACGTTGTGGATCGTGCATTGCGCCGAGCCCCACGTCCCCCGCCAGTTCGGCTTGAGATAGAGCTCGACAAACCTTTCGCTGTAGGTCCGAAAGTTCAGCGTCTCCTTTTTGCGCTTGGCTTCGCGCTTGGCTTCGACCGGGTCGATCCCCTGGTAGACCTGGACAAGGAGCCGTTCAGCTTCCTTGCGCGCCGTGGCAGGCGTCCATGGGCTACCAACGGGCCCGATTGTCTTGCGGCGCGCAGGCCCACCGTCGACCCGATACTGGAACACAAAGGATTGCGCTCCTCTTGGCGTGATGCGAAGTCCGAAGCCCTTCAGCCGGTGGTCCCACACGTAAATGTCGCGGTGCGGGTCCGGTGTGACTGACTGAATGGTTCGCAGTGTGATTGACTGATTCGGCATGATCTGGCGCTCGTCCACGTAATCGCCACGTAATCAGATGTCGGGATAACGATGGCGTAGCGAAGGGTAATCCACGGCGGATTTATTCCAACCGTTTCAAGCCTTTGAGCGTAGTTTGGCGTAGTATTGGAAAGGAACGAAAAGGGCACAAAGCTCCGCTCTTAATCACCGGGTCCACGGTTCGAGCCCGTGATCGCCCACCAATCCTCGCAATCCTGTATAAAGAATTCCGCACGTCGCAGTCGTCTTCACCGCGCTAAGGCTAGTCTGAGCGTCCCGCTGCTCGGTGCACGACGGCGCTTAACCGGACTTTCACCATCCACAACCTAAGATAGCACGTCCGATATCGCGCTTCTTGGAAGATGTGTCGGCAGGCTGCGGGAGTGTGTGATGACGTGTGCCAGCAACTTAACTGTCGGCCAACCCGAAACCGGTCGACCGGACGATGGCCGGTCCAAGGGGCTTTGGGCGTTGTCCCGGCTGATCGCCGTGCGCCTCGGCGTGACGGTCGCACTGCTGGTCGGAGCGATCATCGCCGTCTCGCTGGCGTCGCTGGTCTATATGCAAAGCGCCGAACAAGCGGCGCAGGCGATCAAGCGGCACGACGCCGTTGCGGCGGGTGCAGCAGCCGACATCGCCGTCTTGCTGGAACGCCATCGCAGGCTCGTTGAAGCGGCAATGACGGACCGCGACGTGTCGGGCCTCGATAAGCGCCGGCAAAGTGCCGAGCGCATCGGCACACTGATTTCGACGCTGTTGCGCAACAACACCGATACCTCGGTGCGGCGTCTGTCGGCTGATTTCGAAATGCTGGTGTCAAGCGCGCGCCGCGCCTTCTTTGCAGCTCGCCACCTCGACTATCAGCAGGCGCAGACGTTCACGTCGATGTACGCGCGCATCGCCGACCGGCTGCAAAGCACGGTGCGTGAAAGTCGCGACTCGAGCCTTCGCGACGCCAGCCAAACAGTTGTTAATCTGGTTCGGCGGGGCGAGAGCCTGAAGTTTTTGATTTTGCTGACGGCCTTGCCGGCATTGTTCGTGCTGGGTCCGCTGAGCCTGCTGATCGTCGTCAGCATCATTCATCGCATCAATGGCTTGACCGATGGCATGCGCCGGGTCGCCGTCAACGATATTGCCGTGTCCGTGGCCGACATTGCCGATCAGGACGAAATCGGCGAAATGGCCCGCGCCTTGGAAGTCTTCAAGCAGAATGCCGTGACGTTGCTTGGCAATGCGAAAGAAATCAAACGGCTGAATGAGTGGTTCGATCTCGCGCTCAACAACATGGCGCGCGGGCTGTCGATGTTTGACGCCGACGGCAACATGATCGTGTGCAACCGGCAGTATCTCGAACTGTACCGGCTGCCGGAACATCTCGGCCGTCCCGGCACGAAGTTGAGTGACATTGCGGCCTACTGGACGGCGGCGTCCGGACAGAGCGAGACCACGACCGAAGTCAATATCGACGGCTGGTTTCAGAGTTTGCGCGGCCAGCTGGCGGGCGGCTTCGCCTTCGAGCAGCGACAGTGCCTTGCCGACGGCCGCACCATCGTCGTGCAGGTGCAGCCGATCGCCGACGGCGGCTGGGTTGATCTGCACGAGGATGTCACCGAGGCCGACCGCGCGAAGCAACGCATCTCCGAGTTGGCGAGCTTCGACACGCTGACCGGATTAGCCAATCGGCGGCAGTTCATGGAAACGCTGGAGAGTTGGCTGGCGAACATCGACCCTGGGCAAGTGATCGCGGTCCTGTGGTTCGATCTCGACCGTTTCAAAGCCGTCAACGATACGCATGGCCATCCCACCGGCGATGCCTTGCTGCGCCTGGTCGCTGAAAGATTGCGCGGCACGTTGCGAAGCGGCGATTTGGTGGCGCGATTGGGTGGCGACGAATTCGCCATTATCATCAAGACAAACGGCGATGGCATGACCGCCGCGGAAGCGCTTGGTGGTCGCGTCATCGCGACGATCTCCGAGCCGTTCGACATTGCCGGTCAGCGCGTGTCGGTTGGCGCCAGTGTCGGCGTCGCCTTCGCGCCAATGCACGGCAGCAACGCCGAAAAGCTGCTTTTGAATGCCGACGTGGCACTTTATCGGGCCAAGACGGCCGGGCGCGGCACGGTCGTCGCGTATTCGACGGAGTTCGAGCAGACCATAAAAGCGCGCCGCCAGCTCGAAACGGATTTGCGGCGTGCCGTAGAGCTGGGCGAATTAATGCTGCACTACCAGCCGATTGTCGATCTCCGCTCCGGACGCGTGGCATCTTGCGAAGCGCTGATGCGCTGGCGGCACCGCGAACAGGGGATGATTTCTCCGGCCGTGTTTATTCCGATGGCGGAAGACCTCGGCCTTATCCACACGCTCGGCGCTTGGGCTTTGAAACAGGCCTGTATCGACGCCGCAACCTGGCCTTACGCCATCAAGGTCGCGGTCAACCTGTCAGCCAGTCAGTTTGCGTCGAAAGATCTGCTGTCGGCGGTGCATGACGCGCTCGCGGCCAGTGGGCTTGCCGCCGACCGACTGGAAGTCGAGGTCACAGAAACGTTGTTGCTGCAGGACAACGCCAACACGCTCGAAACGCTGACAATGCTGAGCGAGCTGGGGATCTCGATTGCACTCGACGACTTCGGCACCGGTTACGCGTCGCTCAGCTATCTGCATCGTTTTCCATTCGACAAAATCAAAATCGATCAGTCTTTCATTCGCGACATGCTGAACGGCAGCGACAGTGCCACGATTGTCCGCGCCGTCGTCGATCTGGCGCACACACTGGGATTGACCACGGTCGCCGAAGGCATCGAAACCGAAGAGCAATTGGCGGCCGTGTGGCGCGCCGGCGGTGACTCGGCTCAGGGCTATTATTTCAGCCGTCCGGTGGCGTCTAACGCCATCGCAGCCGTCATCGAGGACTGCAACCAGCGCGTCATGAAAGCGGCGTGATCACTGAGCCGTCGTGTCCGCGTCAGACAGAGAGCAACAGATGCTCACGCTCCCACGGGCTGATGACGCGCATGAACTCTTCGAATTCGGAACGTTTGAGCGCGAGATAGACATGGCAGAAGCGGGCGCCAAGCGTCTCATGCAGAACTTTGCTGTCCTCGAATTCCGTCAGGGCTTCGAGCAATCCGCGCGGTAACTGGTGCGAATTTCGATAGGCGTTTCCGACAACAGCGGCGCGCGGCGTGAGCGCGTTCTTCATCCCGAGATAACCGCAAGCGAGGCTGGCTGCGACCGCCAGATAAGGATTGGAATCCGATCCAGGCAGCCGGTTCTCGACGCGGCGCGCGTTGGCTGGTGAGATCGGCACGCGAAGTCCGGCCGAGCGATTGTCGTTGCCCCATTCGACGTTGATCGGTGCAGCCCCGTTCGGCACCAAGCGACGATAGGAATTTACATATGGCGCGAGCAGGCACATGGCCGACGGCAGATACGTCTGCTGGCCGGCGAGGAAATTATAGAACAACGGGCTCGGCTCGCCCTTGTCATCGGTAAAAATGTTTTGTCCGGTTTTAGCGTCGATGATGCTCTGGTGAATGTGCATCGCGCTGCCCGGTTCATTGGCCAGCGGCTTGGCCATGAACGTGGCGTAGCAATTGTGCGTGAAGGCTGCTTCGCGAATGGTGCGTTTGAACAGAAAGACCTGATCGGCAAGGTTGACCGGGTCGCCGTGCAGCAGATTGATTTCGAGCTGTGCCGCGCCGCCCTCTTGAATGATCGTGTCGATCTTCAGATATTGACGCTCGGCGAAATCGTAAATGTCGTCGACGATTTTGTCGTACTCGTCGACGGCACCGAGGCTGTAAGCTTGGCGACCGGCGCCAGGGCGCCCCGAACGGCCCATCGGCGGTTCGAGCGGGTAGTCCGGATCGGGATTGGTCTTCGTCAGATAGAATTCTAGCTCGGGCGCAACAACCGGGATCCAACCCTCCTTGCGATACAGGTTGACGATCCGCTTCAAGACGTTGCGTGGCGCGATTTCAACCGGCTCGCCGTTCTGCCAAGTGGCATCGTGAATAACCTGCGCGGTCGGGCTTGAGGCCCACGGAGCCGGGCGAATGGTGTCGAGATCCGGCACCATCATCAGATCACTTTCGGCGTACAGCGCCTGACCATCCTCTTCAAAACCGACATAGTCGCCGGTGATCGTCTGGTGGAAAATCGAAATCGGCAGGTGAACCGCGTCGAGCTTGACGAACTTTTCGGCAGGCATGGTTTTGCCGCGCGCGACGCCGGCGATGTCGGGGACGGCGCAGTCGATTTCCTCAATGCGGTGCTGGCGGAGCCATTCGCGCAACGACGCCGGCGTGGCACCGGCGTGCTGCTGATCCGTTTCGTCGTTTTTGCCGGCCGAGCGGGGAGTCATGAGGGCACCTGGAATGGTTGGGCGGTTGGTTTGCGAGTGTGGCGCATCGGTCTGGGGGTTGTCGCCTGTGATTTGTCACACAGCCGGCAACGCCTGGTACCGAGAGCCTCTGTCGGGCGGTTTGACCAGGCGGCAGCCTAAGCAGCGCTGCACGGGCGAGGTCTCTCGAGATCTTATGCGATGGTTTCCGGTGGGGCGCTGATTTAACGCTACTTGCCAGGCCGCCAGCCCTGAGGCGCCAAATGGTGCGCCGCCAGATGCCTTGGCGCGGACGGCAAAACCCGCCGCCGAGAAAAGGTAAATGCTGCCGCAAGCAACGCCGGCCGGGCTGGGACGCGGGCTGAAACGAACGGTCGGCCGAGCGAGGGAAAATACTGGCTTCAAAATGATTTCTCGTCGATCCCGTTGTGCTTCGCGTTTCTTGTGCGCACAATACACTACACTGTCGAGGTCTGCATCTCACCAACGATTGATCGGGTCCTGCCGTTTCAGGTGCCGGGTCGTAGGCCGCAGTTGATATAAGTTTCAGGAGGTAGCGTATGGTGTCTTTCCAAAAAGCCTGTAGCAATCTTGCCGGTATTGCGGCCAGTGTTGTTGCCGGTGCCGCGATCGTTCTCGCGCCGCAGGCGTTCGCGAAAGATAAGGAAGTTCGGGTCTACAACTGGTCGGATTATATCGATCCGCAGGTTCTCGAAGATTTCACCAAGGAAACGGGAATTAAAGTCGTCTACGACGTGTTCGACAGCAACGAAGTGCTGGAGACCAAGTTGCTCGCGGGCGGCAGCGGCTACGATATCGTGGTGCCGACCGGGGCCTTTCTATCTCGCCAGATCGAAGCCAAAGTCTTCCAGAAGCTGGATAAGTCCAAGCTTCCGAATTTGACCAACACTTGGCCAGAAGTGTCGAAGCGCGTCGATGTTTACGATCCCGGCAACCTGTATTCGATCAATTACATGTGGGGTACGACGGGCCCTGGATATAATGAAGCCAAGATCAAGGAACGCTTGGCGGACGCGCCAACGAATTCCTGGGATCTGGTTTTCAAGCCGGAGATCGCCGCCAAATTCAAGGATTGCGGTATCTATTTCCTCGATGCGCCTGATGACATCGTTCCAGCGGCTTTGAATTATCTGGGCCTCGATCCAAACTCGGGCAAACCGGAAGACATCAAGAAGGCCAGCGAGCTGTTGACGAGCGTTCGTCCTAACATCCAAAAATTCCATTCATCGGAATTCATCAACGCGCTGGCCAACGGCGACATCTGTATCGCCGTTGGATACTCGGGTGACATCTTGCAAGCGCGTGACCGGGCCGACGAAGCCAAGAACGGCCATGTGATCAAATATTCGATCCCCAAAGAAGGGGCGCAGATGTGGTTCGATCAGATGGCAATTCCGGCAGATGCCAAGCACGTTGAGGAAGCCCACGTATTTCTGAACTATATGCTAAAGCCCGAGGTCATCGCGAAAGCATCGAACTTCGTGAATTACGCCAACGGTAATCTCGCATCGCAGGCGTTCATCACCGATGAGATCAAGAATGACCCATCGATCTTTCCGGACGGCGAAACGCTGAAAAAGCTCTACGTCAAAACGCCCTACGATCCCAAGACACAGCGAGTTGTCACCCGTGCCTGGACCAAGATCGTCACGGGTCAATAGACCGATCGGCGCCGGAACTTAAGGGGTTCCGGCGCCGATTTCGCAGGTGGCGGGGGCACGTTCAGCGCGTGCCGCAATCTGACGGGACGCCAAGCAATCACGCTTGTTGGCACCATCAACAGTCCAGGACCTTTCGCATGTCGGAATTTGCTTCGCCACCAGCCACCGCAACGGGCGCAGCGCCGCCGCGATCGGGCCCGCGCTCGTTCGCGCCGCAGTCGGGATTTTCGCCCTGGAAAGATCCGAGCCAAGCGCCCATCGTTCGCTTCGACAATGTCACCAAACAGTTCGGCGATTTCGTTGCCGTAAAGAGTTGCACCCTCGACATTTATGAGCGTGAGTTTTTTGCGCTGCTGGGTCCGTCGGGATGCGGAAAATCAACGTTGCTTCGCATGCTCGCCGGTTTCGAACAGCCGACCGATGGACGAATTATGGTTCAAGGAAAAGACATCACGGCTTTGCCGCCCTACGAGCGCTCCGATGTCAATATGATGTTCCAGTCCTACGCGCTGTTTCCGCACATGACGGTTGAAAGCAACATCGGTTTTGGCTTGCGCCAGGAAGGTATGCCGAAGGGCGAGATCGCGGCGCGCGTCGAAGAAGCCATGGCGATGGTTGAATTAAAGCCGTTCGCGAAACGCAAGCCCAATCAGCTATCGGGCGGTCAGCAGCAGCGCGTGGCGCTTGCCCGTGCGATCGCCAAGAAACCTCGCATCATGCTGCTCGATGAGCCGCTCGGCGCGCTTGATAAGAAGCTGCGTCAGCAGGCGCAATTCGAGTTGATGCGCATTCAGGAGAGCACCGGCACGACGTTCATCATTGTCACCCACGACCAGGAAGAGGCCATGACCGTTGCGAGCCGTATCGCTGTCATGGACAAGGGGAACATCATTCAGGTGGCGACGCCGAACGACATCTATGAAGCGCCGAAGTCGCGGTATGTCGCCGGCTTCATCGGTGACGTCAACGTCCTGGAGGGCAAGGTATCTGGGATCACGGACGGCGTCATCGATATCGAAGGCGCCGTGAGCGGCTGCCATTACAAGACCCGGAGCAACGAACCGGTCAGCATCGGCCAGCAAGTTTGGCTGGCGATCCGTCCCGAGAAAGTTCGCATCACCCACGACAAACCGCAGAGCGCCATCAATGTCGTCAACGGCAAGGTCGATGATGTCGGCTACCTTGGATCGATCTCGCATTATCACGTTAAAATCGGCAATGGCCAACGCGTGACGGCCTTGCGCGCCAATACGGCGATGACGGTTGGGCCACCGATCAGCTGGGAAGACGATGTCTGGATGGACTGGCCGACCGAAGCCGGGATCATTCTGACGAGTTGAATGCAAGGGGCGGCCTTCACCGGTGGCCACCCCGACAGTCGACGGATGAATCGCCGCCGCACGATACGATTGTTCAGCGGCGACAGAAGGATATGAACATGCGTCGTTGGTATGTGATTGCCGCGCCCTACATCTGGCTTCTGCTGTTCTTCCTCATCCCGTTCTTCATCGTCTTCAAGCTCTCGCTTTCGGACATGGCACGCGCCATGCCGCCCTACGTGCCAGTCTTCGACATGTCGGGACTAGCCAATTTTTTCAGCCAGCTCGACTTCGAAAATTATACGTTTTTGTTGTCGGACCCTCTGTATATCAACGCCTACACATCGAGTTTGAAAATCGCGGCTGTTGCGACGATGTTCACGCTGCTTGTTGGATACCCGATCGCCTACGGCATGGCGCGGGCGCCTCGTGAATGGCGGCCAACGCTGATGATGCTGGTCATCCTGCCGTTCTGGACATCGTTTTTGATCCGCGTTTACGCCTGGATCGGCATCCTGAAAAAAGAAGGCCTGCTCAATCTGTTTTTGATGAATTACGGCATCATCAGCGAGCCGCTCAACATCATGAACACGACGACGGCTGTCTATATCGGCATCGTCTATTCGTACCTGCCATTCATGATATTGCCGCTGTACTCCAGTCTCGAAAAAATCAGCCCGGCGCTGAACGAGGCGGCCGAAGATCTCGGCTCGCCGCCGTGGCGAGCCTTCTGGCAAGTGACGTTTCCGCTGTCCATGCCGGGCGTTATCGCGGGCTGTCTTTTGGTGTTCATCCCGGCAACCGGCGAATTCGTTATTCCCGATTTGCTGGGCGGATCGGAGACGCTGATGATCGGCAAAACGCTGTGGAGCGAGTTCTTCAATAACAGCGATTGGCCGGTGTCATCGGCCGTGGCGGTCGTCCTGTTGCTGGCCCTGGTGGTGCCGATCGTGGTGTTCCAGCGCATGCAGCAACGCGAGCGGGAGGCGGTTTGACATGCAGACACGCTTTTCATGGTTCAACGTCACGTCCATCGTTCTCGGCTTTGCGTTTCTCTACATCCCGATCCTGCTGTTGGTCATTTACTCCTTCAACGAGTCGCGCCTGGTCACGGTGTGGGGCGGATGGTCGACGAAATGGTATGGCAGTCTGCTCAACAACGAGCAGCTGTTGACGGCCGGTTGGGTGACGCTGCGGGTCGCGTTCATCTCGGCGACCTTCGCGACCATTCTTGGCACGCTTGCGGCCATCGTTCTGACGCGGCTTGGCGCGTTCCGTGGCAGAACGCTGTTTTCGGGTCTCGTCTTCGCGCCGCTGGTCATGCCGGAAGTGATCACGGGTCTATCGCTGCTGCTGCTGTTCGTTGCCATCGGCATGGACCGCGGATTCTGGACGATCACCATCGCACACATTACCTTTTCGATGTGCTTCGCAGCCGTCGTCGTGCAATCGCGGCTGCTCGATTTCGACAAGTCGGTGGAGGAGGCCGCGATGGATCTCGGCGCGACACCGGTCAATTCATTTTTCCAAGTCACCTTGCCGATTATCGCGCCGGCAGTTATCTCAGCATGGCTTTTGGCATTCACGCTGTCTCTCGACGATCTGGTGATTGCCAGCTTTACGACAGGACCCGGCGCAACGACGCTACCGATGAAGATCTATAGTCAGGTCCGGCTCGGTGTGACGCCTGAGATCAATGCCGTTTCGACGATCATGATCGCGTTTGTGACGGTCGGCGTGTTGGCGGCAAGTTACATCACCAAACGATCGACGATGAAGGCTGCGGCGGATGCGCGAAAAGCGCAGTAAACTTTGACAATACGCGGACGCCATTGATGACGTTATCGCCGCCGAGCGATGGCGCGTTGATGGTATGGCTCCGCAAAACGCGAGTAAAGTCTCTGATATGCTGACATCGTCACCGCAACATGCCACGCCCGCCGACGGGCATATTGCGTCGTATTATGCGGCAAGCCGCAACGACACCACCCGCTATCCGGTCTTCAAAGGCGATATGACGGCTGATGTCGTCGTCGTCGGGGGAGGATTTTCCGGCGTCGCATCGGCGCTGACGATGGCCGAGCGGGGTTACTCGGTCGTGCTGCTCGAAGCCCGCCGCATCGGCTGGGGTGCTTCGGGGCGCAACGGCGGACAGATGATTGCAGGCATCAGCGGCGAAGCTGCCATTGCTCGCCAGCTTGGCGAAGACGGACGGCGCCTAGTGCGCGACATTCGCTATCTGGGCCACGATATCATTCAAGAGCGGATCGCGACGTATGCCATCCAATGCGACTACAAGGCTGGATGGATGGAAGCCGCCGCCAAACCACGGCACATGGCCGCGCTGCGGGCCCACGTCGAACATTGCAACGCCGACGGCGACAAGCTTGAAATTGTCGAACCGCAGGATTTTCGCGGCGTGCTCGATACCGACGCCTACCACGGCGGCTACATCGATCGGCGCAGCGGGCACTTGCACCCGCTCAATCTCGTCACCGGTGAAGCGCGCGCCGCCGCCAGTCTTGGCGTCAAGATATTCGAGGACAGCCCCGTTCTCACTTTAACGGGCGGCAGCAACCCAATCGTGACCACAGCCAACGGCCGTGTCACGGCGAAAAGCATCGTGCTCGCCGGCAATACCGATCATCCGTTTCAGCGCGGCCGCTTGAACGGGCTGCTGTTTCCGACCGGCAGCTACATCATCGCGACGGAACCGCTGGATGACGCCACGGCCCGGGCGATCAATCCGCAAGATCTCGCGGTCGCCGACAGCAACGTGGTGCTGGATTATTTTCGCATGTCGGCGGATCGGCGGTTGCTGTTTGGCGGGCGCTGCAACTACTCGAACCGCGATCCGAACGACCTGACCGCCACGCTACGGCCTCGCCTGGTTGAAATTTTTCCAGCTTTGAAAAACGTGGCGATCGATTTCGCCTGGGGCGGCAAGATCGGCATTGTGATCACGCGCGTGCCGACCATCGGTCGCTTGGAGCCCAACGTCTATTACATGCAGGGCTATTGCGGGCACGGCGTCAATGCCACACACATCGCGGCGCATATCGTGTCGGACGCCATCTGCGGGACGATGGAGAAACTCGATCTGTTCGACAAGATCAAGCATATCCGCTTGCCGGTCGGCCGGTTCGCCGGCAATCAGATGCTTGCGTTGGGGATGCTCTACTACCGGCTTCGCGATCTGCTTTGAACGGATCGACGCCCTACCAGCGCAAGAGCCGCGATCCGGCCACGGCGCCAACTGCGGTTACCGCTGCAATGCCGAGCGGATACCAAACACCAACGAACAGCGGACTATCCATGTCGCAGTGCGAGGCATAGAGCGTTGCGGCGATGGCGGCCGACAGCAAGCCGGCAACGGCCCCGGCAACGGTCGGGTTAGCAGGCGCTCCTTGCCGCATGGCGTAAAACAAAGCTGCAAAGGGCGCCACAGCCAAGAGCGCAATCAGTGCAACGCACTTGCTCCAGTTTGGCGCCATGACGGTTGCCATCACTGTCTCCGGCGCCATCTGCATGGCTGTGTAGCCCATGGCAAGCACCAGCATGACTGGCGCAACGATCAACAACGGAACGAGCGATTTCACGTCGCCGTCAGGCCGCATGGCTTGCCGCGCCAGAAGATACGCCGGCACGACGATCCCAAGGGTCACGACAAATTTAAACAAGAATTCCCACGACTGCATGGCCACCGTGATCGCGTCTGGGCGCGTGCCGATTTGCCATGCGAAAAATGCCGCCGATGCCGATACGCCAATCGACAGCATGAGCAGCAGCGTTCGCTCAATGGGCCGTTCGCGATCGGCGGCATCGACCGCCAACATGCTGATAAAATTTTCCGTGTTCATAATTTCTGCTCTCTATAAACGTCTGCCAGCGCCTTCAGGCTGCGGTGCAGAGACACGCGAACGGCCACCTCGCTCATGCCGAGCTTGTCGGCCACCTCGCGGGCGGAAAACCCGCTGAGTGTGATGGCTTGAACGATCTCCCGGTTTTTTCCGGACAGGTTGCCGAGGATGCGCGTCACGTCATGCGCTTGAATGGCGTCGTCCTGGCCGCCGGCTTCGAGGAAATCCATCATACCGTCGATGGGAACCTCGCCGCGACGCCCGCGCCGGCGCAAATCGTCAATCATTTTGTTGCGTGCGATGGCCATGATCCAAGGCCCGATCGGCTTGGACTGATCCCATGTGTGACGCTTCAAATGGATTGCCAGCATGACTTCCTGAACGACATCCTCTACTTCGCTTGGCGCTGCACTCACACCCGCAAATCCGCGACGAACGATGGGCCGTAGCGCGCGCGACAGATCGGAAAGAAAACGGCGATACGCCGCCTCATCTCCACCGACTGCCGAGCGCATGAGTTCAGACCACTCGGTCTCGCGCGCTTTTCGGTCCAAGTTTCGCCTCGTTAAGGGTCATTCGCTGACAATGGCGGCTGTGTTACAGGCTAATGCGACGGACCGGAAGTCAAAAGCGCCCGTGCCGCGCCGTGGCGCCGGTGGGATGGCCTTTCAACGGGCATTTGCAATGTCGGATCAGCATTACGCCGGGTAGGCGACCCACAACAAGGCGACATATGTCAAGCCGTGCAGCATCTGGTCGATGCCGAACGCCCACCAGAACGCCGTGTCTTTGGATGTCCAGCCGCGCTGCCGGACCACCTGCTCTTTCGCCCAGTCGATATGATAATGAATGACGAATTCGGCGATGAGCAACGCCAGCACGATCGTTGGCCCAAGGGTCGGCAGCAGCACGAACACTGGCGCGGTGAGTACACTGTGCGTCAATGCGTGGGTGAAGCCGCCCAGCTTGCCATAGATGCCTTTTTCGATCCGTTGGCGCGCCGACTGCAATAGGAAGTCGGCGAGCGCGTGCTTAACCATCAGGTAGGCGACAGCAAGGAGGACCGCGTGCTCGGCCGAGAGTTGGGCAACGGGGGCAAGCATGTGTTGGTCCTTATGGTGGCGTGGCAGTGCTCCCAACTACGTCCGTCCAGCGCAGATGTTTCATGCGATACGATGCGCGTCAGCGCTACACCTGTTACGTGGGGAACAGACGTTGGTTGCGAACGGCGCGTCGTTGACACCATGCTTGGCTCCGTCGCACGCCGTGCGGCTGATGCCGTCATCCATCGCGATAGACATGCAGCCGTCCGGCAGAATCGCGCACCAAGTAGCTGCCGTCAGCTTGCGGCGTGACCGCCTCCGCGACCGCGACCTTGCCATAGGCGCCCGGAATGTCGATCACGTACGCCGGCATGGCGAGACCCGAAAGGCGCTGACGCAATTCGCGCATGAGCGAAAGTCCGTCAAGCAGCGTGACACGGAGATGCGATGTTCCAGGTGCCATGTCGCCGTGATGCAGATAGTACGGCGTAACGCGCGTCTCAATCAGACGGCGCATCAGGTCTTCCAACGCGCCGGTGCTATCGTTGACGCCGCGCAGCAAGACCGTTTGGCTGACGACGGGAATGCCGGCATCGACCAAACGGGCAATGGCGGCCTCGGCGTCTTTGGTCAATTCGCGCGCGTGGTTGGTGTGCAGCCCGACATAAACGACTTTGCCGGAGGCGCGCAGCGCCGACACAAGCTCATCGGAAATGCGGGCGGGATCGGCCACCGGAACGCGCGTATGCCAGCGCAGAACTTTGACATGGCGCACGCCGCCGAGCGCTGTCGTGACATCGCGAATGCGGCGCGGCGACAGAATGAATGGATCGCCGCCGGTGAGGATTACTTCCCAAATGGCCGGGGTGCGCGCGATGTAGGCGATCGCGGCCGCAACGTCGTCGGCCGACATTGCCTCGCCGAGATCCGGGCCGACCATTTCGCGGCGAAAGCAAAACCGGCAATACACCGGGCAGACGCTGGCGATCTTGATGAGCACGCGATCAGCATAGCGATGCACCAAGCCGGGCGACGGGCTCTTGTCGCGGTCGCCGATCGGATCTTCTCGCTCGTTCGGGGTGGTGATCAACTCGCGCACGTTGGGAACGAACTGCCGCGCGATCGGGTCATTGGGGTCATTGCGATCGATGAGCGCTGCGAGCGCCGGTGGGATGGCGATGGCGTAGCGCGCGCTAACTTCGCCGATCGCTGCGCTTTCTGCGGGAGCGATCAGCCCTGCGTCGACGAGTTGGACGGCCGTCGCGATCGTGGCGACCGGCCGGTTCATGGCGGCGGCCAGTCGTCGGTGTCGTGATCGGGGTGCTGATGGTTGACGAGCGTTGCCAAAAACGGAGCGGCGATCGGATCGTCACTGGTCGGGTGTGCGGGCAGCCCATGCAAATGCTCGACAAACGCCAGTTTCGCTTCAATGCCCCACTGTACCTTTGGCACAATGGCTGCCGGATGGTCGAAGGCGCCAATGGCAAGTGCCATGCCGTCTGGCGCTTGATAGGTCAGCGGCGTTCCGCAGGCGGCGCAAAAACCTCGGGCGGCCGCGTTTGATGACTGGAATATTTTTGGTTGGCCGCGCGTCCACGTCAGGTCAGCGCCGCGCACCGACACCAGCGGCGCATAGAACGCTCCGAACGCTTTCTGGCACATCCGGCAATGGCAAATCGAAGCGTCGCCGAGTTGCCCGTCGACGCGAAATCGGATGGCGCCGCATTGGCAGCCGCCCGCGAATGATGGTGCACTCATGATCGCCTTTCCGGCTGTGATGGGATGGAGCAGCGCAGGCTTACTTGCCCGCTGCTGGCTGCGGTGTCCAGATCACCTGATCAAGCCGCTGTGCTCCGGTCGCCAATAATACTAGGCGGTCAAACCCGAGGGCGCACCCGGATGCCGGCGGCATATGGGCGAGGGCTGCCAGAAAATCGTCATCGATCGGATAGCGCTCGCCATATATGCGTTCCTTGTCGGCCATCCAGGTTTCAAAGCGACGGCGCTGTTCGCCAGCGTCAGTCAGTTCGCCAAAGCCATTCGCGAGTTCGACACCGCACACATAAAGCTCAAATCGCTCGGCGAGGCTCGGCTCACGTGCGGATGGTCGCGCCAGCGCCGCCTCGCGCAGCGGGTAATCGGAGAGAATCACCGGCTCTCCAGCGCCAAGATGGGGCTCGATTTTTTCGGCCAGCACTTGGCTGAAAATGTCCGACCATGTCGCATCGTCACTGACGCGGATGGCTTGCGCACCCGCAAGGCTCGCAAAGCGATCACGATCGATCGCCTCCGATGTCTGCGCGTCGCGCAAAGCGATATGAGCGTGCGCGATGAATGCATCGTCGACCGTTACGCGGCGGCAGTCGCGTTGAACGTCACATGCGCGATCGCGAAACGACCATACGTCGCGGCCGGTGATCGTGGCTGCGATCTTGAGAATGGCCGCGCAGTCGCTCCACAGCTGCTCGTAAGGCGCACCCGCGCGATACCATTCCAGCATGGTGAATTCGCAGGCATGCAGCGGGCCGCGCTCGCGATTGCGAAACACCGGCGCGAAGGCAAAGATTTTTTCCTCACCGGCCGCCAGCAGTTTCTTCATGGCGAATTCGGGCGATGTGTGGAGATATAGAGCGCGGCGCGACAAATCCGTGTCGATGTGCTCGGTCTTGAAAGCGTGCACATGGGTTTCGTTGCCGGGCGACACCTGCAGGCAGGCCGGCTCGACTTCTATGAAGTTCTGCGCCTCGAACCACGCGCGGATGGCGCTTTTGATGCGACCGCGTGCGATCAGCAACGGCCGGCGGTCTTCGTGTTGGGCTTTGGTCCACCAAGGGGAAGACGCGATCATGCGGCTTTTTCCTTGCCGGTTGTCAAATTGGTGCTTTGGCTCGTAGCGGCAAAGCTGCCGGAACAGAAGCGAAGGCGCTGTTTGCGCCGCTTCGGGACTGGCTTTGGGACAGCCCCTTGGCGGCCCCGCCGGAAGCGGCTAAGAGGGGCAACGAATTCCCTTAGCATAGCCCGCCGAGTTGCCGCCATCCTGCGCGGACAGCGGCGCTTGAACACACGAATGGAGACGCCGCGTGGTGAAGGTTATCGCAAGCTCGGTCCGCAAAGGTAACGTCCTCGATCTCGAAGGGCGCCTTGCGGTCGTGATGTCGGCTGAAAACATTCACCCTGGCAAGGGCACGCCCGTGACGCACCTTGAACTGCGCCGCATATCCGACGGCGTCAAACTCGTCGAGCGCTACCGCACCACCGACCAAGTCGAGCGCGCCTACCTTGACGAGAAAGATTACAATTACTTGTACGAAGACGACATGGGCTTCAACTTCATGCAGCCCGAAACCTTCGATCAGATCACTATTCCGAAGGATATTCTCGGCGACAGCGGCGTCTGGCTGCAAGAGGGAATGACGTGTCTCGTTTCGCTGCACGATGGCAACCCGATCGCGGTGGAGCTGCCGCAACGCGTCACCTTCGAAATCGTCGAAGCCGATCCGGTCGTCAAAGGGCAGACCGCGTCGTCATCGTACAAGCCGGCCAAACTGTCGAACGGTGCGCGCGTCATGGTCCCGCCGCATATTGGCACTGGGACTCGGGTGGTCGTCATGACGGAAGACGGATCCTACGTCGAGCGTGCGAAGGATTAGCTGGTCGGGCAATTAGCTGAATCGGAGCCGTTATCTCACGCCGCCCGTAGCGCGTCCGGGGCCGGCGTTTTTGGCAGTTGATCTTGCGCGCTGACTTCCTCGGCGACCACTTTGAACCCAGCAAGGAAGTGCAGACCGAACGACGTGATCATCGGCACGTCGGCTGCGTCGCGGCCTCGCGCGATCACGATGCGGCCAACGCGCGGCGTATTGTTGCGCGGGTCGAAGGTCACCCATTCGTTGCCGATGTACGCTTCAAACCATGCCGCAAAATCCATAGGGTCTGGGCTCGGCGGGATGGCGATATCACCCAGATATCCGTTGACGTAGCGGGCCGGGATATTGAGGCATCGGCAAAAAGTCACTGCAAGATGCGCAAAATCGCGGCATACCCCAGTCGCTTCATTGTACGCGCCCAACGCCGTGCGCGTTGCTCGTGCGTTTTGATAATCAAAACGGATGTGATTGTGCACGAAATCGCAGATGGCCTGCACGCGCGTCCAGCCCGGCTTCGTGTTGCCAAAGAGCTGCCAAGCGAGTGCTGACAGTTCGTCCGTCTCACAGTAGCGGCTGCCGGTCAGGAAATTCAAACACTCGTCGGGCAGATGTTGAACCGGCACTTCTTCGGCGTCAAACGGTTGGCGCTCGACCAGGCCGCTGTCCCGCACTGTTGCTCTGTAACTGAGTTGTGTGATCCCGGCCGGGGCGACGAAGCGCCGAACGCGATTGCTAAAGATGTCGGTGCTCGTCACAAGCGGTCCAGGAACGGCGAGCGGGATTTCAGAAACGATATCGGCTGAGCGCGAGCCGTGGACATCGGCGATGATATGCACCGGCGTCGGCGCAGCGACTTCAACGGAAATATCATAACCGACATTGATGAGCATTGTGCACCCGACACCAAAAATCCAGATGGCGCAGTAACGTCTTATCGAGTGCGATTGTTCCGTCATATTGTCGGCGCTGTCACGCATGAAAAACCGCCGCAGCAAGCGCCGCGACGGCTAAAAAATTTGCAGTGATCGGTGAGCGCCGGTGTTGGCCGCTAGCAGTTGCGATCGAATTTTTCGCAGGCCCAATCGCTGCCGCGATCGCACTTGTAGCTGAGACGGCGGCAGTCGTTGCCATACCCGCCACGGTCGCCACGATAGCCATAGTCCCGGCGATCATAATATCCGTCATCAGCCCGGGCGCGCGAGCTGAGCGCCACAGCGGCAGCGACACCGAGCACGGCGCCGGCGGCGATCGCGGCATTACGCCCGTTACGCGCATCGGCAGGGACGCTCAAATTCGGCAGCACGAGCGTCGATGCCATCAGGGCCGAAAGCCCGAGCGCGGTCAATTGTTTCATGGAGGTCTGCTCCTTGGAGTTAGCCGGATGCTTATCCGGAAGCCAATGTCATACCAGGATCGTGCTCAGCAGCAAAGGGCCGAGCCCACTCGGTCCGGCTGTGTTGATGACTTTGGTCAACGATTTGAAACCAAGCGTAGATCAGGGCGTCAACGACCGGCGGCCATAATGGTTCCCAATCGAGAGCCAATTGAACTTGGTTTACATACAACAGTCGCGGGCCATCACGCCGGAGGTGGCGCCGGTCGGGCAAAAATCAGCCGCTGATAGACTAGCCCGATCCCGATCAGTACGGCACCCAGAAACAGAAACGACAGGGCGCGCCAGATGCCGCCGATGCCCGCAAGATCGAACAGTGTGACTTTCAACGCGGCAAGGACGATGAGGCCAGCGGAGGCGGCACGGGCTTCGAGCGAGCCGCGGAGCAGTCCGTAGCCGAGAAACGCGATGCCGAGTGTCAGCCAGACGGCCGAATAGCTCCAGTGTTCGGCGTCGCTGGTCAGGTGCCAGATATCGATCGATGAGCCCTGGAAGCTCTGGCGGACGGCAAGGGTGGCATACAGGGTCAGCAGGCCGACGCCGAGGCATCCTGCCGCGCGCACATACCAGCCGGGTCGTAACAGCCGGGTGTGGCGAGCAACGAACAGGGCAGCAAGTCCGGGCAGCGCGTAGCCAACCAGCAACGAGCCAAACAGCGGCGTGCCGGTGACCGCCTCACCCGTCAAGGCGGGATTGAAGACGACTGCGAGACCAAGCGCTGCAATCGATAACGCGATGACGCCAAAAGCGAGTGAGGCCACGTCGAAGACGCGGTTGGCGCGCGATGCCGTCATGCGTGCGAGGGCGAACGAGATGGCGAGCGCCACGAATGTTTGTAGACCGGCTTCGACGTGACCGCTGCCGGGGGCAAGTACATCGCCGCTGTTGGTCAGGTGGCGGATTTCAAAGAACGCCAGCAAGCCCGCAAAGATCACCGCGAGGCTGTCGGCAAGGCGAAGCGCCAAATCGGTGCCGCGCGGTTCGAGTTGGCGGGCTGCGAACCAAAAGGCGAGGGCTGGAACGCCATAACCGAGCAGGAGCCAATTCAAGATCGGCGTCGTGCCCACATCGCCACCCATGATGCGCGGGTCGTAGCCGACGCGGCCGAGAACGATCAGGCCCAGCCCGGCAACGGCCCAGCGCAACGCCGGGATATCGCGTTGCCGCGCGATAGTGGCAGCACCCGCAGCCGTCAGCGCCAACGCTACGGTCAGATACCCGCGCTCCAAAGACATGACGAGGGCCAACGATAACGCGGCGATGGCGCCCGTCGCGAGGCTGCCGGCACCGATATTGAAGGCTGGCGCCGAATACGCGGTGTCGGCGCGATGAAAGGCTTCAGCCGCGATGGCAAAGCCAATGGTGAGCAGAGCCGCGACCAAGGCAAATGGGATGGATGTGTCGAACTGGGTCACGCGCAGATAGGCGAGCGCCAGCGCGACCAAAATCGGCAGGACGGTCGCGGCACCGTACAGTATAGCGGTGGAGGGCGGCAGCAGCGGCCCGCGCCACAGCCGATAACCCGCCACCAAACTTGGGATCAGCGCCGCTAGCGTTGCGAAGGAAAAAAACTGCGCGACGTTATCCGGCAGGCGTAGGAGGCCGATGCGGTCGGGCGCTGTCAGCGTTGGCTCCGGCGGAACGGCAAGATCGGGCCAGGCCAGGATTGCGACCATACCGACGGCGCCCGCCAGCAAGGCGCTGACCGCCGCCGGCGCGCTGCGCCAAGCGCACGCGCTAAAGATCGCGATGGTTGCCAGCGCAAACGGGACAGCGCCCCACACGAACATGTCGGGCGCGGCAATCACCACGCCGGCAACAGCCGCGAGCGCCGACAGCGCAAGTGTCGCCACGCGATCCGGCGTCGCGTCGGCATCGCGCTGTCGAGCATGCGGTTCAATGGCCAGAAAAAAAGCGGCGAGCAGCAACTGCGATAGGACGAAAATCTGCGCTGCCCGGCCGAACTCCGCGACGCTCGCCGGTGAGCTTGGCGTCAAGAGCAGGCCAAACGCACATGCCCCGACGACGGCCGCAACAGCCAGCCAAAGCCACTGCCGCAATCGGGCGAGCGCGTAGGCAGCCGTCGCGACGACCGCCAGATAGAGAACGACCGGCCATGGGTTGCTGGTGTCGGACGAAATCAATATCGGCGTCGCGTAGGCGCCAATCAGGCCAAGTCCGGCGAGCCAGGGGCCATGCAGGGCCGCGCCGACCAGGGCGAGCAGTGCCGTCGCTCCGAGCAGCACGAACGCCAGTGTCGGACCGATGAACCCGTAGAGCGCGTGAGCGGCATAGATCGTGCCGAAGGCGATGATGGTTCCGGCCGCCGTCAGCACGCTTGGAATGTGCGCCTGCGGCAGCATCGCAATTTGCACTTTAAGATCGGCACGCCGTAGCCATTCGCCGGCCGCCAGCAATGCAAGCGCCAGCAACGCGCCGAGGCTGACGCGAACGCCCGGCCCCAACAGCCCGGCCTCGATTGAATAGCGAACGAGAAATAAACCGCCGATGGCCAGCGCGGCGCCGCCGGTCCAAACCGCCCAGCGTGTGCCAAGGCGCTCTTCAAATCCTGGGGCTGGCGGGCCTTTGAGGGGAGCAGCGATGGGCGTCGACGGCGGCGAGGGCGGCACGGCTGTCCCGTCAGACGTGGATGTCGCCGGCGGAGATGGCGGTGGGCTCGCAACGCCGACGGGTGGCGCTGCTGCCGGAGTGACGACAGGAGCTGGTGCCGGGGCAATCGCAACGTCGTCACCACGGGCTGCACGCCGGACCGCCGCTGCCAGATCGTCGACGGTCCGTTCGAGGAGTCCGATCCGCGTCGACAGCCGCGCCGATTGGCGAAAGGCGAGGGTGGCTAACACCAGCGGCGCGACCGTGAGCGCAAGCGCGATAAGACCGAAGAGACCGAACATGGGCAGCGCACATCCTCAACCGGGCTCAACCGGGCGGCGACGGGTACCCGCCCTCAGGCATCAATAGACTTCTTCACTTCGAAGATTTCCATGATTCGGCAACCGCGATGCGGACCATCGACAACGAAGGTCCATTTGCCTTCAGTGAAGGTGTCACACATCTTCACGCCCTTGACGAGAATCCAGTGACCTTCTTTGCCCTTGTGAATGGCGAGGATGTAATAGGCCCAAGCGTTGCGCGGCTTCTGCATCCAGGTCCAGAACGACGGCCGTTCCTTGCGGGCTTTGCCGAGAAAGCTTTCCGTGAGCTGCATGCGGTAGCCGAAGTGGGCCAGCGCCGCTTCGACCTCGTCGGCGTAGGTGCCTTTGACGACCGGACGCTGGCCGGGTGGCAGATCGCGGCCGGCGCGAATGACATCTTCGATTTTTGAAATGCCGTAGCCGGTGATCGCGGACAGCACGTAAGGGCCGCAGAAAGCCACGCGGCCGGTATCGTTTTTAGCCGTTTCCAGACTGGACGTCAGCCGCCCCGACGCCGCGCTCAATTCGCTCATTTCAGCCATGCCCGTTTGGGAGAGCCGCCGACGCATCGCCGACATGTTTGTATCGGCAGAGTTGGCGACAGATGGTTTACACTTCGTTAACGCTCGCAGCCATCGCAGGGTGCGCCAGCATTTTCCGTCGCCAGCCGTGAGGAGCCTGACCGCATGAACGTTTCGTTTTTGCAGGAGCTGCTGAACACTGTCGCCGAGCAGAGCCGGTCGCTGCTGCCAAAGTCGCTGTTTGGAGGCGGTGACGAACCGAGCATCGAAGCACTGGCGAGAGCGCTGATGTCGGGCCGTGGCGAGGCGTCGGGCGTCGCCATCGCCCGCCAGCTTCTGCATGAACTTCGAAAGGCCAGCGCCGACGAGCGGCGCGGCTTCTTTCGATATTTGGCGGATGAGCTACAACCCGATGCGGGCCATGTCGCCCGCGCGGCCGAGGCGTATCTTGCCGCACCGTCGGAGGCGACGCTGGCCGATATCCAGCGAGCGTCGGAAAGTCCGCGCCGCGAATTTTTCCGCCGTCTCAATCTCGCGCCGGGCGCAACGTCCGAAATCGTGGCGCTGCGCCGCGACCTCTTGCGCCTGGCGAAAAGCGAGGCCGGAATGGCGGCGGTCGATGCCGATCTCGAAAAACTTCTGGTCGCTTGGTTCAATCGCGGATTTCTCGTCCTGCGGCGGATCGATTGGCAGACGCCCGCCGCAATTCTAGAAAAAATTATCGCCTACGAAGCCGTGCACGAAATCAAAGGCTGGGATGATTTGCGCCGCCGGCTCGATCCGCAAGATCGCCGCTGCTTTGCGTTTTTTCATCCAGCACTCGTCGACGAGCCGCTCATTTTCGTCGAAGTCGCGCTGATGCATGGCATTCCGGATGCCATCGCGCCGGTGCTGGGATCGCGGTCGAGCGAGGTTAGCGAGCGCAGCGCACCACCGACCACGGCCGTCTTCTATTCGATTTCGAACTGCCAGGAGGGACTGCGCGGAATTTCGTTCGGCAACTTCCTGCTGAAGCAGGTCGTTGAAGATCTGGTTCGGGACGTGCCGAGCCTCAAGACATTTGTGACGCTGTCGCCCGTACCGCATTTCGCCCGCTGGCTGGATCGCCTGCTTGGGGAAGATAGCCGCGACGGAGTGAGCGGCCTGCCGGCGGTGTCGGCCGACGATCGCCGTGTGCTCAAGCTGCTGCGTGATCCCCGCTGGGCCGAGGAAGCCGAGGCCGGTGGCGATCAAACGGTGGCACTCTCGGACGCGGTGCTGTCGCTCGCCGCATCGTATTTTCTGCAAGCCAAATCTGCAGACAATCGCCCGGTCGATCCGGTGGCCCGGTTTCACCTCGGCAATGGGGCGCGGCTCGAACGCATCAACTGGCTGGGTGACGTTTCGGAGAAAGGCCTGCGCGAGGCTCACGGCCTAATGGTCAACTACCGCTACGAACCGGGCGATATCGAGCGCAACCATGAAGCCTACGCTCAGGACGCCACCGTGGCGGCATCGCGCGCTGTCCGGGGGCTCGTTCGCGCGCCGGCGAAGCCCAAGGGACTTGGTACGGTGCCGGATCTTTTAGCCTTGCCGGGTGTTGCCAAAGCCAAGCGCAAACAGGAGCCTGACCGCACATCCTGATGTCACGATCCTGATCGGACACCACCAAGACAATGGCACCCGCTGTCGCAAGCCTGGCTGGTGGACTTCGGTCAGACTTGTTTTGAGCCAAGCCGCATGCAGTAGTAGGCGGCAACTTCGCAGTCGACCCGGCTGAAATCGGACATGCGACGGCAGCGCCGCGCCATGCTTTCGACCGCACTTGCGGCCATCGTTTCACGTGTCTGTACCGCTGAGCCGACGTTACTCACCACTCACGAAAAAGGGCCGTCATGCGCTACGACGACAAGGATCGCGAAAGCAAAAACGTCGAGGACCGGCGTGGCCAGGGCGGTGGCTTCCAATTTCCCGGCGGCGGTGGTCGCGGCTTGCGCATTCCGATGGGCGGCGGCGGCATGAGCTTGACCAGCATGCTCATCATCGGCGCGCTGATGCTGTTTTTAGGGATCAACCCACTAGATGTGCTGTTTGGAAACGGCGGCGGCGGCCAAATTCAAATGCCGCAGTTGCCGCGCTCGGAACGGCCTGTAACCGCGGATCGCGAGCCGAGCAATATTCCCGGTCTGCCCGGAACGAAACGCGAGGGCGCGGGAAATTCTGACGCCGACAAGCAGTTCATCGGCCGCGTTCTTGCTGACACCGAAGATGTGTGGACGCGCGTTTTCGAAGGCGCCAATCTGAAATACAAGGAGGCGCCGCTCGTGCTGTTCTCGGGCTATACGCGGACAGCGTGCGGTGCGGGACAGGCTCAGATGGGGCCGTTCTATTGTCCGCTGGATCAGAAGGTCTACATCGATTTGACGTTCTTCGATGAGATGCGCCGCAAGTTCAACATCAGCGGCGATTTTGCGCAAGCCTATGTCGTGGCCCACGAAGTCGGCCACCACGTCCAGATGCAGCTCGGCATCGCCGAACGCGTGCAGGAACTGAAACAGCGCGCCGGTGATGAAGCTGAAGCCAACCAGATCCAGGTTCGCATGGAATTGCAGGCCGATTGCTTAGCCGGCGTTTGGGCCAATCTCAACGATCAGCTGAAAAACCGGCTGCAACCGGGCGATGTTGAAGAAGCACTGAATGCGGCGACGCAGATCGGCGACGATATGATCCAGCGTAAAATGACCGGTCGCGTTGTGCCGGATGCGTTTACGCACGGATCAGCGGAGCAGCGCGTTCGCTGGTTCCGGACGGGGCTCGACAAGGGCAATGTCCAATCATGCGATACGTTCAATGCAGCGCGGTTGTAAGGCTCGTTGGTGATGTCGGGGTGGGCGTTAGACGACGCGCGGGAAACATGAGCGGGAGGCCTAGCTGGTGAACGGTGCTCAGTCGAACCGTCTGACGTTACCCGCTTCAGTGCGTGGCCGGCGCGTTGGTTTTTCGGCTGTGATGTTCGCTGCGGCGTGGCTCGTGGCCGGTGCCGGCAGCCGGGCCGGTGCTGTCGAACAACCGGTGGCAGCGGCCGTATCGCCGGCGGTCGAAGCTCAAATGCGCACTGCGATCGCCGATGCCTGGCACGATGCGACGACCACTTGGAACGATCTTCTCGGCGCCCGCGCTTATGATAGCGATATTCCGCAGATCAATTTCGTGAAGGTGGTCCGTCCGTCGCACTGTTACGGCCTCTATGTCGGCAGCGGCCCGGTGTATTGCTCGGGCAACAATACGGTGTTTGTGTCGTTGGAAGAAATGCAGCGGCTGTCGCTGCGCCTGGGTCCGACGGCGGGCGCGGGCTTAGCATTTTTGGTGGCCCACGAACTCGGCCATCACGTCCAGAAAATCCTCGGCCGTTTTCGTGTTTTGCAAGCGCTCGTTCGAGAAAATCCGCGATTGCAGCGGGAATTGTCGGTGCGCTTCGAGTTGGAAGCGGATTGTCTGGCGGGAGTTTGGGCAGGCAACAGTCCGGTGTTTGCTCGCTCGGAGACGGAGCGATCGAATATTATCAGCACGCTCGGGGCCATTGGCGACGATCAGATGCGTGCGAGTGAAGGCCCGATGCTCGACCCGACGACGTTTACGCACGGCACGTCGGAACAGCGTTTGAAATGGTACCGGGCGGGGTTCGAGTCGCGTTCGATGTCGACGTGCAGTGTGCTCGAAGCAGCGACCTATTGACGACGCTTTGATACGCGCCCGCTGGGCTGTCGTTACGCGCGATTCCCCGTGGTTCGCCGACCTCGCCAGCGCTACAGAGCGTCGCCGGTGTAGTCCGTGACTTGGCACGCGACATTCTTCGCGGCGAGAGCCTTGCAGGCGCGCATGGCCTCGGCCTTCGATTTCAGCGGGCCGGCGACGAGATCGAAACTCGGCGCACCGGCATCGCCACCGGCCGTAAACCGCGGCTCGAGATTTTTGAGAACATCGCCGTGGCGCTCGCTCAGCAGGCTCCAGCTCAGCCGCAGGCTGTCGACGGAGGCGCCTTTCGAGATTTGCAAACCGACGGGTTTGGCCGCGGGCTTCACGATGGCAGGACCAAACGAGATCGGTTTGTCGTTGGCCGGCGTCGTTGTCACGCTGCCCGTGACGAGGCGCGATGCGTCGAGCTTATCGCCGTTGATGACCGTCGGCTGAGCCGGCGGCGTGGCTGCCGTTGCCGCTGAGGTTTTTGATTTCTCAGATGATCCAGTGCCCGTCGCATCGGCTGTCGCTGGGCCGGACATATCGGGTGTCGCGGCAGCCTGCACCTGGCCGCCAGCGTCGATGCGACGTTCAACGGCGGCAAGCTGACTGGCGTACCCACGTTCGCGCTCGGCGGATGCCGTAACCTCGGTTTTTATCCGCGATAGATCGAGTTGAATTTGAGCGATGCTGTCGCGGACGCCGCTGAGTTCGGCGGCCAGCCGGGCATTGGCCCGCTGGCCCTGGTTGGTCGACGGATCGATCGACAAGCTCGCAGGCGTCAAGTCGTCGAGCCAGTCGGGAGCAAGTGCGGCGATTGACAAATAGCCAATCGAAAACATGCCCATCATAGTCCAGGCAATGACGTAGGGTGTGAAGATCGGGGTTTTGCGAACTGCGCGCGGAACGAGAAGTTTGGCCATCGGCAAAGGGTCCATTACTAGTCCGCCAGCACACGTTCGGTCGTCGTTTCGGGTTGCAGACGGGTCTGCGTTGCGGCGAGCCAAGGCGAATCAAAAAAGCACTGTGGCAACGGTGCGAGACGGACCACGGCGTCGCAATCGCAGCAGCGCTGTCGCTGAGCGCAACCTGTGGATAGAGCAGCTTGGCCACGCCGGTCTTCTCGCGGCAATATCAGTCCTTTAAGCAAAAGGGCTGGGGTCGGCTCGCGACCTGGCGCGCGGCGGCGGCAAAGGCTTACCAGTTGACGGCCGGGATGTGCTGAGCTTGGTGCACGGTTGTTTCAGGCGAAGGCGACCGGCTTGCGTCACGGTTCGAAACGCGCCGATAACGCCGTCCAGCTGAGAGCTGTCACAGGACGAGGGCTATGACGTCACCACTGCTGATTATTGTGTTGGCCGCCGGCAAAGGCACGCGGATGAAATCGGCCATGCCGAAGGTGCTGCACGCCATCGCGGGGCGATCGATGCTGGGTCACACGCTGGCCGCCGCGACTGATGCCGGTGCGGCGAGCATCGCGGTCGTGGTCGGCCCAGGTATGGACGACGTGACCTCGCAGGCGGTGGCTCTCGTGCCGGACGTCAAAATCTTCGTGCAGCATGAGCAGCGCGGAACAGCCGACGCGGTGCTCGCAGCCCGCGATGCCATCGAAACCCACCTCTCGCTGACAAAAGGCGCAGATGCTGAGCCAGCGACCGGCGATATCGTCGTGCTCTACGCTGACACACCGCTCATCACCGTTGAGACCATTGCTCGCCTGCGCGCCACGCTCGATGCCGGAGCCCACGTTGCGGTGCTCGGTTTTCGCGCCCGCCAGCCGGCTGGCTATGGACGGCTGATCACGGACACATCCGGGCGGCTGCTCGCTATCCGCGAAGACAGGGACGCGAGCCCGGCCGAACGGACGATCGATTTGTGCAATTCGGGCGTCATGGCCTTCCGTCTTGCCAACCTGCACCAGTTGCTCGGGCGAATTGGCAACGCCAACGCCAAGGGCGAGTATTACCTGACCGACGCGATCGAACTCGCTGCCGCTGACGGCTTCACGGCCACCGTCGTCGAGTGCGATGAAGACGACGTGCTCGGCGTCAACGCGCGCGATCAATTGGCCGAGGCGGAAGCGATCTGGCAGGCCCGCGCGCGGCGCGCCGCCATGCGTGATGGCGTGACGATGATCGCGCCGGAGACCGTGTGGCTGTCGTTCGACACGACACTTGGCCGCGATGTCAGGATTGAACCCAACGTGTTTTTTGGGCCGGGCGTCAGCGTCGGCGATGGGGCCGAGATCAAGGCCAACTGCCATATCGAGGGTGCCAGAATTGGGCCCGGTGCACGGGTCGGGCCGTTCGCGCGCTTGCGGCCAGGCGCCGACCTCGGCAGCGAAGTTCACGTCGGCAATTTTGTCGAGGTGAAAAACACCACCATGGCGGCGGGCGCGAAGGCGAACCATCTCGCCTATCTCGGCGACGGCGCGGTCGGCGAAGCCGCCAACATCGGTGCGGGGACGATTTTTTGTAACTACGACGGCTTCAACAAGGCGCGCACCGAAATTGGCGCTGGCGCTTTTATCGGCTCGAATTCGTCGCTTGTGGCGCCGGTCAAAATCGGCGACGGGGCTTATATCGGATCCGGCAGCGTGATCACGAAAAACGTCGAAGCGGGAGCCTTGGCGCTGGAACGGAGCCCACAGGTGGCGCACCCCGGTTGGGCTGAAAAATTCCGCACGATGATGTCGCGGCGCACCGGCAAGTCAAAAGGCGCGGCCTTGCTCGCGGCGACAAATATGGCGAAAGACAAGGCGCCGGATCGAACCTGACACGGCGCGTGGGTCTGGGCTATATCCTGCGACTGCCGCCGCGCGCCCCGGCACCCGCTTTCGATACGATCCGTCACACGGCGTGACTTGAGCAATGGGCTATCCATCGACATCTTGAGCCGAGGCGGCGCCGAGTCGGAAGCGTTGCATTCACTGTTTGATATTCATCGGGGACCCAACACGCATGTGCGGCATCGTCGGCATTCTCGGCAAGACTTCGGTCGCCACAAATCTGGTCGACGCCCTGCGCCGATTGGAATATCGCGGCTACGATTCAGCCGGCATAGCGACCGTTGAATCTGGCACGCTGGAACGGCGCCGCGCTGAAGGGAAACTGCGCAATCTTGAAACTCGGCTGCTCAGCGAGCCGCTCAGCGGGCGCACCGGCATCGGTCACACCCGCTGGGCGACGCATGGCGGCCCGACCGAGCGCAACGCCCATCCGCACATGACGGCGAAGGTGTCGGTCGTCCACAACGGCATCATCGAAAATTTTCGCGAGCTTCGCCGCGCCTTGGAAAGCAAGGGTCATCGCTTCGAAACCGAGACCGACACGGAAGCCGTGGTGCACTTGATCACCGATCAGATGCAGCAGGGCCGTGAGCCGATCGAGGCCGTTCGCGAAGCTTTAAAACAGCTGCAAGGGGCGTTCGCGCTCGGCATCATTTTCGCCGGCAATGACGATTTGATGATCGCCGCCCGGCAGGGATCGCCACTCGCCATCGGTCACGGCAGCGGCGAGATGTACCTCGGGTCCGATGCCATCGCACTGGCGCCGTTTACCGACGCCATCACCTATCTCGATGAGGGCGACTGGGCCGTGCTGCGGCGAAGCGGCGTTGAAATTTTTGCCGCCGATGGGACGAAGGTCAACCGCCCGGTGGTCAAATCGGTTGCCAGTGCGTTGCTGGTCGACAAGGGAAATCACCGGCATTTCATGGCCAAGGAAATTCACGAGCAGCCCGAGGTCATCTCGCATACGCTGGCGAATTATCTCGATATGGTCCAGGGACGAGTCAAATTCCCCGACCTCGGAATTGATCTTGCCAAAATCAATCGCGTGACCATTTCGGCGTGCGGCACGGCCTACTACGCCGGGCTGGTCGCCAAATACTGGATCGAGCGGACGGCGCGGGTGCCGGTCGAGATCGATGTCGCATCAGAGATGCGCTACCGCGAGGCGCCGCTGCCAAAGGATGGCTTGGCGGTGTTCGTATCGCAGTCGGGAGAGACGGCCGATACGCTGGCGACGCTGCGCTATTGCAAGGCCAACGGCCAGCGCATTGCCTCGATCGTGAATGTGCACACCTCGACGATCGCGCGTGAGTCACACGCCACATTGCCGACGCTCGCCGGTCCGGAGATCGGTGTCGCGTCGACCAAGGCCTTCACCTGCCAGCTTGCCGTGCTCGCCTGCTTAGCAATTGCTATCGGACGCGCCCGCGGTGTGCTGACGGCCAGCCAGGAAACTGAGATCGTCGCCGCTTTGACGGAGGTGCCGCGTCACATCTCGTCAATCCTTCGCAACGAGCAGCCGTTCATCGATATCGCGCAGGATTTGTCGAAGGCGCGCGATGTTTTGTATCTCGGGCGCGGCACCAGTTTCCCGATTGCGCTCGAAGGGGCGCTGAAGCTGAAGGAGATTTCCTATATTCACGCCGAGGGCTACGCGGCCGGCGAATTGAAGCACGGGCCGATCGCGTTGATTGACGAACAGGTCCCGGTCATCGTTGTTGCGCCGCAGGACGAGCTGTTTGAAAAAACCCTGTCGAACATGCAGGAAGTTGCGGCGCGCGGCGGCCAAATTATCCTGATTTCCGATGCCGCAGCCGATAGCGTCGGCTGTAAGGTTGCGGCGCACATTCACATGCCAAAGGTTTTAGCGTTCACAACACCGTTAATTTACGCCGTGCCGACTCAGTTGCTGGCCTATCATACGGCTGTATTAATGGGCACCGACGTTGATCAGCCCCGCAATTTGGCGAAATCAGTGACGGTTGAATAAATCTTGGCTGAAATTTCTGCGGACAGGCGGGGCCGGTTATGCAAATTGCGGGGACAACCGGGGTCATGGCAGGGCCGTCAATTTGCCTCGTTCCGGTGTTTCTCCTAAAAGCGCTTCGAGGGTGCAGCGTTTCAGATACGTAGCGACCGGGGAAGGGACAACCCAATGAGCCAGTTCGACAGGATGGCGCGCGCCACCGTGGTCGCCGTTGCCATAACGATTGGCATGCTCGTGCAAACCGTTGCGATCAGCGCTCAATCCGCAGCGCCGTCATCGAAGGCGGCCGCCGCCAAGGCCAAGGCCGCCGATGCCGCGCAGGATCCGGCCGCGCAAAAAAAGCAGGCTGGTGATCAGGCGCGAGCGTCCCTCGAGTCGGGCCTGAAATCTCATGGCGCCGGCAAGCACCAACTCGCCGCCGATCAGCTTTCGAGCGCGTTGCGGGGTGGGTTGCCGAGCAACGACATGGCACGCGCGCTCTATGTCCGCGGCTTATCGTATAAAGCGCTGAGCAAGCCCGGCCTCGCCATCTCGGATCTGACCAGCGCGTTGTGGCTTAAAAACGGGTTGAGTGAGAGCGACCGCCAATCAGCCACGGCCGAACGTGCCGACGCGTATCGACTGGCGGGATTGTCCGACGCGGGTCTCGGTGCCGAGCGTGCGGTGATCTCCAATCCCAACCCGTCGCCGGCCGTCGCGTCGGCGCCGACGACGACGCCCGCACCTGCGATCGCTCCGGCTCCGGCGGCAAGCGCGGCGTCTGTCCCCATGCCGAGTGCCGTGCCAGCTACTCCGGCAACGGCGACATCCAATTGGTCGAGTACAACCGGCACCATCACCCGTCAGGCGCCGGACAGTGAGGCGGCGCAGGACGCGGCACGAGCCCGACGGCTCGCCGCCGCACCCGTCGAGACGAACAGCATTGACGCAGTCGTTCTGGGCCGTTCGGTGAATGCGCCGGCGCCCGTCAGTCCCCCGGCAAATCCCGAGGCAACGCCGACGGTCGCACCACAATCGGTCGCTGCAGCACCGGCCGCAGATGCGCCGACGCTATCGGCGCTGCCAAGTGAAGCTTCAAGCTCGTCCGCATCGACGAGCGATCCGCTGGCGTCGGTGCCGAGCACGGTGTCGGGTTTTTTCTCAAATTTGTTCAGCGGCGGTGGGCAGGCGAGTGCCACGGCCACCGCACCGGCACCGGTCGTGGCAGCGGCTCCACCGTTCACCACGTCATCGACCGGCGCGCTCGCACAGCCATCGGCAGCGACGGCCGCGCCGCCCGTTATGCCTGCGGCACCGGCACCGAAGCCGGCGGCCACGAAGCAGGCTGCAAAGGCTGGCAAGTATAAGCTCCACATTGCCGCCGTGCGCTCGCGCGCCGAGGCCGAAGCGCTCGCCCAGCAGCTGTCATCCAAGCATGGCGGCGATCTGGCGCAGCGAGCGCCAACCGTCGATGAAGCGGTGATCGGCAGCATGGGTACGTTTTATCGGGTCCGCGTCGGCTCCTATGCGAACTCCGACGAGCCGCGCGGCGTTTGCAATAAACTGCGCACCAGTGGCTTCGACTGTCTGGTCGTGACAAACTAACGACTGCCCGCCGCCGGTGTTTCGGGCAGCCTCAGCCCGGACCATGCAATGACCCCACCGTCGATGTCGCCGAAAACCTCAAGCGTCGGTCCCGCCACCGAGGCGCCGGGACGAGCCGACGACACGGTTGCCCTGTCGCCGCGTCCGGCAACGGAGGGGCAGCGTAAAGCGTGGGCCGAGGCCAATCCACGCGGCCGGATGGGCGCGCGTCTGCGAACGGCGTTTTTGACGGGATTGCTGATCGTCGGGCCGGTGACGATCACGCTCTATATTGTTTGGGGCCTGATCCATTGGATCGACGCCTGGATCAAACCGCTACTGCCAACGGCCTACAATCCGGACACCTATCTGCCATTTCCGCTCCCCGGCCTCGGCTTGGTCACGGCGATTGTTGGTTTGACGGTGATCGGGGCGCTGGCCGCAAACCTGCTCGGCCGCACGCTCGTGTCGTCGGGCGAAGTGATGCTGTCGCGCACGCCGATTGTTCGCAACGTCTATGGCGCGATCAAGCAGATCTTCGAAAGCGTCATTCAGACGGCAGGACCCGATCAAAAATTCCAGAAGGTGGGGTTGATCGAGTTTCCGTCGAAGGGGCTGTGGTCACTGGTGCTGATTACGGGTGAAGCCAGCGGCGAGATTTCCGAGGCCCAGCCTGGTGGCGAGAGTGATCTGCTGACGGTGTTCATGCCGACCGGCGTCGTGCCGCCGACCGGCTTCATCTGCTTCGTGCCGCGCCGCAGCGTGACCTATCTGAAAATGACCGTCGAGGAGGCAGCGAAGGTGATTTTGTCGGGTGGCATCGTCGTGCCTGAGGCCGATGCAAAGGTCGTGCGGACGTAAGGCGGCTGTGCGTGAACGCTTCACGCCGCCCGGAACAAACGGACGGCATCATCGCATTCGAACAAGTACAGTAACATGCGCAGCGCCTGACCGCGTGGCCCGGCAAGTTCCGGGTCGGCCGTCAGGATCATCGTCGCATCGTCGCGGGCGGCGGCGAGCAGCATTTCGAAGCCTGGAACTTCGGCGACGCGAAAGCCCGGCATGCCGCTTTGGCGCGCGCCAAGCATCTCACCGCCGCCGCGCAATTCGAGATCCTTTTCGGCGATCAGGAAGCCGTCCTCGGTATCTTCCATCATGATCAGGCGCTTCTCGGCCGTCTCGCCCAGGGGTGACTTGTAGAGCAGCATGCAAAACGATTCACGCGAGCCGCGCCCGACCCGGCCGCGCAACTGATGCAGCTGCGCCAGACCGAAGCGCTCGGCGTGTTCGATGACCATGATGTTGGCGTTGGGGACGTTGACGCCGACTTCAATGACGGTGGTCGCGACGAGGATTTTCAACGCACCCGACGAGAAGGCGGCCATCGTGTCGTCCTTCTCCTTGGACGAAAGTCCGCCGTGCAGCAGTCCGACGTCGGCACCGAAACTTTGCGCTAAATGGGCGTGGCGCTCTTCGGCGGCGGCGAGATCCAAGACTTCGGACGTCTCGATCAGCGGGCACACCCAATACACCTGCGCCCCTTCCGCCAGTTGCACGCGAATGCGGTCGATGAGTTTTTCGAGCGTTTCGAGCGGAACTTTGCGGGTCACGATCGGTTTCCGGCCGGCCGGTTTCTCCGTCAGCTTCGAGACGTCGAGATCGCCGTAATGGGTCATCAGCAGCGTGCGCGGGATCGGCGTTGCCGTCATCACCAGAACATTGGTGCCGCCATTTGAACCTTTGGCTTGCAAGGCCAAGCGCTGATGCACGCCGAAGCGATGCTGCTCGTCTATGACGGCAACGGCGAGATCGTGGAAAATGACCTCCGACTGAAACAGCGCATGCGTACCGATTAAAATATCGATCGCGCCTGAGGCGAGGCGTTCGAGGAGGGCGTCGCGGGTTTTGCCTTTTTCGCGCCCGGTCAGCACCGCGATGCTGAGCCCGGCTTTGTCGGCCAGCGGCTGGATGGTTTCGAGATGCTGGCGGGCCAGCACTTCGGTCGGCGCCATGAGCGCTGCCTGGGCGCCGGCCTCCACGGCCACCGCCATCGCCATCAGTGCGACGACGGTTTTACCCGACCCGACATCGCCCTGCAACAGCCGCAGCATGCGATGCGGAGCGGCGAGATCGTCGGTGATTTCAGCCAGCGCGGTGCGCTGCGACGTGGTGAGCGAAAACGGCAGCGCATCGACGACCCGTTCGCGCACGCGGCCATCGCCCGAAATGGAGCGTCCGCGCTGCACCTTGCCGCTTTGCCGGACAAGGCCGAGGGCCAGTTGACCGGCCAGCAGTTCATCGTAGGCGAGCCGCTGCCAGGCCGGCCCGCCGTTCGACACATCCTGGGCGTCGTCCGGTCGATGCAACTTTTGCAGCGCGACTTTTAGTGACGGCCAGCCGCGCGCCTTCAGCCAGGCGGCGTCCTGCCATTCGGGGAAGTCGGCGACGCGATCGACGGCTTGGCGCGCGGCTTTGACGATGATTTTGCCGGAGAGACCGGCGGTCAATCCGTAGACCGGTTCGAGTAAAGGCAGCTCGTCGCGCGCTTCGGGCGAGACGATATAGTCGGGATGCGCCATCTGCAGGGTTTCGCCGTAGCGCTCAACGCGACCCGACACATAACGGTACTCGCCCTCGGGAAGCTGGCGTTCGACGAAGGCGCGTTCAACGCGGAAAAAAACCAGATCGAGCCGTCCGGCGTCGTCCTCACACGCGACTTTGTAGGGCGCTTTGGAATTGCCGCGCGGCGGCGGCTTGTGTTTCAGAACGCGGACGTACAGCGTGACGATGGTGCCCGGCACCGCGTCGCTGGTTGAAGGTTCCATGCGCCGATCAATGACGCCGGTCGGCAAGTGCCAGAGGAGATCGACGACGCGCGGCTCACCGACGCCGGGCGGCAAGACGAGGCATTTTTTCAACAACTGAGCCATGCGCGGGCCGATGCCGGTCAACGATTGCACGGGCGCGAACAGCGGATTGAGCAACGGCGGTCGCATGCGAGATCAGTTCACGACACTTGGGCCGCGGGAATCGCGGAGAGACCACGCAGCAAACGGGGTCGCGGCAAAACGCATCGTATCCTCGCAGTTTCCCGACGGGTGCTAGAGCGCTTTGCGATCTGATGAAATCAGATCGGCGCTCTAGCCCTTTGCTTTGTCGCATTTTCTGACGACGAACCGGGATCCACTTCGTCGGAAAATGCTCTAGGCGGATCGAGCGGCGGGCGCTATATGGGCCGCTCGCCCTAATCGCTCAGGCAAGCGTGAAGACTTGAGGCCGGGCCGTCAAGCACCGTTCCACAGGTCATTTGCCATCGATCACGAGCCAGGACCACCAGCAGCGCTTGGCTCGAATTTGTGAGACTGACACACCGATGACGGATGACCTCGAGCTTCGCCGCCGCCGCGCCGCCTACCGCGCCGCCCATCGCGGCACGAAGGAGATGGACGTGCTGGTCGGCCGCTACGCCGAGGCGCGTTTGCCGACGCTGGAAGGCGCTGCATTGGGACACTTTGAGCAGTTTCTGTCGGTCGCCGATCCGACGTTGCAGGCGTGGATTTTTGCGACCGAAGCCATGGGCGAGAGTGAGTTCTCCGGTTTGGTCAATGACATCCGAGTCTTTCACGGATTGACTGCTCTCAACGACGTGAAGGGCTGAGCGCCGTGGCGGAGTGGAAGGTCAAAGCCGAACTGTCGAAGGGCGCGGTATTTTCGGGCGTGCCGGAAGGCTTCGACGCGCGCGTCATTGCCGATATCACCAAGGCGTCGCGTCGCGACGATCAACCCGGCCTGCATCTCCACATCGCGCGCGATGACCGGCGACTGGAACACATCGAAACGGCGATGGCGTTTTTTGCGCCCGACGTGAAGGTCATCGCGCTGCCGGCATGGGACACCGTTCCCTATGATCGCACCGGGCCGAACGCAGAGATCATCTCGAAGCGGATCACCGGGTTCGGCAAGCTGGTGATCGGCACGCGCAAGGAGCCGACGGTGGTTTTGACCACCGTCAACGCCGTGCTGCAGCGGGTGCCGCCGCGCGCCTTCATTCGCTCGGCGTTCAAGCCGATCGCGCCCGGCCAGCGCCTCGATATGTCGGAATTGATTAAGCGGCTCGGCGCCTATGGTTTTCAGCGTGCCAGCTCGGTCATGGAGCCGGGTGAATTCGCGCAACGCGGCGGCATCCTCGATATGTTTCCGCCGGGGCGCATCAATCCGATCCGGCTCGATTTCTTCGGCGACACGCTGGAGAGCATCAAAGCCTTCGACGCGCAAACGCAGCGCTCGATGAAGCCGGTGCAGAAATTTGCGCTGATGCCGGTCAGCGAAGTGGCCTTCGGTGAGGCGGCGACGGCGCTGTTTCGAACGCGCTACGTCGCGCTGTTTGGCGGCAACACGGGCGATGATCCGCTTTATGAATCGGTCAGCCACGGCCGGCGCTATCAGGGACAGGAGCACTGGCTGCCGCTGTTCCATCCCGAACTCGAAACGATCTTTGATTATGTGCCGGGTGCGGGCGTGAGTTTCGATCATCGCGCCGAGGAAGCCATCGACCAGCGCTTTCAGCAAATCCAGGAGCACTACGAGGCCCGCGTCGATAGTCTCGAGGGCCAGCGGTTCGGCGCGCCGCCCTATAAGCCAGTGCCGCCAGAGCAGATGTTTCTCGATGGCAAGGCGTGGGTCGCGGCGCTGGCCAAGCGGGGGCTGTCGCGGATCACGCCATTCGACGATCCAGCGCAATCGGGCGTTTATGCGATGCGGGGCCGGCGTGGCCGATCGTTCGCGCCGGAACGCACCAATCCGGACGCCAACGTGTTCGATGCAGCCGTTGGTCATGTGCGGCGCATTTTGTCGGAGCCGCGCCGGGTGATCGTTGCGGCGTGGACCGCAGGGGCGCGCGAACGGCTGTTGGGGCTGTTCAACGACCACGGTCTGCGCGACGCGCGCAAAATTGAGAACTTCACCGAGGTGCTGGCCCTGCCGCCGGGCGCGACGGCGTTCGCCGTGCTCGGTCTCGAGGAAGGCTTCGAGACACCGGACTTGGCGGTCATCGCCGAACAGGACATTCTCGGCGATCGCTTGGTGCGGCAGCGAAAGCGCACACGCAAGGCCAGCGACGTTTTGACGGAAGCGACCAGCCTGTCAGTCGGCGATCTGGTGGTGCACACCGATCATGGCATCGGCCGGTTCGCGGGCCTGCAGACGATCACGGCCCTCGGCGCGCCGCACGATTGTCTCGAACTGCATTATGCCGGCGGCGACAAGCTGTTCCTCCCGGTCGAAAACATCGAGCTGCTGACCCGTTATGGCGCCGATGAAGGCGACAGCCAGCTCGATCGGCTGGGCGGAGTGGCGTGGCAATCACGTAAGGCGCGGCTGAAAAAGCGATTGCGCGAGATCGCCAACGAGCTGATCAAGATCGCAGCGCTCCGGGCTTTGCGCGAGGCGACGCCACTGCTCCCGCCGGCCGGTGCCTACGACGAATTCGTGGCGCGCTTCCCCTACGAGGAAACCGAGGATCAGGCGTCCAGCATCGATGCCGTCGTCGCCGATTTGGGATCGGGCCGCCCGATGGACCGCCTCGTTTGCGGCGACGTCGGCTTTGGCAAGACGGAAGTGGCGATGCGGGCGGCGTTCGTGGCGGCTCTCAACGGCGTGCAGGTTGCGGTTGTAGTGCCGACGACGTTGCTGGCGCGGCAGCATTTCCGCTCGTTTACGGAACGCTTCAAGGGGCTGCCGGTGAAGGTGGCGCAAGCGTCGCGCATGGTGGCTGCGAAGGATCTCGCCGAAGTCAAAGCTGGATTGAAATCCGGCGGAATCGATATCGTCATCGGCACGCACGCACTACTTGGCAAGCAGATCGACTTTGCCCGGCTCGGATTGCTGATCATCGATGAGGAGCAGCATTTCGGCGTCGGGCACAAGGAGCGCCTGAAGACGATGCGCGAGGATGTGCACGTGCTGACGCTGTCGGCGACGCCGATCCCGCGCACGCTGCAACTGGCGCTGACGGGTGTCAGGGAATTGTCGCTGATCACCACGCCGCCGATCGACCGGCTGGCGGTGCGCACGTTCATTTCACAATTCGATCCGGTGATTTTGAAGGAAGCGCTGCGCCGCGAACGGTTCCGCGGCGGGCAGACGTTCTATGTCGCCCCGCGCATTACCGACCTCGACGACATCGCCGAATTTTTGCGCGAGACGGTGCCGGAGCTGACCTTCGCCCGCGCCACCGGACAAATGACGCCGACCGAACTCGAAGACGTGATGACGGCGTTCTATGAGGGCAAGTACGATATCCTTCTCTCGACCGCGATTGTCGAATCCGGTCTCGATGTGCCAAACGCCAACACGCTGATCGTGCACCGGGCCGATATGTTCGGCTTGGCTCAGCTCTACCAGTTGCGCGGCCGGGTCGGGCGCTCGAAGACGCGGGCCTATGCCTACATCACCACGCCGCCGAATCAGAAGCTAACCGAGGGCGCCGAGAAACGCCTGAAGGTTCTGCAATCGCTCGATACGCTCGGCGCCGGGTTCTCGCTCGCCTCGCACGATCTCGACATTCGCGGCGCCGGCAATTTGCTCGGCGAGGAACAGTCGGGACATATCCGTGAAGTCGGTTTCGAGCTTTATCAATCGATGCTGGAGGAGGCGGTCGCGGCCATGAAGGGTGGCGATCTCGAAGCGACCGACAAGTGGAGCCCGGAGATTCAGCTCGGCACCTCGATCATGATTCCAGAGAGCTACGTCACCGATCTGCAATTGCGGCTCGGCCTCTATCGCCGCTTGTCGACGCTTGAGCAGCGCGCTGACATCGATGCGTTCGCGGCTGAACTCGTTGATCGGTTCGGCGACATGCCGCCGGAGGTCACGCACCTCCTCGACGTTATGGAGATCAAGGGCCTGTGCCGCATCGCCGGTATTGCCAAGGTGGATGCCGGTCCGAAGGGCGGCGTCGTGACGCTGTACAAAAATACCTTCGCCAATCCGGAAGGCCTGATCGGTTTCGTGCAGGCATCACGCGGGACGTTGAGGGTGCAGCCGGATCAGCGCTTGGTGTTTCGCGCCGATTGGGATTTGCCGGAAGCGCGCCTGAAGGGCGTCAGATCGTTGATCCAGACCTTCGCCGATCTTGCTGCCAACGCGCGCAAGGCGGCGTGAACGTTCGTTGCGATCAGCGGCTCGGTGACTGCGGGGTTGCGTGCGCTGCGCGGGCGGCGTCGAGGCGCTGATAAAAGGTGTTCGCCGGTTGCGACTGAGGCAGTGGTGACAGATCCGGCGGCATCGCGACGGTCGATGTGGCGAGACTAACGGAGTGCCCTTGGGCTTGCCCATCGTTGAGCTCGCGCAGCTGGCCGCGAACCTTGGCGCCCTCTTCGGCGGAAAACATTTCCTGAAATAATTCGCCTTCGACTTCTGCGGTCCGTTCAAGGCGGACGCGGCGCGCCCTAATGATGCCGCGCGTGACCCCGCGAATGACGACGTCATCGGCAATGATGCCGCCATCGATCATCGCGTCGGTATCGACGATCAGCATCTTGCACGTGATGTTGCCGTGGACTTTGCCCTTGACCAAAATATCGCCCTGGCTTTCGAGATCGCCGCGCATCGTCAGCCACTCGTTGATGATCGAACAGTTGGCTTCATGAGCGGCCGCTTGCTGCGCGAAGGGCTGGCCGTTGGTCGCAAGGGCTGAGGCGAGCGACTTGGTGGTGAACATCGGCGCACTCACAAAATAAAAACGATTTCGGCGGCAGCTTAGCGACCGGGCGTTAAGAAGCGGCTAACCACATGTCCTCCGATCTGAGATTACACCGAAATGGGGCGAAGGGTTGCGAGCAGGCTGCGCTTGACCTTGCCGTTGGCGGTGCGCGGCAGCGTGTCGACGAACACGATCTCGCGCGGGCGCTTGTAGTCGGCGAGGCGATCGGCGGCGAAGGCCTCCAGCGCTGTCGTCGATAGCGAGCTGCCGGGCGCACGAATGACGAAGGCGCCAATGACGCTGACGTCGGCACGAACGCGAACTTCAGCGCAGGCGACTTCGCCAACACCCGGGCATTGCGCCAGCACGGCTTCGACTTCATGCGGCGAGACACGGTAGCCGAGCGCCTTCATGATGTCGTTGGCGCGGCCGAGATGCGTGACGTAGCCGTCGCCGTCCATGCGGCCGAGATCGCCACCGACGAACCAGTCGCCGCGATAAACCTCCAGCTCTTCGACAGGGCGATTCCAATAGCCGAGCATCAGGCCGGGATCGCTGCGATGGACGGCGATCAGGCCGTCGTGCTCGGCCGGCAGTTCATCATCGCCGCCGTCCGTCGACAGAATGGCGATGCGGCGTCCGGCTTGCGGTTTACCGATTGTGCCGGGTTTGCGCGGCACGCTTGGGCTGGTCGAGATGTACGTCGACAGTTCGCTCATGCCCAGCGCCTCGTGCAACTCGGTGCCGGTGCGCTGACGCCACGCGTCGAACAGATCGTCGGGCGGGCGTTCGCCAGCAATCAAGCCGTGCCGCAGCCGGTGCACATCGAGCGGGCCGCTTGGCGCATATTTCAGAATTTGCCGCACGAGGCTCGGGACGGCAGCGAACAGCGTGGCGTTGCAATGCCGGATGAGCGCCGGCCAGACCTCGGGTGATTTTTCGCCCGTGTAGATCAGGCTGGTCGCACCGTTGGCCCACGGATCGATCAGGCCCGTGCCGAGCGTGTAGGTCCAATTGAACGCGCCGGCATGCAGCATCCGATCATCGGGCGTGATCGCGTACCAGCCTTGATACATTGGCCGCCGGCCAAGCACGACGCGGTGGGCGTGGACGACGCCTTTGGGATGCGCCGTCGTGCCGGACGTATAGATGAGATAGGCCGCATCGTTGGCGCGGGTCGCGGCGTAATCGGCGCGAGGCGCTGCGCGCATCATCGTGCGAATGTCGTCGTCACTTAGCACCGTGAGGCCGGGCGGAAGTTCGCCGCGTGGCAGGTGCGATGCCACGGCGACGGCCGACGCGCCGCTGTCGGCCAGCAGGAACTGAGCTTCGGCGGCTGTCAGTTGCGAAGAGGTGGGTATGGCGACGAGACCGGCAGCGATGCACCCAAGAAACAGGATCGGGTACGTGCTGATATTATCGAGGCGGATGACGACGCGGTGGCCGGGTTGGAGGCCGCGCGCCAGCAACCCGCCGGCGACGCGCAACACCGCGTCTTCGATTGACTGGTAAGTCCAAGTCTCAGATGGCGTCGCATCGCTGAGATCGGCGACAACTTCGAGCGCGGATTTATTGGGCGTCGCTTGCGCTGCGCGGCGCAAGCAGTAATGCGCCAGATTGAACGCAGCGTCGCCGCTGACGATGGCGTCGACGTCAATCGGTTCTGAGAGCGGCGCAAGGGTCATTTCGGCTCCTCGATCCACCACGTTTCGATGGCGTAGCCGAAAATTGGCGTCTTCTCGGGATGTTTGAGACGGGCCCAATGGGCGACCCACTGGCGCGGTCCATAGAACAGCGGGATGACATAGTCTTCAGACAGAAGCACGCGATCGAGGGCGCGCACGGCCGATACGAAGTCGGCCTCCGTCGGCGCTTTCAGCATGGCGTCGATCATCGCATCGGCGGCGGGATTTGAAACGCCGGCGAAATTGAAAGACCCCTTGGCGTTGGCATTGCTGGCCGACCAGCGGAACAATTGCTCGTTGCCCGGCGACAGCGACGACGCCCAGGTCGTTTGAATCATATCGTAGTCGTAGCTTGCCAGCCGCTCTTGGTACTGCGCCCCATCGACCACGCGGACGCGCACGGCGATGCCCAGCGCTTCGAGACTGCGGGCGTAGGTGAGCAGCAGCGCCTCTTGCGCATTGTTGTTGGCGAGGATCTCAAAACCGAGTGGCACGCCGGACGCGGCGTTGACCAGTCGACCATCCTTAAACGTGTAGCCGGCATCGCGGAGGATTTGCAGGGCGGCCCTTTGGTTGGTGCGGTTTTGCCCCGAACCGTCGCTGCTTGGGAACATATAAGAACCCGCTAAGAACTCCGGCCGCACGCTGCCGGGAAAAGATGCCAGAAGACTAAGCTCCGTCGCGTCCGCCGGCTTACCGGCCGACGATAAATAGGAGCGCTCAAAGAAACTTTGCGTGCGCTTGAAAAGACCGTTGTAGAGCGTGCGGTTGATCCACTCGAAATCGAGCAGCATCATCAGGGCGTGACGAACGCGCCGGTCGGAGAAGATGCTGCGTCGTGTGTTAAAGACCAAAGCTGTCATGCCTGCGGGTAAAGCGATCTCGAACTCGGTCTTGATCATGCGCCCGTCGCTCACAGCGGGGATAGAATAAGCGTCGGCCCAGCGTCCTGGATCTTCTTCGAGGCGGAAATCGATGCCGCCGCGCTTGAAGGTTTCGAGCAGCACCGAGCTGTCGCGGAAATAATCGAAGCGGATGTCATCGAAGTTGAAGCGGCCGCGATTGATTGGCAGATCACGGGCCCAATAGTCGGGATCGCGCTGATAGGTCAGCGAGCGGCCAGCGTCGATTTTTGCGATCGTGTACGGACCGGAGCCGATCAACGGTGTCATCGAGGTGGCGTCGAACACGTCGGCGGGCGTCGAGGCTTTAGAGAACACCGGCATCAGGCCAAGGATCAGCGGCAGTTCGCGGTCTTGGCCGTCCTGAAACGTGAATTTGACCTGATCGGTGCCGACGGCCTCGGCCTTTACGACTTTGGCGAAGTAGGTCCGGTGGTTGGGGCGGCCCTTGGTCTTCAATAAGTCGAAAGCGTGCAGCACATCGGCCGGCGTGACGGCGGTGCGATTTGAAAAGGCCGCTTTCGGATTGAGCTTGAAGGTGACTGCCGTGCCGTCGGCTGCAACGTCGATCGTTTCGGCGATCAAGCCGTAGAGCGTGAACGGCTCGTCCAGGCTGCGCGCCATCAAGGTCTCGATGGTGAATTCGCGCACGCCGGTCGCCGGCACACCTTTGACGATGAGCGGATTGAGGCTGTCGAACGATCCTTGCACGCCGAACGTTGCGCGGCCGCCCTTGGGCGCCGTCGGGTTGACGTAGGGCAGGCTGGCGAAATCGGCGGCGAGGGCCGGTGTGCCGCGCAAGGCAATGGACGGTTTTGGCTCGGCTCCAGCGGCAGGGCTGAGCGCAGTCATGACGGTCAGCGCCATCAGCAGTGCCAAACGAACCACGGTGCCGTCTCTCTGTTGCGATCGGGATTGCGACCGGCTGCGGACCGATTGCCCGACGTTGCGCCGCCGGCATATTTCGCGCCCAAGTCTGTCCTCGGCCGGCGCGAAATTTGTCGCTCGACCAGGCGGCATTCTGATGACGCGGACAGCGTTTGGGTTCAGGCCATCGGGCCTTTCGCCAGCATGTCGCAGTGGCTGCGAGGCAACGACCGAGCCATCGTCAACCGCTCGCCCCAGGCACTTTATGAAGCGGCCACGGGATTGCCGCAATCCGAGCTTTATTCGCTCCATCGCGGCGCTGAAAGCGCCATGACCCATGCTGGCCCGCCAATTTGCGGTGGCCGAAAGGCGCGGGTTCGAGAGGGGTAGGGTCGACCTGGTCGGCTCATAAAAACGAGGATTCTTAGGTACATGAGACACGCAGGATTGCGCGCGAGCGGCACCACGCTGGTTTCTACTGCGGCGCTCACGCTTGCGGCGCTGACGGCAGGTTTGACGCTGCCGGCAATGGCGCAGGCGCCGGCTGAACAAGAGATCAATATTCAACCCAAGCCCGCAGCCACACCGGCGGCGAAGCCCGCCGCCAAACCCGCTGCCAAACCGGCTGGCGCGACCGCTGCGGCCCCGGCAGCAGGTGGCGGCGCCAAGAGCGCCTGGGTGAAGCTGTGCGAGAAGGCGCCGATCGTCAAAAAGGATAAAGAGGGCAAAGAAGTCAAAGAAGACAAAAACCTCTGCCTGACACATCACGAACGTCTCGATGGTAACACAGGTATGGTCCTGGTGTCAGCCGCCATCCGCCAGATCGAAGGCCAGGACAAGCAATCGCTCATGGTCATGGTTCCGCTTGGCATGGCGCTCCCGCCGGGCCTGCGCGCGGCGATCTACACCAAGGACCAGTGGGCGGCTGCCGCCAAAAACGAGAAAATCGACGAGAAGGCGTTGAAGCCGATCGATCTCAAGTTCTCGCTCTGCCATCCGGCCGGGTGCACGGCTGAAACGGAAGCGACCAAGGACATCATGGATCAGATGGCAGCCGGGGGCGGCATCATGATCCTGGCCATCAATGCCGGCGCGCAGCCGGTCGGTTTCCCAGTGCCGCTCGAAGGCTATGTCGAAGCCCAGAAGGGCGCGCCAGTCGACAACAAGAAATACGCCGAAGCGCGCAGCTCGCTGATGAAACAGATCCGCGAACGCCAGGCTCAGGCCGCTGAAAAGTATCGCGCCGATCTGGCCGCCAAGAAGGCCGCCGCCGGTGCCGCCCCGGCAACCACGGGGTCGACGCCGGCTCCGGCCGCGCCGAAAGCGCCATAACACTCACCGCGATGTCCGACGCAGCACGTCGGAGATGAAACACAAAACGCCGCTCCGGAATTTCGGGGCGGCGTTTTCTTATTCGTCCGTCGGCGCTAGCCCTCTGCTTGGTCGTGCTTCTTTTCTGAAAACCGGTACCCACTTTTCCGGAAGCACTCTCATCAATTCGAGGTCGAGTGGCGGCGGCGATAGGTGCCGGCCTTGCTGTCGCGCTCGAATAATTCGGCGATGTCGGGATGGCGAAGGGCTTGCGGGTTATCGTCCGGCAGCAGGTTTTGCTCCGAGACGTAGGCGACGTAGGTGCTGTCGGCATTCTCGGCGTAGAGGTGATAAAACGGCTGTTCCTTGCGCGGGCGGATTTCCTCGGGGATCGCCTGCCACCATTCCTCGGTATTGGCGAAGACCGGATCGATATCGAACACAAGGCCTCGAAACGGAAACAGCCGATGGCGAACCACCTGTCCGATCGCGAATTTTGCGTAGCGCGTTTCGGTCATGGCGGGAGGACGGGTCCTGTGTTGCGATGTGTCGAGCGATCGCCAGACATCATCGGCCGGAGAGATGGCCGCGCGTTGCGGCAATTTCAATCGTCTGACGTGAGCATTTCACAACCCGAATTCGCTCGCGCGCTCTGGATCTCTGCTAGCAACGAGCCGGGCGAGATCAACGATCACTTTCGCCTGCTTCCAGGTGGCGTCATCCTGCATTTTGCCGTCGATCATGACCGCGCCGGTGCCGTCGGGCATGGCGTCGAGGATGCGCAGTGCGAATTTGACCTCGGCAACGTCGGGTGAAAAGACCCGCTTGGCGATGTCGATCTGCGAGGGGTGCAGCGACCAGGCGCCCAAGCAGCCTTGCAAATAGGCGTTGCGGAATTGGGCTTCGCAGGCGGCCGCGTCGGAGAAATCGCCGAACGGGCCGTAGAACGGTTTGAGACCGTAGGCGAGGCAGGCGTCGACCATCTTGCCGACGGTGTAGTGCCACAAATCCTGCTGATAGAAATTGCGCGGCGTGGCGCCGTCTTTGCCGGCGTCGGCGAGCACGCCGTAGTCCGGGTGGCCGCCGCCGACACGCGTCGTCTTCATGCCGCGCGAGGCTGCAAGATCGGCCGGGCCGAGGCTCATGCCATGCATCCGCGGGGATGCCGCCGCGATGGCTTCGACATTGTTGACGCCTTCCGCCGTTTCCAAAATCGCATGGATCAGGATCGGCTTGGCGACGGCGTGCTTGGCTTCGAGCTGGGCCAAAAGCTGATCGAGATAGTGGATGTCCCACGGGCCTTCGACCTTCGGCAGCATGATGACGTCGAGCTTGTTGCCGACGCTGGAGACGATGTCGATGACGTCATCGAGCATCCACGGCGAGTTGAGGCAGTTGATGCGCGTCCACAGCCCCGTTGCGCCGAAATCGGTGTCGCGCGCCATCTGGATGAAGCCCTTGCGCGCGTTTTCCTTCTGATCGAGCGGCACGGCATCTTCGAGATTGCCGAGCACGACATCGACCTGGCCCGCGAGGTCTTTGATCTTGGCGCGGATTTTATCGTTATGGGGCGGCACGAAATGGATCATGCGCTCGAGCTTGACGGGCAGCGCGCGGAACGGCTCGGGCGCGCCGATGGCGAGGGGGGCGAAATGTTTGGCGGGCGTGCGGGTTTGGGCCATGGGGTCGATTGCGTCCTTCGCGGGCGTTGGTGGTGGATTGGGAATAATTGGAATTAGCGCCCCGCGCCAGCGACGCGGGCCGCCTCAGTCAATTGGACGCGTGAGATGGGCGGGCGAGGACGATGGGCCGGTCGGCAACGATGATGCGGCGGCCGCCTTCTGCTTGGCGCAGGGCGGCGGCGTTCGTGCGAGACAGCGCCGTCACCCGGAGGACGCGGCTGCTGTCTTTTGCCGAGCGCGGGTTTCGGCGCGGCGGATCGCGGCGGCGCGGCGCTTGTCGGCGGCGTGCTGCTCGGCAAGCGCTCGCGCCGCGAGGGTCAAGCGGATGATCTTCAGGCCGGCACGCGGCTCAGCGTTGCGGCGGAGGTCGCGGGCCGCGTGGTAGGCCAGCCAGCGAGTGCGTGTCCAATGTTTGCGGACGCGCTGCTTTCGCGCGTGGCCAGCGATGACGCGGGAGTGCCAAAGTTTTGGCTCGCATTGTTTCATTCGTTTCGCTGGCTTGTTCTGAGTGGTCATACAACTCACGAGGTCGAGGGTTGGTGTTGGGGCCGGCTGATTTCGAAACGGAGCGGACCGGCCGCGAGGCCGCGCTAGGGTCGTGCGTGAAGAGTGCGAACTCGGAGCCGGTCCACGGCGAGCAGGTGTGAAGGGTTCAGCGCCGCCACTTTCACCAGTGGGCTGCTCCACACGCGGGGAATCTCACCCCCACGCGGACGGCGATGTCCTTCAGCGCGGCGCGTGCGTTGCACGTCGCGCTAATGCTGCCCCCACTCCGGTCGTGTCCGACGCCTCGAACGCAACCCCTTGTGGAGCGGGTTGAGTGAGTATGCAGGAGGTGCGGAGAGC
>JAKFUV010000024.1 GCA_021732485.1 Hyphomicrobium sp.
AAACGATCGCGCTTGGAGCTAATACGGACCCCTATCAGCCGATCGAGCGCGATCGGCGCATCACACGCAGTATTCTGCAAGTTTTGTCCGATGCCCGTCACCCGGTCGGCATCGTCACCAAATCAGCACTGGTCACGCGCGATATCGACATTTTAGCGCCGATGGCCGCTGACGGATTGGCCAAAGTCGCAATTTCAATCACCAGCCTCGACCGGCAGATCGCCCGAGCCATGGAGCCGCGCGCTGTGACGCCAGTCAAACGGCTCGCTGCCGTGCGCCAACTCGCCGACGCCGGCATCCCCGTCACAGTCATGGTTGCGCCGATCATTCCGGGACTGACCGACAACGAAATCGAGGCGATCCTCGAAGCCGCGCGTGATGCCGGAGCGCGCGACGCGGGCTACGTGCTGCTGCGCCTGCCTCTGGAAATCAAACAGGTGTTCCGGGAATGGCTCGCCGACGCCTTTCCTGACCGGGCGAAACGGGTCATATCGCTGTTGCAATCGATGCACGGCGGCCAGGACTATGTCGCGGCTTTCGGCCATCGCCAGCGCGGCAGCGGTCCGTATGCGGACCAGATTGCGATGCGCTTCAAGCTCGCCCGTAAGCGGCTGGGGTTTGCCGAAGAACGGTTAGCGCTGCGCACGGATCTTTTCCGCAAGCCGACGCTAGCCGGCGGGCAGATGGAATTGCTCTAGTCGCGACGCGGTTGTTTGCGCCGCTTTGACTTGGCGACCGCGGCAGTGATCATGGCACCCATGAAAATCGCCGATTCGCGCATCAAACCGACGTTTGAACTGGAAGCTGCCGAATTGCAGCTCGGGCTTGGCCCTGTTGCCGGTGTCGATGAAGCCGGGCGCGGGCCGTGGGCCGGCCCGGTTGTCGCCGCAGCCGTCATTCTCGACCCCGATCGCATCCCCGCCAACATCGATGACAGCAAGACACTGGATGAAGAGGCGCGCGCTTATCTTTACAACCGCATCATCAAAGTCGCCGACGTCGGCGTCGGCATTGCCGACATTTCGCGCATCGACCGCGACAACATTTTGAATGCGACGTTGTGGGCCATGGGTGAAGCTGTCGGATCGCTGCGCAGCCAGCCTAAACTCGTTCTGATCGATGGCAACAAAGCCCCGCGCCTCGCCATGGCGACACGCACCATCGTCAAGGGCGATGCCAAATGTTTGTCGATCGCGGCGGCATCGATCATCGCCAAAGTCACGCGCGATCGCATCATGGTCGCGCTCGCCAAGGAGTATCCGGGCTACGGCTTTGAGCGCCACAAGGGCTACGGCACGCCGGAACATCAAGTTGCCATGGCAAAACTCGGCGCGTGCGCGCTGCACCGGCGATCGTTCAAGCCAGTGCAATTGGCGCTTGGCTTGCTTTGACGGCCGGCGACAGCGCACGAGAATGCCGGCGAAAATTGCTGCGTTCGAGTTGCTGATAGAATCGAAAAAATAAACATCACAAATCGTCGGCGCGACCTCTGTGACGGCTACCCACGACGAACCTTCTTCGGCTACGACTAGCGGAGCGTGTGGCTGCTTCATGCTCCGCGATGTGTATCGAGTCATGCCGCGTTCGGCATTTTGTAGAGAGTTGTGTTCATGGGTTCGCGTCGCGCCAAGGGCCAGCCGGCCACGTCGTCTATTCTGCTTGGCGACTGCCTCGAAAAATTGCGCGGACTTGAAACCGCGAGCGTCGACCTCGTATTTGCCGACCCGCCCTACAACCTGCAACTCGCCGGCGATCTGATGCGCCCCAACAATACGCGCGTCGACGGCGTCGATGATGCCTGGGATAAGTTTCAAGACTTCGCAGCCTACGACGCCTTCTGCCGCGACTGGCTCTCGGAATGCCGCCGTGTGCTGCGCCCCGACGGCGCCCTCTGGGTGATCGGCTCGTATCACAACATCTTCCGGCTTGGCGTCGCGATCCAGGATCTCGGCTTCTGGATTCAGAACGATGTTATCTGGCGCAAAGTCAATCCGATGCCGAATTTCCGCGGCAAGCGCTTCACCAACGCCCATGAGACGCTGATCTGGGCCGGGCAAAATCGGAAGTCGCGCGTCACGTTCAACTATGAGAGCTTGAAAGCGTCCAACGACGATCTGCAAATGCGCTCGGATTGGCTCTTTCCGATTTGCTCAGGGCCGGAGCGGTTAAAGGACGACGGCGGGCGCAAAGCCCATCCCACACAAAAGCCCGAAGCGCTTCTGCATCGGATCATCATAGGCTGCACCAATCCCGGTGACGTGGTGCTCGATCCGTTTTTCGGCACGGGCACCACCGGCGCCGTTGCCAAACGCCTTGGCCGCCGCTTCATCGGTATCGAACGCGATCCCGATTACGCCAGCGCAGCGCTTGAACGCATCGCGAAAGTTCAACCGCTGAGCCTCGACGCCATCGACACCTTGCCATCGAAACGCGCCGAGCCGCGCGTGCCATTCGGCACGATCCTTGAACTCGGCATTCTCGAACCGGGTCAGAAATTATTTGATGCGCGTCGCAAGTTTCCCGCCGAAGTCCGCGCCGACGGCACGCTGGCGCACGCCGGCAACCAAGCGTCGATCCATCGGCTCGGTGCCATCGTGCAAGGCAAGGCCGCATGCAACGGCTGGACCTATTGGCACTTCGAAGCCGAGGGCAAGCTCAAACCGATCGATGTGCTGCGCGATGAAGCGAAGCGCCAACTCGGCTTATCGAACAGGCCGATCCTCGTCGCAGCCGAGTAGCGGCGTGATTGGCGGCAGCAAGGCTTGTCCGCGTTATTTGAAGGCCGCATCCTGCAGGCCGTGCGCGACGAGCTTTCGCATCACGCTTGGCAGTCCGGCAGCGTTGAGATCGCGGCGGTGGACCCATTGGCACCGCTCCTGATCGGCCCAGAATGTCAGCGCCACATCGACCGGCACCAGCGCCCGGTGCACAACACACTGTAGCCGGAAGTGCGTGAACACATGCACGACGTCGCCCGGGACCTGCCACCACGACGCGGACACCGGCGCTGATCGCGTCGCGTCTTTGGCGATGGGCGGTGTGTCGCCCCACGGTGATGACGGTACTTCCAACATGCCGCCGAGCAACCCGGAATTGGGCCGGCGGCGCAGCAAAACCGCGCCGTCCTCGCGCAGCACCAAGTATGCCAAACCAAACCGCGTCGGCCGGGCGGTTTTTGCGGCTTTCAAGGGCAGCAGTTCTGCAATGCCCTGCGCGTTGGCGGCGCAATCCTGTTGCAGCGGGCACATGAGGCATGAGGGTTTCTTTGGCGTGCACACCTGGGCGCCGAGATCCATCATCGCTTGGGCATAGTCACCTGGCCGACGCGTTGGCGTTAGCGTCGCGGCGAGCCGGGAGATTTCAGGTTTTGATTTGGGCAGAGCCTGGCGCACGGCAAACAAGCGCGACACGACCCGCTCGATGTTGCCATCGACCGGCGTCGCGCGAACGCCAAACGCAATGGCGGCGATGGCTGCGGCGGTGTACGGGCCGATGCCGGGAAGTGTGCGCAAGTCTTTTTCGTTCGACGGAAAAACACCGCCAAAATCTCGCACGATGGCGTCTGCGCAGGCTTTCAAATTGCGCGCCCGCGAATAATAGCCAAGTCCGGCCCACTGCTGCAGAACATCATCCTGCGAGGCGGCGGCAAGGGCTGTGACGGTTGGCCAAAGAGCTACAAATTTTTGAAAGTAGGGGATGACGGCTTTCACCGTCGTTTGCTGCAACATGATTTCCGATAGCCAAACGCGATACGGATCGGCCTTGCGGCGCGGCGCATAGCGCCACGGCAGATGGCGGCGTTCGGCGTCGTACCAAGCAAGTAGCTCTCGAACTGTTTCTGCTCCGGCGGGGCGCAGCGGCAATTGCGGCTGCCGGTGCGTCGGCACTGCTTTGCCAGCCGGAGTTTTGCCGCGCACTGCCTTGCCGACTATTGCCTTTTCTGCAACTGCGGACATGCGCCCCCCAAACACCCTGTGCGCCACCCTGTGCGCGAACCGCAAGAGCGGGACTACCGAATCGTCGCGACAATGGTAGACCTCAATATGCGCTCCTCAAATGACCGTTACGGACTGAACCAGTGATGCCGACATATCAATCGCTTGATTCGAGGCTCGGTACTGGCAATCGCCTGCCGCCCGACCGTCGCAAGGGGACCAAAAGTTACGTGCGCGCCGCCGGCAGTTTTGTGCCGCGCCTGACGGCCAAAGTGTTCGAGCGATACGGTTTCCACAGCGCCGAAATCATGACGTCGTGGGTCGCCGTTGCTGGCGCCGAGATCGCCGCCATCTCAGCTCCTGAGCGCTTGAAATGGCCGCGCGGCGCTGCTGCCGCTTCACCAGAGCCGGGCGAAACGGCTGGCGGCGCGGCAACGCTGATCCTGCGCGTCGAACCGGCACACGCCTTGGACATTGAATACCGGGCCGGCGAGATCGCCGACCGCATCAACCGTTATTTCGGCTACCGTGCGGTGGCGGCGATCAAGATTTTGCAAGCGCCACTGAGCCAAGCAAAGAGCCAGCGCCTGCAAGCGCCTCCGTCGAAAGGTCCGCTGCCCCCGCCACCGCCGTCGCTCGATTCTATCTGCGATGACGGCTTGAAACATGCGCTGACGGCGTTATGGCGAAGCGTGGCGGCTGACAGCACGCGGCTTTGACGCAGCTCAACTCAATCTTCGCCAATGGCTTGAGCGCTTTGCCGCCTGCTCGCGTTGATCTGAGGCTTGATCGAAACGGTTCGCAGCCAACGCGCAACATGACAGGGCATTCAGTTGCCATTCACGGGTGATTTGCCTTAATCGAGGTTGGGTTCCGTGTTAGGCGGGACAAAATTCATCGCCGCCCGCGTTCCGCGAGGCCGGGTCCGGCGCCGCGTACAGGAGCTACCGAGTTGAACCATATCACGAAATTAGCTAAGGCCACCCAGGTCCAGCGACGGGTTTTGCTGACAGCCCTTGCCGGCATGACGGGTGCCCTATTGCTGGCGCTGCCGACGCCTGGCTACGCGCAGAAAAAGACCGGCCCCGCAGAAGTGCCCGTTGAAGAACTGATGAAGCCCACCGATCTGCCGGACTTAAGCGTCGGGCCTGCGGACGCAAAAATCACGATCGTCGAGTACGCGTCGATGACCTGCGGTCACTGCGCAAGCTTCGCCACCAAGGTCTTTCCTGAGATCAAGACCAAATACATCGACAGCGGCAAAGTCCGCTTCATTCTGCGCGAATTCCCGCTCGACAATTTGGCGGCGGCCGCGTCAATGCTGGCACGCTGTGCTGGTGGCGATAAGACCCTGCCGATGGTGGAGACGCTTTACGCCAAGCAGGCCGATTGGGCCTTTACGCAAGGCAATCCCGTGCCGAAGTTGTTCGACATTGCCAAGCAGGCCGGCTTTACGCAGGAGAGTTTTGATAAGTGCCTCACCGATCAAAAGCTTCTCGATCAGATCACGGCCCAGCGCACGCGCGCCGGTGATACGTTCGGGGTGAGTTCGACGCCGACGTTCTTCATCAACGGCAAGCGCCTGACCGAGACACCAACGGTCGCCGCCTTCGACAAGGTGATCGAGCCGCTTCTGGCCGCCAAGTAAGTGCACTCAGCGATGATCAGCCGCGCTCTTCACTCCGTTTGCGCCGTGCTCGTTTTGTCGGTGGCCGGGGCCCTGGTCGGCTGCGGCGCCGATGGACTGCCACCGGTGGCGAATTTGACGAAGGATGGCGCAGCCGGCGGCGGTGCTTACCCCTCCATTGCAGCCGACAGCAAAGACGAGATGCCAAACGCCTTCGGCGACCCGACATCAAAGGTCGCCGGCGGTCGTGAAGTCATTTCACAGCCAACTCAGGCTGACATTCTCGCTATCGGTCCACTGCCGGAGTTTTCGATCGGCAGCGCTGCGGCTCCGGTCACGATCGTCGAGTACGCGTCGCTGACATGCCAGCACTGCAGGCGATTTCATGCCGAGATTTTTCCCGAGTTGAAAAAGACCTACATCGACACCGGTAAAGTTCGCTTCATCCTGCGGGAATTTCCGATCGGCAAGACCTCGGGCATGGCCACGATCACGCTGCGCTGTGCTCCGCCGGACAAATATCTGACTCTGTTTGGCAAATTTCTTGACCAGCAATCGAATTGGGTATCGCAGGAGGTGCGTCTCGACCCGATTTTCGCGGTTGCGCAACAGGTGGGGATGACGCGAGGCGAGTTCGACGCCTGCCGAGAGAATCAGGGCATGATCGAAGGGCTGAAGTGGGTAAAGGATCGCGGACGCAAGCTCGGCATCATTGGCACGCCGAACTTTTTTGTTGGCGAAAAGCTCGTCAAGAGCGTGCTGACCATGGCTGAAATTCGCGCGCTCGTTGAGCCGCAGCTTCAGGGAAGTGCGCCGGCTTCTGCGGCCTCCGCGGCGCAGTAAGGTTGCGACCGAGCTGTTCGTCGCAGCCGATGTGATCGAGCTTCGAGGACAGTCGAACCATGAAAATCAACAAGCTTCGGCTGCTCGGTTTCAAATCATTCGTCGAAGCGACGGAACTCGTGATCGAGCCGGGCCTGACCGGTGTCGTTGGGCCCAACGGCTGCGGCAAATCAAACCTGCTCGAAGCCTTGCGTTGGGTGATGGGCGAGACGTCGCACAAGTCAATGCGCGCTGCCGCCATGGACGACGTGATCTTTTCCGGCACCACGGCGCGGCCTGAACGCCAAAGCGCCGAAGTGACGATGTTCCTCGACAACAGCGAACGCCTGGCGCCGGCCGAATTCAACGGCGCCGACGTCATCGAAATCACCCGCCGGATCGAGCGGGAAGCAGGCTCGGCCTATCGCATCAACGGCCGCGACGTTCGGGCTCGCGACGTCAAGGTGTTGTTTGAAGACGCGGCGACAGGGGCACGCTCGCCGGCCCTGGTGCGGCAGGGGCAAATCGGCGAAATCGTCAACGCCAAGCCGGAACAGCGCCGCCGGATTCTGGAAGATGCGGCTGGTATCGCCGGATTGCACACGCGCCGTCATGAAGCCGAATTGCGGCTGCGGGCGGCCGAGGGCAATCTTGAACGTCTGAGCGATGTTCTAGGTCAGCTCGGTAGCCAAGCCGAGAGCTTGAAGCGGCAAGCACGGCAAGCCAAGCGCTACAAGGAAATCTCCGGCGAGATCCGCCAGCAGGAGGCGCTCGCTTTGCATCTGTCGTGGCAGGACGCACAAAACTCGGTTGTGAGCGAAGAAACCCATCTGGCCAATGCTCTCTCGCGGCTCGGCACGGCGACCGAAGCGGAGGCCAAAGCCTTCAACGATGAAGTGCGCCTCGCTGAAACCGTGCCACCATTGCGCGACGCTGAAGCGGTGAAAGCCGCAGCCCTCGCGCGCTTCAGAATCGAACAGGAAAATCTCGATCGCGAAGCTGAGCGTGCGGCAACGCGCGCCCGCGACCTCGAGGCGCGCATCAAGCAGCTCGAGGCCGACGTGGCGCGTGAAAGCGGCTTCATTCGCGAGGCCAAGGAAACGTTGGTGCACCTCGACGCCGATCTCGCGGCCATCAAAGATGCCGAACAAAGTACCGCGTCAGAAGAAGCCAAAGTCCGCGCAACGCTCGATGATGCGGAGCAAAAGCGTGTGGCTACCGATGCGCATTTTGCAGAGGTGACGCACCGTGCGGCCGAAGCGCGCGCCAAGCTCCGAAGTCTTGAGCAGGCGTTGACCGAGCGCAAGGACACGGTTGCAAAGATTGCCAAGCACCTCGTCGGCCTTGATGCGCAGATCACGACGCTGACCGCTGACGCGCCCGATGCCGTCAAGCTCGCCGGCATCTCGGATCGCGGCTTGACGCTGGCTCAGGAGATCACTGCGCTCGATCAGCAGGCTGTTGCCGCGGAAGATACGACACGAGCCGCCCAAACCGAAGCCAAGCAGCGCCGCGACGATGCCGCCCGCGTGCGCCTGGCGGCCAACGCCTTTTCGACCGAACGCGAGACGATCGCCACGTTGCTCGCTCCGGCCAACGACGGCGGATACGCGCCGGTTGTCGATCTTATTCGCGTCTCACCGGGTTACGAAGCCGCACTTGGCGCGGCTCTCGGCGACGACCTCGAAGCGCCGATTGAGCCGGACGCGAGCATTCACTGGCGCCGGATGGATATTGCGGTTGACGATCATGCGCTGCCCGCCGATGCCGAACCGCTCGTCATGCATGTCGAGGCGCCTGGCGAATTGGCGCGTCGCCTGCGCCAGATCGGCGTTGTCAGTCGCGGTGAGGGACATCGGCTGCAGCCGCATTTAAAGCCTGGCCAGCGCCTCGTCTCACGCGAAGGCGACCTGTGGCGTTGGGATGGGTTCGTCGCTGCCGCCGATGGCGTGACGCCCGCCGCGCAGCGACTCGCGCACAAAAACCGCCTTGCCGAACTTGATCGCCGTGCGGCAGACGTGCTGGCTCAAGCCAAGGATACCATCGACGCCGAGCGCGCTGCGAGCGAAGCGGCGGTCCGTGCCGACGCGGAAGAGCGCCAGTTGCGTCAATTATCGCGTGAAAAACAAGCCGAATTGGCGAACGTCCGCCAACAACTCACGGCCATGGAGCGGGCTGCACGCGACAGCGAAACGAAGCTTGCAGCCGTCACCGCACAACGGGCGCGGTTCGATGAAGATCTTACACTCGCACAAGCGCGCCATGTCGAAATCGAAGCGCACATCGTCGAGATGAGCCAGGGCGAAGATTTAGAGCCACAACTCAAAGTGGCGCAAGCCGATGCCGAGCATGCCCGCCGCGATGTCGCCGAGGCGCGGGTCGCGCTTGGCAGCCTGGAGCGCGATCGCCAGATACGTTCGGAACGCATTCGCCACGTTACCGCCGATACGGCGCGGTGGGCTGCCCGCCAAAAGAGTGCCGAAGAGCAGGTCGCAACGCTCGATGTACGCTTGCGCGAAGCGCGCACCGAACTCGAAACCTATGCCGGATTGCCCGAAAAAATCACCAAGCAGCGCGACCTGCTTCTGACGGAACTGTCGCGCGCCGACACCGAGCGCCGGCAATCGGCAGATGCGTTGGCTGCGGCGGAAATAGCGGTACGCACGGCGACGCAAACCCTCCGGCAAGGTCAAGCCGATGTCAGCGCTGCCCGCGAAGCCAAAGCCCGCATTGAAACCAAACTGGAGAGTGCGCGCCTGCGCCGTCAGGACGAAGCCCGCCGGATTCGCGAAACGCTCGAAGTTGCGCCCGAAAATTGCCTGTCGCTTGCGCAACTCGCGCCGGGGACCGAGTTGCCGCAACTTGCCGATGTCGAGCGCCATCTGAACCGCTTGCGCGCCGATCGCGAGCGGTTGGGTGGCGTCAATCTCCAGGCTGACGAGGACCTGATGGCTTTGTCATCGCAGCTTCAATCCATGACGGCTGAACGCGATGACGTCGAGCAGGCGATTGCCAAGCTGCGCGGCGCCATTGGCCAACTCAACAAAGAGGGCAAGGCTCGGCTCGATGACGCATTCAAAATCGTCAACGGCCACTTCGAGCGGTTGTTTACGCATTTGTTCGGCGGCGGTGAAGCGCGCCTCGAAATGATCGAGAGCCCGGAGGATCCGCTCGAAGGCGGACTTGAGATCATCGCCAAACCGCCGGGAAAAAAACCGGCAACGCTGTCATTGCTCTCGGGCGGTGAACAAACACTGACAGCTCTGTCACTCATCTTCGCGGTCTTCTTGACCAACCCATCGCCGATTTGCGTGCTCGATGAGGTCGACGCGCCGCTCGACGATGCCAACGTCGATCGGTTTTGCCGCTTGATGGAGCAGATGGCGGCCGAGACGGCGACGCGCTTTCTCGTCATCACCCATCATCCTATGACGATGGCGCGCATGAACCGGTTGTTCGGCGTGACGATGGCGGAAAAGGGCATCTCGCAACTCGTCTCCGTTGACCTGCAAACGGCGCAGAGTTTCCAGGAAGCCGTGTAAACAGATCGGTGTTTCGCCAGCACCACCCTTGGCATGTGAGGAACATTCGGCTCAACCGGCCGTTGACTTGGTAAGCTTGCAATAGAGGAGCTTGCTCATGAAAAATCCGTCGCAGATGCGCCCAACGGATCCTGGCATATCGACGTCCGACGTTCGGCAAGGATCGCCGAAGCGGTTGAATTTGCGCGTTTTGGCGGTGTCGCTGGCGTTGGCTGTTGCTGTCGGCCTAGTGATGGTGGGGTCGTTCTGGTTCGTTACGCCTAACAATGTTGAAGGCGTGCCCGAACGATCCGGTGTGTCGCAAGGCGAGACAATCACTCCAAATGCGACGACGCCCACCCCATCAGTTCCAACTGATGGCGTACCGGCAGATGGTGGACCACGAGATGCGGCCCCGACAGCGCCTGCGTCGCCACCGCCGACAACGCCTTAACGAAGCCGGGCTTTCGGCGCGATTGCCGAACTTAAATCTTCGCGACCCGCGATCGTGTTGACGGCCTCCGCAGACTGCGGGGGCCGATTTTCTTTACACGGCGAAATGGCCAAAGCGATCTCCAGCCGGCGGCGCGAAGCCGGTACATAACCTGCGCGCATTCGCCGTACCGTTCGTGCCAGCGTGGCGCGGCCCGTTTCCTTGACACCCCAAGCCCCCGAAACTATGGTCCGCCGCATTCGAAGGCTCCGACGCGTTAGGTTTTCCCGCAGTTTTCGGACGGATAACGCTATGTCTGACCAAGGCGATGACCTCGGGCCTGGACGTGGCCAAATCAGTCCTGAAGAACGTGCAGCTCTCAAGCGCCGGTCGGAGGGGATAGGCAAGCGGCTCGATGAGGTCAAATCTCGTCAAGTTGCTGGGCGGTCGCACGATAATGCTCGGGGCGCAGCCTACGGCCAAGCCTTCAAAATCGCGGCTGAACTGATCGCCGGGTTGGTATTCGGCGGGGCTGTCGGTTGGTTTTTGGACAAGCAGTTCGGCACGCTGCCGTTTCTGTTGGTCTTGTTCGTGATGATCGGCTTTGCCGCCGGGCTATTAAACGTCATTCGCGGGGCTCGGCAGGCGCAAGCCGCCGCAGAGCCACTGCAACGCGCCAGTCCGTCTGTCGCCGACGATGAAGACGACGAGAAGTAGGGGAGCCCGACGTGGCAGCAGAAGCAGGTGGCGGGCACGGGCCCATGAGCCAATTCGAGATCAAGCGGTATGTCCCGCTCGATCTTTTCGGCCAGGACGCCTCGTTCACAAATGCCTCGCTGTACATGGTCTTGGCCGTGTTGCTGATTACCGCATTTTTTGCCGCCGCCATGCGAAACCGGGCTCTCGTCCCCGGCCGTCTACAATCGGTGGCGGAGATGTCCTACGAGTTCATCGCCAATATGGTGCGTGAAAACGTCGGCGACGAAGGCATGAAATATTTTCCTTTCATCTTCTCGCTGTTCGTCTTCGTGCTCGTGCTCAACATGCTTGGCATGATCCCGGGCACATTTACGGTGACCAGCCACATTATCGTGACCTTCGCACTTGCTGCCCTTGTGTTTTTAGTCGTAACCGCGATCGGCTTCGCTCGCCACGGTTTGGGCTATCTCAAACTGTTCGTGCCCGATGGCGTGCCGATCTGGCTGATGCCCTTGATCGTGCCCATCGAATTGATCTCCTATCTGATCCGCCCGATCAGTTTGTCGGTGCGTCTGTTCGCCAACATGATGGCGGGCCACACGATGCTCAAAGTGTTCGCCGGGTTTGCCGTCAGCTTGCCGGTGTTCGCGAAGATTGCGCCGGTATTGTTCACGACAGCGTTCACCGGGCTGGAGTTCGTCGTCGCATTCCTTCAGGCCTTCATCTTCACCGTGCTGACCTGCATCTACCTCAACGACGCGGTCAACATGCATCACTGAAAATTCGGGGTCTGGCGCACGCGATGCGCTGCGGCCCTGTTTCTTGCGTTCCATTCCAACCAACATAAATCCAAGGGAGACTATCATGGACCCACAAGCAGCTAAGTACATCGGCGCGGGCCTCGCCTGCTTCGCACTGATCGGCGCCGGCATCGGCATCGGCAACATTTTCGGCAACTATCTTTCGGGTGCGTTGCGCAATCCGTCGGCTGCCCCTGGCCAGTTCACGAACCTGCTGATCGGCTTCGCTCTCGCCGAAGCGACCGGCCTGTTCGGCCTGCTCGTCGCTCTCATCATCCTGTTCGGTTGATCGGCGGCTCAACGCCCCGACATAAGGAGCGATGATGTTCTCCGTCATTACTGCTGCGGCGCAAGCTGTCACCGAAGCCGTTGCGGGAGCCGCTGTGGAAGCAGCGCCGCACGCATCCGGTGGTCTGCCACAGCTCAACACGCATGACTTTTCCCCGCAGCTGATCTGGCTCGCGGTGATGTTCACGCTGCTTTACGTCATTCTCTCGCGGGTGGCTTTGCCGGCTGTTGGCGAAGTGCTGGCTGAACGTCGCGAACGCATCGGCCGCGATTTAGCGGCCGCTGCAAAGCTCAAATCGCAAACCGATAAGGCACTGTCGGATTACGAAAAAGCCTTGGCAGACGCCCGCTCCAAGGCGTCGGCCATCGCGAAGGAAAAGCGTCAGTCTTTGGCCGACGAGACGGAAGCCGAGCGGCTGAAAGTCGAAGCTCAGCTGAACGCAAAGCTGCACGAGGCTGAAGCGCGCATCGCTGCAACCAAGGCGAAGGCGCTTTTGTCGGTCAACGACATTGCCGCCGAAACGGCAAGCGCCGTGGTTGGCAGATTGATTGGCCAGGACGTCAGCGTTGCCGATGTGAAGGCGGCACTTGCCGCGGCTGGAAAGTAAGAACTCGATGCACACGCTTTTGACATTCGACACGCAGGATCCAGTGTTCTGGGTCAGCATCTCGTTCCTTCTATTCCTGGCTCTGCTGGCCTACTACGGCGTGCCGCGATTGATCGGCAAGTCGCTCGATGCGCGCGCCGACGCCATCCGCAAAGAACTCGACGAAGCGCGCCGCCTTCGCGAGGAAGCTCAGGCCTTGCTCGCCGATTACCAGAAAAAGGCCAATGAGGCTGAGAACGAGGCAGCGTCGATCATTGAAGCCGCCAAGCGCGAAGCTGAGGCGCTGGCTGCCGAAGCGCGCAAGTCGTTGACCGAAACGATCGAGCGTCGATCGAAGATTGCCGAGGACAAAATTGCTCGTGCCGAGGCACAGGCACTGAGTGAAGTTCGCTCGACAGCGGTTGCGACGGCAATGTCGGTTGCCGAGACGCTGATTGGTTCGAGGGTTGGTGGTGCAGCCGGCGTAAATTTGATTGATCAGTCGATCAAGGACCTGAAAGGCAAACTGAACTGATCGCCGCCCGGACCAACATTCGCCAATTTGAAATCTGAAAAGCCGGGCCCGAATGCCTGGCTTTTTTTGGAGTCAAAGCTGATGGACGTTATTGGTAAGGGCGCCTCGACTATTCAGCCGGCGCCAGCGGCCTTGTTGTCAAAGCCCACAATCAGCTCAAACTCGCCTGGACGCGAACCTTCGGGAATATCGAACGTCACACTGCGTACGGCGGAGAAGTAGCCGATCGGCTTATCCAAACCAACGGCAACGTCGACGGCAAGTGATTCGCCCGTCACCTTGGCGCGCTTGGAATCGTTGACGACGACATTCAGCGGCAACCTGATCTCGCCCGGCTTGCCTTTGGGCCCCAGCAGCACGCGGCCGGAGAAGCCGTATTTGACGGTGACGCGGCCCGGCTCAACCTGACATTCACGGGCGGTTTTGGTGATCTCTCCGCGGTGCATGATGGCAAGACCATCGCCGGTGCGACCCGGCTCGTAGAAGGTGATGTGATGATCGCGCGGCGCAACCGTCAGGCGCGGGCATCCGCCAGCCACTTCGCCAAGCGTGGTGCTGCCGGTTGCGGAGCCATCGTTTGATTTTGCTGCAGCGAGCAATTGATCTTCCGACAGCGCATTGTCAGTTTTCCCGGCGCTGTTGCCGAACACGCCGCCGCCGAGCCCGGAGGTCAACGACGACATTCCGCATCCACCCAGAGCGCAAGCCGACAGGATCGCGATGTAAAGCTGTGTGCGACGCAGTCCGTGGATATTGGCGAACGATGCGGCGCCAGCGTCGCAGTGCTGCGCGCGCCGGATGTTCAAATTCTTCAACGCCATCCCCTGAGGTTGCGCCACCCGGCCTCTTGTATTGTCCGCAAACCACCGTAGCATCCGGTCCAAACCTCGTCCAAGAACTTTCCCGTTGCGATCCACTGTAAACAAAGGACTTTCTGTCTACATGTCCGCTGTTAACCACAGACCAGACACGCCCGACACAACGGTCGTAAAACCACCCCTTAAACTGCTTCTCGCGGCCCCGCGCGGGTTTTGCGCCGGCGTCGATCGAGCGATTGAGATCGTCGAGCAGGCTTTGGCGAAATTCGGGGCGCCGGTCTATGTCCGCCACGAGATCGTCCACAATCGCTATGTCGTTGAGTCTCTCAAGGCCAAAGGCGCCGTTTTTGTGAAAGAGCTCGATGAAATCCCAGAAACGACACAGCCCGTGATTTTTTCAGCACATGGCGTCGCCAAGTCGGTTCCTGCCGTGGCGCAAAGCCGAAATCTTTTCGTGCTCGACGCCACCTGCCCTCTTGTTTCGAAAGTGCACATGGAAGCCCAACGCCATTTCGAGCAGGGCCGCGACATCATCCTGGTCGGGCACAGCGGCCATCCGGAGGTTGTCGGCACGATCGGCCAACTTCCTGCCGGCGCCATCAGTCTCGTCGAAACGGCGCATGAAGCGCGCCACCACGTGCCGCGCGATACAAGCCGCCTCGCGTTCATCACTCAAACGACACTATCGTTAGACGATACCGCCGAAATCGTGCAAATTTTGAAGGATCGTTTTCCCGGCATCGCCGGACCGGTGAAGGAAGACATTTGTTACGCCACGACGAACCGGCAAAACGCCGTGAAGGCGATCGCCTCAAAGGTTGAAGGACTGGTTGTCGTCGGCGGACCGAAAAGCTCGAATTCCTTAAGACTGGTGGAGGTGGGTGAGCGCTTCGGCTGTGCGATCTCGGTGCTGGTCGAGCGCGCCGCCGATCTTCCATGGGCCGAGCTTTCTGGGCTCACGTCGATCGGCATCACGGCCGGAGCGTCGGCTCCGGAAATTATTGTCGAAGAGGTGGTTGAGGCGTTTCGCCAGCGTTTTGACGTGACGATTGAAGTGGTAACGACAGTCGAAGAACGTGTCGTGTTCAATGTCCCGCGTGAATTGCGCACGAGGCCGAGCGCTTAGGGTGGCTCGGCTAGGGAAGACTGCGTGGCCTTCCCTGCCTTGCAACCTAACAATCGTGCGACCCAAATCCCCGCGACGAGGACGGCATGGCGGTTTACACCGAAGTCAACGACGACGATCTCGCGCGCTTCATTGACGGCTACGGGGTTGGCCGCCTGCTTTCGTACAAAGGCATTGCCGAGGGTGTCGAGAACACCAATTACTTGGTCCATTGCGAACGCGGCACTTTCATTCTGACGCTCTATGAAAAACGCGTCGATCCCGACGATCTGCCGTTTTTCCTTGGACTGATGGATCATTTAGCAGCGGCGGGGGTAACATGCCCTTTGCCGGTGCGTGATCGCGAAGGACACCATCTCAACGAACTCAGCGGACGCCACGCCGCCCTGGTCACGTTCCTCGATGGCGTGTGGCCACGCAAACCAAAGGTCGAGCATTGCCGTGAGTTGGGCGCGGCGCTGGCCGCCATGCATCTTGCAGCGGATGGCTTTCGCCTAAAGCGCGCAAATGCACTTGGTGTTTCGGGTTGGCGCCCCCTGTTTGCGAAATTTGCCGATCGGGCCGATGATATTCTTCCCGGTCTGCAAACCTTGATCACACGCGAGCTTGACGACCTGGAACAGCACTGGCCGCGTGATCTGCCGCAAGGGGTCATTCACGCCGATCTGTTTCCCGACAACGTTTTTTTCATTGGCGAAAAACTGTCAGGTCTTATCGACTTCTATTTCGCCTGCAATGATCAACTCGCCTACGACATTGCCGTGTGCTTGAACGCCTGGTGCTTCAGCAGCGATTTCTCCTATGACGCCGCCAAAGGTCGCGCGATCATCGAAGCCTATGATGCTGTGCGGCCGTTGACGGACGGCGAGCGCGCAGCGTTACCGATGCTGGCACGAGGGGCTGCGACCCGCTTTTTGCTCACGCGTGGCTACGATTGGCTGCATACGCCGGCAAATGCTCTGGTGGCTCGCAAAGACCCGTTCGACTATGTGCGCCGCTTGCGTTTCCATCAAAGCGCGACATCGATCGCGACGTACTTAGGAGCTGAGCGAGCGTGACCGACGACCCATCATGCGTGCTGATCTATAGCGACGGCGCCTGTTCAGGAAATCCCGGTCCGGGCGGCTGGGGCGCCGTGTTGATTTCGGGCGACCACCGCAAAGAGTTGTCAGGCGGCGAGCGTCTGACGACGAACAACCGCATGGAATTGCTGGGTGCGATTTCTGCGCTGGAAGCGCTAAAAAGGCGCAGCGATGTCAAACTCTATACCGACAGCGCCTACGTCAAAAACGGCATTACATCGTGGATTCACGGCTGGCGGCGCAATGGCTGGCGCACCGCAGACAAGAAGCCTGTCAAGAATGCCGAACTTTGGCAGCGGCTCGACGCGATCACCAAAAGCCACAACGTCGAATGGCATTGGCTGAAAGGCCACGCGGGCCATCTTGAAAACGAACGCGCCGATGAACTCGCGCGCGCCGGTATGGCGCCATTCAAGACGCCATCCGCGACGTCGTAACAGAGATAATTAGCCGAGCGACCGGTCGATCATCGAGCACAGCGCTTCGGCGCTCGATTTTTCGGCCTGCGGCGGACTGTCTTCGATGTTGAGGATTTTGACGACGCCATCTTCAACGAGCATGGCGTAACGCTTCGAACGCAAGCCGAGGCCGAACGCCGAGAGGTCGATATCCAAGCCGATTGACTTGGCGAAGTCGCCCGATCCGTCAGCCAGCATTTCAATGCGGCCTGTAGCGCCGGTGTCTTCAGCCCAGTTGGTCAGCACGAAGATGTCGTTGACGGCGGTGCAAGCGATGGCATCGACGCCCTTGGCCTTCAATGCTTCGGTCCGATCGACAAAGCCGGGCATATGATTTTTGTGGCACGTTGGCGTGTAGGCTCCCGGCACGGCGAACAGTGCTACTTTTTTTCCAGAGAACACATCCGATACCGATCGCGCCATTGGACCATCCGCCCCCATGACGGTGAACTTTGCGTCTGGAAGTTTATCGCCGATTTTAATAGTCATTCGTTTCCTCACTCGATGCGGATCGTGGTTTCAGATTGTCCCTTCGCGCCGACGAGCGTCACTGTCAACGTTTTGTGTTTGAGGGCTGCCTCGTCGGCGCCTTGCGTCAAGTCGACGCTAAATATGCTGCGGCCGGCCGCCGTCGACACGCGCACCGGCAACGGCAGATAAAGACCGTCGGGCGCCTCGACAAACGCATCGGTCGCGCCCGGCGCTGGATCGTCAACTTCTAGGGTGATCAGCGGCTTTGTGCCTGATCGATCTATGGTCCAGCGGCTCAGCTTTGGATCGGTGAGGGAATTCGGCAGGCTACGCGGAACCAACGCATGGGCAGCCGAAATTTCGTCTGAAATCTTGACGTCTGCCGGTACTGTCATCTCGAAGGTAGCTTCTGCCGGAATGCAGATGTCCTTGCATACGCCATAGCTCACCGCGAGTTTCAAATGCACGGGCTCGGCCGGCGACTTGGCCGTGATTTCGACCGGAAAAATGACGCTGTCCTTGTAACCGATGGTCGTACCCGACTTGTCGACCAAGCGGTGAGGGGCCGGAAACAGCACACGCGCGGCAGCTAGATTTTTCGACCCCGACCAATCGAATTCCGGCGGCACACCGCCAGCGTCACCAGGTTGCCGCCAATAGGTTTTCCAGTCCGGCAGCATGGAAATTTCAAGACCAACATAGAGCGTGTCCGGCTTGCCGTTGGCGCTGCCCCCCGAGAGCAGCCGCGCTTTATTGTTGAAGCCTTGCACCCAGGCGGACGTCTCTCCCGCAGCTAACGTGACGGACGCCATCGCCGAAACAAGAGCGAAGGCACCGAGCAAAGCTGCCAACCCACGCCGCATCGGCGGCGCCATGGCGGCGGACTGAACCTGCGGCGTCATTGGCGAAGATCCTTCGAGGCTTAGCGGGTCATAACCAGATCGATCCATAAAGCGGCTATTTCATACCACAAAGAGCGACTACACCACGCATTGCGGCTGTCTTTTCGGTTCGTTCAGGCCGGTCTAAAATAGGCGCCATGACGACACCTCACATTAAGCAAAAGCGCAAGTCGGCGAGCGGCTTTCTAGAAGGTCAACTTCTCGTTGCGATGCCGCGCATGACAGACCGTCGTTTCGCGCGCTCGGTGATCTTTATGTGCGCGCATTCGGAAGAGGGCGCGATGGGCATTATCGTCAATCAGCGCGCGACGCAAATCTCCGCGCCGGATCTCCTTGAACGCCTTGGCATACGACTTACCGACGACGTTGAGAATACGCATGACGGTGTCGTCGCGTTACCCATTCACATCGGCGGGCCGGTGGAAAGCGGTCGGGGATTTGTTTTGCACAGTGCCGACTATTTCGCCGATGAGTCGACGCTCGCCATAGACCACGGGGTCTGCTTGACGGCCACGATCGATATTTTGCGCGCCATTGCCGAACGACGCGGCCCGCAGCATGCGTTGCTGGCGCTCGGTTACGCTGGATGGTCTGCAGGCCAGCTCGAAAGCGAAATTCAGCACAACGGCTGGCTCAATTGCCCAGCCGATTTAGACCTGATCTTCGACAGCGATCTTGAAAGCAAATATGCCCGCGCCATGGCCAAACTGGGCGTCGATCTTTCGCACCTTGTCAACGATGCGGGGCATGCCTGACACGCTTGCCGGATGAGGGATCGGCGCGCGCCACATCGAATTGCGATTTATGCTTTCCCGACCCGGCTGATATCCATGGGCGGACGCTGCGAAGTTTCTGGTACCTCCGGCTCGACCGCAACTGTCGTGCCGGCCAGTCGGGCCAAGCTCGCGGCAATGCCCGGCGGCAAGTTCGACAGGTTGGGCGATAGGACCGGCGCCGGAATAGTGCGCGGCGGCAACGGCGGCGGGCCACCCAGGCCATTTGCGGCGCCGCTGTCGGCACCATTGTGGAAGCCGGCCTGCTGCCCGTTCAAATGCCCATTGCCTGCCGCATTATAGGTCGGTTCAACCGAATCCGGGTTGAGCGCATTGTATGACGCTGCACTACTATTGCTCGCCGGCTGGGCTGGTGCGCTGTGATATGCGGATAACGTTTCGAGCGGCAAAGCGCGAGCAAGCGCATCGGCCAGCGGCTGCAACGTACGCTCAGCGTTGGCCGGCGCATCTGGACCGTTGAATGCAAAATTCTGAAATGGGGGCCCAACGCCTGCGCGGTCATCGGCTGCTGGTGGACGGTGGAAGCCGTAGTCGTGAGACGCATTGATGGATGGTTCTATCAGCCCAAAACCATTCGGCATGGGCTGCTTCGCCAGTGCCCCGTTCAAGTCTTGCAAATGCAAATGCGACGGGATGGGCATTGGGAACATCGCAACGGCATCAGCCATCGATGGCGGCGGCAGACCGGGAGCGTTGCCGTTCGAGCTGATCGCAGCGGCGGCATCCTGCTTCTGGCGCGGTCGAATGATTGAACCTTGCGGTAGACCGTGCGGCTTGCCGACGGCATCGGCGAGCGCTGCCCCGTCGGTCGTGCCTTGGACCGCAGCGGCAATCGATTTCTCGTCCACCTTCGGTTTCATCTTCGGCTTGAAGAAGCCGCGCGGCTGCATCTTGCGTTCGGCGCGCCGAACAATTTTGAGCAGCTGAATGACGTCGCGATCGGCGATCGGTTCGCCGAAGTGATAGCCCTGCGCATACTCGCAGCCCATTTCGCGCAAAAGGGCGGCTTCTTCGGCACGCTCGACGCCTTCGGCCACGACGGTTTTGGAGAGTTCGTGTGCCAGCGCGAGGATTGACCGCATGATAGCGGCGCCACTGGCCGTGCTGCTGGCACGCACCAGTTCCCTATCGACTTTGATCGAGTCGAAGGGGAAGCGCTGGAGGTACGCAAGCGACGAATATCCGGTGCCAAAATCATCGAGTGCCAGTTCAGCGCCGGAGCCGCGCAAAATCTCGAGGATTTCCGCCGCTTGCTCTGGGTTCTCCATAACCAGCGTTTCGGTGATCTCCAAACGCAGCACGCCGCGCGGCACGATATTGCGACCTAGGACGTGGCGAATTTCCTGGACCGATTCCGGCCTGAACAGCTGCCGGCTCGAAACATTGACGCTAACGAACAAAGGCCGCTCGCTGCGCGGCAGTTCCGTTTGCCAGCGCGCGGCATCCTTGGCCGCCCGCAGCAAGACATAGGAGCCAAGCTTGACGATAAGATCGCTCTCTTCGGCGACCGGTACGAAGGCGGCGGGATTCAATAGCCCGAGCTTGGGGTGCTCCCAGCGCACCAGCGCTTCAAAACCTGCGAGCTCCTTCGTTGGCAGATAGATGATCGGCTGATACAGAACTTTCAGCTGGCCGCGCTCAAGGGCTTTGCGCAGATCACTTTCGATCTGGATGCGATCGTCGCGATCGCGGCGCATGCTAGGCTCAAACACCTCGATACGATCAGCCCCGCCGCGCTTGGCGCGGTACATGGCGAGTTCGGCATCTTTCAGCAGATCATCGTCGGCAGGATTGGCTTCGTCCCAGACGGCCATACCAATCGAGCCCGTCAACACAATTTCCTGGTTGGCAAGCGGGATCGGCGCGCGCAGTGATCGGCGCATGCGCTCGGCCAGGGCCGACAAATTTTGCACGTCCTGCTCCCCGGTGAAGAGCAGCGCAAACTGGTCACCACCGACGCGCGCGACCGTATCCTGCGGCCCGAGTTGGCGTTGCAGGCGGCGAGCCACCGTCAGCAGCAAGCTGTCGCCGCGCACCAGGCCGAACGTCGAGTTGGCACTTTTGAATTTGTCGATGTCGATGAAAATAACTGCTGGACGAACGGTCTTGTCGGTTTTGGCGCGCGTGACCACGGCACGAAGCCGGTCAAGAAATAACTCCCGATTAGGAAGGCCGGTCAGGCTGCAATGAACGGCATCGTGGAGCAAGCGCTCGTGCGCCCGCTTGACGTCTGACACATCACGAATGAGGCCCACGCAGCGCAGCGTTCGGCCATCGGCATTAGGAATGCTGGCAGCTTCGAGCTCAAACCAGCGCCAGCTATTGTCGGCGTGACGCAGCCTGAAATCTGTCTTGATGCGGACACCGGCACGCTCCTGTGCCGAAACCAGCATGACGCGAAACCGCTCTTTGTCGGTCGGGTGCACATGTTTGACGAAGGCATCGACCTTCGCCGACAGCTCATTTGGCATGAGCCCCAGCGCGATTTCAATTTCTGGCCCGATCTTGATTTCGTCGCGGCGGATATTCCATTCCCAAATAGACGATCCCGATCCGGCGAGCGCCAGCGATCGCGACTGCAATTCGGTTGGAGCGCCGGCATAAAGCGGATCGAGCGACCGGAACGCAAATTGCGTGACCGTAAAGCCCATTAGGATGATGACAAGGACCAGTCCCGCGACGAGCACCGAGACCACCATATCGCCACCGAGCCGGCCACTGAGCGTCATGCCGGCGGCGAACACCCAGACCAGAAACAAAACCCACGTCGGCACCAGCGAGAGCGCCCGGTCCTGGCCGCGCGCGGCGAGAAATAGCGTGAAGACGGCACCGACTGTGCCGATCCCGACAAACGACAAGCGAGCAAACGTCGCAGCCAAGCGCGGATCGACGACCGCGACGGCAATCAACGCCAACTGCGCCACCATCCAAACGCCGATGAGCATTCGCACCAGCCCATGCCACATGCCGAGCCGCAAGAACGTCGACAGGAAGATGACGAAGCTTGCCGCAATCGCCGACTCGCCAGCGGCGCGATAAACCGCGTTGTCTTCCGGCCGGAGATTGAACAGCTTGTGAAAGAAGCCGAAATCCACACACAGATACATCAGCACCGACCACGACACCAAAGCGGCGGCCGGAAAAATGATTTTGTGATTGGCCGCAAACACTGCGGTCAGGAAGATTGCAAGCAATCCCATCAAACCGAGCATCGCGCCGTTGAACAGCTGGCGATCGCGGGTCTTGATTTCGTAGTCAATCGGCTTCCAGAGGTAGAGCCTTGAAAACCGCTCGCTCGAAAGCTCGGCGACGTAGGTGATCGTCTGGCCCGGCTCAAGCGTGATGCGAAACACGTCGGCCTTATCGCTCTTGACGCGCTCAGGCACAAACCCGACCGATGGCGTCACCGCCTCGATGCGCCGGGCATCGAGATCTGGCCAGATCGTGCCGGAGCCGGAGATGGTGTAGCGATCGGCGGTGAGCCACCGCTCCATCGGTTTGTCGGTGCCATTGGTGAGCGAGAACACCATCCAATTCGGGTTGGCGCCCGGCACTGAGGCCCGGACCGTCATGCGCCCCGTGACGCCGTCCGCACCCGGCGCGGTTTCGACCTGCATACTATCGCCGCGGCCCTCGTAGGCATCGCCGAGCGCGGTGATTTCGAGGCGCTCGATATCGGGCTGCACGACGATCGGCGACATCGCCGCCGACGGCAGACTGAGGGCGAGAAACGCCAGCCAGACCGCCGCAATCTCAATCATCCCGGTCGCCAGCCGGCATCGCAGTCGTCGCGCGGCGATGTGTTTGATCACCGCCATCATGCGATCCTCGTCGGACGCAGGGACGTTGGCGCAATACCGGGATCGCCGACCAACCGGGCATACAGGATATGATCCTGCCACTGGCCGTTGATCTTGAGAAATGAGCGCGCGATGCCTTCGCGTTCAAAGCCGGTTTTCTCGAGAACGCGGATCGACGCGGCGTTGTCGGGCATGCTCGCCGCTTCGATACGGTGCAAGCGCAGGGCGCCGAACGCAAACGGCAGCAGCGTCACGACTGCGTCCTGCATGCGGCCCCTGCCAGCATAGGGAGCGCCGATCCAGTAGCCGAGCGACGCCGATTGCGCCGATCCGCGCCGAATGTTCGAAAGCGTTATGCCGCCGATCAAAGTGTCCGACATAGCGTCGGCGATAAAAAACGAGTAGCCGAGATCATCTCGCACATCGCGGCCATAGGCGCGCAAGCGACGGCGGAACATGGCACGAGAAAGATCATCGTGAGCCCAGGTCGGTTCCCACGGCGTCAGATGCTGCCGACTCAGTGCGCGCAGCTCGGCCCACTCGGCGTAATCGGACCCGGCGGGCGGGCGCAACGTCACCGATCGACCGCGAATGGGTGCCAGATAATCTTCCGGAGCCGGGGATCTGAGGAAGGCCATGCCGATCTGCCTTAAGCTCCCGCCGGGACCATTGCGATGCTGCTCACGGGTCGCGGTTCAAGAATTCGGGCGGCACCTTCAGCTTGTGCCAGTGACGCGCCGCCGGATCCGACAACTGTCACCGTCGGCTTGGCACTGGCAAGCTTCTCAGCATAGCGCCGCATGTCGTCGACGCCGACCGCGTTGACCTTGGCGACCAAGTCCTGCGCCGGGATTAAACGATCGTGGGTAAGTAGCTGGCGCGCCATCTGTTCCGCATGGACAGACGAACTTTCCAGCGCCATTAGCAGCCCGGCTTTGAGCTGAGCCTTCGAGCGCTGCAATTCGGCAGACGAGGGGCCACGATCGGCGAGCGACGCCAATTCATCGGCGACCACCCGTACTAAGGGGTCGACCATGTCTGGTCCTGTTGCTGCGTGAACCGCCAGCATTCCAGTATCCCTCAAGCCCCAAACCGTCGAGTAGATAGCGTAGCAAAGGCCGCGCTTTTCGCGAATTTCCTGGAACAGACGCGACGACATCCCGCCGCCAAACAAGCCAGAAAACACCTGGGCCGCGAAGTAGTCGCTGTCCACATAGGCGGCCGACGGATAACCGATCAGCACGTGGCTCTGTTCGAACGGCTTTTTAGAGGCCGACACGCCGCCAGTGTATTGAGCCGTCGTCTCTTTTTCAGAGACGCCAGGAGAGAGCCGCCCGAATAGGGCTTCAACGTGGCGAACCAATTTTTCGTGGTTGATAGCGCCGGCGGCTGAAACGACCATGGCATTGGGATGATATCGAGATGACAGATAGTGCCGCAAATCATCTGCTTGCAGCCCGGCGACGCTCGCCTTCGTACCCAGAATGGGGCGCCCAACCGCCTGATCGGGAAACGCGGTGACCTGAAGCAGATCGAAGCCCAAATCCTCGGGGCTGTCTTGCGCTCCTGCAATCTCCTGCAGAATGACATCGCGCTCCTTGTCGAGTTCGTCCGGACTAAACGTCGAGTTGAGTAGAATGTCGGCGAGGATGTCGAGAGCGATCGGCTCGTCACCCTTCAAAACGCGCGCATAGTACGACGTCATATCGAGGCCGGTCGCGGCATTCAGCTCGCCGCCAACTTCCTCGATCTCTTCGGCGATGCGTTGCGCCGATCGCGATGCCGTGCCTTTGAAAGCCATGTGTTCGAGCAAATGCGACAGCCCGTGCTGCGCCTTCGTCTCGTGGCGAGCGCCGGCCGCGACCCAGACGCCCAGCGACACCGTTTCCAGATGTGACATGTGCTGAGACACGATGCGCAGGCCGTTGGCGAGCGTGGTGACGTGCGCCGTCGTGTCGTTGGTCATGCTGTGGCCTTGGTTCGACCGCCGCAGCGGCTCTCGACAAAATTTTCGACGCGTTCGAGGTCGTTGGGCAGCGTTGCAAACCGCTCGGGATCGGTCATCAGCGTGCCGAGCCGCGCCGGCAGCGGTGGGCCATGGCCGGTGATAGCCAGCATTGCCTCCGGAAACTTGGCAGGGTGGGCGGTTGCGAGAACGACGACCTCGCCGGCGCCTTCGACGCGTTCGCTGGCGACCACAGCGCACGCCGTGTGCGGATCGACGACGTATCCGCACCGTGACTGAACCCGGCGAATGCAATCGGCGACGTCGGCTTCACTCGCCGCAACGGCTGCAAAATCGTGCTTGAGCTGCTGCCATAGAGGCCCAAGGGCAAAGCTTTTCGATACGGCCAGCGCCGCCATCAAATCGCGAATTTTTGCGCCGTCGCGGCCTGACGCTTCAAACAAGTAGCGTTCGAAATTGGATGAAATTTGAATGTCCATCGACGGTGATGAGGTGGCCACCACGCCGCGCATTTCGTAACGGCCGGTGGCGACGGTGCGCGGCAGGATATCGTTTTCGTTGGAAGCGATGATCAATGTCTTGATCGGCAGCCCCATGCGTTTGGCGACATAGCCGGCAAAAATATCGCCAAAGTTGCCGGTCGGGACCGCGAACGACACGGGCTTGTCGGGTGCGCCGAGCGCCGCTGCCGCCGAAAAGTAATACGTCACCTGGGCGACGATCCGGGCCCAGTTAATCGAATTGACGCCCGACAAAGCGACGCGATCGCGAAACGCGTGGTCGTTGAACATGGCCTTCACGAGCGCTTGGCAATCGTCGAAGGTGCCGTCGATCGCAACCGCGTGCACATTCGGTTCGGTCGGTGTCGTCATCATCCGCCGCTGCACGTCCGAGACCCGACCGTCGGGAAACAGCACGACAATATCGACGCGTTTCGATGTCCGGAAGGCTTCGACCGCAGCGCCCCCCGTATCCCCCGATGTCGCGCCGACAATGGTCGCCCGCTTGCCGCGCTTTTCGAGGATGTGATCCATGACGCGGGCCAGGAGTTGCATGGCGACGTCTTTGAAGGCCAACGTCGGGCCGTGAAAGAGTTCCAGAACGTGCGTGCCAGGCGATAGCGCTTTCAATGGCGCAACGGCTGCATCGCCGAACACGGCATACGCCTCGTCCGCCATGCGTTGAAGGTCGGGGCGGGAGATGGTTCCGCCGGTGAATGGATAGATGACCTCAACGGCGATATCGGCAAACGGCTTTTGGGCGAACGAGCGAATGGTATCCGCCGAAAGCTGCGGCCACGATTGTGGCAAATAAAGCCCGCCGTCGCGCGCCAGCCCGGCGAGCACGACATCCTCGAAGCCGAGCACCGGGGCCGAGCCTCTTGTTGAGATATAGTTCAAAGGGCGGTTCTCATCTGCGTGAGCGAGGTTGAACTTTAGTTTGCCGAGGCGGCACGAACAAGTGTGGCGCCTTCATCGTCAACCGCGACGTGCGTTTACGCTAAGATTGTGCTGGCTGGTCCTGAAGGGCGGCCAAACGCTGGCGGGCAAAGACCACGAAGACGCCGACCAGTGTTAATGCCAACCCGTACCACGTGACGACGTATTGCAGATGCGAGTTTGAAAGCCTGATCTCCGTGGTTCCGCCTTTCGGCCAACCGCCCGGATTTTCCGGTTTGGCGTCGGCGTCGATCGAGAACGGCGCAAAGACTTCAAGACGCATGGTTGCAAGCTGGTCGGCGGTCGGTGGCCCGGCCGCACCCCAGCGCATGGCATCAGTATCGCGTGAATACCAGCGGTTACCTTTCAAGTCATTGTCGGGCGTGAACATGCCTTTGACTTCAGGCAGGCGGGCAAGGCCGACGACCGTTACCGGCGGCGTCACTTGCCCCTCGCTGCGCGACGCGGGATCTTTCAAGCGTTCGGGAACCCAGCCGCGATTGACGAACAGCGGCCGCAATCCGTCGACGGGTCGAAACAGCGTGTAGACGTTCCAACCCGGGCCCTGGTTTCTCGGGGCATAGACATGGCGTTCTTCGCCGTGATCGAAGGCTCCGGTCACAGTGACGTGCAAATAAGTCACCGCTTCAGGCGAGGCCGCTTTGGCCAATGCGTCGGCGTATGAGACAGGCTCGGCCGTTCGGCGCTGCTCGATCGTCGAGATCAGCTCTTCTTTCCAGATTTTACGTTGCCATTGCCACGTGCCAAGCCCGACCAGAACCGGCAGCAGCGCCAGTGTCATCAGCGTCGGCACCATCAGTCCGGCTTTACGCCAGCGCCCAAGCATCATCCTAGTCCTTCGCGAGGCGGCCTTCTTCGGCCTTGTTCTTGTATTGCAAGGCGATCAACGTGGCTTTCAAGAAGCGCAGCAGAAACACCGCTAAAATCGGTGTCAGGACGCCAAGCAACAGCACGTGAGCCCACCACGGTACGCCAAACTTGAATTCGGCGATCAGCGTGCCGCCGAGACAAAGAAATCCGAGAATGAAAATGGCGAACACGGCAGGGCCGTCGCCGGTATCGACAAATTTGTAGTCGAGGCCGCAATGGCTACACCTCTCCCGCATGCCTAGCACGTGCTCGAACAGCGGTCCTTTTCCGCATCTCGGACAGCGGCATTGCAAGCCCGCCATCAGCGGCGAAATTCCTGGTCGGGCATCAGGCATCGACGATCCTCAGCTACTCATTGCGAGAGGTTGACGCACTATACCGCAGCCACACGCGAAACGCCGATGCGCAAAATAGATGAGGCGGCCCACACGGCCGCCTCGACGTGTCGTGATGTATCAATCCGGCGCGATCAGTGGCCTGCTGCGGCACCGGCCGCTGCCGCGACTTCGCCACCAGCGCCCGCACCCCAAACGTAGATACAGGCGAACAGAAACAGCCAGACCACGTCAACGAAGTGCCAATACCAGGCGGCAGCTTCGAAACCGAAGTGCTGCTGCGGCGTGAAGCTGCCTCGCAATGCCCGGACGAGGCAAACGGCCAGGAAGATCGTGCCAATGATCACGTGGGCGCCATGAAACCCGGTCGCCATGAAGAACGTCGAACCGTAGCTGTGGCCAGCGTAGCTGAAACCGGCATGACTGTATTCGACCGCCTGCAGGACGCTGAACAGCATTCCCAGCGCGACCGTCAACGCCAAGCCAATGTTGAGACCGCGTCGATCGTTCTGCAGCAGCGCGTGGTGTGCCCACGTCACGGTGCAGCCTGAGAGCAGCAGGATCAGCGTGTTGACCAGCGGCAAGCCCCAGGGATCGAACGTGTGTGCGAAACTTCCGGCGGTGGCCGCGGCCGTTGCTTCGACCGGCACCGGAGGCCAGACGCCGCCATAGAGTTCATTGCGGCTCGTCAGACCGACGAGTTGGCCAGCGTTGTTGAGGAGCTCATGGACGCCGGCTGGAAACAGGGCGCTGTCGAAATAGGCCCAAAACCAAGCGACGAAGAACATGACTTCAGAGGCGATGAAAAGCAGCATGCCATAACGCAAATGCAGCTGCACGACCGGCGTGTGGTCACCTTTGTTGGCTTCGCGAATGACGTCACGCCACCACAGCCAGACGATCGCGATCAAAGCGGCCGTGCTGGCCGCGAACAGCCATGGTCCAGTGATGCCGAACACACCTTCGCCGTCCACGTGCGTGCGCATCCAGGCGATGGCGCCAATGGCCATGACGAATGCGGCGATCGAGGCAAACAAGGGCCACGGGCTCGGATCGACGAGGTGGTAATCGTGTTCTTTGGTATGTGAATCTGCCATGTGAGTCTCCGTCGTGCCCGATCGTTCTCCCAGTCTCCAGATTTTCACATTTCGAGGCGTGGAGCGCCGTCGTGCCTGTGAAACGTCCTGTGCCGGTTGTTATATTGCCGTTACGTTTTCGTCATTTCGTTTGTCGTCATTGTCTTCATCCACCGGCTTTCGTCGCCGTCGGCTTGGGCGTCACCGCCGCCGATTTGTCGACCGGATAGAACACATAAGACAAGGTCACGTTCGACAAGCCTACGGTATCGCGATCATCGATCATTTTCGGATCGACATAGAACGTCACCGGCATTTCGACCGACTGTCCGGGCTCCAATGTTTGTTCGACGAAGCAGAAGCAGGCGATTTTATTGAAGTATAAACCCATCGTGTCGGGCGCCACATTGAACGCGGCCGTACCGGTCAGCTTCTTGTCCGAAAGGTTGGTTGCCCGGTAGAATGCCAGAGCGTTTTCGCCGACCTTGACGTCCATCGTGTGCACGACAGGTTCGAATTTCCACGGCAGGTGAGGATCGACATTCGCATCAAAACGCACGGTCACGATCTTGTCGATGACCGTATGTGATGGCGTGACGACGCGCTGCGTGGTGCCGCCATATCCCGTGACTTGGCAGAAAATCGCATACAGCGTTGGAGACGCAGCCGTCACGGCTCCCATGACTGCCAACCCTGCAACGCACCACAGCACGACTTTGCGGTTGCTCGCCTGCTGTGTTGCGGCTGGTGGTTTCGACGATGTCACGTAACGTTCGATCCTTTTTGCGGAAAAGTGCCTACCAAGTTTTTTGGGCAACTGCGCCGCCGAGGCGAACCAGGGTCGCGGCATAAAACAGGACGACCATGACACCAAGTGTCAGCGCGATCGCGATCGACCGGCGACGCGCCACGCGCTGAGACGCCAACTCGTTGGAGGCTTCCGGAGTCGATTCGAGTTTATCGGTCATGTCGGCAACAAACCTTTGAACTGTCGTGTCGGTTATCTCGCAACCACCGCTTTAAGTCATGAGCCGGAACGCCGCGGCCTCAACCAGCAGCACGGCAAACAACAGGTACAAATAGAGTATTGAGAACCAGAACAATTGCTTCGCCGCAGCGTCCGCCTCGCGTCCCTCCGTCGTCGTGTAAACCTTGATCGCCAGCCATAAAAATCCGGCACCGAGGACCACCGAAAACGCCAAATACGTTAGCCCGCCAAGACCGATGGCGTAGGGCAGGATCGCGAGCGGGACGAGCAAGATCGAGTAGATCAAAATCTGGCGGCGGGTTTCCGCCAGGCCGGCAACCACAGGCAACATCGGCACGCCGACACGTTCGTAGTCTCGGCAGCGATAGAGGGCCAGGGCCCAAAAGTGCGGCGGGGTCCACATGAAGATGATCAGAAACAGCAGCACGCTTTCAAGACTGACCGAACCGGTCACCGCAGCCCAACCGATCATCGGCGGGAAAGCACCGGCAGCGCCACCGATAACGATGTTGTGCGGCGTCCGGCGCTTCAACCACATGGTATAAACGAAAACGTAAAAGGCGATGGTGAGTGCCAGAAGTGCGCCCGCGACCCAGTTGACGAGCACGCCAAGCGTCAGCACCGAGCCGACCGAAAGGACCGTGCCGAATTGCAGCGCTTCATCGGCCGTGATGCGCCCACGCGGCAATGGTCGTGCAGCGGTTCGCGCCATCCGGGCGTCGATGTCGGCATCGTACCACATGTTGAGCGCGCCCGAGGCTCCGGCACCGACCGCGATGGCAAAAATAGCAATAACACCGATGACCGGATGGATCGCGCCGGGTGCGGCGATCATCGCCGCCAGCGCCGTTAGGATGACCAACGTCATCACCCGCGGTTTCATCAGCTGGATATAGTCGCTGACATCCGGCTCGTTCCAGACATCGAGTTGTCCAACGTCGCTTTGCACGCTCATGTCTTGGATCGTTCCGTCAAGTCAGCCGAGGCAAGTCTCGGACACTCAGTTTTGTGACGTTATCGGCTTAAAATAGCGGCAGGTCTGCCAATTGCAGACCTGCCGCGAAGCGTCGAGTGCGACCTCGATCAATGATCCGTCGCGGCGATGCGTGGCAGTTTTTCAAACGAGTGGAAGGCTGGCGGAGACGGCAGCGTCCATTCAAGCGTCGTCGCGCCGACACCCCACGGATTGGCTGCGGCCTTTTCCTTACGAAGGAAGGCGAGCGCGATCGTGAACAAGAACAGCACCGTCCCTGCGGCTGTGATGTAGGAGCCGTACGACGAGATCTTATTCCAGTAGGCGAAGGCTTCCGGATAGTCCGCATAGTGGCGCGGCATGCCGGAAAGGCCGAGGAAGTGCTGCGGGAAGAACAGGATGTTGGCACCGATGAAGGTAATCCAGAAGTGCAATTTGGCGAGCGTCTCGTTGTACATGTAGCCCGACATTTTCGGGAACCAGTAGTAGAAGCCCGCGAAGATCGAGAACACGGCACCGAGCGACAGCACATAGTGGAAGTGGGCGACGACGTAGTAGGTGTTATGCAGTGCCCGATCGACGCCGGCGTTGGCGCACATGACGCCAGTCACACCGCCGACAGTGAACAGGAAGATGAAGCCGAGCGCCCACATCATCGGCGCGCGAAACTGTAGCGACCCACCCCACATCGTGGCGATCCACGAGAAGATCTTCACGCCGGTGGGCACAGCAATAACCATGGTAGCAAACATGAAGTACGCCTGCGTATCGACGCTGAGACCCGCCGTATACATGTGGTGTGCCCACACGATGAAGCCGACAAGACCGATCGCCACCATCGCGTACGCCATGCCGAGATAGCCAAACACCGGCTTGCGCGAGAAGGTCGAGATGATGTGGCTGATCATGCCGAAACCTGGAAGGATCAGAATGTAAACTTCCGGGTGGCCGAAGAACCAAAACAAGTGAGCGTAAAGCAGCGGGTCACCGCCGCCGGCCGGATCGTAGAACGTCGTTCCGAAGTTGCGGTCGGTGAGCAGCATTGTGATCGCTCCGGCCAAAACCGGCAGCGACAGCAGCAACAGGAACGCAGTGACCAGCACCGACCACACAAACAGCGGCATTTTATGCAGGGTCATACCCGGCGCGCGCATGTTGAAGATCGTGGTGATGAAGTTGATGGCGCCAAGGATCGACGAAGCACCGGCGAGGTGAAGCGATAGAATGCCGAAATCGACGGCCGGACCTGGATGGCCGATTTTGCTCGATAGCGGGGCAACCACAATCCAGCCGGTACCGACGCCGTTAGCGTCCGCAGTGCCGGGCACGAACAGCGACAGCAACAGCAGCGCGAAAGCGGCTGGCAGCAGCCAGAACGAAATGTTGTTCATACGTGGGAAGGCCATGTCGGGAGCACCGATCATGAGCGGTACGAACCAGTTGCCGAAGCCGCCGATCATGGCCGGCATCACCATGAAGAACACCATGATCAGGCCGTGACCCGTCACGAACACGTTGTAGGCGCCTTCGTCGGCAAAATACTGCAGGCCTGGCTGTTCGAGTTCGAGGCGCATGACAACGGATAAAAATCCGCCGATGCAGCCGGCGAAAATCGCAAAGATCAGGTACATTGTCCCGATGTCTTTGTGGTTGGTGGAGAGGAACCACCGCTTAAAGAACGACGGTGCGTGATCGTGATAATCACCCGCAGCGTGTGCTGTGCTACCCATGAGAATGCCCTTGTTCCGGTAAGTCTATTGTTCGTACGGAGCGCTCGTCGCCGTGGCCCACCTGCCGCCAGCGCCGAGCGTCGACAATTATTTCTGCGTCGTCATGGCGACAGAAGCGCCAGCGCTTTTGCTCTCGGCGTCGGCCTTCAAAATGCTCTGCGCTTTCTTGCGGTCTTTGGCCTTCAGCGCCTCGACCCACTGGTCATAAACCGGCTGCTCAACAACGCGCACCGTGATCGGCATTGCCGAATGCAGCTTACCGCACAGCACCGAGCATTGGCCGTGGAAAGTACCGACCGTGTTAGCTTTGAACCAGACGGCGGACGTGCGTCCGGGAACCGCCTGCATTTTGACGCCGAACGATGGAATCGTCCACGAGTGGATCACGTCTTGGGACGTCACCAGCAGATGCACCACCTTGTTGACCGGGACTGCGATCTCATTATCGACCGTCAACTTGCGCAACTGATTGCGCTCGGCCCAGATAGCCGCCGAGTCGGCATACAGCGCCTTGTTACGCGCAATGCCTTCGAGTTCGCCATATTTCTGCGCGAACGCGTCCTCGCCGAGTTTCTCCTTTAGGACATCTTCGTCGTTGACGACGTTGGAGGAGACCGTAAAGCCATTATCGACGTATTCGTGATCCCACGCCCAGGCTTGGCCAATGGCTTTCACCGTCAGATCCGGTTTTGGGAATGAATATTGGTCGTAGAGCAGGCGGAACGACGGGATCGAAATACCCGCCAAGATCAGGATCGGGATGACCGTCCAGGCGACTTCCAAAAACGTATTGTGCGTGGTGCGCGACGGTACCGGGTTTCTCTTTTCGCTGAAGCGATACATGACGTAGAGCATCAAAAACAGCACGAACAATGCGATGGCGATGATGACGATGTTGACGACGTCGTAGACATTGTGGAGCTTTTCCATCAAGTCGGTCGCCGGAAGTGGCAACCCCAACTCGCCATCCGTCGGCGCTCCAAGTCCGGCAAAGGCCGGCGTCAGCGCCGAGGAGGCAGCGATTGAAAACACCGTGGCGATGAACGCAACGGCCCGATCAGCCGCAGCGCCAAACAAACGTCTCAACATTCCGTCGCTCCCATTTCCAACCAGCGTGCGCATGTGATCGCGCATTCTGCCGCATTCCAGATGTCTCGTCCCAAATGCCCCGCACGCCGTTGGCCGGCTGGGCAGCGCCACGTCATTTTTCCCCGCTGGAACGAGGCCCAAAGTGGCGGACCACCGTGCGATTCGGTAACGCGGCCCACCGCCGTCGCTGTGAAAGGATCACAACTGCGATATCGCGCTCAAGTCAAGTTTTCTAAGCCAAATCACTGTGAAATTTCGACGCGGCTGGAGTAAGTGGATGCTTGCCGGTGGTAAAGTCGTTCGCGAATGGTCGACGACGACGGCGAACAGAAATAAGCCTTGTTCGTGGTCGACCACACGCATCTCATTGGCGTTTTCGGAGCATCTTGCGTGGGCCGCCCCTGGCGGCCGACACTGATCCCTGCCAATCGATACGTTAAGTTACAATCGGCGTCGTCAACGTCTGATCATGCGCTCGGACTGCACCCGCCCATCCCATCGGCCTCTTGTTCACGAAGGATGCCCCCTTGCTCGCGACGACGCTTCGCTGCCTTGCAGAATTTCGAGCTATTGAAGCGGTCGGGCACGGCGCTGGCCGGCGTTGTGCGCTGTGGTCGATCGGCCGTCCCACTGGCTGTGTGAGTGGCCAGCGCGCCTTGGCCATGGCGGTGATGATCATAGCGACAGGGCTCGCGACCGGGTTTATCGGGGTCGGCACGGCACACGCCATCGACGCGCCTGAAGGCAGCGTCAAATCCCAGCACGGCGACTGGCAGGTGGTGTGCAAGGATGCTCCCGCCGGCGCCAAGTCGGGTGTCTGCGCCCTGGTCCAGAGCGTCACGGCCGAGGACAAGAACAACATTGGTCTGACGGTGTATTTTCAGACATTTTCAAACGGCACGCGGGTGCTGCGAGTGTTTGCACCGCTTGGCGTTCTACTTCCCCCAGGGCTCGGTCTGAAAATCGACGATAAGGATGTCGGCCACGCCCCGTTCCTGCGCTGCCACAACTTCGCGTGTTACGCCCAGGTCGTCGTAGAAGACGGTTTGATCCAGCAGCTCAAGACCGGCAAAACCGCAATTTTCATCATTTTTCAGACGGAAGAAGCCGGCATCGGCATCCCGATTTCACTCGCCGGCTTCGGCGAAGCGCTGGCCGAACTCAAATAAGTCCGCCGGTCCAATAGCGCTTCACCACACAAACCAAACCTGTCGCGATAAAATTTATGCGACCCGACGGCTGCGAGCCACATGATCGGCGGCATCGGCATCTCCGATGAAGACTTCGTCGCGATTGCGTCTGATCGGCAAGGGCAACAGCTGGAAGCCGACCACCGGCTCAGCGGCTTTCGTCATTGCACCCGAGACGCGCGGCGCGGCCTCTTCACAATGCGATAGAACGGATTGGCAGAAGCCGACATTGGCGCGCAGCAGATCGTCCGGCTCTCGCGCCGTCGCAATGGCCCGGCTCCAGTTCATCGCCGCCTGCAAGTTCTTCGCTTGCAGCCCGGCAATTTCGAGCTGGGCACGGCCTACACCTTTAACCAGCGGCTGCCACCAGAACGACATCACGTCGGCGGTCTCGAACGCCATTTGGAAAATATCTTTGTAAAACGAAGTATTCGCACGGCGAGCGGACATCTCGTCACTCATGTTGCATCCTCCCAGAAGCAAGTGGGAACTCGGAGCACTGCCCCCGGCACCCTTATTATTGGATACTAACTATAAGGCTTTTGATTAAAGCTTTTTTATCACGACGGACGCTCGCGTCCATATCACATAAAATTTCAATGACCGGACGTCGATTGCGCAAGTGATGGCAGGTCAAATCCGCCTGCCGCGTCATACCATCGCATCAATAATTTGATCGGCAAGGTATGGACTCGTCCAACTCACTCAACCCAGGATTGAACACAAATGAATATTCAACCCTAAAAACAACCGGTTAACCCTATTCACTTCATTCGTTTGGCGGCTACACTCAAGTAAAGTTTTAGCCCCCGTTGGGGCGGTTCTAGTTGCTTCGAGTGGGTCATGGGGGTGTGGCGTCACGACGGTCGGGGGCTCGCAGCGGCGTGGCTGCGGCTAGGCCGCGCTTTTACTTTAACCGTCGGTCTAGCGTCGTTCGTCATCGACCTCCCAGCCTCGGCCCAGCCTGCTGAACCGCCACAGCCTCAGTATGGCTGGCAAGAAGTTTGGGCTGGCGCCGATGTCACGAAAGACGTTTGGCTGCTTTACTCTGGCGTCACGCTGGCGCCGCTGAGCGCCGATAGTCACAGCGATGGATTACGTCTTCGCGCCGCCGGAGGGTATGGCCGGTACCATTATAAGGCCGACACCTCAAATGCCGGCACAGGGTTGTGCGGTAACGCCGGCCAGGACAACTGCACCACGACCCGGCGCCAATTCAACGTCGATCATTCCTATGCCGAAGCGCTGATCGGCTATCAGCAGCGCTTCGGCGAGTTGACCGCTAAAGGCCTCATCGGCATTGCCAGCATCACGCATGCTTTCGATCGCGTCGATCGCGACAACGCGGCTTCGGGTTCCAGCATCGGCGTCAAAGGCGTTGTCGAGCTTTGGCTCAATCTGGGCCCGGCCGCGTGGTCATCGCTCGATCTGAGTTACGCCAGCGCCTTCGACACAGGGGCGCTGCGGTCGCGAACCGGTTGGCGGATCGTGCCAACAGTCTCGATTGGCCCTGAAATGCGATACGACACCAACGTCGAAGGCCAAAGCGTCCGCGGTGGCGGATTTCTGCGTTATGAATGGGTCGGTGGCGAGATCTCATTGGCGGGCGGCGTGGCTGGAAATGCGCTGGTTCCCGAAACGAAAGACCTCGCGGGCTATGGCACATTGAACATTCTGCTTCAGTATTGAATGGCTTCGCAAACCCGAGTGACGGCCTCGCAAACACCGTGGTCGCAGGTCGTCAGCGCTCACTATCACGTACGTTCGTTGGAGAGATCGATGCCCTTGCGACAGCTTGACGCCAATAACCCCGGCGACGATGCCGACTGGGAGGGGAATAACGCCGCCTTCACATGCCCAAAATGCAAGAGTGTCTTTATCGTCAGCGAGTTGCTCCATCGTTCGGCAAATGGCGTTTTCGGCCAGCGAGCATGCCGTCGTTGTGGTCAGTCGACTGCTCGGGTCTCTGGAGGCCGCAAATCAAGTGGCACGGCAAGTATTGAGTGGACGCCATAAATGCAGGGTTCAGTCATTGCGCGGTGCTTCGCCGTCGTATCGATCGTTGTCGTTTTGACCATCGGCCTCGCCGCCATATCGCAAGCATCCGCGACCGTCTGCGCGACAGACACCATCACGGCGCGTGGCGAGCCGTCGCGCTTCGCATGGCTCGCCAAAACCAAAACGCGTGCGAACTGGCGACGCAAAGTCCGCCTATCAACCGGCCTCGGTGCTGCTTACGCAAATTGGGCACGGGCTGAAGATACCGAAGAGCGCTGCCTTATTGGACCGCGCAACACCCTTTGCATTTTTACCGGCCGGCCGTGTCGGCCGTAGGTACTTTGCCGTCGTCATCACACCGGCGACTGAAACCCGGCATGAACCCAGCGATGTGTTCCGCACGTAACAGACCGTGCGGCCAGTGCCTGCCAAGCTGCTGCATTCGACTGAAAATTAACAAAACGAACAATCATTCTCCTTGACCGCGCCTCAATTTGCATTCAAAAAAAATGAACATTCGTTTTGTTGCAAAAGCGGGATCGTTGGCATTCGCAGCATCTAACTGACGTGGCAGCGCAGCTGTCGAGGGCTTCGGCATTGTCACGATTCTCCGCTCGGTGAGCATCGAACGCGCCAGCGCGACGGCTGCGCTAATTTTTGTTGGGATGGACCCGGCATGCCCAAATTGAAACCCCAGACGCAGCGACTACGGCGCGAACACATTCTGGATGCGGCCGAGCGAAGCTTTGCGCGCGGGGGCTTTCACGCGACGACTATGCAGGACATTTGCCGAGAGGCCGACGTCAGCCCCGGCGCCTTGTATGTCTATTTTGACAGCAAAGAAGCCTTGATCGCCGGATTGTGCGAGCGCGACCGAGCTGAGTTCGCCGAGAAACTGGCGACGCTCGCAACGGCACCGGATTTCATCAAGGCGCTGAACGCGATCGGCGAACATTACTTCATCGAAGAGGGCGCTGAAAAACAGCGCTTTGTTGTCGAGATGGGCGTCGAGTCGACCCGTAACCCGCGCGTTGCCGAAATCTTTTTGAGTGTCGATCGCTTCTGCAGCGAAAGTTTCGAAAGGCTGTTTCAACGCCTCAAGAACGAGGGCCGCATTGCGCCAAGCGTCGATATTCCGACACTTGCCAAAGTTTTCACAGTCATCGGCGACGGCATGTTCTGGCGCCGCGCGATTGAGCCGGCGTTCGACGCTCGCGCGGTGCTTCCGGTTCTGACCGAGCTATTTGGCACGTTGCTGAAACCGACGGACGTTCTGGAGGCAGCCTCGCCTTCTTCAAAAATTCGCATGGTGCACAAATGAGCCGTAGTCGTAATCTTGCGGTTCTCGCCGTTGTCCTCGGGTCTATTGGCGGCGGCTATTATTGGCTGGCCCACAAACATGAGACGCGGCAGCGCGAGGCCGCAGCCGCAGCGTCGAAACCCGTCGCCCCGCCGTCCGTCACGGTGTCCAAGATCGTCATGGCTGACTTTGTCGAAACCGCGGTTGTTTCGGGATCTCTGGTCGCGCGTGAAGAGATCTTGGTGGCGCCGGAAGTCGAAGGGTTTCGCGTCCTTGAACTGATGGTTGACGAAGGCAGTCGCGTCAAAAAGGGCGATGTTATTGCGCGCCTGGTGTCGGAGCAGCTCGACGCTCAAGTGGCGCAAAACACCGCTAGCCTTGCGCGGTCCGATGCCGCCATCGCGCAATCGAAAAGCCAGATCGTTGAAGCGGAGGCACGTGAGCGTGAAGCCAAGGCCCAACTTGAGCGCGCCGAACCGCTGAGCAAATCGGGGTATCTGTCGGGCAGTGTCTACGATCAACGTAAAAGCGCTGCTAGCACCGCCGCCGCTCAACTCGTCGCGGCACGCGATGCGTTGAAGGCAGCTGAAGCGGAAAAAAATCAGATCATCGCGCAGGGGCGCGAAGTGGCTTGGCGTCGCAGCAACACCGATGTCCGTGCTCCCGAAGACGGCATGGTAAGCCGACGGAATGCGCGCATCGGAGCGATGGCAACCGCCGTTGGCGACCCGATGTTCCGCATCATCTCTAAAGGAGAGATCGAACTCGACGCCGAGATCGTCGAGACGGAATTGCCGCGTGTCCGCGAAGGCCAAAAGGCGATCGTCTCGGTGCCCGGCACTGGCGATTTCGAAGGCACCGTCCGCCTCGTTGCACCGGAGGTCGATAAGGCAACGCGACTCGGCCGAGTGAAAATTTTTCTCGGTGAAAACCCCGCCCTGCGCATCGGCACCTTTGCGCGCGGCCGCATCGAGACGTCACGCAGTCGCGGATTGGCAGCTCCATCCGCGTCAGTGACGTTTGAAGCTGATGGCGCCCACGCTCAGGCCGTAGTCGACAACAAAGTGCAGCGACGGACGTTGAAAACCGGGCTGATCGCGGGCGAAAACGTCGAAATCAAAAGCGGTCTCGCCGAAGGCGAAGTCATTGTCACGCGTGCCGGAACATTCCTGCGTGACGGCGACGTCGTTACGCCGATCGTGCCGGCAGCGAAATTAAGCGAGGCGCAATAATGCGGATCAATATTTCCGCCTGGTCGATCCGCAATCCGATCCCCGGGATCGTGTTGTTCGCAGTTTTGCTGCTGCTTGGCATCGTCAGTTTCACGCGCCTTCCGGTGACGCGGTTTCCGAACATCGATATTCCGATCATTTCCGTCACCGTGACACAAACGGGGTCGGCGCCGGCTGAACTCGAAACTCAGATCACCAAGGAAGTCGAAGACGCCGTTTCAAATATTACCGGTATCAAGCATGTTCGATCGACATTGACCGACGGCGCGTCAACAACCGTGCTCGAATTTCGTCTCGAAACCGATATCGATCGCGCGTTGGACGACGTCAAGGACGCCATCACAAGAATCCGGGCCAATCTTCCGCGCACAATCGACGAGCCAATCATCACGCGCATCGACGTCGAAGGCCAGGCGATCCTGTCGTATGCGGCGACGTCACCAGCGCTGACGCTCGAACAACTATCGTGGCACGTCGATGATGTCATCAAACGGCGGCTGCAAACGGCGAAGGGTGTCGGCCGGGTTGAACGCTACGGCGGCGTCGACCGCGAAATCCGCGTACATCTCGATCCCGACAAGCTTCTCGCCTACGGCATCACGGCGGCTGAAGTTAATCGCCAAGTCCGCGCCACCAATGTCGATCTTGGCGGTGGGCGCGGCGAAGTTGGTGGTCAGGAACAGGCCATTCGAACGCTCGCTGGCGCGCGCAAAGTCGAGACACTGGCCGATTCCAAAATTATCTTGTCGGGTGCCCGCGAAGTTCGCCTCAAGGATCTCGGCCGCATCGTCGACGATGCCAGCGAGCAGCGCTCCTTTGGACGGCTCAACAGTCAGCCCGTCGTCTCATTCTCGATTTTTCGCTCGAAGGGATCGAGTGATCTGTCGGTTGCCGATGCAGTGAGCAAAGAACTCGCCGCGATACAGGCTGAGTATCCCGATGTGCAAATGGCGAAGATCGACGACGCGGTCGCCTACACACGTGGCAATTACGAAGCCGCCATGACGGCTCTCATCGAGGGCGCTGTACTGGCTGTTCTCGTCGTGCTGCTCTTTCTGCGCAACTGGCGTGCCACAATGATCGCCGCCATCGCCCTGCCGCTTGCTGCCATCCCGACGTTCTGGGCGATCAGCATGATGGGGTTTTCGCTCAACCTCGTCAGCTTGCTGGGCATCACGCTGGTCACCGGCATTCTCGTCGACGATGCCATCGTCGAGATCGAAAACATCGTCCGCCACATGAACATGGGCAAATCGCCCTATCGCGCTTCGATCGAGGCGGCCGATGAGATCGGTCTGGCGGTCATCGCCATCACCTTGACGATTGTCGCGATCTTCGCGCCGGTGTCGTTCATGGGCGGCATCGCTGGGCAATACTTCAAGCAGTTCGGTTTGACCGTGGCCGTTGCCGTGCTGTTTTCTTTGCTCGTCGCGCGACTGATCACGCCGATGATGACCGCGTATTTGATGCGCCCGCTACCGCCGCACGTGCACGGCGAGGGCACATTGATGCGGCTTTATACGCGCTTCCTGGCGGTGACACTTCGCTGGCGCTACCTTACCTTGTTGACCGGCGTCGCGCTATTTTCAGTATCGGTTTACGCGACGACCCTTCTGCCGACTGGGTTCATCCCGGATGAAGACACCTCGCGCGTAGTCGCCTCCGCGGAATTTCCGCCCGGAACACCGTTGAAGGAAACGCGCGACCGTACCGACGACATGGTCAAGGTGTTGCGGACCATCCCTGAAGTCTCGCAAGTTTTTGTGCTCGGTGGCACCAGCCCTACCGGACAGCTCGAAGTGCGGCGGGCCGCGCTCTTCATTAAACTCGTGCCAAAAACCGAACGCACGATTTCGCAGAAGCAACTGAAGACGGTGATCGCCGAAAAGCTCGCCACCATTCCCGACAGTCGCGCCTGGTACGTCAATGAACGCGGCGAGCGCGAACTTTCGTTTTCGATTTTGTCGCGTGACGGCGATGCGCTGAACGCGGCGATCGGCAAACTCGAAGGCGCGTTACGGCAAGTGCCGGGGTTCCGCAATGTGGCCGCGACCGGATCGACCGATCGACCGGAGATCCGAGTAATTCCAAGATTGGATGAAGCCGCCCGGCTTGGCGTGGCGCCGGAGCAGATCGCCGAAACCATCCGTGTCGCGACCATCGGCGACGCAGACTTCAATCTGGCGAAATTCACGGTCGGTGATCGCCAAATTCCGATCCGAGTTCAGCTTGAGGAATCGACCCGAACCGATCTGCGTCAGCTGGAACAGTTGCGCGTCACCAACGGGTCCGGCCAAGCCATCCCGTTGACGGCAGTGGCCAGCGTCGAGTTTGGCCGTGGCCCAAGTTCGATCGAGCGATATGACCGCGAGCGGCGCGCCGTGATCGGCATCGATCTCGAAAAAGGTGTGCCATTGAGTGTTGGGCGGGAGCGCTTTCAAAAGATCGTCGAAAGCGTGAAGTTACCGCCGTCGATCCGGCTTCAGCCCTCAGGCGACGCCGAGGTCCAAGATGAGGTGGCGAATGGCTTTATCACGGCAATGGGCACCGGCATTATGATCGTTCTCGGTGTGTTGATCTTGCTGTTCCGAAGCGTGTTTCAGCCGATCACCATTTTGCTTTCGCTGCCGCTGTCGTTCGGCGGTGTCGCGCTCAGCCTGCTCGCGACCAACAACCCGATCAGCATGCCGGTTTACATCGGGCTGCTGATGCTGATGGGCATCGTGACCAAGAACGCGATCATGCTCGTCGATTTTGCGATCGAAGAGGTGGCGCGCGGGGTTGAACGCAAGGAAGCGATCATCGACGCCGGCCGTAAGCGCGCGCGGCCGATCATCATGACCACGCTGGCGATGGCGGCCGGTATGCTGCCGAGTGCGCTGGCGCTCGGCGACGGCGGCGAGTTTCGGGCTCCAATGGCCATTGCAGTGATCGGCGGATTGCTCGTGTCGACGGTTCTGTCGCTTGTCTTCGTGCCGTCGTTCTTCACGGTCATGGATGATCTCGGACATCTGATGCAACGCATCTTCGGCCGTTTCATCGGCCCAACGGATGAGCCTGACATGGTTGATAACGGCTCGATCGGCGGTCTGCCCAATCAACCCTTGCCGCTTCGCGATCCAATCGAGCCGCCAATGCAACCTCGACTGCCTCTCGCCGCAGAATGAGATAGTCGCTAGAACTGCGTTGTAGTTCTGCGCCATCACCCCTACGTGACGGGTGCAGCTCAATTGTCAAAAAAGGTGGCGTGATGTTTGACGCGAAATCAATCCTGGAAGGCCTCGTGAAGGGCGCAGCGCCCAACACACAATCGCCGTCGGGCGGCGGAGGCCTAGCGGATATTCTCGGCCAGATCCTCGGCGGCGCCAACAACGCTGGTGGCGCAGGAGGCTCCTCGGGCGGCGGCCTTGGAGGTGGGTTGGGCGACATCCTGGGCAAGCTTGGCGGCGCGACACAGGGTCAGCGCGGTGGTTCGGCTGGCACAGGCGCGCAGGATCAAGGCGGCGGTCTGGCTGACATTTTCGGCGAATTACAACGCCAGATTGGTCAAGGTGGCGCAACACAGGGATCACCTTCGACGCGCCATGCGACGGACGCGCCGGCGAGCGGACCGAGCGGCGGCCTTGGCGATATTCTCGGTCAGTTGAGAGATCAGTTGGGCAAGACTGGCGGCGCGGGTGGTGGCGGCGGGATTGCCGATATTCTCGGCCAGGTTCTTGGCCAGGCGACGCAGGGCGCGCGTGAAGGCGCTGCCAAAATTGGAGACGCTACGGGCGCACGCGACGCACTCGGCCGCGCGACCGGCGGGCAAACCACCGACGATCTTCTCGCCAAGCTTAAAGAACTCGTTCAGCAAAACCCGCTTGCAGCCGGCACCGCCGCAGGTGGCCTTGGAGGTCTTGTGCTCGGCACTCGCACCGGGCGGTCGATCGCCGGCAGTGCAGCAAGGATCGGCGCATTGGCCCTGATCGGCGGCCTTGCCTATAAGGCTTTCCAAAATTACCAGGCCGGCAAGCCTTTGATCACGGGCGCCATGGCGGCGGAGGCCGCGCCAAACGGATCTGGTTTTGAACCAGCAGCGGTCACCAACGAAAGCGCCGCGTTGTATATTCGTGCGATGATTGCGGCGGCAGCTTCTGATGGACGCGTCGACGCCGACGAGCAAGCCAAAGTCATCGCCAGTTTGAAGCAGGCAGGAGCGGATGCCGAGGCAGAGGCGTTCATTGCCAATGAACTGAATAATCCTGCAACGGTCGAGCAGCTTGCCGCCGCCGCGCAATCGCCCGAGGAAGCCGTGCAGATTTACACGGCCGCGCGCATCGCGATTGAACCCGATGAGCAGGCCGAGCAGGCGTTTCTCACCAAGCTGGCTCAAGCCTTGGGCATCGACACCAAACTGATGGCCCATATCGAAGCCACGACGCGCGGTGCAGCGGCTTAAACGACAGTTTCAGAGATAAAAAACGGGCGTCTGCACGACTTGCAGACGCCCCTTTTCAGTTCAAAATCGGGCCTCGAGAATACGCTTTAGTTGGCGGCTGTCTTCGGCGCATCGGCTGCGCTGGCGGCTCCATCGAGTTTGAAAAACGCATCAACGCGCATGCCGGTGAACAATGGCGGATTGCCGTCGAGCGTAACCATGACCTCGACAACCTCGACGTCGTTTGGCCGGCGCGGGCCGCGCGTGGCGATGCGCGGAGCGCCCAGCGACTGCGAAATAGACGTGACCGTTCCGCCGAAAGTCATGTCCGGAAATGCATCGGCCTTGACGACGACCTGCTGGCCGACGCGCACCTTGGCAGCGTCGCGCTCTTCAACCTCGGCGCGGAGCCGCAGGCTCGTCAAATCACCAAACACGACGAGAACGCTTTCGGGTGACGGCACCGCCGTCTCGCCAACTTTACCCGACATGTTCAGTACGGTGCCGTCGCCGGGAGCACGCACCCTCGTTCGCTCCAAGGCAATTTCGGCGGCCGAAAGCTCGGCGCGCGCCATAGCTAGCGACGATTCGAGCCGCAGCGTCAGCGGCACGCCAGGCCGGCTGTTGATCTCGCTCAGGGCCGCACGATCAGCAGCAAGCTTGGACGTCGCATCGCTGACTTTGGTGCGTGCGGCATTCATGGCATCTGCGGACGACGTATCCGCGTTGGCGCCGCGAGACGCGGCATCGAAGGCTTCGCGGGCGGCAAACAATGACCGTTCGGCGGCCGCGACCGCATCCTCGGCCTTGCGGCGCTCCAACGCGAGGCCCGTTACTTTTTCTTCCTCGCGCTCGCGCTCGCGCACACTGACTTCTGCCAGTGCGGCAGCGATCTTTACGTAAATGTCCTGATCATCGAGGCGGACGAGCAGGTCGCCGGCTTTGACCTGATCGTTGGTTTTCGCCAGCACTTCGACGATTTTGCCCGGCACTTGGCTCGCGAGCCGCACTTCGCCATCTTTCGGTTCAACCCGGCCAGTCGCCGATGCCGCCCACTGCGCCACCGGCGCGGCACTTTGCGCGTAAGCCGATCCGGCGATCGACGATCGGTCTTTGTCGGCACTCGCGAAATCCGCAACGACATAGCCGAGCACGATCGCCAACGTTCCTGCCATCAGAATAGTTGTGATGGCCGGATCGATTTTCTGTTTAAGCATGGAGCTTGCGCCTCTTCGTCAAATCGGTGATTTCGGGGGCATTAACGCCTTCCGGCCGGCGCTCTTCGCCGACAATACGGCCGTCCTCGATACGTACGACACGATCGGCATAGCCGAGTGTGCGCGGATCGTGAGTGACGGCCAAAACACTGCGATGCTGTTCTTTGGCAATGCGCGACAGCAGTGCCATGACGGCGTGTCCGTTCTCGCTGTCGAGCGCCGCAGTCGGCTCGTCGGCGAGCACGATGGACGGCGACGAGGCGATGGCGCGCGCCACCGCGACCCGCTGCTGTTCACCTCCCGACAGATTGCCGGGATAGTTGGTGAGACGGTGCCCGAGCCCGACATCGCGTAAGACTTCTTCCGAACGGCTTGTCGCCGCAAAGCCGCTGATGCCGCGGACATCGAGCGCGATGCGCACGTTTTCGATGGCATTCAGCGTCGGAAATAGGTTGTACGATTGAAAGATGAAGCCGATGTGATCACGACGCACGCGCGCCAGATCTTCGGCGGAGAGCCCAGACATCTTTTCGCCGGCGATCGTCAGGTCGCCCGAGGTGGCTGTCAGAATACCGCCGAGAATTGACAGCAGCGTCGTTTTGCCGGAACCCGATGGCCCCATCAGCAAAGTCAGCTCGCCAGGGATCAAATCAAGGCTGACGCCCTTTAAAGCCATCACCATGCCGGCGCCACTGCCGAGCTGCTTGACGATGTTTTCAGCACGAAGCACCGGCTCTGGTGGCGCTGCTGTGGTCGTTTCGACGGTTTGTTTTGCGATCATCTTGAGAACACCGTTGCCGGATCAATTTTGGTAACTTTGACGATGGCTGACAGCGCCGATATCGCGCACATGCTGACCGTCAGTGCGAACAGCCAGAAGGCCAATCCCGGCGTCATCACCAAGGGTAATGCTGAATTGCGGCTAGCATAAAGTATCAGCAGCGCAATGATCATGCCGAGTGCGTAGCCGATGACCGCGCTGAAACCAGCCTGCGCCAAAATCACCTTATGGATGTACCCTTTCGACGAACCAAGTGCGCGCAACGTTGCGAACTCGTGAATGTGATCCTTGGTGCTAGAATACAAAGTCTGCGCGACGATCACCGTGCCGACCAAGCTTCCGAGCAAAGCGCCGCCGATCAGCGCCAGACCAGCACCCGTCTTGAAAAGCCATTGCTTAAGGCTTCGCGTGCGGAATTCTTCGGTCGTCAAGACTTCGGCTGTCTGGAATCGACGTCCCAAGTCGGTCTGCACGGTTTCAATGTTGGCGCCTTCGGCGACTTTGACCAGCAGAAACGTCGTGCGATCGCTGTCGGCACCGAGCAGATGGCGAGCCCGATTAAGGGTCGTGTAGGTATATGGCGACTGAGTGAATGAGCGCACGCCGTCGGTCAACGCCCTAACTTTGATACGGCCCGATGCGACCTGCGCCGTATCGCCGATGCCTGATATCCCGAGATCTGCGAGGTAGCTGCTATCGACGGCCACAGCATCTGGCGCTTTGATGTCTTCGAGCGTCCCCTGGCTGAGCGACCAGGGGACCAAGCCGTTGTCGTCCGCATCGCTGCCAACGAGCACGACGCGCGTCGACCCGCCTTCGGGCTTGCGCCATTCTGCAAACGATACGAGCAGCGGCACGACCGATGCCACCCCCGGTGTCGCCAAGGCTTGATGGCGCTCACGGTCGGTCAGCAGTAAGCCGCCATCTTCGAAGCTTTTGGCGCCGAACGTCGTGACCCAAAGATCGGCATTGGCCCGGTCGATATTGGCGGTAATCATCCGGCTCGAGCCAAGGTAAAGACCCAGTTGCACGGCGACGAGCACGATCGAGAACAGGATGCCGATAAGCGTGACAGCCAAGCGGATGCGGTCGTGAAGCAAATTGCGGAGGGCGAGGGTCAGGATCATCGGAGCTGCTAATTCTCTCTTAGTTATGCGCCGTGAACGGCTGACCGTTGGCGAGACGTCGATTGTCAACGTTTGGCGGGCACCGCCGAGCATCGATGGCAAATCGTGTGGCGGAAGGTCTCGTTAGGTATGTTGATATATATGTCTGCCGATACGAAGACCACACCCGACAACGGCCGCATTGCCTGCGATATTTACAGTTTAATGCTGTCCAATCGTCGCGCTGTCTTGGACGTATAACTCCAAAGAGCCTCATTCCGCGAACTTTGTTAAGCACATCGCTCCAATGTTTCGCCGTTTTCGAGGCATAGGACAACAAAACTCAGGGATCGACATGCGGTCAATTGTCATGATGAAGCCGAACACACTGAAGATTTTCGCCAACGAGACGGTGGCAACGCGGAGCAAGGTTCTGGCCAAGGTCTTGGTGACGGCCGTTTTCGCCTGGGCGATGACGGCCGCGGCAGCTTCATCTGTGCCGAGAGAAGTCGGCATCTGGATCGACGACAGCGGCAAGGGCGCCGTCAAGATTGACATCTGCGGCAACAGATTATGCGGCCACATCGTTTGGCTGAAGGAAACGGTCAACGCCAAAGGCGAGCCTTTGTTTGACCGTCACAATCCCGACGCCTCGAAAAAGACGCGCCCAATTTGCGGTTTGCAGATTTTAGGTGAGCTTGCCCAGATGCAGGGCGGCGGCTTTGACAACGGCTGGGTCTACGATCCCAAAGTCGGAAAATCATACAGCGTCGCACTGGATCTGACGGCGCCCGACGTATTGAAGGTTACCGGTTACAAGGGCATGCGGTTCATGGGAAAAACCTTCATTTGGACCAGAGCGCAATCCGAGCTGCCAGCCTGCGACGGGACTGCGGCACGTGCGGACGACGCGGCTGTGCCAACGACGGCACCAAAGGCCGCCGCTGCCAAACCGGCCGTGGCGAAGCCCGCCGGTGCAAAGCCGCCCGCCATCAAGTCTGCAGGAGGGACGGCACCGGCCAAGCAAGCGCCACCGCAGGCCAAAAAAACGACGACTGAAAAAATGCCGTGGGATGCCGGTCCGAAACCAGCAGCCAAACCGGCTCCGGCTAAATCCGTCGCCCCGGCACCATGACCGTTTGCGAGCGCTGCTGTCGCGGATAATCGCCGACGTTTCGCGAACACCACACTATCGCAGCTGATAAGAAAAACGCGCCACCGCACTTGTGCTTGGCGCGTTATCTTTGACTTTGACCGACGCTAGCGGAGTGAATGCTACTCGGCTGCGCCATGCATTTGAGATTGAGGGATTGGCGTCCGTACCACGGCTGGCTTTGCGGCCTCACGGGCAATGATGCGATCGACAAATTCCGTCGACCGATCCGCCACATAGCCACGCTGACGATCCAGCGTCACAAGGTGATAACTGTCCTCAAGAACGCAAACTTCGACCATTCCGCTAAGCTTGCGCTGCAATGTCATCGTGTTCTTGATGTCGCTTTGGTCATCGGCGCGAGGATGGAAGATCAGCGTGTGCAGCCTGATTTTTGAAAGCAGCGGGCGCACGTTGCGAACCAGTTTGAAGAACTCGTAGACCGTGCCGCCGCCGCGAACGGTGATGTCGGCTTGCGCGCCACCGTCACCCTTCATGGCTTCGAGAGCGAAATTACGAACCCGCTCATCTTTGATGCCAAACGGTGCCGGCGTGCGGAACGAGAACAACCGCGCCGTCCACTTGTCGCTAACGAGGTGGAACAAGCGAATGGTCCGAGGGATGGCCCAGCCATTGACCGAGAGTGTCGGCGCATACAGCATCACGCCCGAGATTTCGTTCTGCCGGTTGGCAGCCAGCCGCAACGACAAGATCGCGCCGGCCGAAGCGCCGCCGACCAACAATGTTTGGCAGGTCTTCTTCAGATCGTCGAAAGCGTGCTCGACCGCATCATACCAGTCACGCCACGTCGACAAGCCGGACACGTCCGTGCCGAATGTCAGTCCCGGAATGACCGGGCAATACACCGTGTGACCCTGGCGGGCGAGCGACTGCGCCACAAACTTCAATTCGAGCGGAGATCCCCCGAGCGAATGCAGCAGCAGAATGCCCGTAGATCCGCCCGGAATATACAGACTGCCGCGCGCTGGAATAAATTTCTCGATATTTTTCATTACGTTACGAAGCACTCGCTCTTACGTTACGCGAAACATTTACGACGACGCGTCTTAGAATGCCAACGCAACTTTGTCGCGCCGCCGCACGTCCTCCATAAAAGCTATTCCGACCATGTTAAGATCCTATTGTCGAAATTAATATGAAGCCGCTGAAAACGCCAGAGCTTTTGCTGGCGGGCAACCGCGTATTAGCCCAGCCGGACCCATTGCCGCACTGCACCTAAGAGTTGTAAATATTGAGCAATACCGCGGTTTTGGCCAGTCCGTCGCGGGATGACGCTGCGTCGAGATGCGCCGATATCACAATGCATTTGCAATTGTAATATTCACTCGGTGCAACCGGAATAGCAGATACCGTCCTGGCCCCCTGGTCGTCGCGCGGTCGTGCGCTATAGTTAAGAGCCGCGGCATGGCTTGATGTGCTTTCAGCACAGGTGCGTCAGCCTGCAACTCCGAGGAATTCCGATTGGTCCGATCGTTCCGCGTTGTTACCACGGCCGCCCTGGCGACGATCGTCGCCGTGACGTCGATCGCTCCGGCTTATGCGTCGCCGCAACTCAGCCGCAGCGACTACGAGGCGTGTCAGGCTCGCGACGAAGCCGGGCTCAAGGCGACCATTTCGACCTTGTCAGCTGATGCATTCAAGGCCGGCATCAAAAATGTCGATTATGCTGCGCTGGTTCGCGATCAGTGGCGAAAAGGCGGCGTTGACGCGATCATAGATAGCCGGGTCGATATCGCCATTGAAGAGGTGCGCAGCGAAACGAGCTGGGCTGAACGCCTCAAATCGTTAGCCAACACCGAGACCTCGCAAAAGCTCGCAACGACGGTTGCAGAAAAAGTCTATCGCTCCGCTGCCGTGACGGCGGCTGTTG
>JAKFUV010000012.1 GCA_021732485.1 Hyphomicrobium sp.
CGCGACGTTCATTTCGGTCTCCGTTTCCTCTTCCCTCGGGGAGAGGGTCAGGGTGAGGGGATGGGGTCTATTTGGCGAGGACCAACAGCCCCCTCACCGACGCTTCGCGTCCGCCTCTCCCCGAAGGGAGAGGCTCTTCCTAAGCGGCCTTTCCGGTGTAGTCGGCATAGCCGGACGTTTCGAGTTCAAGAGCCAATTCCTTGCCGCCGGTCTTTTGGATTTTGCCATCCGCCAGCACGTGCACCTTGTCGGGGACGATGTGGTTCAACAGGCGTTGATAGTGCGTAATAACAAGCATGGCCCGGTCAGGCGAGCGCAGTGCGTTGACGCCATCGGACACCACTTTGAGTGCGTCGATGTCGAGGCCGGAATCAGTTTCATCGAGCACGCACAGGGTTGGCTCCAGCAGCGCCATCTGCAGAATTTCAGCGCGCTTTTTTTCGCCCCCCGAGAAGCCGACATTCACGGGGCGCTTCAGCATTTCGACGTCGATGTTGAGATCGGCGCCCTTTTCCTTCACGAGTTTGAAGAATGCAGGCGTGGTCAATTCGTCGAGCCCGCGCTTTTTGCGCAGCGCGTTATTGGCCGAGCGCAGGAAGGTCAGACCGGCGACACCTGGAATTTCCATCGGATACTGGAAGGCGAGGAACACGCCCTTAGCGGCACGCTCATCCGGCTGCATGTCGATGATGCTTTCGCCGTTCCACAAGATGTCGCCGCCGGTGATTTCATAGCCATCACGGCCGGCGAGCACGTAGGCGAGCGTCGACTTGCCCGAGCCGTTCGGCCCCATGATGGCGTGGACTTCGCCCTTCGGCACGGTCAGCGTCAGGCCCTTGAGGATTTGCTTATCCTCGTCTTCCAGTTTGACGTGCAGGTTTTTAATTTCGAGCATTTTACTACCTTCGTTGCGACCGTCGTCGTTTTCCCTCTCCCCTTAGGGAGAGGGTTAGGGTGAGGGGGTGGACTAGCGAGGCTTTTCCTTGCGCCATCAGCTACAGCCCCGCCCCCTCACCGCGCTTCGCGCCGCCTCTCCCCAAGGGGACAGGCAATCTCAGCCAATTTCACGTGCAGGTTTTTGATTTCGAGCATTGTACTACCTTTGTTGCGACCTTCGTCGTTTTCCCTCTCCCCTTGGGGAGAGGGTTAGGGTGAGGGGGGTGGACTAGCGAGGCTTTTATTTGCGCCACCAGCTGCAGCCCCGCCCCCCTCACCGCGCTTCGCGCCGCCTCTCCCCAAGGGGAGAGGCAATCTCAGCCAGTTTCACGTGCAGGTTTTTGATTTTGACCATTCAACTGACTTTCATATTTTGGCGCAAACTAAACACATATCGCCCGTCATCCCGGCGAAGGCCGGGATCTACGGCACGTTTCCACGAGAGGAACGATGGTGGTTCGCATGACTTTTGCGGTGCATCCGAACAGACAGCACAATTGCCCGAGTTGAAGCCTGTCGTGGATCCCGGCCTTCGCCGGGATGACGTTGCTGGCTGGGACGACCCTAATGGATGCCATGACGCCAGTGGGTAGGATGACGTCCGTCAGTGGGTTGAAAAAGCGGAGCACCATCACCCGACACTGCCTTCCAAACTGATCCCGATCAGCTTTTGCGTTTCGGCCATGAACTCCATCGGCAGTTGTTGCAGCACGTCGCGCACGAAGCCGTTGACGACGAGGGCCACCGCTTCTTCCGCCGACAGCCCGCGCTGGCGGCAGTAGAACAGCGTATCGTCGGAAATCTTCGACGTTGTCGCTTCATGCTCGAAGTGGGCCGAATTATTCTTGGCTTCGATATAGGGCACAGTGTGCGCGCCGCACTTGTCGCCGATTAGCAATGAGTCGCAGTTGGTGAAATTGCGCACGCCGGTCGCCTTGCGATGTGCCGAGACGATGCCGCGATAGGTATTCTGTGAACGGCCAGCCGCGATGCCCTTCGAGATAATTCGGCTCGATGAATTCTTGCCGAGATGGATCATCTTGGTGCCGCTATCGACCTGCTGATAGCCGTTCGAAACCGCGATCGAATAGAATTCGCCGCGTGAATAGTCGCCGCGCAGAATGCAGCTTGGATATTTCCAGGTGATGGCGGACCCGGTTTCGACCTGCGTCCACGAGATTTTCGAGTGATGGCCACGGCAATCGCCGCGCTTGGTCACGAAGTTGTAAATCCCGCCCTTGCCGTTCTTGTCGCCCGGGTACCAGTTCTGCACGGTCGAGTATTTGATTTCGGCGTCATCCAAAGCGACGAGTTCAACGACGGCTGCATGCAACTGGTTTTCGTCGCGCATCGGCGCGGTGCAGCCTTCGAGATACGACACGTAGGCGCCGCGATCAGCGATGATCAGCGTGCGCTCGAACTGGCCAGTGTTTTTCTCGTTGATGCGAAAGTAGGTCGACAGTTCCATCGGGCAGCGCACGCCTTCCGGAATGTAGACGAACGAGCCGTCCGAGAAAACGGCCGAGTTCAGCGTCGCGTAATAGTTGTCAGACTGCGGCACAACGGAGCCGAGGTACTTCTTCACGAGGTCTGGATGCTCGCGCACGGCTTCTGAGAACGAGCAGAAGATGACGCCGGCTTTTTTGAGTTCGTCCTTGAACGTCGTCACGACGGAGACGCTATCGAACACGGCGTCGACGGCCACGCGCGACGACGTTACGCCGGCAAGAATTTCCTGCTCTTTGAGCGGAATGCCGAGCTTCTTGTAGGTTTCGAGCAATTGCGGATCGACGTCGTCGAGGCTCGTCGGTCCGTTCGTCGATTTCGGCGCCGAGTAATAATACTGATCCTGGAAATCGATCTTGGGATAGTGGACCTTGGCCCACGTCGGCTCGGTCATTGCCTGCCAGCGCGTGAACGCGTCGAGGCGCCAGTCGAGCATCCACTGCGGCTCGCCTTTTTGCGCCGAGATGTAGCGCACGGTCGATTCATCAAGGCCCTTCGGCGCCTTGACGCTCTCGATGTCGGTTTCAAAACCGTATTTATATTGATCGACATCAAGCTCTTTGACCTGAGCGATCGTCTCTTTAACTGCGGCCATTTTAACTGCTGTCTCCAACTCGGACCGGCAAGCGATCCTGACTGTTATCTGTTTACGCTGCGAGCGCGGGATGGCTCACAATGGTTTTCCAAGTTGCGGCAAATGCCGCGAGGTCGTTGTCGGTCGTGCCAAAGCCAAGGCTGATGCGGACGGCACCCTTCGCGAGCTCCGGGCCGAGGCCCATGGCTTCGAGCACGTGACTGGCGCCGACTTTGCCCGATGAACACGCAGCCCCCGCGCTGATGGCGATGCCGGCGAGATCGAGTTTGATCACCAGAGTTTCAGCCGAGCGCCCCGGCACGACGATCGACGACGTGTTGGCGAGGCGCGGACTTTCCGCCCCGATGATGATGGCGTCGGGCGTCGTCTCGCGCAGCAAAGCTTCAAGCCGATCCCGCAGGGCGGCGATACGCGGCATCGCGGCAAGTTCTAATCGAGCGGCCTCGGCGGCAGCGCCAAAGCCTGCAATGGCTACAAGATTTTCGGTTCCGGCACGCCGACGGCGCTCCTGGCCACCGCCGCGCAGCAGTGGCGCCAGATCCAGGTGATCGCGAATGATCAGCGCGCCGATGCCTTTTGGACCGCCGAGTTTGTGGGCTGACAGGCTCAGCAAATCGAGACCGAGGTGAGCGAAATCAATGGGGACGCGACCGGCGGCTTGAACCGCGTCGGTATGCAATAAAACACCATGCTCGCGCGCCAGCCCGGCGATGTCGGCGATCGGCTGGAGCACTCCGGTTTCATTGTTGGCAGTTTGCACCGTGAGCAACGCCCGCCCAAGCGGCAGGCCTGACGCGACGCGAGAGATCATCGCATCGAAACGAATGACGCCGTCGCGGCCGGTCGAGAGCGGAACAACTTCTGCGGCACTGGCAGCCGTCGCGGCTAAAACGGAATCGTGCTCGACGCCGGCGACGAAGATGGTCGACCACGGCTGCGCCATGACCCAGGTGTTCGCTTCCGTGGCGCCGCTCGTGAAAACGACTTCGGATGGCTTGGCGCCGACGAGAGCTGCGACCTTGGCGCGGGCCGCTTCGATGATGGCGCGTGCGGCGCGGCCCTCGGCGTGCACCGATGACGGGTTTCCCGCGACGTCCATCGCCGCGATCATGGCCGCGCGGGCGGCGGAGCGCAGCGGCGATGTGGCATTGTAATCGAAATAAATGCGGTGCGATGGAACTGACTTTGCCGCGACCGTGGCCGGGGCGCGAAATGGCGTACCAGCGATCACATCGGCCAGCGTCACGTTCTGGAAAAACGACGACGTGACATCGCTCAGCTGTTGCCAAAGACCATGCGTGATGCATGGCGTGTCGCGCGAGCAACGCGGATCTTCGCCAGAGCAGCGCGTAAACTGCGTGTCTTCTTCAACCGCCTCCATGATGTCGGCGATTGAGATTTCGGCGGCGGTGCGCGCCAACCGGTACCCGCCTGTGCGGCCGCGCGCGCTCTCGACAAGACCTGCCCGGCGCAGTGGCACGAACAGCTGTTCGAGATAGGCGAGCGACAGTCGCTGGCGTTCGGCGATCTGCGATAGAGGTACCGCTGACGGACTGTCGGCCGCGACTTCAACGGCGGCCGCCTCAATGCTGAGCGCGGCAGCTGATGAGGCACGCGATGCCGCATGGCTGGCGAGATCCGCCATTGCCATCACCGCATACCTGCCTTTCGTCGTCAGTTCCACGTCACTACGCTCCGGATCGTTCGCCGCCGCTTGGCGAGGCACACTCGAAAATCGCCGCTGGTGCGGCATCGGCACGATGGCGGACCAAGTAACCGTCCATCACACTTGCTTTTGCCACCCAGGACCGTGCTATGAGAGCCGGCCTGGGCCGACTATGGCCAAATGCTTCTGAAACCATCACGCCCATTCTTTCGAACGGTTCTAAACTAGTTATGGAAATCCCGATCCCAGGAGTCAAGGATTGAGATTTTGAACCACGAAGATGTGACCTTGCGCCCCGCTTGATAAACCGGCTGGCGCAGAGCAACGGATCCGGCCAGCGAAGCGAAGTTGCCCCCAACCCTCAAGATTTCGAGACCATTCCCATATGCCTGAATTGATCATCAATGGCCCTGGCGGGCGCATCGAAGCCCGCTACCATCACGAGAGCCAGGCTGACAGTCCGATCGCACTCATTCTCCATCCCCACCCGCAGTTTGGCGGGACGATGAACAATCAGGTCGTCTACTCGCTATATCACACGTTTGCCGCGCGCGGATTTTCGGTGCTGCGCTTCAATTTTCGCGGCGTCGGCCGCAGCCAAGGCGTGTGGGATGGCGGGCCCGGAGAATTGGCGGATGCGGCCTCGGCCCTCGATTGGCTGCAACTCGTCAAGCCAGATGCGAAAACCTGCTGGATCGCCGGCGTGTCGTTTGGCACCTGGATCGCGATGCAGTTGTTGATGCGCCGGCCGGAAGTCGATGGCTTCATCTGCGTCGCCCCGCCGTCGAACCTCTATGACTTTTCCTTCCTCGCGCCGTGTCCCTCGTCCGGGCTGATGATCAACGGCGACAAGGATCGCGTCGTGCCGACAGCGTCGGTCGCCGAAATGTCGGCCAAGGTGAAGGTGCAAAAGGGCATCAAGATCACGCACGAGGTGGTCCCGGGCGCCAACCACTTCTTCGAAAACAAAACCGAGGAGATGGCGACGATCGTCGGCAGCTACGTCGATGAGCGGATGGTGCAGTTCGAAAAGGATCGCGCCCGCGATAAGGAACGCGAGCGCGAGCGTGAGCGCGAACGCCAACGGCAACGCGAACTCGAACGGGCGGAATCGCAGAGTGCGCCGGCCGCTGCCGCCGATGATGGCGACGACGAATAGCGGCCGTCTGCGCGCCGATCAGTGCGCGCGCTGTGGCATGACATGGACGCCGCCGGTCATAGGGCTGGCGACGCCGGTGGTGCCGGGAAACGTGATCGGCAGACCTTTGAGAGAGCGCACCGCGAGATAGGCCCAGGCTTCCGCTTCAACGCTATCGCCGTCGAGTCCGACGGCCTCGGCCGGGACGACAGCGTTCTGCACCAGCCCTGCCAGTTGCGACATGATCGTCTTGTTGCGGCGCCCGCCGCCGCAGATGATCCACAATGCCGGCTCTTGCGGCAAGTGCTCGCGCGATTTGGCGATGGCGCCAGCGGTGAACGCTGCGAGCGTTGCCGCCCCGTCTTCGACACTCAAGCCCTCGACCAGATCCCAAAAGAAGGCATTGCGATCGAGCGACTTCGGCGGGGGTTCTGCGAAAAAAGAATGGCTGAGATAGAACCGCACGACGTCGTCCGCGACCCGCCCGCGCGCCGATGTGAAACCGTTTTCGTCGCGGGCGACACCCGACGTTTTTATCATCCAATCATCGAGCAAGGCATTGCCGGGTCCGGTGTCGAAAGCAATCATGCGGCCGTCGGCGCCGATCCAGGTGACGTTGGCGACGCCGCCGATGTTGACGATGGCAAGTGGGCGGTCAGGCAACGCCGACGTCAGGGCGCGATGATAGACCGGCACCAACGGCGCCCCCTGCCCGCCGGCCGCGACATCGCCGGCGCGCAGATCATAGACCACCGGACACTGGGTCATGTCGGCAAGCAATTTGCCAAGCCCCAGTTGTACGGTCATGCCTACGTCAGGCCGGTGCAGCACGGTTTGGCCGTGGAAACCGATGACGTCGATGGCTGACGCGGTGATGTCATTCATGCGGATAAAATCCAAGACGGCTGCGGCGTTTGTTTCCGTCAACGCGCGCTCGGCCTCGGCCAGCGCGGCCGGCCGCTCGTCACGGTGCCTGAGCGATTTGGCCTCGGCAAGTGCGTTGATTAGCATCCGCCGCATCTCGGAGGTGTACTCGAACGTCTTGGCTTGGCCGCGGTGAACCCGACTTTCGCCGTCGGTTTCAATGTACGCAACATCGATGCCGTCGAGCGACGTGCCGCTCATCAATCCGAGCGCCCGCATGATCTTGCCCATCGTTCCCTTCCCGTGCATGGTGCCGCCGCTTTCGCCGTAGCCCGACGCTTGGCAGCACGCAGCCCCTCAATGAAGCCCCGCGAGTTTCGCCCAGAGTTTCAAATTGCAACGACCAAAAGATTAGCCCATGAACCCGCCCAAATCAGATTTTCTAAAGACCCTGTCTGAGCGTGGATTCATTCACCAGGGCTCCGATCTGGACGCGCTGGACGGGCTGGCGCACTCAGGCAAAATCATCGCCTATGTCGGTTATGATTGCACCGCGCCGTCGCTGCACATCGGCCATCTGCTATCGATCATGATGCTGCATTGGTTGCAAGCGACCGGCAGCGGCAAGCCGATCGCGCTGATGGGCGGTGGCACCACCCGCGTCGGCGATCCATCCGGCAAGGACGAGACGCGCCAGTTGCGCTCGGTCGATGAGATCAATGCCAACAAAGACGCGATCAAAGGCGTATTCGCCAAGTTTTTGACCTTTGGAGATGGCCCGCGCGACGCCATGATGGTCGACAATGCCGATTGGTTGGCGCCGCTCAATTACATCGACTTTCTGCGCGATGTCGGCCGCCACTTCTCCGTCAACCGCATGCTGACGATGGATTCAGCCAAGCTTCGGCTCGATCGCGAACAGGAACTGTCGTTCATCGAATTCAACTACATGCTGCTGCAGGCCTATGACTATGTGGAGCTTGCGCGGCGAGCGGGCTGCAACCTGCAGATGGGCGGCTCGGATCAGTGGGGCAACATCGTCACCGGGATCGATCTCGGACGGCGCATGGGCGTGCCCCATCAACTGTTGGCACTCACCTGCCCGCTGCTGATGACGGCATCGGGCGCGAAGATGGGCAAGACGGCGTCGGGCGCGGTGTGGCTGAACGAGACGCAACTGTCGGCCTACGACTACTGGCAATTCTGGCGCAACACCGAAGACGGCGACGTCGTTCGCTTCCTGAAGTTGTTCACGCTGCTGCCGCTCGACGAGATCGCGCGTCTTGCAGCATTTGAAGGTGCAAGCATCAACGACGCGAAGAAAATTTTGGCGACCGAAGCAACGGCACTACTGCACGGCCGCGATAAGGCCGATGCGGCCGCAGAAACCGCCCGCAAGACGTTTGAAGACGGCGCGGCGGCTGATGGTCTGCCGGTTTATGAAGCCAAGATCGGCGAAGGCCTGCCGGTCCTCGCACTGTTTGTCAGTGCGGGACTTGGAACATCGAACACCGAAATCCGCAAGGCGATCGCCAACAATTCGATATCGATCAACGACGAAAAAATTTCAGATCCAAACTACGTCGTGACCGGCAAAGATCTTCGCGACGGTCAGGTGAAGTTGTCGCTTGGAAAAAAGCGTCATGTGCTTTTGCGGCCGGCGTGAGGTGAGTGACCTGTCACGCGAGCAGCTGCGGCGACCGGATCGGGCCGGGCTGGCTCTCTTAATTGATGATCAAGGGACGCTGCCGGGCATCGTCGTTGACGACCAGCCATCGAGAGCCTTCGCCGGTGGTCGAGCAGGTTTTTGCGACTTGGCGGGCGGCGGCTTGCCTGGCTCCGTAGGGCTCGACGCGCGCACCCGTTCAGACACCGGCTTGGCCGGCGCTTTGTCTTCGCGCACCTGCACCTCTGGCGCGGCCCCGTTGAACTGAAAAATATCGCGAAAAATTCCAGGCGCAACCATAGACAGCGGATTGACGAGAACTTGTGGCTCGGCCAGCGGCCCTTGCACGGCAAACGTAATGCCGAACATGCCCTCGCCCTGCACGCCCGAAATTAACTGGCCAAGAACGGGAATGCCGCCGAATGCTCCGTTCAAACCTTGCAACGGAATGTAAGTGCCGCCGATGTTCACGCGCTTCGTTTTGAAATCGACTTTCCCGCGCATGGTGGCGCCGACGAGCGGGCCTTTGACATAGGAATCTTCAACCACGAACTGGCCGTAGCCGATCGAAAACGGCACGCGCATTTTGCTGAACTCGAAAACTTCGCGGGTCACCTGTTGTTTGCCGCCGATCGCCGGGCGGCCTTGATCGGCGCTGCCGACAACTTCGCTGACGACCGGATCGCCGAGTACCTTGAAGTCATCAACCCACAGCGTTCCGGTGGTATCGGCGGCACCGCGGCCATCGAGATTGACTTCGAGTTTCAAGCGGCCGCCCTGCATATTGGGATAGAAGCCGACGAAGCGGAGCCACTGCCCGCCATCGACGGAATCGACCATCAGCCGCCGGCCATTGCTTTGGTCGAGGACGATAGCCACCGGAGCGCCGCCGTCGAGCGTGCCGCGCGCGTCGAGTGCGACCAGCTTGTCACCGCGCGTTGAAAGCTTCAGGCGCAAGCCGCGCATCGAAACCTCTGACGCACCTATCACGTTGTCGATTTCAATGCTGACATTGGCGGCCGCCGCCGGCTTGCCCGATCCGTTCGCTTTGTCGCCACCAGCGCCAACCGAAAACCACGATCGAAAGAGGTCGCGACCGTCGAACGTGGGGCCGTTGGCTTTAATCGACCAGGTGTTGTCAGGACCCAGAGTGCCCTGCAATTGAAGACGCGACACGACGTTGAGCGAAAACGTCGGAAACAAAAACTCGCGCGGTTTGTTATCGGCGCCAAGGCCGATCCAGCCATCGACGGCGATGTCATCGCCAGCCAGCTTGAAGTTTTGCAGCTCAACCTTCTGGAGCTGGCCTTTGACGATGTCGGTTTCGAGCCTCGCACTGCGGCCAGCGACCTTTTTCCAGCCCACATGCCGAAGGGACAGATCGGCATTCGTTAGATCGGCCTTGAGTTTGATAATGGGGTCTGGCGCTGCGCCCTTCTGCAGCGAGATCTCGACCGGAACGGTGCCGCTGATGATGTCATCGATGCCGAGGCCGAGTTGGCGGCGGTCGGCATTGTCGAGGTCGGCGGTAATTCTGACGGGCGGTTGCAGCGCCGCATCGGCACCGAAGACGCGCTGAGCGGTGATTTTTCCAGGCACGCCGTTGACGAGAAGATCGCCTTTGGCATCGAGCGCTGCGGCCGTCAGGTCGAGATTTAGGGTGAAGCCTTGCACGTCGAACTGGCCGCCGACCTTGCCGAAACGGCCGTCGGATATCTTAGCTTTGCCTTCGATCGTGACGTCGCCGTCGCCAATGCCGGCGACGAGTGGCAGCTTGATTTTGAATTCGCCATCGACTTTGCCGTCGCCGGCTTTGGGGAATGGCGCGGCATCGCGAACAGCCGACACCGGTAGCTGCTCGACCGCTTCGAGAAATGGACCGAGATCCGAGCGGGTGGTGAAGGATATTTCGCCATCGGAGCGGTCAGCCCTGATGTTGGGCGAGAACAAGCGGGCGCTCTTCAACGGCACTTTACGATTGTCCGCGAGCATCACGACGACGTCCGGAACGGTCATTTCAAATTCGTCGTTTTCGACACGTACCAACCCCCGCGCGGCGAGCATCGGCGACATACCATCGAGCGCTCGAAAGGCTGCATTTTCAAATTCGACGGCAACCGAAAATCGCTCGTTCGCGCTGTTACTAGGGGTGGCGCCGGGTGTGATCAGATCGCCGGTTTCATAGCGCATGCTCCCGCCCTTGAACTCAGCGGCCGATACGTTTTGCCCAACCCAGCTGCGGGCTCCAGGCGCGATGGCGACAGGCCACAGCGCTTTGAGCGTTGCCAACGGCATGGCTGACAGTGTGACCTCGGCGCGGCTGCTCTGCCCTGATGCACCGACGCGCGTCAGTCCCTTCAAGACGGCTTCTCCACCGGCGCCAGCCATGCGGAATTCATCGAGTTCGATGCTGCCGCGCCGGGGCACGATGATCCCCTCGGCGCGCCACACATCGAGAGCGACCGACGGCACCGAAAATTCGGGAGCTTCCATCACGCCGTTCTTGCCGTCGAGGAGGAAACGCCATGACGGTGGCTCGTCCGCTGTTTTCGCGACGTCGCGTAGCGCGCCGCTGAACAACATGCTGCCGTGCGCCCACTTCATCGGGCTCGGCGCCAGTTGCCACTCGCGCGCGGCGCCATCATACGTCAGCCGGAACAGGCCACCGCTAACGTCCAGCGGCGGCTTCAAGACGGCATGATCGATGCGGCCTTCGCCCACCTCCAGCGCCAGCTCGGCCGTTTCAACTTCGCCGTTGGTCAACAGTGCAATCGTGGCGTCGCCGCCGATGGGAAAATTCAACGACTTCATCAAGGCCAGCGGTGGCGCGGCGGCAGCAAGCGACGACGGAACGAGATCGCGAACGGTGGCTTTGACTTGCAGACGGTCGGTTTTCTCGCTCTCGTCGGTCAAAAACGTGAAGGTCCACGGGCCGGTTGGCGCATCAACGACCGCACGTCCCGAAATCACGCTGCGCCGCTTGCCGTGGTCGAAATCGACGCTCGCCTCCGACACAGTCCAAGAACTTTTCTGGCCGGCATAGGCTAGAACGACCGTGGCGTTTCTGATCCCGAATTCCGTCAGGTACGACGTGGCTCCGACACGGCGCCGGGCCCGGCGCGAGGCGTCGGTCAGCAGCTTTGCCAAATTGAGATTGCGGACGACGTGGTCGCTGGCATCGCTCGCATCGGCGGTTGGCTGCGGAACAGTCGATGGTTCCGATGAGGCCTGCGCTGTTGCATCAGACGCCGGCAATCGTCGATTGACTCTGGGTGGATCGAGGACAAGCCCCGCGTCGTCGGTGTACGCGAGGCTGATTTCGGGGTCGATCAATTCGACCCGCGCCGGCACGATCCGCGCGCTCCACAAGGCCGCAGTCGAAATGGTGACAGCGGCCAGCGGCGCCACCGCCACGGCGTCGCCGTGCTGTTCAAAGACGGTCACGTCGCGCAGCCGAAATTCGATCTCGCCGGATTTGCCGAGCCGGATTTCAGCACCTTTGATATCGACGGAATTGTCGGTCAATTCGGCGTTGATGCCGCGCTTGATCGGGGCGACGAGCGCATCAACGGCGATTGGACCATGGCGCAAGCGAACATAGAATGCGCCGCAGGCCAGGAAGGCGAGCAGCGCTAGTGGAATGATGGCGTAAGCGGTCCAGCGACTGACACGGCCGCAATGGGCCAAGGCGCCGGAGTAGGGCGCGAGCGATGTGGCGATACGCGATACGAGTGGCAACCTCGACAACGTCATGCCACGGCTTGGCTGCGGCGCGCGCGCCGCCCGGCGCTTTGCTGACGCCGGCTTCGAGCCGCCGGTGGTCCGATTGGCCGGCAGCGGCGGCGGCGACAGGCCGGCGCGGCTGTCCGCGTCGTTGCGCCGGTCACCCGGCCAGCCGCCTGTCGGTTGTGTCGTCACCCGTCATCCTCAGCCCGCGCGCCAACTGCGCGGTGTCATACCGCCATCACGACATCACGTTTCGCGTTGTTTTGCGCTATGCGTGAAGCCCCACTAGACTGCGGCAAACTCCTATATCTGCGGCGAAAAAGGCGCCCCAGACAATCGCGTTATAGTCTACGCCCGTGTCGGCACGTACCAGTTCAAAAGCGACAAAAGAAAGGCACAATCACCATGGCGACAGACGGCAAAAAAGCCCCCGACTTCACGCTCTCTGACGATGCTGGAAATGTGGTTCAGCTCTCCAAACTCAAAGGCCGGGCCGTGGTGGTCTATTTCTATCCCAAAGACGACACATCGGGCTGCACGCTCGAAGCCAAAGACTTCTCGTGCCTCGCTCAAGATTTTGTGAATGCCGGCGCCGACATTCTCGGTATCTCGCCCGATAGCGCCAAGAGCCATCAAAAGTTCAAAACAAAACACGATCTCGGTTTGCGCTTGCTCGCCGATGAGGACAAGTCGGCCGCCGAAGCCTATGGCGTGTGGGTTCAAAAATCGATGTACGGCAAGACCTATCTGGGCGTCGAGCGCTCGACGTTCCTGATCGACAAAACCGGAAAACTCGTGCGCAGTTGGCGCAAGGTCAAAGTGCCGGGCCATGCCGAAGACGTTTTAGCAGCGGTGAAAGCGCTGCCAGTTTAAGGGCAGCACGCGCCAGGCTGGTGCAGGTTTAAGACCAGCGCGAGATCGTGGCCGATCAAAAATCGAGCCGATGTCTGTTAAGCACATCGAACATTGCGCCGTTTTTCGGCAACGTGGACGTTCAGCCACACTCCGGTCTCAACCCGTTGCTACTATTCGTTGGGACTAAGGAAAACGGTGGATAGTCGCTCCGGACAAGCTGTGAGCAACGGGATTTGGTGTTAATCGAATCACAACGCTGCCGGCGGAACTTGGCGAGCCTACGGGCTGGCGCGCCGGTTTGGGAATGACACTTTGCGTGTGAGTTGAACGCCGTAGCACGTTGTTATTGTCGTTAAGTTGAGTTGAAAGGGGTCAATCATATGTTGCCGAATTTCCGTCGCACAGAGCCAGAGACTGCGCGGGCGCAGCCGGGTTTTGCCGCCAACGATACTGCACAATCGTTCGCGCCTCGCCCGCTGATCACCGCACCGCGCAGCGACGAGCGGCGCGCCGCCTCGGTCATCGGTGCGGATTTAACCATCACCGGCAGCTTGATCTCGAACGGCGAAGTGCAGGTTGACGGCACCGTCGAAGGTGACATTCACGGCAGTCATGTTGTGGTCGGCGAAACCGCGATGGTGGCCGGCGGCGTCTACGCCGACGAAGTTGTCGTGCGCGGCCATGTGGTTGGCTCAGTTCGCGGCAAACGCGTGATGCTGCAATCGACCAGCCAGGTCGAAGGCGATATTTTTCATCAGTCGCTCTCGATCGAACAGGGCGCGATGTTCGAGGGTAAATCGCGACGTTCAAATGAAGATCCGCGCACGATGGCAGCGCCGGTCCAAAAGCTTGAGGCGACATCGTTGCCGCCGCGTCTCCCGGACATGAATGGCGAATTTGCCAACTAAGTCGTCGGCTATAGGACGTTCTGCGCTGCTTGGCGGACGATGGTGTTAGCTGATTGTCGGCTGACCGACCTCGGGCTGCCAAGCCTGAATGCGGAGGCGCTCGCCAGCAAGCGCGCGAAATGCGCTTTCGCGGCACGTCAGAACCAGCATTTGCCCAACGGCTGAGGCGTTCGCCAATACGTCGAGCATTTGACTCAGGCGCTCGTCGTCGGAAAATACCAACGGGTCATCGAGCACCAGTGGCAGCGCGTGGCCGCGCTCGGCCAACACTTCGGCAAAGCTCAAGCGCACAAGAACGCTGAGTTGCTCGCGCGTTCCGTCCGATAACGTCGCGACTGCTTCACGGACGCCGTTGCGCGTCAGTTGATCGACGGCGAATTGATCCTTGAAGGCGAGATCCGCTGCGCCAAATATGCGTTCGAGATGCGGTGTCAAACGGCGCACGATCGGCGCAAAAACCGCGTCTCGTGACGCCGCCTCGACATCGCGCAGCGTCATCTCCAAAAGTTGCAGCGCCGCAACCTCGTTGCTGAGCCGCGCAACCTCCGCGCCAGCGCGTGTAACGACGCCAGCGACTGCGTCAACGCTTGCCGCGCGCCCATCTTCGTCGGCGCCCGACTGTTCGCCCGAGAGACGCGCGCGCCGGACCGTGAGATCGGCAACGCGCTCCGCCCGCCGCGCTTCTGTTTCGGCGGCTGTCTGCCGGACGACGACGAGCGCCCGATAGGCCGCATCGTCGAGCGCGGCGGTTGCAGCACTGGTCAGCGCCGCCTGCGCTTCGATGATGGCATTGCGCCGAGCCGCAAGCGATGTGGCAGCAGGCAACGGCGACGTGGTGCTGCCATCGGCGGCCGCAGTCTGCTCCGCTTGCAGCGCGGCGATGCGGTCCGCCAACCGCGCGATGCCTTGCGGCGCCAGAGCCGCCTGCTGCAATCGACAGGCTTCGAGCGCGCTGAGAGTGGCAGTCCGCGCCGCTGATTTGCCGCGCGCCTCGTCCAACGTCGAAACGTCCAATGCCGCGAGACGATCGGCAAGCTGGCGGGATTTGCTGTCGTACTCACGTTTCAAGGCCGCTGCCTTTGAAGCATTCGGCAGTCGAATACGGACGGCCGCCAAGCCGTCGAGGTCAATGGTCAGTTGATCGGCAACCGAAAGCGAGCGGTTTTCGCTGATCGGTGTTCCATCGACGCGCACCCGTCCGCGCCCCGCCTCGGTCACGTCGATGTCGACCAGCGCCGATTGCGCGGCGATCTGGGCGCCAAGCACGGTCAGATCATTTTGTAGATCAACGATGGATTGCACGACCGCCACCGTGGCCGGGTTAGCGTTGGCCTTCTCCGCCAGCGTCTTGAGCTCTTGCTCGATGATCTCGGCTTGCGAGAGGGCAGCGCCTAGTCGTTCCAACTCGATGGCCCGCTCTGCGGCTTCACGCGCAGATTTTTCGGCCCACAGCGCTTCGCGCTCGAGCGCGCGAAGTTTTTCCATCGCCAGATCACGGCGGCCACGGGCTGAAACGGCGTTGGCGATTTCGGCATCGAGCTTGGAAATGGTTGCGGCTGCCAGAGCGGCAGCACCCGGCGCGTTGCAGAGTGCCAAATCGACGTCAAGCTTAACGATGGCGTCGCCGCGATCGTGCGCGGCGGCGGCGGCACGCTGCGCGTCGGCGAGTTTTGCTGAAGCATCCGCCAGTGCGCTCTGCGCCTTATCGAGTGGCCCGCCTTTGCGCGCGGCGCTGCGCTCCGTCGTGACCAGCGCACCAAGGGCGTCCGTCGTGCGCCGTCGAACCGCCTCGAACAATTCACCACTCACCGTCGCGTCGACTTCGGCCGTCACAGCGTCAATGAGAGCCGTGTATTCGATGCCGCGCGATTTTTGTTTATCGGTCTTTGGATCGAAATCGGGATCGGGCCGGCTGAAACTCCGCTGTTGGCGCACCCAGACCAGACCGAGCATGCCGCCGAGGTCAACCGCAGCATCGCGATGCCCGCGCACAATCGACACAAGGCGATCTTCGGCGTCTCCGTTGCGGGCTTCGATGCGGCCCGTGGTGGCGTCGCTCAATATCGCGTTTGCGCCACGGCCGAATTGTTTTCGCAGCCGCCAGACGCGGCCATCGCGCTCGAAATCAACCTCGACGAGGGGCTCGCCGCCAACGTGCGGGCGCATGTGATCGAGCGCCGCACCGCCGGCCTTGAAGCGCATGAGGAACGCCGCTTCGAGGGCGTGAAACAGCGTCGACTTACCCATCTCGTTCGGCCCGGCAAGCACGTTGACGCCGTCACGGATGCCGTCGATCGCCACCGGAGCGGCGAACCGGCGAAAGGCGGCAACGCGGAGTGCTCTGAGCTTCATGGCGCCGGCTCGCCGGCGGCTTCAGCGGCAAAACCGAACAGCCGGATCAGCGCCAACGACGCAGCGGCACGTTTGTTATCATCCACCGTTGCGTCGTCGGTGATCGCCACGAGGCGCCTGGCAACGGTGATCAATGCCGGAGAGCCAGCGAGCTGATCGAGGTCGGATGTGGTCGGCCTAATCGCGAGGCGATCGAGCCCCACGTCCAGCCATTTGAGCCGCGCCGACCAGCGCTCACACCAGGCGCCAACCCGCTCATGCTCAGCCATGGAAACGTTTCCAGCGAGCGCCAGATTGAGAAGCAAGGCGCGCGGCGTTTTGGACATCGCGGCGATGGTCTGATCGATCGCCGCAAGATCGTCGGCGGACGTGATCGTTGCAGACGCCTTGGCCCAGGTGAAGGCGCGGCTATGGATCTTCTCGACGTCGGCGTGGCCCGGACCGTTGACAGAGACGGCCAGCACGTGGCCGGGGTCGTTGTCTGGAAAGCGGTCGGGCTCGGGCGTGCCGGAATACCAGGTGTTGGGCGTGATACGTTTGGTGCCGTGCCAATCGCCCAGCGCCAGATAGGCGAGGCCAGACTGCGCCGCGCGATCGGCCGCCAGCGTGATGCCACTGTCGCCGTCGTTGCCGCCGTCGCTGCTGGGGCCTTGCCCGAAGATTGGTACAGAGCCGTGCGCCAAGCCAATACGGACCGTGCCCGGAGGCGTGACGGCGCCGGTCATCCATGCGCTTGGATCTTGGCCTGGAAATTTGGATGTCAGCGGCGCGGGCAGCAGGGTGACGCCCGGCGCGAGGTCGAGCGGCGCCGCGTCGTCGGCGATCACAAGGTTTGGCGGTGGCTCAAGCCGGCGCAGGCGCTGCCAGACGCCGCCCGAACGCGCCGGATCGTGGTTGCCGGGCAGCAGCACCCAGACGATATTCGGGTGATCGGCCATGCGCTCGACCGTGCGGCGCAGATCGACGCGGGCGATATCGGGGCTATCGAACACATCGCCGGCGACGAGGACGTGAGACGCGGCGCGGTGGATGGCGATGTCGGCGATCCGCGAAATCGCGTCGAAGCGGGCAGCCCTCAGCTCGCCGCTCAGGCCATCGGGCAGCGTGCCGAACGACTTGCCGAGGTGCCAATCGCCGGAATGAATGAAGCGGACGGTCATTGCCGCCGACATTCCCCATTGCAGGCGTCATCTGCAAGCGCAGAAACAGGCCGTGGCGCTGATCTGTGGAGAAGTTATTGGCCCGCCCTTTGGTTAGATGGTCAGGGCCAAGAAAACCACCTCCGATGCGCCGTCACCGGTCGCGCCAGCTTCGACAAAGCCGGCGCGTTCGTAGAAGGTGACGTTACGCGCGCCACGGCTGGTGACGACATGCACGCCAGGGGCGCCGGCCTGCCGCGCGTCCGCAACAAATCGCTCGATCAACGCGCCGCCAACACCGTGGCCACGATAAGGACCGGCGAGATTGACATGCAGGTGCGCGGGATAGCGGGCCGTCAAATCGCGGAAGGTTTGAAAATAGCCGATGTCCGCAAACCGGGACGTGCGAGCGGGATCGGAGACGCTGCCAACGAGATAGCCCGCGACCTCTCCGCCGGATGACAGTGCCAAGTATACGTACTGCGGATCATGTTCGAGATAGCGGCCAAGCCAACGCTCGCGGAAAACCGCGCGGGCAGCATCGCTGGCGAAGCTCTGGGTGTTGCTTGCAGCAAAGAAAACGTCGTCGATGCCGGCGATCAACGCCGGCGTCGGTGTCAGTTCAGCAAAGCGATGAATGTCGACTTGGTCGCGCATAGTTTGCGTGTCGCATATCCCTGGCGCCGACGCCAACGCCGCCTCGCGGTGGCAAGCAACGCACATAGGTCAGTCGTTGGCGGCCATGGCGGCAACCAGCTTTTGCCGGAATGCGGGCGGCAGATCGTGCGGGATCGCCGGCGGCATGTCGCGGTCATCGGTGTAGCCTGCCGTGGTGGCCGGCACATGCAGCGTCGCGTGTGCGGCACCCGGGACGTCGGGAGCAATCGGCTCGCTGCTGGCGGTCGGATTGGCACCGCCGTAATTGCGGCTGAACGGTTCGTTGGGATCATCCGGCAGGGAGCGGATGCGCACCGGCGGCGGAGACTGGCTCGGCAGCCCGTCATCTTCGATGACGACAGCGGCCACTTGCGAGGTCGGCCGGACGACGGCGGCGTCAGCGGTCGGGTACGCATTTTGAGTTGAGGAACACCCGGCAACAGCCATCATGGGGCCGAGCAAAGCGGCGGCGAGCGCCCGGCGCGGCAGCGCGAAGGATAAATGCTGCGGCAGCGCGAATGAAAAATGGCGCGACAGCGCCAATACTAGACCGCGCGGACCGCGCAAACCAACGCAGCGGACCCACTGCGGTCCGAGAACAAAACCAAACATGACTGACGCCTTTACGAACGCAACGAAACGCAACCCGCGCACTGAACTGTGCCGTATTGAAACAGGCAGGCGTTAAAGAGCCGCTAATGGGCGTTCGATTTTTGCAGACGGGCGGGCGAAGGCGGTGATCCCGGGCCGGCTTTGGTCAACGGCCGGTCAGATCAATTGCGAATGAATTGCCAGCACACTGCTGCATCATCACGCAGCGAAATGCCCGATCGTTTGGCGGTGAATTTTTCAATGGACATTGAGAGATTCTCGCATGACACTTTTGTTGCCTGGGGAGGCACGCGCTTCGACCACTAAGGGAGATAGCCAGTGACCAAAATCATGCGTTCGAACGACACCGGATTAGCGCCGCTGCGGCCAGCCGACAGCGATTTTCGCGTGCAGCTCGCGGGATTCAGTCTGACGACGGCGGAAATTCTTTATCGACTGCCCGATCATCCGGCTTTGCTGCAAAGCTACATCTGGCAAGATTACGACGCGGCGCCGCGCTTTCCGAAGCTCAAAGCTTTTCTCGATTTCTGGGCGGCGAAACTCGAAGGAAAACTATTCAAGGTCACGGTCGCGCATTCAAAACTGATCCAGCCGGCTGAACTGAAATTGATCGGCGCGGAAATCAGAATTCACTAGCCTGGATTATTTAGAAAACGTGCGGCGCTGCGATGCGCCACCAGCAGCCTCCGCTCCAAAAGCCGAGGTCTTGATCGTCTTCGCCGATCGCGGCGATCGCAACGAGCTCGACGTAGACGGCGCGTGTGCACAGCGCTTCAAGTTTGCCGCGCACCAGCACGTAGGGCTTTAGTCCGCCGTCGGGCGTTTGCGGCTGGAAGCGGATCGGATGTTCGGCATCGATCGCAACGACGTCATCGACATTGGTGCGCAAGGTCAGACGTTGCGATGGTCCGGTGCCATCGATCGCCATTTCGACGGCGAGAAATGGCGCATCCTCGACCTCGACGTCGACTTTTTCGGCTGGCGTCACGAGGTAGGTTTGGCCATCGGCGTCTTTGCGCAGGATGCTGGCGAACAATTTGATCATACCGACCCTGCCAATCGGGCTGCCACGATAAAGCCAGGTGCCGTCACGGCAGATTTTTAATCCGATGTCGCCACAATACGGTGGGTCCCAGGCCTCGACATTCCGGGCGGGATGTTGGCCATCGCTCGCGGCGGCGCGCAGCAGCGCGTCGAGCGAAGGGGTCAGCATGGCCGCCGCCGCATGCCGCCACGGGGGGCGTTCGTCATCGGCCCGCCAAATGTCATTCGGGTCACCAGGTCCTATCGTTTGCGTCCGGCGAGCGGCGCGCTTGCGCAAGCCCGATGCAGCAGGTCTTCGATGCGGTCAATACCGCAGCATCGCGGCAGATTTCATCGGCTTCAATCTAACATAACATTCACTTGACCGAGGGGGGCACGGGGGTGATCGTCCGCGCTCCATTTGGACCTTTCTGAAAGCGGCACCGGGTTAATTCAAGACCAAAAATAGACCGATAGTGCCCGCGCCCAATCCGAGGCTCGCCTTACCCATGAATACCGTGGTTGATACCCAGACCGACATCGTTCCGCGGCTTGAGGCCGCGGCAGAACGCGTGCAGAAAGCACATAAGGCCGCCGCCTCCGTGATCTTTGGTCAGGATCAAGTGATCGAGCGGACAATGATCACGCTGCTGTCAGGCGGACATGCGCTACTGATTGGCGTGCCGGGATTGGCAAAAACGCTGCTCGTCGATACGCTCGGCCGCGTTCTGGGCCTCGATGCCAAGCGCATTCAGTTCACGCCGGATTTGATGCCGTCCGACATCATTGGCTCTGAAGTTCTGGAAGACGAGCCGGGCCGGGCGCGCGCGTTCCGGTTTATCAAGGGCCCGATCTTTACGCAGCTTTTGATGGCTGACGAAATCAACCGCGCCTCGCCGAAAACGCAGTCGGCGTTGCTTCAGGCGATGCAGGAGCATCACGTTACCGTAGCTGGTCAGCGCCACGATACGCCGGCGCCGTTCCATGTTCTCGCCACGCAAAACCCGCTTGAGCAGGAAGGCACGTATCCGCTTCCTGAAGCGCAGCTCGACCGGTTTTTGCTGCAAATCGACGTCGACTATCCCGATCTGATCGCCGAACGCAAAATGCTGTACGCAACCACGGGCACCGACAGCCAGAAGCTCGAGGCTGTCTTATCGGCGCAGGAATTGATGGCGACGCAGCGCCTCGTGCGCCAGATCCCCGTGCCAGACAAAGTCGTTGAAGCGATCTTGTCGCTGGTCCGCTCGGCGCGTCCGGGCACCGGTGTCAACGCCGAAACCGACAAGTTCGTCGCCTGGGGTCCAGGGCCGCGTGCGAGCCAAGCGCTCATGCTCGCGGTTCGCGCCAAAGCCCTGATCGATGGCCGCTTGGCGCCCTCCGTCGATGATGTCATCGCGCTGGCCGAACCGGTTTTGAAGCATCGCATGGCGCTTTCGTTCGCGGCGCGAGCCGAAGGCGAGGATCTGTCGAAGATCATCGGCCGCCTTGCAGCGGCAGTGGAGTAATCTGCTCATGGCTGGCCCGTTAGGGCAATCGAAGGGGGCCGGGACCAGCGGGCGCCACGTGCTGGCGCTTGAACGTGAAGCCGTGGCCATCGTCGACCGCTTGCCGGAACTGTTGATGGAAGCCGATCGCATCGCATCGACCGTCGCGCACGGCATTCATGGCCGGCGCCGGGCCGGGCCTGGTGAGACCTTCTGGCAATTCCGAACCTATCAACCCGGCGAAGGCGCGCAGCTCGTCGATTGGCGCCGGTCGGCAAGCTCCGATCATCTCTATGTGCGCGAGCGCGAATGGGAAGCGGCGCACACGCTGTATCTTTGGCCGAACCTCTCGCGCTCGATGCAGTTCAAAAGCCATTTGGGTCACGTCTCGAAAGCCGATCGCGCACTCGTGCTGATGCTCGGCGCGACGGAGCTTCTGGTGCGCGGTGGCGAACGCGTGGCGTTCCTCGGCTTGACGCAACCAACGGCGAGTCGTCGAGCGTCGCAGAAAGTCGCCGAAGCGATGGCGATGAACGGCGCGTCGGTGATGACAGCTTCCGAGCCACCTGCAACGCGGTTGACGCGGTTCTCAACCGTCGTGTTGTTCTCGGATTTTCTCGATCCGATCGAAAACATCCGCGCGACGATTGACCGATTGGGTGCAGCCGGTGCCAACGGCCATCTGGTGCAAATCCTCGATCCGGCCGAAGAGACACTGGCCTATGCCGGGCGCACAGAATTTCTGTCGCCCGATGGGTCCGAACGCTGGATCGCCGACCGCGCGGAAAGTTTGCGCGAGCGCTACCAGGCGCGGCTGCTCGCGCATCGCGCCGCTATTCAGGAGATCGCCCACCGGCTCGGCTGGTCGTTTCTCATTCATCACACCGACCGGCCGGCGTCTGAACCTTTGCTGTCGCTGTTGATGCGCTTGCAGGGGCAGACGGGCGGCTATCTTTGGATGGGCAGCAGTGCCGACAGAGCGGAGACCGGCGCATGACGCTTGGTCCGCTGGCGTTTCTCAATCCGTGGCTACTCGCGGCACTCATCACCTTGCCGGCCATTTACTGGCTGTTGCGGGCGGTACCGCCGCGCCCTGAGCAGGTTGAATTTCCGCCGACGCGGATATTGATGGGTCTCACCAACGACGAAAAAACCGCCGACAAAACGCCGTGGTGGTTGACACTCATCCGGCTGCTGGCAGCGACCCTGGTGATCCTGGCGCTGGCCGACCCGGTGCTCAATCCGTCGCGGGACGCGGCACTGAAGGGCAGCGGTCCGCTCGTCATCGTCGCTGACAACGGTTGGGCGGCGGCTTCGCGTTGGCCCGACCGCGCGCGCATGATGACGCGCTTGATCGCCGAAGCCGAAGCCGCCGGACGGGGCGTCATGGTGGTTGGCACCGCTGCGGCTGCAAAATCTCAAACATTGAAAATTGAATCGCCAGCCGACGCGCGCAGCACAGCTGCGGCTCTCATTCCGCAACCGTTCGCCCCTGATCGGGCGGCGATCGGCGATACGCTCGCCTCGGCGCTGTCGGCCGCATCCGCGACGGACCCGAGCATTGTTTGGCTGCATGACGGCGTCGATCACAAGCAGCAGGCGACGGCGTTCGCTGAGAAGCTTCAGCAGCTGGCCGGTGGCGGCATGCTGGCTGTCATTGACGAAAACAAGGGTGGCGAGGCGCTCGGACTTTCAGCCAAGCTGAGTGATAAAGGCGTGCTCGAAGCGGTCGTGCTATCGGTCGGTGGGGCTGCACGCGAAGGCACCGTGCAAGCCTTTTCGGCACGCAGCGAACGTCTCGGTGATGCACCATTCAAACTTAACGCGGGCGAGACTTCCACCACCACCGCTTTCGATCTGCCGCTGGAATTGCGCAATCAGGTGGCTCGCATCGAGATCAGCGGCGAGAGCTCGGCCGGCGCGGTGCACCTGATCGATGCCGCCACGCAATGGCATCGCATCGGATTGATTTCGGGTGAAAGCCGTGAGCAGGCCCAGCCGTTATTGGCGCCGCTTTATTACATTCAAAAAGCCCTGAGCCCGTATGCGGAACTTGCAGTTTCCAACGATGCCAACCTCGCCAAGGGGCTTGAAGCGGTTTTGAAACAAAACGTTTCGGTATTGATGCTCGCCGACATCGGCACGTTGACGGGCGAAGCTGGAAAACACGTCGAAGACTTTGTCGCGCGCGGCGGATTTCTGGTTCGCTTCGCCGGCCCACGGCTCGAGAAAGCTGGCGACGACTTGTTGCCGGTCGCGCTCAGGGCGGGCGGACGTTCACTCGGCGGCGCATTGTCTTGGGGCTCTCCACAACCGCTGGCGGCGTTCGATGATGCGAGCCCGTTTGCAGGCTTGACCATCCCAGCCGACGTGCTGATCAATCGCCAAGTGCTGGCCGATCCGGCGCAGATTACGCCTGATGTTGAAATCTGGGCGCGCTTGAAGGACGGCACTCCGCTGGTGACCGCTTCGAAGCGCGGCGACGGCAAACTTGTACTGTTCCACGTCACCGCAAATTCCGATTGGTCGAACCTGCCGATCTCAGGCTTGTTCGTCGATATGCTGCGCCGGCTTTCGACGATGGGCCGCATCGGTGCCAGCGGTGATCAAACCTCCGCCGATAAATCCACTGGTGCGTCGACTTCGGACACGGCAACGACAGCGTCGCCTGAAGCAACCGTTTTGCCGCCACTGCGAACGCTGGATGGGTCGGGCACGCTCAAGGCACCGCCGCCGACGGCCGAGCCGATCAAGGCCAGCGTGTTGCTCGGCGCTGAACCATCGCTCGATCATCCGCCGGGTTATTACGGCGCCAGCGCCAGTCCACGGGCGTTGAACCTGTTGACGTCGAAGTCGACGCTGCTGGCGATCGGCGGCGCGTTGCCTGCAGGCGTCCAGCGTTTGACCTATGACAATGCCACCAGCACGCTGCTGAAACCGTGGATGATCGCACTCGGGCTCGCTCTGTTGTTTGCCGACATTCTCGCCGTGCTGATGTTGCAAGCGGGCGGATTGAAAAACCTAGCCGGTCGCCGGACGGCGCCACGCGCCGCGATGCTGGCGTTATTCCTCGCCGGTGCTCTGGTCGCGGCCCCTGGTCCATCGTCGGCGCAAGACGCAACGCCGGCAGCGACACCCACCGAAACACCGACGCTGGCGGCTCCGGGCACGCCGGCTGCCGCCGAGAGCACCGCCATCACATCAACCAGCAAGGTGACCTTCGGATATGTGCTGAGCGGCAATCGCGAAACCGACGAGACAAGCCGCATCGGCCTGCTCGGCCTCGCCCGCGTACTTGAAGCGCGCACCGCCGTCGAGCCGGGCGAGCCCGCCGGCATCAACATCGCCAGCGATGAAATTGCATTTTACCCGGTCCTCTACTGGCCGGTTCTAGAAAATGCCGAAGCCTTGCCCGACACGGCGATTGCAAAAATCGACGCTTACATGAAAGAGGGCGGGCTGATCATTTTTGATACCCGCGATTACGGCCAGGGCGGCGTCAACCTGCTGCCGATGGCCGGTAAGGGCGGCAACGCATTGCAACGGCTGCTGAGCAAGCTTGATGTGCCGCGCCTCGAACCGGTTCCGGAAAACCACGTCGTCACCAAGTCGTTTTATCTGCTACGCGGTTTTCCGGGGCGTTGGGATGGCGGCCAGCTGTGGGTCGAAGCCTCGGCGGACACCGGTGGCGATACGAGCCGCGGCCGGGTCGCCGACGGCGTCACGTCGATCATGGTGACATCCAATGATTTTGCCGCCGCCTGGGCCCTCGATGAGCGGGGCCGTCCGCTGTATCCGGTTGTCCCCGGCGGCGAACTCCAGCGCGAGATGGCCTATCGCTCCGGCGTCAACATCGTCATGCACGCGCTGACCGGAAACTACAAAGCCGATCAGGTGCACGTGCCCGCCTTGCTCGAACGCTTAGGGCAGTGAGGCAAATGTCATGAATTGGTCCATCGATCTGGCGCCACTGCTGCCTCTGCCGATTGTCTGGGCGTTGGCGATTATTTCCGCACTATTGGCTATCGTGCTCCTGGTCCGACGCGCACGCGGCGCGGTGCTGCGCGCGGCCGCACTCGCTGCGATGATCGCAGCCCTGCTCAATCCGACGCTGCGTGAAGAAGAGCGCGAAGCCCTCGCCAATGTCGCCATCGTCGTGCTTGATGAAAGCACCAGCCAGAAGCTGTCATCGCGGCCCGAACAAACGGCGGCGATCAAAGCCGATATCGATGCCAAGTTCGCCAAAATCCCGAACCTCACAATCAAATATGTGACCGCCGGACAGCCGGGCGAGCAGACGGCAGGCGGCACCAATCTGTTCACCGATCTGAACGCGGCGCTCAGCGATACCGCACCCGATCGCATCGCGGGCGTGCTGTTCATCACCGACGGCCAAGTCCATGACGTGCCGAAGGCAGCGAGCGCGCTCGGCTTCGACGCTCCCATTCACTCGCTGCTGACCGGCGCGCCAGGCGAGTTCGATCGCCGCGTCGAAATTATCGAAGCGCCAAAGTATGGCCTCGTTGGCCAGACACGGCCGATCAAATTCGCCGTGCGCGAAACCGGCAAATCGGCGAGCGGTCCGGCGCCAGGCCCGGTCACCTTGAAGGTGCGCCGCGAGGGCCGTCCCGACGAAACCGTGCGCGCCGAGATCGGCCGCAGCGTATCGGTCGACATGCCATTCCCGCACACCGGACAGAACATCGTCGAGATCGAACTCGATCCAACGCCGGGGGAACTGACGCCCGCGAACAACCGCGTCGTCATCGCGGCCGAAGGCGTGCGCGAAAACCTGCGCGTGCTGCTGGTATCGGGTGAACCGCACGCGGGTGAGCGCACCTGGCGCAATTTGTTGAAGTCAGATGCCGCCGTCGATCTCGTCCACTTCACGATTTTGCGCCCGCCTGAAAAACAGGACGGCACGCCCATCAATCAACTGTCGCTGATCGCTTTTCCAACGCGCGAACTGTTTTCGGAGAAGATCAAGGACTTTGATCTGATCATTTTCGATCGGTACGAACACAAAGGCATCTTGCAGCTTTTGTACTACGACAACATTGCTCGCTACGTCGATGAGCATGGCGGCGCGCTGTTGATCGCCGCCGGAGATGATTACGCCAACGCGTTCAGCATTTATCGAACTCCGCTGGCATCGGTGTTACCCGGCGCGCCAACGGGCCGCGTCATCGAAGCGCCATTCCGCGCCAAGATCACCGCGATGGGGCAGAAGCATCCTGTGACGAAGGGTCTGCCGGGTTCGATCTCAACCCAAACCGCCGACGCTTCGAAAGAGCCGAACTGGGGCCGTTGGTTCCGTCAGGCCGAAGTGCGCGCCGAGCGTGGCGAGGTCGTAATGTCGGGCGCCGAAGATAAGCCGCTGCTGATCCTCGATCGCAAAGGCAAGGGTCGCGTCGCCCTGCTGACGTCGGATCATGCGTGGCTGTGGGCGCGCGGCTATGATGGCGGCGGACCGCACACCGATTTGCTGCGTCGCTTATCGCATTGGCTGATGAAAGAGCCCGATCTCGAGGAAGAGCGGCTGCTTGCCTCGGCGCGTGGCTTGAAGCTGACCATCGAGCGGCGCTCGATGCTGGACACGGTCGGGCCGGTGAAGCTGATGGCGCCCGGCGGCGAGATTTCGACCATCGACTTGCAGCCGGTGCCGTCAGAGAGCGGCGTGTGGCGCTCGGCCATCGATGTCAAGATTCCTGGTCTCTATAAGGCCGAGACGCCGGCGACGTCGGGCACGCTGACGGCGGTCGCCAACGCTGGCATCGAAGATCCGCGCGAAATGAGCGAGGTCACCGCGACCGACGAAAAAATGAAGCCGATCGCGGACGCGACCGGCGGTGGTGTGTTCTGGACGCGGAGTACGGGGCTGCTCTCAGCGGCAACGAGCGTGGCGGTCGATGTGCCACGCATCTCGATGATGTCGAATGCCAAAGTGATGGCGGGATCGGGCTGGCTCGGCTTGCGGGATCGCGAGGCGTTTCTGACACGCGGCGTCAAACTCACGCCGATGTTTACAGGGCTGGCAGCGCTATCGGCATTGCTGGCGTTGATCGCACTCGCCTGGTGGCGCGAGGGGCGCTAGCTCGTCGCCCCCGTGGAGATTTGGCCGTGGTCATAGCAAGCCCGATCGGCATCGTTGCCGAACATACCCGATCGATCGATCTTGCTCGAAAGATCGCGGACGCCGGTGTGCGCGTGCTGCTGCATCTGCCAAGACGCGTCGCGCTGCCGGATCGCATCCAGCGCGTCGAGCGCGTCGCGACACCGACCGATATCGCCTTCGAGTGCGGCGTAGTGCTGGCCTCGATCCGCAACAGCGACGCATTCAAAGCGCTTGTCGTTGGCACGCCGGAGCGCGCGGGCCTCGGCGCTGACATGCAGCCGGGGTCAATTTTGGTCGATCTCGCCGTGCGCCGCCCGCGCGAATTGCAGGCGCTGCTCGGATTGCTCGGCACGCGCGGCATTGCGTTGGCGGATGCTGCGGTTGTTCGAACCGGCGCCGTTGACCCAGGCAGCGCACCCGACACTGTGCTCGTCGGCGGATTCCCCGACGCCGTCGACCAGATAACGGGCGTGCTCGGCCTTATCGGGCCTGTCACGATGACAGGACGGCTTGGCAGCGCCCATACGACCGCCGCTGTCGAGGCCTATGCGACGCTGGCAAAACGGGCCGCCGCTGCCGAAATCGATGCGCTTGCACGCGCGCTCGGCGTGCTGGTGGCGACGGCAGCGTTCGCCGATTGTCAGAGCAACGACGTCGACGATGAGTTGGAGTTGCATCACCGCTTCGAAATCGCCCAGCACATGGCGCAGGACCACGGCCTAGATCCGCGCACGGTTGCCCATTTCGAGGGCGTTGGTCTGCATTCAGTATTGCAGACGCCGACTGTGGAGCGCCGATATTTGCTGCCGTGATTGTTGGGGATGGCGCTGCCTCGGCAATCGTCGGCACATCGCGACTCGTCTACCGTTCCACCGAGTCGTTCGGTTGCTAGAGGCATTGCTATGTCCGCACTTTTTCGCATCGTTTACGCAGCGCATGCCAATGGAACCCACCATAAGTTGGCGCTCGACGCGCTCCGGCACATGCAGCGCGGCGACGCCGACGCCTGGCAGCGTATGTTCCTGAAACACGTCGGCTTGTATCTCGAAGGTTCGAAAGCGCCGGACGTCAGCTTCAAGGATTTCAAAAATCACGTTTTGCATGTCGGCGATAATTATTGGGGCGGCGCGCCGGAAAAAGTTGAATCGTGGTACGGCCATCTCGTAACCGCGCTCAGCGAACAGCGCTGGCCAGACGCGGCCTATGCCGCCGGCGTGCTCAGCCATTACTATACCGACCCCATTCATCCCTTCCATACGGGTCAGACCGAAGCGGAAAGTTCGATCCATCGCGCGGTCGAGTGGAGCATCAATCGCTCGTACAACGAACTGCGCGCGCTCGGTGAACGCCGGTTCGGCAATCTCGACGTGGTTATTCCGGAGGGTGCGCATTGGCTGCGCGAGATGGTTTGCGACGGCGCGGAATTCTCGCATCGCTACTATGAAAAACTCATCGCGCACTACGATATTCACGCCGGAACGACAAGGCCAGAAACGGGGTTGGATGACATCTCGAAAGCCTGTGTCGCCGAGCTTCTCATCTACGCGACTGACGGATTTGGGCACATCCTCGATCGCGCGATTGCTGACGCCGGTGTCGCCGCGCCCGAAGTCAATTTGACGATTGAGACGGTGGTCGCGGCCCTCAACATTCCGTCAAAATGGATCGAGAAGAAGTTATCCAACGACGCCGACAAGGCCATCGTGCGCGCCATGTACGACGAGCTTCGCGCCACCGGAAAAGTCGAGCATGCACTTCCCGAAGACGATCGGATTATTCGCGACCTGCATGCGCGTGAAGTCCTGGCGCCGAAAATAGCCGAGCGCGAAGCTATCCGCGCAGCTCGCGTTCCAAACGGCGACCCGGCCGACATGCAACGTCGCACCGAAGCGGCCGCAGCAGCATCACGGCCTATTCCACCTGCGGCACGCGCCAGCGACGCGGCAACTGGTGCGCCGGTTGTTTCAAATGTTCGGACTCGGTCACCGGTTCAGACGCCCGCCAAGCTTGTCGACGCAAACCCACCGATTGCAACGTCTCCGCCGCCGGCACGCCTCGTCAACGTGATCGCAAGCACGCAGCTATCGTCACAGCCCGATGACGACTCCCGCAAAACCTACCTGTCGCCAAAAGACGATCTGGACGCCGCGCCATCAATCGGCCCGCGCATGGCGGAAGCCTTTGCCGCGCTCGGCATCCACACCGTCGGCGATTTTCTCGGGCAGAACCCCATCGACATGGCGGACCTGCTCGATGATCGGCGCTTCGACAGCGAGACACTGACCGATTGGCAGGATCAGGCCCACTTGGTCATCGACGTTCCGGGCCTTCGCGGTACGCACGCGCAACTGCTGGTCGGCGCCGGGTATCGCACTGCTGAAGCGGTCGCAGAGGCTGATCCGGTCGAACTTTCGGCCAATATTCTTACGTTCGCTACCACAAGCGATGGGCGCCGCATCCTTCGCGACGGCAACCCGCCCGATATCGAGAAAATCAAAGACTGGGTTTCAGCCGCGCGGGTAGCATTGGCAGCCTAATGCCGGACTTTTAACCGCCGCCCGCAACCCTATGATCGGCGGTTTTGCCATAAGCCACCGTCAGGCGCGCGGCGATCAGATGAAGAACGATTTGTCCACAGCGCTGACGCTGAGCCCGGCGAGGAAGATCGCGTTGTGATCGACGAAGCCGTCGGCCGACTTATCGCTGAACAGCAGCAGCGCGCCGCCGTTGTATTCGCGGGCCGAAACTTCACCGTTGGCGGCGTTGCCATCGAACCAAGTCGATGCGAGATCGATTTTATCGCTGCCTTTGGTGAAATCATTGATCTGGTCAACGCCGTCGCCGATGTTGAAAACGAAGGTGTCAGACCCTGATCCGCCTGTGAGTTTGTCCCCGATAACGACGGACGCGAGCGTGTATTCGACTTTGGTGATCACGCCATTCGCGTTCGATCCCGCCGCTTTGACGCCGGGGAAGCCTTTTTCAGTGCCAGAGAAAACCACCGTTGGGCTACCGGGACCGGCATTGAAGATGATGGTGCTGTTGGCTGGCACTTCACCCCCAGGCCCAAGGTTGATGGTTGCCAGTTTACTGCCGGCAATTGCCGCGTTCCAATCGCGGGCGTCGCCATAGCCATTGGTGAGGGCGAAAACAGCGTCGCCATCGGTGCGGTTGATCGAGGTCGAGACGCTGGCGTTTGTGACGTCGTTGCGCTTCGGAACGACCACCCACTCGCCGTAATCGTCGATCTGCTCGATCGGAATCAGCAATGATGACGAATACTGATAATACTGTTTCGATGTGCCGGAGAAGTTGACGGCGCCCGCATCGGCACCGCCGGTGATGACATCGTTATTGGCGTCGCCCCAGATCTGATCGTTACCGGCGTTGCCGAATAGCTGGTCATCCTGACCGCCGCCCCAGATGCTGTCATTGCCATCACCACCCAAGATCACGTCGTTGCCGCTGTGGCCCGTGAGTGAATCGTTACCGCCCCGGCCTTCGAGGCGATCGTTGCCGGCATCGCCATTGACGACATCGTTGCCATGCGTCCCAAAGAAAATATCGTCGCCGCGCGACAGCTGAAAGCTTTCGATCGACGCATACCGATGGCCAAGCGCGGCACCGGAATTCAACGAAAAGTCGAGCAAATCGATGCGCGCAGGCACCATGAAACCGCCATATGAGACGACGTCATAACCGGTGTCGCCCTCATACAGTTCGTCGCCCAAGTTGGCCGAGAACACGTCATTGCCCTTGGTGCCTTTACGCGTGATCATACAGCTCTACCGCCCTGCTTTGAGGTGTTTTCATGCCGCCCGCCAATCGTCGGAAAACGATAGAATATATGACTTAAATGCCGGTGCGGCGCGGCCGTACAAACCGAACGATCATGTTTACGATGTGTTGGCGATTGTGGCGCCGCCGGATCGTCCCACAGTCCGACGAAGGCTTGCGTTTTGCCCTGCTCCGCCGCAAACTCTCAAAGTCCGAGGGGTGCCGGTTGGTCCGGCTGAGATCGCGCACGTCAGCGCGAGCACCCTTAGAACCTGATCCGGGTCATGCCGGCGAAGGGACGGAACGATGCAGCGAACGTCGCCGTTCGTCGCCACCCGCACCTTTTCCAGCCGCCCGTCGTCATGGCGCGTCCGCAAGAACGCGCGATCAATGCGCAATGGCTCTCGCCGCGTCGGCGCCGGGCCTGGCTGAGGGAGACAACCGCCATGAACAAAATCACCCGATCCGCTGACTTGCACACGCCGGCCGTCACGACGGGCGCCATCAGTGCATCGGCAAAAGTTTACTCAGCACCCGACGGACATGGCGATGTGCGGGTCCCGTTTCGCGAAATTGCACTCGCTGAGATGAGCGGCGAAGCGCCGTTTCGCGTTTACGATTCATCCGGTCCCTATACCGATGCCGGCGCCGAGATTGACGTTGCACGCGGCTTGCCGCGCCAGCGTAGCGCCTGGGCGATAGAACGCGGTGGCGTTGCCGCCTACCACGGCCGCGACGTCAGGCCTGAAGACAACGGCGGCGTCTCAGACAGCCATGCCGCACGCATGTTCCCAAATGTCCCGCAGCCGTTGCGGGGCGTCGACGCAGCACCCGTCACGCAGTTCGAATTCGCCCGGGCTGGCGTCATTACCAAGGAAATGATTTACGTCGCGCACCGCGAAAATCTCGGCCGGGCCGCAGCACTGGAGCGCGCGCCGGCGGCACTGGCAGATGGCGAAAGTTTCGGCGCTGCGATCCCCGAGCACGTCACGCCGGAATTCGTGCGCGACGAGATCGCCCGTGGCCGCGCCATCATCCCAGCCAACATCAACCACGGCGAACTCGAGCCGATGATCATCGGCCGCAATTTCCTCGTCAAGATCAATGCCAACATCGGCAACTCGGCCGTCTCGTCGTCCATTGAAGAAGAAGTCGAGAAGATGGTGTGGGCGATCCGCTGGGGCGCCGACACGGTGATGGATCTCTCGACGGGTCGCAACATTCACACGACACGCGAATGGATCCTGCGCAATTCGCCGGTGCCGATCGGCACGGTGCCGATCTATCAGGCGCTGGAAAAGTGCGGTGGCGATCCGGTCAAGCTGACGTGGGAGATCTACCGCGATACGCTTGTCGAGCAATGCGAGCAGGGCGTCGACTATTTCACCATTCATGCCGGCGTGCGCCTGCCCTACGTGCCGCTGACGGCGAACCGTGTTACCGGCATCGTCTCGCGCGGCGGGTCGATCATGGCCAAGTGGTGCCTCGCGCATCACAAGGAAAGCTTCCTGTACGAGCGCTTCGAAGACATCTGCGATCTGATGCGCAAGTATGACGTGTCGTTCTCGCTCGGCGATGGACTTCGTCCAGGTTCGATTGCGGATGCCAACGACCGCGCGCAATTTGCCGAACTCGAGACGCTTGGAGAACTGACGAAGATTGCCTGGGACAAAGGCTGTCAGGTGATGATCGAAGGCCCGGGCCATGTGCCCATGCACAAGATCAAGATCAACATGGACAAGCAGTTGCGCGAATGCGGTGAAGCGCCGTTTTATACGCTCGGGCCGCTGACGACCGACATCGCGCCGGGCTACGATCACATCACATCGGGCATAGGGGCTGCGATGATCGGTTGGTTCGGGTGCGCGATGCTATGCTACGTCACACCAAAAGAGCACCTCGGTTTGCCGAACCGCGATGACGTCAAGACCGGCGTCATCACCTACAAAATTGCAGCCCACGCTGCGGATCTGGCCAAAGGACATCCGGCGGCGCAGTTGCGTGACGACGCACTCTCTCGCGCGCGCTTCGATTTCCGCTGGGACGATCAGTTCAACCTGTCGCTAGATCCCGATACGGCGCGCAGCTATCACGACGAGACGCTGCCAAAGGACGCGCACAAGGTGGCGCACTTCTGCTCGATGTGCGGGCCGAAATTCTGCTCGATGAAAATCACGCAAGATGTTCGCGATTATGCGGCTCAGCAGAATGAACGCATCGGCGAGGCGATGGCTGAAATACAAGAGGAGGTCGGCGCCATCGATCCGCAGGCGGGCATGGATGAGATGAGCGCGCGGTTCAAGGACATGGGTAACGAACTTTATCTGGACGCCGACAAGGTGAGGGCCGCGAATAAAGCATTAGGGTAATGCAAGCCTGCGCTTCCAATTCGTCGCGAACTGTGGGAGCTTCCTGGCATCGTTCAACAATTGAAAGGAGGTGATCCGATGTCTAGTGGGATTATGAAGGCTGCGATGTCAGGGTCGCTCGTGCTTTCGCCGGACCTTCCTGCGCTAAAGCACTGAGAAACGCGCCCTCGCGGATCGTTCGGTCCGCAGTTCGCAACCGATCTCACGAGGGCCGCTCCACTGGAGCGGCCCTTTTGTTTTTGCGCGACTTTGTGAGATGCGGCAGATCGCGAAGGTCGAGACTTGTCTGTGCTTATTTTGACACAGCACTAGGCCGAAATTTCTGAAAAACTGTAAAAACTGTGGATTGTTGGCTTAGGCTTATTTGTACTCCATCCGTGGACGGCCGGTCGGGGGACAGGCTGCGGGGTGAAACCGCCACGAGTTGGACGCACGACGTCCAAATTGGAAACGGGTGGCCGCGTGCCACCCGTTTCTTGTTCCAGATGATGGTGCAGGCGCTATTTGCCGAACCACAAATCCCACATCTCGCCGGCCCGTTGCGACAGTGACTTGCCTTGCGCGGGTGGTTCACCCGCCGGTACCGGCGCCGCCGAGGGCGGCGTGATCGACGCCGTGGTCGACGGTGGCACGGCAGCAGGAGCAGGAAGGCTGGTCACTGGTGTCGCGGCTATCGTGGCAGCCGGTGGGGCCAGAGGCGAAGGCGTTGGCGACGCGGCGGCTGTCGGTTCAGCACTTACGGGCACGGCAACCGTCGCGGACGATTGTTCGTCCGGCGTCGGCGTGCCTTCGATGGTGCGAACAACGCTTGCGGTCGGCCGCTCGGTACCCGCCTGCGGCAAGCCTTTGGCATCTTTTTCGATAGCCTCGTCGTATTCGGTCAGCGTTGTCACTTCGTCCTTGGCGGTGAGGTGGACGATTTTGTAGTCCTTCGCCTTCAACTGTTTCAGCAGCAGCGGCACAGCGGCGGCGGTCTTTTTGTGGATGTCGTGCATCAGCACGATACCCTTCCCCTTCTTTTCCAGCCCCGCCATGATCGTCTTGACGATGTTTTCCGGCGACTGGATCTTGAAGTCGAAGCTGTCGATGTCGGTCGAGAACATCGCGATGTTGCGGCTATTCAGATGAGCAATGGCATCGGGTGAATCCTGCAGCGTCGGAAATCTGAAGAACGGCGCGACGGGACCGCCAACGGCTCGGCGCACGGCGCTGACACCGCGCTCGATTTCTGCTTCCGCATCCTTGGGCGTCTTGGATTTTCGCAGGTTCTGGTGGCTCCAGGTATGGGTGCCGACGGTGTGCCCTGCCTTGACGACTTCACGAATGATTTCGGGGTAACCGAGGGCCATTTTTCCAATCGAGAAAAACGTCGCTTTCGTGCACTGCGCGGCGAGCGCCGCCAGCACCGCCTCGGTCGAATACTTCTGCGGGCCATCGTCGAACGTCAGCACGACCTCTTTCGGCTGCAAAAAATCGAAGGCTTTATAGTGCTCCAGGCCAAACCCCGGGCCGCCCGTCGTATCGATCTGCACCGTTCGCGAGACGCCGATCGCATCGGAATTGGCACAGGTGGACGCCGCAGTGGTTGTTTCGGCGGACGCGCGTGGCGGCGCAGTCGTCGAGGTCAGCGCCACGGCCATGGCGCTCGCCAAACAGATGGCCAGCCGCTGTTTGCCCGCCTGCCGTTCCATAGCCATCCGACATCCTCCCAGGGTGTGATTCTTGGCGACCACACTAGCAGCCGACGTGACGGCCGGCACCTATTTGGCCGCGACGACCGCCGGAACAATAGCTCATCATCGGCATGGCCATCAGAAATTTGCATTGGGTCGCGCCCGAATTGCGACGTGAATTGAAGCAGCGCGCGCTATCTCCGAGACACGATTGCCGCCGACCGCCGTTCACCGCTATGGTGACCGCACGGAATTGGCGCCGGGTCTGAGCGATTGAGTGGTCCGCGGCGGCTGACAGAACTCGGCTCACCTTGCGACCCTTCAACGGACGGTTTAAAGGACCTTCGCAATGGTGCAAACGCGATGGCATGCCCGTATGCGGCGAAATTTGTGCGCGGGTTTTTTCGCCGTAGTCAGCGTCTTGATCGGCGCGATGCTCGCGACACAAGCGCCAGCGCAGGCCTACGAGGGGCCGCCCGTTCCCGACCCGCAAGACCTCATCGATCTCGTCCGAGACACTGTTCTCGCGGTGGATAGCGGCAACAAATCCGGCGACTACCAAACGCTCTACGCCATGGGATCGGCGCGCTTTCAGTCCGAGCACCCGACGCAAAAACTCGCCGAGGAGTTCGCGTCTCTCAAATCGGCGGCGGTCGATCTCGCTGCGGTCCGCCGTTTGACGCCAGTGACCTCACGACCGCCGACACTCGATCGCAACGGCTTGCTGCGCATGCTCGGATTCTTTGAGATCGAAAACCGGCGGATCGTCTTCGACCTCGTCTATGACTATGATGCAGCGCTGAACGGGTGGCGACTGGCTGGCATCTCCATCGATCCACGCGTCATGCCGCCCGAGCCGAAATTGATGCAGCCTGAATAACTCGCCCAAGCGCTGCCCGGATCGCACCGGTTGTCGATCGCCTGCAGCAGGACGTTTGGTTAACGCCTGCATCCTGACCAATTGCTGTCGAAAAATTGTTTCTGGTGGCAATCGCGCAACTTGGACATAATGTCCCCACACGGAACTGATCACCTCGCCGCACGGGGAAGAAATCAGCTTCAGCTATTTTTGGGGGTTTAGTTATGTTCAATCGCGTCGCAACGCCGGATCAGCGGGCCAACGAGCCGCAACGGTCCATGGGTCCTGTTGGCATGCCAGGAGCGAAAGCGCCGCCGCCGCCGCCGTTCGCTCAATCCGGGTCGGTACAGCAGATGCGCGTTCCAGATTCGCCAACATCGGTGCTCGGACAAGACATCACGATTTCAGGCCAGCAGCTGGTCTTGAAAACCAAAGGCTCGCTGCTGATTGCCGGACATATTCAGGGCGACGTGCACGGCGAAAGCGTGACCGTCGGTGAAACCGGCAGCGTCACCGGCACCATCGTTGCACGTGCGATCATGGTGCAGGGCGAGGTTCGCGGTGCATTGAAGGGTTCAAGCGTGATGCTGAACGCCACCTCGCGCGTCGACGGGGATATCGTCAAGCAGTCGCTCGCGATCGCTGAAGGCGCGCAGTTTGATGGCAGTGTCCGACGCGCTCGCGATGTCGGCGAAGTCACGCCCGATCTCAGCTAGATTTAGATCTGTGTCGTTCCAGATCGTACGCCCGCGCCGGCATCCGGCGTGGGCATTTTTTTGTGTCGAAATCAGTAGCCGCGGCCGCGATAATTGGTTTCGCCGCAGGTCTGCTGCACGCGGATATCGCGTCCGACAAAGCGACAGACATAGCGCTTGGTATTTGGATTTTGGCGGATTTCAACATCGGAGACGCGCATACCATATTGGCGTGCGACCTTGCCGAGCAGATTGTCCTGACAATACGGCGTCGACAATGGTGTGCCTTGCACAATCTGGTAGCCGTCGGACGTGCAGGCGATTTTGGCTAAGGCGGGGGCGCTGGATGCGGCGGCAGCAGTAATGGCAACGATGGCCAGTCCGACATTTGCGCCCATCGATGCGTGAGCGCGTCCGGTATTGAAAATCAACATGGGGTTGTCCTTATGCGCGACGACGATCTTCAGTCGTTCTCAAGGCCAAGCTTAACGCCATCGAGGCGGCAACCATTTATAAATTGCAGGCGTCTCGACGCGGCGGAGCTGCCTCACGCCATGTCATAAAGTTGGCGTCCGGATGATGATAGCAGAGTTTCTGCTTTTGCCAGCTTGCCATCCGTCTCCTGTGACCGTCTATAACCGCGTTGAGCGGCGGGTAATCCTGGCGCGCTCTCGCAACTCGATGGAACGTCGCCTGATGATCACGATTTATGACTCGCAAGGTGGGCGGCTTAATTCTCGGCTCGACGATAAAATGGTCGGCGACTCGACGGTTTGGATCGACATCCTCAATCCGACCGAAGACGAAGACGGGATCGTCGAGCGGGCGCTGAACATCGATGTGCCGACCCGTTCCGAGATGCGCGAGATCGAGGCATCCAACCGATTTTATACCGAGAACGGTGCCAGCTACATGACCGGCATCGTGCTGCATAATTCCAGCGTCGGTGTGCCGATGACGTCGCCCATCACTTTCATCCTGGCGGGCGATCGGCTGATTACGGTGCGCTACGCCGAGCCGAAAGGCTTCGGGCTCTACATCGCGCGCGCGGCCAAGGGCGGCAATGGCTGCTCATCCGGCGCTGAGGTGATGATCGGCCTTATCGAAATGCTGATCGAACGGGAAGCCGATTTAATCGAACGCGTGCAGGACGAAGTGGAAAGCATGGCGCCACTCGTGTTCGGCCAGAAAGGCACCGAGCCATCGCGCAATCGCCGCCTCGATGTGCTGTTACGCACTGTCGGCAAGGAAGGCGACGTCGTGGCACGCGCCCAGGAAAGCGCCATGTCGCTGCATCGGCTGATGCTGTTCGCGGTCAACGCCGTTCGCCATCATAAGGCCGATCCGGCCGTCATTGCCCGCTACGAGTCGGCCAATCAGGACATCACCTCGCTGATGGAAAGCCTGCGGTTTCTGTCGGCAAGAACCAGTTTTCTGTTGGACGCCACGCTCGGCATGATTTCGACCGAGCAGAACCAGATCATCAAGTTATTCTCGGTGATGGCCGTCATGCTGATGCCGCCGACGCTGGTGGCATCGATTTACGGCATGAACTTCAAAGTCATGCCGGAGCTGGAATGGGAGTATGGATATCCGCTGGCGCTCGCACTGATGTTCGTCGCGGCGCTCATTCCCTATCTCTATTTTCGCAAAAAAGGCTGGCTATAAGTCACTAAGCCAGTTGAGCCAGTGCCAGAGATAGCGCCCCGCAGACCGCCAGCGTCGTCATGATGCCGCGATGCAGGCCAAACAGCAAAACGGCGGCGACGATGGCCAAAGCGGCCGTCGTCGGGTCAATCGTTGCCACGTCGGGTACTATCATGTGCAGCGGGCCGGCGTCGAATTCGGCGACCGACTTGAACAGGACGTGCAAGGCAAACCAGAGCGACAAGTTGAGGATGACGCCGACCACGGCGGCGGTGATGCCCGATAAAGCCGACTTTAGGCGCGGCGCAGATTGCAGTCGCTCGATGTAGGGGGCGCCGGCAAAGATAAAAAGGAAGCACGGTGCGAAAGTCGCCCACAGTGTCACGACCGCACCGAGCGTTCCCATGAGCAGCGGCTCGCCGCCACCCGCCCGGTAGGCGGCGAGAAACCCGACGAACTCTGTGACTAGGATCAACGGTCCCGGCGTGGTTTCAGCGAGGCCCAACCCGTCGAGCATTTCGCCGGGCCGCAGCCAGCCGTGAACCTGCACCACGTCCTGCGCCATGTAAGCCAGCACGGCGTAAGCGCCGCCGAAGGTCACAACAGCTAACTTCGAAAAAAACAGTGCGAGTTTGGCCAGGACATGATCAGTGCCGAAAATGGCAGCCACCGCCAGCAAGGGCACAATCCAGATGGCAAGCCACATGGCAACCGTCTTCGCGGTGTCTCTCCAAGCCACCGGTGACGTTGGCGTCATTGCGCCTTGGCCGCCTCGGTCGATCTGAGCGGCAGGTGCGCTGGATGCGCTAACGGCTGGCAGACTGAGATAGCCAATGACGCCAGCGGCCAAAATGATCAGCGGAAATGGAACCTTGAAGAAGAAGATGGCCACGAATGACGCCGCAGCGATCAGCCATTCAGTGCGGTTTTTGAGAGACTTCTTGGAAATCCGCAGCAGCGCTTCGATGACGATGGCAAGAACGGCGGCCTTGATGCCGGTAAACAACGCCGTCAACGCCGGAACTTGCCCGAACGCGGCGTACAGCGCCGACAATGCTAGAATGACGAGGGCGCCGGGCAGTACGAATAACAAACCTGCGGCAAGTCCGCCTTTGATGCCGTGCAGCCGCCAGCCGGAGTAGGTCGCAAGCTGCATCGCTTCGGGACCCGGCAACAGTGTACAGAAATTCAGGGCCAACAGGTAGGTGCGCTCGTCCAGCCACTTTTTTTCATCAACCAGAATACGATGCATCATCGCAATCTGACCGGCCGGGCCACCGAACGAGGTGAGGCCGATATTGGCCCAGACCTGCACGGCTTCGCCGAACGCCGGGACAGCGGAGCTATGATCGGCGCGACAGGCGTCTCCGATATCAGTCTCCGGTCCAGGCGAAGCCACAGGGCGCGGCTTGTGAGGCGCTGTCGTCATGGAAGCCTCGATGGCCGCAACTTTTTGCGCATTGCACTTACGGAGTACGGCCCGTTTGGCGCCCATGCGATAGCGACGCGCGACACCTACGAAGACGCGATGACCACTGCAAGACACGATCGCGGTCGGATTAAGAACGAACGGCAGTTTAATCCTGCCCGCCAAACTGCGGCCTGCGGTCGCGCAACCTATGGGTGCGGCGCAAAAAGTCCATTAGTGTCATACGCTTGCGCAATGTGGTTAAATTGTGCGGCGAGGGCTGGGTTGACGGTCACAATTGCGCAGTGCACGCCAGCCAAACCAGAACTCGGTTTTCTCAAGCCTGGCAACAGGATGCACCGAATTCTGAACTAGAGCGACGGGTCACGTTTGAAGCAACCTTTTCCAAGGTCGTCACGTTAGACGCCGGACCGCGTTGGCGGTCGAGCGGTGTGGGGCACAACCCATAGGCTCAAAACGGGCGGTCAAACGGGAGATGCCAGACGACCTGCCGCTGCTGTTGGCTCAATCAGACAAAGGAGTAGACCATGCGTTCTATCATGGGGATCACGGCGAGCGCCATTGCACTGGCCATCGTCGGCGCGGCACCAGCCAGCGCATCAACCTGGGCTTGCCAGGGGCCAGGCTACGCGTGCAACGACCGCACCTCATCGGCGTCGGGCTACCGCATGTCCTCGTCGAAGGCGGCTTACAAGTCTCAGAACAGAGCTGCTTACAACGCCAAGTCGTCGCGCCAGCGTGTCGCCACGAAGACGTATTCGTCCGGCGGTTCGGGCAGCAGTGGCAAGGCCTCGTATTATTGGCAGCCCCAGCGCGTTGCATCGGGCGGGTGGTTCAATCCAAACGCCATGACAGCCGCGCATAAAACACTTCCGTTCGGCACCAAGGTTCGCGTCACCAACAAAAACAACGGCAAATCTGTCGTTGTGACCATCAACGATCGCGGTCCCTACATCGCCGGCCGCATCATCGATTTGTCGCGCGCTGCCGCGCAGTCGATTTCGATGACTGGATCTGGCGTTGCCCCGGTATCTGTCACAGTGCTCGGCCGCGGTTAAACGAGACGTCCACGCAAGACACGATGGCGGCGCACCGAGCATAACGCTCTGCGCCGCCAATCTTTTTTGCGCCGCAGAATCATCTTAACCGCACCCATCAGACGTCAGGCGGGAGCCAGTTATTCGGATGCGCAGGCGCGACATTATTCGAACAGTTATGGTGATGGCATTGGCTGGCGGACTGCCGGCCGTCGCGGGCGCAGATGAACTGGTACAGCGTCCGGTTAAGATCAGTCTGATCACCGTCGACTCTGACGCCGCGCTGCCGGCATGGTTGACCACGGTATCTTTGGGGTTCGCCGGGGCGATCAGTCCGCCGGCAGCATTCAACCCACCACAGCCAATTCAAGATGTGGCCACCAACGACGGTTGGGCTGCGGCGATCACCCGGCTTGAGGATGCCGCGCACGACCGTCGCCTCACGACAGGCAGCATTGGCAAAGCCGGGCTCGATGGCCGGGTTCAAATAGCGGCGACAGGGCCACGACCCACCGGCAATGGGCATTCGATGACCGGTGTCGCGTCCTACTATTGGCAGGGTCAGATGACGGCGACGGGCGAGCGGTTCAACAAGCGCGACCTGACTGCTGCCCACAAAACGCTGCCCTTTGGCACCCGCGTCCGCGTTACGTGCGTCGATACCGGCAGGAGTGTCGTCGTGCGCATCAACGATCGAGGGCCGTTCAAGCCGGGGCGCGTCATCGACCTGTCGGAGCGCGCTGCCGAAGACATTGGCATGACCGGCCGTGGTCTAACCAAGGTGCGTTTGGAAGTGATTGCACGATAAATTTTTTTGGTCTTTAGCTGTGATTAGACGCGTCGTGTCCGCAAGCCGGACCGATCGGGGAGCTGATCGATGTCCGACACTTTCGCCCCTTTAAAATTGCCATTCTGGCGGACAGTCATCGACGCACACGTGGTGGCGTTCGTAAACGTCAGGAAATTTCTGTCGTTTGCCTGGCCATGGGCAATCCTGCTCGTCACTGCTGCCGCCGCGTTGAATTGGGCCATGTGGCCGCTGGAGCAGGCGGCGACCGAGAGCGGACAGCTGTTCGGCAGCCTCTGGTATTTTTTCTTGCCATTAGCGGCTTCAACGCTGATCGGTGCCCTGGTCGCCGTGCCGTGGCATCGCTTTGTTCTAATGCGGGAAGCTCAGACGGCAGCATCACCTTTGAAACAAACGGCTGCGGCGATGAAATACTTTGGCGTGGCGTGCCTGATGTTCTCTCCACTTCTGCTGCCGATGGCGGCGATTCAAATCGCAGCGCCATCACGGGGTTTGCCGGCTCAGTCAGAGATTGCATCGCAGCCGAGCGAGGCGGACGCCGCGCAGAGCTCAAAAGAGTTGGCCAACTTTGCGGCTTCTTCAGTGGCGTTTCTGCTGGGGCCGTGCGCCGCTTTGCTTTACGTGCCGACCCGGCTGTATCTGCTTTTACCTGCGATCGCGCTGCACGAACGCCAGCACAGTCTGCGGCAACTGTGGAATAAGACACGCGGAAATTTCTGGCGGCTCTACCTCGGTTCGGGATTAGTGTTTGCGCTTCCATTCGTTGCGATCGTCCTCCAGACAACACTTCAGAATGACGATTTGACCCGCGCCACCAACACCCTCAGCCAAGTGACTGCTGAACTGATCTTGTTTACCGGCGGCATTATCGGCGTCACGTTTTTGTCGCTGGCCTACCAGCACTTCTTCCCACACGGGCCGGACACTAAAATCGCTGAATAGGTCACAACGCCCGGCCTTTGTTCTGCTGCCCCATTGCCAGCAACCGATAATAACCGGTACTTTCCGATAAGTTGGGACGTATTGGGATCATCTACGATATGCCGTCGTCGGCTCCGAAACCGCCACCGCCGCTCGTGACGCGCACCGATGCCCTCGATCATCTGCGCACTGCAATGGTCGAAAAGAAACTGACCCAAGTTGAATTGGCGGACGCCGCCGATTGCCACGAGAAGACCATCCAGAATTTGCTCGGCGGCCGTTCGGTGCGCGACCAGACGCTGTTCGACGTTTGCATGGTCCTCGGTCTGAATTTCCCCGGCATCCGCGATGCGTGGCATGGCGAAAGCGTCGCTCGCGACAACCCCGCTGAACTGGCGGCCACAGGCGGCATCATGGCGCCGGTTTACATGGGGGCCTACACGCGCGCCGCCGTCGATCACTACATCGCCAGCTATCTCACGTTGCGCCGCTCATTCACGAAACCGGACACGATCGTCGCCTATCGTACCGACGTCACCTGGGATCCGGAATGGCCGAGCTTGCTGTTCCAGGAGCGCGACCGGCTCGATGCGCCCTATGCCCATCGCGGACGGTTGTATATTCCGGCGTCGTCGATGTTCATTCATCTCGTGTCGCTGACCAAGGGCGCAATGCGCATGGTCGTCGTCTCACAACTCGATCGCGGCGGCGAAATGCGGGGGCTGATCACTACGCTCAACAAACAGCGGGCGTCATTCATGCCAGTCTCGACGCCGATCGTCTATGTGCAGCGGGCGACGTTTGATGCCGTGACGCTCGGTGAATGTATGCCGCAACACGACGCCTACAGTGAGTACAAGCGCCTGCTCGATGAAACGATCGAACAGGGCTACGCGCGTTTGATCGGCTAAATTTGGCGTCGCTTGTTCACGCCGCGCCGAGGTCTCGGCCAGACGCCTACTTCGTGGATTTCCGCGACACCATCCGCCGCGACGCCATGGCTTTCTTCGGCGCGGCGGCGCGACCTAGCACGCCGCCATCCATCACTGGAAAAAAATGCCGGGCGAGGTCGACGGTTTCATGCCGGCCGATGCTGCCGCGTGCCGTCGCCAGCCACTCGTCAGCATGGTTACGACCGGCGCCGTGAAGGTAGGTCATGACATTCCAATCCGGCTTGATCGTCGATTCCGCGTTGAGTTCGCCGGTGATCGTGCCGCCGTCGATCAGATGAAAGCGATGCTTGCACAAAGGCGCCAGGCGCCCCTTCGGCATCATCGAACTGGCGGTGTCGCGGACCGCCGTGATGATCTCGATGTCGCGCAGCAGCGGCGCGTTGAATTGCATCCGCGCCGTCTGCATGGTGATGTCGCGCGCTGTGGTTGGATGACCAGTGATACTGCGCGGCGAGACCATGACCAGCAGCGTATCGGCGACTGGGCTTTCGGTCGCGACCGTGATCAGATCGGGATTGGCCGAATAGCCTCCATCCCAATACGCAGCGCCATCGATTTCGACGGCGTGGTGCATCGTTGGCAGACACGCCGAAGCCAGCACGGCCTCGACTGTGATTTCGTCTTGACGAAACAACCGCGCACGCCCGGTTGCCACGTGTGTCGCCGCGATGAGCAATTGGACCGGCGATTTGGCGCGGATCAGATCGAAATCGACATTGTCGGTAATCAGGCGGCGAAGCGGGTCAAACCCAAGCGGGTTGAATTCATAGGGCGACCACATGCTGGCCATTTGCGTCAGCGAGCCGGAGCGCGCGAAACCGCTGAGAAACGGATTGAGACGCGACAGATCGGGAACGCCGGCTTTGTGAACGGCATCCCAAACCTTATAGAGCCGTTCGCGGGCCTTCTCGCGCGAGCCTTCCGCTAAGCCGCTCGCCAAAGCGACGGCGTTGACGGCCCCGGCGCTCGTCCCGCTGATCCAACCGAAATTGATCTGGTCGTCTTCGAGTAGGCGGTCGAGAACGCCCCACGTGAACGCTCCATGGGCGCCGCCGCCCTGAAGAGCTAAATTGATATCCAATGTTTTGCGCAAAGCCCCACTGCCCCCAGTACCGGTTGAACGCTGCGTGATGCGCAGCAAATCGAATGTGAGCGCCCTCCAACGCCGCACCGGACAAATTAGTTACATCGGCTCTACGATTAAAACTACGCAATGAGCCTTCCTACAGTTCTGTCAGCGAGCATAGCACGACAGCGCACCAATGATGCCGCTCAACGTCTGTGCACCAGCTCGTCGGCGAAGCAATCATCGCGTTCCGCGACGAAAATACGGCATATCTGCAGCCTATTTCGTCGGCACCGGCGTGGTCGTCGTTACGATTGCGCGACGACAAGACACGCCATTGCGCACTCGCTTGCAGAACCGCGTGGCGATTGGCCGCTGAACACGTCATGAAAGGTCGATACGTCGCAGCGATACAGGGTGCGCGGTCATGACGGAGGCATGAGAACTTCGTCGGACAATTCGACGACGTCGCCGCCGTCGCTCGCAATCCCGCGAATGGCGCGCGTCATGCGAACGTCGCGGTCCGACTTGACGACAGTGTAAACGCCATAGCTCGCTAGCGTGTCTTGACCGCTCGCAAGTGCTGCCGATGCCGATGCAGCACCACTGATCGGAATGGCGCCGTCTTGCGCCGACAGCCAGTCCAGCCGCGTGACGTGGTTGTGTCCGTAAAGGACCAGTTCAGCGCCCGAGCGCTCAAGTACGCGTTTGAAATGATGCGCGTCCGTCAGTGCTCGCGTCGGATGCGTCATACCGGGCAATGGCGGATGATGAATGAGAACGACGCGCACCGCGCCTTCGTTGCCGAGCCGCTCGAGCAAATCGCCGACGACCTCCATTTGCGCGGCTCCCAGGAGGCCGGACGCCAACCCTGGACGCGTTAATATCGCCGAGTTCAAACCAATGAGCGCCAGCGGTCCGATGCGGCGAACAAACGGAAAAACCAAGCTATCGGGTTCAGCGCCCATGTAGGCGGCCCAGCGCGTAAAGCCCTGGTCGGCACCGATCCAGGAATAGACATCGTGGTTGCCGGGAATGACCGTGATGCGATCGGGCGCGCCAAAATTCTGGAGCCATGAAAGGGCTGCTTCATACTCACGCGGCAAGCCGAGATTGACCAAATCTCCGGTGATGGCGATATGATCAATTTTTAATGACAAGGCATCGTCCATCAGCGCCTTGGCAACCGCTGGCACATGCACGCGCCGGCGGTGGCGCTGCCAGTTGAAAAAACCAAGCGCCCGCTTTGTTGTCCAATAGCGCGGCGATAGGCCGACGATCGGCGACAAGTGCAAGTCGGAAAAATGCGCGAGTGTAAAAGTTTGCGTCATATCGTATCGCGCGGCCGCAGGGTTGCTCATCGGACGTCATTAAAATTGGTTGGCATTTGATCCGGCGGACTACGCCTAGAGCATTTTCCGACCAAGTGGATCCCGGTTCGTCGTCAGAAAATGCGACAAAGCATCATACTAGAGCGCCGATCTGATGCTATCGGATCGCAGAGCGCTTTAGCATACTTCACGGCGATTTCGTGGCTCGACTGTTGGCTTCGAACGCGTCGCAAAAAGCCGTGCAATTCGTGACAGGGGCGACAGGCATGACTGGCAAGACGTTGGTAGTTCGGGGCATGCAGAGGTATTGGCGAATGACCCGAGCGCTGACGCTTGGAGCTCAAGCCTGTGTGCTTGATAACGCCGAACGCGTCCTCTTGATCCGCCACACCTATCGGCCCGGGTGGCATTTTCCAGGCGGCGGCGTCGAAGTTTCGGAACCCGTAGACGTGGCCGTGGCGCGCGAACTCGCCGAGGAGACCGGTGTCATCGTCGACGGCCGGCCGGAATTGTTTGGGCTCTACGACAATCAGCGACTGTTCCGCGGCGATCACATCGTGCTGTTCGTAGTCCGCCGCTGGTCACAGCCATCGGTGCCACCGGCCAATCGCGAAATCGCCGAGCAACGGTTTTTTGCGGCCAGTGAATTGCCCGGCGATATTAACCCTGCGACAGCAATGCGCCTCGCGGAAGTGCTTCAGGGTCGCGCGCCAGCACAGATGTGGTAGAAGCCCGCAAAGTGCGCAGCCGGTGCCGTGCGGTGGCAGCTGTGACTGAGTGTAGAGATGTCCGTCGCCTGAGCCATCAGCGGTGTTTTGTATCGCATATCGTGCGTTGTCAGAGATCAACATGTCCATGCTCGCTCCCAGCTCCACTCGCCCTGCCCGCGTCGACGATGAACTCGCGATTTCTCGTCTGCACAGCGACGTTCTGGGGCCTGGCCGGTTTGCCCGCTCGGCCTATCGCGTGCGCGAAGGCACGGGCGGCCTGTCGCGGTTTTGCCGCGTCGTTGAACTGAACGGGCGGTTAGTGGCGGCACTGCGCATGACCGAGGTCACCATCGGTCGCGTACCGGGCGCTGCGCTTCTCGGCCCGATTGTCGTCACGAGCGAACATCAGTCGCAAGGCTTTGGGCGGCTGCTCATTCGCGACGCCATCGAAGCGGCGCGCCGTGCTGGCCTGAGCCTCGTCATGCTCGTCGGCGATGAGCCGTACTATGGCCGCTTCGGATTTCAAATCATTCCCGAAGCTCACATCAGACTGCCAGGGCCGGCCAATCCAAATCGCCTGCTGGCTCTTGAGCTTCAAGTCGGAGCGCTGGCGCGCTACCACGGCGTCGTGGCTGCGGTGACCGGCGGCTCACTGAGCAAAGCGGCGGGCTGAGGATCGGCTGCGTCGGCAGCTGTCGACGAACAGCGATCGAAGTCGAGCGTGCACAAGACTGTATCGCTGGCGTAGTGACGGCGGCCGACGGTGAGGTTGGCCCGGCCTTTCAGTAAGATCTCGTTGCGCTTTGGCCAAACCTCGATCACGTCCGCATTGCCGCTGATGGCATATTCGGGAATCGTAATTACAGCATTACCGCGCGCAATCGTGGTGCCGGTTGTGTCGTCTCCCGTTTGCTCGTCGGCTGACAGCACGGCCCCGCGCGGCATGCCGGCATCGGCGGGTGTCGACGCAACGATGATCGCAGCCGCAAATACACCAGCGCCGATCGCGCTCATTCCGATAGCACTCAGCCGATGCACATTCGATCCTCCGGCGACCCTCTGGCCAAGGTGATTGGCCGATGCCAACGTTGCGCGTGAACAGCGGCGCGCGATTGGTGACGCGGTGGCAAATTGGCGGCGTGTTGAAGACCATCCCGGGCGCGTTCACCCACACCGCAAACCAGCATGGCGACGCGCTCATAAACGAACTGAGCGCTTAACCGAGGAACGGATCTTTCATCAGGATCGTGTCATCGCGTTCTGGACTGGTGGACAAAAGCGTCACCGGACACTCGATCAACTCTTCGACGCGGCGCACATATTTGACGGCCTGCGCCGGCAGGTCGGCCCAACTCCGTGCCCCCCTCGTCGATTGCGACCAGCCTTCAAACTCTTCATAGATCGGCACGACCTGGTCTTGCTCGTGCGCACCCGCCGGTAGCCGGTCGAGCCGCTGGCCGTTGAGATGATAGCCGACACAGATGCGCAGCGTTTCGAAGCCGTCGAGAACATCGAGTTTGGTCAGCGCGATGCCATCGATGCCCGACACCTTCGCGACCTGACGCACCAGCACAGCATCGAACCAGCCGCAGCGCCGCTTGCGGCCCGTCACCGTGCCGAATTCGTGGCCGCGCTCGCCAAGCTTTTCACCAATGGCATCGGCAAGCTCGGTCGGAAATGGACCGGACCCCACGCGCGTCGTGTATGCCTTGGCAATGCCGAGCACATAGCCGACCGCGCGCGGGCCCATGCCGGAGCCGGTGGCCGCCTGCGCTGCAACCGTATTCGACGACGTGACGAACGGATAAGTGCCGTGGTCGATATCGAGCAACGCACCTTGTGCGCCTTCGAACAAGATGCGCTTGCCCTGCCGATAGGCTTTGTCGAGCAGGTCCCACGTCACGTCCATGAAGGGGAGAATTTTCGGTGCGATGTCGCTGAGGTCCGCCATCAGTTTGTCGTGGCTGACTTCAGGCTGGCTGAGCCCGCGGCGCAGCGCGTTGTGATGCACGAGAATACGCTCGACCTTCGGGCCGAGCGTCGGCAGCGTCGCGAGATCCTGCAGGCGAA
>JAKFUV010000025.1 GCA_021732485.1 Hyphomicrobium sp.
GTGGTCTCTCTGAGAGCTTGCTCGACGGCTGCCCGATCGCCCTCTGCCTGACGCCGGCCAATGCTTACGATCGAACGGCTCGGGGTTCCATAGCTGCCGCGTCTGTAGGTTTCCAGTTCCAGGGCAGCAGCTCGGCCATCTTCTTGGCTGGATGATCGGAGATACGGGCGAGTACGTCGGCGACCGGAATCACGTCTTGACCTCGAGCGCCGCGATGATCGCTGCAAGCTTCTCCGCATTCACGTCGGCGACGCCGCGCACCACGCGCCCGCATACAAGAACGATCTCGATGATCGACGTGGCAGCAGGCGCCAAGGCTCGGCCCGGCTGAGGCAACGCCGCGATCGTAACCGGCACGAAGGCCGGCGCCGTTCCCGCCTCCACCGCAGAATCCTTGCGCCAGCGATAGAGCAGGCTCTGGGCCACCCCGTGCCGCCGGGCAACCACCGACACGTTCGCTCCAGCCGTCAAACTCCCGGCAACGATCGCCCGCTTCTCCGAACGGCTCCAATCCCGCCGCGTCGACAATGCCGCGTATGAGCGCTCAGTCCTATGTCCAGACGTAGGCACGGACCAATCTCCAAGGCTGACCAGCACTCATCATATCAGCCCGCCTCACGCCTCATCACAAGGCGGCCTTCGCCGGCTGGGTACCTGGCGTGAGGCGATCAGTCAAAAGTCGATATTCGCCCGGCAGCGGGCTACCGCTAGAGAGCAAGAGAAGGGTATCCCAGGAAGCCGACAATCAGTTCACCACTTGACTGATCCCGTGCGGTAGATGGCGACAGCCAAGCGCCATCCGCGTTTTGCCGATTTTCTCAGTGAAGCCGGAATAGTCTCCGCGGAAGCATCAGATGAAACACATAGAGTTGGTAAGCCTCGACTCAACTTGTCGAATAAGTTTGATGGTTTCTGGTGCACCACCAAAAACGATGAAAGCTTAAAGCGCCACATACACGGGCGCAATCGCCAGCAAAACAATATGACGTCCAATCTGAGGGTTCCAGACGGGGAAAGCTCCTCGATAGACCTTGATATTCATCGCGGTCCTGAAAGCCGATTTCGCGATTGTGAGACGTGAGCGCTTCAGAGCGATACAGCTCGCAAGTTCCATCAATCTCTCTTGCAACATTTCGAGAACGATCTGCTCTGCATAGAGCCGTCCAGAAACGAAAGAATCTCCACCGATCACCTTGCTCCCTCTACTCAATACTTCAAAATCTATAAACGGGTCACCTTCGACCGGACTAAGACTGATGCAGTACTCGGCCAAATCGGAGCCGATCGAAATCATTAATTCATTGAAATCTGGCAAGAATTGTGGGGCACACTTTGCCTTTAAAGAATTATACTCATCATTTATCAGGCGCACTGGGTGGTTCAACGATATTTGGGATTCGTCGGTCTTCAGCAGCACCGCTAACTGCTGGAAGTTCACTTTCCCAGATTTGGGCGGCGACTTAAGGTTTTCTACTGTCATCTCGCACCATCTGGTTGTCTTGAAATCGATTGAGTATCATGAGGCGTGGTTCGAAAGCAGGCTGCTAGACTGCGCGAACAGTAATATTATCGCGTGAATATACGACTCATTGCTGACGCCAAGCTTGCGCTAGGCCTAAAATAAAGTCCGCAAGAGATACCCCACCGTCCACAACGAAACGGCGCCTGATTTGCATGCCCGCTCAGCTAATGTCATTGTGCGGCTGGAGGAAACGCGGGCGCGTCGATGGCAAGCATCCGACATCGGCAGCTTTCGAATAAGTCCTGACTTTGCGGCGCTCACGAAACTCTCGGACGGCATCTCAGACGTGTTGGATTTCTGTCTCATGCCCACTGCCCTGGTGGTTACGATGAGCCCGAAATCCCCAGTTCTTCAAGTCTCTAGTTTTTTCTGACAGGTCCTGATGTCGAACTTTTGATTATGCGAGCGCGTACAAAAGCGCCACCCGCTTCCTTCTCGGGAGCAGGAGGGTTTGTCCGCTCGAAGCTGAGATGCGGGCGTGGCTGTTCCTCTTATTAGTCCTCTCGCGAACCGCGGCCGCATGACCCTAAATCTGCCTAGCGGACAATTAGAGCTGGCGGTTCAAAAGCGCCGAGATCGCAGCCGACATTTTCTCTTGAGCAGCAAGTAATCGGTCGAACAGTGCCTTCTCATGAATGTAGACGCCATCAATGCCCGGCACAGTGTGGTCTAACAGCAGGCGTGCTTCAATCTTGTCTATTTGCTCGCGCTGGGCGATCGTTCGGTAGGTGTGGCGCAACAAATGTCCTGTTTCGCTCGGCAGAGATTTCTCGCGCCACACTTGCGTGGCGATAACGTCGCCCTTCCGTATGCGGCTCTTAGGTTGGTCTTTGGTCGCGCGCGTGGGAAACAAGAACTGAGCCTTGGGATACAGCACCTCGCCGACGGCGAGGGCGCGCTCAATTGTCGAGATCATGTACGCAGAGAGCGGCAGATCGAATGATCGGCCTGATTTCATTTTCGGTATGCGGATGCATTGATCTTGCAGATGTATCCCGTCGCGTTGTTACGCAACGAGGTTGCCGGGTCGTAGTCCGGAATACAAACCTAACTCATGCATCAAGCGACGGCGTGGATTTGGAAGAGTTTGAATTTTCTGCCACCATGCAAGGAGATCGTCGGGATGGATGACAGCATTCTTGCGACGCTCCTTGTTGAAAGTGACCGCTTTAACCGGGTTGTCTGGTAGCAGGTCGGGATTGTCGACGACGCGCAGAGCGAGATTGTAGTCGGCGCGGAAGTCACGCATCGTGTGGTTGGCAGTGACCTTGCCCCGCTTTTCCGACAGCTCCTGGTGTTTCGCACGCACCATTGAGCGCGTGAGGTTTGTGAGGGGCAGATTCTTCCAGCTGGATAGATAGCGCTTGCGGCGAGCCAGCACATCTTCAATGGAGCGCTCAGAGCAATGGCGTTGTCGCATGTCGGCGGCGTACTCATCCAACAGAACGGAGACGGTCCAGCCCTCTGCTTTTTGCTCGGCGTAGGGCGCATTTGGGTCAATGCCGCGTTTGATCATGCGAATGACGTCATGGGTGACACCGTTTGCGAGATGCGAGGTTCCAAACACTGCGCTTTGCTCCGTCCGAGTTCGATAGTGTAGACATCGAAGTCACGAAGCCTGCGAGCACCTACTTACTTTCGCGGGATCATTCCGCAGTGCCGCAGCTCGCCGACAATGCTGTCGAACACCGCCAGATCGCCGTCGGCGCGCGACACGATCATGGCCCCTTCTAAGCTGGCAAGCAGCGCCTGAGCCCTCGCTGTGAGGTCTTTTCCGTTCAGGCTTTTGGCGGCGGAAAACCGCGCGATCAGCGACGCAAGCCAAGTCGTGCAATCGGCGAAAAATTGACGGACCTCACGCTGCACTTCATCGGGCAGCGTCGACAGCTCCGCTCCCAAAATACAAAAGAGGCAGAGGCGCTTGTCATCACTGATCGCGATGCGAAACAAGCCGACGAAGCGGTCCATTTGCTCATTCGCCGTGATTGTTGCGTCGGCCGTGTCACCGACGGCTGCAAAAAATCGCTCGGCGTACCGGCGCGCCACGGCTGCGGCAAGACGCTCTTTCGTGGCGAAATGATAATGCACGCTCGCGCTCTTGATGCCGGCGTCATCGGCCAAATCTCGAAAACTGAAACCATTGTATCCAACCGAGCGAACATACTGTTCGGCGAGATCGAGGAGCTCAGACGCTTTCGATGTTTCTAAAGACACTGTAGCCGGTCCCGATTTGTTGATTGACAAGACATAAACATTGACTGACGGGCCGAACTCTTTAGCCTATCTATTCATAGATAGGCAATCTCGTGTTATCTCGAATGACGCCCACGTAAAAGGACATGACGCATGAAAATTTATGAATACAGAGGATTTCCAAACCCAGCCCGCATCCGCATAGCGCTGGCGGAAAAGAATTTGACGGACAAGGCCGAGTTCATCGCCGTCGACGTGCCAAAGGGCGAGCACAGGACGCCGGAATTCCTGGCCAAAAATCCGTCAGGCACCGTTCCAGCCTTGGAACTGGAGTGCGGCACCGTGATTTCCGAATGTACCGCCATCACAGAATACATCGACCATCTCGATGGCCGGCCAACGCTGACGGGGGCGACGCCAAAAGAGCGTGGCATCATTCACATGATGCAGCGGCGCGCCGAAGCGGGGTTGCTCGACGCCGGAACGAACTATTTCCACCACGCTACGCCAGGCCTTGGACCCAACATTGAGACGTATCAGAACAAGGAGTGGGGCGAAAAACAGCGCGAGCGCGTTCTGGCGGGAATGGCGTATTTCAATACGGCGCTAGCGCATCAGCCTTATCTCGCAGGGCCGGACTTCAGCATGGCTGACATCACCGCCATTACGGGCATCAATTTTGCCGAGTTCGTCGGCATCAAGATCCCGGACGATCACACCCATCTGAAAGCCTGGCGCGAGCGCGTTGCACAGCGCCCGAGCTTGGCGGCGCAATAATGGTTAGGTGCGAGATCGCGCGATGATCCTCAACGCGGATCTATCCGTCCGCGTTGCGGTTCACGCCGCAACGCGGGAGTGGACGCCGTCGCCGATGGCGGGTGTCGAACGCCGCATGCTCGATCGTGTCGGCGGCGAAGTCGCTCGCGCGACGAGCATCGTGCGCTATGCACCGGGCAGCAAATTTTCGCCGCATCGGCACGATGGTGGCGAAGAATTTTTTGTGATTGACGGCGTCTTTGAAGACGAGCACGGCGATTATCCGGCCGGAACGTATTGCCGCAATCCGCCGGGGACGAGCCACACGCCTGGCTCGGCAGTCGGCTGCACGATGCTGGTCAAACTCTGGCAATTTGAATTGCACGATCGCACGCAGGTTAAAATCGACGCGGCGCGCGCCGTGCCGGTTGCGTGCGCACACCGGCCTGGCGTTGAAACAATCGCTTTGTTCGATGATGCGCGCGAGCACGTCCGCCTCGAACGCTGGTCGCCGGGACAACGCATTCACATCGACGCCGATGGCGGCATCGAAGTCTTGGTGTTGTCGGGTGGTTTTGAAGAGGGCGGAGACGCGTTCGTTGAAATGTCGTGGCTGCGCTTGCCCGTTGGTCGCAAACTTACGGCCGTCACCGGTTCGGCAGGGTGCCGGGTGTGGATCAAAGAGGGCCATCTGCGCCATGTGAGCGACGGCCCAACTGCGTGACCAATTGTTGATCCAAGCGAGCCAACGCCGCGATTTGCAAACGCTGCCTCGACCGGCGGCGGCACGTCGCGTGGCGCTTGGAGGCGGCCAACGCTTTTCGCCGCGACGGTCAAGCGCGCGACGGCTGTGGTCAAGTGGAGACTGGCTGTAGAATTTAGAATGTTCGTTCGGCACGAAGGTTCGGCGAGAGGACAACATCGTTGACCAATGATCCCCCTCCGGTCTCCGCTACGACCGCAGACGGATTGCAGCGTTTGGCGATGCGGGCGATCCATCGCTACGCGCTTGCCGATGGTTGCACAGCGCGCCTCATCAATGTCTCCGAAAACGCCACCTATTGCATCGACGATCCGAGCGCTGGTCGTCGATGGGCGTTGCGCGTGCATCGCCACGGCTACCATTCACGCCGCGCGATAGCGTCAGAGCTGGCGTGGTTGACGGCAACGCGTCGTGATGGTGCGGCGCTGACGCCGGTTCCAATCGCAGGGCGCGACGGCGATCCTATTCAAACGATTGCCGGAGATGAAAGCGTTGGGGCCCGCAACGTCGTTTTGTTTGCCTGGGAAGACGGCCACGAACCGGCTGCGACGGACGTCGCCGGATTCGAGTTGCTGGGCGAGACGGCGGCGCGCATGCACGCCCATGTCAAGGGCTGGCATCGGCCAACGTGGTTTCAACGCCATACCTGGGATTTCGACACCAGCCTCGGTGAAACGCCGCACTGGGGGCGGTGGCGCGATGGCATGGGCATGACGGACGATAGTCGCACTGTGTTCACTGAAACGGTGGCGGTGATCGGCCAGCGCCTGGAGCGGTTCGGCAAAGGACCTCAGCGCTTCGGCTTGGTCCATGGCGACATGCGGTTGGCCAACCTGCTGATGGATGCGGGCCGCGTCAAAGTCATCGATTTCGATGACTGCGGGTTCTCGTGGTATCTCTACGACTGCGCGACGACCGTTTCGTTTTTCGAGCACGCTCCGGAAGTGCCGGAATTGCTACGCGCTTGGGCGCGCGGTTATCGCCGCGTCGGCACGCTGAGCGCCGAGGATGAGAGTGAAATCGAAACCTTCGTGATGCTACGTCGCCTACTTCTCGTGGCGTGGATCGGTTCGCATTCCGAGACCGAATTGGCGCAATCGATGGGCGTCGCCTACACGCAAGGGACCGTGCCGCTTTGCCAACGCTACCTGGCGCGTTTTGCTCCCGGTCGCGGGACTTCGGTCGCGGCCGGGTCCGCAGTAAAGCTAGGCTTGTGGACGCGACTATTCGGCTAACCAATCCGGTGCCCTGGGTTAGGCGCGATCACAGCGGGCAACGGTTAATGCGCCTGCCGCTTGACCGACTTGATGCATCTGCTAGCGTTTAGCGTGCAATGCAGCGATTGCGTGGACCCTGATGGCAAGCGCCGATAGCGACCGAACGCCGTTCGGAAAATGGACCGCGCCCGACAAGGGCGGTCCGTCGATTTTGGCGGCTGCCGCGACCGGCATTGTCGCCGATATCGAACGCCAGCATGGTGATATCGACCGCATCTTCGGCAATGCAGGGATCGCGCCGGAGATGGCCGGACTTCCGACGTTGAAGTTGAGCCTAAACGCATTCTGCCGTCTGTTCGAGCAGAGTTCACGGCTGACGCGCAACGACAATTTCGGGTTATGGTTCGGCAATCAGTTCGATGCCCGCGACTTGGGGCTTTGGGGTTATGCGGCACTCTCAGCCCCAACGCTCGGCGAAGCGCTTGCAACGCTGATTGAGCTTTTGCCGCTGCATCAGGAATCAACCTCGATGCACTTGCAGCCTGAGCACACCGGCCTGATGCGCCTCGACTATCGCATTGAATGCCCGCAAATCGTCGAGCGGCGACAAGATGCGGAGCTTTCGCTCGGCATGTTCTTGAATGTCATGCGTGAAGCGCTCGGCGTGTCATGGTCCCCGGAAGAAGTGCATTTCGAGCATCCCAAACCTTCAGGTTGGCGTGACCATCAGCGGGCGTTTGGCGCGCCGGTCTTCTTTTCTCAGCCCTCCAATGCCCTGTTGTTCAAACCGCACTGCCTGGCGATGGCGATGCCGGCGAAAGACGCGCGTCTGTTGCTCGCGATGCGCCTTTGCCTCGTGCGCCTGAACCAGAGCGATGCGGCACGCGTCTGCGTCTCCGATTTGGTCAGCAGCGCGGTGCGCGCCCGGCTACCCGATGGCTGTCCGCCGTTGGAGCTGATCGCCGCCGAAATTCGCCTGTCGCTCAAGACGGTGAAGCGGGAGCTGCGGCGCGATGGCCTCAGCTATAAGGATCTCGTCGAAAAGACGCGGCATGATTTGGCATTGTCGTACATTGGCAAACATCAACTGCCGATTTCCGAGATCGCTCTGCTTCTCGGCTATTCCGAACTGTCGGCCTTTAGTCGTGCCGTGCGACGCTGGACCGGTCATTCGCCGCGCGCACTGCGAGCGCAACTCGATTCCCAGCGTGACGCTTAACTCAGGTATTTAAAGCGTCCATGCTTTCCGGCAGCGTCTGGCCGCCATCGACAACGATGGTTTGTCCGGTAATGTAGGCGGCTTCCTTCGAAGCTAAAAACAACGCTGCGTATCCGATGTCTTCGACGGTACCGAGTTTTTTCAGCGGCACCGAAGCGGCCATCGAATTCTGGTAGGCTTCGCCGAGCCCGATCAAGCCTTCCGTCAAGATGTTGCCCGGCAGCACGGCATTGACGGTGATGCCGTACTTCGCCACTTCGATGCATGCGGTGCGCATGAAACCGAGCTGTCCGGCTTTCGAAGCGCCGTAGTGGGTCCAGCCGGGAAAACCCGTGATGGGGCCGGTGATCGACGAGGTGATGACGATGCGCGGCTGGTCTGATGCCTTCAAGTACGGCAAGCAGGCTTTGACCGGCAGAAAGGTGCCTTTGAGATTAGTCGCCATGACGTGATCCCAGTCCTCGGCTGAGAGATCCTCGATCTTGCCTTGCGGAAAAATGCCGGCGTTGGCGCACAGGATGTCGATGCCGCCATGAGCGCTGGCGGCAGCGTCGGCCATCATTTGCATATCGCCAGCATCCGTGACGTCGGCTGCAAATCCGCTCGCGATGCCACCGTCCTGTCGCAGTGCCTCAGCGAAAGCCTCGGCTTCGTCGATGTGGCGCGACACCACCAGCACCTTGGCGCCGTTACGGGCAAAGACGCGGGCGATGCCCTTGCCAATGCCCTTGCTGGCGCCGGTGACGATAACGGAGCGGCCGGCGATCGAAGTCAGCATGGAAGTCTCCCGTCGTTATGATCCCAAAGTCAGGGTGCTACGGCGTATTGAACGCGAAACGGGCGCTGAACAATCAGCGCCCGTCCGATATTTTAGTCTGATCGTCATCGTGCTCGGCGCTCGTCTTCAACCGTTGTAGACGAGCCGGCCGATGCGCGCGTGCGTTGCCGGCGACAGCACCCGCAGAGCCAAGCCCCAGACCAAGCCAACACCGAGGATCGCCAGCGCGATCAACGGAATGTTGCTGCCGAAGCTGCCGTTTCCACCGAACGTGCCGAGATTGATGACGAGGAGATAGACCAAGTAGAGCTGCGCCACGAAGGCAATGATCGGCGCGATCACCGTCGAAATCACGCCGCCCTCGCCGGGATGGTGGGCTCGGAAATAAGCGATGATCGCAATCGAGACGATGGCCTGCAAAATCAACAGCAGCATCGTGCCGAGAATGGCGAGCATCGTGTAGACGCCGACATAGGCCTGAGCATTCGGATCGTCGGTGCCCAAGAAGTACGCGAACAAACCTACCCATACCGCCGCCAGCACCGATTGCGCGGTCGAGGCGACGTGCGGGCTCTTGAAGCGGTCATGCGTCTGGCCTAGGAATGACGGCAAAACGCCTTCGCGCGCCAGCGAATACAAATAGCGAGCGGCCGTATTGTGGAAGGCCATGCCGCAGGCAAACGCGCTGGTGATGATGAGCACGCCCATCGCTTCAGCAGCCCACGGCCCGACAAACGTGCCCATTGGGCTGATGAAGAAGTTGCCTGAATCCTTCACGGCCTTGGTCAGCATGTCGCCTTCCGTCGGAAACGCCGAGACGGCGCACCAGCTCGTGAAGATGTAGAACAGTCCAAGCCCGATTACCGAAATGTACAGTGACAGCGGCACGATACGCTTGGGATTGCGCGACTCTTCGGCATAGTTCGGTGCCATTTCAAAGCCGACCCATGACCAGAAGGCCATAAACACGCCGACGGCTGCGGCGCCGGCCGCGATCTCGACATCGCCGATTTTCTGTTCGGCGACCGGCGTCAGCACGTTGACCACGTTCAGAGCTTCGGTGTTGAAGCTTGTACCCGACTGAGCGGTGAACACCGCAAAGTCGAAGATCAGCAGGATGATGACTTCGAGCACGAGCGCCACGCCAAGCACGGCGGCCGAAAGCTGCACGTCGAGATAGCTCAGGATCGCCGCCAATGCGATGGCGAACAGCGACAACCAGATCCACGGCACGTTGATGCCAAAGTGGGTCGATATCCAGCTATTGGCGAAGAAGGCGAAAATGCCGGTGAGGGATGCTTCGAACACACTGTACGACGCGAACGAGGCGAAGCCAGCAGCCATGCCGACGTCACGGCCGAGGCCCTGGCTGATGAAAGAATAAAACCCGCCGACGCTCGAAACCTTGCGGGCCATCGCCGCGTAACCGATCGAGAAAATCGTCAACACGATCGTCGCCAGGATGAAAGCGGCCGGCACGTAGATGCCGTTGCCGAAGCCGGCAGCGAACGGCACGTTGCCGAGCATGGCGGTCATCGGCGCGGCGCCGGTGACGGTCAGGAACAGCACGCCGATTAAACCAACTGCGTTCCCGTGCAGACGATCGAGCCCGCGTTCGCTGGTGACTTCGAAATTTTCAGGCACGGCACTGGCCGTTGCTGTGGATTGAGCCACCTGCGTATCTCCCCTCGGTTTGAACCGACTTTAAAGCGACGGATCATCGTCAGTGTTGTGACCGCCAAATCCCCCGGCCGTCCGGTCGATATGATGATCGGCCCCGATCGCAGGTGCAAGCCGCCAAGACTAGGCAATTACGGTTGAACGTATGATTATTTTTTAGGCTGTGACTTGACTGCCGCCAGTCTAGGCTTGACTTAGCCCGGGCTTAACCGCGTCTGTCCGACCTCATCGTCAAGCCGCATCATCGAGATCAGCTCCTGGCTGCTCATCACATGGCAGTAGATCATGTTCATGATTTCGAGCTCCTTGTGATGCAGTTCGTCCGACCCCGCAGCGCAGCAATCCTCGACCACGATGACGCTGAAACTCTCGTCTGCCAGGCTGCGCACGGTCGAGGACACGCACTGATCGGTGAAGATCCCGCAGCACACCACAGTTTTGATTCCGAGGTTGGTCAAGATCAGCCGCAAGTTGGTGCCGGTCAGCGCGCTGTCGGTCGTCTTGATGACCTCGATCTCATCGCCTTCCGGCGCAAGTTGCGAAATGATCTGGCCGGGATGCTCGTCCTTCGGCAGCAGCAAATTGTTCCAGCCCGGCATTTTTTGCGACAGTGACCGCTCGCGGCCATCCTTGGTGTGGCAAGCAATACGGGCGAACAGCCGCTCGATGCCATGCGCTCGAAACAGATTGAGAAGATGCTGCGTGCGCGGAATGAGCGTCTTATGCATGCGCTCGTGGAACGGCGTCCAGGCATCGAACCGGCGCTGTTCGTCAACTGACAATGCGGCGCGATCCGGTCGCACCAGATAGGTGTTCTGCACATCGATGATGAGCAGCGCCGTGGTCGCCCACGTGACATCAGGGTCGGCAGGCTCCGGCGCGCCGTCGTAATAGATCGAGCGATAGGCGGTTTTCCAAGTCATGCAGGCGTCCCTAAAATCTCTTACTGAATAGTCCGCGCCGATCATAGACGTCGGCCGCCTCCCTGATGAATGCGGCGATGACCTGCGCTCCATAGCGCTGCTCGATGTCGTGCGCCAATTGCACCAGTTCCGCTTTCGACTGCGCCCGTCCAGGCCGCAGGCGCTCATAGATCTGCATGATGGTTTCCTGCGGGACATCGACAAGCTCAGCCGCGCGTCTGAAATTCTGCGCCAGAGTTGCCCGGCCGGCATCGGCGGCGATCTCCGCCTGCTGATGCAATGCGTGGCGCGTGATGCTCAGATCATCCATCGAGATGTCGTCGGCCATGACCGCGTCGAGCGTGATGTCGTCGAGCGACTTGCCGCGCTTGCCAGTGACAAGCTCCGGTCGCCGTTCCGCCAGCGGATAGTCAGCCGTGGTGAGTTTTGCAGTGGTCATTGAGGCGGCTCCAGCAAGGCAACTTCGATCTCTTGCGGCGCACCGCCTTCGATCGTGAGAGCGGTCTCAATCGCGTAAATCAGTGATACCCGCGCGTGATAGCGAGAGCCAAGTGCCTCGCCCCGCGTCGGTACGACGATCGGCTCCGGCAAATGTCCGTGTGCATATGCGGCGGCATTGGCTCCCATTCGGCGATAGTGTTCGAGCCGCGTGATCGGCGCGTTCGAGAACAGTTCGAGATTGTTGTGCGGCATACGATCCTTCTGGTGGATGACGGCGGTGCCTTTCGCCTGGATGCCGATACCGATGCCGGACCCCGCCAATCGCGCCGCGCTCAAGCCGATGAAGGACGTATCGGCGGTGTGCTGCATGCGCACGATGCGGGCATGACACCCGCCTTCGGCAATACCGGAGATGAGATGGCGCACAACGTCCGACAGCGGATGACCGGCGACGGTGCGAAACAACGTCGATCCGAAGGCTGGCGAAATTCCGATGACGATGTCTTGCACGACGTTGCCGGCCGCAGCAGGTCCAATGGTGCGATAGCGGATGCGTTTGGCTTCGGGCGCCTTGTGGATGGCTTCTTCGCGCAGCACCTGATCGCGGGTCAGAACATCGCGAATGGTCGAAATTTCGCCGCGCCGCTGAGGGCTCAATTGATAACCCGATCCAGGGCCAAGATAATCGTTGGGATCATTGATGGCTGAGAGCACGCGACCATCCCGTACAACAGCCGAGGTTTGCAGGTAATCACCAGAGACGCGCAGGCGCACCAGCTGCAACAGATTGTTGGCTTCCGTCTCGAAGCCGCGGCGCGCGAGCGCTTTGATGACGGACAAAATGGTGATGCCGCGCTGTTCGATGGCCTCGCTGATCAAGGTCGCGTCGCGCGGCGTGAAGCTACGCGTGTCGTCGGACCCGGATGCAGTCAGAACGCTTTGCTTCATGGCCGCCGTCGGATGGGCCAGATCCAGCTCTTCGACAACCGCGCTGAAGGCTTCGATGGCGCGCGCGCGCACGTCGAGCAGCGTATTTTCATCGCGCGACGTCAATCCGCCGTCGGCCTCGAAGTCGCGCTGCAAAACGAGATAGTCTTCGAGTTCTTCGCCGTTCAGCAGCGACGCATTAAACGAATTGTCGTACTTCAGGATCGAGCCGAAGCCGGAGCAGATCAAGTCCGATCCGGCGATGAGGTAGGGAAGAATTTTTGCCCCAACGCGAATTTCAGATTCAGTCGGCCGTGCGTCGTTGCCGGACGCGCATTCGAGATCGAGCCAGACGGCGATGAGGTTTTCAGCCATCAGTTCGCGCATGCCGCCGGGCACGGTGCAGGTCACGGGAGCGCCATCGATCCCGCCGTTTTGCGTACCCTGCACGCCCATGGCGCGCTGTAGACACAGGCAGCGGGCTTCGAGGTAAAGCAGCGATTTCTTTTCGTGGTAGCCCATCAAGAGTTCAGATCCGGCGCCCGACGTGCAGCGCATCTTGATGCCGCGTGAAGCGTAGGCGGCAGCCAGAAAAGCTTTCGACCACGGCGTATCATCGCCGTCGATAAAGCTTTTTTCAGTGCCGTAGACCGACACCGTTTCGGCGTAGGAGGTGAAGCCCGCCATGCCGATTTTGAGTTCTTCGGCTTCCTCGCTCGAACATTGAAAAAGCGTTCCCCAGCGACCAACGGCGGCTCCTACCGCGCACGCCAGCGCATTCGACCATGAATTTCGGGCGACCCGCATCGTTGTTTCAATTTCGTCGAAGCCGAAGGCGACGGCGGTCGCGGCATCGGCGGCCATTTGCAGCGGATCGTCTTTGGCGTTGGTGACATGCGCCTGATTGCCGGGTGTCTTTCGTGCCCGCATTTTGCTGTACGCAAAGGCAATCTCAAGCGACGACAGAAGCCCGACGATTTCGGCCAGCCGGGCTGGCGTCATGCCGCGCGCCAGCCGCACAAGGACATGGCGCGGCACGTTCATGTCGACGAGCATGCGGGCGACGTCGAGCGGCGGCATGGCCATCGCTTCGGCGGCGATTTCTGGATCGATGTGGTAGGTGGCGATGAACCAATCGATCATATCGAAGTCGGCGGCGGCGATGCCGTCCATCACCGTAACGCCGCCGTTCGTCACGGCGAGGCCGGGCGTTGGATCATGCGGGCTCTTGAAAGCCGCAAAGCCACTTTCGGCATCTTCGGCTGCAAACTTGTCGAGCCGCAGCGGCCGGTCATCCCATTCTGAAAACCGCTTCCATCGGTTGGGAAGCGGGCGGTCGCCATCGCTCATGCCGGCTCTCTCGCATCCTACAACAGGTGCTCTCGTCGTGTATCGTAGCCGAGCTTCACATCGGTTGACATACGCCTAACGAGAGTTGGCTTAGGCGTCGTTAGAAGCGCAATAAATGGCGGAAGAGAGCAGCGTTTGGACAGTTCTGGCGTCTTGCAGTCAACCGCACGGCCGATATCTGCGTTTAGCTTGCGGCGAATGCATTTCAGCCGCCCGTTGATTTGCTGGGTCTGGGCTGTGACGTCCGCCGAAGGAACCCGATGAGCACGACGCAAAAGATACTCGAGTTGAACGCTTTCGACATGCGCAGCGGCCAGGGCCTGGACCCGGCCGTCAAGGCACTCGTCGCCCGTCGCCGGAGAACCTTCGGCCCAACGTCGATGCTATTTTACAACCGGCCGCTCAATCTCGTGCGCGGTGAGGGCGCGTGGTTGTTCGATGCCGATGGCAGCCGCTATCTCGATGCCTATAACAACGTGCCATCTGTCGGCCATTGCCACCCGCGCGTCGTCGATGCCGTGGCGCGCCAGATGGCGACGCTCAACACGCACACGCGCTATCTCTACGATCATGTCTACACTTACGCCGAACGGCTGCTGGCGACGTTTCCGGGCGAGATCTCGAACATCGTGTTCACCTGCACGGGCAGCGAAAGCGTTGATCTGGCCTTGCGCATCGCCCGCGAGGTTACTGGCGGCACGGGATTTATCGCTACTGAAAACGCCTATCACGGCAATACAACAACAGCGACGGAGATCTCGCCGTCGTCGGCCAGCGCCGAGGCGCCGGCGTCCAACATCGCTTTTGTGCCGGCACCCGATAGCTATCGATATGCGGGTGACGCCGCCGGCGACGTGCTGCACGCGGCCGTGCTCGCCGCGATCGCTAAGATGCAGGCGAACGGTATCCGTTTCGCCGGAATGATCGCCGACAGCGTCTTCTCAAGCGACGGTGTTTTTCCCGGCGAGCGTGGATTTTTGGCGAAAACCGTTGATGCCGTCCGCGCTGCCGGCGGCCTCTACATCGCTGACGAAGTGCAGCCGGGCTTTGGCCGCCTCGGCGAAACGATGTGGGGATTTCAGCGCCACGGCGTCGTGCCGGACATGGTTGTCATGGGCAAGCCGATGGGCAATGGCTACCCCATCGGCGGCGTCGCCGTTCGCCCGGACCTGCTGCAGGCGTTTGGGTCGAGGGCTGGATACTTCAATACGTTTGGCGGCAGCCCGGTCGCCTCTGCGGCGGGCTTGGCAGTGCTCGACGTTATTGCGGACGAGCAGCTACAGACGAACGCGCGCGAAACCGGCGCGGTTTTTCTAGCGGGCCTGAAAAAGATCGCCAGCGACCACGCCAGTATCGGCGATGTTCGCGGCTGCGGGCTGTATCTCGCGGTTGAGTTTGTTGCCAACCGCGAGACGCGCGAGCCCGACACCGAGACGGCCGTCGCTGCCGTCAATGCGCTGCGCGAGCGCAACGTCCTCGTCGGCACGGCAGGGCAACACGGCAACATCTGGAAAATCCGTCCGCCGTTGTGTTTCAATCGCGATCATGTCGATATTTTTCTCGAAGCGTTTGCCGGCGTGCTGGCGGCCGGCGCACCCGCGAGAGATCGACACCAATCCTGAACATGAAACGTAGCATCGCACGGGAGGCACCATGGCCGGACGTCTAGCAGGCAAGATTGCATTGATATCCGGCGGCGCCACCGGCATGGGCGGCGCCTCGTCGAAACTTTTTGCAGCGGAGGGCGCCAAAGTCGGCGTTGTCGATCGCAATGAGGCTGCGGGCCGCGCCGTTGTCCAAGAGATCAGGGCTGCCGGCGGTATCGCTGCATTCGCTTCAGCCGACGTCTCGGATGAAGCGCAGGTCATCGCAGCCGTGGCCGCGATCAGCGGCGAACTCGGTAATCCCAACATCCTCTTCAATCATGCCGGCACAATTATCATCAAGCCGTTCCTCGAGACGACGCGCGCCGAATGGGATTGGCTGATGGCGGTCAATGTCACGAGCATGTTCTTGATGACGCGCGCCGTGCTGCCCGGCATGCTCAAGCAAGGCGGCGGATCGATCGTCTGTACGTCGTCGATTTCAGCTGTCGCCGCAACGCCGCGCGAGGTCGTCTACAATGCCAGCAAGGGCGCGTGTCACATGTTCGCGCAATCGATTGCGGTCGAATTTCGCGATCAGAACATTCGCTGCAATACCGTTTGTCCCGGCTTCGTCGCGACGCCGCACGGCTTGCGCGAAGTGAAAGAATTGTCGGCGCTGGGCGTCGATATGTCGGACGCGGCGATCGCCGTGCAACAAGGACGTCTGTGCCAGCCGGAAGAAGTGGCGCGCGCGGCCTTGTTTCTCGCCAGTGACGAAGCGAGCTTCATCACCGGAACGCATTTGTTCGTCGACAACGGCTTTACGGCGGTGTGATGCTTCGCCCGCCGCGTCGCTGGAAGCGCTTTCAGTCGCCGGCCGCTGCCATGCGGTTGAATCCTGCTTCAAGATCAGCGAGCAAATCGTCCACCGCTTCGAGGCCGATATGGAAGCGGAGCGCTGGCCCAGCTTCGCGCCACGGCATGGCGGTACGGTAGGACGACGGATCGAACGGGATCACCAGGCTTTCAAATCCGCCCCATGAATATCCCATGCCGAACAGCGTCAAACCATCGAGAAGCGCCGCCAGCTTTGTCTCTGATGCCGGTTTCAGGATGACTGAGAACAAACCGGACGCGCCGGAAAAGTCGCGCTGCCAAATGCTATGGCCCGGGTGCGTCGGCAGGGCTGGATGCAAGACGCGCGCGACCTCGCTGCGGGCGTCAAGCCACTGGGCCACGGCCAGCCCTGATGCCATGTGCCGCGCGAGCCGGACATCGAGTGTACGCAAGCCGCGCAACGCGAGGTAGGTTTCCTCAGAACCAGGACACGTACCGAGCGCCTCTTTCGCGGCGTCCAAATGGTTGGCGGCGCGGGCGTTGGTGATGACGGCGCCGAGCATGGCGTCGGCGTGTCCGACGACATACTTCGTTGCCGCTTGAATCGACACATCGGCTCCAAGTGCCAGTGGTTTGCAAAACAGTGGGCTCGCCCAGGTGTTGTCGGCGATCAGCCAGATATTCCGCGCCCGGGTGGCGGCGGCAATCGCTGGGATATCTTGCATCTCGAAAGTTTGCGAGCCTGGGCTCTCAACCAGAACGAGCCGCGTGTTGGGCTGGAAAAGCTGCGCTATGCCGCCGCCTATGTTGGCATCGTAATAGGTGGTCGTCACGCCGAGCTTCGATAACATGCGGTCGCAGAAAATACGCGTGGGCTGGTAGACGCTGTCGACGATGAGCAGATGATCGCCGGTCTGCACGAAAGCCAGGAGCGCCGTGGCGACGGCACTGAGGCCTGACGATGTTAGGATGGCGGATGACCCGCCTTCGAATTCGCACAAGGCGTCTTCGAGCGCCCGCGTCGTCGGTGTGCCACGCCGGCCATAGGTGTAGGCTTGATCGCGCGACGTTAATTTCGCAAGGCTCGGGTACAGCACGGTCGAACCCCGATACACCGGGGTATTGACGAAGCCGTGCTGATCAAAAGGCGCGCGCCCAAGATGCACAGCGTTGGTTGCAGCTTGGAATTTTGACCCAGAGCCATCCTTCGAATCCGCCATGTTTTCAGGTCTCCGAGCACGCGTTGGTCTCGTGGCGCAAAGTCGCGCGAAGGTCAAGGTCTTGACCTTTACGGCGCGCCGCGTGAAGTGTTTGCCGGGCGGCCATATTGCCCACGTCGCGGCTGTTGGGTGACACGGGCTGCGTTTGAGATTGCACACGCCGCGCATGTGCGGAGGCCCGTCGGACCATTGGCACCTTAACTTTGCCAGTGTCACGGATCGGGCGAGGAAGAGCAGATTTTGGAAATGTTGACGATGCCATGGGCCGCGCGGTTTCTGTTAAAGACGCTTTCGCGGCTCTTGTGCGCGTCACTCGTCGTCGCTGTGCCATCGGTCACGGCTGTGGCGGCACCGACCGTGCTTGAGACGGTACGGGCGCGCGGCTATCTCAATTGCGGTGTTGCCGAGCAGGCGCCCGGCTTTAGCCAAGTCAGCGGCGCTGGGCGCTGGACAGGCCTTGAAGTCGAATTTTGCTCAGCTGTCGCGGCTGCGGTCTTCGGCGATAAGAATGCCGTCAAGTTTCGCGGCATCGCGACCGGCGATCGGTTCAAGGCGCTTGAAGCCGGCGAAATCGATATTCTGCTGCGTGGCACGGCCTGGACACTGACGCGCGACTCCGAACTCGGAGGCCGGTTCGTCGGCGTGCTATTTTACGACGGCAGCGGTTTTCTCGTGCCGAAAAATCATTCGATCGCCAGCGTGCTTGAATTGTCGGGCGCGTCGATTTGCGTGTTGCCGGGCTCAAGTGGCGAGCGCGCCGTCGCCGACTTTTTTGGGGCGCGCGGCATGCGTTTTCAACTCGTCGTTTCGGAACGCTGGGAACAACTGGTCAAAGCCTACGCGGCGGGTGGATGCACGGTGCTGACGGGTGACACATCGCTGCTGGCCTTTGAACGTAGTCGCCTGTCGAACAGCAGTGACCACATGCTACTGCCGGAAATGGTCAGCAAAGAACCGCGTGGTCCGGCGGTGAAGATGGGCGACGAGGGCTGGTTCTCGATTGTCCGCTGGAGCTTTATGACTTTGATTGCCGCAGACGAACTCGGTGTCTCGAGCAGCAATGTCGATGACATGCGATCGTCGTCGCTGCGCGATGTGCGCCGGCTGCTCGGTCTCGAAGCTGACCTCGGTGCGCCGCTGGGTTTGGCGCGTGACTGGTCTTACCAAATCATCAAGCAGGTGGGGAATTACGCCGAAATCTTTTCGCGGACGCTTGGCGAAAATTCACCGTTGAAGCTGGAGCGCGGTCTCAACGATGTGTGGACCAAAGGCGGTTTGATGTACGCGGTACCACTCCGCTAATCTAAAGCGTATAACGGCATCGGGATCTTTCGAAGCGGCATGTCGACCACGGCACGGCGGTAACGGCAGCGCACGAGGACGAACGCGTGGTCAACAATAGTCAGTTCGATGCCATCCTACAGACCGTTGTGTTGGCACTGCCCATTGCACTTGTCGTCACATTGATGACACTGCTGCTGAGGGGACGCAGCGGACGGCGGCGTCCGGTGTCCGGCGATGTAACCAAATCGCTCGTGCAGCGAATGATAGCTGACGACAGCACACCAGCTCAGCCGTCGGCGAATACCACAAAGGACACCATCTTGACGGTGCTCAACGAGCCGACAAAAGACGTCGGCGGCGTGTTGCCGTCAGGTGATCAGCCAACTTCGGTCCCGTTGGCCGCAGACGGCGATATCGCGGCGTTGGAGCAGCGCGCCACGGACGCCGAAGCCAACGCCAAGTTTACCGAAATCGCACCGATCTATCTCATGATTGCAGCAGCCCATGATCAGTTGGGCAATGGCACGGGCCGGATGACGGCGCTGCGCTCGGCCGCTGGGCTCGCCGCCAAGTATGGGCCGCTGTCCGCTCACGCCCAAGCCAGGCTGGCGCTGGCGGAGGTGGCCTATCAGGCCGGCGATCTGACGGGGGCGTGCGAACAATGGCAATTGGCGCGCAGTGCGCTTCTGGAAGACGGGCAAACCTTAGAACACGCACGCATCGACAAGCGCATGCGTGACCACCAGTGTCCGACCGATTGGATCCTCACCGACTTTTGAGTTTGATCAGGCTTTCTGCGTCTATGCCGGTGTCGACCGGAGCGGCCGCCGGCGCGGGCTCGCTTTCGGTCGAGGCGCGCGCCGCGCTGGCGTCCATCAAAACTTCGACCACCGTTGTCGCGCCGTCTTGCACGGCGAATGTGGATTTGTAGACCTGCCCCGCCGAGCGGGCGGCGACGATGTAGTTTCCGGGCGCCAAATAGTGGCTCGGTAACGCACCGACCGTGTCCTTGATGACTTCGCCGCCGCTATTCATAATCGTCCACGCCGTCTCGGGGAGTGCTTCACCGCCGGCACGCGTGACCAATTTCAGCATGGTGCGACCGGCGGCGTGCGACACCGTGGTCTCGGTCAGCTTGCCAGCCTCGACAGTTACATCGGCCTCGACGCGCGCGTTAGCGTCGCCATAGGTCGAGACGATGCGATAGATGCCGGCGTTGAGGCGCATGATCAGGTTCGGCTTCGCTCCCGATAGCAGTGCCGTCCGGTTGGCGAACTGATCGCGATCGTCGGAAAAGATCGTGTAGGTCACCGAACCTGGCGGTGCTGGCTTGCCGCCGGTCACGGCGTTGAGGCGCAACCCACCGGCGTTCAAGACAAACTGCTCGACGGCGGCTGTCGACGCGGCCACTGAGATTTTGCGGGTCAAATGGGCTCGGCCGAATGCCGCGTTGATGGTGTAGTCGCCCGGTTGCAACTTGATCTGCGGGGAGGCTTCGCGTTTCTCGACGATCAGCTTTGCCTTGCCGTGGCTGTCTGAGCCCTGAAAGACCCGCCAGACAAGACCTTGATCGATCTGCTGGCCGTCGGCTGCGAGCAGCGCCACGAGCTTGACGCCCGGGGCTGCGGCCTTGGGATCGACGCCGATGCGTTCGATGACGGTGGTGTTGTCGGCCGGCGGCGACCCTGATGGCACGGGCGGCGACGCCACAGTCGGGATCGGCGACGGCGATGTTTTCGCGATGGTCGATTTGATCTGCACATCGGCGCCCCACGGCTCGGCTGGCGCGTCGCTGCTTTGGGCAAACGCCGACGGCACCATGGCGACCAACCCGGCGACGACGGCGCACGCGAACTTGGCGCCGTGACGTCGTGCGCCATAGCCAGGCGTTTTGTGAAAGCCTGGCATTTTGCATGGAACCGTCGTCATCTGACGCTGGCTCTCCCTGATCGTTCCGCCTGTACCGTCATGCTGCATCCTGTCGTCCGCATACCATAGAAACGGCTTCAAGGCGGCGCTAAGGCATCGCTGCCGAACCCAGCTGAATCAACCGCTGCTCGCCGCTGTTGACCTCGAAGGCCGCTGATTTGCGACCCTCGCGGGTATCGAGGTGGACGGTATATCGGCCCGGCGCCAGCAGCAGCTTGGGCTCCGTCGCGGCCGTATGCCAGACCGGCCGGTCGGCGCTATCGCGAACGTCCCATTGCACGTCGCCGGAGCGGGCCGCGTCAGATTGCAGTGTGATCTCTGCAGCCGCTACGTCGATGACGATGTCGACGGGACTTGCGCCGTCGATGGCGACGTCCTGCGACGAGACGATATGATGTGCATCGAGATGCGCCGACACTCGGTAGCGTCCGGGTGACAGCTTGACCGCCAGCGACGGCCTGAGCGACCTTAGGATTTCGCGTTTTTCGCCATCGAGTTCGGCGATCCGATAAACCAGACCGTGGCTCGCGGTCGCCGCATGGCCCGCAATTCGTGCCGAGACAGTGACGGGCGCGAGCGGCAAAATGAGGCGCTGGCGCACGACTTCACCGGCACCGACGGCGATGCGCTGGCGGACTTCGCCGAGCGCCGACTGCGCCGAGACATAATAAGTGCCGGCCGGCAGCGTTAGTCGAGCGGGAACGGCACGCGAGCGGGCCACGTCCCGGCGTCCCGTCGCGCTCTCGGGATCATCGGCCTGGATCGCGAACACGACGTCGTCGATGGGCGGGCTATTCTCGGATGCTCCAGCCGTCAGCTCGAGCGAGCCTGATTGCAGGACCATGTCCAGGGTTTTTTCAGTTCCGGCCGCGAGGCTCAGCTGTTCCGTTTTCTGCGCCACGCCGCTGCGCACCGAGACGGTATAGTCGCCTGGGGGGACGAACACATCGAGCGGGCCATGTTGAACAATCGTCGTCATGGCGGGTTGCTCAGCGCCAGCCGGACTGGAGGAGACCAGTTGGATTATCGACGACGTCGTCGGCTCGACGCCGCTGGCGCTGCGGGCGACAACTTTCAGATGCGCAGCGTTGAGCGGCAACACGACGATGGTCGCTGCATCAGGCTCAATGGTGATGGTCTGGCGCACGGACGCGCGATCGATGCGCGCTTCGATATCGTACGACCCAGGTTCGAGCCGCCACGACAATTCACTTGCGTCGCGTTCGGCCAGCGGTGACGTCGCGCCCGGCGAAAAAATGCGCCAGTGGGCTGGGACCGAGAGCGGTTTGCCATCGTTGGTGAGCGACAGCTTGGCGCTCAGCGTGTCGCCACCGGGCAGCGTCTTCCGCGCCGCCGGCGCTGCCACATTCGATGGCGCCGCCGCCTCACGTGACAGCATCGCGAGTTGCGCGGCCTTATCGATCGCCGTGTCGACCTCAGCGCTATCGTTGGCTGCGAGAAAGGTGCCGCCCGTCGCCGCAGCAACGCAGGAGAGCTTGGCTTGCAACGCACGGTCGACGCCAACGGCAACAGTATGGACCGCGATGCCGGGAAACGTTTGCGCCAGTTCGCTGGCGGTCACACAGGCGTCCTGCTGGCAATTATCGACACCATCGCTGATCGCGATGATGCTGGCCGGGCGGCGCGTGCCGATCGCCGCCATAGCGGCGCGCAATCCGGCTGCCAGCGGGCCTTTGCCACGCGGGTCGAGCTTGGCGATAGCGGCAAGCGTTGCGGCATGGGCGGCGCTTGGGGCTGCTGCCGGGGCCGCTCCATCACCGGTTTCAGGCGCTGGCGCAGCGTCGGATTGTGCCGGTGTGGCGCTGTCGTCAAGTGACACGACGACTTCGACATCGCTGCAATCACCGCGACGGCGATGGCCGAACGACGTCACTCCGATTGCGCCTGGTCCCGCCGTCTGGACGACGCTGGTCAAACGTTCGCGGACGGCGTCGATCTTGGCGCGCTTGTCGGCCTCGAAGCGGGCCCACATGGACCCGGAGCCATCGATCAGAAGCATGGTGGCTGGCGCCTCAACGGGCGGCGTTTGTGCCCGAACGGGGGCCCCGATCCACAATATTGAGCAGGCCGTGAGGGTGACAAGCCAAACGATCATTCGAAACTGGGCGCGCATCAGCTCGTGTCAGCGGCAGGGTCGCCGCGCTCCATAGTTGTGAGGTGGTCGTTGACGAGACGCGTTCGCTGCGGACATTGGAACAGGGCGGGCATTGTAACAAGCTTGCAAGTGCGATAGCGAGGCGTCACGGCCCGCCTACGGCTGTCATCGACAACTTCATGGTGTGCACTCATCTCATGACGCCAGCAGTTTTTGAATTTTTGGCCGCGCGCCGATCAGTGAAGCCCGACAATTTGTCAGGCCCTGGTCCAACCGAGCCCGAACTTCTGAAAATTTTGACGACAGGAGCCCGCGTTCCAGATCATAAAAAACTGGCGCCGTGGCGCTTCATCGTGTTTGAGGGCGAGGCGCGGGTCAGGGTCGGCGACGTGTTCGCGAACGCCTGCCTTGCCGAAGAAAAAGAACCGCCGTCCCCAGTTCGGCTTGAAACCGAACGCCAGCGTTTTCAGCGGGCGCCACTGGTCATCGCCGTGGTCTCGAACGTCAAGCCGAGGCCGGGCGCGCCGGAATGGGAACAGGTCCTCTCCGCAGGAGCGCTCTGCTACAATGTTTGCTTGGCGGCGAACGCGCTTGGCTTTGCCACCAACTGGATCACGGAGTGGATCGCCTACAGCCCGGCGGTGAAAACGGCCTTTGGTTTGGGCGAGAGTGAGCGGTTTGCGGGATTTATCTATGTCGGCCGGGCAAGCGAAAGACCGGCCGACCGCGACCGCCCGGTCATCGCCAACATTGTTCAGCGTTGGCCGGAGAGCGCGGCGACCGCGACAACCGGCCGTTAACCAAACATTAACTAACATTGTTCTAGGTTTTCCCGACGCGTGCCAGATGCTCGTGCGCTGGATTGGCCGGATCAGCACGGTTCGTCCCCGGCGCCAAGGTGTTGCGCACACCGAACTCGATATGGCCTTCTCACCGGTGCTGCATGCTCCGGCAGAGAGGGCCAGTTAGTTTTGGGGACATCCGCTGGCGGCCGGCTCTCCGAAGGAGAGTCGCCAGCACCCAAGAAAAACGTCATCCTCGAGTGGGCGCGTGCGGTCTTCCGCGCAAGCGCGCTCGGGGATCCAGCGTAAAACTGTCGAAGACACGAAAATGTTTTGCGCCTTCGGCAGACGATGCGCTGGATCCCCGGCTATCGCGGCGCTGTGCGCGCGCTCTGCCGAGGATGACGTTTCTTCTCAGCTGGCGGCCGGCTCTCCGAAGGAGAGTCGCCAGCACCCAAGAAAAACGTCATCCTCGAGTGGGCGCGTGCGGTCTTCCGCGCAAGCGCGCTCGGGGATCCAGCGTAGAAATCGTCGAAGACGCGAAAATGTTTTGCGCCTTCGGCACATGTTGCGCTGGATCCCCGGCTATCGCCGCGCTGTGCGCTCGCTCTGCCGAGGATGACGTTTCTATCCGCTGGCGGCCGGCTCTCCGAGGGAGAGTCGCCAGCGGGAATAAAGCAAATCTAATATCTGAACTGCTCGGACAGCACGCGCTCTTCGAGACCATGGTTGCGGTCGAACATCATGAACAATTCGATGGCGCGGGCTTTTTCAACTTCGACTTTCACGACATCGCGAATTTCAAAATGATCGGCAACCGCGCTGACGGGGCGTTTTTCTGCCTCCATAACGCTGATGGCAATGTGCGCCCTGTTCGGCACCAATGCACCACGCCAGCGTCGTGGCCGGAAAGGGCTGATCGGCGTCAACGCAAGCAGAGGCGCCTTGATCGGCAAAATCGGGCCGTGGGCTGAAAGATTGTACGCGGTCGATCCGGCCGGTGTGGCGACGAGAATGCCATCACAGATCAGCTCTTCCATGCGGACTTTACCGTCGATGGAGATTTGCAATTTCGCGGCCTGATGGCGTTGGCGAAACAGCGACACTTCGTTGATGGCGAGGCCCTTGTGGGCTTTGCCGGCACGATCGGTGGCGATCATCGACAAGGGGTGAATGCGGCTGGTTTCAGCGTCGGCAAGACGGGCCAAAAGGTCGTCCTCGCGGTAGTCGTTCATCAGAAAGCCGATCGATCCGCGGTTCATGCCGTAGATCGGAATTTTGTCATTGATGAACCGGTGCAAGGTCTGCAGCATGTGGCCATCACCGCCGAGCGCGACAATGGCATCGGCTTCAGCCGGCTGCGCGTCACCGTAGCGCTTCGCCAGCACGTCGCGGGCGAGTTGCGCTTCCGGCACATCGCTCGCGATAAAGGCGATGGCGTTGAACTTCGGTTTGTCTTTGAGGCTTTTCACGGGGTGATGCTCACGGGGGCCGTCGAAACTGAGCGGCGCGGCAGGCTGGCGTAAGTGGCGCGAAACGACAAGCCCAGTTTCCAACAAGCGCTTGAAATGCTTCAAGTCCGGTTACCGCACCTGCGTGCGTGACGCGGTTTCGAGGGCTGAGCGATGCTGGTTATGATTTACGCAACCTTTCCGGACCAGGCTTCGGCGCTGACCGTCGGCCGCAAACTGGTCGAGGCCCGGCTTGCCGGGTGCGTGAATGTGCTTCCAAGCATGACATCGGTGTACGTGTGGAACGGCATCCTTCAGACGGCGGACGAGGCCGTGCTGATTGCCAAGTTACCGGCTGTGGGCCAGCACCGTGCGATTGCCTTCATCAAGGACCATCACGCCTACACAACGCCAGCGATCCTGGTCGTGCCGGTGGTCGGTGGCGATGCCGATTATATCGACTGGGTGATCGCCGGCGCCGATGGCATCGAGAGCGGTGATGCGCCCGGTGCGCTTTAGTAGATGCCGTCGAGGCGTTGCATCATGTTGAACGGGGCGATGAAGCGGCGCTTGAAATAGCGGCGCGGCGGGTAATTCTGGCCAGCCCAAGCATAGCCGTAGTACGAACGCCGGGATGAGCGCTTCGCCGCATATTTTTTCGACCCGTTGCGCGCCGAGCGGCGGGGGCGGTCTTTGATGATTTTGTCCGGTGCGATGGCGGCGGGGACGATGTCAGGCGCTGTTTCGGGTTCGATGCCCAAAGTCACGTCCAATGCCGGTGGTGGCGGGACGGCGCCGGTTTGGCCGGCATCGTCTGTCATTGGTTTGAAAGCAACGGTGCGCTGACGATCAGCCTCCACGTCTGAGGGCAGAGGTAAAGGCGCGCCGACGGACATCATGCCGTCGGGCCGCTTGGTTGCGGGCAACGGTTGCGACGCGGCGCGCGTGCTTTCGGCGAGCCAGGGCAGTTTTTCAATCGTTACGTAGCGCGCGGGTTGTTGGCGCTGTTCTGGCTGCGACGGCATCGCGGAAGCGGCGTCCGAATCGGTGGCTGCATCGCGTGCTGGCGATGCAATCCGCCAGTGTTCGCCGGGCGGTGTCAGTGTTGCGACACGTTCAGGCTGAGACGCCGTTACCGTCGCGGCGCGGTGCGCGCGATCGCGGGCACGTTCGGTTTGGGCGACGATGGCGCGCGGCAGACAGCGTCCGTCGTCAGCCGCAACTTCATCACGGCCACAGCCGCCGCCGCACACGGTGGATGGGTGGCTGCGCACGAGGGTCAGCAAAATGTAATCGGGGTCTTTGAACGGCAGCGACGCGTTGACCGCCGTGATGAATCGCGCCATGGCGCGCCGCGTCGATTGCGTCCAGGCGCCGTTGATCTCTCCGCCGTAGCAACCCGTGCGCGTGAGTTCCTGCTGCAAGTCGCGGGCGAGTTCGCTTCGAGCTTCCCAATCGCCAGGCTTCGACGAGGCGATTTTTCCATTGGCGGGCGCCGACGGGTCGGCCTTGACGACGGTGGTCCAAGGAGCCGGTTTGAGATCGAGTGCGGCGCGCGTCTCGCGATGCGGAGTGCTGCCGGGCGCTGATCCCAACGCTCCTGTCGCATCGGCTGGCTGCCGCAGAGACGCTGCATCCGATCGTGCCTGAGCGGTGGCGAAGCGCTCTGCCAAAGCCGGGCGACCGCCGAGATCGGGCGCGGCGGAGATTTGGGTCACGCCGGAGCTTGAGGTCGTTGATTGATCGCCTGGGGGCAGGAGCATGCCGATACTGAGCAGCACGCCGGTGAGCACCAACAGCAACCCGTTCATCCCCTGCATGGCGACATACTCCAGTTGCTATGCCGATCGTGCGATGCCTGTCTTGCGAACCCGGCGATGAGCGGTGCCAAATTCGCCCAAGGACCACTGACGGCCGATACCGGCTGCTCACGTCGCATGATCGCTCAGCAGTGCAGGCGACTGATGCTTAACGCCGTTTCCCTGGGACTAACTCCGTCGGCCCCGAGCCGTCGGCCGTACGTTTAGAAACCATCTGATTTTTATAGGCCTTTGACGCTTCCGCGCCTAGCGCCAGCAACGTCAAATTAACGACTTTTTAATGAAAGCGACGACAGAACTGTTATCTGCAACTTGGGTAGAGTGCGGCGTTGACTAGATCGGCGATCCCGCCACGGTGTCTCAAAAATGCCTCTTGGACGCCCAGTGCGACGCTGGCCGCTGTGTTGATAACACGTTGATCAACAGCACTTATCCACCGGCCGTCACAAACATCATCCACAGCATGTGGGTCTTTCAACGCCCAGGCTCTCGATCCCTAGCCTTATGATTCCCTTAACAATTCAAATCGAATCACATACCCCTATCGACAGAGGGGAGTTTATTTCAGTGTGCGTTATCCCGTCGGCCTAAGTGCAAGGTCTGTTGTCCACAGTCAGGCTCGAGCGGCGAACCTGAGTGCGGCACCTTGTGGCTGAGTTTCGACATCGGCTCTCACCGCGTGACTGTCGTTGGCGGCTCTTTTGTCTGCCGGATGCCATGGGGATGGCGCCGGAGCTCACAGGCGGAAGCGCAGAGCAAACGGTCAGGCTGCGCATGTTGTTGTGTTTGGGGGCGTGGTTGGCATCGTTTCCTCCGATGCTCGGACCATTGAACTGTAATGGCCGGTCAATTTGTTCGGCGTTTGATACGGCCTCTCGCAAAGGAGAGGGCAATGAGGCACGTTTTAGGCGTGTTGGGGGTTCTTGCGGCCGGCGTACTACTCGTCGTGTCAGCCGCAATGAACTGGCGTTTTGGTTTCTCACTCGGACGAACCGAGTTTGATGGCCAAATCTATGGCGCGGCGTCCGCCGCCGCCGACTGCATGAAGGCACTACTGCCGTTCTTTTTCTTCGCCGCACTTCGAAACAAGGTTTGGTCGCAGGCAGCAGCCTCGGCGCTCGTGTGGGTGGTCGTTACGGCCTACTCCATGACGTCGGCGTTGGGGCATGCGGCACTCAACCGAGCCGACTCAACCGGTCACCGCACACAAAGCGCGCAAGTTTATCAGGATTTGCGGGGCGACTTGAAGCGGGCCGAGGAGAAGATCGGCTGGATCCCGCAGCATCGTCCGTATGAGACAGTGCAAAGCGCGATCGACGGGGCGAAGACGCAGAGCGGCTGGAAATCGTCGAACGGCTGTACCGACGCGACGTCGAGGTCGGAGCAGAAGTTCTGTCAGCAGTACCACGCGCTCAATGCTGAGCTCGCTTCGGCCAACGAAGCGCGATCAGCGGAAGCGGCCATCGCTACTCTACAAGACAAGATATCGGCCATGTCAGGCACCAACGCCATGTCGGATGCAGATCCGCAGGCGCGTGTGCTGGCCGACCTCGCGGCGGCGTTTGTTCCCGGAGTGACGATCGAGAACGTGCAGATGGCGTTGACGATATTCGTCGCGCTGCTGCTCGAGATCGGATCGGGCTTTGGCATGTACGTCGCTTTCAGCCAGTGGCGTCTCTACGACCACATGGCGCCTGCAATGCCTCGGGCCACGTCTACGGCCATGGTTCTTGCAGGCTATGACACCGCTGCGGCAGCGGTGGCGGCTCCGGTGCTCACACCGTTGGCCGTTGAAGCGAAGAAGCCGCGTTCTGGCGCCAACGACAACAAGTCGATCGAGATACCTCTCGACGCAGCCGTTGTCGAGGCGCGCCCCGTTGACGTGCACGCAGAGGCTATTGCTGAAACGCGATACGCCGATGTCAAAGCCAGCGAGGTGCGGGTTGCCCCGTCAGCAAGACGACTTGCACCAGAGACCAACACGGAACGTTTCTATAGGGAGAATATCGAGGTCCAGGACGGATCGAGTGTCACTGCTACTCAACTGTACGAAGACTATTGTTCGTGGTGTGAAACCAAGAACAAGGAACCGTCAGCATTACCAAGTTTCGCGCGTGAATTCGCAGAACTAGGTGTGAAGAAGGAAAAGATCGCAGGACGAGTACGGTACATTGGAATTGCATTGAAGTCCGACATGGAACTCGAGGAGGCGACCCGACCACCTCTCTACCAAGGTGTTGCAGCCTAAGCGCTGCTTCTTAGAAACGGAAAGGCCCGCCATCTGGCGGGCTTTTTTGTTTCTAGTTCCGGCGCTGGCGGCCGGCCCGACGAAGGAGAGTCGCAAGTGCCAAGAACAACGTCATCCTCGACCGAGCGCGCGGCACGCGCGGCGCTGGTCGGGGATCCAGCGCAAAACTGTCGAAGACACAGAAATGTTTTGCGCCTTCGGCGATTCTTACGCTGGATCCCCGGCTCGCACTCGCTGCGCTCATTTGGCCGAGGATGACGTTTCAGAGCGCATTCCGGCCGGCTCGACGAAGGAGAGTCGGAATGCGCCAAGAACAACGTCATCCTCGACCGAGCGCGCGGCACGCGCGGCGCTGGTCGGGGATCCAGCGCAAAGCTGTCGAAGACACAAAATATAATGCGCCTTCGGCGATTCTTACGCTGGATCCCCGGCCCGCACTCGCCGCGCTCATTCGGCCGAGGATGACGGTTCACGCGCATTCCGGCCGACTCTCCGGATGAGTGTCGCCAGCGCCAAGAAAAAGATACCCCTCAAACCATCCATCCACCGCTCGCCAGGAATCAGCTAGGGTTTGAACCTCGAGGGTTGCAGGGGCTGCGCTGCAATTTTTCTAACCTATCATCGGGAGATGTAGATCCATGCGGCGTTTGATGGTGTCGGTCGTTTCGGTGTTCGCGGCGGCGCTGGTTTGCGTGTCAAGCGCTTCGGCGGAAATCCTCGATGCGTCGACGGTGACGTGTCAGAAAATGCTCGACGTCGCGGCGCTGAAACCGGTCAGCAAGACGGACGAAGAGAGCCAGTCGAAGCTCGGTGTCATGCTGATCTGGATGCAGGGGTATCAGGCTCCGTCAGAGCACGGCACCGCCGTCGATCTCAAGACGATCATGACCAACATCGATCGCATTGTCGAAAAGTGCACGGCGCAGCCCAATCTCGGCTTGATGACGGTCTCCCAAAAACTCTGGGACGAAGACGACGCCTTGCCGACGACCGCCGTCGATTTGTCGACGATCACGTGCGAGAGCATGATGACGTCGAAAGACGACGACCGCGCCAGCATGCTGATCTGGCTGCTCGGCTACAATGCGTTCGTCGCCGAAGATCCGACGTTCGATCTCAACGCGCTCGGCGAGACGGTGACGAGCATTGCGACGTATTGCACCGAGAATCCGACGATGGGTCTTGTCACCGCGTCCAATAAGGCCGGCGAGTGACTTTGGTCGAGGGACGATCGCGTTGCGCGATGTGTCTATCTCGGGCTCGGCGGACTGGAGTTTTTTGTTTTTCTCCGAGCATGAGATCGACTAGAGGTAATGTCGACGCTGATCGCTTCTGAGATCTGCGCTCCATCACTCGCGACGACGCGTAAGGATCACCACGCATGGCACGCGCTCCACTTCCGCCGGTTCGCGACAAGGCGTTCGATGATGAAGATATCAATCCAGAAATTATCGCGGCGATCGATACGATCCAAGCCCGCGACATCGACGGGAGCGGCGGAGTTGATCCAGGTGTCGCGGCAAAGGCAAAAGCGATGACGCGCTTACGCCTCGTCGGGCTGATCGTGACGATTGCTGCCATTGCAGTGTGGTTGGTTTATTGACGAGCGTTTCTGGTCGCCTTCTGACACGGCAGGTTTGATCACATAACAATGGCCGGCCCCGAGATGATCGAGACCGGCCTAACTGCGACGGACAGGCGTTTCGTTGTCGCCTCGACCAACTATGTTAGATCTTGTTGATCTTATCAGCCGTCTTGTTAGCGACGTCCTTGATGGCGTCTTTCGTCTTGCCGACGGCGACCTGCGTCTCGCCCTTGATTTCCTGGGCGGCACCTTCGGCCTGAAGCTTTTCAGAACCAACCAGCTTGCCGACGCCTTGCTTCACGTTACCGGCGGCGTCGTTCGCATAACCCTTGATCTTGTCCGTTGTGCTGCTCATTGGGGGAACTCCGTTGTTCAATCTCACGCTGCACAGCGGCAAATCACACGGCCGTTTAACGTCCGCACTATGAGCCGAGGCAGCTACGGACAGAAAACGCCGGTACCGGCTGATGGTTCCGTTGCTCGTGCGGCTGGCCAAACAATTTTTCGCGACGACGACGATTGCGGTGTGAAGCCGCAAAAACCGGTGTCTATTGGCGCTTGTGCATGCGACGATCACAACATCGCTATTGATTTGGGAGTGACGCAGATGGCCAAGGGTCAAACACGGTCGACGAAGGAAATTCGCAAGCCGAAAAAATCGGCGGCTGCCAAAGGTGCTCCGGCGCAAACTTCGCCGGTCTCGACGTTTGCCAAGCCGGTTAAAGGCAAGAAGTAGAGTTGACGCGCGCGCTGGCGTGTCAACCGGGAAGCATGCCGACGGCAAAGCGGACAGCGATCAACAGCGCCGATAATGCCGAGGCTAACGCGGCTCGGGAATTCAAAAGCTGGTTGCGATTGAACGACACGATGAGGCGATTGAAGTCGTGATAGTCGATGTCTTCTTTGCTGGAAATCCGACGCACGCTGGCGCGGCTGGCCGAATACCATAACCATGACGCAACCAGCGCCGTCAGCATCGATGCGGTGTCGAGCGCCAGGATCATGCGCCGGCTTTCCCGGCGATTTTCAGAGCAAATGCAAAATTCAAGGCGACGTCCTTCAGGCTGTCGAAGCGGCCCGATGCGCCACCGTGGCCGGCACCCATGTTGGTTTTGAGCATGATGAGGTTGTCGCTGGTGTTTTTCTCGCGCAGCTTGGCGATCCACTTCGCCGGTTCCCAATAGGTGACGCGCGGATCCGTGAGCCCGCCGACCGCGAGGATGTGCGGATAGGCTTTGGCGTCGACGTTATCGTAGGGCGAATAGGCTTTGATCCAGGCGAACTCGTCGGCACTTGCCAGCGGGTTGCCCCACTCGGGCCATTCAGGAGGCGTGAGCGGCAGATCCTTATCCAACATTGTGTTGAGCACGTCGACGAAGGGCACTTCAGCAATGATGCCAAGGAATAAATCCGGCGCGCGGTTCGCGACGGCCCCCATCAGCATGCCGCCGGCCGATCCGCCGTTGGCGACGATGCGGCCGCGTTGCGTTAGGCCCTCAGTGACGAGGAATTCACCGGCGGCGACGAAATCGCTGAACGTGTTCGTCTTCTGCGCCATCTTGCCGGTCGTGTACCAGCGATAGCCTTTGTCCTTACCGCCGCGAATGTGGGCGATGGCATAGATGAACCCGCGATTGACGAGCGACAGCCGCGCCGTCGAGAACGAGGCGGGCATGGCAATGCCATAGGCGCCGTAGCCGTAGAGCAGCACAGGCGCTGTGCCGTCGAGCGGCGTCGATTTGGCATAGAGCAGCGTCACCGGCACGCGTTCGCCGTCGGGCGCGGGGGCGAGCAGGCGTCGCGTCACGTAGTCGGACGGGGTGTGACCGCTCGGCACTTCCTGGCGTTTGCGCAAGGTGCGGGTGCGCGTTTCCATGTCGTAGTCGTAGGTCTCGGCCGGCGTCGTCATCGATGAATAGGTGAAGCGAATGCGTGTCGTATCGAATTCATAGCCGGCACTGAGCCCGAGCGAATACGCTTCTTCGTCGAATGCGATCGTGTGCTCGGCGCCGTCTGAAATCCGCGTGACGACGATGCGCGGCAGGCTGTCCTCGCGTTCCAAGCGGGCGATGTGGTTGGCGAAGACGTTGACATCGATGATCAGGCGGCCAGTTTTGTGGGCGAGACGTTCTCGCCAGTTGGCCTCCTGCGGATCGGCGATGGGTGCTTCGACGAGGCGGAAGTCTTCTGCGGCTTGCGAGTTGGTGGTGATGATCAGCCGCTCGCCGTGATGCTCGACGCCGTATTGATGGCCCTTGCGTCGGGCGGCGATGAGACGTGGCGCAGTTGCCGGCTGGTCGCCATCGATCACGTGCACTTCGCTGGTCTCGTGATCGTGGATGTCGATCAGCACAAAGCGTCGCGATTGCGTTTCCGACAGGCCAACATAGAAGCCGATGTCCTTTTCCTCGTAGACGAGCACGTCGTCGCTGGCGGGTGTGCCGAGGGTGTGGCGATAGACGAACAGCGGGCGATGATTGGCGTCGACGCGAACGTAAAACAGTGTCTTGCCATCGGCGGCCCAAACCATCGATCCGCGCGTGTCGGGAATTTCGTCCGCCAGCGCTGCGCCGGTCGTCATATCGCGAAAACGGATGGTGTAGAGTTCCGAGCCTTTGTCGTCGGTCGCGTAGGCCAGCGTGCGGTGATCGTCCGAATGCGTGGTGCCGCCGAGGTCCCAGTAGTCTTTGCCTGCCGCTTCGGCGTTGCCGTCGAGCAGAATGGTCGCGTCGTCGGGTGAGCCGCCGAGCGGCATCCGGCACATTTGCGCGTATTGGCCGCCCTTGACGAAGCGGGGAAAGTATTCGAACGGGCCGTGCGGTTGCGGCACCTGCCGGTCGTCTTCCTTCAAGCGGGCTTTCATCTCGACGAACAGCGCGTCTTGCAAGCTCTTAGTGGACGCCATTGCCGCTTCGGTGTGGGCGTTTTCAGCTTCGAGGTAGGCGCGGATGTCGGCCGCCAGCAGGTCGGGTTTACGCATCACCTCCTGCCAGTTGTCAGCCCGCAGCCAAGCGTAGTCGTCGGTCAATGTGATGCCGTGGTGCGTGACGGTATGGGGCCGGCGCGCGGCCTTGGGCGGCGTGAGCGCGGGCGCGGCGTCGTCAGTCGTCGGCAGGGTGACGGGCGAATCATCAGCGGGCATGAACGAAACCTTGAAACGATTGCGGGCGGGTGTGCGGTCGACGGGCGTGGGATCAGCGATGCGGGGTTTGAGCTGGGGCGCCGGGCGGTAGGCTTTGCGGACGGGCCCGGTGGTGCAGCACTGCGTTGGAGCACTGTAATGAGCCGTGGTCGAGGCTGTAAATCGTCTGGGGCCCAAGCATTAGTGATAAGCCACGATGCATGAGGGCCTGGCGTTGACAATCGATTTCAAATGGTGGCAAAGCATTCAAGTTCCTTGACTGTGGCGGCCATAGTCTAGGCGGGGATATAGTTGGTCTTTTGAGTTTATCCAAAGTCGATTACCGTCAATTGACAGGTTAGTGGCGTGGTCTGCGGTCGCGAAGGGGCGCGGCTGTGGCATCGGGCATCTTCTGCCGACGACTGGGACTGCCGACGACTGGGACCGCCGAGACGGGGCTGCCGACGACGTCGACTGCCGGCATAGACAAAACGAGAGACACGCATGGACAGTTCATCGCCCTCAGAGCTCGTGACGATCACCGCCTCGATTGTCGCGGCTTATGTCAGCAACAACACCGTCGCGTCCTCTGATATTCCGACTTTGATTGCCGAGACGCATGCCGCGCTGAGCCGGGCCGCCGGTCGCGCTGGTCCGGTGGAACGGGAAGATTCAAAGCCCAAGGTGGCGGTGAAGAAGTCGATCATGCCCGACTATCTGATCTGCCTGGAGGACGGCAAGAAGTTCAAATCGCTGAAACGGCATCTGCGCACGCACTACAACTTGTCGCCGGAAGACTATCGCGAAAAGTGGGGCTTGCCGCACGACTACCCGATGGTGGCGCCGAACTATGCGCAAGCGCGCAGCAACCTCGCCAAAAAGATGGGGCTGGGAACACGCAAGTAGCGCGGTGGCGATTTACCGATGAGCGCTCACTCTCGCAATCCAAATCCGCTGGCATTCTAATCCTCTCGCGACTTCGTTGCAGCGTCGCGAGACGCGAGCGCGAGCTCTGCGGCGACGGCCTTGGCGAGCTCGGAGCGTTCGATCTGAAGCACCCTGTTCAAAGCCGCGTGCCGCGACAGATCATAGGCCCAATGGCCACCGCGGCCGCGTTGGCGTTCGCCGCGTAAAGCGCGGGCCAGCAGCGCCACGATGCGCTGGCGCCCGGCAATTGAAACATCCTCTAGTTGCGACGGCCACAGAGGCAACAGCCGCGCTAGCTCGCCCGAGCGGTTGCCAGACCATTGCCAGGGACGAAGCCCGTGCGACGGATGACGCTCGCCGACTTGCTGCGAGGCTTGCTGGGTGGTGGGCGCGGGCTTGAACGATCGACGGTGTGTCATCGGCCAAGACTGTGCGGGCGCGCCGCGCACCGGGGATAACTCGGCCAAAAGTTTGCGCCGTTAAGGTGAACGCCGGGGACGAAATAAACTTATCCCCGCTGTTCACGAAGGCCGTAGGATTTGCTGGGAGCTGGCAATGATTGGCAGCACACTGGCTTATGTCGGCAGACCCATGGTGGGGTTCGCGATCTGGCGGCAAGCAGGTGTGAGGACCAAAGCAAGGACTGAGGAAATCGATGACTGCGATCGCAAATGCCAATGTTTTCGACGTTTCCGTCACGTCCACCCGGCAACGCCACGCGCGCTTTCGCAGCGCCATCCAGGCCCGAACCGCAGCCTGCCAAAACAACGAACGGCGGGCGCGCCTCAGCCGCCGGTTTGCCACCTTCGATGTCAACACCCCGCAGCGACAGGACCAAGCACGCATGGCCATCGAGCTTGCGGTGATGCACGTCTTTGGCGTTTCGCACGGCGCTATCTTGACGGATACGCGCGGCGAAAGCCGCATCGCCAATGCCCGGCAGGTTGCCATGTATCTGGCGCACGTGGCGTGCGGATTGTCTCTGACAGAAGTCGGCCAGATGTTCAGTCGCGATCGAACAACCGTGGCGCACGGCTGCCTAAAGGTCGAGATGCGGCGTGACAATCCGCAATTCGATTACGCGCTCGATCTGCTCGGCTGGGCGATCCCGGCCCTCGTGCTCCGCCGCGCTGGCGAAACCGTTCAGCGCTAACCGTCACCATCAAAACGTTTTATGAGGTCGAGAGATGAGTGATCATCGAGCGAGGCGTCCGCACGCGCGGATGACCGATGACCGAGTGCGCGGCGCCGCGCAAACCGAACCCGACGACGGCGCCCAGCCGATTGATGTGACGACGCGCGAAAGCCCGCTGGCGTGGCTGGCACGGCGCAAGGACAAAGATGGAAAGGCGATGATATCGGCGGTCGAGTTTGCAGCCGGTGAGCGGCTCCGCGCCGATTTCTGGTTTGCGCAGATGACGCCGCGCGTGACGGTCAATTGGTCTGGACTGCTGAGCGGCGGGGGCGGGAAACGCGGTTCACCCGATCATGGCGCAGAGCTGCATGATCACGTCATGGCGGCGCGCGACCGCGTCAGCCGAGCGCTGGCGGCGGCTGGGCCCGATCTCGCTGGGATGCTGATCGATGTCTGCTGCCATCTGAAAGGTCTTGAGAGTAGTGAGCTTCAAGGTGGGTGGCCGAAGCGATCGGGCAAGGTCGTTCTGCAAATCGGCTTGCGGCAGCTGGCGCGTCATTACGGTTTGCTGCGCGATGCCGATCCGGAGCCAGCGCTGCAAACATCGCGGCGTATCCATCATTGGGGCACCGCCGACTTTCGGCCGCGTATAGATGGCGATGATGCTTAGAGAGCCGGGATCATTACGGCATCGAGGACGCGGTTGCGGCGGCGAGATGCGCGCGGGCATCGCCGCGCACGCGATCGACCATCGCGGCCAAGCCATTCGAGCGTTGCGGCGTCAAATGATCTTTCAGGCCGAGTTCGGCGAAAGCCGCCTGGGCATCCGTGGCGACCACCTGTGACAGCGACTTGCCGTGATAGACGGCGAACAAAACCGCGATCAGTCCTTGGACAATATGAGCGTCGCTTGAGCCCTGCATCAGCAAAAGATCTTGGGGCCCGGGTGATGGGCCAACGACGTCGCGCCGGGTTGCGAGCCAAACCTGGCTGGCGCAGCCGCGGACTTTATTGGCGTCGGTGCGAAGCTCGGGCGGCAGCGGCGGCAGGGCACGCCCGAGTTCGATGACATAGCGATAGCGATCTTCCCAGTCATCGAGAAGTTCGAAATCAGATTTGATGTCGTCGAACGTCATTGAAACGCCTAGCCAGCGCGGCGGGCACCGAGGCCGCATGACCGTTACATAGGCGTGGCAGTGCACCATGCGCAAGTGGCCGGGTGATGGCGAATAGTTTGGATGCGGCGAAACGAGCCAAGCTGCGAGGCGAGCGCGGCGCTCGAAGGTTTTGATTTTCGCATTTTCTGACGACGAAGCGGCAACCACTTCGCCGGAAAACACTCTAGAGCGCTTTGCGATCTGATAGAATTCGATGGGCGCTCTAGCATCATGCTTTGTCGCATTTTCTGACGACGAAGCGGCATCCACTTCGTCGGAAAATACTCTAGGTCAAATGCTGCCCTTATTGGACGCTTTGCCCCGCCATGCCGGTTTCAGATCGTCGGGCCGCAGCGTCCCGCCGCGACGTTCGAGCACGGCCGGTGCGGTTCGCGCCGGCAAATCGATTTGTGGTAGCGGCGACGCTTTGATATCGGCGTCAGCGTTGCCGAGGACGACGTCGGTGGAATAGCTATCTCGGGCAAGATCGAGCGCGACCTTGGCGCCGAACTCGGCTTTGGCAACAAATTTGGTCCACAGTTGCCCGCCTTGTTCGCAGGTGGCGGCGTTGCGATCGCAGAACGTCATGGCCCACGTCGTCGCGGAAGCCGCACGATCGTACAATTTATCCTGGCTTTCACGGTCGGATGGCAGCAGGGCGACACCTGCTGCAAGGACGACTGCGATACGAAGAAGACCCATGACGCAAACTCAAAAAACGTGATGCATCGCCGTTGTGCATTGGCGATATCAGTTCAAATAAACACACCTTGCAGATTGATTTGTAGCATTGAGGGCTCAAGAAAACGCCTTCGCGAGCCGACAAAATCGAGATGCATTTGCGCGGTAATTGTTCCGTATTTTATCGATTTTTTTTAGCGATCGTTGGTGCGCGCGAGGCTTCGTGCGCTGGCGCCAAGGCCACAGTTAAGAAGGTCTTAACGCCTGGCAGCGATACTCTGGGCTTCAGTCCAGCAGAGCGCGCCGCGCTGCCAACTCGCCGAAGGACGACAGACGTTAGTGATGCAATGGACTTCGGCGAAACTGATGGCGATGTGCTCGATGCTGATGTTGATCAGCGTCGCCATCAATATGATGGCGCTACAATCCAATCGTCGCGGCCGCGATGCCGGCGTGTCGCCGCTGGCGATGGCGCGCGAGAGCGACGCATCGATCCATGCGATCAGCGTTGCAACCGATGCGACAATCGAGAGTGATGGCGCTGCAACTGCTGCGAGGCCGGCGGTTCTCAATGCGCAGGTGTCGCTGCCGCCATCCAGCGAACCCGTGGTCAGCGCGGCTGATATCGTGCGTGGTGTGCAACGCGAACTCAATGCGCGCGGCTACGACGCCGGCAGCGCCGATGGCGTGCAGGGGCTTGTCACGCGGGCTGCGATTTTGGCCTACGAGCAAGATTATGGATTGGCGACGCTGACGGCTGCGGCGTCGCAAGACCTGCTGAGCCGCATCGTGCTTGGCAGTTCGGCGACGTCAGTCACCAATCGGCGGGTCGTGGCCAACACGACAGGCGAGGCCGAGGCCGTCATCCGGTCGGTGAAGCAGTATCTCGCAGCGCTCGGCTATCAGCCCGGTAAAATCGATGGGGCGCTGACGCCGCAATTGGCTCGCGCCATCCGCGAGTTCGAGATGGATCAAAAATTGCCGGAAAGTTCACGGATTTCGGGGCCGTTGGTCAGTCGTCTGATGCGCCAGCAAGGCCAAGCGGCGCTCGCAAAGCCGATACAAGCGAAACCGGCGGCGGCGAAGCCCGTCGCGGTCAAGCCGCCGGCCGGACGTGCCGCACAAAGATGAGACGCAGCCGCCGAACGATGCCGGGTCGTGCGTCGGCTTGGGAGTTTAGACTGGGCGACCTCCGTCTCGCTGCTTGAGCATCGGCAACGAACACGCCAAAGTCTGATCGATGCGCCTCAAATCTGAACTCTGGGTGAAAGCCTATCTGCGCCGTTGCGCCGTGAACGGAGCCATGGCCGTCGTGGCGCGGCGCGGCGATGCCGACGCCGGAGCGATCTTCATCAAGGTCATGCGCCGCGACGGTGGCTCGACCCTGTTCGCGCCCGCGCCGGCCGGTCGCGACGACGCGGATTTCGATCGCCGATGGACGGCCCGGCTCGGTGGCGCTGTGCTGGCGAGCGATGCCGTCGACGCCAACCTCGCACGCGAAATCAGTTTCGATGCCGACATTTGGATCGTTGACGTCGAGGACATCGAAGGCCGGCATTTTCTCGGCGACGATCTGGTGGCGTGAGCGCCATGACGGCATTAACGCTTGGTTAACCTCTTCGCCGTTGAAATGGCGATGCGCGCTGATTCTTTGCCGCTCGGTCGAGTGGTTCGGTCGCGGTCGCAAGGTTGAGCTGCGTTGTGTGCGTGCAGGAATTGCCGGCGAGGGACCGTCAGATGGCAAGCATATTGAAATTTCGGCACGACGCGGCGTCGACGATCCATCGGACGCGGGAGCGCGCGCTGGTTACGGCCACGCCCAGAGGTGCAGGCGAGATCATCATTTTTCCTGGCATCCGCTACGAGCGCTGGGATGACGATGTCGATCGTTTGCAATCGGATGATGCCAGCAGCGTCGTGCGTCGCGATCGCCTCGACGTCGGCGAGTAGGCGAAAGGGCGGCAGCGGATTATCGCGGCGCCCCGATCGTCAGTCGCCTCAATCGCGCGCGATCGTGCACGACGCCTGGGCCAGCGTCGATGAGGCCAGCCCGTCGTAGGCCGGGCCTTTGTCCGGCGCGCGGATGACGACGAGACCGTCCGCTGCGGCGACGCTCAACTGCGGGCCGGCATCGACGACGCGGCCGCGTGCTTGCGGGGTCAAACCCAGAAACCGCGTATCGTCGGGAACGATCGTCAGCGCGATCGCGGTGCGCCGGCCGGGAGCAGCCGAGGCAAAGTAGGCGCTTGAGCCATCGGCACGGAGTACGCCGACCGACCAGCCGGTGTCGGGCAGTTGCGCGGTGACGCGGACCGATCCAGTCGAGGTTGAGAACGGACACATCGCGTAGCGAACGTCGGACGTGAGAAACGGTAATGGCTGCTGGCCGGGCAGGACCGGGTCGAGGACGGTCATCGTGTTGGGTTTCAGCAGCGCCGAGAGTTGCGTGTAAGCAGATGCCCGCTGGTCGGTGACGGCTGCCAGCGTCGCAATGATATGTACAGCGGCGGCGGCGATCGGCAGACCAAAGACCCAACGCCACGGAACTGTTCGATCAGTGAAACGCCGCATCATGAGCAGCTTTCGCGGCGAATGGCCGGCAGCAACTTGCGACGCTCGGTGCGTTCTTCATCCGACAGGCCGGTCGGCGGATCGAGCATCGTGAACACCAGTGTCAAGCGGCCCGCGCCGCTCGTCGGCAACCAGTTGCCGGGCCGGGCATCGCGGCCAAGCGTGATGATGAAAGACCCGTCCGGGTTGATGGCGGCGGTGTCGCTTGTGTAGGTGTAGCGGCCGGCGTCGTTGGCAATCAAAGCGCCGCTGCTGTTGAATACCGCCATGCTCCACCACATGCCGCGGGGATCAGGTCCTTCAATCACGTAATCGCACGACGAATGCAGCCGGGCGCCGAGAGTGTCGGTGCTGGCTTCAAAAACTCCAGCGCTGTCGCTGGCCAGCAGAAGTTGCCCTGACGTCATTAAATGGGCGCGGGTGTAGGGATCGGCGGTGTCGCGACCGGCCGAACGCCAATGGTGCCATGGACCAACGACATCGGTCGAAAATATCGAGCCGTTGGCGATCATGCTGCGGCTGGTCATGACACCGATCACGAGGGCTGCGGCGATGGCGGCGATCGCCGCGACGAACTGGGCGACGAGGCGGATAAGTTGACCGATCAGCTTTGGCAGTGACATGGCGGCGGCAGGCTCGGTCATCTCCGGGAGGGATGCAGAAAGCCGAGCCGATCCTGCGGGCGTGACATCACTCGCGGTCACGACCGGTCGCCTCCCGCGCTGCGGTTGCCGTCGCTGTTGCTGTCGCCGGCTGGACCGGCGTCGGCGCGAACAAGGCGCGGCGGTCAGCCTTGGCGGCTGGATCATCGGGTCCAGGCGACGATGGATTAGGTGATCCGGGGGCAGCTCCTGGCGCGGCGCCCGGCTTCGCATTCGGCGATAACGTCGGCTCAGCGGCGGGTTGCTCTATGCCGCCGGCTTTGCGCAGCGCCACGGCAAGACTTTTCAAGGCGGAGCGGGTTTTGTCGGACATGATGCTTTGCGCGCGCGGTGCGTTTTCGGCTGACGGCTGCGAAATTCCGGCCGCAACCTCGGCGGCGCGAACATCGGCGAGGCGCTGGAGTTCGGCGATTTGCACGGGATGGCGCTCGACGCCGGGAATGTCGGGAATGTTCATGTCGGTGTGGGCGACAGTCATGAAAGCGCTCCACAGCGGGGCCGCATATTGGCCGCCGGTGACGCCGCCTTGGCCGCCGCGCATTGGCCGGTTGTCGTCGTTGCCGAGCCAGACGCCGCCGACGTACTTGCCGGTGAAGCCAACGAACCACGCATCTTTCGGACCGGTCGACGTGCCGGTTTTGCCGACGACATTGGTGAAGGGGAGGGCTGCCTTTTGTCCGGTGCCGTCGGTGACGACCTTCTGCATCATTTCATTGATCTGCTCGGCGACTTTCCGCGACACGATCTGCTTGGCTGGCGGTTCATCGCGCTCGCGCGAATAGAGAAGATCGCCCTTCGAGGTGGTGATGTCGAGGATGCCGTACGCTCGCGCCAGCTTGCCGCCATTGGCGAACGTCGCGACACCTCCGATGTGATCGATCAGCGTCACGCCGCCATCGCCGAGCGCCATCGAACAGGATTTGGTGACGCCGGCAACGCCGAGCCGCTTGGTCATGTCGAGAACTTTTTCGCGGCCGACGGCGAACGACGTTTCAGCGGCAACCGTGTTGTAGGATTTCGCCATGGCGAGCCACATTGGCATGCGCGCGCCGGAGCCGTAGCCGCCACCATAGTTTTGCGGCGACCATTTTCCGCACGAGCGCGACGCGTCGCGAACGATGGTGTCGGGTGTGTAGCCGTTTTCGAGTGCGGTGGCGTAGACGTAGATCTTGAAAGACGATCCCGGCTGGCGCCTGGCTTTGGTGGCGCGATTGAACTGGCTTTCGGCGTAATCGGGTCCGCCGACGATGGCGCGCACAGCGCCGTCGGTTTCGGTGACGACAAGGGCCGCCGATTGAATGTTCATGCTGCGCCGGTCTTTGCGCAGCGCCGCCAGCACGGCTTCATCGGCCTGGCGCTGCAATGTCATGTCGACAGTGGTGCGGGCAGTAAGCACGTACTGACCTTTGCCGTCGGCCAGGCGCTGGACTTCGTCGTAGGCCCAGTCGAGGAACCATTCAGGACTTGTGGTCGAGCGATTGTCGACGGCCTTGGCGGGCGAGAGGCGGGCAGCGTGGACTTGTCCTGATGTATAAAATCCGGCTTCGACGAGGTTATCGAGCACTTCGTTGGTGCGGGCGCGCGATGCCGGCAAATTGACGTGCGGCGCGTACTTGGCCGGCGCTTTGAACAGCCCGGCCATCATCGCTGCTTCCGCCATCGTGACATCGCGCACGGACCTGCCGAAATAATATTGAGCCGCCGCTTCAACACCGAAAGCGCCGCCGCCCATGTAGGCGCGATCGAAATATAGTTTCAGGATCTCACGCTTGGAATAGCGGCTCTCAAGCAGGAACGACAAAAACATTTCCTTGATTTTGCGTTCGACCGAGCGCTCGGACGAAAGGAACAAATTCTTGGCGAGCTGCTGGGTAAGCGTCGATCCACCTTGCACGACATCGTTGGCCTGGATGTTGGTCATCAGAGCGCGCGCGGTGCCGAAAAAATCGACGCCCCAGTGTTCGAAGAAGCGACGGTCTTCGGTGGCGAGCGTGGCTTTGATCAGCACGTCGGGAATGTCATCGAGGGGGACGGCATCGTTATGCAGAATGCCGCGCTTGCCGAGTTCATTGCCGTTGGCATCGAGAAATTTAACGGCGAATTTGCCGGTGAGGAATTTGCTTTCGTCGAATTCGAGCAGAGCCGGCAGGGCGGCGGCGTACAGCAGAATGAAGCCGCCGGTTGCCAGCGTCACGCCTTCGGATGCAAGCTCGTTCAGCAGGCGGCGCCAGCCGGTGAGTTGGAAGCGGGCAAAGAAGCTTGATGCAGCATTCCAGGTGTCGACGACGCGCGACCATGACTCCGCCAGGACGGAATTGATTTTTGAATCGATCCCGAGCCAGTTGATCAGGCGGTCGCGACCACCTTGCCGCAAAAACCAGTCGTTCAAAGTTTCACTGTTCCCAATTCAGCAGTCGCGTGCTCGACGGACGCGCCGCCAGTTTTAACGCGACGGCGCCCACACTTCAAAGGTCGCGTCTTCAAATTTCAAGTGTTCCAAGTTCACGTCAGCGCACCCGATAGCGACGCCACCCCGTGACACCGCCAGCCGCAGGATCAATACGAATCCCGTGGTCTGGCGCAGTGTTGCCATTTATAAGGCCGACACAAGGCAGGCTGTGAGGATGACGTGACGGCGAACGAGCTTCCGTTCTGGAAAACCAAAACGCTTGAACAGATGGACCGCGGCGAATGGGAATCGCTGTGTGATGGGTGCGCACGCTGCTGCCTGATCAAGCTTGAGGATGAGGACAGCGGCGACATTTACCTGACGCGGCTGTCGTGTTCGATGCTGAATGTTCGCTCATGCCGGTGCAGCGATTATCCCAACCGGTTTGCCAAAATGCCCGACTGCATCGAGATTGATGTGCAGAAAGTGCGGGAGTTGTCGTGGCTTCCGGTGACGTGCGGATATCGCGTGGTGGCGGAGGGGCGGGATCTGGCGTGGTGGCATCCGCTGATTTCGGGAGCGCCGGAGACGGTGCATCAGGCAGGCGTCTCGGTGCGCTCATTGGCCATGAACGAACGCCGCGTCAAAACCGCGAATTATGAGCGCTATATCATTGATCCGCTGCCCGACGGTCCCGACGCGCCACACAGCAGCGCGGCCGGCGGTTGATCGGTAGCCGCGTGTCGACTGCTGGTGACCGCCGTTCGGCGCGGATGAACGCTGATCACGAAAGTTTCAACGGCAGAGTTTTCCCCGGCCTGTGAGGCCGGGTTATACTTGTTATATTCTACGATGTAGCCACGTAGCCTCCTGTATTAATTAGTAAAAATGGCCGTTTACCTTAGATAGTACATTGACAGCGCGACGCTCTCCAAGTATAGTTTGTGTATACCGCGAATAGTAAGCCGATGGGTCTTCGACCCTCACGGGCGACGGCGTGGTCTGCGAATTCCAAAATTCCAATTTCCAAAATAACGACGTGTGAGGTGCCCGGCATGGTTGCGAGCGGGGCCGTGACGGCGTCGAAGCGTGGCAAAACGGTCAAGACTAAAGGCAAAACTGAACCGAAACTGGCGGCCTCGAGAACCAAGGTTCGAAAGATCACCAAGGCAAACGCCCCGGTGATCTCCAAGTCCAAGTCCAAGTCCAAGTCCAAGTCCAAACTCAACTCGAAGATCATGGATGCCGTCGACGCCGTGGCGCCTGACGCAGCCGTTCCAGGGCTGAGCGACCTGATCATCGAAGCTTCGGCGACCGACGCAAAGCCGGCCACGTCACAGCCAGCCGCAGCAAAGTCGGTGGCCACGAAACCGGCGGCGAGGCCGAAGGCGCTCGTGCAGCGCGTCTACAACACCATCGATCTCGAACTTTCAAAGCTCGAACAGCAGCGAGGCGTCTCCTCGCAAGACCGCGAGCGAGCGTCGCGGGCACTGTCGCAAATGGTCAACAGTCTGGAGAAAGCGATCGACATGCAGCGGGAGATGATCAAGAGCGCCGCGCCTCGCAACAGTGTCAAGGATACGGAGGCTTTGCGCCATGCGGAAGATCTACGCCGCGAGATTGCGGAACGCCTTGAGCGCCTCAATGCTGGGCGGAAACCTCGCCGACGCGCTGGCGCTGCTGAGTGAAGCTGAGCTTCAATTTCTTGAGTACGATTGGGAGCTTTGGGCCCGCGACGATCAGTTGGAGCCTTTATTGTTGGCGCCTTTATTGCTGGCGCCCGGCGACTCGCGTTCCGCGAGCCGGCCGCCGGGCGCGGAACATGCGTCGGGCGGCCGGCTCTCCGGAGGAGAGTCGCCCGACGCCAAGAAAGAAGCGGAGTCGCCGGGCGAAAGAAAAAGAGTCTGGTTGGTTTTGGGCGGACGCGGGTCGGGCAAGACGCGGGCCGGTGCCGAGTGGGTGCGCGCTATGGCAACAGCGCCGGGGGTCGAAACGGTGCGCATCGCTTTGGTCGGCAAGACGCTGGCGGATGTGCGCAACGTGATGATCGAAGGCGCGTCGGGCTTGCTTGCCTGTCACCGGCCTGACGAACGGCCGCTATTTGAACCATCGAAGCGGCGCATCACGTGGCCGACCGGCGCGGTGGCTGAAATGTTTTCAGCCGACGAGCGCGAGGCGCTGCGCGGTCCGCAGTTTTCGCACGCCTGGTGCGATGAGATTGCGAAGTGGCGGGAAGCGCAGGCGGCTTGGGACATGTTGCAATTTGGCTTGCGGCTTGGCAGTCATCCGCGCGTGGTGGCGACGACGACGCCGCGCTCCACGGCTTTCCTGAAGGGACTGATTGCCGACGCTGGGACGGTGACGACACGCCTCGCGACGGCCGACAACGCCGACAATCTTGCGCCAACGTTTCTGGCTGAAATGACCCGGCGCTATGCCGGATCGGTTCTCGGCCGGCAGGAATTGCTCGGCGAGATTATCGAGGATACGGCGCAGGCGCTTTGGCGGCGCCATTGGATTGAGGACGCGCGGGTGGCGGCAGCGCCGGAGTTGCGGCGCGTCGTTGTGGCGCTCGATCCGCCGGTGACGGCCACGGCGAGTTCGGATGCGTGCGGCATCATCGTCGCAGCGCTGGGCGTCGATGGCCGAGCCTATGTGTTGGCGGATCGCACCATTCAAGGGCGCACGCCGGAAGTGTGGGCGCGGGCCGCGCTCGCGGCATACGACGATTTTGCAGCCGGCCGATTGGTTGCCGAAGTCAATCAGGGCGGCGATCTGGTGGTGTCGGTGCTGCAGCAGTTCAGAGAGAATTTGCCGGTGACGAAAGTCAGAGCGACACGCGGCAAGTGGGTTCGCGCCGAGCCGGTGGCGGCGCTCTACGCGGAAGGCCGCGTGGTGCATGTCGGGCGGTTCGAGCAGTTGGAGGATCAGATGTGCGCGTTTGGCGTCGATGGGCTGGCCGGCGGCAGAAGTCCCGATCGGGTCGACGCGCTGGTTTGGGCGCTTACGGATTTGTTGTTGAGCGAGACCGCGCGACCGTCGATCCGGCGGCTGTGATGGCGGAGATGCGCGGGGCCTTCGGCGCATGTTGCGCTGGATCCCCGACCATCGCCGCGCGTGCCGCGCGCTCGGTCGAGGATGACGTGTGATGTGAAACAAGCGCTCGGTCGAGGATGACGTGTGTGTGGGCGGACATTGCCATCGTCATCCTCGGCCAAGTGACCCCGGATAAAATACGGGGGAACGCCGGCTGGGGATCCAGCGCAAGAAGCGTCGCAGACACGAGATTTTTTGAGCCTTACGGCAGTCTTTGCGCTGGATCCCCGACCATCGCCGCGCGTGCCGCGCGCTCGGTCGAGGATGACGTGTGATGTGAAACAAGCGCTCGGTCGAGGATGACGTGTGTGTGTGGGCGGACACTGCCATCGTCATCCTCGGCCAAGTGACCCCGGATAAAATACGGGGAACGCCGGCCGGGGATCCAGCGCAAGAAGCGTCGCAGACACGAGATTTTTTTTGAGCCTGACGGCAGTCTTTGCGCTGGATCCCCGACCATCGCCGCGCGTGCCGCGCGCTCGGTCGAGGATGACGTGTGTGTGTGGGCGGCGTCGCGTGTGACCCTGGATGGCCGCCTCAGGGGCGGCCATGACGTTGGGAGGGTGAGGCCTGCGCGCTCGGTCGAGGATGACGGGCAAACTGTGCGCGATCTGTTCGCGCCGGCGTGATCGAAGCGATCAAGACAAAGGATACATGAATGTCGCGGTTCGCAAGTTTGTTGCAGAGCGTTCGCTCGGGCTGGAGTCCGGTGCCGCCGCTGCCGGGGGCGCCTGACGGGCTCACTGCGAAGGGAAGCGCGACAGGGAAACTGATCGCTGTCGAGCAACTCGGCCAACCGGTTTGGAGCCCGCGCGATTACGGCAGCTTCGCGCGCGAAGGCTTCATGCAAAATGCCATCGTCTATCGCAGCGTGCGCATGGTGGCGGAGGCGGCGGCCTCTATTCCGCTGCTGGTTTATGAAGGCGGCCGTGAGGTCGAGACGCATCCGCTTCTCGATCTGTTGCGCCAGCCAAGCAATGACACAACCGGCACCGATCTGCTCGAAGCCTGGTATGGATTTCTGCTGGTCGCGGGCAACGCCTACATCGAGGCCGTGGCGCTCGATGGCCGAGTGCGTGAGCTGCATGTGCTGCGACCCGATCGCATGAAGGTGCTGCCGGGTGCCGACGGTTGGCCGGAGGGCTATGAATACACGGCCGCTGGCCGATCGGTCCGCTTTGGTGATGAGCCGGTGCCGGGGGTCCGGCCGATTTTGCATGTGCGGTTGTTCCATCCCGCCAACGATCACTACGGCATGAGCCCGATCGAGGCGGCGGCGACGGCGATCGATATTCACAACACGGCGTCGAATTGGAACAAGGCGCTGCTCGACAACTCGGCGCGGCCGAGTGGGGCGCTGGTCTATGCGGCGGCCAACGGTCAGATGACGGGCGAGCAATTCGAACGCTTGCGATCCGAACTCGAAACAAATTTTCAAGGCGCGGCGCAGGCCGGGCGTCCGCTGCTGCTCGAAGGCGGCCTCGATTGGAAGCCGCTGTCGCTGACGCCGAAGGACATGGATTTCATCGAAGCGAAGAATGCAGCCGCGCGCGAGATCGCGCTGGCGATTGGCGTGCCGCCGATGCTGCTTGGGATTCCCGGCGACAATACGTATTCGAATTATCAGGAAGCGACGCGGGTGTTTTGGCGCCAGACGGTGCTGCCGCTTGTGGCGCGCACGGCGAAAGCCTTGAGCGGATGGTTGGAGCCAGCGTTTCTCATGGCGCCGGACGAGCGGGCGCGCTCGCCAGCTGGCAATACGCCACGCGATAGACGGCCCGACGCGCGGCTCGAGCTTCGTCCCGACCTCGATCAGGTCGAAGCGCTCAGCGGCGAACGCGAGGCGCTGTGGCGGCGGTTGCAGGGCGTCAGCTTTTTGACCGACGACGAAAAGCGCGCGGCGATTGGCTACGGCGCGAAAGCGGAGGCCGGCCAGGGGAGCCCCCGCCCTTTTGATGCGGCGGACGGCGACGAAAAATTTTGGGCCGAGAAATATCGGCCCGATCAACCGCGCGTGCCAGCGGGCAGCGCCGAAGGCGGGCGTTGGACGGATG
>JAKFUV010000007.1 GCA_021732485.1 Hyphomicrobium sp.
AGCCTAGCCCATCGGCGTCCCACACCACGATGGCGGAAATTCGGCCCCTGTGAAAGCCTTACCCGGCGCTTGCGCAAGCGAAGAAGGACGGTGGCGCCGGCGGCGCGACTGGCAACCGGGCCTAAACAGCTCCCAATGAGATCAGCGACTTGCCAGCGAGGCGGCAGCCGCTAAGGTGCCGCGTCGCCGCTCAAGCTGCCCCACGCCTCGCGTCGGCTGTACGGTTGGCGCGCTGCTGCCTGCCTCGCACCCCCGCGATCGGCCCGGCAGTGGACGCGATCTAAGCCAGTGGCGCGGCGTAGACGATCAACGGCCGCCCGACTGCACCTCATCAACTTTTGCTTTGTCCTTACCTGGAGACCACGCCGCCATGTCCGACCGCTTCGAAATTACGTTCGCGCCGCTTTCATCCGATCTCGAAGCGACGACGGTCGTGCTCGCGGCCGACGGCCTCGAACTTGGCGCCAAGGCCAAAGATCTCGACGGCAAGTCGGCCGGCGCCATCGGCAAGGCCGCCGCGGCGGCCGACTTCAAGGGCAAATACAAGTCGAACATCGAGGTGTTGGCACCGGCAAAAATCGCCGTCGATCGATTGATTGTTGCGGGCGTCGGTAAGACCTCGACGCTGACCGAGACACAGATCATCGACCTGGGCGGCGTCATCGCCGGGCTCGTTCTGGCGCGCAAGGGTTCGTCGGCGAGCATCGTCGTCGATGTGGAAGCAACCGATGACTTCAGTGCCGAGACGATCGCGGCGCTGATCGCCCAAGGTGCTATGCTACGCCACTATTCATTCAAGAAATATCTGACCAAGAAACCGAGCGAAGAGGGCGCCGACGAAAAGACCAGCTTGAAGAAGCTGATCATTCACGCGGCCCATCCCGACAAGGCAAAAGCGGCGTTTCAGCCGCTGAAAGCCGTCGCCAATGGCGTCAACCTGGCGCGCGATCTGGTCAATGAACCAGCCAATATCCTCGGCCCCGTCGAATTGGCCGACAAGACGAAAGCCCTAGAAAAGCTCGGCGTTGACGTTGAAATCCTCGATGTCGCCGATTTGACGAAACTGAAAATGGGGTCGCTTCTATGTGTCGGGCAGGGCAGCGATCGGCCGTCGCGCGTCGCCGTCATGATCTGGAACGGCGCCAAAGGAAACAAGAAAGCCAAGCCCGTGTGCTTCGTCGGCAAGGGCGTCGTGTTCGACACCGGCGGCATTTCGATCAAGGGCGCGGCCGGCATGGAGGACATGAAGGGCGACATGGGCGGCGCCGCTGCCGTGATCGGCGTCATGCATGCGCTGGCCGAGCGCAAGGCCAACGTCAACGCCGTCGGTCTCATCGGCTGCGTCGAGAACATGCCGTCGGGCAACGCGGTGCGTCCCGGCGACATCGTCACGTCGATGTCGGGGCAAACGATCGAGATCATCAACACCGATGCGGAGGGCCGCTTGGTTCTCGCCGACGTGCTCTGGTACGCGCAGGAAAAGTTCAAGCCGAAACTGATCATCGATCTCGCGACCTTGACCGGCGCCATCATGATTGCGCTCGGCAAGGAGTACGCCGGCATGTTCGTCAACGACGATAAACTGGCTGACGATCTGTCGAGCGCGTCGAAGGCGACGGGCGAGAAGATCTGGCGCATGCCGCTCGACAAGGCCTTCGATAAGGCCATGGATTCAAAGAACGCCGACATGAAGAATGCCGGCGGGCGCTGGGCCGGGGCTGCGACGGCGGCGGCCTTCCTGCAGCGCTTCGTGCAGAAGGATGTGCCGTGGTGCCATCTCGACGTGGCCGGCACGGCCATGGACGGCGCCCGCTCGGACATCAACGCCAGTTGGGGCTCGGGCTGGGGCGTGCGGCTGCTCGATCGGTTCGTCGCCGACCATCACGAGAAGGCAGAGAAATAGGCTTCAAGGTTGTAAGTCATTTCCGGCGGCGGTCGCGTTGTGCGCCGCCGCCGGAGCTTGAAACTTAGGAATGTTGAGAGAGGATTTCGCACTGTATCACTCTGATACACATCCTCTCTCTACTATTATTTTCCATAATATATATTATGCGAAAATAGGAGAGACGTTCTGGGTTGGGCGCTACCAGACGTGTCGGCAAGCACTGACGCGGTGCGCTCGCGGTCTTTGTCGCGTTTGCTGACGATGAACCCGCTCGCGCTGACGCCGTCCGCTATCCGCCCATGCGCCGCACGGCCTCGCCGATGACCACGGCGTAAAGCGCCAGCACGAAGCCCGACAGCATATTCACCGAGACAACCGCCGAGATCGCCTGCGCCACGCCCGGATCGAAGACGACGCCGAGGATGCGCTCGACGACATCGTCAAAGCTCTGCTTCAACAGAAACAGAAACTCGCTTCCCTCCGCCAGCGACGGACGCTCGGGCAGATCGAACGTCACGCGCTTGGCGAGTTCGGTCAGCCCCGGCGACGGCAGCATCGTCAGCCCGGCCGAATACGTCAAACCCAGCGGGGCAGCCAATCTGAAATACCCCCAACGCAACGGCCGCGCTTGCAACATGCGCGTCAAAACGTGGACGACATTGCAGCCGATGAACAGCACGATGGCGAAGATGATCGCAACCGACGTCAGCCGTTCGGTGTCGGTGCCAAGAAACGTCAGCAGACCGACGACACCCGCGAGCACGGCTTTGACCAGCGCTTCGAGCGTGCCGACGATGCCAGCGAACAGTGCGACGCGACTTGGCGCGCGGTCGAAGTAGAACGGCATTTCGTTTTTCAAGCGCGCGACTTCAAGGCTGATGCCAAGGCCCAGCGCAACCGCGAACGTCAGCCCGGCAAACAGCAGCGGCTCATGCAGCCCTAGCCAAGCGACGGCCCCAATCGCCGCCACTTCGAGCGCCATGATGATGGCGTTGAGAATGATGCGCATGACTATAGGCCCGCCCCGCGTCCGGTAACGTCAGCCCGTTCGACTGCCGCCAAATTTTTATGTAGCGGAACCGGCGGTCGAGCGCGAGATCGTTGATCTTGGCTGAGCGCTCAGCTCGTCGCCTTCTCTAGCGTGCACTTGGCGTCACTGACGCGCGCGAGTTCGGCTTGAAACGGGAACGAGCGCCGGAACATCATCAGTTCGGGGCCGGTGTCACCGATGACGCTCAAGCGCGGTTTGCCCTCGTCTTCGCCGGCGGTTGCGCCAGGGCTGCTGTACCAGACTTGAACAACATAGGCGTCGGCGCCCTTGGCGAGTTCGAGTTTTCCGGTGAAGGCATTGCGCACGTCGAGCTTGCGATCGGCGGCGATGCGCAAGCCAATAGCTCCGCAGGTTTTGTCATCCGCAACGACGATCCCGCACCAGCCCGACGGACAGGCAACGATGTCATAGACGAGTGTGCAACCGGGGCCGTTGCAGGATTTTCCGGGCGACGCCGACGCCGGAGTCGGTCCTCGACTGAAGCGCGTACCGCTCCAGCGGCCAGCCAGCGAGATCGGTGTTGCATCAGCCGATGTGGCGGCGGCGTCCATCGGCGCGCTCGTTTCATCCGCCGCGAAAGCGCCATCGCTCGCCGCCAGATTGGCGAGCATGGTGATGGCCAACGCAAATCCAATCGATACGACGCGCCCCATCGACACGACGGGAACGGCGCGCGTAAATCCTCGCCGCGTCTCGCCGCTGTGGCAAATCTCCTGCGCTCTCATCATCGCACTCCTGGTCGTGCCGGTTGGCGTCGTGGCGCTCGGCTCGGGCTTTGGCATCATTCGATTGCCGTTCGAGATGTACGTGCTGGCTGAAAACATGCCGGTGATTTTTCGGGCCCACATGGTGACCTCGGCGATGGCGCTGCTGCTGGCGCCCGTGGTCATCGGGCTCAGACATCGCCCGCACCTGCATCGCAGGTTCGGACGGGTGTTGGGCGGTTTCGTGGTCGCCGGAGGGCTGACCGCACTTCCCGTTGCCATATTCAGTGACTCGAGCCTCGTCGCTCGGGCTGGGTTTTTCACCCAAGGATGCGTGTGGCTGGCATTGCTCGTGGCCGGCGTTCACGCCATTCGGTCGGGCGAGCGAGATCGGCATCAAACATTGATGCTGGCGATGGTGGCGGTGACCACGGGCGCGGTCTGGTTCCGGCTGATCACCGGCACGGCGATTGCGCTGCGCCTGCCGTTCGAGCCGATCTATGCGGCGGCGGCATGGAGCGGTTGGATCGTGCCGCTCGCGATGTGTTTGTTGTACCAGACACGCATTGCGAAAGAGTTGGCGCGTTAGCGGCCTTTGTGATCGCTGTCCTCCCCTCGCCTGTCACCACGCATGCTGGCCCCTCGTAGGCGGAGCCGTCATCCTTTAGTGTCGCCGCGCATCATGAGAGGAGCACCATGACCAACGCAATCGAACCCGCGCGCGACATCGCTCGCCTCATCGACATCATGACGGCGTTGCGCACGCCGGTCACGGGATGCCCGTGGGATCTTGAACAGACGTTCGCGACCATCGCGCCCTACACAATCGAAGAAGCCTATGAGGTGGCGGATGCGATCCAGCGCGGCGATCTCGCAGATCTGCGCGATGAGCTTGGCGATCTGCTGTTGCAGGTGGTCTATCACGCGCGCCTCGCTGAAGAGCAATCGGCGTTTGATTTCGGCGATGTGGTGATGGGCGTGACCGCGAAGATGATCCGCCGTCATCCCCACGTGTTCGGCGATGCGACGGCAAAAAGCGCAGGCGCCGTCAAAGGCCTCTGGGATCAGATCAAAGCGCAAGAGCGCGCCGCAAAACCGCAAGCAAGCGCCGGCGTCCTCACCGATGTGCCGGTTGCGCTGCCGGCGCTGACGCGCGCCATCAAGTTGCAGCACAAAGCCGCGAAAGTGGGTTTCGATTGGCCAAGCCTCGCCCCGGTCTTCGACAAGATGCGCGAGGAGCTAGCTGAGCTGGAGCACGAGCTTCGTATATCCGCCCCTTCCGGCCGGCTGTCCGAAGGACAGTCGGAAGGGGCGGATTCTGCGGCATCCGGCCGGCTCCGCGAAGCGGAGTCGGATGCCGCAATAAAAGAAGAATTCGGCGACTTGCTGTTCGTCATGGCCAATGTCGCGCGCCACTTGAAGATCGATCCCGAAGACGCGCTGCGGGCTGCGAATGACAAATTCACCCGTCGCTTTGCCGATATCGAAGCCCGCCTTGCCGAGCAGGGCCGCCATCCGGCACAGTCGACGCTCAATGAAATGGATGCCTTGTGGGATGAAGCGAAAGCGTTGGAGCGGGCGTCAGGTTGATCTGGCTTTTTCTCTTGTCCGATCGGCTGCCTCAAAATGACCGATCTGATCCCTATGAGCCTTCTTGAATCCGGGACGGCCAGTCACGCGAGCGACATAAGCCTCGGTCGCCGGCCGGTCGCCGAAGGCGCGGACATCCGAAACGCGCAACACATCCGCCATCAACAGGTCAGCGACGGTGAAGCGCCCGGCGGAGAGCCATTCTTGCCCGCTCAGCACACGTTCCATATGGTCGAGGCGCTGGCCCATCCATCCGGTAAGACCGTTGTTCTCGTCGCCGCAGAGTTTCAAGAACCACCACGGTACGGTGACCATTTCGACTGAATTCAGCGCTGCGATCGTCCACTGCACTGTTTCCGCTTCACCGGCCGGATCGCGCGGCATCAGCTTATCGCTTTTCCGAGCCAAGTGTAGCAGCCCAGCGCCGCTTTCGAATAACTCCACGCCGTGGTCGTTCAGAAACGGCACTTGGCCAAATGGCTGCTCCGCTAAATGATTGGTCTCACGCCCATCAAATGGGACCGTACGTATTGCGTAGTTGATACCGGCTTCCTCACACGCCCATCTGAGCCTTAAATCACGCACAAAACCACGAGGGCCTTGAGGAACCCAGTCATAGGTCCAAATGGTAAGTTCGTCGCTCATTGCAGCGCGTCCTTTCTATCCTAATTGAAATATCAATTCCCCATTGGTGAATGACGTTCCAGTCGCAACATCACTACGGGCTTCGTGCCGTCGTTTGAAGCAGCGCTTGCGCGGCTGATAGATAAGTTTTGGCACGGCCTGACGGCTAGGCGACCAGAACATGTTTCGCGACGTGCTCGGGGCGGAACCCAAGTCCCAACAGCCGTGCCGGCAGCCGATTGGCAAACGGCACGCTGGTGAGAAGTCGCAGCACCAGCGGTGGTGTGATCGTTCCCGTTGCCGACAGCGCAGGCGCGATGATGGCGTTCTGCATCGCCAACTGCAGCCGTTGCGTCATTTGCGTCGGCCAATCGCGTCGCGCTTGCACGCGTTTCACATCGTCGTATGTCAGGCGTCCGTCTCGCAGGTTTTTCGCCAGCAGATTTGCCGTCGCGACCGCATCCTGTATCGCGAGATTGATGCCGACGCCGCCGACTGGGCTCATGGCATGGGCGGCATCGCCGATGCACAACAATCCTGGCCGCGCCCACTGCCGCAAGCGATCGACCTTGACGGTGAGCAATTTGACCTCATCCCAGGTGGTGATGGCGTCGGCGCGCTGGGGGTCGAACGGCAGTGCCGTCCCGATCGAGGCGCGAAACGCCGGCAGTCCTGCGGCGCGCACGCGCTCATTCATGCCCTTGGCGATAACCGAGGCGCACTGCCAATAGTCGCCGCGATTGAGCATGACGAAGATACGGCCGCCATCAAAACGTGCCTGAGTTTGATCCGTATCAGTCGGCCGGCGTGGGAGCCGGAACCACATCACATCCATCGGCGCGCCGAAGTCGTCGCTGCGCAACCCAGCCGCGTCGCGCAGGAGCGAGGTCCGGCCGTCGGCCGCAACGACCAGATCGGCCGCGATCGTCAGCGTGCCATTGGGTCCGTGCGCTCTCACGCCGGTGACGCATCCGCCATCCAGCGCCAAGCCGTCGGCCGTCGTCTCCATCAGCAATGAGAACTTTGGCGACAGCGCGCCCTTGCGCGCCAGAAAGCTCAAAAAATCCCATTGCGGCATCATGGCGATGAATTTTGCGCGTCCGGGAAGGTGCGAAAAATCGGCGAGCGCCAGCGGCGTCGTCCCGAACATCGCGACGAGCGTTCGCACCGGCTGGTGCGGAAGCTGCAACAATTCGTCGAGCCAGCCGAGTTCGTCCATCACCGCAAGCGTTGAGGGATGAATAGTGTCGCCACGGAAATCGCGCAGAAAATCGCTGTGCTTTTCGAGGACGAGAGTTTTCACCCCAGCCCGCGCCAGGAGCACGCCGAGCATCAATCCCGCTGGACCGCCGCCAGCGATGCAGCATTGAACGCGCTGGTCCATGCTGCAGCTTAGACCTGAATGCCCGCCTTGCGAAGCATGCCGATGACACGGGCTATGCGTTCGCTGGCGACGCGGACTTTCATCGACACGGTGCCGTCGTCGCGGCTCTCGCGTCCGAGCACGTCGGTATTCTCGTGCAGCCAGCTGATCAGGCCGCCATCCGTGCTGGCGATCACGAGATCGAGAACTTCATCCGCCTTGCCGAGCCGAGCATCGATGGCGGCAAAGAGATCATCAAGCCCATGGCCGGTGATGGCGGACACCAGCACCGGCGATCGTTCCTGGCGAACGGCGTCCTGCTGCAACTGCGTCAGTCGATCGGCATCAAGCAGATCGACCTTGTTCCACACTTCGAGAATGTGGCTGTCGGCCGGCAGCGTATCGATCCCGAGATCGCCGAGAACTTTGTCGACGTCATGTGCCTGGGCGTCGGTTTCTTCATGCGCGATATCGCGGACGTGCAAAATCAGATCGGCTTCGATGACCTCTTCGAGCGTGGCGCGAAAGGCAGCGACCAGCATGGTCGGCAGATCGGAGATGAAGCCGACGGTGTCCGACAGAATGATGCGTCGCGCGCTGGGCAGTTTCAATTCGCGCATGGTCGGATCGAGCGTCGCGAACACCTGGTCCATGGCCAGCACACCCGCGCCGGTGATCGTGTTGAACAGTGTCGACTTCCCGGCGTTGGTGTAGCCGACGATGGCGACGATCGGATAGGGCACCTTGCGCCGGCCCTGGCGATGCAGATCACGGGTTTTGGCGACCTCTTTCAGATCGCCTTTGATGGCGTCGATGCGATCCTGCAGCATGCGCCGGTCGAGTTCGATCTGCGCTTCACCGGGACCACCCAGAAATCCGCCGCCGCCGCGCTGGCGTTCCAAATGCGTCCAGGCGCGCACCAAGCGCCCCTTCTGATAGGTGAGATGAGCAAGCTCGACTTGCAGCACCCCTTCTCTTGTGCGCGCGCGGGCACCGAAAATTTCGAGGATCAACCCAGTGCGGTCGACGACTTTGGTGTTCCACGCCTTCTCCAGATTGCGCTGCTGCACCGGATTGACGATGTGATCCACGACAACGAGGCCGATCTCGTGATCGGCGACCGTTTGACGGATCTCGTCGACTTTGCCCGATCCAAACAGCGTCGATGGGCGCGGCTCCGACAACGGCACGACGAGCGCATCGATCACATCGAGATCGATGGCGTTGGCGAGACCGATGGCTTCGCTCAGGCGATTTTCCGGCGTATGGATTTGCGCGAAGGGTTTGGTTTTTTCGCCGACGCGGACCTGGCGTTTCCACACCGGCACCAGCACGAGCGTTCGCTGGCGCGGCGCACGTGTCGCTTCCGACCCCCGCTTGCGGCGCTTGTTCGACGCTGGCACGGCGTCGTCCATGCCGGTGTCGTCGTCGTCATCGCTGACGGTCGTGCTCACCCGCCGACGCTCTCGCCGTCGGAATCGTTCAGATTGACCGGACCACCCGGCATGATGGTCGAGATGGCGTGCTTGTAGACGAGTTGCGAATGACCGTCGCGGCGCAGCAGCACGCAAAAGTTATCGAACCAGCTGACAATGCCTTGCAGCTTGACGCCGTTGATCAGGAAGATTGTCAGAGGGGTTTTGTTCTTGCGCACGTAGTTCAAGAACGTGTCTTGGAGATTTTGGGCTTTTTCTGCCGCCATCTTTTTTATCCGCGTGTTTTTGTTGAGCGTCTTTTCGGCGTGCGATTTTATCGTGCGAGCGCGTGTTGCCGGTGACCAGCCGCCGGACGATCTCGCGATCAGCCAACGTCTCGCGCGCCCGGTTCGTTGCACCGTACATGACGATAGCGTCTTTCCGGGTAAAATGAAGCCCTTCAAAGGCGGCGGTCGCCGCTAAATCGGACTTTAAGACGCCGAGATTTCAGCCGTTTGATGAAATTGTGATCTAAGGCGCAGCGTCAGCGGTCCAGGCGTGCCAGCTCCGATCATCTGGCCGTCGATCGCCACCACCGGCATCACCGTGTTGGTCGCCGATGTGACGAAGGCTTCGCGCGCGGCCAGTGCCTCAGCCCGTGTAAACGCCCGCTCCTCGACTTTCATTTGCGCCTTCGCCGCCACATCGAGCGCCGTCGCCCGTGTCACGCCGCCAAGAATGCGATGATCGAGTTGCCGCGTCACCAGCACACCGGCGTCAGTGACGATCCAGGCGTTGCTCGACGCCCCTTCGGTGATGTGGCCCGTTGCATCGATGAACCAGGCTTCCTTGGCGCCATCGTGTTTGGCTGCATCTTTCGCCAGGCACGCCGGCAGCAGCATGACGGTTTTGATGTCGGAGCGACCCCACCGAATATCGGGCATGGTTTTGACGGCGATGCCCGTTGCCGCTTGCGCCGCCATTTTGGCTGGCGGCTGGCTGCGCGCGAGGATTACCAGCGTTGGCGCGACGGCTGCGTCCGGCAGTGCAAAATCACGACGGCCCTCGCCGCGCGACACCTGCAGATAAACGACGCCATGACGCACGCGGTTGCGGCGAATGACTTCGCCGATGACATGTAAGAGCGCGGCGCGTCCCATCGGAGACGCAATTTTGATTTCGCTGAGCGAACGCTCCAGGCGCACCAGATGACGGGTTGCATCAACCAGTTTGCCGCCGAGCACTTCGATCACTTCATAGATGGCGTCGGCGAATTGAAAGCCGCGATCCTCGGCGTGAATGAGAGCTTTGGCATAGGGGCGGTATTGGCCGTTGACGTAGACGATGCGGGCCAATTGCCCTCTCCTGTCGATTTCGATGTCGATGTCGCGGTTTACACCGAGCGCAATTCACCGGCGCGCTGATCGGACGAGACGCCAAGCGCGCGCAGTTTGCGATGCAGCGCCGAGCGCTCCATGCCGACGAACTCCGCCGTCCGCGAAATGTTGCCGCCGAAGCGGTTGATCTGGGCCAGCAAATACTCGCGCTCGAAAATTTCGCGCGCCTCGCGCAGCGGCAGCGACATCAAATGTTCAGCCCCGCCATTCACCGGAAGCGGCACGTTGGAGCCGATTTCGTCGGGCAGCATTTCAGCGGTGATCACGGCGTTGGCTTCGCCACCGGCTAAAATCAGCAGGCGCTCGACGTTGTTGCGCAACTCGCGGACGTTGCCCGGCCAATCGTGCGCCTGCAAGACCGCGATCGCATCTTCACCGATGCGGCGCGGCGCCAAGCCTGAGGCCTGCGCCACCTGACCGATGAAGTAGTGGATCAATTCGGGGATATCTTCGCGCCGTTCGGCAAGGCTCGGCACGCGCAAGGTGACGACATTCAAGCGGTGATACAGATCTTCGCGGAAGCGGCCCTCGCGAATGTCGTGTTCGAGATCGCGGCTGGTCGATGAAATGATCCGCACATCGACGGAGACTTTTTGCGCGCCGCCGATGCGCAGAAATTTTTGCTCAACGAGGACGCGTAGCACCTTGCCCTGCGTCTCCATCGGCATGTCGGCGATTTCGTCGATGTAGAGCGTGCCGGTGTGGGCTTCTTCCAAGGCGCCGACCTTGCGCGGGCCGCCGGTGCGATCTTCGGTGCCAAACAACTCTTCTTCGACGCGGTCGGGCACCATTGCCGCCGCATTCAAGACGACGAACGGGCCGCCCGCGCGGGCTGATTTGTCGTGCAGAACGCGGGCCGCCAACTCCTTGCCGGTGCCGGACGCGCCGCGGATCATGATGCGGCTGTTGGTCGGCCCAGCGCGATCGATGTGGCCCTTCAATTGATTGATCGCCGGCGATTTGCCGATCATCTCAGCCGACGTGACGGTGCGCTCTTTCAGCTCGCGGACTTCGCGTTTCAATTGCGAGGCTTCGAGCGCGCGCAGCACGACGAGGTTCAAGCGATCCGACTTGAACGGCTTTTCGATGTAGTCGTAGGCGCCGCGCTTGATCGCCGTCACGGCGGTTTCAATGTTGCCGTGGCCGGAGATGATGACCACCGGCAAATCCGGATGTGTGCGCTTCATCACGGTCAGCACTTCGAGGCCGTCGAGGCGGCTGCCCTGCAACCAGATATCGAGGATGACGAGATGCGGGCGGCGATCCTCGATCGCCTTCAGCGCTTCGTCGCTGTCGCGGGCGATGCGGGTCTTGTGTCCCTCGTCCTGCAAGATGCCGGCGATCAAATCGCGGATGTCGGCTTCGTCATCGACGATGAGAATATCTGCTGCCATAACGGGCTCCCTCGACCTTCATTGGGTTCTCTATCACACCCGTCCCGCGATGAGCGCGGCGGCGTGATGATCGCTAGTGGAAATTTCTTGTTGACTTGGCCCCTTGGCCGGGGATGAAGCGGCCGCGATCAGCGGCAGGGTCATGCGCACCAAGGCGCCGCGCGTTCTCGTCTCCGTCAGCGGCGCGTCTTCGAGCGCCAGCGTTCCGCCATGCTGCTCGACGATTTTTTGTACGATCGCTAAGCCAAGTCCGGTGCCTTTGGCCCGCGTCGTCACGTAGGGTTCGAGCAGGCGGGCGCGATTTTGCTTGGGCAGGCCAACGCCGTTGTCGATGACTTCAATCGCAACGCGATCGGCGGCCGGCGTCAAGCGCACTTCGATGTCGCCGCGATAATCAGCCGGGCGGCCCTGCGCTTCGCCGTAGCCTTCGATGGCTTCGGTGGCGTTCTTGATGAGGTTGGTCACCGCCTGCGAAATCAAACGAATATCGAACCGTGTTCGCACGGCCGCCGGCGGAATGGTGAGATGAATGTCGATATCTTTATTGCTTTCGCGAAACAGAACCGCCGGCTCCTGCACGGCAAGGCGCAGATCCTGATCGGCCATGATCGGTTGCGGCATGCGGGCGAATGAGGCGAACTCATCGACCATACTTTTGATCTGGCCGGTCTGGCGCTCGATGGTCTGGGTCAGCGTTTCAAACAGTTCGCGATTTTCGGTCACCTGCTTGCCGAATTTGTTGCGCAAGCGCTCGGCTGAAAGTTGTATCGGGGTGAGCGGGTTCTTGATTTCATGCGCGATGCGGCGCGCGACATCGGCCCAGGCGCTGGTGCGCTGGGCTTGCACGAGTTCCGACACATCATCGAACGTCACGACCGATCCGACATCGCCCTCGCCGGCCCGTTCGCGCGTGATGCGAACCGCGAACGTGCGTTCTTCATCGCCGACTTGCTTCTTGATTTCGTGCTGACCCTTGGCTTTGAGCCCGCCGTCGTCGCGCGCCTGCATCGCCTCTGCGAATTCCGGCACGATCTCGGCGAGCGGCTTGCCGATGGCGTCGGCGGCGCTAACCCCGAGCAGGCCTTCCGCCGAGCGGCTGAGCAGCGTGATCCGGTTGGCGCTGTCGAGCCCGACCACGCCGGCCGAAACCCCCGACAACACGGCTTCGATGAAATTGCGCCGCTCGGTCAACTGCGAGTTGGTCGTGACCAGTGCGTCCTGCTGGCCTTTCAATTTGCGCGTCATATGGTTGAACGTGGCCGACAGCCGCCGAAGATCACCCTCGCCGCGTTTTTCGGGAAGTTCGACGGCGAGATTGCCCTGCGAGACTTCCTGCGCGCCGGCGATCAGGCGGCGGATCGGCGCGACGAAGCGGCCGGCGAACCACATGCCCGCCCAGATGGCAGCGAGCAGTCCGGTCATCGAAATCATGAAATAGATGAGACCGTGGGCGAACTTCAGCCCGCTCTTGGCGCGGCGCAGACGATTGTATTCGTCGACGTTCTGCTCGGTGTTTTGGAGGTGGCCGATGACCTTGGCGCTGATGCCGCGCGCCACGTAAAGAAAGCGTCCCGGAATCGTGTCGATCTTGGCGACCGCCGATACGAGGTACGTATCCGCTGGCATGATCAACGGCACCTGCCCGGCTTCGGCCTGGCGAATGACCGAGATTGACGGCACGTGATAGGGCAGCTTGGGATCGTCCAGTGCCATGGCCAGCGGCACGCCGTCGGCATCGATGATGTAGGCAGACGTCAGATCGCGCAGACCGGCTTGGCCGATGAGAAAATTCTGGAAAGCTTCGGGATCGCTTTTCAGCGTTTCGGCGGAACCGTTGATGTCGCGCACCATGTTGACGATGTCGGTGCGAATAATCTGGCCGTGCTCTACGACATAAGCTTTCGCCACGTCGTAGGAATTTTCGACAATCGCGCGGGTGCGGGTCGAGAACCAGCCGTCGAGCGACCGCGAGAACGTCGTGGTGGCGGCGACGGCTAGCAGGATTGCCGGCAGCGCCGAGATGATGCTGAACAACACGACGATGCGGGTGTGCAGACGGGCGCCGGCAATGCGTTGCTTCCAAGCGCGCCTGAGGCCGATACCCTGCCAGACGATGATGCCGATCATCGCCAAGATCAGGATCGAGTTGATGGCCAGCGCCGCCCACACCAATTCATTGCGCGGTGTGATCGCTGTCAGCCCAGTGAGGATGAGGAAGCTCGCCAGCGCCGAGACGATCGACAAACCGACCACCGTCAAGCCGAACCAGAAGGCGCGATCCGACGGATTGAGCGCGCTTTCAACTTCCTCGATCAGCGTCGCGGACGGCGCAGCAGCAGGCGGCGTAACGCTGACGGTCGCCGGCGTCGCCGCCGTCTCGACAACGGCCGTGACAGCGGGCGCCGTGGCCGAAGGTTGATCGCTGGTGTTGCCGTCACTCATCATGTACAAACCCTAGCCGACAACACATTGATCTTTTTCAGACTTGTGCACGGCTTTGGCCGCCTCAGGCCGATCAAAATCGAGCTGTCGTGCGCCAGCAACTGGGCGTTGCCGCAACACTCGAGAGTAGCCAACAGGGTAACTGTGACATTTTCGCGACGGGTGTGGCAGTCCTTCGCAGGAAACAGTGCATACATCGCCGCTATGAGAATTTTTCGCGGGACGAGGTTGCCAGCTCAGTGGCGACAAAGCGCGCGACAGCCAAGCCAACGCGATGTCGTATCGCAACGCGCAATAAAGCCGACGCACCCAGCCCACTGCGCCTTCCACTGAGCGCCCTACGCTTTCTGTGCGCGTCGGTTGCCCACCCGCAATCGCGCTATCCCTCGACGGTGCGCAAAACGCGAATGTTGAGATCGCGAATGCGGGCGCGCAGCGTGTTGCGGTTCAATCCGAGCAGTTCGGCGGCACGGATCTGATTGCCGCGGGTGGCGGCAAGGGCGGCACTCAGCAGCGGCTTTTCGACTTCGCGGATCACTCGATCATAAAGCCCAGGCGGCGGCAGTTCGGCACCGAACGTTGCGAAATAACGCGCCAGATAGCGCTCGACGGATTCGCTGAGATCGCCGCTGTCGCTGTTCGATCCATTGACCGGGGCGGGTGACGTGTCGGCGAGTTCCTGCTCGACAATTTGCGCCGTTAGCGTGTCTTGCGCATAGAGCGCCACGAGGCGGCGCACGACGTTTTCGAGCTCGCGGACATTGCCCGGCCAGGAGTGCGCTTTCAACCGATCGATGGCACCGGTCTCGATCGATTTCTGACCGAGGCCCTCGCGTCCGGCTTGGCGTAGGAAGTGGCGAATGAGATCGCCGACATCTTCCAGGCGCTCGCGCAGCGGCGGCAGACGCAGCGGCACGACATTCAAGCGGTAGAACAGGTCTTCGCGAAACAGGCCCTGATGAATTTGATTTTTAAGATCGCGATGGGTGGCGGCGATGATGCGGACGTTGGTCTTGATCGGCGTGCGGCCGCCGACCGTCGTATATTCGCCCTGTTGCAGAACGCGCAGCAGCCGGGTTTGCGCTTCAAGCGGCATGTCGCCGATCTCGTCGAGAAACAGCGTGCCGCCCTCGGCCTGTTCGAAACGTCCGGGTGCACGCGATTGAGCGCCGGTGAAGGCGCCCTTCTCGTGGCCGAATAATTCGCTTTCGATCAGTTCGCGCGGGATCGCGGCCATGTTGATGGCAATGAACGGACCCTGCCGGCGCTTGCCGTAGTCGTGCAGAACGCGAGCCACCAGTTCTTTGCCGGTGCCGCTTTCGCCATTGATCATCACGGTGAGATCGGTTTGCGTCAGGCGCGCGAGAACCCGGTAGATCTCCTGCATCGGCGGCGAGCGGCCGATCAGCGGCAGTTCGTCGGACTCGCGATCGTTCGCGATCGGCTGGCGTTTGCGCCCCGGCTCAGACAAGGCGCGGGCGACGACGGCGACGAGTTCGTTGAGATCAAATGGCTTGGGAAGATACTCGAACGCGCCTTTCTCCGCCGCCGTCAACGCGGTCATCAAGGTGTTCTGCGCGCTCATGACGATGATCGGCAGATCGGGGCGCAGCTTTTTCATGCGCGGAATGAGGTCGAAGGCGTTTTCATCCGGCATGACGACGTCGGTAATGACGACATCGCCCTCGCCCTGGCTGACCCAGCGCCACAGCGTTGCGGCGTTGCCGGTCGCCCGCGGTGCATATCCCGCCCGCGCCAGCGCCTGGTTCAGCACCGTGCGAATGGCTGTGTCGTCATCGGCGATCAAGACAGTGCCTCGGGCCATGGATGCTCCTTTAGGCGCGCTGCGGCTTCGATTGAGCCGAAGGCAGCGGGGCGTCGGTTTCAGATGGTTTGCTGGCGCGGGTCCGCTGCTGCATCGGCAGCAGCACGCGGAAGATCGTGCGTCTTGGTTCGCTTTCGCACTCGATGATGCCGCCGTGATCGGAGATGATCTTGGCGACGAGCGCCAATCCCAATCCGGTGCCGGACGGCTTGGTCGTGACGAACGGATCGAACAGATGCGGTTTGAGATGTTCGGCGATGCCGACGCCGTTATCCTCGATCTGGATCATCAACGGCAGGCTGACACGCGTATCGGAGCCGGGCACCGACAAGCGCACGCCGGGGCGAAACGCCGTTTGCAGCAAAATGCGGCCGGTATCGCGGCGGTCGCCAATGGCTTCGGCGGCGTTCTTGATGAGATTGAGAAACACCTGCACGAGTTTGTCGCGGTTGCCGAACACATCGGGCAACGACGGATCGTAATCCTCGACGTAGCGGACGCCGTGGCCGAACCCGTGTTCGGAAATGCGGCGCACATGATTGAGCACGTCATGAATGTTGACGGCATGGCGTGTCAGCGGCCGTTCGTCGCCGAATACTTCCATGCGGTCGACAAGGTTGCAGATGCGGTCGGTTTCCGAACAGATGAGCTGCGTCAGGGCGCGATCGTCGTCGTTCAAACCGGGTTCGAGAAGCTGGGCCGCACCACGAATGCCCGACAGCGGGTTCTTGATTTCGTGCGCCAGCACGCCGGCCATCCCAGACACCGACCGAGCGGCGGCGCGATGTGTCAGTTGCCTCTCGATCATCTGCGCCATGCTGCGCTGTTGCAGCATCAAAAACATCGTGCCGGGTTCGTCCGGCATCGGTCCGCCATAGACATCGATCAGCTTCGAGCCGGCAAAGCGCGGCGTTGAAACTTCAATGGCGTACTCGTTCACGGTCGATTGGGTTTGTTGCACTTGATCAACCAAGCACAGCAGCGGACAACCGAAGGCGAAGATGTCGCCGATCTGGCTCCGGCGCAGCATCGTCTCGCTCATTGAGAAAAACGATTCAGCGGCGGCGTTGGCGAACTGGATCGTCCGGTCGGCTGAGATGACGAGGATCGGATGGGGCAGCGCGCCAAGCAGCATTTCGTAGTCGATGGGCAAGGCGCCGGTGACCCGCGCTCGCGACGCGGATGTTGCAGATGTTACAGGTGTGGCTGTGGCCGCCGTGGCGTGCATGGTCGATTTGGCACTCATGCAGCGATCGCCTCCCGGCTCTCGTAATAAGCCCGCAAGCCCGACAGAACGGCGCCAGGTTCGCTTTCGGTGCATAGGTGTCGGCGCCAGGCCTTCATCTCGCCGTCGCCGCAGCCGCTCGATGTCAGATACCAGCCGATGTGCTTACGCGCGTTCTTGACGCCAAGGTCGCCGCCGTAGTGATTGAAGATCGCTTCGATGTGGCCGAGAGCGATGTCGCGCTGGACGTCGCGGGGTGGATCGCCAGGGTCGATCGCGGTTTGCAAATACGCCGCGATGCGTCCCGGCAACCACGGCGCACCGTAGGCTCCCCGGCCAATCATCACGCCGGCCGCACCCGACGCGCGGAGCGCTTCTGCTGCATGTGATGGCGACAGAATATCGCCGTTGACGAGCACCGGCAGCGCCGTCGCTTCGACCACTGGCTTGACGGCCGCCCAATCCGCCGTGCCTGTAAAAAACTGACAGCGCGTGCGGCCGTGCACGGTCAGCATCGTCACGCCCTCGGCTTCGGCGCGTTGCGCAAGCTCCGGCGCGTTGCGTTTGGCATTGTCCCAGCCAAGCCGCATTTTGAGGGTCACCGGCACTGAGACGGCGGCGACGACGGCTGCAATGAGCGATTGGGCGTGATCGAGATCGCGCATCAGCGCTGAGCCTGAAAGCTTGCCAGTCACTTCGCGCGCCGGGCAGCCCATATTGATGTCGATGCCGTCAGCCCCCTTATCAGCGGCGATGCGCGCCCCCTCCGCCATCCAGTGCGCCTCGCGCCCGGCCAACTGGATGATGAACGGCTTGAGATCGCGGCCTTCGGCCCGGCGCACGACATCGGCGCGATTTTTAACCAATTCCTCGCTGGCGATCATTTCGGAGACGACGATTGGCGCGCCAAGGTCGTGCGCCAGCTGCCGGAATGGCAAATCCGAAACGCCGGACATTGGCGCAAGCGCAACCAGGGCGCGACCTCGACCGCCTTGCACGGCAGGCGAAGTCGCCGCCAGATTATGTAATTTCGGGTCGATTTGGCCCGGATGCATGTCAACGATGCCTGTTTATTAGCCGAACTGGACGGCTGCCCGCAGTTTGAGCAAACTAGGCAGGGTCGATTCCGATCGCAAGCGATATTCGAGACTTGCCGATTGCCGTTTTGCCGCGCCCGCCGTAACGCTGAGCCGGGTTATGGCCTTGAACCTCATTGGAGAACCTGCGTGCGCATTGCCGCCGTCATTGTTGCAGGCGGCCGGGGATCGCGCTTGAGCGGCGCCACCGCAACCGCCCCCAAGCAGTATTTGCCTGTGGGCGGGCACGCCGTGATCGCGCACGCGATCGCGGCCTTCGTCGCCCATCCGGCCATCACCGATGTTATCGCCGTCATCCATGCCGATGATGCGACGCTTTATGACAACGCGGTGCTCGGCGCAGACGTCAGCAAAGCGAAACTTCGCGCCCCGGTCATCGGCGGTGCGACGCGGCAGCAATCGGTGGCAGCCGGGCTCGAAAGCCTCGCTCATCTCTGGCCGCCGTCGGACGAACCGAACTTTGTCCTGATTCATGACGCGGCCCGCCCCTTCGTCACGGCCGATGTCATCAGCCGGGTGATCGAGAGCTTGCGGCATAGCTCGGCCGTGCTCGCCGCGACCCCCGTCACGGACACGCTGAAGCGCGCCACAACGTCGAATGTCGTCACCGACACCATCGATCGGCGCGGCCTGTGGCGGGCGCAGACGCCGCAAGGCTTTCGTTTCGCCACCATCCTAGACGCCCACCGCAAAGCGGTCGCAAGTGGCCAACATGATTTCACCGATGATGCGGCGCTGGCAGAATGGTCGGGCCATGCCGTGTCGATCGTGCTCGGCAGTGAATGCAACAGCAAGATCACCACGGCTGAGGATTTGATGATGGCCAACGCACGCATGACGGATGCCACGCGCGCGACGGACGTCGAAACGCGCACCGCCACCGGCTTCGACATTCATCGCTTCACCGACGGCGATCATGTCTGGCTCGGCGGCGTCAAGATCGAACACTCAGCACGGCTCGACGGCCACTCCGACGCCGACGTCGTGTTGCATGCCCTCACCGACGCCTTGCTCGGCACCATCGGCGACGGCGACATCGGCCAGCACTTCCCGCCGTCCGATCCGCAATGGAAGGGCGCTGCCTCGATCATGTTTCTCGCCGATGCCAAGCGGCGCATCGCCGAGCGCGGCGGGCGTATCGTCAATGTGGACGTGACCATCCTGGCCGAAGCGCCGAAGGTCGGTCCGCATCGCGCCGCCATGCAAGCCGTCATCGGCGCCGCCTTGGGGCTAAGCCCCGGCCGGATCGGCATCAAGGCGACGACGATGGAAGGGCTCGGCGCCATCGGCCGGCGCGAAGGTATTGCCGCGATGGCATCGGCCACCGTCGTGCTTCCCTGTGAGGACAAAGCCTGATGCCAGCCGAGAGCGATCAAAGCCTCAAGCGCGCGGTTGTCATCGTTGGCGGGCTCAACCTGGCTTATTTCTTCGTTGAATTCTCGGTCGCAGTGGCGATCGGATCGGTGGCTCTGTTCGCCGACAGCGTCGACTTCCTCGAAGATGCAAGCGTCAACCTGCTCATTCTCATAGGCCTTGGCTGGTCGTTGCAGGCGCGCGCCAAGCTCGGGATGGCACTGGCCTTTATTCTCCTCGTTCCAGCGCTCGCCACACTTTGGACGGCGTGGCAGAATTTTTCCGCTGCCCACGTCCCGCAGCCAGTCCCGATGACGCTCGCCGGGCTTGGCGCACTCGCGGTCAATTTCACCTGCGCCACGATCCTTGCAAAATTTCGCACCCACGGTGGCAGCTTAACGCGCGCCGCATTTCTCTCCGCGCGCAATGACGTTCTGGCCAACATCGCCATCATCTTCGCCGCCGGCGTCACGGTGGCGACGGCGTCCCACTGGCCGGACTTGATCGTCGGTCTCGGTATCGCCGCCATGAACGCCGACGCGGCCAAGGAGGTTTTCGAAGCGGCGCGCAGCGAACACGCCGAGGCGCAGATTTAATCCTTCGTGTTGCATGTCGCGATGCCGCTTTACAATGCAGCTGGACGTTGACCTGCCTGCCAGAATCGCGTCATCAAGATGGGTAGTGGTTGTATTGCCACGACCTACGCGGGAGCCGACATGAATATCATGCCACACAATCTCGATCGCTTGCCGTCTGATGCCGCCATTAGCGCCATCGCCGAAGCGACATCCGAGACATGTCTCGCAACACGCGTGCGTCAACTGTCACGGATTGTAACCCGGGTTTACGATGATGCCTTGCGCCCACTCGGCATCACCGCAAGCCAATATACGCTGCTCGCGCAGCTCGCAGCACGTGACGCCATCACAGCCGTCGAGATCGGCCACGATCTCGATATCGAAAAGTCCACACTCTCGCGCAACTTGAAACGACTGCTGGCGCTGGGCCATATCGTCATGGATCCGCCCGCCGGACGGCGTGGCCGTGGGCTGCACTTGACGCCCAAAGGTCAAGCCGTTCTGAAGGACGCATTCCCGATCTGGCAGGATGCGCAAACAAAGACCGTTGGGGCTATGGGCTCCGATAGTCGTTCCGTCCTTGATGGCCTTCTCTCCCAGGCCGAAAGGTTGGTCGCGGCTTAATCAGCGTCGCGATTTGCTAATCTTCTTCTCTCTAGATAGCCTTACCGGGGGGTGCTTCGCCCAAAGCACTCCCCGAACTGTTTGTGGGTTTCGTTGTTTGTGGCCCTCATTTTTTGTGAGCGTGGGCGGCGGCGTTGGCACCCGGCGCGCAGCATCGATGGTCAAGATGTTTCCGGCTGATCTTCAAAGGACCGCGAGCGCGTTACTCAGCAGGCTGCGTGAGCGCGGCCTGACGCTCGCCACCGCCGAGAGCTGTACGGGTGGATTGGTCACGGCCCTGTTCACGGAAATCGCGGGCTCGTCCGATGTCATCGATCGCGGCTACGTCACCTATTCCAACGCCGCCAAGACCGGCATGCTGGGTGTGGACGCTGACCTCATCGCGCGCGCCGGCGCGGTCAGCGCCGACGTGGCAGCGGCCATGGCGGACGGCGTTCTCAGTCACGCCCCTGTCGATATTGCTGTGTCGATCACCGGCATCGCCGGACCGGGTGGCGGCAGCATCGAAAAGCCCGTTGGCCTCGTTTATCTGGCAGCCCGCCGCCGCGATGGCGCAAGCCGAGACGTTCGCTGCCTGTTCGGCGACGTCGGCCGCGATGCCATCCGGCTGCACGCCGTGCGCGAAGCGCTGGCGTTGATCGGCGAGGTGGCATAGTGGCGATCGCCCGGCACAGGATCGAAGCGATACGCCGCGCCGCTGCCACGAGGATGTGGGTCGTGATCGTTGCGGCGAGCGTTGCCGGGTCGAGCGTCGCCATTGCCGCTGATCTGACAGCCTTTGACATCACCAGCCGTTTGCACGCGGCCACCGACGGCGTGCGCGCCGATCTCAAAGGCCGTGATCTGACGCGGCTCGACCTGTCCGATCTCGATTTCAAGCAGGCGGACCTGTCGCGCTCCGATTTGTTTGGCAGCGATCTCAGCGGCGCAAATCTCTCGGGCGTCAATCTCGAAGGAGCAAAGCTCGATCGCGTGACCCTGGTCGCTGCCCGCTTCGATGGCGCCACGATGAACGGCGCATCGCTGCTTCGTCCATCGGCGTTTACATCGCTGCGTCCTGACCGAAAAGAAGCGCCGAGCTTCAAAGCCACGTCGCTGCGCGGAGCGCATATCTTTGGCCGTTTCACCTATGCGAATTTTTCATCCGCCGATCTGACCGACGCGACGTGTGCGCCGTTCGGCCGAACCGGCTTCATCGAACACATCTGGCGCAGCGAGTTTCTCAGCGCCGATCTATCGAACGCCAATCTGACCCGCGCCGACTTGAGCCACGCGCTGCTCAGTTTCGCCAATCTCAGCGGCGCCAACCTGCGCGACGCCGTGCTGCGTGACGCTGATTTAACCGGCGCCAATCTCACCGGCGCAGATCTGACCGGCGCCGACGTCACCACCGCCGACTTGTCGGGCGCCATCGTCACCGGTGCCAAAGGGCTGGAGACGATCAAAGGTTTGAACGAAGCTCTCAACGTCGCGAAGATGATCCGCTGATCGGTGGCGGGCGTCTCAGGCGGCAGGCTGGCCATAGACGGCGCGTGCGCGGTTTTCAAAAGCTTCGGCAAACTTGCGAAACGCCTGCTCGAACATCGAACCGACGAGCAAGCTCAGCATCGGCGATTTGAATTCGTAGCTGATGTGGAAATTCACCAACGATTCGGCGCGGCCTGCGGTGTCCGTAGCAACGTCAGTAAAGCGCCAGTTGTTGTCGAGATGGCGGAACGGGCCATCGAGATACTTGGCGTCGATGCGCAGAGCGTCCGGCATCAGCTGCACGCGGGTCGTGAAATTTTCAGCAATCGATTTGTAGCCGACACTCATGCGCGCGACCAAGGTGTCGCCATCTGGGTTTTGCGTTCGCTGCGTGACCTTGAGGCCGGTGCACAATGGCAAAAATTCAGGATAGCGCTCGACGTCGGCGACCAGCGCGTACATCTGCGCGGCGCTGAACGGAACCCGGCGCTCGGTGGTGAAGGTCGGCATGGACGAACGATTATCGTGCCAGGATGCGGGCGATAATCACGACGATGATAGCCCCAATGGTCGACACGATGATCTGGTCACCGAACCCGGAACCGATCGTGAATGGCAGTTTGAGTAAGCCGGCGCTGACCAGATAGCCGCCAACGAACGACCCGATGATGCCGACAATCATGTTGCGGATCAGGCCGCCACCACCGAGCAGCAGTCCGGCCAGCCAGCCCGCGATCAAGCCGATGCCGGCCGTGATGATGAGCGGGATATAGGGTTGAATGCTTTCCATGGGTCATCCTTGGTTCATTGGCGTGATTTATTGGCTTGGTTCATTGGCCCGCGTGCGTGCCGCGCAAAGCTTCAACTCAGCAAGCGGGCCATGAGTACGACGACGACAGCGCCAATGGTGGCCGTGACGAGTTGCGCTCCCAGCGCATTTTTAATACCGAGGTTGACGCCGAGTGCTTGCAGCAGCCAGCTCCCAACGTATGCGCCGGTGACGCCCGAGAGCAGGTAGCGGATAAGTCCACCGCCGCCGACAACGATAGACGCCAGATAACCGGCAACTATGCCGATGACTGCCAGCATGACCAGGTCACGCGATTTATTGTCCATGTCGGCCCCCGACCGGTCACGTTCAGCGCCCGCGCCGCGACAGAGCGCGCCATCCCTTAAACGTGGCAGCGCGACCCGAGATACTGGCTGAGCAGGCGGTTGTAATTATCGACATCGGCACGCTGCGCCGCCGACAGTTTGCCGCCGTTGCTCGCGCGCTCGACTTGCACCGGGACACCGCGCGAATCGAGCCGGTTGAGATCGCCGCGAATCGACTGGCACGATTGACCGAGCGGTAAGCTGCGCGCCCCCGGGTCGCCGCCACCGCCCGAGGCCGTGCCGCAGCCCTGGAGCACGACGGCCGCGACCCCCAAAACTAAAATGTGACCAAGACCCCGCATGGCGCGTATCCCACTGTCGTCGATAAAAGAAATCCGGTGGCGGCCCGCAAGCAGCGCCCTTGACCATCAATGATCACACACGGTTTTGCTTCGCAACCCCTTAAGGCAGCAGTGTGGAGACGTGTGTGGCACCAGTGCCGCAGCTCAAACCACCGTTGCGCGCGCGCAAGTTTTTACGGCGATTTCCGGTTCAGCGCTTCGCCCAACCATAGACCGGGCATTAAGCCCGCCGGCGTCGCAATCGCTCACCAAAACGGCCAACGCCAAACGAGCAGCGATCCTCGCACCTCGTCCACAGCGGCCCTTCGACAGTGGCTATGACTTGGCGCTGCCCCCGATGCCAGTCGCGCCATCAGGATGCGTGCGAGATCACTCCGGCTGCACGTCAACCAACATCAATTTTTCGTTGCCAGCGCCGATTTGGTCGACGCCTGACCACTTGCGGCTGCCGACGCCGAACTTGGCGCGACCGACGCCGACGCAGTGCTTGTTGTCGATGGTGACGCCGTTACAGCCGCCGATTGCGCCCGCGGGATCGCGACCGAGCAGCGCGCCTGGAATTCAGCGTTCGCCTTGTTCAACTCAGCCTGCTTGGCGAGCGATGACCGCTTGACTTGCACACTGGCCGACTTGCCGGTCGAGACTTTTTCAAGCCGTTCAGCGACGCCATCAGCCTTCAACGTCTCGATCTGGGCCGCGAGCGTGGTGCAGGCTGGGTCGATCTTTGCCACCGGCTGCGGCGCGACCGATGCCGTCGCAAGCGAAGGGCCGCCGGTGCTGGAGCATGCTGCAAGGCCGGCCGCGATCAGCAGCGAGGCCATTATTTTCACAGTTGCGCGCGTTTTCATTCGTCGTCCCCCGAGTGCCTAGAACTCACGTTCCGCCAACGCACACATCAGCGTCGATCTATGAACGTGCTTAAACAGGCGGCAAGTGACCAGTTGGTGCTCATCCACGGTGAACGGTGACACCGAGTCGCTAAAATGTGGACATCTCGCCGCTGGTGCCAAGGTGCCACACTGCGCAGTTTGTGCGCAAGGCCGATTAACGGGGTCCGTTAACACGTTGCATGTGCCATTATTTTAGGCGGCGGAGCGTCTCTCGCGACCACACCCGCCGTCTGGCAAAAATCGATTTCGACCTCAGTGGCGGACGCGGCCACGAACGTCGCCGGACATCGTCGGCTGGCTGGTGGATAGCGCACGATCAAAGGCCTGCCGGATCGCAGCCAGTGCCTCGTGGTCGGCCATCTGGCCGTTGAGAGCTGCCGCGCGGGCCGCGTGGTGGGCAATTTGCGCCAAAACCCGTCCCCAGTCGCCCACCTGCTCGCCGAACGGACGCGCATTCAAAGCCACGGCCAACGACCCATCGGCGATGAAGGCGCGGACAATTTCGACCGCCTGTTGCGACGAACCGACGGTATCGGGCACCTCGAGTTCAATGGCGTCGCTGGCAGCCGTTTCAGATTTTGCCATGACTGACCGTCTCCCGCGCCCAACGCTATTCAAGTGCTGCCCCGCTGGATGGGGCACATTATCCGGATAGGTGGGGAGGTAAAGTGCTGCGTCAAGCGGCCTTAACCGGCTCAATGGCTCTGCGGCAGGATGCGGTCGCTCGGATGCACATAGCCGAGCACGTCACGGGCGATCTCTTCGACCATATCCGGGTTGGCCATTTCCGGCGTCAGCAGCGCCACATCGCGGCGCAGCTTGGCGTGAACGCTGTCTAAACTGGTGATTTCGAAGTCGAGCATCTGGGCGCGCTCGATCAGCGCTTGGCGGGCGAGAAAGCCGTGCCGGCCATAAAAAGCGTGATAGGCGAAATAGGCCGACGCCATCAGACAGGTGAGCAACACCAAGACCTGCCGGACGCGCATGATGAGCCTATTTCGCCAATCACTTAAAAATGCAAACGCAAAACTGAAAAGCGTGTCTCCGAGGGACTAAGCGACACGAGAATGGTTGTAACGCGGGGTTGCTTAAGAGCAGGTAAAACACCGTTCTTTTTTCAGCGATAATGTCCCGGCTGGCGGTTTTTTCTTCAAGCCGCCGCAGTTTTCAAAACCTCGCGGCCAGCATATCGCGCGATCTCTCCCAGCTCGCCCTCGATGCGAATGAGCTGGTTGTATTTGGCGAGGCGATCCGAGCGCGACAGCGATCCGGTCTTGATTTGTCCGCAGTTGGTCGCCACCGCCAGATCGGCAATGGTTGCATCTTCGGTTTCGCCCGACCGATGCGACATGACGGCTGTGTATCCAGCGCGCTGGGCCATGGCGACGGCATCCAGCGTTTCGGTGAGCGAACCGATCTGATTGACTTTGACCAGGATCGAATTTGCGGTCGCAGTTTTGATGCCTTGCGCCAGGCGCTCGGTGTTGGTGACGAACAAATCATCGCCGACGAGTTGACAGCGATTGCCGATGAGATCGGTCAGCGTTTTCCATCCCGTCCAATCGTCTTCCGCCATGCCGTCTTCGATCGAGACGATCGGAAAACGATTGACGAGATCTGCGAGATATTTTGCATTGGCTCCGCTGTCGAGCGACTTGCCTTCGCCGGCGAGTTCGTACTTGCCGCCCTTGTAATATTCGGTCGCGGCGCAATCGAGCGCCAGCATTACGTCGACGCCCGGTTTGTAGCCCGCCTTCTCGATGGCCTTCATGATGAAGGTGAGCGCTTCGTCGGCGCTCTTGAGATTTGGCGCGAAGCCGCCTTCATCACCGACAGCGGTGTTGTGGCCGGCATCCTTCAAATTTTTCTTCAACGTATGGAAAACTTCGGCACCGATGCGAATGGCGTCCGAGCAGGTCTCGGCCGAGACCGGCATGATCATAAATTCTTGGATGTCGATCGGGTTGTCGGCATGGGCGCCGCCGTTGATGATGTTCATCATCGGCACCGGCAGAACGTGGGCGTTGGCGCCGCCGATGTAGCGATACAGCGGCAGGCCGCTCGCCGCCGCCGCCGCCTTCGCCACCGCCATCGACACGCCGAGAATGGCATTGGCGCCGAGCCGGCTTTTGTTGCGCGTGCCATCGAGCGCAATCATCGCCGCATCGTTGCCGCGCTGATCTTCGGCATCGAGGCCAGAGAGCGCATCGAAGATTTCGCCGTTGACCGCATCGACGGCTTTCAGCACGCCTTTGCCGAGATAGCGGCTCATGTCGCCGTCGCGCAGTTCGATGGCTTCGTGCGCGCCGGTCGATGCCCCTGACGGAACTGCGGCGCGGCCTTCGGAGCCATCCTCCAAAATAACATCGACCTCGACCGTCGGATTGCCCCGGCTATCGAGAATTTCGCGGGCGAGGATGTCGACGATCGCGGTCATGGGGGGTCCGTTGCAAAGGTGGGGCTAGAGTGCTTCCGGAAAAAGTGTGAACCGGTTTTCCGAAAAGAAGCACGACAGTACAGAGAGCCAAAAGTCGGTCCACGATTTTACTAAAAGCGGACCGACCCTAAGCAAAATCATCACGAGCATCCGGCCTCGCGTGCAAGCCAGCGGCGTTGTAGACCTGAATGATGAAAGCTCAAAGTCCTGGCGGGCGGGGCCCCACTACCCGATCAGGCGGGCTTCAGCGTGGGAACATCAACGGCTGCCATCCCCACGCCGCACGCCTGCTGTTTCGCACCGGCATTTTTGGTTGAACAGGCCCCCCCGTTTTGTTTCAACTCGTCTCATGACATCCGATTTGAAGCCCGCATCGGCAGCCCTCGTCCTGTTTTCGGGCGGACAGGATTCCACCGTTTGCTTGGCCTGGGCGCTCGCCAACTATGATCACGTCGAAACCGTTGGCTTCGACTATGGCCAGCGGCACGCCGTCGAGTTGCAGCAGCGGCCGCGCGTCCTGTCGGCGTTGCGCCAGTCGTTGGCGGATGCAGCCAAGCTCGGCGACGATACGGTGTTACCCCTGCCCGCGCTCGCCACCATCAGCGACACGGCCTTGACCCGCGACAGCGAAATCACGTTCAGCGCGGCCGGACTGCCGACGACGTTCGTGCCGGGCCGCAACCTCTTGTTTCTGACCTATGCTGCAGCGCTGGCTTACCGGCGGGGCATTGCGACGCTGGTCGGCGGCATGTGCGAGACGGATTTTTCCGGCTACCCCGATTGCCGCAACGACACGCTCCAATCGTTGCAGCGCACACTCTCGCTCGGCCTCGACCGCATGGTCACCATCGAAACGCCGCTGATGTTCATCGACAAGGCTGGGACTTGGGCCCTGGCCGATGCGCTCGGCGGCGCCGCATTGACCGAGCTGATCATCGAAGAAACGCACACCTGTTACCTCGGCGACAGGTCCCATCGCCACGCCTGGGGTTATGGCTGCGGCACCTGCCCGGCCTGCGATTTGCGCGCCAAAGGGTATGCCGCCTGGCGCTTGAGCGTCGCGACGTAGCAGCCAAACTTCAAAGGGTTTCACGCCTGTTCCGAGTGGAACAGTGGCCCGGCTGCGTCGGCGGTATCACACCCCTACCAACGCCACCAAGGACGCCGTCGTGAACCAAGCCCGCATCAGCCATAACCTCGGACTCGTCAACTTCACCGCCGGGCTGGCACTCCTCCTCATGCTGCACCCGATCCACGGCCATATGCAGGTGAAACCGGCCGGCGTGCGCACAGCCATCGAACTCGTCGGCAAGAAAATGATCCTCGATGAGCCTTTACGGTCGGCGGCGGCCGGCACCTGATGCCAGACGTGGCGCCACAAACGCCGTCCTAGCCAATCTTGAACGGATTGAAATCGGTCGTCCGATCGAACACGTCTTCGTTCTCGGCCCGCTTGAGCGCCATGACGATGCGCGTCGTCAGCGGCAGAAACGCCACCTCGACAAGCGTCTTGGCGATGAACTGCGACAGCATCAAGGTCAGCACCAGGTCATTCGGCATGATGCCGGAATTCCAAAATGCGAGGGGATAAAACAGCGTGCTGTCGATGGCTTCGCCCGCAACCGTCGAGGCGACGAAGCGCAGGCGCATGTTGCGGCCCGCGCTCGCGACTTTCATTTTCGCCAGCACATACGAATTGACGAACTCGCCGCAGAAGTAGGCAAACATCGAAGCCGCCGCGATGCGCCACGTATTGCCGAAGGCGATTTCGTACACCTGCTGGTTCGGCCAACCGGGCGCCGGCGGCAAGGCGACAACGACGGCCGCCATCACGGCCGCGAAAATCAACGCCGCAAAGCCGGTCCAGATGACGCACCGGGCCCGGGCGTAGCCATAAACCTCGGTCAGGATATCGCCGAAGATGTACGAGATCGGAAAGAACAGAACGCCGGCGCCGAACGTCACCGCGCCGATCAGCGGCAGATCGAGCGTCGCCGCTTTGGCCGGCCCGATCAAATTCGAGCACACGAGAACAACGACAAACGCCACCATAACCACATCGTAGTAGCGGTAGCTGCGCTGCGTGCTCGCCGTGGTCATGCGGATGCCTCTCCATCGTCGTGCACGCGGGCCGAATAACCGATCGCTAAACCATCGGACGCGCGCGCCAATCCATTCGAACCTTGACAGCGAATTCGTCCCGCAGCACTCAATCCAGCCATGTACCAGATCAAGGAAATTTTCTACACGCTGCAAGGCGAAGGCGCCAACGCCGGTACGCCGGCAGTGTTCTGCCGGTTTGCCGGCTGCAATTTGTGGAGCGGCCGCGAAGCCGACCGGGCGACGGCGCAATGCCAGTTTTGCGATACCGATTTCGTCGGCACCGACGGCAGTGGCGGCGGCAAGTTCGCAACCGCCGATGACGTCGCGCGGGCGTGCCGGGCCGTTGTCACCGCGGCTCACGGGCCGTGCTTCATCGTGCTGACCGGCGGCGAGCCGATGCTCCAGGTCGATGCAGCGCTGGTCGACGCCCTACATGCGCGCGGCTTCAACATCGCCATTGAAACCAACGGCACCATTCCCGTGCCCGACACCATCGACTGGGTGTGCGTTTCGCCGAAGGCTGGCACCGACATTCAACAAACCCACGGCGACGAACTCAAGGTCGTCTATCCGCAGAGCGCGCTCGATCCACGCCGTTTCGCCGATCTCGACTTCGAGCACCGCTTCGTTCAGCCCATGGACGGACCGAACATGGCGGCAAATACCGAGGCGGCTATCGCCTTCTGCCTCGCCAACCCACCCTGGCGGCTATCGGTGCAAACGCATAAGGTGCTGTGTATTCGCTGATTGCAACACACGTGCTGCGCTCATACGCGCGGCATTAACGCCACCCCGTCAAGCAGCCTTTAATTCGGGCGCGAAATCGCCTATTCACCGGCCATGCGCATCTACAAAGATTTTCAATTCGAGGCCGCGCACTTTTTGCCGAACGCCTCCCCCGGCCACCCGAATGCCCGCATCCACGGGCATTCGTTCCGCGCGCGCATCGTTGTCGACGGCGAGCCCGATCCCGGCACCGGCTATGTGTTTCACTTCGATGAGCTGACGGCGGCACTCGCCGACACGCGGGACGCGCTCGATCATCGTCTGCTCAACGAGGTCGACGGCCTTGCGGCGCCGACGCTCGAGCGGATCGCGATGTGGATCTGGAACCGCATCGCCAACAAAGTCCCGGGGCTGGCCGAAGTGCACGTGTCGCGCGATAGCTGCCATGAAGGCTGCATCTACAGCGGGCCGCACTTAGCGCGTTCGCTGGCAGCGGAGTGAGCGCGCCATGAGCACGACGACACCGCCAGACGTCTCGCAACTCGGCCGCCAAACGCCGCTGCCGGACAATCCCGAGGCGGCGCTGCTGGAGCGCGTGCCAAACCCGCATCCCGGCACGCATTTCGTCGCGCGTTTCACCCAGCCCGAGTTCACGTCGCTGTGCCCGGTGACGGGCCAACCCGATTTTGCCCACCTTGTCATCGATTACGTGCCGGATGGCTGGCTCGTCGAAAGCAAGTCGCTGAAGCTCTATCTCTCAGCGTTTCGCAATCACGGCGCCTTCCATGAGGATTGCACGGTGGCGATTGCCAAGCGCGTCGCCGCGTTGATCGCGCCGCACTACTTGCGCATCGGCGGCTACTGGTATCCGCGCGGTGGCATGCCGATCGATGTGTTCTGGCAGACCGGCACGTTGCCGGCCGAAGTCTGGCTGCCCGATCAGGGCGTCGCCCCGTATCGCGGGCGCGGCTGACATTTTTCTCGGCACGTTTGGAACGGATTTCCGGGGGTCGCGCGTTAACGCGGGTGGCGGCGGGTTCAACGCGCGCGCCGAACTTATGTCCACACAGGGAGCATAAAGCATGAGAATTCTAAGTGCGGCCGCGAGCGCCGCGTTCGCTGTCGCGTCGCTGACCGCGACCGCCAATGCAGCGCCCGCACTCGGCGGCGGTATCAAGTCGGTTCTTGAGCAGGAGACGAAGCTGGTCGAGAAGACACATGGCGTCCACCGCTATTGCGGACGTGGACCGGCAGGGTGGCATCGTCATAAGCGCGGCTATCGTATTCCATGTCCGCCGCCGCGTTACTATCGCCGCTACTAACGCTGCACGGCTCGTTGTGAGCGCAGACGGAGTGGGCCATCAGCCCACTCCGTTTTTGTTGTTAGGCCTCCAACGCCGCATAGATTAATGCGGCACAGCGTTTGCATCGCCGATGGTCGTCAGCAACCGCGATCGAATTGCGATCCAACGAGGGGTGTTAACCATGCGCGTGGCGCTCTTCGTTGCCATAGCGGTTCTCGCCGCCGCTGCACACTCGACGGCGGCCAGCGCCGCCCCTGGTGGCGGCATCGGCGCGCATCTGGCGACCACCCACGACGTCGCCGGGATTGAAAAAGTCCATGGCACGCATCGCTCCTGCGCACGTGGCCGGCGGTGGCACCGCCATGTTCGTGGCAAGGTCCGTCCGTGCCTGCCGCCCGGCGCCTACCGGGCCCGGTACCGCTCTCGTTATTGAATCCTGCTGCGAACGACAGTTTACAGCGCCCGGCAGCCACGATGGCTTGCGGACCACTTTACCTTTACGGCATCTGGCTTTACGTTTGCGTCAACGGCGTTGCCGCATCGAATTGGTGCGTCGCACGACGTGTTTTGCGTTGTGGAGCGTGGTTGGACCGCTAGGCTCTCGCAACTCAATACCCCAGCAAGCATCGCAATTTCGTGCCTCCGCTCGGCAACGGGCCCACAGTCATCCAAGCAACAATCTAGGGAGTTCATCACATGAAAGGTCACCATGCTATCGTCAGCGTCCTCGCCGGAGCTGTTCTAACATCAGCGGCCGCAGGATCGGCTTTCGCTCAGTCCGCAAATGGCACGTGGCTGCGCAGCAACGGCGCCCACGTCCTCGCCTACGATTGTGGCGGCGGCCTTGGTTTGAAAGTCGTGAAATCGCCGGAAGCCGGTAAGGTCGGCAAGACCATCATGTGCGGCGGCAAGAAGACAGCCGATAACAAGTGGAAAGGCACCGTCCTCAATCTGGACGATGGGCAGAAGTATTCCGGCTATGTGTCGGTGAGCGGTAGCAGCCTGACGCTGTCGGGATGCGTGCTCGGCGGCATCATCTGCAAGAACGACACCTGGTCGCGCATCAAGTAGCGCTGCGGCTTTCCTTCGGCTCCATGAACCGATGCCGATCGACGGGAGTGGGCATCAGGCACGACGTCCGGCTGCCAAACCAGCGCAAGCGATTGCGCTGGACCCAGTCATAGATGCGATCACCGATCACCGGCGGCACGAGGCGAGCAATGCTGGCGAGGCCTCGCCATGGCGGCGGCAGCGTTCGCCCCGCGGCGACGACGCCCGCCCATTTGAGGTGTGCGACCCCATCGGCCAGCACCATGAAGGTGTCGAAGCGATCGGCATCCAGATTGAAGTGGCGATAAAGCGCGCGCGGGACCGGCTGCTGGATGGCCGCAAACCGGCTGGTGCCTTTGGGATCGCGGGCGAGCATCCAGCGGACGCCCGATGAACACAACACGCACAGCCCGTCGAAAATGATCAGCGGGGCCTGATCATCGAACGCCGGGACGGCCGGATCGTCGCGGTAGCTGTACGGCATGGGCTGGGCCATGGGCATGTCCTCGGTTGCATGGACGCTAAACCGCCGTTGAAAAAATTCCACGCCGCACGATGCCGCGACGCGGCGACCGGAGGCATCGGACACGCCGCCTGCTGCGTTAAAGCCGCATGAGTGTCAAACGTCCGCTTCACGTCGTCTGGTTCAAACGCGATCTGCGCATCGCCGATCACGCCGCTCTCGCCGATGCGGCTGCCGCCGGTGCATCGGCGGGCCAGCCGGTGCTGCCGCTGTTCATCGTCGAGCCGGATTTGCTGAGCGAGGCCGATCAATCGGCGCGCCAATGGGCGTTCGCCAGCGAATGCCTGACCGAGTTGCGCCGTGATCTGGCGGCGCTGGGCCAGCCGCTCGTCGTGCGCTCCGGCGACGCCGTCGCCGTCCTCGACGCGATCCGCGAGACGCATGGCATCGCCGCGCTGTGGTCGCATCAGGAAACCGGCAACGGCTGGACGTTTGCGCGCGACCGGCGCGTCGCCGCCTGGGCCCGCAGTCATGCGATCGCCTGGCATGAGCCGCGCCAGCATGGCGTGACGCGACGGCTGGCGTCGCGCAATGGCTGGGCGCGCGATTGGGACCAGCTCATGGCCGAGCCACTACGCCCGCCCCCTGCCGCCTTGATGCCGGTGCCAATCGACGACCTTGGCCACGTGCCCGGCGTCCGTGACTTCGGACTGGCAGACGACGCTTGCCCTCAGCGCCAGAGCGGTGGGCGAACGGCTGCGATCCAAACCCTCGAGTCGTTCCTGACCGAGCGCGGCCTGCCCTACCGCCGCGCCATGTCGAGCCCGGTGACGGCCTTCGACGCCTGTTCACGGCTGTCGCCGCATCTGGCGTGGGGCAGCCTGTCGATGCGCGAAGCGGCGCATGCCACCTGGGGCCGGATGCGCGAATTGAAGCAATCCTCTCATTCAGGGCCGGATATCGCGCACTGGCGCGGCTCGATGATGTCGTTTTCCGGCCGTCTGCACTGGCATTGCCATTTCATTCAGAAACTAGAAAGCGAACCGCGTCTCGAATTCGAAAGCCTGCATCGCGCCTATCGCGATCTGCGACCGGTCGAGGCCGATGCCAGCCGCCTCGCCGCGTGGTCGCGCGGCGAAACCGGGTTTCCGCTGGTCGATGCCTGCATGCGGGCGCTGAACGCCACCGGCTGGTTGAATTTCCGCATGCGCGCCATGCTCATGTCGTTCGCCAGTTATCAACTGTGGCTGCCGTGGCGTCCGACGGGGCTGCATCTGGCGCGCGTGTTCACCGACTATGAGCCGGGCATCCACTGGTCGCAGGTGCAAATGCAGTCCGGCACCACCGGCATCAACACGCTGCGGATTTATAACCCGGTCAAGCAAAGCCTCGATCAGGATCCGCGCGGCATCTTCATTCGGCGCTGGCTGCCGGAACTCGCCAACGTGCCGGACGCCTTCATTCACGAACCGTGGCGCTGGGAGGCATTCGAGACCCACTGCGCCGGGCGCTATCCGGCACGCATCGTCGATCATCTCACTGCGGCCAAGGCCGCGCGCGATGCCGTCTGGTCGGTGCGCAAAACCAAGGCGGCAGCGCGGGAAGCCGACGCCATTCAAGACAAGCACGGCAGTCGCAAGAGCGGCATCGCCATGACTGGACAGCGGCCCGCCAAGACAGCGCGCCGGCGCAAAACTGTCGCCAAACCGCCAGGGCAATTAGACTTCGATCTATAACCAGCGACAGGCGCCGATAGCCGGCGATATTTTCGCCTTCGTGCCGGTCGATCGGTCTTGCTTCCTGGTTCGTCGCACACGCCGGCGCTATCACCGTGGCGCGCATATGCGGATGGGCCGCACCGCCACCAGGACACCACCATGCCGATCTCACGCACCACCTTTATCGCTCTCGCCACTGTGATGGCAGCCGCTGTGATGGCAGCCGCCGCAACGTCCGCCACCGCCGCCCCGAGAATAAACTGCACCACTGCGTCCTCGACGTTCGAGATGAACGATTGCGCCGAGCGTGATTTTTCCGCCGCCGATGCGAAGTTGAACAGCGTCTATCAGCGGTCTCTCGCTGCCGTCCCCGACATGGCGTTCGAAAAGCCCTACGACACCAAAAGCTGGATCGCTGCGTTGCGCAACAGCCAGCGCGCCTGGGTGGCCTTCCGTGACGCCGAATGCAAAAATCACGTGGCGATGTTTTGGACCGGCGGAACCGGCGCGACGGTCGATATTCTCGGTTGCATGACCGAGAAAACGCGGGCCCGCACCAAAGACTTGATCGACCACTACATCGACCGTTAATGCCGCCCACGTCGGCACGCCACTGCACGGGCTGAAGGGAACCAAGTTGTCCTCGCCGCCGTTTACGAAGGCGCATCGTTGCCGGGTATTTTCCCGGCCGACAGCACGCGGCTACTCAACACGGGAGCTCCTTATGGCGAACGAGAAGACGAGCAATTCAAAAGCTATCATCGCTGAAAAGCTCGGCGCCGTGCTCGGCACGTCGTACATGCTACAGGTCAAAACTCAGAATTTTCATTGGAATGTCACGGGCCCGAGTTTCGGCCAGCTGCACATCCTTTTTGAAACGCAGTACAGCGAAATCCAGGCGGCGGTCGACGAGATCGCCGAACGCATTCGCGCGCTCGATGCCGTCTCACCCGGCAGCTTTGCCGACTTCGGCAAGCTGTCCGAAATCAAGGATGCGCCGTCGAAACCGCCCGCCGACAAGGTCATGATCAAGATGCTCGCCGACGACAACGCGGCGCTATCCAAACTATGCACCGACGTTGGCACATTCGCCGACGACGCCGGCGACACGGCAACCGGCGATCTGATGAACGGGCGGATCGCGGCCCACGACAAAGCGGCCTGGATGCTACGGGCGCATCTTCAGTGATGCATCACAGCGCTCTCAAAAAACGCTCGCGATGAGACTATAAATCCGCACGCTTGAGCACAATCGCGATCTTTTTTTTGCCATTGGAATCACGAGTTTGGTCGCAGATCCGAATGAAAGGGGACTGCGATGACTGGACTTCCCGACAACGTCGAAGACTTGCTGGCACGGCTCGAAGACAGCTCACGCAGTGAACTCGATCTGGTGCATACGCTTGCCGAAGCCATCCGCCGCGCCGACGAGCAGGTGTTGCGCGAGGTCCGCAGCGTCACGTTGCAGCACGAAATCCGCCGCGAAGCGATCCTTGGTGAATTGCATACGCTGGCCACACGGCTGTGCTGCCTGCCACCGAGGCACCAAAGTTCGTTCTCGGCCGCGACGGCGCGTGCTGCCATCCGCCAGCAGACACAACCTGCCCCGCCGGCGGAGATGGAAACCGCACCAAACCCCGGAGGCGGCCACTGGCGTCAGGCGGCTCAAAATATCGACGAAGAGCTCGATTTCACCTTCAATTCGGCGTCGCCCCGGCACTAGAGCATTTTCCGATGAAGTGGATGCCTGTTCGTCGTCAGAAAATGCGACAAAGCCAGAGGATAGAGCGCCGATCTGATTTCATCAGATCGCAAAGCGCTCTAGCCGCGAGGCGGAGACGGAGCCGCGAGGTTGAGAATGTCGGTGAGCGACGCCGCAATCATGCGCGGTTGTTCAACCGAGGCGGGCCAAACGGTGTTGCCGCGACTGATCCAGACTGTTTGGTAGCCGAAGTCGCGAGCGCCGGCGACATCCCACCAGTTTGACGACACGAAAATCATGGCGGCAGCGGGTTGCTCGAACCTTGCTGTCCCGAGTGCGTAAGCGGCGGGCGCCGGCTTGTAGGTGCGGACAGCATGCGTTGACAGAATCGCGTCAAAGCTGGCGGCGAGGCCGGCGTGATCGACCGACGCCTGCAACCACTGCGGCGTGCCGTTGGAGAGGATGGCACACATGTCGCCACGCGACTTGAGCGCCTGCAAAGTTGCGGCGGCATCGGGATAGGCGGGCAGTGTCGCGAAGGCGTTGCACAAGTCGTCAACCAGCCCCTCATCAACAATGTCTTCGGCGGCCAGGCTGTCTCGAAACGCGTCGCGCGTAATGGCGTCGAACGGGCGATAGCGATCGCTGAGCCCCGCCAGCCACGCATAATCGAGCTGCGTCGCGCGCCAGCGTTCGAGCACCGGCGCAAGCCGGGCACCGAGCCGCGGTTCGGCGATGCGAAACGCGGCAGAAAGATCGAGCAGCGTGCCGTAAGCATCGAACAGATATGAGGGCATGGTGGTGTTTCAAGCCTTTCGTTCGGCTGTTGTCTTCTCGCAAATGTTCATTGAGCGATTGGTGAGTGGAGCCGCATCCAGCCAGCATATCGCTGAATGGATCCCGCCATGCGGAATTAGTCTTGGTTCGACCTTGTCGTGGATCCCGGCCTCCGCCGGGATGACGGAATATGTTATGTTTGGGAACTAACGCCAAGACCACCGCCTGTGCCTTTGGGCATTGAATGGCCCAGGCGGGTCGCGCCGGGATGACGAATTGTTTTGCGATGGTTGGCCACTGCCTCACCGTCATGCCGACGGAGGTCGGCATCCACGACAAGCATCAAAGAGCGGCCGCGACCGGTCCGCGACGAACCAACCACACCGTCATCTCGGCGCAGGTCGGCATCCACGACAAGCCTCAAAGAGCGTGATGCCGCAACCATCGATTAAAAATCACGAGCGGTTTCTATCGACATCGCTCGGTCCGAAAGCGATCTCACCCGTCGCCGGATCGAATAAATTCCGCCACTCCGGATTGAAGTTCATAATCAGTCGTACCTTCCAGGCGCGGTGCCAATCTTTAAGTCGCTTCTCGCGCCCGATCGCATCCATCATCGTCTCAAAAAATTCGTAGAACACGAGCATCTTAATGCCGTGCCTTTTTGTAAATCCGTCAAGCAATTCTTGGTCGTGCGTCGCCATACGCGCGTGCAGATCGCTGGTCACACCGATGTACAAAATACCATTTGGTGCACTCGCTAGAATGTAAACGCACGGTCGCTTATTCATTCGACGCCGGGGTCATCAATGCGGTGACATTCGAATAACATTCATCCGGCGCGACCTTGCCGTGGATCCCGGCCTCCGCCGGGATGACGTCAGAGGGTGAAGGACCATTCTCGCCTCACCATACAGTACCCTCCGAGCAGCCGACATTGGTCATTTCGGTTCATCGCGACCAATCTCACCACACCGTCATCCCGGCGCACGAGCCGTATGACCTATGAACAGCTCTTAGCGATTGGCCGCAGTCGCGACGTCATCACGTAAATCACCACACCGTCATGCCGACGCGACTCCTTAGAAGTCCCTTCAGGGACAGGTCGGCATCCACGACAAGGATCAAAGAGCGGATGCGACCGGTCCGCGACGAACCAACCACACCGTCATGCCGACGCGACTCCTTAGAAGTCCCTTCAGAAAAAGGCCGTTATCCACGACGAGCACCCGACAGCGCCATGTCGCGCGCGATGGTCGGGTCACTTCGCCTTGTCGCCGCCGCCCGGCTGATAGTTGATAACAATACACGCCACCGCCAGCAGCAAAATCGCACCGCTTTCGTAAAGCAAATTGACCGGCGGCTGATCCTTGCCCTGAAGAATGACAAGACGGGCCAGCGCTGTGATGGCGATGAACAGCGGCAGCGTAATCGGAATTTTCTTGCTGTCGTAATAGACGCCGACCATGGCCAGCACCTCGACGTAAATGAACATCAGCAGCAGATCCTTGAGCGCCACCGAGCGGCCATCGATGATGACGTAGACTTCCTGCACCATCGCTGCGACCGTGAACACGGCAATGACCAGCAGGAACACGTTTTCCATCTGATGAATCGTGGCGCTGATGGCACTGCGATAGGGCCTGGTATCGATCGGTTCCATGAAGCTCCACGTCATCGTTGTGCGCATATGTGATCTTGCGCTCATATGTGATCGTCGCACGCATTTCATCGCCGCGCGCGGGTGAAGTGTACCGCCGCCGATGATCTTACACGCGTTCGCGCCCGCCGGATGACAGCGCGGCCACAAACGCCACGGCGATTGCATCAGGAAAAGTTGATTTGCATGCCGTCATACGCCGGCTCGATGCCGGCGGGCAATTCGCGACGCAGCGTCTCATAATCGATCTCGCTCGTCATGTGCGTCAGGATCGTGCGCTTGGGCTTCAAGCGCTCGGCCCAGTGGACCGCCTGTTTGACGCTGAAATGACTGTCATGCGGCGTGTACCGCAACGCATCGACCACCCACACGTCAAGGCCTTCGAGCAGCGCCAGCGAGCTCTCCGGAATGGCGCTGATATCGGGCGAATACGCCACATCGCGGACCCGGTAGCCGAGCGAAGATATATCGCCATGCGTCTGCGGGATCGGCGTTGCCGTGATCGCACCGCCCTCGCCCGAGATCTCAAGCGGCGATACGCCATCGAATTCAAAACCGTTTAGTATCGGCCGATACGGAGAGCCTGCCGGCGTCGCGAAGCAATAAGCGAAGCGAAGCTTCAGGCTGTCGCCGGTCGCCTTGTCGAAATACACATCGACGCGCTTCTTCATTTGAAACGCCACCATGCGCAAATCATCGATGCCGTGTGTATGGTCGGCATGATCGTGCGTATAGAGCACGCCGTCCAGCGCCAGCAATCGCACCGCCAAAATTTGCTCGCGAAAATCCGGTGAGGTGTCGATCAGAACCGACGTGCACCCGGCGCCGCCCATGCGCTCGAACAGCGCCGAGCATCGCAGCCGCCGGTTCTTCGGGTTGGCTGGATCGCACGATCCCCAATTCATGCCGATGCGCGGCACGCCGCCCGATGAGCCGCAGCCGAGGATGGTCAAGCGATAGCTCATGCGCCGCCAGTACCTTCGCCGGAAGCCCCGCCGCTGCCGACGCTCGTCACAGCAGTTGCCACCGCACCGGTCCGATCAGCTTTGGTATAGAGCCTGAAAAAATTCTCCGTGGTCGCCGTTGCGATCGCCTCGCGTGTCACACCTTTCACGTCGGCCAGCGCCGCCGCCGTGCGCACCACATAGCTTGGCTCGTTGGTTTTGCCTCGAAACGGATCGGGCGCGAGGAACGGCGCGTCGGTTTCAACCAGCAGCCGGTCGAGCGGGATGTCGCGGGCAATATCGCGCAAAGCCTCTGACTTCTTGAACGTGATGACACCGCTGAATGAGACGTAAAGCCCAAGATCAACCGCCCGCATCGCAAGCTCGCGGCCGCCGGTGAAGCAATGCAGCACCGCCGGAAACGCGCCTTTCGCATGCTCATCTTGAAGGATTGCGAGCGTATCGGCATCGGCGTCGCGGGTGTGGATTTCGAGCGGCAACCCGGTTTCGCGCGCCGCCTGAATGTGCCGGCGAAAGCCCTCGGCTTGGGCCGCCGCCGACGCATGCTGATAATAATAATCGAGACCCGCTTCGCCGACCGCGACGACTTTGGGATGCCGGGCAAGATCCAAAATCATAGCCAGCGGCACGTCATGTTCTTCGTCGGCATTATGGGGATGCGTGCCGACCGAACAATAAACGCTTGAATATTTTTCAGCCACCGCCAGCACCCGCTCGAACTGGCGAACGCGCGTCGAGATCGTCACCATCATGCCAACGCCATTGGCATGCGCGCGGGCGACGATCTGGTCGAGATCATCGGCGAACTGCGGAAAATCCAGATGACAGTGATGATCGACGAGCATCACGCGCTCTCAGCCTTTTTCTTTCCACCGCCCTTGAGTGGTGCCGCTGAGTCGGCTTCGGCACCAGGATCGACATAGCGCGGGAACACGCCTTCGGGCGCCGGTAACGCGGTGCCGGGTTGCAGGCGGCCTGCCGCTCCAAGGTTCGCAAACGTCCGTTCGCTTGCATCGACAGCCAGCAGATCAAGCAGCTTATCGGCCAGCGCCGGCATCACCGGCAAAGCCAGGATCGCAAACTGGCGCACGCAGTCCGCCGTGACATAGAGGATCGTCTCCATGCGGGCCGGGTCTGTTTTCTTCTTGGCCCACGGCTCTTCGGCGGCAAAATAGCGGTTGGCGTCGGCGATCACCGCCCACACCGCGTCGAGATATTTGGTGATCGCCTGGCGATCCATGTCGGCCCGGGCTTTTGCATAGATCGCGTCGGTCGCGTCGATCAGCGCTTCATCTTGCGGCGTGAACACGCCCGCGCGCGGCACCACGCCATCGCAATTTTTCGCAATCATCGACAGCGACCGCTGCGCCAGATTGCCGAGGTTGTTGGCGAGATCGGCATTGATCCGGTTGGCGATGGCGTCCGCCGAATAGTTTCCGTCCTGCCCAAAGTTCACTTCGCGCATAAAGAAATAGCGAAGCTGATCGCGCCCGTAGGCAGCGACGAGATCGAACGGATCGACGACATTGCCGACCGACTTCGACATCTTCTCACCCTTGTTCAGCACGAAGCCGTGGCTGAACACGCGGCCGGGCAGTGGCAGCCCAGCGCTCATCAAGAAGGCCGGCCAATAGACGGCGTGAAACCGCACGATATCCTTGCCGATGACGTGCACGTCGGCGGGCCAGAACTTTGCTCGCGAGCCACCGCCAGTCAGTAGCCCCGTCGCCGTCAGATAGTTGGTCAGCGCATCGACCCACACGTACATGACGTGCCCGGCCGCGCCCGGTACCGGAATGCCCCAGTCGAGTGTCGAGCGCGAGATCGACAGATCATCGAGCCCCATCGACACGAAACTCACGACCTCGTTGCGCCGCTCGGGCGGCAGAATGAAATCCGGGTGCGCGGCGTAGTGCGCCAGCAGCTTGTCCTGGTAGGCCGAGAGGCGAAAGAAGTACGTCTCTTCTTCGTTCCACTCGACGGGTGTGCCGGTCGGGATCGCGACCCGCGCGCCGTCGCGCACGTCGGTCTCGGTTTCCTTGTAGTAGGTCTCGTCGCGAACCGAGTACCAGCCGCCGTACTTTTTCAGGAAGATATCGCCGGCTGCCTCCATCCGCCGCCAGATTTCAGCACTCGCCTCGTAGTGGCGCGGCTCGGTGGTGCGCACGAAATCATCGTTCGAGAGACCAAGCACGGCTGCCAGCTCGATGAAGCGCTGGGCGTTTTTGTCGGCGAGCGCCGACGGCGTCATGCCCTCCTTCAGCGCCGTCTGTTTCATCTTCAAACCGTGCTCGTCGGTGCCGGTGACAAAGAACACGTCCTTGCCGTCGAGGCGCTCGAAGCGGGCGATGCAGTCCGTGGCAATCGCTTCGTAGGCGTGGCCGATGTGGGGCGCGCCGTTGGGGTACGAAATCGCCGTCGTGATGTAGAAAGTCTCTGCCACGTCGTGGGTCGTCCTTGGTTGGGCGCGCCGTCAGCACCGCGTCGTCGCCGCTCTAACGAGAGATCACGATGGCGTCCGGCTGGCGGACTCGAGCCGCATCAGGCTCGTCAAAATGAGCGACTTGCGATCGAGATTGAGTTGCATCGCCTCGGCCCGTTCGCGGGCCAGTGTTTCCCATAGCTCCGCGAAGGTGGCAAGCCGCGCCGGTCCGATCAGCCGGTGGGCAAGGCTGACGTCCGCCGCGCTACCCTGCCCGGTAGCTTCAGCCCGGATCAGGCGGGCGAGCGTATCGGCCAGCAATCCGCCAAACAGCACGAACTTGGCGTCGTTCGCCGCGCCCTGCAATTCGTCGCCGAGCCCGTGCGCCGCCGCCATATCGAGCTTCGGCAGGCTCGCTAAAAGTTTGTCGATGCGGGCCTGCAAGGTGAACCCGCCGGTATCGGCCAGCGTCAGGGCGCGGCGCACGCTGCCGCCTGAAATCCGTTCCATGTCGGCCCAAACTTCGGGTGATGGCTCGGCTTTGTTGGCAGCCGTCAGTGCGGTTTGCACCGCCCGGCGCAGATCATCCGCCGACAGTGGCGATAGAGGCAGCATCCGGCAGCGCGAGCGAATGGTTGCCAGCAAGCGGCCGGGCGCCGACGACACAATCAAAAACACCGTGCGCGACGGCGGCTCTTCGAGCGACTTCAACAGCGCGTTGGCGGCATTCATGTTCAACTCGTCGGCGCTATCGACGATGATGACGCGACGTCCGCCCTCCTCCGCACTCATCGCCAGAAACGATTTGAGCCGCCGCACGTCATCGACTGCGATCGACTGAGCGAACCGCTTGGCCTTAGCATCGTAGCCGCGCCGGATCACCAGCAGGCCCGGATGCGACAGCGCCGTCACTTGCCGGTACGCGGTGCTGTCGATCGCCACGTCGAGCGCGTCGCCGAACAGATCGCGCTCGCCCTCCCGCGCCAGCGCCGCGCGCGCGAACCGATACGCCAGCGTCGCCTTGCCAATCCCCGCCGCACCGGTGATCAGCCAAGCATGATGCATCCGCTTCGACGCCAAAGCGTCGGCAAAGATCCGCTCCGCTTCCCCGTGGCCGATGACGGCGCCTGTCTCGCGCGGATGGGCAAAGCCGTCGAGCCGATCGGCTTCCGGCAAAACCTCGGCGTCAGCGCTGAGCGCCGCTCGCGCCATTACAGCACCATCGACAACAGCCGATCGCTGACCGCCTGCCAGACGGCGGCTTCGACACTGGCGACCGGCAGATGGCCATCGATCAGAATGCAGCGACCCGGTTCGGCTTCGGCGATTTCAAGAAACCCCTGCCGCAGTGTTTCATGCGTCTCGATGCGTTCGGCATCATAGCGCGACAGCGTTCCACGGCTGGCGGCCCGATGAAGCCCTTCGCTCGCCGGCAGATCGAGAATAAGCGTCAGATCGGGCAGGTCGGCACCCACCGTGTAGCGCTCCAGCTGTCCAATGAAGTCCCGCTCCAGCCCGTACAGCTTTCCTTGATAGACGCGCGTTGAATCGATGAAGCGGTCCGAAATAACCCACGTGCCGTCATCGAGCGCCGGGCGGATGACGCCGGTCATATGTTCGGCGCGCGCGGCCGCAAACAGCAGCAACTCCGTCACAGGGTCCTGCGGGCGATCCTTCAAAATCAGCGCGCGAATATCTTCGCCGAGCGCCGTGCCGCCGGGTTCGCGCGTCACCAGCGTCGCAATCCCCGCGCCTTCGAGCCGAAGCGCCAAGGCTTTCGCCTGGGTGGATTTTCCAGCCCCCTCGCCGCCTTCAAACGTAATAAACCGTCCGCGTTGCATCGCGCTGCCCCATGTCGCCGTCGTCGCGCCGATGACCGCCGCCGTCCGGCCGCACCCGCGTCATCCGACTTTAAAGCGCCAGCCGCCGCAGCGCCATCCACACCAGCGAGCCGAGCCCCTTGCGAATAATGCCGCCGGACTCGACATCTTCGGTCGCATAGAGAGGAATTTCGGCACTCGCGGTCGACGTACTGGTGACGCGCAGCACCGCCACCTGATCGCCCTGCTTGATCGGCGGCTTGAGCGGCGCGTGATAGACGATTTCAGCGGTCAGCCGCTGGTTGGCTGGAACCTTCGGCACCGACATGATGATGTCGCCCTTACCGGCCAGCGGCACACTGAAACTTTTCCCGCCCCACACCCGCGCCTGGCCGACGATTTCGCCGCTATCGAAAAGTTTCACCTGGCTGATCGATGAAAATCCCCACTTGATCAGCTTGGTCGCTTCGGCCTTGCGATCTTCCGGCGTCGCCAGCCCCGACACCACCACGATGACGCGCCGGCCATCCTGCACCGCCGATGCCACCAGCCCGTGACCTGCGTCCTGCGTAAACCCCGTCTTCAAGCCGTCGACGCCGAAATCGAGAAACAGCAGCGGATTGCGATTGAAGAACTTGTGCGTGCGGTAGTTGAATTGCCGCTCAGCAAACACCGGATAGCGGTCCGGGTATTCGCTGATCAGGAAGCGTGCGAGTGTGGCGAGCTCCCGCGCCGACATCAATTGTTGCGGATGGGGCAACCCGGTTGCATTTCCGAAGGTCGATTTTTCCAAACCGATGCGGCGGGCTTCTTCGGTCATGCGTTTGGCAAACGCGGCTTCGCTGCCGCTGATGTGTTCGGCAATTGAGATCGCCGCGTCATTGCCGGATTGGATGGCGATGCCACGGATCAACTGATCGACGCTGGCTTTCGTGTTGATCGGCACCATCATCGCCGATGTGCCGGACGGCGCGCCGCCCGTGCGCCAGGCGTTCTCACTCATGACGATCTCGTCCGAAAGTGAAATCTTGCCGTCCTTAATGTCCTTGAACAGCACGGCCAGCGTCATCAGCTTGCTCATGCTGGCCGGCGGCGACAGGTCATCGGCGTTGCGTTGAAACAGCAGCGCGCCGCTGGCTGCCTCCATCAAAATGGCGCGCGGCGCCTTGGTGGTGAAAGCGCCGCTCTCGCCACCGCCCGCCTGCAACGGTGTGCCGGAAAGCAACCCTGCCATGCTGGAGATCAGCGCGACGATCGCAAGCGCCAGCACGCGGCCAAGCCCGCCTGCCCGCCATAGCGAAAGTGGGTGTCGAACGATGTGCACGCGCTTAGCCATGCGCGGACTATCGCGGTCGGCGATCGGCCGGTCAATGTCCGCCGCCAAAGCAACCCGCACCGCATGCGTGCCGTCCAAATATTTCTGTGTCTTCTAAACAGACGGCAAGGACAGCCGCCCCATCAGTCCGGCTGAGCGCGGTCCACGTCAGCCGCTGCCGGCACTGGCCTACTGACTGGCCTACTGACTGGCCCACCGACCGGCCCACTCACCGGCCCACCCAATCCAGACCGGCCACTCAGCCGCCCGCGATAATCCGTCGCCGACCAGCTACGCTCTGGCGCACTGGCTGGCACGCCGTCCCACATGCGCGATGGCACGTCATCCGCCGACCGCGGCGACGCTTGCCAGCTCAACCGCTCACGCTCAGGTGCCGGATAGGCGCCAAACGGCGCGTCCTCTGCCGACGCCACCGGCCTAAAGCTAACATCACGCCCGCCCTCGGCCCCACCTTCGGCCAGAAAACGCCGCTCGCGCCGGTCATCGCCGTCTAGCGGCGCCCTGCCCGCATACCGAACCCGCACCGGCGCGTGGCCCTGGCCGTCATAGCCCAGCGCCCGCGCCGAGGCGTGCGATAAGTCGATGATCCGTCCCGCCACATAAGGTCCGCGATCGTTGACGCGCACCAGCACCGTCCGCCCGTTGCGCAAATTCGTGACATAGGCATAAGACGGCAGCGGCAGCGTCGGATGCGCCGCCGTCAGTGCCGACTTGTCGAAAATCTCACCATTGGCGGTCTTGCGGCCATGGAAATCGGCGCCGTACCACGAGCCGGTGCCTTGGCGATCGTAGCCCGGCTCGTCGCGCGGCACATACCAGCGGCCGGCGACCTTGTAGGGACTGCCCAGCTTGTAGCTGCCACCGCCTTTACGAACCGGACCGTCGTGCGTAATGACGCGCGGGCTTGAGCTGACGCCGTATTCAGATTCGGTGAACAATGGCCGCGACACGCCCGAGTTATTGCTTGGCGCATTCGAACAGCCGGACAAAAGACCGGCCAAAGTGGCAGCCGTTGCGGCCATTGCGGCCAAACCGGCGCGCGGACGAAACTTCAGGACGTTCATTCAGCCGACAACGCTCCCAACACCACACACCTTCGCCGCAAATACTCCGCCGCAGCCCAACCCATAGCCCCGCTTCACAGCGCCGTGAGGGCTGAAGCGGGCCGTTTTGAAGGCACGGACCGGCGTTAAATGTGTTTAGCAGAGCCGCGTTAGGGTCAGGTAAAGGCCGCAGAAATCGCGTTCAAAGAGTCTTCACGGATCGATCACTTGAGCGTTTGCCGCGAACCGGTTACGACACGTCGCGAGCGGCACGACGTGCAGCCGGTGACAAACACCCACCGGCCGCGTTGCGCCGCCGATGCGGAGGGGTGGCCGAGTGGTTTAAGGCACCGGTCTTGAAAACCGGCGTAGGCGCAAGTCTACCGTGGGTTCGAATCCCACCCCCTCCGCCATTTTTTGCTCTGTCCATACCGGAGACATAGGAAACATTTTGTACCTAAGACATAGGTAACAACCTCGTGCCGAACGGGTTGTCGAGGGGCTGCAGTGTCCTTTGTTCGAGATCGATGTATCCGAGATCGTAATCCAT
>JAKFUV010000023.1 GCA_021732485.1 Hyphomicrobium sp.
CCTTCGGGGAGAGGCGGACGCGAAGCGTCGGTGAGGGGGCTGTTGGTCCTCGCCAAATAGACCCCATCCCCTCACCCTGACCCTCTCCCCGAGGGAAGAGGAAACGGAGACCGAAATGAACGTCGCGGTTATGAAAACCAAGGCCGAACAGGGCTTCACCGAACAGTTCGATAAAGCCGCTGCCACCTTGCCGGGCAGCGATGCTGTGCGCGCCGTTCGCACGGCGGCGATCGGCAAATTCGCAAGCCTCGGTCTGCCTCATCGACGCATCGAGGAATGGAAATACACCGATCTTCGTGCGGCCTTGAAAGACACGCTGCCGTTGGCTGGGCGCGACACCAGCGCCGTTACAGCCGCCGATGTCGTCGTCGCACTCGGCCCGCTGGCGCAGGTCGAAGCGCACCGCATCATCTTCGTCAACGGCAGTTATCGCGCCGATCTCAGCGATGGCGCTAAAATTGCCGGCCTCGACGTCACAACGCTTGCAGCGGCTTTGGCGTCCTCGTCCGACGCCGCAGCCCACACGCTTGCGACGCCAACCGGTCCGGACAACGATGCGACGATCGCGCTCAACACGGCATTGATGACCGATGGCGCCGTCGTGCGCATCGCCCCGGACGCAAAAATCGACAAACCGCTGCTGATCGCTTTCATCCGGGCCGGCAGCACAGCTGAATTGACGGTCGTGCGCAACGTCATCGTGGCAGGTGAAGGTTCGACGGCGACGGTGCTCGAAGCCCACGTCACAGTGCCGGGCGCGGTGCTCGACGGCCAGCTCAATGCGCTGACCGAAGTCACGGTCGGCGACCGCGCCGCGCTAACGCACATCAAAATCGCCGTCGATGACAACAAGACCGTCCATCTCGCCAATTGGAACGTGGCGATCGGCGCCGATGCGAGCTATCGCGGATTTCAGTTCACCAGCGGCCAAGCTTTAACGCGCAACCAGATCCACGCCGTGTATCGCGGCGAGGGCGGCAAGTTCGATCTTTCGGGCGCCTTTCTCGTGCGCGGCACGTCGCATGTCGACACCACGCTGGTCGTCGATCACGCCGTGCCCCATTGCGAAAGCCGCGAGTTGTTCAAGGGCGTGCTCGATGACGCCGGGCGCGGCGTCTTTCAGGGCAAGATCATCGTCCGCCCCGATGCACAGAAGACCGACGGCAAGCAAATGGCGCAGGCGCTGATGCTGTCTGAAAACTGCGAATTCGACAGCAAGCCGGAACTTGAAATTTATGCCGATGACGTCGTCTGCGGCCACGGCACCACGACGGCGCAACTCGACGACGACCTGCTGTTCTACTGCATGTCGCGCGGCATCCCCAGGGACGAGGCGCGCGCCCTGCTGATCGACAGCTTCATCGGTGAAGCCATCGATAAGGTTGAGAACGAAAGCCTTCGCCAAGTGTTGACGGATTACGCCACCGCTTGGCTGCGCTCGGCGAAGGCCTGAGCCTGATATTTGAGAGGACGATATGCGAAGTGAAGCTCGATCAATGATGGCGACGGGCGTCGTCGATGCGACGCATCTGACCGGTGCAGCTTACGATGTCGAGCGCATTCGTGCAGACTTCCCGATCCTGTTTCGCGAAGTGCACGGCAAGCCCCTCGTTTACCTCGACAACGGTGCGTCGGCGCAAAAGCCGGCGTCTGTTCTGGATGCGATGGATCACGCCTATCGCTTCGAATACGCCAACGTGCATCGCGGATTGCATCATCTCTCCAACGTTGCAACCGAGCATTTCGAAGCCGCTCGCGAGACGGTGCGGCGGTTCTTGAATGCCGGCCATTCGGACGAAATCGTTTTCACGCGCAGCGCCACGGGGGCGATCAACCTCGTCGCCCATTGCGTCGGTGACGTTGAAATCGAAGCCGGCGATGAGATCGTGCTCACGATCATGGAGCACCACGCCAACATCGTGCCGTGGCATTTCTTGCGCGAGCGCAAAGGCGCGGTCCTGAAGTGGGCGCCGATGACCGACGCAGGTGAATTGAGCCTTGAGCACTTCGAGCGCCTGCTCACGCCGAAGACAAAAATGGTCGCGATCACGCACATGTCGAACGTGCTCGGCACCGTGCTGCCGATCAAGCAGATCGTCCGCATGGCCCACGCCAAAGGTATCCCGGTCCTCGTCGATGGCAGTCAGTCGGCGGCGCATATGCCAGTCGATGTCCGCGATCTTGATTGCGATTTCTTCGTTTTCACCGGCCACAAAACTTACGGTCCGACGGGGATCGGCGTGCTCTATGCGAAAAAGCGTCATCTCGATGCGTTGCCGCCATATGAAGGTGGCGGCGACATGATCGAAACCGTCACGGTCGACACTGTCACCTACAACAAACCACCGCATAAGTTTGAGCCCGGCACGCCGCCGATCGTCGAAGCCATCGGGCTGGCCGCTGGCCTCAACTACATGATGCAGGTCGGGCGCGAAAAAATCGCCCGTCATGAGGCCGAGCTTGCGGCTTACGCCAACGAGCGGTTGTCCGCTACACCGTGGATCAAGCTCTACGGCATCGCGCCCGGCAAAGGCGCGATCTTTGCCTTCACCGTCGATGGCCTGCATCCGCACGACGTGTCAACGATCATCGACCGGTCCGGCGTCGCCATTCGCGCCGGCCACCATTGCGCGCAGCCGCTGATGGAACGCCTCGGCGTCACGGCCACCTGCCGCGCCTCGTTCGCGATGTACAACACCAAGGCCGAGGTCGATGCGTTGATGACGGCGCTGACCAAGGCCCATGATCTGTTTGCGTGAGGTTAAGCCCATGGACGTCAAACGCACGGAAGAACTCGAAACCTTGAAAGACGCGGTGACGGCGCTCGATACTCCGCCCTCAATTGCGGAAACCGAGCCGGTTACTGCAGAGGCGAAAGGCGCAACCCCGCCTCTGCCGCCCGAGGAAATCGACCGCTTGACCACCGACATCGTGGCGGCGTTGAAAACCGTCTACGATCCCGAAATCCCGTCCGACATCTACGAGCTCGGCCTGATTTATAAGGTCGAGATCGATGATGCCCGCCAGGTTGCGATCGACATGACATTGACCGCGCCCGGCTGTCCGGTTGCCGGTGAAATGCCGATCTGGGTTGAAAACGCCGTCAACGCCGTGGCCGGCGTCGCCGGCACCAAAGTCAAAATCGTTTTTGATCCGCCGTGGGATCAAAGCCGCATGTCGGATGAGGCTAAACTCGCGGTGAACATGTTTTAGCGCGACGCTCGCAATTTTACCCCGAACACCCATATACTGCGCTGGGATAAGATTTCGATCTGCCGCCAAATAGGACGCGAACACCAATGCCATCGCTGCGCATGATGCCGAAGGTCATGACCCTCACCGACGCCGCCGCCGCGCGCGTCGCGCATCTCCTGTCATCAAAGCCCGATGTCAAAGGCTTGAAGATCGGCATCAAAAAAGGTGGCTGCGCTGGCATGGAATACACGATGACCTGGGCCGATCAGATCGGAAAATTTGACGAGGTCGTCGAGGATCGCGGCGCCATCGTGCTCATCGATCCGGCGGCCATCATGTATTTGATCGGCACCGAGATGGACTACAAGACCGACAAGCTGGCCTCGCAGTTCGTGTTCAATAACCCGAACCAGAAGAGTGCGTGTGGCTGCGGCGAGAGCGTCAATATTGAGCCGGCAACGCCCGACGGCGGGTTGCGCCCGGCCGATCACCAACACTGACCTTAGGTTTGGCTGAGGCGGGCAGAGGTTGAAATGACCATCTCCGCCAGCTACCTCGAAATGCTGCGCGACCTGCTCGCGCCAATCGGTGACCTGCGCATCAAGAAGATGTTCGGTGGCGCCAGCATCTATGTAGACGACGTGATCGTGGCGCTGATCGCCAACGACACGCTGTATTTCAAAGCCGACACCCGGACACAAAAGCGCTATGAGGCCGAGGGCCTTGGACCTTTCACCTACGAGGGCAAAACGCGGCCCGTTTCGATGTCCTATTGGCGCGTCCCAGAGCGGCTATTCGACGAGCCAGATGATTTGCTGGAGTGGGCCCGCGAAGCACTCAGCGTCGCCCGCGCTGCGGCAAAACCAAAGCCCACCAAAATCCGCGTCTCACATCAAGCTCGAACAACAAAAGTGCCGCGCAAAGCCAAAGCTCCCCGCGGCGCCAAATCGTCAACCTAGCATCTACAGACGTCTAGCCGCGTCCTGGTACTTTCGCCGGGCGCGAGGGCTTGCGCATGAAGGCTGGGACATTTTCAGCAAAGCCAAGCCGGTCGCCGCCATGTGTCTGAGACGATGACGCTTTGGTCGCCGGTCCACGTGAATTGTCGGCGCGGGCTTGGCTGCGTTGCGCATCACGTTCGCCGCCACGTTCGTTACCTCGTTCTCCGCCGCTCCGTTCGCCACGCGGTTCGCGGTTCGCTCCGCGCGCATCATCGGTCCAGCTGTCATGGCGCGGTTGCCGATCAGCCTTTGGCGAGGCGTGCGGTCGCGGCTCTCGCCTATCAGACATCGCCGATTGCGATGAACGCACCGCCGCAGCGGACGCCTCGACCGGCTGCTCCGTTACTCGCCGTGGCGCTTCGCGACGCGGACGCTCGGCAGCTGTGAGCGGTTGTGTAAGCGGCGCGGCGTCGTTTGCCACCGTCTCAGGCGAGCGCTCGGGACGAGGTGCCCTCGTCTCAGGCCGCCGTTCGCCGCGCGGCGCGGGATTGGATGACGCCGGCTTGCTCGGCCCGCGAGGTTCGCCGCGTCCCGACGATGACGGCGCACCGCGCGCGCCAACCCCTCGCTCATGTCCACGTTCGGGTGTTGATTTGCCACCGCGCCCGCGCCGGCGTTTGCCGGCACCGGCAATGTCGTCGTCCGTCGGCGGATCCCCCATCCACACGGCGGCTTCACCGGTGATTTTCTCGATATCTTTCACAAACTTCAAATCATCAGGACTAACGAGCGAGGCGGAGTTGCCCTCTTTTCCAGCCCGTCCTGTGCGGCCGATGCGATGCACATAGTCGTCGGCTGCCCATGGCAGATCGAAGTTGAAGACGTGCGACACGTCCGGAATATCGAGCCCGCGCGCGGCCACGTCGGACGCGGCCAGCAGCATGATTTCGCCATTGCGAAATTTATCCAAGGTCTCGGTGCGGCTCTTCTGGTCCATGTCGCCATGCAATGCGCCGGCATTGAAGCCATGCTTCGACAGCGACTTGTGCAGCACCGCGACATCGCGTTTACGATTGCAGAAGATGATCGCGTTTTTGACGTTGCCGGTCTTGATCAGCTCGCGCAGAATTTCGCGCTTGGCGTAATCTTCGCCGTCGGGACAAAACTTGAAGCGCTGGGTGATGGTTTTCGCCGTCGTCGCCGGTTTGGCAGCCTCAACGCGCACCGGATCTTTCAAGAACGTATTGACCAGTCGCGTGATTTCGGCCGGCATCGTCGCTGAGAAAAACAGCGTCTGCTTTTTCGCCGGCAGCAGCTTGCAGATTTTCTCGATGTCGGGAATGAAGCCCATATCCAACATGCGGTCGGCTTCGTCGATGACGAGAATTTCAACGCCCATCATCATCACGCGGCCGCGTTGAAAATGGTCAAGCAGGCGGCCGGGCGTCGCGATCAGCACGTCGACACCACGATCGAGTTTCTTGGTTTGATCGTCCATCGATACGCCGCCGATCAGCAGCGCCACCGTCAGCTTGTGATTAATGCCGTATTTCTCGAAAGCCTGCGCCACCTGCGCTGCAAGTTCGCGCGTCGGCGCCAAGATCAGCGAACGCGGCATCCGGGCTCTGGCGCGTCCCGTCTCCAGCCGTGTGATCATCGGCAATGTAAAGGCGGCGGTTTTGCCGGTGCCGGTCTGGGCGATGCCGAGCACGTCGCGGCCGGCGATGGCGATGGGAATGGCGGCCGATTGGATTGGCGTCGCGATCGTATATCCGGACGCCTCCACAGCGGCCAGTACCTTGGGGCTGAGACCAAGCTCAGCGAAGGCTTTCGTTTCCAAAAAACATCTCTCCAGTTGCACAGCCATGGACCCGCCCGCGCGAATGTTCGCGGCGGCGGCGGGTAGCGAGCACAGGGGAGAGACGTCTGGCGAAAAGCCGAATTGTTGGGGGCGACCTCGAAGAGGATCGAATAAATCGAATCCCCCTGCGCTCGAGCTTAGAAGCTGCTGACACAACCTGTGCGGAAAGGCAAGGCAAACTCACCCATCTGCGGCAATGGCAGCGTAAATATGGTTGTTATGAGCACATCTGCAATTGGCACGCTTCGCAGGACCACTGACGACTGCCGCCCGCCATCGTGACTAGATATCCAGATCCCTGGCGAACGCGGCGCGATCCTGGATGAAGCGGAAGCGAGCTTCGGGCTTCGATCCCATCAGCGCGTTGACCGTCTCGCCCAATGTCGAGCGCTCGCCTTCGCCGATCTCGACGCGCAGCAAGGTCCGAACGCGCTTATCCATCGTCGTCGATTTCAGTTGGTCGGCGTTCATCTCGCCGAGCCCTTTAAACCGATTGACCTCGACTTTCGCATTGGCGGGGAATTCGCGTTTGATGAGTTCGTCGCGATGTTTTTCGTCGCGCGCATAGACCGATTTGGCGCCGTGCTTCAATTTAAACAGCGGCGGCACGGCCAAGAACAAATGGCCGTTGTCGATCAATTCCGGCATTTCCTGATAAAAGAACGTAATCAGCAGCGACGCAATGTGCGCGCCATCGACATCGGCGTCGGTCATGATGATCACGCGCTCATAGCGCAAGTCTTCGTCGCGATACTTCGATCCAGTGCTCGCGCCAAGCGCTTGGATCAGATCCGATAGTTGCTGATTTTGCGAAAGCTTGGCGCTCGTCGCGTTGGCGACGTTCAAAATTTTGCCGCGCAACGGCAGGATGGCTTGCGTTTCGCGATCACGCGCGCTCTTGGCGCTGCCGCCGGCGCTGTCACCTTCGACGATGAAAATTTCAGTTCCCGCCGCCTGCTGGATCGAGCAATCGGACAATTTGCCGGGCAGGCGCAGTTTGCGCGTCGCCGACTGGCGGCCGACCTCTTTTTCACGCCGCCGCTTCAGGCGATCTTCCGCTTGATCGACTGTCCACTCGAGCAACTTTGTCGCCTGCTGCGGGCTGTCGGCCAGCCAGTGATCGAAAGCATCGCGCACCGCCGTCTCGACGATGCGCGTCGCCTCGACCGTCGCGAGTTTGTCCTTGGTCTGGCCCTGGAATTCCGGCTCGCGAATGAACACCGACAGCATCGACGCCGCCGTGCCCATCACATCTTCAGAGGTGATCTGCTGGGCTTTCTTGTTGCCGGTCAGTTCGCCGTAGGCGCGCAGGCCCTTGTAAAGCGCCTGGCGCAAGCCGTTTTCATGGGTGCCACCATCGCCGGTCGGAATGGTGTTGCAATAGGACGTCGAGAAACCGTCCTCGTCGGCAATCCAAGCCACCGCCCATTCGACTGATCCGTGGCCTTTTTCTTTTTCAACGCGGCCCGCGAAAATGTCTTTGGTCACGCGGGTGTGGGTTTCGATCGACGCGGTCAGAAAGTCGGACAATCCGCCGGGGAAATGGAACACCGCCTTCGCCGGAGTATCGTCCTTGATCAATTCGCTGTCGCACGACCAGCGAATTTCCACGCCGCCAAACAGATACGCCTTCGAGCGCGCCATTTTCAGCAGGCGTGCCGGTTTGAAAGCCGCGCCCTTGCCGAAGATTTTTTCGTCCGGCTTGAAGCGCACTTTCGTGCCCCGCCGATTCATGGTGCTGCCGAGCTTTTCGAGCTTGGTCTGCGGCTCGCCGCGCGAGAACACCATGCGATAGAGCTGCTGATCGCGCGCCACCTGCACTTCGAGCAATTCCGACAGCGCATTGACCACCGATACGCCGACGCCGTGTAATCCGCCGGAAGTGTTGTAGGCCTTGCTGTTGAATTTGCCGCCGGCGTGCAGGATCGTCATTACAACTTCGAGCGCGCTTTTGGTTTTGTATTTCGGGTGCGGGCCGACTGGGATGCCACGGCCGTTGTCGGTCACCGACAAAAAGCCATCCGCTGTCAATTCGACGTCGATCCATGTCGCATGACCGGCGACGGCTTCGTCCATGGCATTGTCGATCACCTCGGCGAACAGGTGATGCATGGCCTTTTCGTCGGTGCCGCCGATGTACATGCCCGGACGGCGGCGCACCGGCTCGAGGCCTTCCAGCACCTCGATATGGTCTTCGTTGTAGCCGGCCGAGTCACTGGATTTGGCGGCACGCGACGATTTATTGGTCATCTCGCTCTCGGAATCAGAAAACAGATCGGTTTGCGATTTGGCCATGCGGGTCGCGGTTCCGTTCGGGTGGCAACGCGCCGGTGACTGAACACTTTGCGCGGCACGCGACGCGAACGGAGAGCCCAGCCGGCGAATCTCGACGGACCGACCATAGCGCATGGCCACCTAGCGGCACTATCGCGATTGCAACATTGTTGCCAGCGAACCACAGCAACGATGCCACAGATGGGCCGTGGCTTGCTGATCACGCTCCTGGAAACGCGATGGCGCCCAGCGACGTTAATCATTCACGATAAATAAACCAGTTCTCGGGATGCTGTTTCCCGTTGTCTCGTCTACGCCATATGTTGGCAATTGAACGAACTTTTACGCGTCTCCATGGGCGTTGTGGCCGTTGCCGCGACATCGAGACGATGATGGTTTCGAGACCGTCTGGCCAGTGCCGAGACGGTCGCTGGCGTTTTCGATTGCGTCATGAATTTTTAGTGCGGCATTGGGTTCGGTTGAAAATCAACCGGGTTTGTCGACTGCGAAACTGAAGCTGCTGAATGCCGCGTGCATTCGCAACATGGCGAGCAATGACCACGTCACCTGATCGTAAGCTGTCCGCCCGGCCGCACGCTGCCAGCGTGCGAGACTATCTGTTGAGTTTTTCTGGCGGCGCTGTTCGGCCTGGTCCAAAACCTCCAACGTCGTCGGGAGCCGCCTCTGCGCTTGAGCAAGCTGCCTTCGATCAAGGTGACCTGCCGCGTTTTTTGAATGGCATCGATCTCGCTGATCTGCCGTTTGCCTCCAAGCCGCGCCTGCCGATGCGACGCAGGGGCTTGTCGATGGCAAAGCTTTTTGCGGGCACCGCGAAACATCGACTGACAGGTCCCGGCTTATGGAAGCGGACATCCCTGACGCCGAAACGCCGCGAGAATATCGGTTATGGCGCGGCATTCATTCTGGTCGTCGTGGTGGCAGCCGCCATCGGTCTGCAATTGCCGCAACAGTCAGCGCCGGCCGATCGCCCAGCAAAGCCCGTTCAAATCGCCGAGGCGCCCCCGGTGCCCGTGGTGGTGCCGCCACCGGCGCCTAACGCCGTCGCGCCGACCGACCCGAAAGCCGATGCGCCTGCACCGGACTTGCCAAACTTTCCGATGTTGGAGGCAGCACAGCCATCCGCCGACAGCACCGACCGGCTGACGTTCGCTCCGAAACTTGAAGGCCAACCTACCCAACCATGGGTCGCTGCATCTCCTGTTCCGGCGCTTGAAACCGTCGCCGCCGGCTCGGCACCTGGTCCCGTCAACCCCGACCGGAGCGACGTCGTCGTCATCCGTAATCTGCCGCCGCAGTCCTCTTTGTCGGCCGGCAAGCGTCTATCTCCAACCGAATGGCAGGTCCCGCAAAGCAAACTCGGTGGCTTGGTCGTCACACTTCCCTCTTTACCGATCACCACCGACATCGAAGTTTTTGATCGCGACGGCCAGCCAGCCGGCACCGCTCGCATCGAAATCAAGTCCAATGAGCAGGTGACCGCCGAGCAGAGCGCGCCGACACCAAAAGTCGTCGCCAAGCGCAAGAAGCGGCAGCCTGCCCCGCCGCTGATCGTTCCATCGTCGACGGCGAGTTTCGTCGGCGCGGGAAAGATTGCGCCAGCAAAATTGACACCGGCGACGAAATCAAAGCTGCCAAGCCCGGTTCAGAAGCAGGCCGCGACGCAAGGGTCGGCGAAAGTTCAAATCCAGCCCAAACTTTTGGCCCCAGCGGTCGCTCAGGGAGCGGCCCCCGCTCAAGCTCCCGGACAATCGGCGGCACAGGATCAAGCGCCAACTCCACCGCCGCTCGACGCCGAAGCACCGCCAACGATCGCAGCCGCCAGCGGGACGTCCAAGCCCCTGTTCTATTGGCTGACGCCCGAGCAGGCAGCCGAGCCGATCATCGGGCTGTCGAGTGGCGAGGAATTCTTGATCAACCTCGGTGTCGTGCCGCGCCCCTAAGCTTCGCCAAATATCGCATCCCGGCGCGTTACGCTTTCTTCGCCACAACCGCGACATTGTCGATCAGCCGCGTTGTACCCAGCCAGACGGCGGCCAGCACGCGCAGCGGTTGAGTGCTCCCCTGAACCGTTTTCGATGGCGCTTCGAGTGTTTCAGCGTCGCGCACATCGACGTAATCGACCTTGGCAAATCCAGCATGAAGCAGTTTGCGGCGCGCGTTGACTATGCCTGCTGGAATGTCGGCCCCCGCACCCACGTCGGCTGCTAATTCGGAGATCACGCCGTACAGCGCCGGCGCGATCGCGCGTTCATCGGCTGATAAGTATCGGTTGCGCGAAGACAGCGCCAAGCCGTCTTTTTCGCGCTTTGTCGGCGCCGCGACGAGGGTCAGCGGTAAATTCAAATCGCGCACCATTTGCCGCAAGACGACGAGCTGCTGGAAATCCTTTTCGCCGAAGATCGCATAGTCCGGCGTCACTTGGCTGAACAGCTTGCAACAGACGGTCGCAACGCCGCCAAAATGGCCGGGGCGACATGCGCCTTCGAGTTCGGCGGCCGCGCTGCCCGCCGTCACGCTGGTTGAAAACCCGGCCGGGTACATGTCATCGACCGACGGCGCCCACACCACATCAGCGTCTAGGCTCGCAAGCGTCGCAACATCGCCGGCTTCGTCACGCGGGTATCGTGACAGATCATCGCCGGCTGCAAATTGTGTCGGGTTGACGAAAATCGACACCACCACACGGTCGGCTTTTTTCTTCGCTAATTTCACCAGCGAAACATGACCGGAATGCAAGGCCCCCATCGTCGGCACCAGGGCGATGGATTTGCCCGCGCCGCGCCATTTTGCCGTTTGGCGCCGAAGGTCTGCCACGGTTCGAATGATTTTGATTGTGTCACCCACGGCGCGGCCGGCCCTTCCTATTGGCTCAAGTGCCGACAGTGGTGGCGAGGCTCTCCTGCGCCGTCAAGTGTCAACACTCCCGACTGTCTGATAGATTAACGCCAGGCGAATCGCCCCTTGTTGATCGTCGATTGCAGGAATTGAGATGGTTGCGGCATTGAAGCGAGAGGCGGCGAAACACGACGGAGACGCCGGCGCCGGGCCGATTCCGTCCCGCGACGAGATCGCCGCCCATCATTTGATGGACGAGTATCGCCTCGTCGGCTCGCTGGTCGAGAGCGCCGTAGTCACCGAGGACGAACGCCGCCGCATTGCCGACATCGGGCGGCGTCTGGTCCATGCCGCCCGCGCCAATGCAGGCCGCCACGCGGGCATCGACGCCTTCATGCACGAGTATGGTCTCGCCACCGACGAAGGCATTATCTTGATGTGCCTCGCCGAAGCCCTGCTGCGCATTCCCGACGTCGAAACCGCCAACGCCTTCATCGCCGATAAAATATCTGGCGGCGCCTGGGAAAAGCATCTCGGCGCTTCCGAAAGCCTGCTGGTCAACGCCTCGACCTGGGGCCTGATGCTGACCGGCCGTCTCGTCAAGCTGCGCGACGCCAAAGGTACCAATCCGGTGCAGGCCTTGAAGCGGCTGGTTGCGCGCTCGGGCGAGCCGACGATTCGCTTGGCCGTGCGCCAAGCCGTGCGCCTGCTCGGCGATCAGTTCGTGCTCGGCTCGACGATTGAAACGGCCATCGCGCGAGCCAAGCCGCTGGAAGCCAAGGGCTATCGTTTTTCCTTCGACATGCTCGGCGAAGCGGCCCGCTGCGAGATCGACGCCGAGCGCTATTATCAGCGCTACATGACGGCGCTCGAAGCCGTCGGCCAAGCGGCGGGACCATACACACCGGCGCATGTCGACGCCATCTTTGCGCGGCCGTCGATTTCGGTGAAACTGTCGGCGCTGCATCCGCGCTTCGAGCCCGGCAAAGAACGCCGCTTGATGAGTGAATTGGCGCCGCGTCTGCTGACACTGGCGCGCGCCGCCCGTGCCAGGGGGCTCGGCCTCACCATCGATGCTGAAGAGCAAGACCGGCTCGATCTGACGCTGCGCATGTTCGGCGAGTTATTGACCCATCCGGCGCTGGCGGCTTGGAATGGCCTTGGCATCGCGGTGCAGGCGTATGGCAAACGCGCCGTGCCGGTGTTGCGCTGGCTGCGGCGGTTGTCTGAAGACACCGGCAAGCGCATTCCCGTCCGCCTCGTCAAAGGCGCCTATTGGGATAGCGAGATCAAATGGGCACAGGAGCGCGGTCTTGAAGACTATCCGGTGTTCTCACGCAAGCTGCACACGGACCTGTCGTACCTCGCCGCCATGCGCGTCTTGATCAGCGATCCCGTGGCCTTCTATCCGCAGTTCGCGACACACAACGCCCACGCCATCGCCGCCGCGCGCATTGCCGGCGGCGCCGTCGAGTTCGAATATCAGCGGCTGCACGGCATGGGCGAAGCGCTGTATGACGAGGTCGCGAGTGATCAAAGTTTTGTTCGTCCGTGCCGGATCTACGCCCCCGTCGGCGGCCATGAAGACCTGCTCGGCTATCTCGTCCGCCGCCTGCTGGAGAACGGCGCCAACACGTCGTTCGTCAATCGCATTGCCGACGATGAAACGCCGGTGTCCGTGATCCTCGCCGATCCGGTCGAGATCGCCGAGCGCGAACGCATCAGCAGTGATCGCCCTGCGTTGATCGCCAGGCCGCGCGAAATTTTTGAACCAACGCGCCATGCCGGCGGCGGACTGCCGCTCACTGAGGCCGGCGTTCGCGATGCGATCATCAGCGGCATTCAGCGCCACGCCAAAATTCCAACCGCAGTTGGCCCAATCGTCAGCGGAAAAGCGACCATCGGTGGCGATGCGGCGACGCTGCTGCTCAGTCCGCAAGATAAACGCGAGCGCGTCGGCACGCTGCGGCTGGCAACACCGGCGCAATTGGATGACGCGATTGCCGCGTCCGTCGCCACGTTCTCGCGCTGGGAACGGACCGGCGCGCACGATCGTGCCGGCCTGCTCGACATCGCCGCCGACCTCTACGAGCGTGACCGCATCCCGCTGATGAGCGCGCTCGTGCGCGAAGGCGGCAAAACGCTTGAAGCCGCGCAGGCCGAGTTGCGCGAAGCGGTCGATTATCTGCGCTACTACGCGGTGGAAGCCCGGCGGCTGTTTGCCGAGCCGGTGTATCTTAAGGGCCCAACGGGGGAAGAGAACACACTGACACTGCGCGGTCGCGGGCCGTTCGCGTGCATCAGTCCGTGGAATTTTCCGCTGGCCATTTTCACCGGTCAGATCGCGGCCGCGCTGGCGGCCGGGAATACGGTCGTCGCCAAGCCCGCCGAGCAAACCCCGATCACGGCATTTCTCGCCGTGCAACTGCTGCATGAAGCCGGCATCCCGGCAGATGTGCTGCACCTCGTCACCGGCGGCGGGAAGCTTGGCGAAGCGCTGGTCCGCGATGCGCGCATCCGCGGCGTTGCCTTCACCGGCTCGAACGATACCGCCTGGGCCATCCAAAAATCGCTCGCCGACCGGCGCGGCGTGATCGTGCCGTTCATTGCCGAGACCGGCGGTCTCAACGCCATGATTGCGGATTCATCATCCCTCGCCGAACAAGTGGTTCGCGATGCGGTACGTTCAGCCTACGATAGCGCCGGACAGCGCTGCTCAGCCGCCCGCGTGCTGTTCGTTCAGGACGACGCGGCACCGCGCATCCGAGCCATGCTGGTCGGCGCCATCGAAGCCCTCGACGTCGGCGACCCGCTCGATTACGCAACCGACATCGGTCCGGTGATCGATGAGGCCGCCCAGGACGCGCTCGAAGGCCATAAGGTTAAGATGCAGCGCGAAGGCCGCGAACTCGTCGATCTCGCCATGCCGGAAGCCTGTCGCGCCGGAACCTTCGTCACACCGGCGCTGTACGAATTGGATCGGCTGTCTCGTCTCGACCGCGAAGTCTTCGGCCCCGTGCTGCATCTCATCCGCTTCGAGCGCGGGCATCTTTCCTCCGTCGTCGCCGCCTTGAACGCCACCGGCTACGGATTGACGCTCGGGCTCCACAGCCGCATCGAAAGCGTTGCAGACTATGTCGCCGAGCACGCGCGCGTCGGCAATCTGTACGTCAACCGCAATCAGATCGGCGCCGTCGTCGGCGTGCAGCCTTTCGGCGGCGAAGGCCAATCCGGCACCGGTCCGAAAGCGGGTGGACCCAATTACCTGCTGCGCTTTGCGACCGAACGCACGCGCACTACCGACATCACCGCGACCGGCGGCAATTATACGCTGCTGTCAGACGGGGGCTGATCGCGGTCACTCGTAGATGGCGTAATACTTCCGCGCCGGCTCGACGATTTCCCAAGTGCCGGTGAAGCCTGCGGGCGTGACAAACGCGTCGCCGGCCTTAAACGTCGCGTGCGAACCATCGTCGCCGTGCACGACAATGATGCCTTCGAGCAGATGGCAGAATTCGCTCTCGGTGAAGACCACCTTCCAAGTTCCGCGTTCTGCCGCCCAGATGCCGCTGGTGAACCGTCCATCGCTGCTCGTGAACAGGTTCTGCAAGCTTTGTGCGGGATCGCCTGCAATGATACGATCGGCGGCCGGGCGAAAGCGCTCCGGTTCGGGCAAAGTGCCTTCAAATCTGATCAGTTTCGGAAATGCGGCGCTGAGTACGGTATCTTGCGGTGGCATAGACGTCTCCTTCGGCCAATCCATCGAGCTGAGGCTAGCATATGGCGTCGATGCGATAGAAGAGGTCGTGTCTATTGTGCCGCCAACACGAAGCAGTCGATGGCCTGCCGCCGCAGTTCGGTGCACGCGTTCGTGGCGCGCGGCCCATCGAAGCCGGCAAATCGTGCGCGATAGATCGTTCGGCCCGCTTTATCGACCGGCACCGTGATCGCGTTGGTCCCGGCGAGGACCGACCCGGCGCGCAGTTTGACGTTCTGCAAGGCTTCCTTGGCCAACGCCATCGACAGATAAGCGCCGATCTGCACCTCGACGCGTGCGCGCTGACCGCCGACGGGTGATGCAGGTGCGGCAGCAAGACGTACCGGTTGCGCCTTAGATTGCGCCTGGGCTTGCAGCGACGACGGCGGCAGGCCACGCAAGGGCGGTTCGGCGGCATTCGACACCAAGGCTATCGGGCGAACGGCGAGACGCGGCTTTGGAACCGCTTGGATCGGCGCGGCAGCAACCATCGGCTCGGCCTGCGGCGCGAGCGCGCGTTCGGCAGCGCTGGCGCCGAGCATCGCGACTTGATCGAGCGGTTTCGACGATGGCGCCGTGGCGATTAAACTGGCGGGTTGAACACCACTGACCGGCTGCTGCGATTGCGACGCCGCTGCGGCTTCGATCAGTTTGCCGATGATCGTTTCGTTTTCTCCCCCATCCGAAGGATCAGTCGCTTGACCAGCGATTTGCGAGATGACGGGTGCTGAGCGGGCGCTGTCGGACGGTGGCTCGCGGGCGGTCGTCGCGGCTATAACGACGGCAGGCGGCGGTGGCACGGCATCGACGCCCGAGCTCAAGCTTGAGCCCACGCCCGCGTTCAGGTCCGAGTTCAAGAATGGCGCAATCGCGGCGGCGTCGGCGGATGCCGTACTCGCGTCCATGTCGGTCGTTGCATTCGGATCGACCGGCGCTTGAGCGGGGCGCGGCACGACGACGACACGCTTGACCTTAAAGACTTCGATGGGTGGCGGTGGTGCCGCCGCCAAGTCGGCAATGGTCAGTGGCGGCGTCGCCTCTGGTTCGACGGTCACTGCCGGCGTCGGCTGCCCCGCAAATCCCGATGAGGTCTTGCTCACACGCGGCGGCGCAAACGGCTTCACGGCCGGTTGGACGACGGCCTCAGCAACCGCTTGAGGCTTGGCCGCTGCTGACGCGACCTTGCGCTCGGCGCGCGCCGGCGCGGATTTCAACTTGGCAATTAGCGCAGGCGTCGGGAACGCGAACGGTTTGCGCGTCTTCGTCGTCGCGGCCCGTGTCAGAGCCTTGGTCAGCACAATGCGCATTTCGCCATTGCGCGTCGCAGCGCTGGCGCCGCCAAACACCGCCGCCACCACATGGCGGCCACCGCGCCGCACCGACGAGACGAGATTGAACCCGGACATCCGCGTGTAGCCGGTCTTGATACCGTCGATGCCTTTGAACGTGTTCATCAGTGTGTTGTGATTGCGCATCGCGCGCCCGCCGTAGGTGATTTGCCGGGTCGCGAACAACGGATAGTCGTCGGGGAAATCATCTTGCAGGTGCAGTGCCAGCGTGATCATGTCGCGCGCCGTGGTCACCTGCGCGGGATCGGGCAGGCCGGAGGAATTTTTGAAGTGCGTGCTGGTCATGCCGAGATCGCGGGCGCGAGTATTCATCAGGCGCACGAAATTGGCTTCACTGCCGCCGATTTTCTCAGCCAGCGCGATGGCGATGTCGTTGGCCGACTTGGTGATCAGAACGCGGACGGCGTCGCCTACCGCGATCTCATCACCAACGTCGAGGCCGAGTTTGGACGGCTGCGCGTTGGCGGCTGCGGCACTGATCGGGATCTTCGTCTGCATCGACATCCGCCCGGACGCAATCGTCTCGAATGCCAGATACAGCGTCATCATTTTTGTGAGAGAAGCGGGATGGCGCTTGGCGTCGCCATCTTCGTTGTGCAGGACTTGTCCGCTGTTGGCGTCAATGGCCATAGCGGCATGGCGCGATTGTGCGGCGAACGCCGGCGCCGATACGGCCACCACGCTTCCGACAATGCTCGCCAACGCGAGCGACACGTTTGCAAAATACCGTAACAAAACGCCGATCCCTCTGACCGCGCCCTGAGTTCCCAGGACTGCGGCGTCGATTGCCGTTCGGCTGTCCCCATTGCCGATATGCGGCGATGCGGCCAGCCCGGCCCCTCCGTCGTTGCGAAGAGAGCACTGTTTTTGGGCGCCTTTTGGGCGTGCTCACCGAGCACGTTTCATCAGCGTCCAAGCGTCCAGCTTACCGATAAGGCGCTGAAGTACGGTTAAATGACGCGGTAAATACTGGGTTTATCGGCGCACGGAAATGGGTCATCCAGGCGAACTTGGCGCCAGCATTGCTAGGCCGATCTTGCTCGACGAATGGCGTTCGGACAGGCCGGCCGGCTGCGACATTGCCGGCTAAAAAATCCGGCCGTTTGGTCATCAGCAGCGCTCGCGATCCCCCGTCAGCCGATGTTCTCAACGCGTTGCGAGCCGACCCTGGGGTGATTCCCGTGTGCGGCTGGCAATTGTGATGACCGTCAACGGCACAGGCAGCTTGTAGGGACGCCATTTGCACGTTTGTGACGATTGCCGCAGCGGCGGACGCAGGCCATCCCCTGGCGCACCTTCTCTCAGCCGCACCGACGCCCTATATTGGCCAGCGTGCAGCGTTTCAAACCCGCCAGGAAACTTCGAAGTGGCGCGTGCACGCTGACGCGCTAGACTTAGCACGCGGCAGTGATTGTGCGCCGACGTCGACCACACGCTCAAGCCGTTTGCCATGTTGATTGCCCTGGGGGTCAAAACGATTGTAGACGGGAAGGCGAGTTTGACTGATCCACTCAGCACACGACGGCCCTATCGAGAGAGAGCCTCCGGCGTCCTCAATTGCGGATCGCCGGTTGTCGGCTACGCACGAGGCGCTGCTACATTGAACCATGGCTCAAGGCACCGATGACGCTTCACGCTTTTCCGCGACGCGACGTGCGCATTAAATCCGCCGGAAAAAACGGCAACGATCCCTCACGCAACAATGACGGCGATGGAAAAACCGGCGTTGTCACCAAGAGCAGGCCTAAAACCAAGAAGCCGTCGCTCTACAAAGTCCTGTTGTTGAACGACGACTTCACGCCGATGGAGTTTGTGGTCCTCGTCTTGCAGAGGTTTTTCAACAAGGGACAAGAAGATGCCACCCGCATCATGCTCCACGTCCACCACAAAGGCGTCGGAATCTGCGGTGTCTATACGTACGAAGTCGCTGAAACCAAGGTGACGCAGGTTATGGATTTTGCCCGCCAGCATGGCCATCCTCTACAATGCACCATGGAGAAAGAGTAGGACTGAATTGACGTCTCTCTCAAAGAACCTCGAAGCTTCTCTGCATCGCGCCCTGGAATACGCCAACGCGCGCCGTCATGAATTCGCGACGCTCGAGCACTTGCTGCTCGCCTTGGTCGATGATCGCGACGCCGCAGCCGTCATGCGCGCGTGCTCGGTCGATCTCGAACAGCTTCGCGCCCGGCTGACGGAATACCTCGACACCGAATTGAAGCCGATCGTCTCGAAGACGGCGCGCGACGCGCAACCGACGAATTCATTCCAGCGCGTCGTGCAGCGGGCGATCGTGCATGTGCAAACGTCCGGACGCGAAGAGGTGACCGGCGCGAATGTACTGGTCGGCATCCTGACCGAACGCGAAAGCCACGCCGCCTATTTCCTGCAAGAGCAGGAGATGACGCGCTTCGACGCGGTCCAATACATCGCGCACGGTATCGCCAAACGGCCGGGCCTGTCGGAGCCGCGCGCGGTGCGTGGCGCCGATGAGGAGGCAGCAACCGAGGGTGACGACAAGAAAGCCGGCGACGCGCTTTCGACCTACTGCGTCAATCTCAACAAGAAGGCCCGCGACGGCAAAATCGATCCGCTGATCGGCCGTGAACAGGAAGTGCTGCGCACCATCCAGATCCTCTGCCGCCGGCAGAAAAACAATCCGCTGTTCGTCGGCGATCCCGGCGTCGGCAAAACCGCGATCGCGGAAGGCCTGGCGCGCAAGATCATCCAGGGCGAAGTGCCGGAAGTGTTGCTCGACGCCACCATCTTCTCGCTCGACATGGGCGCGCTGCTGGCCGGCACGCGCTATCGCGGTGACTTCGAAGAACGCCTGAAAGCCGTGATGAAAGAGGTCGAAGCGTTCGACGGCGCTGTGCTGTTCATCGACGAGATCCACACCGTCATCGGTGCCGGTGCGACGTCGGGCGGGGCGATGGATGCGTCCAATCTTCTGAAGCCCGCACTTCAGTCCGGGGCGCTACGCTGCATCGGCTCGACGACCTACAAAGAATACCGCCAGCACTTCGAAAAGGATCGCGCGCTCGTTCGCCGGTTCCAGAAGATCGACGTCAAGGAGCCGAGTGTCGAAGATGCGATTGAAATATTGCGCGGCTTGAAATCGGTGTTCGAGGACTACCACAAGATCAAATACACCAACGAAGCCATCAAGTCGGCGGTCGAACTGTCGGCGAAGTATATCCACGACCGCAAGCTCCCCGACAAAGCCATCGACGTGATCGATGAGACCGGCGCGTCGCAGATGCTCGTGCCGGAAAACAAACGCAAGAAGAAGATCACCACCAAGGAAATCGAAGCCACCGTCGCGACCATGGCGCGCATTCCGCCAAAGACCGTGACCAAGAGCGATGCCGAAGTCATGGGCAACCTCAATCGCGATTTGAAGCGGTTGGTGTTTGGCCAGGACGCGGCCATCGAGGCCTTGACCAGCGCCATCAAGCTCGCCCGCGCCGGGCTTCGCGAACCGGAAAAGCCGATCGGCAGCTACCTGTTCTCGGGCCCAACCGGCGTCGGCAAAACCGAAGTCGCCAAGCAGCTCGCCAATCTCTTGGGCGTTGAGCTGCTGCGCTTCGACATGTCGGAATACATGGAGAAGCATACGGTCTCGCGTCTCATCGGCGCGCCGCCGGGCTATGTCGGCTTCGATCAGGGCGGCCTGTTGACCGATGGCATCGATCAGCATCCGCATTCGGTTTTGCTGCTCGATGAAATCGAGAAGGCGCACCCGGATCTGTTCAACATCCTGTTGCAGGTGATGGATCACGGCAAACTGACCGACCACAACGGCAAGGCCGTCGATTTCCGCAACGTCGTGCTCATCATGACGACGAATGCGGGAGCGTCCGATATGTCCAAACCGGCGATGGGCTTCAATCGGTCGAAGCGCGAAGGCGAAGACACCGAAGCGATCTCGAAAATGTTCACGCCCGAGTTCCGCAATCGTCTCGATGCCGTCGTGCCGTTTTCGGGGTTGCCGCCGGAAATCATCGTCAAGGTCGTCGAGAAGTTCATCTTCCAGCTCGAAGCGCAACTCGCCGATCGCGGCGTGTCGATCGAATTGTCGGAGGACGCTGCAACGTGGCTCGCCGAAAAGGGCTATGACGAAAAATTCGGGGCGCGACCGCTCGGCCGCGTCATTCAAGAACACATCAAGAAGCCGCTGGCCGAGGAACTTCTGTTCGGGAAGCTCGAGCATGGCGGTACGGTCAAAGTGCTCGTCAAGGGCAAGGGCGCGGACAAGGCGTTGGCGTTTGAATATGTCTCCGTCGATCCGGCGAAAAAGCCGAAGTCGTCCGAAGATGAGGATGACGACGGTCCGCAGCCCGTGCTCGCCGACGCCACGCCGAAGAAAGCCTTGCCCGGCCCGCGCGGCGAAAAGTCGAAATCATCGTCCGGCACCGTGCCGAGCGTGCCGAGACGCAAGAAGGACGACTGAGGCTGCTGGCTTTTTCATTCGTCATCGTTCAAGAGCGCCGGAGTAATCCGGCGCTCTTTTTCTGTCGCACTGCGCGCGGCGTGAAAATCGCGTCAGGGGCTCGATCCACCACCATTAGTGGTGACTACAACTGCCGAAATCAGCAATTGCATCGAATCATCAAAACGGAGAATAAAGTTATATCGCCGGAGCAGCTTTGTAACTCGTCGCGCTGTTACCCGCTCTGCCCCCAGAGCGTCGGCGACGAACGGAATGGGCTTCGTCTTCACTCATTCCGTCAGTAGGGCTCGAGCCCGGAAAGGAGTGGTCCTCCCCGACCGCTCCTTTTCTTTTTGCGGTGGTGCTTTCAGCGGGCGATCCCGAAGCCGCACCCTCACGCCACCAGCAACGGCGTTTGCCCGATGAGATTTCGATCAGTGATCTGCTTGACGAGAAAATCCGCGACATCGGCGCGTGAGATAAACCCGCCGCGCCATTCGCCAATGTCGGTGAGCACCTGATAGCGCCCCGTCATGGGACGATTGGTCAAACCGCCGGGCCGGGCGATCGTCCACTCGAGCGGGCTTTTTTGAATGATGTCTTCGGCGATGTCCTTGTCGCTATAGACGCGCTGCAGCAGCAGCGGAAACAGAACCGAGTCGTAGATGAAGCTGATGCGGCCCCGGCTGTTGCCCGCGCCTGCGCCAGTCACGACGATCAGCCGTTTCACGGCCGCCGACTGCATGGCATCGACCAATATCCGCGTCGATTTCGAAAACAGTGTCGTGCCGAAAATCAAATCCTGCGCCCGGTTGACCCCGAGCGACTGAATGACCACGTCGACGCCTTTCAAGGCGGCGTCGATATCGGGCCGCGACAACGCATCGCCGGGGATTTTGGTCAGTCGCTCGTTGTCGAGAGGAATGGTGGCAGCCGATCGCGCAAAGGCGCGCACGTCATGTCCAGCTGCCAGCGTTGCTTTGACGGTTTCAAGTCCGATGCCTTGACTTGCGCCGATGACGAGGACGGTGGCCATAATCGTGCTCCGTGCGATGCTGCGTCTCAAGGTTTCGAAACGCTATACCCGAGTCTGCGCGATAATAAGACGCTCCGTTGTTTTGAAGGCGACGAGGCGCACGTGACGCAGCCTTTAACCCAACGCCGCCTTCAGCTTTTCAGCGTTCGCCGCCAGCACGACAGCGTCCGCCATCTGTCCGCTATGCGGCTTCAGCGGTACGCCGTCGAAGCGCGGGATGACGTGGATATGCAGATGAAACACCGTCTGCCCGCCAGCCAGTTCATTGAATTGCATGATCGTGATGCCATCGGCCACGAAGGCGGCTTTGGCCGCCACGGCAATTTTTTGCACCAACCCCATGAGGTGCCCGAGCCGGGCCGCATCAGCATCGAGCAAATTTCGGGACGCGGCTTTGGGCACGACCAACGCATGCCCCGTCGATTGCGGCATGACATCCATGAAGACGAGCGCGTCGGCGTCTTCGTAGACTTTATGGCAGGGGATTTCGCCGCGTAGAATTTTGGCGAAGATGTTGGTCGTGTCATAGGCTTGAGCGGTGGTCGTCATGATTGTGCGCCTCACTGCGATGTCACGCGAGATTTAGTTTGTGGACTTCGCCGCGTAAAGCCTTGCCGCGCGCAACGCCGGCCGACCGCGTCTTCAATCGCCTTCGCGGCGATACGGCCCCAATGCGTCCAAGCTGCTGTTGATCTCCGTGACCGCCCGGCGCTCACGTTTGAGGAAATGATCAACCGCGCGCCGCAAACCATCATCAGCGATCCAATGCGCCGAATAGGTTTCAACCGGAACATACCCGCGCGCCAATTTGTGTTCGCCCTGCGCGCCGGCTTCGACCCGCGCTAGTCCGTGCGCAATGGCATAGTCGATCGCCTGATAGTAGCAGACCTCAAAATGCAGGCATGGGTGCTGTTCAATCGCGCCCCAGTAGCGGCCATAGAGGCAATCGCCGCCGATCAGGTTGAGCGCGCCGGCGATGGTGGTCCCATCGCGTTTCACCAGCACCAGCAAACACCGCTCAGCCATCGCCGTGCCAAGCTGCGAAAAGAACGCCCGGTTCAAATACGGCCGGCCCCATTTGCGATTTCCGGTATCGATGTAGAAGCGATAAAACGCGTCCCAGTGGGCTTCGGTGATATCGCTGCCGGTGATCTGCTCGATCGTCAGCGCGCCGCCGCGCACGGCATCGAGCCGTTCTTTGCGAATGGCTTTGCGTTTGCGCGACGCCAGCACGCCGAGAAAATCCTCAAACGATTGGTAGCCGCGATTGTGCCAATGAAACTGCTGACCCGTTCTGGCCAGATATCCCTGCGGCGCCAATCGCGATTGTAGTTCGCGATCCGTGAACGTGATGTGGATGGATGAAAATCCGGCCTGTTCGGCAAACGCGATGGCACCCGCCGCTAGGGCTTGCTGATCGGCATGTTGGCGCGGGCCGGGTTTGGCGAGCAGGCGCGGTCCCGGCACCGGCGTGAACGGTACGGCGAGTTGCAGCTTGGGATAATAGCGCCCGCCCGCCTGCTCGTAGGCGTCGGCCCAATTGTGGTCGAAGACATACTCGCCCTGGCTGTTTGTTTTGACGTAGCAGGGCGCAGTTGCGCTAACGCCGCCCGCGTCGTCTTCCAGCGCCAGATGACGCGGCAACCAGCCGCTGCCCGCGCCGACCGAGCCCGACGTTTCGAGTGCCGACAGAAATGCATGGCTGACGAACGGATTGTGGGTTGCGGCGTCTGGGTTGGCGCAGGCGTCCCAATCCGCTGCTGATATGGCAGCGATGCTATCCACAACCCGCACAATCGCAGCGGCCTGCCGCGATTTCGGCGCTCCCGTTTCGGCATTGGCCTTGTCGGTCGGCATCGCACCTCTTTTGCCGTAAATCCAAATGTTCTGTCGTGCGGATAGTGTACGATATCGCTGACCAAAAGATCATCTGCCGAGATCGGCGACGCCAGCGCGGCTTCGACCTTGGAACCCGGCGTCATCTCGCTTAACTTATGGCCCGGCCTCTCTGACGACTGATGCCTTCAGTCTCGCCGTAAAGGATGTCGCAATGATGCGCGCAAAACATTTATCTGTCGCTCTCGGCGTGGCCTTGCTGGCGCTCTCGGGTCCGATGGTCGCAGCGCGCGACGGTGTCAATATTTCGCGGCCGTCTTATCTGCGCAATCTCGTCTCCGCTGAAAAGATCGAAGCGACATCTGCGCTCCAGTACCAAGATCTCACGCGGCAAGCCTTCCAACGCCAAGCGCTTGTCGACGACAATGATCCCCAGGTGCGCCGTTTGCGCCGCATCGCCGCCGACCTGCTGCCCTTCACTGAAAAATTCAATGCCCGCTCCAAAGATTGGAAGTGGGAAGTCAACCTGCTGCAATCGAAGCAAATCAACGCCTTTTGCATGCCTGGCGGCAAGATCGCGTTCTTCACCGGCATCCTCGATCAATTGCGCTTGACGGACGACGAGGTGGCGATGGTCATGGGCCACGAGATCGCCCACGCGCTGCGCGAACACGCCCGCGAACGCGCCGCAAAATCGACATTGACAAACCTCGGCGCACTGGCCGTCGGCGTCCTCGTTGGCGGCAGCGTCGGCGATCTGGCACGCGTTGGCGGCGGATTGATGAACTTGAAATTCAGCCGCGACGACGAGAGCGAGGCCGATCTCGTCGGCATGGAATTGGCGGCGCGCGCCGGTTACGATCCCCGCTCGGGCATTACGCTGTGGCAGAAAATGCAAGCGGCCAGCAAAGGCGCGCCGCCGGCTTGGTTTTCAACGCATCCGTCGAGCAAATCGCGCATCCAATACATTGAAAGCAATCTGCCGGACGTCATGCCGCTCTACAACCAAGCTGTTCAATCGAAAAAGGGTTAGCCAGCGCCGCCTCCCCACCACGTCATGGCCGCCCACCGAGGCGGCCATCCAGGGTTCAACACTCAAGGAAGCGACCTTGGATGTCCGGTCGGTTTAAGGCTCGAAGCCTTCGAAAATCATCGCATCCGCGTGATTCAGGGCGACGGCCCGATCCTTCGGCGATCGCACCGTCCATGTGAACAGCGGCAAGCCTTGCACGCGGCGCACGTAATCGGTGACGGCGGTCGGCAAGGCGCTGACGTCATAGGCAAAGAAATCAGGCCTCACAGGCCCGGATTCAAGCAGGTTGGCGAGCCCTGCGGCCCGCGCCCGAGAGAGGTGGCGGTCCCACCATCCAGCCCCACTATAGCGACCCGAAACGATGCCGCGCGGCACACCCGGCGCAAGGTTGCGGCACGCGGTCATCACATCGGGATCGAACGACATCAGCGCAATAGGTCCGGCGTAGCCAGATGCGAGTGTCGCCACCTGACTTAAAAACTGCTGATCCGGCGGCCGCCATTCGCTTTTGATTTCGACCAGCAGCGGCACGCGACCGGCGACCAAATCCAATAGCCCGGCGAGTGTGGGAATGCCCCGTTGGCCCGGCTGGCGAAAAGCGACGTGCTTCAAATCCGCCGCCGATTGGCTTTCAATCGCCCCGCGCGCCGTTGTCAGCCGCTCGAGCGTCGCGTCATGAAATACCACCGGCACACCGCCTGCTGCGGGTCGAATATCGCATTCGATGCCGTAACCTCGGCGCATCGCCGCATCGAACGCAGCAAGCGAGTTTTCGACGATACCCGCACCTGCGTTATGCAAGCCGCGATGGGCAATAGGGCGGACGAAGGCGTCGCGATCCAGCATCGCTCAGCGGACTTTCAGAATCGCGTCGATCTCGACCGCAGCCCCCATCGGCAGTGCCGCGACGCCGACGGCGGATCGCGTATGGCGTCCCCGCTCGCCGAGCACGGCGACCATCAGATCGGATGCGCCGTTGATGACTTTCGGCTGATCGTTGAACTCGCTCGTCGAGGTCACGAACCCGGTCAGGCGCAAGATTTGGCCGATGCGATCGAGCGATCCAAGCGCCGCTTTGGCTTGCGCCAGAATATTGAGCGCACAGAGCCGCGCTGCTGCCTCGCCGTCGGTGACGCTAAGCCGTCCAGCGCCGCGTCCAAGGCAGCCCGTCACAACATGTCCAGCGCCGTCTTTGGAAATCTGCCCGGAAATGAAAAGCAAGTCGCCGGAGACCAAGGTCGGTACGTAGTTGGCGACGGCTTGCGGGGCGTCGGGCAGTGTCAGGCCCAGGGTGGCCAAATTCGCTTCGGCATCGGCGGTCATGTTAAGGAACCTTTGTCATTTCGACATCGTTGACCGTTTTGGTCGTGCTCTGGCCACTTTGCAATGGCCGCTGTCACATCTTACGATCTAGTGGCCGCGACACGGCTATAAAGCACGTCGACGGCACCGCTGACGACCGGAGTATTTACCTAGCCATGGCCACAAACGACGTCACCCGCCACCAGCATCCGCGCGACCCCGGCCATCGCACGTCGACGCGGCGACAACACCTGATCGTCGCCGCCACCGCGATCGCAGCGGTGAACACCATGTCGACGCTGGCCGTCGCCGGTCCAGCGGTCAGCTTTATCCCGCACCGCGCCATCTACGACATCTCGCTCGCGAACTCGGCAACGGGCTCCGGTGTCGAGGGCCTGACCGGGCGCATGGTCTATGAATTCAACGGTTCGAAGTGCGATGGCTACACTCAAACGATGCGTTTCGTATCGCGCATGACCAATCAGGAAGGCGCCGAGACGATCAACGATTTGCGCAATTCGAGTTTCGAAGATGCCGCCGCAAGCCGCCTGCGCTTTTCTTCGACGCAATATCAAAATGACAAAATTGCCGAAGCCAGCCAGGGCGACGCGATGCGCGGTAAGGCCGGCGCTTCGGCGAGCGTCGATCTCGTCAAGCCTGCGAAATCGCGCGTCACTTTGCCGGGTGACGTTTACTTCCCGATGCAGCACGCCGCCGCATTGATCACAGCCGCGCGCGATGGCCGCTCGATCGTTCAGGCCAACCTGTATGATGGCGCCGAAAAGGGCGACAAGTATTATCTGACCACGACGGCCATCGGTAGAAAAACCGAGCGCAGCGCCGTCAAATCAAAGGCCTCCGTGACCGGCGCCGATCGGCTCGCCGAGTTCGACTCGTGGCCGATGGCGATCAGCTACTTCGAGCCTGGGCAGAACAAAATCGACGCCGTGCCGACATATGAATTGTCGGTGCAGTATTATGAGAACGGCGTCACCGGAAATCTCAAGATCGATTATGGCGGGTTTGCCATTGCCGGCGTGCTCAAAGACCTGACCTTCCTCGAGCCGGCAAAGTGTAATACGGCCAATCCCTAGAGTGCTCTTGCTTTGTCGCATTTTCTGGCGACGAACCGAGAACCACTTCTTCGGAAAATCCTCTAACCACCCGCGAGCCAAGCAGCGCCTCTGACGCCGCTGGCGTCCCCCCATCGCGGCGGGCGGACATCGACGACAGCGTCGTCGCTGAAGATGTAGACGGCCATGAGGTCCGGCAGCACCTCATAGAGATGTGCAAGGTTTGATAAGCCGCCGCCGAGTACGATGACGTCGGGATCGACGATATTGACGACGTGCGCCAGTCCGCGCGCCAGCCGGCCGGCATGGCGATCAAGTGTCGCCTTCGCGGCGATATTCCCCAATGTGGCTGCGGCGACGATCGCTTCGCTGGACAACCGCGCACCGGTCACTCGGGCATGGTCAACACTGAGGCCCGGCCCCGACAGCCAAGTTTCAAGACATCCAAACCGACCGCACCAGCATTGCGGCCCCGGCACTTCGTTCAGCTCGGGCTTAACATCGGGCTTTGGCCAGGGCAGGGGATTGTGCCCAAACTCGCCGCCAATCCCAAGTGGGCCGTCAACGATCCGGCCGTTGATGACGATGCCGCTGCCGGTTCCCGTTCCAAGGATTACGCCAAGAACCGTTGCCGCACCAGCGCCAGCGCCATCGGTTGCTTCCGACAACGCAAAGCAGTTGGCATCGTTCGTGATCGACACGGCACGGCTGAGGGCTGCCGTCACGTCCGCCCGCAGATCGCGTCCGTTCAGCCAGGTCGAGTTGGCGTTGTGCACGCGGCCGGTTCGTTTCGAGAGGCTTCCTGGAATGCCGATGCCGACTGGAATAAAATTTGGCGGCCCGCCGATCGGGCTTTCCGCTTCAAGACGGCCAACCAGATTTTGGATGGCAGCGATGGTCGCCGCGTAATCGTGCTGTGGACTGGCGATCCGGTACCGCGCGCGGATTGTGCCATCCGGCGCCATGCGGATGGCTTCAATCTTGGTGCCGCCGAGATCGACGCCGATGCGATCAGCGATCGCGTCATGGTCGTTTACCATCGCCAGCCTCAGCCTCAGCCTTCGCCGCACAGCAGCGCGTGGGCCGGCGCGACGCTCTCGGGCGCGATGCCGGTCTCGGCTGAAAACACCAGCAACAGACTTTCATCGCCGAGCAGGTAGTCGAGTACGGCGGCCTGGAAATGCGCCGAGCCGGCGCTGGCCCGCAACTCGCCCGGACCCATTCCAGTCAGTGCCAGAAAGCGGCTGAGCCGATCGGCGTCCGCCGCCAAGAACCCTAAACCTTGAAGCGCTAAGGCGCTTGCCGCGTCGAGATCGAGCGGTTTGTGTCGCTGTCTTGCCATGTCGACCTCAAAAAACGCGTTTCGATTAACTGTTGGTTACTGCTTCGGCGCGACAGTGGGAGCGGGCGTTCGCCGAGAATCGGTGCACAACCGGTTGGTACAACGCAAGCGGTCGAGCTGCATGACCTTTCAGAACACCAGAACACCCATTGAGCGCCGCCCGGTCGAACCGCGTGGCGCGACCAAGTCCGTGCTGATCGTCGAAGACAACGAGCTCAATATGAAGCTGTTTCACGATCTGCTCTCAGCCCACGGCTATCATACCATCCAGACGCGCAACGGGTTCGATGCGCTCGACCTCGCCCGCAGCCATAACCCGGATCTGATCCTGATGGATATTCAGCTGCCGGAAGTCTCAGGTCTCGAAGTCACGAAATGGATCAAGGATGACGACGCGCTTCGCCACATCCCGATCGTCGCCGTCACCGCCTTCGCTATGAAAGGCGACGAGGAACGCATCCGCTCGGGGGGATGCGAAGCCTACATTTCAAAACCGATCTCGGTGATGTCGTTCCTCGAAACCGTCCGCCGCTTCATCGGTCCATCGGCACCGATGTCGACAACGCCATCCTTTGTCGCATCGTCCAACCACTAGGTCTTTCGTGTCCGGCACGGCCGCATCTTCCAAGGCCCTCATCCCATGACTGCCCGAGTCCTCGTCGTCGATGACATCCTTGCCAACGTGAAGTTGCTCGAGGCACGCCTGCAGGCCGAATACTTCGAGGTGCTGTCGGCCTATAGCGGCGCCGAGGCACTCGATCTCCTGACGCGGGAACGCATCGATGTGGTGTTGCTCGATGTCATGATGCCGGGAATGGATGGATTTGAAGTCTGTCGGCGCATTAAAGCAAATTCCAAGACGCATCATCTGCCCGTTGTGATGGTGACGGCGCTCGATCAGCCCTCCGACAAGGTGCACGGCCTCGGTAACGGCGCCGATGATTTCCTGACGAAGCCGGTCGATGACATCGCGCTAGTGACGCGCGTCAAAAATCTTGCCCGCCTCAAGATGCTCAATGATGAAATGGTCATGCGAGCGTCGACCGGCAAGGATATGGGCATCCCCGACGACGGCGCACTGGCCAAGGCTCTGTCTGGCCGGTCGGGCCGCATTCTCGTCGTTGACGATCATCCGCGCTCGGCGGCTCGGCTTCTTGAAGTTCTCTCGAAATCCAACGATGCGTTTGCCGAACGCGATCCCCAGGCTGCTCTCGTCAAGCTCGCCGAGCACAACTTCGATTTGGTGATCGTGTCGCTTTCGCTGCAATCCGCCGATGGCCTCCGGCTGTGTTCGCAAATCCGCTCGCTCGAACGCACGCGGCATCTGCCGATCATCATACTGGTCGAGGTTGGCGATGAAGCCCGCCTGTTGCGCGGTCTCGATATGGGCGTCAACGACTATGTCATGCGCCCTGTCGATCGCCACGAGCTCCACGCTCGCGTCAAAACGCAGATCAAGCGCAAGCGCCACTCGGACTTTCTGCGCCATCGCCTCGCCGAAACCGTCGAGATGTCGATTACCGACGCGCTGACCGGCCTGCAAAATCGCCGTTACATGGAAGGCCACCTCAAGACACTCGTCTCGGACTGCCTGCGCACCGGCCGCCGGCTATCGATGCTGGTGGCTGACATCGATCATTTCAAGATCGTCAACGACACCCACGGTCACGATGCCGGGGACGCGGTCCTGCGCGAATTCGCGGTGCGGCTGAAGCGCAATACACGCGGCATGGATCTCGCCTGCCGGCTCGGCGGCGAAGAGTTCGTGATCATCATGCCGGATACCGAAATCACGCGCGCCTATCAGGTCGGCGAACGCCTTCGCGCGTGTATAGCCGCCGAACCGTTCACAACTGCAACGGGCCATGAGCCGACCAGCGGTTCCAGCTTGGGCCACGCGATCCGAGTGACGGCCAGCGTCGGCCTCAGCACCTTGGAGCGCGCCGACGACACGCCCGACACGCTTTTCAAGCGGGCGGATAATGCGCTTTACGCGGCCAAGCGCCGTGGCCGCAACCGGGTCGTCGCCGACGCGGCGTAAAGCGCTTGGGATAATCGCAAGCCTAAAAACCGCCACTATTCGGTGTTCAGCCAATAAAAACCGCCGAACAGCTTCGAGCAAAAATAATAATTACAATAAATTCAACGGCTTGATTCGTTATGCTTACTTTAGGTCATCAGCAATCGTAGCCTAATAACAACAGGGAAAGCAAAACTTGCAATCGATCGCGTCTTCTGTCACGAATCTGAACGTTAGATAGGTGTCTACGTTGAATTCCTAAGTGCCCAATTGGTGACACTCTCACGGGGCATTTACAAAAGTTCCTGCGTCTTCGGTTCGACCGCAAGATCCGAAGCGTGGGTATAGATCGATCCAAGCGACCGCAAGAGTGGCCTCCTCGAAAGGTTGCAGCGGGTCGATCGGAAAGCTAGGTGGGGGACAACGCCCTCTTTGAACCTCACCTGGTCACGGCCAGGGTCTTGGGACTATCTCGGAACGATTTACCCCGCTGCCGAGTTTGTTTCGGGCCCTGGCCACCAGATTTCCGCCTGCCGGATCGGCAGCTGACTAATAGAAACTGCCAGCCAGCTGAAAAGTTTCGGAGTGCACCAGATATATTTTCAGGCGGGTCGGGGTTCGCACGTCAGGACGCGCTGATCATATCGCGCGCCGCACAACCACATCGGCGCAGGCCATTGCTTCAAGTGTCTTACTTGATTTTCGTTTCTTTAAATTCGACGTGCTTGCGCGCGATCGGATCATACTTCTTGAATACGAGCTTCTCGGTGGACGTGCGCGGATTTTTCTTGGTGACGTAGAAGAAACCCGTTCCTGCCGACGACAGCAGTTTGATTTTTTGCGTAACCGGTTTTGCCATGGCGTTGGCCTCTGGGATTGGGTGTCCGGATGGGATATCTGGAGGAAGCGCGCACCATACGCATCAATCCAAGCGTGTCAAGGCGGCGAGGTGCCCGTTGGGTTCATGTCCGCGCCAACCCTTTAGGCGTCTCCATCAACGCTGCCGGATCAATCATCGTTCGCCGATAAATGCCTGCCTCCTCGAAATAGAACGGGACGCGGGGCAAGGGCGCGCCGCCGCTTTCGTGCCAAGCGGTTGCATCTTCGAGCACAAGCTTGGTGATATTGGGAATGTCGAGCCGGCGGGCTTGGTCAAATGTAAACCAATCGAGATCGAGCAATTCGCCATCGCCTTCACCACGCTCGGGCAAGACGTCGCCAACACGGGCTAAGAAGAACCAGGTGTCGTAACGGCGTATGCGACCCGGCGGCGTAATGGCCCTGGCCACAGGCAAGAGATCCGACGCTGCCGCCAACCGTAGGCCTGTCTCCTCCAAAAGTTCGCGCCGCGCTGCGTGCATGAACGGCGTCAGTGACTGCGCCATGCCGCCGTGCTCGGTGTTTGGCTTATCGCCGATCAAATCTGATGGGTCGACACGACCGCCCGGAAACACCCACTTGTTCGGCAGGAATATTTGGTCACTGTGCCGCCGCCCCATCAGAAGACGCGGCCGCACGTCCGTTGCGTCGATGACGACCACGCACGCCGCATCGCGGATGTCGACTGTTGCTGTTGCGTCCAACGGCAATGTGTCAGGCATCTTCATCGAGGGATCATGTCATCGCTGCGGCGCGCGGTGTGCATGTGCGCAATACCATGCATGAGCCGAGCGTCACGCGTGCGGCTTGGGTTCGGCCGGAACCAGATCGGCGCCTTCGTATCCCTCGCCACCGAAGCCATGCATGCGCAGCGCCCACTGATAGCCGATCAGCGCGCCTTTGACGCGTGGCAACAGCCACAGCGTCAGCAGGATCAGCACCGACGACCAGATCGCCAACTGAAGCCACGGATTAACGGTGTAGTTTTTCTCAACAAAGAAGATGCCGCCGATGACGATGTGCCCGGTCACTGTCATCACAAAGTACGGAGGCGCATCGTCGGCGCGCTGATGATGCAGCTCGGTGCCGCACGTCGCGCAGGTGTCATTGACCTTCAGATAGCTTTTAAACATCGCCCCTTCGCCGCAGCACGGGCAGGTCTGACCCCAGCCACGGCGCACGCTGGTCCAAACATTGCGCTCGCGCGTGTCTGCGTCCATCGTTGTGACAGGAGCCGGTGACGTGGACGATAAAGCATTTTCCATACGCAAAAGATGAGCTCGAGTAGCTGCCTGGTCAAGGGTCTGTGCGGCCGCACCGGCGCGACGTGCGATCAACGGCCGCGACGAAAGCCTTTGCCGCCGCGCGGGGGCTGGTTGCGCGGCAATCGCCCGACGCCAGCCTTGAAACTGGCGAACTGACCGCGCTGGCCCGGCGTCAACATTTCAAATCGCAGAGCTCCGGCCGACGGCACCACTTCGAGCAGCTTGACGTCGACCGTATCTCCCAGCCGATAGCCTTCGCCGCTGCGCGATCCAACCAGCGCGTGGGCAGCGGGGATGTGCTGGTAGTAATCGTTGCCAAGACTGCCGACCGAAATATAGCCGTCCGCGCCCGTCTCCTTCAAACGCACGAACAGCCCGGTCCGCGTCACACCCGAAATCCGCGCCTTGAACGACGCCCCGATGCGATCAGCGAGATGCGCCGCGATCAACCGGTCGGTGGTCTCGCGTTCAGCCGACATGGCGCGCCGCTCAGTATCGGAAATCGCCTTCGCGACGCTGGTCAGCCGCTGCATTTCATCGTCGGTCAGACCGCCGTCGCCGAGTGCCAGTGCGCGCACCAGGGCGCGATGCACGATCAAATCCGCGTAACGGCGAATGGGCGAGGTGAAATGCGCGTACTTCGCTAGGTTCAAGCCGAAGTGGCCGATGTTGCGCGGATTGTATTCAGCCTGTGACTGCGATCGCAGGATCACTTCGTTGATCAGCTCGGGCACCGGCAGGTCTTTTGCCTTGGCCAAGATCGCATTGAAGGCGCCGGCCTTCAGCGTGCCCGCCGGCGGGATCTTCATATCGAGCGTTTCGAGAAAATCCTTGAGGCCTTTGAGCTTTTCAGAGCTGGGCTGATCGTGGACGCGATAGACGAGGGCGGTGCGCTTTTCCTCCAGCGTCTCAGCCGCCGCGACGTTCGCCTGGATCATCATTTCTTCGATCAGGCGATGCGCCGCAAGCCGCTCGGGCGTGACGACGGCTGCGACGCGGCCTTCGGCATTGAGCACGATTTTGCGTTCAGGAAGATCGAGATCGAGTGGCCCACGGGCGTCACGCGCCTTGCTCAATGCAGCATAGGCGGCCCATAGCGGTTTCAAAACGCGATCGAGAAGCACCGCGCTTTTCTCACTCGGGTTGTTGCCGTCAATCGCCGCCTGCGCCTCCTGATACGAGAGCTTGGCCGCCGACCTCATCATCGCCCGCATGAACGTGTGGCGCTGCTTCTCGCCATGCTTGTCGAAAATCATGCGCACCGCGAGGCACGGGCGCTCTTCACCTTCGCGCAGCGAACACAGATCGTTCGAGATTTTTTCCGGCAGCATCGGCACGACGCGATCGGGGAAATACACCGAGTTGCCGCGCAACTGTGCTTCGCGATCGAGCTTCGTGCCGGGCCGGATGTAGTGCGCCACGTCGGCGATGGCGACGGTGACGATCCACCCGCCGGAATTTCGCGGGTCGCTGTCCGGCTCGGCGTGCACGGCGTCGTCGTGGTCGCGGGCATCGACGGGATCGATGGTGACGAGGGGCAGCTGTCGCAGATCGGTGCGGCCGTCGAGTGTCGGCGGTGCGAGCGCTTCGGTTTCGGCCAGCACAACTTCGGGAAAATCTTCCGGGATGCCGTGCGCATGAATGGCGATCAGCGAAATCTGGCGCTGATCGGAGGGATTGCCGACACTTTCGAGAATGTTGGCGCGCGGTGTCGCGAACCGGCCGCGCCGCACCAGTTCAAAGCGAACCAGATCGCCGTCGGCGGCATCGCCATCGTCGCCCGCGAGGATCGTCCACGACTTCAAGTCTTTCCGATCGATTGGTTCAATGGTGCCGCCGCCGCGTGACGACGTGCGATAGATCCCGAGCATCCGATGTTTTTCGCGCGGCAGCTTTCTAATCGGCACGGCTTCGAAATCGAACCCGCCGCCATCGCGCGGCAGCTTGCTGATGTTCGCCAGCACGCGGTCGCCGATGCCGATCTCGCCATCGAGCGGGCGCTCGGCTGAAAGCAGGCGTACCCTCGGCCGCTTGCCGTCATCGTCTTCCCAATGAAGCGGCTTGGCGATCAGGTCGCCGTCGCTGTCGCGGCCGGTCACTTCGAGCGTCGTCGTCGGCGGCAGGCGGCCTTTTTCGCGCAGGTTCTTTTTGTCACCCGACAGCGTGCCGTCGTCCGCCATCTCGCCAAGGCGGCGTTTCAACGCAATTTTCGCTCCGCCCTTGATGCCGAACGCGCGCGCAATCTCGCGCTTTCCCGCCTTGCCGTTGGCTGAGTTGAGAAACTGGACGATCTGATCTTTGCTTGGAAGGCCGCCATCGGCCGGCGTATGCGACGCTGGACCTTTTTTGCCGGCTCGCTTGCCCGCCGGCTTTTCAGCACCGCGATCCAAGGCTTTGCTGCCGCCCGCGCCCTTGAAGCCGCTGCCGCGCGTGTCGTTCGAATTGCGGGCCACCGCTCAATGCCTCTCGCGCTCTTAAGTCTTGGCTTTCGCCGTTTTCTTCGCGGCCGGTTTGGCTGCGGCCTTTTTCGCTGCGGGCGCTTTCACGCCTGCGGATTTCGCGGTGGTTTTCGCAACGGCTTTCGGCGCTGTCGCGGCATCGCCGTCAGCCTTCGCAGCTTTTGGTTTAGCGCCAGCCTTGGGTTTAGCTGCCGCCTTCGCCTTGCGCGCGGGTTTCTTCGTGCCACCGTTGGCGATGCGTTCAGCCAGCAGGGCGATCGCCTCGTCAACTGTCAGGTTGGCGGGGTCCTTGGCTTTAGGAACCGTGGCATTGATTTTGTTGTGGCTGACGTAGGGACCGTACTTGCCCGACAAGACCTGGATCTTGCCGCCTTCGCTTGGATGCTCGCCGAGATCTTTCAGCACCTGTGCCGCTTGCCGCTGGAAGCGGCTGTTGCCGCCACCGGCGCGCTTTTCAGCCAGCAGTGTTACAGCCCGGTTGAGCCCGACCGAAAACACTTCTTCGATGCCATCGACATTGGCGTAGGTGCCGTCATGCAAAATGAACGGCCCGTAGCGGCCAAGTCCGGCCGTGATCGGCGTGCCGGTTTCGGGATGAATGCCGACTTCGCGCGGCAGCGACAGCAGTTGCAACGCACGCTCGAAATCGAGTGTGCCCGCATCCACGCCTTTGGGCAGGCTTGAGCGCTTCGGCTTGTCGTCGCCCTCGGCTTCACCAAGTTGGACGTAGGGCCCAAACCGGCCGGTGCGTAGCGTCACAGCTTTGCCGTCGTCGCTATAGCCCAGAATCTTGCCGTCGAGGGCCGCATCCTCCGATCCGGTCTGGCTCAGCTGCCGTGTGAATCGGCATTCGGGATAATTTCCGCAGCCGATGAACGCGCCATATTGGCTCGAAATTTTCAAGCTGAGGCGTCCGGTGCCGCACTTCGGACAGGCTCGGCTATCGCTGCCATCTTCCTTGGCCGGGAACACGTGCGGCCCGAGCATCTCATTCAAAGCTTCGAGCACGTCGCCGACGCGCAGATCCTTGATCTCGCCGACAGCGCCGGTGAAATCGCGCCAGAATTCACGCAGCACGTCTTTCCAGGCGAGTTCGTTGTTCGAAATCAAATCGAGCTTTTGTTCGAGATCTGCGGTGAAATCGAATTCGACATAACGCTTGAAGAAGCTTTCGAGGAAGGCGATGACGAGACGGCCCTTATCTTCCGGCACCAACCGCTTCTTGTCGATTTTGACGTAGTCGCGATCGACCAGCACGGCCATCGTCGAGGCGTAGGTGGACGGCCGGCCGATGCCGAGTTCTTCCATGCGCTTGACGAGGGTTGCTTCGGAAAACCGCGGCGGCGGCTGAGTGAAATGCTGGTCGGCGTCGATCTGGCGATCCTTTAGAACGTCGCCGACGGCGAGCGGCGGCAGGCGGCGCGTATCGTCTTCATCGCCCGCATCCTCCTTACCTTTGGCCAGGGTCTGCACCCGGTCGTCGCGGCCTTCCTCGTAAACGCGCAGGAAGCCATCGAATGTCACCACGGAGCCGTTGGCGCGCAGACCATAGTCGGTGCCGTTGCGTCCCTTGATGGCGAAGTCGGCTGCTGTCTGTTCGATGTCGGCGGCCGCCATCTGGCTGGCGATCGTGCGCTTCCAAATCAGATCGTAGAGCGCCGCCTGATCCTTCTGCAGATGTTTGCGGACGCTGTCGGGCGTGCGCTTGGGATCGGTCGGGCGAATGGCTTCGTGCGCTTCTTGCGCGTTTTTGGCTTTGGTTTTCCACTCACGCGCGAACGGGGTGTAATTCTTGCCGTACTCGGCCGAAATCACATCGCGGATTTGGCTGACTGCTTCCGGAATAATCTGCACGCCGTCGGTTCGCATGTAGGTGATGAGGCCGACGGTCTCGCCGCCGATATCAACACCTTCGTACAAGCGCTGCGCCACCTGCATCGTCTGCTTGGCCGAATAGCCGAGCTTGCGCGACGCATCCATTTGCAGCGTCGACGTCGTGAACGGCGGATACGGATTGCGCTTGGTGGCTTTCTTCTCGATGTTGTTGATGCGAAACGCTTGGTTCTCAATCGCCGCCTTGATCGCCTGTGCGCTCGCTTCATCTTTGATGTCGAGTTTTTTGAGCGTCGTGCCGCTGATCGAGACGAGGCGGGCCCGCACGTCTTCGTTCTTCGCGGTTTTGAGTTGCGCTTCGATGGTCCAATATTCGTCCGTCCGGAAGGCTTCGATCTCGGCTTCGCGATCGCACACGAGCCGCAACGCCACCGATTGCACGCGACCCGCCGAGCGCGAGCCAGGCAGTTTGCGCCACAGCACCGGCGACAGCGTGAAGCCGACGAGGTAATCGAGGGCGCGGCGCGCCAAGTAGGCTTCGACCAAGGGCTGATCGATCTGGCGCGGTTCTTTCATTGCCGCCAGGATTGACTGCTTGGTGATGGCGTTGAACGCCACCCGCTCGATTTCCAGGCCCTTCTTGATGACCTTCTTCTGGTTGAGGATCTCGAGGATATGCCACGAGATCGCCTCGCCCTCACGATCGGGGTCGGTCGCCAGGATCAGCTTGTCGCAGGTTTTCACCGCTTCAGCGATCTCGCGCATGATCTTGACCGACTTGCCATCGACGTCCCAGTGCATCGCAAAATCATTGTCCGGCTCGACCGAACCATCCTTGGCCGGCAGATCGCGCACGTGCCCGTAGGACGCGATGACCTTGTAGTTCGAGCCCAAATATTTGTTGATTGTCTTGGCCTTAGCCGCGGACTCGACGATAACGACGTTCATCTCGCGATTGCGCTCCATGGCGGGCAGCAGCCGCCCAAGTCCGATAGTATGTGGGGTGTTATGCGCCGCTTACATCCGGCGTCGACACGTGGGCCGGGAACATGGTTGATCGTTGCAGCCCTGTCAAACGGGCGCCGATCACACATTCTCTATACGACCATAAGTTAAATGTTCCGTCCAATTGCAACCCTGAAGCGATTTTGTTAGCCCAGACCCACGCGGCACTGCATCAGTCGGCGGGCGGCACGGGGGCAAACAGATGGCGAAAGCGCAGGATGGTCTGGACACGCTCGGATCGCTTAGCGGCGCTGACGAACGCCGCGAGCGTTTGGCCTACCTGGCCGATCTGACGCTTGCGCTGAAAGAGATGGCCGACCGCGAGGGCTGCGCCGTGCTCTCCGCCTTGCTGTCGCTGTCGCACGCCGAAGCGCTGCGCCAGGCCGGCGCCACACGCGAATTCGCCTAATCCATCACCCGTGCCACCAACCCCGACCCCGAGCGCGTGATGCGACCGGCGAGCGAAAGTTCAAGCACCGCCACCTGCACCTCGCGGATCGACAACCCCGTGGCGCGCTGCACGGCGTCAAGGTCGGTCGGCGCTGGGCCAAGCACGGCGAGCACCGCATTGCATTCGTCTTCGCCGATGTCCGCAAGCGCGCGCGTGACGACCGCGGCCGCTTCAGCCCGATACGCCGACGCCGCCAGCGTTCGCAGCCCCGCGATCGGGGCCAGCACCTCCAGCACATCTTCCGGTGTCGTCACCATCGTCGCGCCGGATTTGATCAAGCCGTTGGTGCCTTCGGCGCGGCTATCGAGCGGATGCCCCGGCACGGCGAAGACTTCGCGGCCAAGCTCGTTGGCATAGCGGGCGGTGACGAGCGTGCCCGACCGCGCCGCCGCTTCGACAATGACCACGCCAAGCGCGATCCCGGCGATGATGCGATTGCGGCGCGGGAAATCCTTCTCGCGCGCGGTGAAGCCCGGCGGCCGTTCGGTGATCAGGCACCCCTCAGTCGCGATGCGCTGAAACAAGTCGGCGTGTTCGGGCGGATAGATGCTGTCGATGCCGCCGGCGATGACGGCCACGGTGCCGCGCGCGATCGACGCTTCATGCGCAACGCGGTCGATGCCGCGAGCGAGGCCTGAGACGATGACATAACCCGCCTCCGACAATCGCGTCGCGAATTGGCCGGCGAGTTTCGCTCCCGCCGCCGAACACTGCCGCGAGCCGACGATGGCAATCGACGGCGTGTTCAACAGCGCACTATTGCCTTTGACGTAAAGCATGGGCGGCGGCGCATCGGTCGCGGCAAACACCGCCGGATAGCCGGGCTCGATGGTGAACACCGGCGTTGCGCCGAGCCGCTCAGCGGCGGCGAGTTCCGCTTCGGCCGCCGCCTGAGTGCAAATGACGATGGGCCTGCGCCCGCCGCCGCGCCGCGCCAAATCGGGCAAGGCGTCGAGCGCACGTGCGGCACCACCGAACTGGTTGATGAGCGCCCGAAACGTCACCGCGCCGACGTTCTCCGAGCGGATCAACCGCAGGCAGGCGAGCCTTTCAGCGCGATCGAGCGTTGCGATCGGCAAGGGCGCGGCGGCAAATAGTGTCTGTGCATCGGACTTAGACACCGATTTGCGGCTCCTCGCCGCGTCTCAGACGACCGATATTGGCGCGATGTTTCCACAACAGCAG
>JAKFUV010000011.1 GCA_021732485.1 Hyphomicrobium sp.
ATTGGCGAACGAAAATTCATCGAACCCGCTCTGGTCTCGTGCACGCCCGGCGCCGGCCGGCCGGCCGCCGCCACCTTGGCCGCCGGGACGCCCAGCCCATGACGGGCGGCGCGGATCGCCCTTCGAATCAATTTCGCCGGCGTCGTAGGCCCGCCGCTTGTCGGCATCGCCGAGGATATCGTTGGCGGCTGTGATTTTCTTGAACCGCTCGACCGCCGCTTTGTTGCCGGGGTTGACGTCGGGATGATGGGCTTTGGCGAGATTGCGAAAGGCGCGCCGGATCTCGTCGTCCGAGGCGCGTCGGGGCACGCCTAGAATGTCATACAGATCGTCAGCCATCGAGATTGTCTTCGTCCGTCGCGTTGTAATTCAAAAATCATATCACAGGCGCAGGGCGCAACCGTGCATGTGCAGTCTAGCAGAACTTCGGCGCGCGGGTGCAGCTCTCGTTGCAGCCGGCCGCCCTGGGTGGGAACGGCTTAGAGAATCGCAGCGCGGCCGAGGGATGATATGTCGCAAAAACGGGCGCAGCGGCAGCCTAGCGGACGATCACCACGATCGGCTTTTTGCCGAGCAGCTCAGCCAGACCCTCAAATCGCCGCCGCAGGCGCTCGCCATCCAACCCGGCGTGTGCCTTTGGAATCGCAAGCACGATTTTTCCCGGCTCATAGGTGAGCGTGGTCTCATCGATGACGCCCGGCATCCCGATCGAGAGCATATGCGCCGTTCTGACTGCCGCGCCGATGATGCGCGCCCGCCGCTGCGCGCGCCGGCTGACGAGATTTCGCAGCCGCTCGGCCATAGCGTCGGTGCTTTGCTCGGCGGTGTTGTGGCGATAATAAACCGCCAGGGCGAGAAATATCCGCCCGGCGTGATCGACGCCGCCGAGCCCGGCCTGCGCGATCTTGTTCAAGCTCTGCTCGCCGCGATAATCGGGATGTGCCCGCCAGCCGACGTCGGACAACAGGCACGCGGCGTGCCGCAGCCGGCGCTCGTCGTCGGTTTCTTCAAGGTCTGGGTGATCGAAGATTTGATCCGTCCAGCGGCACAGCTCGTGGGCATGCTCGACGGACCGAGAGCGCAGCGCTGCGTAGTCTTCGCAGAAGCTCAGCAGCGGATCGCGACGGCGCTCATGCGGCGAGAGCAAGCCGTAAATCAAACCTTCGCGAATGCCGAAAACGGAAAATATGACGCTGCGCGGCTGCATCTGGCGCAGCAGACGTTCGAGCACCAAGGCTCCGTACGGCACGACTTCGCGGCGCGCGCGGGCGACATGCGCCAATCCCGGCAGATCGGTCAGTTTCTTGGCTCGACGAACGCTTTCGGCGAAATCCTGAGCGTCCTTGCCCGGCAGTTTGTAGCCATGCATGACGCGCAGCGGATATTGCGCGCCTTCCATGTGCATTTTCGCAAGCGCTCGCCACGTGCCGCCGACGGCGTAAAATGTCCGGCCTGCGCCTTGTTTGACCCAAGGCAAACTGGCGATAGCCTCGTCAGTCACTTCGAGAGCTTTTTCGAGCTTATTGCCGGTGGTATCGATCAGCCGCAGGCCACCGAGCGGTAAGGTCGATGCCTGCTTGAGCTTGTCGCGTTCGAGATCGATCAACTCTAGACTGCCGCCGCCTAAGTCGCCGGCGATGCCGTTGGCGTCGATAAAGCCCATCATGATGCCCTGGGCGGCGAGGCGGGCTTCTTTCTCGCCCGACAAAATCTCGATGGCGCAACCGGCGGCTTTCTCGCCGCGCTCAATGAACTCTCGGCCGTTCTTTGCTTCCCGCACGGCCGCCGTGGCGATGGCTTTGACGTTTTTAACGCGCAGCACGCGGGTGATCGCACGAAACCGCGACAGCGCCGCCAACGCCCGCTCGACCGCCTCGTCGCTGAGGCTGCCCGTCGTCGCGACAGCCCGGCCAAGCCCGCACAGAATTTTTTCATTGAACAGCGGCGTCGGCGCCCGCACCGCGCCCTCATACACGACCAAACGCACTGAGTTGGAACCGATATCGATAATGCCGATCGGCTCAAGCTCGTTCGTTCGCGCCGGGCTCGCGAAGAGGTCCTTTAGTCGAGTCACGGATGGGTCCTTAGCGCAGTCGTCACATCAGGAAGGTTCGCCAAAGCGCGGCGGGTAGTTCGTCTTCAACGATTGACCGCGCCCAGACAGCGATGGGTTGGTCATGAAATATTTGTGCGCGTTGAACGGCTCTTCATCGGCCGCGGCCCGAATGCGCGTGCTGCTGCCGTCTGAATTGATCCGCCAGCTTTGCTCGTTGTCTTTCAGATTGGCCACCATGATCTGGTTGAGGATCTGCTCGTGAACGGTGGCGTTCTTGATCGGACACAGCGCTTCGACGCGGCGATCGAGATTGCGCGGCATCATGTCGGCCGAGCTGATATAGACGGCGGCATGCGGTGACGGCAGCGGCTCGCCGTTGCCGAAGCAATAAATGCGTGCGTGTTCCAGAAATCGCCCGATGACGCTTTTGACACGAATATTTTCAGACAGCCCGGCAATTCCAGGCCGCAGGCAACACACGCCGCGCACCACGAGATCAACCGGGACGCCGGCATTGCTGGCTTCGTACAGCGCCGAAATGATCTGAGCATCGACCAATGCATTCATCTTCATCCAAATGCCCGACGGCCGTCCGGCTTTGGCATTTTTACTTTCTTCGGCGATGTGCGTCATGATCCGGCTGCGAATGCCGTGCGGACTGGCGGCCATGCACTCGAGTTCCGCCGGTTCACCGTAGCCGGTCACGAAATTCAAAATACGCGTCACGTCGCGGGCGATGTCCGGGTCGGTCGTAAACAGCGACAGGTCGGTATACACGCGCGCCGTCTGCGGGTGATAATTGCCGGTGCCGATATGGCAGTACGTCATCAGCTCAGTACCCTCGCGGCGCACCACGAGCCCGAGTTTGGCATGCGTCTTTAACTCGGTGAACCCGTAGACGACATGCACGCCAGCGCTTTCCAAGTCGCGGGCCCAGCGAATGTTGGCCGCTTCGTCAAAGCGAGCCTTAAGCTCAACCACCGCCGTTACCGACTTGCCGGCCTCGACCGCTTCCTTCAACGCTTGAATGATTGGGCTGTCGCGCGAGGTGCGATACAGCGTCCATTTAATCGCCATGACGTTGGGATCGGCGACGGCCTGGCGCAAATACTGCACGACGACGTCGAAGCTTTCATAAGGGTGATGAACGACGATATCCTTCTTGCGGATCGCCGCAAAGCAATCGCCACTGAACTCACGGATACGCTCGGGAAAGCGGATCGGAAACGGTTTGAACAGCAAATCAGGGCGGTCGTTGACGATCAGCTGCGCTGTATCGGCGAGCGCCAAGATGCCGTCTTTGACGAACACGCTCTCGTCGCGCACTTCGAGTTCTTCGATGACGAACTTGCGCATACGCTCCGGCATGCGGGCTTCAAGTTCGAGGCGGATCACGTTGCCGCGACGCCGGCGCTTGAGCTGGCTCTCGTAAGACCGCACCAGATCTTCCGCTTCCTCCAGCAGCTCGATGTCGCTATCGCGCAGCACCCGAAAGGCGCCCTGGCTCTTGATCTCGAAGCCGGTGAACAGCTCAGTCAAAAACATGCCGATCATGTTTTCGAGCTGCATGAACCGGAGGTCTTTGGGTTTCGCCGGGTCCGCTTGGAGACGGATAAATCGCTCCAATTGACCAGGCACGGGAATGAGCCCGATCATCGCCTTACGATCGGTTCGCCGCACCATTTCAACGACGATAGTGAAGCCCTTGTTTAAAATGAACGGAAATGGGTGTGCCGGGTCGGCGGCGATCGGCGTAAGGATCGGGAAGACGTGCGTCATGAAAAGCTTTTCGAGCCATTCGCGATCGGTCGGGCTGACATCTTCGGGCTGCAAGACATACACTCCGGTTTCGGCAAGCTCGGCCTTTAATTCCAGCCAGGTCGCTTGCTTTTCGGCGACCAGTTTGGCGGCAAACTTGTTGATCGCGGCGAGTTGCTGCATCGGCGTCGCGCCATCCGCCGACAACGTCGTCACGCCGGCCTTCACCTGCCCGTACACGCCGGCCGCGCGGACCATGTAGAATTCATCGAGATTGGAGGCTGAAATCGACAAGAAGCGCAGGCGCTCAAACAACGGATGACTGCGGTTGGCGGCCTCTTCCAGCACGCGCTTGTTGAATTGTAGCCACGATAACTCGCGATTGTAGAATCGCTCAGGACCCTGCGGCACATCGATTGCCGCAAGGCTTGATTTAGACTTAGCGCGCGGCGTCGTCATTGCGGTATCCCTGCCGATCATCGGCCCATTGAAAAGCCCGGCGAATGCACGCGGCGAAGCGTGCAACCGAAAGCCCTGCCTCGACCTAGCATCGGGCATTCACGCCGGACAAGACCCTGATAGTTTTTTACAGTGCCGTGACGTGATCAACACGCGCATCGTGCCGCAGCGCCAGTGTCCTGCCTATCGTCAAGCGCGCCGTGCGAGTGCCTCGAGAACGGCGGCGACGACCGGCCGCGTCACCGGCTTTTGCCGGATCAGGGCTTGACGGTCGATTTCAGCAACGATCCGCTGCGCAGCCGCCATCGAGCGCTCCATGCGCAGCACGACATAATCGACGATATGGGGTTCGATGGCGAGTTGTCGATCAGCGAAGAGCTTCACCAGCACGGCCCGCAGCAGCGCGTCGTCGGGCGGCGCGATCGCGGCAAGCGGCAGGGCTTTGAGACGTGACGTTAGATCGGGCAACGACAACGTCAGTTCGCCCGGTGGGTTCGACGACGTGAGCAGCATGGCCAGCCGCTGTTCACGGACCAGATTGAGCAAATGAAACAGCGCTGCTTGATCGCGCGTTGCTTCGACGTCTTCGACGATCAATGCCGCATGGGAGGCGAGGTCCGGCACAGCGTCCTTGGTGATGGCGTTGGCGGCAATCGTATCGCCGCCCGAGCGCAGCCGCCAGACATTGGCCAGATGGCTTTTTCCAGATCCCGGCCGCCCGCAGATGATCGCTGCGCCGACGGGCCAATCCGGCCATCGATCAACGAGCGCCACGGCGGCGGCATTCGACTCCGACACCAGGAAATCCTCGAACCCGAGCGCCGGCCTGTGCGGCAGTTCGAAAACCAGCTGTTGCGGCTTTGCCGGCATGACGCTCTCGTCGTTCGGCGCTCGCAGAGTTACCGGGCGGCGCTATCGGTACCTTGATAGACGGAGGATGCCATGTACGTCTGCAATGCGGCGCGTACAAGGACACCGATAGCGGCGGCGACCGGCACCGCGACGAGGAGCCCAAGAAATCCGAACAGATAACTAAACGTCAGCAGCGCGAAGATCAGCCAAACCAGATGTAAACCGATCTTTGAGCCGACAATCTGCGGCGACAGGATGGCCGCGTCCAGCGCTTGCCCTGTCAAGAAAATACCCGGCACAATCAGCACCTGGGTAACGTCTGGCCAGAATTGAATGAGCGCTAGCGCCGTCGCCGTGATCAGCCCCAGCGCCCACCCGGCGAACGGAATGAAACTCAACAATCCTGTCAGCAGGCCGATCAATAGGCCGTAGCGCAGCCCGATCAGGCTGAGAGTGGCTGCATAAAAGACTGCAAGTACGATGCACACGATGCCCTGGCCGCGAATGAAGGCCGACACCCGCTGATCGATTTCAGTGGCAAGCGCGCGCAGTTGCGGCGCCTGTCGACGCGGTAGCCAGCTATCGACTTTTGCAAGCAGGCTCGGCCAATCGAGCAGTGCGTAAAAAAACACCAGCGGCGTAACGAGCATGAGCGACAAAAAGCTAAAGGCAGCGGTTCCCTGGCTCCATACCGATTTCGCAACGTCCGACACCAGCCCGGGCAGACTATCCGACAATCCGGCCATGGCCCGCGAGACGGCATCCAGCACCGCCGGAAATCGATCGCCAAGCCGTGCGCGCGCGCCCTCCTCGACGACGATCCTCAGGCGCGCAAGCTCCGCCGGCATGGCTTCGATCAAGCCAGCCATTTGCTGTGCCAGGATCGGCACCACGAAGACCAGCGCCACGGTGATGGCAATGACCGAGCCGAGCAGGATGACGGTCGCCGAAAGCCAGCGCGGAACACGCATGGCGCTCAGCGCGTCCACCAGCGGATTGAAAAAGTAGGCGAGCGTCAAGCCAATGACGAACGGCAGCAGCACTGGTGCCAGCACCTGCACGGCCAAGACAAACAGGATGGCAGCACCGATCCAGAACAGTGCATGTCGCTCGATGTGCATGATGCGGCCCCGCGCAAAACCTTCGAAATTCAGCCTAACATTGTGCGTTTCGTCGCGACAGCCGTCAGGATTTTGAACCGGTTGACTCAAATAGCGTCATGTGGCGCAGCCAAACACGCAGGTAGGCGGCCAATGACGTGATCGTCAATGCGGCGGTGATCCACATCAGCACTAGAACCGGTCCGCCGAGCCGAAGGTCAAAGGCTTCGTCCGCCAGCACGACGCCGGCCAAAACGATTTGCGCGACCGTGTTCATCTTGCTGACCGCCAATGGCTTCATAGGCGTTGGATGTTCAAGCAGCCAAGACAATACCACGGCGATGACGATTAAAACGTCACGCGAGACGACGATGATGACAACCCAAGACGGAAGTTTTCCGGTCACGCCGAGCGCAATGAAGATGCAGACGATCAGTAGTTTGTCGGCAATCGGGTCGAGATAGGCGCCAAGTTCGGTTTCCCAATTGAAGCGCTTAGCCAGAAAGCCGTCCACAGCATCGGAAATTCCGGCGACCACAAAGGCGACGAACGCGGCCTGCAACTGGCCGGAGACGAGGAACCAGAATACGATTGGGACAAGGATAACGCGTCCGAGCGTGATGAGATTGGGGATGCTCACACCGAAACGTCCTATCCTAAGTTTGAGTGGCCGCGCTTGCGCGGTTCAATGATCACGCCGCGACGACGGCCTATTGTATTGTACGACATGTGCCACACGCCGCCGCGCCTGCAACTAGCGCCTGCAGGCAATTCGTGATCGGCAGGCCGACGTAAAGCTGCTGGGGAGCTAAAGCCCATGCTCGACAAGTTTGGCAAGCGTTTTTGCCGCCTCCGCACCGCGAATGCAGGAGCAGCCGGCAGTTACATCACGTCTTATCGTGAAACGTCACGGCTCCGCTCTTCTGGAAACGCGGTTTTAACGATAAATTTGCTTGATCAAAGGCTATCGGCGTCTGTGTGCGCTGCACACGATGCAACACGCGAGCGTGTGGCCGAGCGGCAAGTTCAATAATTCGCCGATCGAAGGACCCAGACCTCGCCGATACTCGCCAGCGCCAGTCCGCGACCGCCGACTGCTTTCGCCAGACCTGCCGCGCCGCCAGGAAACCGCATAGAGACCTCGGCGTTGCGCGCCGACAAGGTGGCGATCTCCATGCCTTCGACACCTGATGTATCGAGCAATTGCGCGCGCATGTCGTTCCACTGGGCCGGGCTATCAAACTCGACCACAACCCGCACCGGCTCGCCCGACGTCCCCGCCGTTGCCGCCCACACCGGAACGTCCGACATTGCCGCCGGCGTCGCGGCATTGGCCGTCAGTCCGCCCTTGACCGCTTTCCAGCGGCCTTCGAGAACACCGAGTGCCACGACGGCCGCAAGTTCAGACGCGTAGGCGACATCGCCGTCCGAAATCCGATAGGTGCGTTTGAGCAGCAGCGGGCCGATGGCATCCTGTCCCGTAAGCGTGACGACCATTGATTTGCCACTCATGTCGGGCTCGACGATCGCCAGCACGATGAGGCTTGTGGCGTACTCCTGCGTCAGGATACGCAGTCCGTTGTCGTCGCCCTCTATGAGCATTTTTATCGTGTCGGCATGAATGACTGGCTTCAATGGCGCGACCGAGACAGGCGTTACTGTGTGCGTCAGATCGAGCCCCGCCCACGAACGGCGCCAAAGCGACGTATCGGCTTTTGCAACCGGCGGGTTGCCCTGCCGCAGCACTGGAACGATCGTCACGCTTGCCGCCTGATCGTCAACGAATGGGATGCCTTCACGCTGCAGCAGTGCGCGGACGGCCGGCGCATAGAAATTGAAATCCAGCGAAGCGATGTAGTCGGTCGAGGAATTGCGCTCCGAGCGCACGGAAAATCCCGACACGAGATCGGCGGCGCTGACAGCGGTCACGCGCGACAGCTGCTTGTAAGACGTGACCGGCACGATGCGCTTGAGCAGTGAGCGAAAGGCTGCTTGCTGGCCCTCGGCCAGCGCTTTGTCCTTGGCGACCACGGCGGACGCGGCGCTCGCCTCAACCGGATAGTTGCCGATTGTGTAAACCTTGTCACTCGCCGCAAGTGCGGGAAACATCGTTTGCAAGGCGAACGCAACTCCGAGCGCTGCGCTACCCGCAAAGCGCCCGAACCGGACGACCTTTATTGCAACGTCGCGCACCACGCAGCCTCCGTTTTAATTGTCGTTTACGAGCCAAGGGTCGATGGCCGGTGATTGCCGCTCAACGCTCAAGCTGCTACGACCGGCAGTTCCAACTGGCAATGGGGCAAAAGTGAGTTTGCCGTAAACGGCTTTGGGTGAGATCGCACGATCGAGCCCGCCTGTTTGCAGCGTGCGCGTTCGTTGCCCATGACAATCCACCAAGCGCCGAGGACCAATGTCCACCGCCAGCCATGATAAACATCGTCCGATCACCTATCGCGATGCGGGTGTAGACATCGACGCGGGCAACCAGCTCGTTCGGATGATCAAGCCGCTGGCCAAATCGACCAGCCGCCTTGGCGCCGACGTCGATCTTGGTGGCTTTGGCGGACTGTTCGATCTCAAGCGCGCCGGCTTCAAAGATCCAATTCTTGTGTCCAGCAACGACGGCGTCGGCACCAAACTGAAAATCGCCATCGACGCCAACCGGCACACCACCATCGGCATTGATCTTGTCGCCATGTGCGTCAATGACTTGATCGTTGCCGGCGCCGAGCCGCTGTTCTTTCTCGACTATTTCGCGACCGGCAAACTCGCCGTCGGCGTGGCGACAGATGTCATCGCCGGGATCGCCGATGGCTGTCGCCAGGCAGGCTGCGCCCTGATCGGCGGCGAGACGGCCGAGATGCCCGGCATGTATCAGCCCGGCGATTACGATCTTGCTGGCTTTTCCGTCGGTGCCGCTGAGCGCGGCGAGATCTTGCCACGCGATGACGTTCAGCCCGGCGACGTCCTGATCGGGCTGGCGTCGTCCGGCGTGCACTCCAATGGATATTCGCTCGTGCGCCGATTGATTGCCGCCGCGAAGTTGAATTGGGACGACCGAGCGCCATGGGCCGAAGGTCTAAGCGTCGCCGACGCCTTGCTTGTGCCGACACGAATTTACGTGAAACCCGTGCTTTCGGCGTTGCGCGCGACAGGTGGTGCGGGCGCTGGCGGAGCGATCAAAGCGCTGTCGCACATTACCGGCGGCGGCTTATCGGAAAACGTGCCGCGCGTGCTGCCCGACACCGTCGCGGCGCGCATCGACCTGACAAAGATACCGGTACCGCCGGTTTTCAAATGGCTCGCCGACGCGGGCCATCTGGATGCCGTCGAAATGCTGCGCACGTTCAACTGTGGCATCGGCATGATGTTGGTCGCAGACCATACCAAAGTCGACGCGGTGGTCGCGGCGCTCACCGACGCCGGGGAAGCACCGATCATCATCGGCGTCATCACGCCGCCGGGTGGCGCCAAGACCGAAGCCAAAGGCAAAGGCGAAGCCTGGGCCGTCACATATCACGGCGAAATGGATCTCGGGCTGTGACCACAAGTCAGCAAAAAGTGCGCGTCTGGATCGCGGCATCCGCCGACGGTTACATCGCCACGTCCGATGGCGACATTGCTTGGCTCGACGCGTTCAACGCGCGCGACCCTGCCGGCCTCCAAGCCGCGTTCGACGGCTTCATTGCCGACGTTGGCGCGATCGTCATGGGCCGGTCATCATTTGAAAAAGTTCTGACCTTCGGCGCCTGGCCTTACGGCAACCGCCCGGCGTTCATCGTGACGTCTCGGCCAATCTCCGCTGACGCGCCATTCGTGCGCGGGACCGGCAGCGACATGCCGGAGATTATCGCCCGCGCCAAGCAGGCGTGCAGCGGGCAGGGCCCGGGACACGTCTGGGTCGACGGCGGCGGCATTACTATTTCGGGGCTGATCGATGCTGGCCTGATCGACGAACTCGATGTGCTTTGCTTGCCCGTTTTGCTTGGCAACGGCATCCCTCTGTTTCCGCCGAGCGGCCGCGCACCCGTCATGTTCACCAGCATCGAGAGCCGTCCCGGCTTGCTCGGCGGCACGTGGCTGCGCTTGAACTTCAAAACGTGAGACGCAGGCAATGACGGCCCATAGGAAAAAGGTGGCGGTACTGATTTCGGGGCGTGGCTCGAATATGGAAGCGTTGATCGTCGCCGCACGCGCCGTCGACTATCCGGCCGAGATCACAACGGTCATCTCAAGTCAGCCCGACGCTCCAGGCCTGACGTTTGCTCGCAACGCCGGCATCGCCACCGTCGCACTCGATCATAAAACCTTTCAGGCTCGCGAGGCCTTCGAAGCGGCGCTGCAAACAGCGCTCGATGCCGCCGGCGTCGAACTGATTGCGCTGGCCGGGTTCATGCGGCTGATGACGCCGGACTTTGTCGGCCGGTGGCGCGACCGCATGATCAACATCCACCCGTCGCTGCTGCCATCGTTCAAGGGGTTGCACACGCACGAGCAAGCACTGTCCGCCGGCGTTCGCGTTGCCGGCTGCACTGTCCATTTTGTTCGTGCCGAACTGGATTCAGGTCCGATTATCGCCCAGGCCGCCGTGGCGGTGCAGTCAGGTGATACAGCAGCCACACTGGCCGACCGCGTTCTTGCCGCAGAGCATAAGCTTTACCCCGCGGCGTTGCGCCTTGTCGCGGCAGGCCAGATCCACGTCGATGGCGAGAAAACGATTGGTTATGAGGATGTTAACCAGACAACGGCGCTGTTCTCGCCGCCGCTCCAAGGCTAGCTTAGATCACCTTGTCGCCGCTGTGGCACGGTTGCACTGTCGGGGCGGGGCGCCGCATGGACACGACCGGGCTAAAGCCTATTATCCGGCGGCTCGCGTGGGGCGGGTAGAGAGCCAACCAACATAGGCACCGGGTCGGCCGATCTCTGGCCCTGAGATTGCAGTCCAGCCACACGGCCAGGACGCCGTTGGCCCGTCGAAATGAGATGTCACCCGGCGGCACCGGATCGACACGAGCTTTGAATGGCGTGATTTTTGGAGACGATGCAGAATGACCACGACCGCCAGCCACGCTCAGGGCCTCGGCGATGAGAGCAGCATCTGGTTCAAATTGACCCCGCTTTTGCGTGGTGACCCCGAAAACCCGATGCGCATTCTCATGCACATGACCGAGCGTTACGGCCCGGTGCTGCCGGTCAATCTGGCTAACCAGCGCATCGTGCTGATTTCAGAGCCCGAATACTTCAAACACGTGCTGGTGACGAAGGCCGACAACTACATCAAATATTTTGACGGGCTAAAGCCGATTTTCGGCAAATCGATGATCACCAATGACGGTGCGCTCTGGCAAAAAATTCGCATGCCGCAGCAGCCGGCATTCCACCCGGACATGTTCGCTGAATACATCCCGTATTTCCTGCAGGCCATTCAAACCAAAATGGACTTGTGGGCCGATCTCGCCAAGACCGGTGAGACTTTCGAGATGGTCGAGCAGACCTGGACGCTGGCCGCCGACATGATCTGCAAGGCGCTGTTCGATCGCGACATGCCGTTCAATCCTCATGTCGTCTTCAAGTGCGTCAAAACCTACACTGACGTGATGAACCATCGCGACATCCGCTTGCGCAAGCAGGCCGGCGAAGTCTTCGAAATGAACGACGAGGATGCCGCCAAATCGATGGAGACGTGGGCCAGTGTTCCGCCCGCCGTCATGGGTGCCGACCCGCGCGAAATGCGCGAGCGCACGTTGCTGAAAATGATCGAGGCCGCCGTTGCCGATCCGACAGTTCCCGAGTTCGACACACAGCAGGCGATCGACGAACTCAAGCAATACCTTTGGGCCGGAACTGAAACCACGGCGTTGACGCTCGCTTGGGCGCTGTATGAAACCTCGCGCCGCCCGGAAGCGGCTGAACGCATCCGTCGCGAAGGTGAGACTGTCTATGGCGATCGTCCGCCGGCCGCCGCCGATTATTCGGGGCTCGCCTACACCCGCGCGGTCATTCAAGAAACCATGCGGCTTTATCCGCCGATCTGGGGCTTGATCCGCGTCGCTGTCGAAGACGACATGATCGGTGGCAAAGAAATCAAAGCCGGTGACCGCGTCACGCTGTTCGCCTACGGCGCGCATCACAATCCGAAATTCTGGGACGAACCTGAAGAATTTCGCCCTGAGCGCTGGATGGCCGGCAACGCCAAAAAGCAGGTCAAGTACAGTTATATTCCGTTTGGTGCCGGCAAACGCTCGTGTATCGGCGGCGCCATGAGCCAAGTCGAAAATACGCTTGCGTTGTCGCTTCTGCTCCGCCGCTTCCGCCCCGAGTACGTCGGCGCTAATCCGGCCGGTATCAGCGCCACCGTCACGCTGACGCCGAAAGGCGGCTTGCCGTTCATCATTCGCGAGTTGAGCTGACCCAAGCCTATCCAGCGGGTTTCTGGCGTAGCGGCAGCGCGTCGATATATGCGCGCAACTCAGTTCGATGTCTTTTTGCGTTCCCGGACATCAAGACTGACATATCCACAGCATTAATTCGCACCGCACGCGGCAAGCAAAGCGTCACAACTGCTCACAATTACACAAAGCGGAAAACGCTGTGTTCGCAGTCGCGAACCCACTGCATCGCATTGTTGCCCTATCGCTGTCATAGTGCCTTTGCGCGGAGGCGGTATAGCCTTCGCCGAGAGCTCAGCCGACGTCACGACATTGCGTGTAGAAGCGGCACGGCTCCAAGCAGGTACGGCACTGTCCGTCAGTCATTCCACTGATGAATTCAAACTCCAGGAGACCCCCGACCATGGAGTCCGTTAAAACCGTCCTACTCGGAAAATCGGTTTTCCTATTGACCGGCACAAAAGCCGGAAAAGGCAAAAAGCGGGATCGCACCCTTGAGGTCGAAGCCCCAGATAAGTTGCTTGAAGCCGCTCGCCGCAATCCTGATGCGGTGGCCTTCGGCTTCATTTCAGGAAGCTGGGTCGCCGCGGCTTAAAGCGGTCCAGAACTGAGCGGGCGGGTAATGCGGCTGCCAAGATTGGTCATCTCGCCCTCGGTTGATCCGTAAAAATTGAACTCTTTTGGCGCAGCGTTCATCGCTGCGCCATTTCTGTGAGTCGCAAGCCGCCCGCATCCAAGCCTGACAAATGTCGGTCAATCGCTTAAGCCTTATGCTTTCGGATTGGGTTTGAGGGCCGATAACAATGCAGCGCGATGTGCAGACACCATTGCTCCCTCCTGCTGATCCGGCAGTGCCGGCACCCGCCATCCCGTTCTACCAAAATCTTTATGTGCAGGTTCTAGCCGCGATCGCACTTGGCGTGCTGTTGGGTCATTACCAACCCGCGCTCGGTGAAGCCATGAAGCCGCTCGGCGACGGATTCATAAAACTCATCAAGATGCTCATCGCGCCGATCATCTTCGTCACGGTCGTGCATGGCATCTCGTCGATGCAAGACTTGAAACAGGTCGGACGCGTCGGCCTCAAGGCGCTGATCTATTTCGAGATCGTCACGACTTTGGCCCTCGCCATCGGCCTGATCGTTGGCAACCTCGTCCAGCCCGGCGTTGGCATGAATATCGACCCGGCATCAATCGACACCAAAGCCGTTGCAGGGTTCGTCGCGAAATCACAGGACCAGAGCACTGTCGGATTCCTACTCGACATCATTCCGTCGACCTTCGTCGGCGCTTTTGCTGAGGGTAATATTCTACAGGTCCTGCTGATCGCGATCCTGTTTGCTTTCGGCTTGCAGGCGCTTGGTACACACGGCGCCCCGCTCGTTGGCTTGATCGATCAAATCGCCCAAGTGCTGTTTCGAATTGTCGGCTACGTCATGAAACTTGCGCCGATTGGCGCGTTCGGCGCGATGGCGTTCACAATCGGCAAATACGGCATCGTCTCGCTGGCCAATCTCGCTTGGCTGATGGCGACTTTTTATCTGACGTGCCTGCTTTTCATTTTCGGAGTGCTCGGTGCCATCGCTCGCTGGAACGGGTTCTCGATTGTCAAATTCATAGCCTACATCAAGGAAGAACTGCTGATCGTGCTCGGCACATCGTCGTCGGAGAGTGTGCTGCCACGCATGATCGCAAAAATGGAAAAGCTCGGCTGCGAAAAGAGCGTCGTCGGCCTCGTGATCCCCACCGGCTATTCATTCAACCTCGATGGCACTTGCATCTATCTGACCATGGCGGCGCTATTTCTGGCGCAGGCGACCAACACGGATCTCAGTATCTGGCAGCAGCTCGGCATACTCGGTGTGCTGCTGCTGACATCGAAAGGAGCCGCAGGCGTTACAGGTTCTGGGTTCATAACACTGGCTGCGACGCTGGCCACAGTCGGCACTATTCCGGTGGCGTCGATCGCGCTGATCCTCGGCATCGATCGGTTCATGTCGGAAGCCCGCGCCTTGACTAATCTCATCGGCAACGGCGTCGCCACCGTGGTGATTTCGAAATCGGAGAACGCTTTAGACCAGGCGCGATTTGTCCGCGAGCTGAGAGGTGTGGACACCAACACGAATGCCGTGGCCGCGGCTATCTGACAGGCAGCAATACGGCCAAACGAAAAGGCCCCGTTGCCGGGGCCTTTACCATCGAACAAACTTCGATGTCGCTTCGTCTAGGGTCGCTCCGCTTTTCGTGAAATCATGGGCCGACCCTAGCTCTCTGTTTTGGATTTCTTCTTTTCAGAAAACCACTTCCCACTTTGCCGCCAGCACTCTAGCCGACAATTTCGTGCAAGGCGAAGTTCATGGCGATCTCGCGTTCGGCGGCGGCGGCGCTGTCCGATCCATGGGTCGAGTTTTCACCCTTCGATACGGCGAACAGCTTGCGGACCGTGCCGGCCGCCGCTTCCTTCGGATCGGTGGCGCCCATCACTTCGCGATACTTGGCGATGGCGTCGTCGCCTTCGAGCACTTGCAGAACGACCGGCGCCGACGTCATGAAATCAACGAGTTCGCCGTAAAACGGCCGCGCCTTATGTTCCTCGTAAAATTTTTCGGCTTGTGCGCGAGTCCAGCGGACACGTTTTTGCGCGACAATGCGCAGCCCGGCTGCTTCGATGACCGCGTTGACCTGCCCAGTTAAGTTACGTCGCGTCGCGTCTGGCTTGATAATCGAGAATGTCCGTTCGAGGGCCATGAGCTTTCTTTCTATTGACCGATCAGTTTGCCGATCCTTGCGGTTGGGCGCGTTATAACGAGCACCCAAAGCGCTCACAAGCGCGCCCAAGCCGCACACCCCAGTGCTGTCGATCCATTGCGTCTTTACCGCGTGGTTGTTTCAAGTTGCCTGTGGCACGCCACAATCCGACCGGTAAATGCTTGCTAGATCATTGCTCGAGCCCGATTGACTGAGCGCTGAGCCTATGAACACTGTGGCGTTGGCGCGGGGGCGCACGGGAAAGTTGGCCACATCGGCCAACAAATGCCGGTCCCAATATGTGGACCGGTCGTTGTCGAGCACGTGTGCGAAGAGCGATCATGAACGGACAGACGAACGAAACACAGTGGTATATTGCACGTGATGGCAAGCAGCACGGACCACTGACTGAAATCGAAATGCGCACATTCGTCGCGCATAACTATCTGCGCCCGTCCGATCTGATCTGGCGGCCCGGCATGGCCGAGTGGCAGCTCGCGCCGACATTGTTTCCAGCTGTATTTCCAAACACCCCCGCCACTGCCGCGCCGGCTCAATCGTCACCAGACATCGCCAGCGCGGCGACCGAGCGTGCGTCGGGCACCGCAAGCGCTCTGACGACGACGCCATCGCCAGTTTCGTCGTCGCCCCGCACCTATTCTGAACCGGCACCGTCGAGCGCTCCAACCGCAGACCGGAGCATGACGAAGCGGCTTGCAATCGCAGCATCGGCCATCACTCTGATCGGCGGCGGCGCATTTGCCTTGGCGACGTATCGCGAACCATTGATGCGCTTCGTTTCGGGCAGCGCTGATAGCACGCTGGTTGCGAGTGACACCGCGCCGACGATCGAGGCACCAGCCACGCCTGCCGGCGCGGCAACCGATGCACCGGCAAGCTCAGCACCAGCGCCACCGCAGAACGTCGAGACCGCGACGGTGACACCACCGGATCCACCGGCGTTTGATGCCGCGAACCGGCCGTCAAACTTGGCCTCGCCCGGCTCGTCTCCTAATGCGCCGACAACTTCGACGGACGTCGCCACGGCCGCATTCGATCCCGCAGCCTCCGTAGTGGTGCCGACAGCCGGCTTATCGCCGCCGTCGATCGTTGGCTCGACGATCGACGTCCGGCTGCAAAAAATTCCGGCTTGGACCATCATCAAGAAAGACTATCCCGATTGGTACGTCACCAACATCGCCGCCGCCGAACAATTGGTCAGTGAGCAAAAACCGCCGACCGAAGTCTCGACACATATTGCTCAAAGCTTGGTAGCGCTGCGCCGCCAGAACGCCGAGAAGGCATTGTCGGCGAGTTCGGAAAAATTGCGTCGCATCGCCGTCGCGTTTCTCGAGAATTTGAAATCGCTTCGATCGCAAAGCGTGACGGCCTGCTATGGATTTATCTCGAAGGGTGAAACCAGCCCTTCCGTGGTTCAATTGGTCGATACTCCTGATGGCGCAACCGCGTTTCATGGTCAGATCAGCGCCATCTTTGACGCAATTGCGGAAGGGTCGAAGTCGCCCCAGCAGCACCCGCCGGCCGTAAAGACCGATTACGATTTACTGATCAAGGAACTCGGCAAGCTCGGCTGGAAGGAAGAAGACCTGCAAGTGTTTTCAAACCCGCGCCTGCTCGCGAAGCGGGAGCCGGAACGCGTATGCACGATGGTGCAGGAGTGGTTTGTGGCGCACCTTGCCGTGCCAGATAAAGCCGCGCGCGACCGTCTGCTCTATGAAACGCTGAAGCCGGTTATCTCGGGTTAGCGCCGGTGTTTTATACGGCGATCAAAGTCCTGCTGACTGCTGTGCTCGTGGTCGCTGTTTCGGAGGCAGCCAAAAGATCGACGGCGCTCGGCGCGATCCTGGCATCCCTACCACTGACATCGCTGCTGGCGTTCATGTGGATCTATGGCGAAACCGGCGATACGACGAAAATTGCCGCCCTTTCGCGCAGCATCATCTGGTACGTGCTGCCGTCATTCGTGCTGTTTTTCGCGCTGCCGATTTTACTCGAACGCGGCGTTGGCTTTTGGCCGAGCCTGGCTATCGCCTCCGCGATGACGGTCGTCGCCTATGGGCTGATGCTCGCGGTGCTGTCGCGGTTCGGGATCACGCTGTAAATCGTCAAGCGCCACAGTGACAGGCGCGCTCAGACGCGCTATCGGCTGCCATTATGTTGCACATCAACGATCTCACCTATCGCATCGAGGGCAAGATGATCCTCGACGCCGCGACAGCCGCCATTCCGCCGGGCCACAAGGTTGGATTGGTCGGCCGCAACGGCGCCGGCAAGACAACGCTGCTGCGCTTGCTCAAAGGTGAAATCACGCCCGATGACGGCGCCGTCTCGACACCGCGCAACGCCCGCATCGGCCATGTCGCGCAGGAAGCCCCCGGTGGCGATGCCAGTCTGCTTGACTGGGTGCTCTCGGCCGACACCGAACGCGCGAGTTTGCTTGACGAAGCCGAGTACGCGACCGATCCAAATCGCATCGCCGAAATTCAGCTTCGGCTGACCGATATCGACGCGCACTCAGCGCCGGCCCGCGCCGCGCAGATTTTATCCGGCCTCGGCTTTAATGAGGCCGCTCAACGCAGATCGTGTCGCGAATTTTCCGGCGGATGGCGCATGCGCGTCGCACTTGGTGCGATCCTGTTTCTCGAACCCGAAATTCTGCTGCTCGACGAACCGACCAACTATCTCGACCTCGAAGGCACGCTTTGGCTTGAGAGCCATCTTAAATCCTATCCGCACACGGTACTGATCGTCAGCCATGACCGCGATCTGTTGAACCGCGCCGTCGGCAGCATCCTGCATCTCGATCGCGGCAAGCTCACCGTCTACACGGGCGGCTATGACGACTTTGAGGAAACTCGGCGCGAGCGCCAGCGTCTCGAACTCAAACTGAAGAAGAAGCAAGACGAGCAACGCCGTCACCTGCAAACTTTTATCGATCGCTTCAAAGCCAAGGCGAGCAAGGCGGCGCAGGCGCAAAGCCGGGTCAAGGCACTGGCGAAGATGCAACCGATCGCAGCGGCGATCGATGATCGCGTCATTCCGTTCAGTCTGCCAGACCCGAAAAAAATGCTCGCCAGTCCGCTGCTGCGGATCGAGAAGGCGAGTGTCGGCTATACGGCGGGCCAACCAATTTTGAGCAATCTCGATCTTCGGATCGATCACGATGACCGCATCGCGCTGCTCGGCCAGAATGGCAATGGCAAATCGACGTTTGCCAAACTCATCGCCGGGCGTCTCGCGCCGCTGACTGGCCACGTGTTTGGCGCGCAAAAGGTCGACGTCGGATACTTCGCGCAGCATCAGCTCGACGATCTCAATCCGCAGCAAACACCCTACGACTACATGCTGCGCTATCTGCCGGACGCCACCGAAGCGCAGCGGCGCACCCGGCTCGGTACCTTCGGCTTCAGCGCCGATAAAGCCGACACCAAGAGCAGTCTTCTATCGGGCGGAGAAAAGGCGCGCCTGCTTTTGGCACTGACGGCGTTCTATGGTCCGCATATCTTGATCCTCGACGAGCCGACGAACCATCTCGACGTCGATAGCCGTGAAGCGCTTATCCACGCGCTGATGGCGTTCAACGGTGCGGTTATTCTGATCAGCCACGATCGGCATTTGGTCGAAGCCACCGCCGACCGGCTTTGGATCGTGCGCAACGGAACGGTGCAAGACTATGACGGCGACATGGAGAGCTATCGCAGTGAGTTGCTGAGCGAACGGGGGCCGAAGGGCCGGGAGAAATCACGCGAGCGTGACGACGGCGCGCCGTCCCAAAGCCGCACCGATCAACGCCGGCTCGCAGCCGGGCGGCGCCAAGAACTTGCGCCATTGAAAAAATCGATGCAAGCCGCCGAAGCCGCTGTTGAAAAGCTCAATCGCCAGATCGCGGCGCTCGACCTCGCACTCGCCGATCCGAAGCTTTACGCCACCAACCCCGCAAAGGCGCAGACCTTGGTGCAGGATCGCGGGCAATTGGCGAAAGCTCTCGCCAGTGCGGAAGACACGTGGCTCATGGCAACCGACGCCTACGAGACGGCGACCGCGACGTCGCCCGAACTTTCCGCCTAAACTTTAGCCTCGAATAGAGAGAAACACTGTCTCCCGTGCCGAGGTGTCATACACTCGCCGTATTGGATATGGTCCGGCGGGGAGCTGGTTGGATCGCAACATGCGGGGTGTGTTGCGTCCGGAGGTGAGGGCCGACTGGATCATTCTCGCCGGCTCCCCATACTGCCATCATTATGAAAATTCGCAGCGGCACGGTCGTTTTCGGCGGCAGCGTGTCGCCATTGCGCCACTGCCAATCTGCCTCAGCCTGGCGCGCCGGAACCTTGTCATCACCGAGAAGTTAATGCGGTGACGAACGGCAGCGATAATGCCAGTTCGCTTTGGTGCCTTTGGTGCAATGAGACCGTGCGATGCTGAACATGAACATACGATCGATGAACACCCGACCGCAGCCTAATCTGGTCGCGAGACTTGCCGATGGCGACGTCGCTGAAACACTTACCCAATATTTTGCCTATGTCGCAGTCGTGTGTGTCGCCATTGCTGGCGCGGTCGGTGCGATGGCGTTGTCTGCTCAAACGGCTCTCGTTTGGATCGATGGTGTCGCGCGGCCTGCACAAGCGATCGAACGCACGATGCCCGCTGCCTCACCTGACCAGCAGATGATTATCAGACCGACATCGGCGACGTTCGCGATGCTGCCCGCAACGATTCCGATGCGCATGAAAAACGACGTTGTATCGTCGAATTATTGATTGGCCATATTAGCCGCCAATTTTTGAAAAGTCGGCGACGGTTTGCGTCGTGGCGCGGATTTCAGACAGTAGACGAAGACGGTTTTCACGCACTGCTGCGTCGTCTGCATTGACCAGAATTTTGTCAAAGAACGCATCGACCGGCGCGCGCAATTCAGCGAGCGCGCGCATCGCACCAGTGAAATTTTCGACGTTAATGGCGGCGACGGTGTCCTGTTTGACGGCCTCAATCGCTGCCGCAAGCGCTGCCTCCTCCTTCTCTTTGAGCAGTTTGATGTTGTAGGCGCCGGCGTAGGATGTCTTATCTTTCTTTTCTTCAATGGCGAGGATGTTGGCCGCACGCTTGACACCCGCAAGCAGGTTCGCGCCATCATCCGATTTCAGCAGCGTGTCGAGCGCGTCGACGCGGCGCACGATGAGCGCCAGATCATCCTGGCCGTCGAGTGCGAACACTGCGTCGATCAGGTCGTGGCGCTTGCCTTGGTCGCGAAGGAAGACTTTGAGGCGATCGGCGCAGAAGGCGAGGAGATCGAGCACTCGAGTGTCTACCGTCTGCAACCCGAACGCAGCACCCACCCCCACGTCTGGCTCGACCTGATTTCTACTGCCTTCGAATGACGTCTTGAGTGTAGAGAAATGCTGCTGGATTTGAGGCACAAGCCGAACCCGTAAATCATTCTCCAGCACAATCCGGATGACGCCGAGCGCTGCACGCCGGAGCTGATAGGGATCACCCGAGCCCGTCGGCTTTTCGTTGATGGCCCAGAACCCGACCAGCGTATCGAGCTTATCGGCAAGCGCCACCGCGATCGCGACCGCGTCACCCTGATCAGCGCGCGGCACGATGTCGGTCGGGCCCTTCGGCTTATAGTGCAGCTCGATGGCCCGCGATATTTCCGGCTTCGTCCCAGCTTTTTCGGCGTAATAGCGGCCCATCAGGCCCTGCAATTCGGGAAACTCGCCGACCATGCCGGAGACGAGATCAGCCTTTGACAGCTGCGCCGCACGGCGCGCGTCTTCAGGGTCGGCGTCGACCGTGCCCGCAATCTGGAACGCCAGTTCGGCGACCCGCTCGACGCGAGACTTCTGGCTGCCGAGCTTCTCATGAAACGTAATTCCGTCGAGGGCGATGGCCATCTCATCAAGCGGTTTTTTGAGGTCCAACTCCCAAAAAAACTTCGCGTCCGACAGCCGTGCCGCGATAACTTTTTCGTTGCCTGACGTGATCGCCCGGCCTGCATCCGTCGCGACAAGGTTCGACACCAGCAGAAATTTATTGGCGAGCTTTTTCGTTTTCGGATCACGCAACGAAAAGCACTTCTGATGCGTCTTCATCGACGTCATCAGTACTTCGCCCGGCACGTCGAGGAATTCAGCATCGAACGCACCGATCAAAACCACCGGCCATTCCGTGAGCCCGGCGTTCTCGGCCATCAGCGCCTCGTCCTCGACCATTTCGAGCTTGGCGGATTTGGCGAGCGCGCGCGCCTGATCCCCAATGGATGCCATGCGGGCGATGGGATCGAGCAGCACATGATGGGCTTTGAGCTTGGTCTCGTAGTCGGCGAAGTTTTTGACGGCGAAGGTGTCGGGCCCGAGAAAGCGATGACCACGCGTCTCAGCGCCCGATGCGATGCCGGCGATCTCAAAAGCCACGACCTTGCCGCCGAGCAGGCACAGCACCGATTGCAACGGCCGGACCCACTGAAACAGCGACGACCCGAGTCGCATCGATTTTGGCCAGGGAAATTTCGCTGCAACCTCCGTGACCGTCTCAGCAATGATCTCGGTCGCCGGCCGTCCGGCTTTGTCGATCTTAGCTAAATAAAAATCGCCCTTTTTCTCATCCTGGACGATCGTTGCCTCGGCGAGTGAGGCCAATCCCGCCGACTTCAAAAAGCCCTTTACCGCCTGCTCGGGAGCGCCGACGCGAGGGCCCTTCTTTTCTTCCGATACGGCCGGCGATTGGGCTGCAACGCCGTCAATCACGAGCGTCAAGCGGCGTGGTGTCGAATAGCTCCGAGCCGATCCAACGTCCAAGCCCCGCGCTTTCAAACCGTCGACGACAAGCCGCGCCAGATCTTCCGCCGCGCGCACCTGCATGCGGGCCGGGATTTCTTCTGACAGTAATTCGAGCAGAAGTTCAGACATGCTCCGGGCAACTCAATCGGGTTTAAAAAGAACGGACGCTGGATGGAACGACCCCGCCGCGCCGAGGCGCAGCGGGGTCAATAACGTAGCACACGGCCGATGGTTATGGTGTTACCGGCGCCGGGGCTGGCTCGGTCGGCTGCGTTTCTTCACCTGAAGCTGGCGCTTCTGCCGGACTATCGATCGGCGCACCCGCTGGAGCCGCATCTTCTGGCGCGGGCGGCGGCTCATCCGGCACGGTCGCTGCCGGATCGGGCGGGGCTACGGCCGGCGATGGCGCAGGTTCCGGCGTCACCGCAGGCGGAGCTGGAACCGGAGATGTCGTCTCGACCACGGCGGGCACAGTCGGTTGACCCGTGAGCGTCGCGCCGATGTCGGAGATCGCCCCGGTCGCTGTCAGATAGCCGAGGCCGAGCAAGATCATCGCCACGACCATGCGGAAGACCGCCGCGTGCCGCCGCAGCATCAGATAAGCGGCCGCGAGCAACGGAATTCCCAATGCTGCAAGGCCAACCAAAATATTCTCACTCATGCCCGTCCTCCTTCGGTTCGTAACCATGCCGCGCAACAGGCTTTAGCCAACTCACGAACACGCAGAATAAAGCTTTGCCGCTCGGTCACAGAGATCACGCCGCGCGCATCGAGCAGATTGAAAACATGGCTGGCCTTGATGCATTGATCATAGGCGGGAAGCACCATCAGGTTCGTGTCGGCGGTTTCACCACTTTTCAGCAGCGCCTGGCATTCGGTCTCGGCATCTTTGAAGTGCTGGAGGAGCATGGCCGTATTGGCGTACTCGAAGTTATGCCGCGAATACTCACGTTCCGCCTGCAAAAACACATCGCCGTACGACAGCCGGCGGTCATCGCTGCGACCATTGAAGTTCAAATCGAACACGCGGTCGACGCCCTGCACGTACATGGCGAGACGTTCGAGACCGTAGGTGATTTCCGCCGACACCGGATTGCAGTCAATCCCGCCGACTTGCTGGAAATACGTGAACTGCGACACTTCCATGCCGTTGCACCATACTTCCCAGCCAAGACCCCAAGCCCCAAGCGTCGGACTTTCCCAGTCGTCTTCGACGAAGCGGATGTCGTTGATCGCCGTATCGATGCCGATGGCGTCGAGGCTTGCCAGATACAGCTCCTGCATGTTCGCCGGTGACGGCTTCATGATCACCTGGAACTGATAGTAATGCTGCATCCGGTTCGGGTTCTCACCGTACCGCCCATCTTTTGGACGCCGCGACGGCTGCACATACGCCGCCGACCAGGGCCTCGGACCGAGTGCACGCAATGTGGTGGCCGGATGGAACGTGCCGGCTCCAACTTCCATGTCGTAGGGCTGTAGGATGACGCAGCCCTGCGCACCCCAGAACTGCTGCAGCGTGAGGATAAGATCCTGAAACGCCGTCTTGGGGCGAAGCGGCGGGAAACCGGATGATGAGGCTTGGGTCACCGTTGACGCCATCATTCGTGCTCGCTGGAGTTTGAATTCGGCCGCACTATACGCGTTCGCCCCCCCTTGTCACGCACCCAGACACGCGATTTGCTGACGTTTGAAGCAGTCTCGCAGCATGCTGGCGATAACGATCCGGAATAGCATGGGAAATATGTCTTCAGCGGAGGTCGTCATGGCGGTCAATAAAGGCATCGAACTGATGTCGGAGTCGGACAAGAGTTGGGAAGACGCGGCGCAATAAGCCGTTGCCAAAGCCTCGAAGTCGATCAAAGGCATTCGCTCAGAGTGGGTGCAAGACATGTCGGCGACTGTCGACGCGAAGGGCCGTCTCGAAACCTATCGGGTGACGTGCAAGCTGTCCTGCGAGGTGAAGGGCTGACGGCGTCCAACTCGCGCCCGGGACTTCGATCGCGACTGGCCGAGGGTGTACCGCTAAGCTGAGTCGCGCGGATGACTGCGTGGGCGATAGACGCCCGTCGCCTCATCCCATTCGAGGGCGCCAAGATCGCGCGTCGCCGAACGCGCTGCGGCTTCGCGACGAATGCGTTCGGTTTCACTTCGGCTCGGTGTCTGTGCCTGCTCCATGAGCTTGGCGAAAAACTTGTAGCCGGCATAGCAACCGGCGCCTGCGATCGCGAAAAAAATTAATGGCGGCATGTTCGACGGCCCTCGCGCGGGGAGTGGTGGATGGCTAGCCGTTTGACAAAAACGGCCATTAGCGCGCGACCATCATGGACTAAATTCCATAGCGGGACCAGAGCGCCCGCGTTTCGACTGCTGACACGATATCGTCAGCAATGGCTTGTCCGTTCCATCCGCCGCCGCTGGTCGCAGCAAAGCGCCGCGCCCGCCCGAGAAGTCCGGGACGCTCCGGTGCGACGACTTTCAGCAAAACCTTGTCGCCGTGCAATTCGCGCATTTTCGAGCGAACGTCGGCAATACCGTCGATCAGCCCGAGTTCTTTGGCTTGCTGTCCAGCCCAGAACGCACCTGTAAAAAGTTCAGCGTCGGGCGCCTTCAGGCGACCGAGACGGCGCTCTTTGACGACACCGATGAACACGTCATGCACATCGCTTTGAAGGCGCTTTAAGCGTTCGATATCCTCGGGCTTTTCCGGCAAAAACGGATCGAGCGTGCTTTTGTTCAAGCCGGCGGTATAAACGCGCCGCTGAATGCCGAGCTTGTCGATCGCTTCGACGAACCCGAAGCTCGCCGAGATGACGCCGATGGACCCAACGATCGAGGACGGATCGGCGTAAATTTCATCGCCAGCGACGGCCAGAAAATAACCGCCTGAGGCCGCGACGTCCTCGCAGAAGACATAGACCCGTTTTTTCTTTTCCTCCGCCAGTTGGCGAATACGCTTGAAGATCAGATTGGACTGGACCGGCGATCCACCCGGCGAGTTGATCAGAATGGCGACCGACGGTGTTTTGGCTAGATTGAAGGCTTTTTCAATCACACCGGCGTAGCTCGTAAGTGAGATGCCCGGGCGTAGAGGCGTCGCCATGCCGATCGGTCCCGTAAAGCGCAGAACAGGTACGATCGGATGACGGGTAAATGGCCACATTCAGTTGTTCTCCAAGTTTCGTACTGCAGGTGGTCACTTAGGCGAGCACTGCTGTCATGCAATGCGCCAGATCGCAACAGGGCCCGCTCCGCCCAGCGCAACCGCGTTCAGATCGGCAGCGTAGCGCCTGCGCGCAAAATAGCTTCGGCCTCGTCGGTAAAGGCATTGCCGTCGCCATGCATCACGAGACCATTGAGCAAAACCATCGGTGCACGGCTCGCTTTTTTTCCAGCCACGATGACCCGATGGGCGGCGGTTCCCTGGCGCGGATGCAATGGCAAAATCGTCAGACCGCCGAAACGATTTTCAAAGGCTAACAAAATTCGCGGTAGGGCTTCGGCCTTGTGGATCATGACGGCGCGACCGCCCGGCGCGCACATGCGAGCCATGAAACGCACCCACGCATCGAGTTGGTTCGCCGGCATGGCATGCGATGCCGCCTTCAATCCGGCCGCCGATAGCGTGCCTGTGTGCGTGTCGTGATAAGGCGGGTTGGCGAGGACGGTCGCGAAGCGATCGGGCCGAAGCATGGCAGCTTCGGCTGCACCACCAAATGCGGTGATATCGGCCGCAACCACCGATGCTCTGTCGCCAAATCCGTTGGCATTGATGTTGCCTTCGGCGATGGCTGCCAGCGCCGGTTCGCGCTCAACCATGACAACCTGCGCCCCAGGGCATCGCCACGCGACACATAGCCCGACCGTGCCGACGCCGGCACCGCAATCGAGCACGCTGCCCTGCTCGTCAGGGGGTACGCAGGCCGCCAGCATCACGGCATCGAGGCCGGCGCGGTAACCATTGATCGGCTGTCGTATGCGCACGCCACCACCGAGAAATACGTCGTCCGTTACCTCCGGTAGCCATGACGTTCCAGCGTTGGGTTCAACCATCGTCCTTGATCCATTCGCCTAACCCGGCGTCGCGCATCACGCGCGCTGCGGCGCACCAATCCTCGTCCAAAACCGACAGCCTGCGCGGGAAAATACCGATCGACCCTTCGACAATGCTCATATTCTGATCCAGCACCACAGTATCGATGCTTTCGCCTTTTAGGAGCACCTCAACGAAGGACAGCAAGACAGGATCATTGGTTACCATCAAGTCGCGCATTGTGAGGATCTCTGGTTCTTGATAGGCAAGGCGGCCGCGCCGTGAGTGTCGTGACGCAGGCCGGCATTTTGGTTATGATAGCATAGCCGTTTTTATTGTTAGGGGTCGAGCTTGGGTCGCGTTATTCCGCTGGATGAGGTGCGTGAAGCGTCACAGTATCTGACGCCTCTGTTCGACCTTGTTGCCGACGATATGGAAGCCATCAACCGCATCATTCTCGACAAAGCGGTATCCGACGTCGACATGATCCCGCAACTCGCGCACCATCTCATCGACAGTGGCGGCAAACGCCTACGCCCCATGCTGGCTCTGGCTGCGGCGAAGTTGTGCAGATACTCCGGCAGCGGACACATCCGGACCGCGTCGGCCGTTGAATTCATGCATACCGCTACCCTGCTGCATGACGATGTCGTCGATGAAAGCGGCACGCGGCGCGGCAAAAAAACGGCGCGCATGATCTGGGGCAATCAGGCGAGCGTTCTGGTTGGCGACTTCCTGCTCGGCCAGGCTTTTAAAATGTTCGTCGACGTCGGATCGATGTCGGTGTTGCGCATCATGTCGAACGCCGCGGCAACCATCGCGGAAGGCGAAGTCATGCAGCTTGCGGCGGCAAAAAATACGTCAACCACCGAAGACGAATACCTCGCCATCATAAACGCCAAGACAGCGGCGCTATTCTCGTCGGCCGCTGAGTCAGGCGCAGCTTTGGCGCAGCGCCCGGCCGAAGAGCAATCGGCGCTTCGCTCCTACGGAAAAAATCTCGGCCTTGCCTTCCAGCTCGTCGACGATGCCCTCGATTATTCAGGCGACAGCCAGCGGCTTGGAAAATCCGTTGGTGATGATTTCCGCGAAGGCAAGATCACGCTGCCGCTGATCTTGTCGTTCCGTCGCGGTTCGAGTGAGGAACGCGTATTCTGGAATCGGACTATTGCCGACGGCGACATCAAAGATGGCGATCTCGAACACGCTGTGTCGCTGATGAAGCGCCACAAAGCTATCGAGGCGACATTCGAGCGCGCCCGATCCTACGGCACGATCGCGCGCGATGCCTTGGCAATATTCCCCGACAGTCGGGAAAAAGCCGCGCTCGAGCAGGTGATTACGTTCTGCATCAGCCGGACAAATTAGGCAGCCGCCAGCGCGTAACGCCGTCACGCGAGCGTTGTTGCCCGCACCCACCACTTCGCGTTCTGATGGCTTATCAAAGCCGCCGCCGTGGCGGCTTCGTCGCATGTCCGATAGAGCCCGAAACACGTTGGCCCGGCTCCTGACAAGCGCGCGATGAGACACGACGGCGAGCGGCTGAGCACGGCCAGCACACGTTCTATTTCGGGCATCACCGAGATCGCTGCTGACTGAAGATCGTTCCCACGCAATCGCATCACCGTGATCAAGGCATCGAGATCAGCCAGCTGAGAAATGTCGTCGACCGGTGCGTCCGCCTGCAACGGCGGCGCATTCAAGGCGCGAAAAACGCGCGCGGTTTTAACGCTCGGGACCGGCACCATCGGATTGACGAGAACGGCATGGACTGGCGCGGGGAACTGAACCGCTGTCAGCCGCTCACCGACACCCGACATCATGGCCGGCCGGTTGAACAGGCACACCGGCACATCAGCCCCCAGCCGTCGCGCAAGATCGTCGAGGTCAATCTGCGCGGACAACACGGGATGTGCGCGACACGCGATACGTAACAGCGCGGCAGCGTCGGCGGACCCGCCTCCGACGCCGGCCGCAACAGGCAGCCGCTTCTCCAGCGAAACAGCCCCGACCGTTATCGTCGGCACCGCCTGCTCGATGCGGCGAACTGCAATTTCAACCAGGTTGTCACCGGTCAGCGCGTCGGCCATGGCTCCGACGACCGTCACGCGCGCCGGCTGCGCGGCATCGAGCGTTAAGACATCGCCGATGTCACGGGCAAATGCGACGAGGCTTTGGAGTTCATGATAGCCGTCTGGCCGGCGGCCGAGCACGCGCAACGTCAAATTGACCTTCGCGGGTGCATCTTCGCGGAGAACCGTCGGCATCGGTCAGTCTGACGCAAAAAACGGGCACCCGTGCATCGTCGCAGGGTGCCCGTTGATCTCAGCCGCAAGCGACGGTCTGCACATCGCGATTTCTATTCCACGGCGCCAGGGGCTGCTATTCCGCGCGCTTCACTACGGCGCTTAGCGGCCGCACCATTTTCGACCTGTTTATCTTTGGGCGCCACGCGAACTTCAGTCTTGATAGGCAGGCCGTTTTCAAACTTTGCCCTGATCTTTACCGCGTCGTCCGGCTCGGGCGACAGCGACAGGGCCTGGCCCCACTGGAACTTCGCTTCACGTTCGCGGCCAACCTTCCAGAAGGCATCACCCAGGTGGTCGTTGAGCGTTGGATCATCAGGCTTGATTTCAACCGCGCGCTCCAAATAGCGAACCGCTTCTTTGAAATTACCCTGCTTGAAGTGGGCCCAACCGAGGCTGTCGACGATGTATCCATCGTCAGGCTTCAACTGCACGGCCTTCTCGATCAGCTTCATGCCTTCCTTGAGATTGAGCCCCTGATCAATCCACGAATAGCCAAGGTAGTTTAAAACCAAAGGCTGATCCGGCGAGAGTTGTAGAGCTTTTTTCAAGTCAGCCTCCGCCGCAGGCCAGTTCTTCAAGCGCTCATGAGCGGTGCCGCGAGCGTAATAGTAGCCCCAGTGGCGCGCGTCGGGTTTGCCAATCAAGTCGATGGCCTGCGTGAAGTAGCTAACTGCCTCAGTGAACATCTTGCGGCTGCGCATGATGTTGCCGAGCGCCTCCAGCGGACGCACCTCTTTCGGCTCGTCCTTGGCAACCTGCTCAAGCAACGCACGGGCTTCGTCGAAACGATCGAGCGAACTGAGATTGACGGCCTTGCGGATGTCGATGGCGCTTTGCAGCGGCGAGCCTTTTGGAATTTTGTCGTAGGTTTCGATAGCCTGCTGATAGCGCCGAGCATTTTCCTCAGCGCCGGCCAGCGCCGCCAGCGCAAACGCGTGATCAGGCTTGGCCTTCAGCGCCATTTGCAGATAAATCGAGCCAAGGCTGGTGCCGCCTTCGCTGATTAAAGCTTCGCCGAGGCCATAGAACACCTCGGCCATGCCTTCCGTCGGCATCGTGATGAGCAAGGGCGTTTGCGTGCCGAGAACCAGCTTTTTCCGCAAATCGACGGCGAGTGGGTGAGGTTCGCCTTGTGCCTTTTCAAGCTGTTCGCCGATAACCTGACGAGCAAGCTTGAATTCGCCGTGGTTGGCGGCACTGCGGGCGTAGGCGAGCGTTGTTCGCAGCGTTCGGCTGTCCTGCTTGAACATTTTTTCATACGCCGTGCGGGCCTCGGCTTTGCGCCCGGCTATGTCGGCAATCAACGCGCGATGATAGCGCAAATAGAACTGCGCCCAATCGGGCTGCTTTGGTAGATCGACGGCGGCCAGCGCGCCGGCAACATTTCCAGCCGCGAGCCGCGTCCATCCGAGCGCCAGTGCGCTGGTCAGTTCGCCGATCGGATTTTCGGAGGCGGCAATAAAGTGCTCTTCGGCTTTGGCGTAATTGTCGTCCTTGAAGGCGGCGACGCCGAGCAGGAACTGCGACATACGATGCGATTTCTGTGTGGTCGCGAGTTGTTCGGCCAGTGGCACAGCGCGCTGCCAATTGCCGGCAATGGTTTCGAGCTGGAAGGTCTGCTCCAGCAGCACCTCGTTGCCCGGATCGCTCGACAGCGCCCGGCCATAGAAATCAGCCGCGCTTTCGGTGTCTTGCAGATTGCGCGCAAAGCGTCCCGCGAGATAATTGCCGAGTGCTGAGCGCATCTCGAGGCCATCATCCGTCGACCGCGCTGCAACACCGCTGATGACGCCGGTGATCGCCAAGGCAGCGGCACCGATGCACAACGATTTCAGCCGTCCGACGGGTGCGCGCATTGAACAAATCCTTGTGTGGCGGAGCCGGGCGACGACTCTGATCGCTACAACACTAGCAAACTCCACACGACTTTGGCGACACGCATCGCGTTAAAATCCGGCAATGCACCATAATTCTTAGCCGCCGCACGGAACGAGCAAATGCCGCAATCGTAGCGGCCGCGAATATCAAGCGCTCGTGGCGTCGACGGCGCCATGGTCACGCGTCTTCCCGGACGAGCGATGAACGTCCCTCGGGTTGCGACGACATAAGAGCAAACCTCGCAGTTTACTGCGCGGCCAATCGCCTGCCGACGTCTTGCGCCCAATAAAATTGCGATCCGGCAGCGCTACATGCCGGCGTAATTTGGACCGCCGCTGCCTTCGGGACAAACCCAAGTGATATTTTGGCTCGGATCCTTGATATCGCAGGTTTTGCAGTGGACGCAGTTCTGGGCGTTGATTTGGAAGCGGGCGCCACCTTTGTCGTCGCGAATGACTTCGTAGACGCCTGCTGGGCAGTAGCGTTGCGCCGGCTCGGCATACTCCGGTAGATTGACGGCAATCGGAATTTTCGGGTCCGCCAGCTTCAAGTGGACAGGCTGATCTTCTTCGTGGTTGGTCGCCGAAAAAGATAAATTGGTCAATTTGTCGAAAGTCAGCTTGCCGTCGGGCTTGGGATAGGCGATCGGCGCATAGTCGCTTGCCCTTCCCGTCGCGGCTGCATCGGTCTTGCCGTGTTTCAAGGTGTAGCCAAGACCAATGCTGGTGATCAGCGTATTGAGCCAAAGATCAAGTCCGCCAAGGCCGATGCCCAGCACCGTGCCGAAGCGCGACCAGTACGGCTTCATGTTGCGGACAGCGCGCAAATCGTGAGCGATGTCGCCGGTGCGGACGTCGCGCTCATAGGCTTCGAGTTTGTCGTGTGCCCTGCCCGCCTGAATGGCGTCGAACGCAGCTTCGGCGGCAGCAATGCCCGACAGCATCGCATTATGGCTGCCTTTGATGCGCGGAAGATTGACCATACCCGCCGCGCACCCCAGCAACGCCCCTCCCGGAAACACCAGGTCCGGCATCGATTGCCAACCGCCTTCGGTAATGGCCCTGGCGCCATAGCCGAGGCGTTTGCCGCCCTCGAACACTTCGCGGATCGCGGGGTGCGTTTTGAAGCGCTGGAATTCGTCGTACGGCGACAGGTACGGGTTGGCGTAGTTGAGATGCACGACAAAACCAACCGAAACAAGATTGTCGCCATAGTGGTAGAGGAACGACCCGCCGCCCGTCCGATTATCGAGCGGCCAGCCGAACGAATGCTGCACAAGTCCGCGGCGATGTTTGTCCGGCGCAACCTGCCACAGCTCTTTGAGGCCGATGCCGTACTTCTGCGGCTCGTGGTTCTTGTCCAGACCGAACCGCTTAATCAGCTCTTTACTGAGCGACCCACGCGCCCCTTCGCTAAGCAAGGTGTATTTAGCGCGGAGTTCCATGCCGCGAACAAAGTTCGCCGTCGGCTCGCCATCTCGGCCAATTCCCATATCACCGGTGGCAACGCCGACGACAGCGCCCTTGCCGTCATACAAAACTTCGCTCGCGGCAAAGCCCGGATAGATTTCAACGCCGAGATCCGCTGCTTGCTCACCAAGCCATTTGCAAACCGCGCCGAGGCTAACGATGTAGTTGCCGTGATTTTTCATCAACGGCGGCATCGGCCAGTTGGGCAACCGAACATCGCCCTGGGGACCAAGGATCAGAAACTGATCTTCGGTCACTGGCGTGTCGATCGGGGCGCCCCGCTCCTTCCAATCCGGAATGAGCCGATCAAGCCCGATCGGATCGATGACCGCGCCCGACAGGATGTGCGCGCCGACCTCGGAGCCCTTCTCAACCACCACGACGGAAAGCTCGGCGCCCGCCTCGGACGCCTTCTGTTTCAGACGAATGGCCGCCGCCAGCCCAGCCGGTCCGGCACCGACGATGACGACGTCGAATTCCATGGCGTCGCGTGGCGGAAGAGGGGTGCGCGCTGAGGAGGCGTCCTGCGTGCCTGTCATTGGTTATCCTGATGTCTCGAAAATAGTTCAGTTTTTCGATTAGGTGTCTCTGCCGCGAGCGTCAAGCGACGTGGCGATCTCGCTTCAGCTGTCGAGTGGGTTCGAAGCTCAACCGCAAAAGCATCGAAATTACCCTAGCTCGCCGCCCGACAGTGCAACGGGCCACAGCGTTGCTAGGTCGCGTGCAAATTGGGCTGAGCCCAACTAATGTGCCGTGCCATGACCGACGACGACCGAACCGATATCGATCCCCTCTCCCTGCTGACGTGGTACCAAGCCGCTGGCGTCGACGCAGCGCTGGCAGCGACGCCAATCAATTGGCTGGAGCGCGGAGCGTCGCCACCTGGTGGGTCATACGCTTGGCCTGCCCGTGGCGATCAGCCGGGCTCGCAGGTTACCGAGGCGCCCGCCCGCCCTGCTGCTGAGCCGCAACGTGTAATAACGCCGAGCCCGGCAGCGCAGTTGCATTCGCCACCCACGCGGTCGCGGCCGCAAACGCCGCTGGCGGCCAGCGAGGCTGAGACCGACGCGCGCCGCAGCGCCAACGCCGCAACATCATTGGACGAACTGGAGGCCGCCCTTCGCGCGTTTAACGGCTGCACGCTCAAGGCGACGGCGACGAATCTGTGCTTCTATCGCGGGGCTGCCACCGCCCGAACAATGATCATCGGCGAGGCCCCTGGCCGTGAAGAGGACCTCGAAGGCAAGCCGTTTGTCGGCCGCGCCGGCCAGCTGCTGGATAAAATGCTGGCGGCGATCGGCCTGAGCCAAGCCGATGTTCACATCACCAACGTCGTCTATTGGCGTCCGCCGGGTAATCGCACCCCGACGCCGCAAGAGGCGCTTGCCTGCCGGCCATTCCTCGACCGGCAGATCACGCTGGTGCAGCCTGATTTCATTGTGGCACTCGGCGGATCCGCCGCCAAAGAACTGCTGAGTGTCAGCGAGGGGATCATGCGGCTTCGCGGAAGCTGGCGAAATGTACCTATTGCCGGTCGAGATATTCCGACGCTGGCAACACTTCATCCAGCGTATCTGCTCCGCACACCCGCCGCCAAGCAGCTGGCGTGGACGGATCTGTTGGCGATCAAAACAAAACTTCGAACTAAATAAAGCGCATTATTTACCACTTTTCGGGGTTCTCGCACGAAAAGAGCGGCAATCTTGATTTCGCTAAAAGTTTACAAGGCCGGTTAAAGGCCATCGAAGGGCGACAGCGTAGTGTGCTTCCAGGCCGGCATGGGGCTAGGCCTGAGCATTATGATGACGCGCAGATGAAAAACGGTTTGGTCTATCTCCGTCCGGCACGCCTCGCTTATGTGCGGGTCAACGGCGCCTATGAGCACTCAATCCCGCTGGCGTGGCAGAAGATGCTCGCCTGGGCGGACAAAAATGGCATCAAGCCGCAAGGCGAGCGCGGCTACGGTCTGGCGCACGATGACCCAAATCAGGTCGCCGCTGAAAAGTGCCGCTATGACGCTTGCATTCAATTGCCGGTCGAATTTGAAGATCGCGCGTCTCGCGACTTAGGCTTGATCATGCTTCCTGCGGGGGCCTATACGCGGCTGCGGAAAACCGGTGGCTACGGCAAATTACGGTCCGAGATGGCCGGCTTTTATGCGTCTCCGTGCTTGTCGGCGGATATCCAGCTGGACACTCGCCGGCCGATCGTGACGATTTATCTCGACGACCCGCGACGCCACTCCGAACGCGAACTGCGCGCCGATGTCTGCGTGCCCGTTGCAACGAAATCGATGCGCGATCGGGTGGTAACGACCCAAGCGGCATAATTGGAAAACCGAACTTTCGCACCCCAATGCTGCCCGCCTGCGTGACGACTAGACGCCGCCGCCCAGGCGCGCCACTGTGATGCACCGTTTTGTTCTTCAAACAGGTGCCTCATGGCTGGCATAGACGACACGCGTGCGTTCGTTCCAATCAGGATTGCGATCCTGACGATGTCCGATACGCGCACGTTAGCGGACGACAAATCCGGTAATCTTCTGGCTGAATTGGCGACCAAAGCCGGCCACGCCATCGCGGCACGCGCGCTCGTTGCCGACGATATCGAGTCCATTCGCTCGACCGTAATCGACTGGATTTCTGATCCCTACATCGATTGCATTTTGACCACGGGCGGAACCGGCTTCACCGGCCGCGACGTCACTCCGGAAGCGATCACGCCACTTTTTGAAAAGTCGATCGACGGCTTCGCGGCGATCTTTCACATGCTGTCATATCAGAGTGTCGGGACCTCGACGATGCAATCGCGCGCTTGCGCCGGCGTGACGCGCGGCACGTACATTTTCTGTCTGCCGGGATCGCCGGGGGCCTGTCGTGATGCTTGGGATGGCATCCTCAAATTGCAGCTGGATGCCCGGCATCGGCCTTGCAATCTCGTCGAAATCTTGCCGAGGCTCGAAGAGCACCGGCGCGGTTAGCGATAAGAGACGCCGACAATGCGCCGGCCGACGAGCGCGCGCATGCTGGCGAGATCGCGCCCGTCATCGATATCGCCGTGGACGCGCGTCTCCAAAACATTGAGGCCCCGCAGATTGCGCTTGGTGTCGGCCAATGCGTGCGGCGTCGACCAGCGGACCTGAGCGAAGGCTTGAGCCAATCTCGGTCGGCGGCGCATGCCAACCAGCCAGTATCCGCCATCGTGCGACGGCCCGAACACAGCGTCGCAGCCGCGCAACATGCGAAACGCTTCGGCAATATCATCCGGCACGATCGCCGGACTATCTGAGCCGATCACCACTACCGGCCCTGGCGCGGCCATTTCAAACGCGCGATGCAGCCGGGCACCGAGATCGCCTCGGCCCTGCGCCATCCGCGCGCCATTTGATGGCAGCATTCGGCTGGAGAGGGCCAAATCCGGGCTGACCGCGAGCACCGTCGCCCAGCGAGGATCTCGACTGAGCCTGTTGATGAGACACGACATCATGGCGCGGTACGCAGCCGTTGCAGCCGCCGCGCCGATATCGGCGGCAAGCCGTGTTTTGACATGGCCCGCGCGCGGTTCCTTGACCATGATGACGAGGCGAGGCGCGAATGCGCGTTGGCCGGAGCGTGAAGGGCCGGATTTAGGCAATCGGCACGAAGGCGTAACCGTCGCCATCCTTTTCGATCCGACCGGCACCCGGAACGCCATAATGGTACCCCGTCATGATGGCCTTCTCCGTAATAACGCGATCGAACAACCGGCGCCGGGTCGCTTCGGCTGCTGCTGCGTCGCCGTCGAACGTGGCGTGCCAATCCGGGTGGCGGGCGAAGATCGCTGGAATGTTGGTGACATCCGCCAGAACGAACAATTGCGCGTCACCCGATGCCACATGAAACGTGGTGTGGCCGGGCGTGTGGCCGTACGATGGTATGGCGCGAATGCCCGGCAACGCCTCGACCGCACCATCGATCTGGCGCAGGTTTTTCCACGTCGGCAGCGTCGCCTGCACGCGCTTTGCGATGGGGTGGAAGGCTTCGGGCAACTTCGTGAAAATAGCGTCGTCCGTCCACCATTTGTATTCCGCTGCCGGCACGATGATTTCGGCGTTCGGATAGACTTGCGCATTGGTTCCCTTTTCCATCAAACCGAAGATGTGGTCGGGATGAAAGTGGGTAACGATAATCGTCGAAATGGTTTTCGCATCGATTCCCGCCGCCGCCATGTTGGCCGCAAGTTTACCGGCCTTCGGCGAAAGCTGTCCGCCGGTGCCGGAATCGAACATCACCGTTTTGCCGCCGATGGTCACAAACGTAACGGTGAACGGAATGGTGATTTTATCATCCGGCAAACCAGCAGTACGCAACGCCGTCTTCGTCTGGTCGACACTCGCATTTTTGATGAACGCTGGATCATGATCCCGTTCCCATATCCCGTCGAATACGGTCGTGACGTCGATGTCGCCGACCTTGAATCTGTGGAAGCCTTTTGCTGCCGCTTGTTCAGCAGCAGCCGATGCCATCCACGACAGCCGGCCCGATAAGCCGAAGGCAGCCGCGGCCGCTGCGGCTGAAATCACAAAATCCCGTCGTGAAAAACTGTGCATGGCATGCTCCTGCAAAAATTGACGGTCGGCGGGCGCTGCGCCTTGGCGCTCAGTGTCGGGTTTCAGGCGCTCGCCCGGCCATAAATGCGCACGATCTTGGCAGCCGGGAGACCGGCTCCGTAAAGCGCCAGACACATTTGGTTGCGCAGCGCGCGGCGTATGTATCCATCACGTTTGTAACGTTCCGCTGACGTGACAGCCATGCTGTTGAAAAATTTGATGCGCTTGCGACCGAGGCGACGCATCAGATCAACGTCTTCCATGATCGGCAAATCTTTATATCCGCCGACGTCATCGAACAGCCGCCGCGAAATCAACAAGCCCTGATCGCCATAGGGCAAGGCCAGCAGCGCGCACCTAGCGCGTACAGCCGTCTCCAACAGGCGTGGCTTCAAACCGGTATCGTTCAAACGAAATCGAAATACGCCGGCGGCCTCGGGTGCTTCGTGCTGATCGACAAGCCGCATCAGTCGCACTGCCTCGGCTTCCCAACCATCTTGAAGCACCGTGTCGGCGTGCAGAAACAGCAGCCACGGAAACCGAGCGTCGGCGGCGCCGCGCATCAATTGGCGACCACGGCCAGCCGGTGCGTCGAAGATGGTCGCGCCGGACATGTCAGCAATTTCGCGCGTCCGATCGCTCGAACCGCCATCGACGACGATGACTTCGCGGATGAGCCCATCGATGGCGGCCGGCACCAAGCCGGTAAGCGCCGCTGCAAGCGTGCGCTCGGCATTCAGGGTTGGAATGATGACCGAAATCATAGGCCATTCGTGCCATTTCGCCGTGCCGCTCACAAGGTGACGAAACGGCATGGCAGAACCTCGGCGGGCTCCCTTGCGAACATCTCGACTTGACGTCGCGCGCAATTTGTTCTATTTTTGTTCCTGTTTAGAATTGCGGTTGCGAACCGCGCCAGGACCGACCGATGAACCGTCAAACGCTGCATCCCCCAGCGCACGTCGTCATTGCTGATTTGCGGCGCGGTCGCGGCGCGCGGACCAACACGTCTGGCCGATTCGAAGCGGCGACGAGCGACGCGTTTGATGATGGCTGGGACAGCCTTGGCGACCTCGATGCGTTCAAAACCGAGGTTCGCGAAGATGCGGCGCGCTCGATCATCACGCGCAACGACAGCCCCGATATTTCGTTCGATCGCTCGATCAATCCCTATCGCGGGTGCGAGCATGGTTGCGTTTATTGCTATGCGCGCCCGTCGCATACTTATCTCGGCCACTCGGCGGGCTTGGATTTCGAAACCAAGCTCTACGCCAAGTCGAATGCCGCAGCTTTACTGGAGCGCGAACTTGCATCACTTCAGTATCAGCCGCAAACGATCGCGCTTGGAGCTAATACGGACCCCTATCAGCCGATCGAGCGCGATCGGCGCATCACACGCAGTATTCTGCAAGTTTTGTCCGATGCCCGTCACCCGGTCGGCATCGTCACCAAATCAGC
>JAKFUV010000015.1 GCA_021732485.1 Hyphomicrobium sp.
ATCGCCAGAACACGCAAATCGCTGCTGAAGCGCGGACGATCCATGGATCGCGCTTGCGACCGCAATCCCGCGTCGACCCGCGACAACGGCTTGTGCTCGGCAGCCAGATGAAAAGGATCTGCGGCAAGAACGTGCTTGGCTATGCCGTCCAGAAGATTGGCGCTAAGCGACGTCACGAGCGCCACGCAGGCGGCATACTTGGCATATGCCATCGCATGCCCCGGCGCTATCACCACCCTCGCCACCACTCGCCTAACTCCTCGGCACACGACTCTAACGCGCGAAAATCATCTTTAACGCTTCCCGCTCAGCCCGTCCTGTAGCCGTTGCGGGAAACACTTACTCAAAAATTAATAGACGTAGCTAACTCTCTGAAAAATTGATGGTAAAAGAGACACTATCTGGCTTTAGCGAGCCCGACGGGGCACTATTTCTCAACAACGCTCGAAACGATCAACGGTTCATCTTTGAAATATAATAATGGTCGCGGACGATCGATGGCGCGATTGAGCGGCGTTCAGCGCGATTTGTCCAAGCTATTGATCCGCTCAAGCAGGCGCGGGCGGCGAGGTGAAAGGTCGGTCGCAGACTGCTTATCGTTCTGCGGACTTTCCAGGCGACCTTCGTCGGCGTCGGTCGCCGCGCCGTCGCCGTCGAGGGTTCGTTCGATCGCGGCGACGGCTTTCAAATGACCGCCGATGACACGCGCATCCTGCACCCGCCCATCGGCAACGGGTTCCGGCGTGGAAGCTGATGGCGAGACCTGACTGCGACCAGCCTCGCGGGCGGCGGACGACGGCGATCGGGGCGCAGTAATTCGATCCGCCAACAACGGCCGGCGAGGCTCTGCATCGGCGACTCTCCGGTTTGCGTCAGCCGTCGTTACCACGCCATTGCCAAGGCGTTTCAGTTCCTCGCTGAAGTGCTGCGATTGGCGTGCCAGCCGTTCGTTGCCGCTGGCGAGTTCAGCTCGCAAGCTCTGGATCGTCCGGCGCTGTTCGTCGACTTCGGCCTGGAGTGCGCTCATCTCAGCCTTCGTCGATAGTGCCGGCGGCGTTTGCAGCGATGCAGCCTGGCCAGCGGCGCCCGCCGTCAGCAGACCCGACTTGTCATACGAGGTGAGCGCCGCTTTCAGCCGGGCAATTTCAGCAGAGCGGTCTTGCACGTCGAATTCCAAGCCGCGCATCTTGCGCTCGATGTCGTCGCGGCCCGCCTCGGCCGCACCCTCACGCGCCTTCAGCGACAACAATTCGGCTTCGGCCTTGCTGAGATCGGCCCGCAAGCGTTCGATCTCCTCCGGCAACGTTGCGCTGTTTGCGTCGATGTCGCTGGCCGCCGCCTGCAAGCGCACGATCAAAGCGTTCTGATCGCGTGATTTTGCGCGCAGCATTTCAATTTCACTGCGCAGCGCCACTTCACCGTCAAAACGCGGATCCCCGACTGTTTCGCGGTTGCGCGACGCCCGCGTCGCAAGCGTTGTCCGCAAGCGATTGAGCTCTTCAGACTGCTGAATATTGATCTGTGTCTGCTCTTGCAGCGCGGCAGTCTGCTGGGCGCTGGTATCCGACAGCAGCGTGATGTCGGCGTCGCGCTCAGACAGCAGTTTGCGCGACTCCGCAAGCCGCTGTTCGACTTTGGGCAACCGATCAAGGATGGCCTGTTCCAGCACGCGGCGCGCGTTACGCAACTCCTCGACGGTCAGCCGCTGCAATGCAAGCGCTTCATCAAGCTCCTGCACGCGGGCATCGCGGCGATTGATTTCGACGCTTTGCCGAGCGGCTGAGAGCTGGGCATCTTCAAGCTTTGATTCGAGTTTGTGGATGTTGATCGCGTAATCGGCGCGCATCCGATCGCGATCGGCGCGAATTTCATCCTCGGTCAAAGGTAAACGCCGTTTAACCGCGTCGCCGGCAAAGCGTTCGATGCGACGGCGGTAGGCCGGCAGCACCATAATCAAAACCAGCGCGGCCAAAAGAAAGCCGAGCGTGACCAACATCGCGGACGAAAGCGTAATCAAGCGACTGGTCCCGGCTTCCCCTTGCGCGCGTGGACATCGCGCAATGCTACGATCTCAGGTGACGCCGCTGGGCGGTGTCACCTGTACTTACATCCCTGTTTCCATCCGCAAAAGGCCTCAGCCACGATCGCCTGTGCATCGACGATCTCGACCTTTGGATGCGTCATTCAAAGATTGAGCGATATGCTCAAAAAGGATTCCATGTCGGATTGCGAGTGTACTTCAAATACCCGACATTGGCACCCAGCCTCAAGCCGATGCCGGCTCGGATCGGTGCCAGCGTGACCTCGCCAGCTTTCTGCAATTGCACGCTGACGCCGCCGACAAGGTAAGCCGCTCCCTGCACCCCGCCGAAGCGCTCATAAATTTCGGCTGGATCACGAAGATTGTACACCAGCGTCATGACCTTGGAACCTTCACCTCCGAAATCGTAACCAAGGCTCGGACCTTGCCAGTACACGCGATGCGTGCCGGCGTCTTTCGTATAGAGTGAACCTTCGCCGTATCGCAGCCCCGCGACAATCGCCCCACCGGCGTCCTGGCCCAGAATATAACCGTTGGGCCGTCCGGCTTTCTGGAACGCCCATTCAATCGCCGATGCTAGGCCGCCGCTGACCGACCCGAAGAAGCCGTGGCCGGCGGCGACAATTTCGTTTTGGGTGTAGTACCCGCGCGATCCATCCTCAACTGGCCCTCCGCCGTCGGACGGCGGAACCTGTTCGTAATGTTCCTCGCGGCTCGCGCGCTGTGGGCCGGGTCCGGTCGGATAAGGCTCCCCATACCCACCGCCGCCGCCGCCGTTAGATTTTCTGCTGCCATCATATGACCGGTCAGGCTCGTACGTTTCCTGCGTTTGGGGGCGATAGACATCGCTGCCGCCCTCGCCGCCGACGATGACATCATTTGGCGGGCGATATGAGTCGTCGGCGGCGAGAGCGGCCGCTGGAAACCCGCCGAGGCCGAAGAAAAGCGATACAACGAGGCTCAACAGGTTTCGAACCGCCGGAACGCGGCCGGCGCCTGATCGAGATGCGGCATAGGGCGATCGCGTCGAGCTAAAAATCTTCTGCATGATAGTTTCCTCGTTCGATCACACATCGCACTGGCCGACGGCTGACCTAATTTGCAAGGCAGAGCGCGGCGCGACTCACAGCGAGTTCTGGTCGAAGGCTCGGCTCACACTTTCGCCAAAGTGTGGCCGATTCGCGTTGCTTGCGCGTCTTCGGGTACGTTGTTTTTTGTGAGGCGTCCGTCAGGCCGATGTTGCAAGCCGGTCGAACAGGGGCTGGCGCCCCCAAGCCACAAAATGCGGATTGAGATAGCCGCGGCTCGCATGTCCGTACGTCAACGCTTCGCCATCGACGCCAGTGACCGTCCCACCGGCGGCTTCAAGGATCGCCTGACCTGCGGCCGTATCCCATTCGAACGTATTGCCAAGGCGAACGTACAGATCGCCCTCGCCCGCTGCCAGATGGCAGAACTTGAGCGATGACCCGAGTTGCCTCTGGGCGGCGACGCCCAATGCCTTGAGCAATTCGCCGCTCGGGCCACTGGCTGTAGGGCTGTTGAACGCCGTGAGGTTGTCGAAATCAGGGGCCCGCGAGACGAGCTGTTGCCAGGGGAGTGCGGAGACCACATCGTCCGCCGCGTCAGGTTGCAGTGCTGCGACATAAGAAAGTCGATCGGCCTTCGTCATATAAAGCCGCGCGAATGCCGGCGCGTAGATCAGCCCAAAGACCGGGCGGCCGTTGTCGATCAACGCAATATTGATTGAGAATTCCGGTTTACCGCGAATGAACAAGCGGGTGCCGTCCAAGGCATCGACCAGAAAAAAACGCTGGGAAGGCGCCGGCAACCGCCCATCGGCGGCGGCTTCTTCGGCGACCACTGGAACGTTCGGCATGGCCCTCGCCAGCGATGCCACAATGATTGCTTCCGCTTCCCGGTCGGCGCTTGTCACCGGAGAGTTGTCGGCTTTTTGTTCGATCACCACACCCGATGACATATGCGCGAGTTCAAGCCGGCCAGCTTCGAGCACAGCCGGCAGCAGCGCTTGGCCAAGCGAATCGCAATCGAAAAAAGTACCTAATGTCATCGTCGCAGACTTTATCTCAAAATGGCTTCATCTTCGCGCGCACATCACCGCACGCCAGCCATGCTTGGCCGCCAACGCCTGACATAGTGTCCTGTAAGACTCACTTTGGCGGGAAAATCCAGTCGGGCGGCTCGCCGGGAGTGCAAGACTTGGCAACTTCGTTGCGGCGCGTGTATCAGAGCAAGACGACACTTTAGTCGCGGCCCCTGTTCGCTCGCGTCGCGCTCCCGCGCGAGAGCTGCCGCAACCTGTCCGTCCAGGTGCTGCTGCCCGCGATAGCGTCATCCGGGAACACATAAATTCAGGGGCCTTTTTTTCATGAACCAGCGCGTGCATCCATCTGATCTTGAGCTTGCTGCGCTTATTTCAAGCAAGATCTGCCACGACGTCATCAACCCTGTGGGCGCCATTTATAATGGCCTCGAAATCCTCGACGAAGATGACGACGTCCAGGCAAAATCTTACGCGTTGAACGTCATTCGCAATGTCACGGAGCAAGCCTCGGCGCGGCTGCAGTTCGCGCGTTTTGCCTTTGGCGCGGCCGGTTCAGCCGGGTCATTAATCGATCTTGCCACCGCCGAGCAAATTTCGCGCGGGTTCGTCGGCATCACGCAGGGCAAGCACAAACTGGTATGGCGGGGCGCCGCTGGATATGTGCCGAAAGACAAGGTCAAACTGCTGTTGAATTTGATTGCCTGTTCGGTCACCGCCCTGCCGCGCGGTGGCGAAATCGACGTCGCCGTCGGCGGTTCTTTCGAAACACCGAGCTTTCTGATCCGCTGCAAAGGCACCGGCGCGCGCCCACCGCAGTACCTCACCGAATTCATCACCGGCAACGCACAAGCGCTCGATGCCATGAGCATCCAAGCCTATTACACGTGGCGCATCGCTCAATCCGCCGATATGGCCATCGAAATTCTGAAAGATGGTGCCGACATTCTGCTGGTTGCCAAGCCTGGCGCGTGACGTTGCAACATCCGGGCGGCCGCGCGGGGGCAATTAAGTGCCCGTTAGACATTACGACAGACACTTGTTCCGTTCTCAGGCGCGTGGCGAGGACAGCGTCGTCAGCCGCGTTGTTTCTATGACCTTGTGCGCTGGCAACAGCCGGGATGAGATTTCGCCATGAAGCATTGCTTCGTACTCGACGACTCCGAGATCATCCGTAAATATGCGCGTCTGATTTTCGAAAGCCTCGCCTTTCGTGTCAGCGACCACTCGGATCCAGCGGCGATGTTTCCACGTTTCGCCACGGACTGCCCCGACCTCGTCCTCTTGGATTGGCGCATCCCCGGCACCAATATGCACGAGGTCATCGTGAAGCTCAGAGCATTGTGCGGCCCTGAGCGCCCGTACATTCTCTACATGACCAGCGAAAACGATTATGCCGACGTGCAGGTCGCCTACAAGGCCGGCGCTAACGGCCACCTGCTCAAGCCGTTCAATCAAGACATCATCAAAATGAAACTGCAGGATATTCGGATGGCGGCATAGCCGCGCGTCCACGGCTAACTGCGCTCCTTGCTGCCCAGTATGCCCGAACTTCTCGTCGAACTTCTGGCCGTAGCTCTGGCTGCGCTGCTGCGGACTTGCTACTGCTGCCGCCGAGACGAACACGTCGGCGGGGGGAAGACATCAGGCCGTGCTGCGCGTAGATAAAATTTTGGTCGCTCCACTGCCGCCGCTGTCGTTCACCGTTGCAAACGGTGAATGCTTGGCCGTCGAAGGTCCATCCGGATCGGGAAAATCGCGACTTCTGCGGGCGATTGCCGACTTGGAAGCGGCGCGCGGCCACGTTTTCCTCGATGGCGCTGAACGCGGTGAAATGCGCGCTCCTGCGTGGCGTCGTTTGGTACGCTATGCGGCAACGGAACCGATGTGGTGGACGGAAACTGCGCGGGCGGCCTTTCCACCACCACCGAATCCTGCGCGATCGCCAACGAGTTCAGCGCTCGCTGGATTATTGGCTGACCTCGCCCTAGACCCAGCACTTCTTGACAAGCCCGTCAGCGATTTGTCGACAGGCGAGCGCCAGCGCTTGGCGTTCGCCCGCGCAGTGATCGACAGCCCACGCGTTTTGCTGCTGGATGAGCCGACCAACGGTCTCGACGCGGCCTCGCAAGCGCGCGTTGAAATTTTGATCCAACGTGAGTTGAAAGCCGGTCGCTCCGTCGTGCTTGCCAGTCACGACGCCTTACAAATCGATCGACTGGCGGATACCCGGCTGCAATTGGCCCGCCCAGCGACGCTCCCCCGCGCGACACCGGCGAGCGATACCGCCAGGACGCAGCGAGGCTGGCAGCCATGACTGCGTATATTCCGCTCAGTGTCATCGAACTTGCGTTGGCATCGATTTTGGTTGTCGCCAACGGAATGATCTCGGTCGCCTACGGTCTCCGCCTCGAAAGGAGCTTGGCCGTGGCATCGCTGCGCATGGTGCTCCAGCTTGGCATCGTGGCCTTGGCGCTGAAGTTCATATTCGCGCAGACCAATCCAGTATGGACGCTGTTGTTCGTCACGATCATGGCGGTCGCAACGATTGCCGAAGTGATCATGCGCCAAGAGCGGCGATTGAAAGGCTGGCGCGCGCTGTTGTTGAGCGCCAGTCCGGCGTTTCTCGCCGGATTGGTCACGACGCTGATTGCGCTGCTGCTCATTCAACCGCAGCCCTGGTACGCGCCGCGATTTTTGTTGCCTATCCTCGGAATGCTGGTCGGCAATTCACTGTCGGGCGTGGCGCTGGTGCTCGACACTATCACTGGCGCCGCCAGCCGCGAGCGCCGCGTCATCGAGGCGCGACTGGCGCTTGGCGCAACGCGACATCAAGCTTTCGAAGACATTTTGAGACGCGGGCTGCGCACCGGATTGATGCCGGTGCTGAACGGCATGGCAGCGGCCGGCATCGTCTCGTTGCCGGGCATGATGACCGGTCAAATTCTCGCTGGTGTCGATCCAGTGGAAGCGGCCAAGTATCAAATCATGATCATGTTCTTGATTGCCGGCGCGACCGCCATCGGGGTTGTCGCGGGCGGCTTCGCGGCCGTTCATCTTTTGACCGACGAGCGGCATCGCTTGCGGCTCGATCGATTAACCGCCCCAAGCGAATAGACTGGGCGCGATGTACCGATCCAACGAAACCGCCGACCTGAATTCGCCATGCAGTGGGCTCATTCAATGGTTGTTCGGTCAGCGAGATTCATGCAGCGCTAACTACGGCGCTTGGCGATCTGGGGCCGACGGAGCAACGACCACGTCGGCTGGCTCACTCGCGGCCGCCGGCGCGCTCGGCGTAGCAGGCGGTGGCAAGCTCTCGTAAACTTCGACACGCTTTTCAGTGCTGACCGGCGGGGTCTCAGGCGCGGCGGCTTGCACTGGCGTAGTCGTAGCAGACGGCGTTGCCTCTGCCTTCGATGCATCAGCCGCAGGCGGCGACACAATTGCCGGAGGCGACTCAACCACTGGATCCGCCGTCACGGCCGCCGCCGGTTTGTCAATCGATCCGGTCGTGGTTTTAGCGGCCGGTGTCTTCGCGGGCGATGATTTTGTCTCAGCGGCCGGGGTCGCTGCCTGTTGCTCGCTCTTGGGCAGCGTCGAGCCATCCCAGCACACGGTCGCTTCGGCTTTGCAGGTGTATTCGTCAAACACGATGAAATCTAGGAACAGCTCGCAATTGACGTCTTTCTTACCGGTCTTGTAGGAGGCGACGCCCTTTTCCGCCATCGTCTTGGCAATGTATTTATCAAGCAGCTCTTTGGCGTCTCTGGCCGGACCCTCCTTGCCATAGTCGTTGACCGAAAATGCCAGCCGCGTGCAAGCCGCCGATGCCGTGTCGGCGACCGCGATGGCGCCACCCGCGACTGCCGCCGCGACGAACATGAAATGAATTGCCTGGCGCATAGTTAGTCTCCGTCCAAATCCCCGACGATGTTTCAGTAAATTTATAGACGCGAGAGCGTGGCATGACCAGGGCAGCGCCGTTGCCGTCGCATCACACCCCACAAAAAGCGTCTGCATCTTGTGGTGCGAATTGACGCTTGCAGCGAAAAAATGGGCGCACGTCGCTGGATCGCATCGTCCCGGCCGCTCTTATCACCAGCCAAACGGCGGCTTTCTGGCTTTCGCCGACGTTCGTAACACCCACTCGCGGCCCAATCTCAATAGGCAGGGTTACGTGATTGAAGGCCAAATCAGAGCAATTAGCTGGGCTCGTCATCGAGAGATCACGTCGCTGGTGCATGCTTAGAGGTGGTCGCGACTAAAGGTTGCGCTGAATGTGCTATGAGTCGTTGGGGCAGCCTGTCCGCAGGCAGCGATAGGCATTCAAAATTGCCAGTCGCTCATTCGCTCGAGGCCGAACGTGGAGGTTGGCTATGGATATCGTCACGCTCATTATACAGCTTGTCAGCGGCGCCGTCGGCGGCAACATCGCCGGCAGCTTGCTGAAAAATATCAGCCTTGGAACGCTGGGTAATTCGCTGGCCGGGATCGTCGGTGGCGGTCTTGGCGGTCAAATCCTAGGCCATCTTCTCAATCTGCCTGCTATCGGTGGCGGCGCGATTGATCCGATGGCGATCTTGACACAAGTGCTATCCGGTGGTGTCGGCGGAGGCGTAACACTTGCCATCGTCGGACTGTTGCGCAGCATGGTTGCGCGCTAATCCGCCTGCCTGTTTAATTCAAGAATCACCAAAGCTCGCCGGCGCAATTCGGCGAGCTTTTTGCGCCGCTCCGCAGTGATGCCGCGGCGAACAGCTCAGCGCTGCGCCGGCATGGCACGTCAGCCTCAGGCTTTTTGTTGAGCGACACCGTGCGGCAGGACGGCATTCGTATCGCAGGTCATCAGCACTGGCCCGCGCGGCGTCCAACCATGCGCGGCAATCGAATTTTTAAGCGCGGCGCCCGCCATGAACTTGGCGAGATCCTCCGTCACCATCGTCGCTTCGCCGCCGGCTTGAACACGCTTGCCACTGGGATGTTCAGCCGATGCCGGGGAGCTTGCCGCAACGCTGACTGCCAGACAAAATATCGCCGCCCAGATTGCGCCAGATGCGTAAGTCAGGAGCTTATTGCGCTATTGAATAATCACAGTTTGCAGATCGTGGTTTGGCCACGGCACGTGAAGCCGATGCCACCCTTCTTGCAGCTGTACCTGACGGTATTGACCTTGTATCCGGGAGTCGAACCGTTTGCCATCCATGCCGCCCATGTGCCCCAGTCGGTGGCTTGAAGCAACGCTTCATAGACCTGGAACTTAGCGTTCTCTTCCGTACTGCCCGTGCCTTCGGCTGCCTTCGGAACGCAACTTCCGGCGGCCATGCTGGCCCCTGACGCGCCAGCTACGGCGATCGTCGATGCGGCAATCGCAACCATCACCATTTTGAAATGATCAACCATGAGTTTCACTCCTCGTGTTTGGGTCACGCATCCAAGGGGATTGTTCGCAGGCTGCGAGCCCAGACGCATCACCTAACTCGTTGCAGTGTACTGTGTGACTGCGTTTTCGCAGTGCATCGTGTCGCGCAAGTCACGCCAGACACCTAGCAAAACGCACGCAAACCTTTCCAGATCAACGGCCGCAATGGCGATTAGGTCGCCTGCTGTAAATCGACGGCTTTTGGACCTTTGCCGCGTTTGTCCGGCTCGGTGTCGAACGTAATTCGCATGCCCTCCGTCAGCTCGCCGATGCTGGAGCGCTCGACGGCGGTGACGTGGACAAAAACATCGTTGCCGCCATCGTCGGGTTTGATAAAGCCGTAACCTTTTTGCGAATTGTAAAACTTGACGGTACCTGTCTGGCGCATCCGGCATCTCCCTTGCGCAATCCCGACCGCACGGCCGCGATACGCATGATGCGGGATTGCGGGGCCGTGAGAGCCGAAGCGTGCGGGGCAAGTCCTGAGCGCCGACGCTATGAGCATGCTCCGGCGGCCGCGAGCCGCCCTGTCAGGATCATAGCCGCCGAGCCTGAGTGCCGCCCAACCAGCCTGCGACAATTTATCCATGGATAGGTAGGATGTTGCAACCTGAATTGCCTGACCGCCGCAGGACACGCCTCGTCGCAACCGAGATTTGCGATGATTTTTGCCTGGCGGCAACGCCGGCATGCGATGGCCGCTAGCCTGCCTGACAGTCCGATTTCAGCTCAAATCCGGCGCCGCTGTCGACGGCGAGCGCGTCCACAATTACAGGCATCAGGTCCTCGACCTCGCCTCTGAGTGTGAAGGGTGGATTGATCACCAGCACACCGCATTGCGTCAGTCCGAGCCCTGCAAAGGAACGGGCAACCGCCAGCCGGACATCAAGATATTTGATGGGCCGTCTCTCGGTTACGGCAGCGACAAACGTGTCGGCCTTGCTGCGGTCTTTGATGGGGTACCAAACAACATAAGTGCCGGTTTCGAAACGGCTTAATGCGTCAAGCATGGCTGTTGTCAGACTCTGGAACTCATCGGTGCGTTCGAAGGGCGGATCAATCAGGATCAGCCCGCGCCGCTCTTTCGGCGGCAGCAGTGATTTGACTGCGATCCAGGCATCGAGGCTCAACACCGTTGTTGACGCGGCGCGGTGAAATTCTCGGGCCAGCAACTGTCCGTCGTCGGGATGCAGTTCATTTGCGACGAGCGGATCCTCTCGACGCATGATGTGACGCGCAACAAGCGGACTCCCCGGATAATAGCGAATGGCGCCGCCGTCCGCATCCGGGTTCAGTGCCGCGACCGACGCGAGGTAGGGACGCAGGAGTTCACCCGCGCGATCGGAGAGCGGAAGCGATAGCAGTCGGCCAATGCCGTCCTGCCATTCGCCGGTTTTGCCCGCCGCAGCGCCCGCCAAATCATAACGCCCCGCCCCCGCGTGCGTATCGATCACGCGAAACGGCTGCGGTTTGCGCATCATGTACGTGATCACGCGCGCCAGAATAATGTGTTTCAAGACGTCGGCGAAGTTGCCGGCATGATAGGCGTGTCGATAGTTCATGGCGTCGGCACAAGCCGGGGAACCGTCCAACTGTCAAGCCGCTGGCAGAAGGCGCCAGGCAGCGCCGATGAAATGCGGCTGGTTGTCAGGCTTTCTTTTCCCAGCTGCCGGTTTCGGTTTGTTGCCAATACGTCACCGCGCAGGCGGCCGCCTTAGCGGCTTTCCACTGCTCGCGAGCGCTGTTCACGGCATCGCCATCGCGGCCGTCGAACAGGTAGACGAGCCTCTCGATGCCGGTGAACGTGCTCGTCGTCGCGCCATCGACAAGGAATCGTACGCCAGCGGCATTCGGACAATCATCACCTGTTGTCAGATAAACCGGCTGATCGGCAGCGCTGCCTGATTTGGCCGTGCCGTGCGGCAAGAAACTGTCGTCACTATAAGTCCACAACAGTTGGTCCAAGGCTGCCAGGCGTTCGTCGTTGCCGACTTGAATGACGGCGCGCCAGCCGCGTGCCAGCGTTTTCTCGACGAGGCTCGGCAAGACCTTTTCGAGCGGCTGATGTTCGAGGTGGTAGAATAGGACTTCGGACGGTGCGCTCATCGCCGTAGTTTAATGATGCGATGGCGCTTCCGCCAAATACATTTCATGCCCGAGCCGACGGGGGCTTGAACCACAGACGACCAGTCCCATTTAACGCATCCGGAGCGGCGCCAGTTGATGCGGCTGACGCCCCGTGCGGGCGGTGAGGACGGTGGCGGCGATGTTCGCCTCGCCGGATCTCCCGCCCGCTGCGCTTTCGGCGGAGCGGGCGGCGTTCCAAACGACTGTGTGTTTTCTACGCGTTATTTTTTGAGATATTTTGCCGGCACTTCTCCCGCATCGATCAATGCGGCCACGCAGATCTTGGAGAGCGATTTGCGGTTGCTCTCAAAGCAGGCGCGCGACTGCGAGCTTTCCGGCACATATTGCGCGCAGAAGTTCTGATAGTCGCCAGCACAGGCCTTGCGTACCTTTTCTGAATAAGCCTGCGCGCTGACGCCGCCGATGGCTGCGAATGTCACCGTCAAGCCAGCCATCGCGAGCATCGAATTCCATTGTCTCATGCTTCGTCCCTCGAATTTGAAATTGGAGCGCCGACATTGCTGCGACGCGTTTTCTAGAAATACTGGGTCGACTCCCCGATAGCCAGACTTCAACGCGCCACATGATCGAAAAAAATGGCGGCGTGACGGCGCACGCATCGCCCTGATTACGGCAACGAGTTTGCGGCATTTTCGTTCCGCACCCGCACCGGCTATTTTTTTGCGAATGGATTGTCGCCTTTGCGCAAAGTAAAGCGGACCGGAACACCGGGCAGATCAAAGGCGTCGCGCAGAGAATTTGTAAGATATTTGACGTACGACTTCGGCATGGCGTCGGCACGTTGACAAAATGCGACGAACGTCGGTGGGCGAGTCGACGGCTGGGTGACGTAGCGGATTTTGATCCGCCGGCCCGCCGCAGCCGGTGGCGAATGGCGCGACAAGGCTTCTTCGAGCCAGCGATTGAGTTGCGGCGTCGGCACCCGCCGATTCCACGTCTCATAACATTTGACGACCGCCGCAAGCAGCTGATCGAGCCCCTTTTCGGCACGCGCCGAAATCGTGACGAGCGCCACGCCCGGTACCTGGGCCAAACTCTCCGCCAGCGTTTCCTTCAACTCGCGCAGCATTTTCGGCTTATCGGTGACGAGATCCCATTTGTTGATGGCAATCACCAAAGCGCGGCCCTCGTTGACCACCATCGAGCCGATGGTCAAATCCTGCTTCTCGAAGGGCCGCTCGGCATCGATCAGCAGCACGACGACCTCGGCAAAGCGCAAGGTCCGCACCGCGTCGCTGGCCGACAGCTTTTCAGCAAGTTCGGTGATTTTAACCTTACGCCGCAACCCGGCGGTATCGACCAGCCGGATCGTCCGCCCCTTGTAGTCGATGTCGCTTGCGACGCTGTCGCGTGTCAGGCCGGGCTCCGGCCCGGTGATCATGCGATCTTCGCCGAGCAAGGCATTGACGAGCGTCGACTTGCCGGCATTCGGCCGGCCCATGATCGCAACGCGCACCGGCTTGGTCGCGTGCTCAATCTCGCCATCGGCTGGCTCACTGTCGCCGGTTTCACCCCGCTTGAGCCGTTTGGCACGCGGCGGGAACGACAAACCCAGCGCCGCCGCGATGTCGACGACGAGATCACCGATGCCTTCGCCATGCTCGGCGGAAATCGCCAGGGGTGCGCCAAAGCCGAGGCCGAACGCATCATAAAATCCGTCGGTGCCTTTCGCGCCCTCGGCTTTGTTGGCGACGAGGATGACCGGCTTGCCGCTTTCACGCGCTACCGACGCGAATGCACTGTCGGCCGGCGTCACGCCTGCCCGGGCATCGACCACGAATAAAATCAGCTGCGCATCTTCGATGGCTTTTTCAGTTTGCTTTCGCATCCGGTCGGCAATCGATCCGGCGCGCGCCTCTTCCAATCCCGCCGTGTCTAAGAGCCGAATGAGCGGCCCGCCGAGATCAGCAACGCCTTCGCGCCGGTCGCGGGTCAAGCCGGGGATGTCGGACACGAGAGCCGCACGCGAGCCTGTCAGGCGATTATAAAGCGTCGATTTTCCGACGTTGGGTCGACCAACGATCGCGACAATGGGGGCTTGGCTCATAGGTTGTGTCGACCGATCGAATTCAGCGTGTCGCTGTGGCGTTAGACGGCGCGCCGTAATACCCAGCGCACGACGTTGCAGCGCTGAGCCACCGCCGCCGCAAGGCTGGGCGTGCTGTGTTGCCCTCCTAGACCATTTCTCAATTGAGAGCGATCAGTTTCGCCGTATCCGTTAATACGAACATCCGACCCTGGGCAACGATCGGCGGAATGTAGACGGGATCGCCGACATCGACCTCGCCGTTGACCCGGCCGGAGGCGGCGTCGACGCCGATCAGCTTGCCTTGGTTGGAGGCGAGCCATAGCGTGCCACCAGCCAGAACCGGACCCGACCACGTCTTGCTATTGGGCAGTTGGCTGGACCAGCGGGTTTTACCATCCGATCGCGCCAAAGCCATCACCCGGCCCCGCGTGTCGACGATATAGACGGTATCGCCGGCAACCCACGGCGTTTGCGTCCCGGGCGCGTCGATCGACCAGAGACGTTCGCCGGTCTTGGCATTGGTCGCAATCATGCGCCCGGCATGGCCGATCGCGAACACAATACCGCCGTCGATCGCCGGCCGGGCCGCATCGCTCATCGACGCGATTTGCGACGTTTGGCGCGTGCGCGCGAGATTTTCCGACCACGCCGGCGTGCCGTCAGCGATCTTGAGTGCAACCACATCGCCAGACGGATAGGGCACGATGACGATGTCACCATCGATCGCAGGACTGGTGCTGGTCATCAGGCTGGCCGGCTGCGGTAGCCCACGCGCCGACCACAGCTCGGTGCCATCAACTGCATTCAAGCAATAAAATCGGCCCTGGATCGTCGTGACGAAGAGCTTGTCACCCGCCACGGTTGGCGCCGACCGGATGGGCGCGCCTAAATTTTTCTGCCAAATCACTTTGCCGGTTTGCGGTTCGAGTGCCGCCGCGACGCCGTAGCCATTGGCGACATACAGGCGCCCGGCCTCGGCTGCCAGCCCGCCACCATGACCGCCGGCGCCGGCTTCATTTTCGGGCGTCGTCGAGACTTGAAATATCTTGCTGCCCGATAGCGCGAAGCTTGAGACCAGCCCGGCGGCGTCGAGCGTGTAAATTCGTCCATCATAGACGATCGGACTGGCGAGGATGCGTCCGGCTTTGGACGAGCCTTCTCCAACGTTTGCGCTCCAGACTTGATGGGGCGCTCCCGTCAGCGCCAAATGGCCTGGCGCGTTGTTGGCTTCGCCACCTGGCTGCGACCAGGCGTCGTTGGAGCGTTGCGGCGGCAGCACGATGGGTGAACTGGCGTCGGCGAGGTTGCTGGCAATGCTATTGGTCTGCTCGATCAGAGCGACGCGGCGCCCCGGCAGCGGCTGCGGTTTGTCAGCAAACGGATTGAGATCAGCGAGCTTCGGCAGGGTCGGGCCATCTCCTGCGCACCCCGACAGTGATGTGGCACAGAGGGCAACCACCATCGATCGCCAGAAACGTGTCATGTGCTGAGCCCTGACCTTGTTCACGTCGATCGTCTCCCCGAGCGCCGGATGGGCGGCGCCGTCGTCATTTTTTATTGGCGTCGGCCGGTTTCGTCTCGGCCGGTTCAGGCGTAGATGGTGCCGGCGTCGATGGCGTTGGCGTTGCTGCGGTCGCTGGCGCAGCTTTTGCGAGTTCCATAGCGGCGATTTCAGCCAAGATGATCTTGATGCGCTCTTGAATGGCTTGCGATGCCGCCGGATCGATCAGCAAGGGTTCCAGGTGTTTGCGGGCGATCTCCAAATTTCCGGCCTTGAAGGCGGCGATACCGAGCAGTTCGTTGGCGCTGGTTCTGAAGGGGCTGGACTCGGCCGCTAAGGGAGTCAGCCGATTCTGAATGTCGGTAAAGTCACTCGTCGACATCTTTAGCGTTGCAACCTGCAATTGGGCGTAGTTTTTCAACAGTTGATCGGCCGAAGCGTCATTCGCCAGCCCCTCGAACGCCGCCAACGCGTCGTCTGTTTTGCCAGCCTTGAGCTGAGCGCCTGCAATGTGCAGCTTGGCGAGCGAGGCAACGCCCGATGAGCCCGAGTTAGCAATCTTCTGGAATGCCGCCACAGCTTCGTCGGTCTTTTTGTCATTGCTGAGCTGTACGGCGGCTGTGAACTCGGCACCGCGCGCTTCCGCCTCCGTGATCCGCCGATTCTCGAGCAGTTTATATCCGCCGACCGCGAGCACGATGAGTGCGGCCCCGCCCAGAATAAGGACGTTATAGCGTTCCCAAATTTTCTGCATCTGCTCGCGGCGGATTTCTTCCTCCACTTCACGCAGCAGGCTATCGCGATCGTCGGCCATTTTGCTTTCAAGTCTCCCCGATGGACTGCGTTGGCTGTGCTACGCGACGCCGATGAGCGGCTGCACAGCCGGGCATTGATAGCCGACAGCCCTTCCAGAGCAAGGGCTAAGCGCGCGAAAATGCGTGATCAGCGCTGGATGCGCCCGATCTTCGCGCCGCGGGCACCGTTCAGGTGCGCGGAGTCCGCGGCTTTTTCGTGGCTCTTGAGGCTGCTAGTGCCGCATCGTTGGTGTCCGTGGCCATCGCCACGACGTTCGCTGGCGATGCTGCGCTGTCGCCGCCTTTGACGGCATACGTATGTTCCTGTGCCGGAAATGTCCGCGACCGGACCTCGGCGGCATAAAGCCCGATCGCCCGATCGATGGCTTTGCCGATGGCGCCGAATTCCTTGACGAATTTCGGCACGCGCGGCGATAGACCCAGCATATCCTCCATCACCAAGATCTGGCCGTCGCACCCGGGCGAGGCGCCGATGCCAATCGTCGGTATCGCAATCGCCCCCGTGATCCTCTCGGCCAAGGGCGCGGTCATGGCTTCGAGCACGATCGCGAATGCCCCAGCTTCGCTGACCAGGCGCGCATCTTCCTCGATCGCGTGCCACTGATCGATGCTGCGGCCCTGCGTTTTGAAGCCACCGAGCACATGGATCGACTGCGGCGTCAATCCGATGTGGCCCATCACCGGGATGCCGCGATCGACGAGGTAGCGAATGGTGTCCGCCATCCGCCGTCCGCCTTCGAGTTTGACGGCGCCGCAGTCGGTTTCTTTCATGACGCGCGCGGCGTTGCGGAAGGCGACGGGCGGGCTTTCTTCATAGGTCCCAAACGGCATATCGACAACGACGAGGGCCTTTTTCGAGCCCCGCACCACGGCTTTGGCATGCATGATCATCAGATCGAGCGGCACCGGCACGGTCGTTTCATAGCCGTGCATGACCATGCCGAGACTATCGCCGACGAGCAGGAAATCGCAGTGAGCATCAGCGATTGATGCCGTATGCGCGTGGTACGACGTCAGCGCGACGATGGGCTCACCGCCTTTGCGGGCGGCGATGTCAGGCGCCATCAGGCGGCGGCGCTCGTTATGCGTGGACACGTGGTCTCCTGCGGGTGGCACCATGCGGGACAGGGCTTCGCCGGCCATTATACGGGTAAGCGGCGGCTCGACGACGCATTGCATTGCTGGCGTAGTAAATGTTTTCCACACTGTTCAGATCTGGAGTTGCGTGAGCCACGCTGCCAATTAACCGTTGAAAACAAGCCACATCACCGGCGTTGCATTGATCCTTGGCGTGACGCTGGCGTTGCTTGTCGTAAACTTTGTCTGGTAACCAGATGATAGGCGTTGCCGATGTCAGGTGGGGCCGGTTCGCACACCGCCTAACAGACACGGTGTTGTGGGCCAAGGTAGCGGTTATGTGTCGGGTGGGTCGCCGTGCGTGCATTTCGGTCTCACGTCCAGTCTCATCGGATGCCGTGGTCGACGGCAGTCGCGCCAGAGCGCGGGTTCACAGTGCCAGCCGTTAGCCGCTTCGTGACCCTCACGGCAGTGGCAAGCTTAGCAGCCGTCAGCATCGCCTCTTCTCCGAGCTTGGCGCGTGAATCCGCCCGCGATGTGGCCATTCGCGCCGCCGATCCAAATACCGGCCCGCTGATCACCATCGTGTCGCTGCGCAAGCAGAAATTGCGCGTCTTCGATCTCAACGGCGAAGTGACATCGTCGCGCGTGTCCAGTGGCCAGCCGGGCTTCGACACGCCGACGGGTGTGTTCTCGCTGCTCGAAAAAAACGTCCATCATCAAAGCAATATTTACGCCGGCGCCGAGATGCCGTTTATGCAGCGCCTCACGTGGTCGGGCATCGCGCTGCACGCCGGTCAAGTGCCGGGCTATCGGGCGTCGCATGGCTGTATTCGCCTGCCCTATTCGTTCGCCAAGTCGCTGTTCGATATCACCAAGCTAGGCGGTCGCGTTGTCGTTGCTCAGGACGAAACGCAGCCGCTGCCTTTCGATCATCCCAAGCTGTTTCGGCCGTTGCCGCAATCCATTCCGGCCGCGCGGCAGCCCATGGCCCAGGCAGGGACGCGCGTGGCATCGAATGATATCGCCATCCCCACCAGCGCCATCGGCGGCCTGTCCGAGTTTCCGCGCTTGTTCGGTGTGACGCCGGCGCTCGCTGAAGCCGTCAAATCGTTTCAAGCTCCGTCCACCAAACCCGCGACACGGCTCGAAGCTGATCGCGCCGTTCGCGAGAAACTGTCACGCGCCGAAACCGAACTCAAAGTTATCGAGCAGGCGCGCAAAGCCGCAACCGAAGTCGCGAAGGCCGCCGTTCGAGCGTCGGCTGCGGCCAACGAGCGCCTCGCTGCGCTGCGCAAAGACGGCGACCAGGTTCGCGCCGGATTGCGATCGGCCGAGGCGAAATTGGCGGCAGCCGAACAAGCCTTCGAGGCATTCATTCAAGTGCCGCATCCGCGTGGCTCAGCCGCTGACTTTGCCCGGCTGCAGGACATGGAAGCAGACTTAGAGGATGGCGTTCTCAACGCCACGTTGTCCGTCGATGCAGCGCGTGTTGGGGTCGCGCGCAACGAACTGGCACGCGCCGAAACTCAGGCGGCAGCGGTGACCAGCGACACGACACGCGCGCGCGCGCTGACGAATGTCCAGAAAGCGGTCGTGGATTTGAAATCGGCGCAATTGGCGATGGTCGAGGTCAAACGAGATATTGTGCGACGTTCGAAACCGATTTCGGTTTTGATCAGCCTCAAGTCGCAGCGCATTTACGTGCGCCAAGGCTTCGAACCGGTCCTCGAAGCGCCGATCTCGATCAGCCAGCCGATCGACCGCGTGGGCACGCATGTCATGACGGCGATGCGGTTCTCTAAGACTAATGCCGACACCTTCGAGTGGCGCATGGTCACCGCCCAGATGCCGCCCCGGATGCCGTCGATGACCGGTGACGCAAGCGCTCAAGCCTCTCGCAAATCGCGCCAGCGTGAGGCCGACAGCTCGCCAATGCCGGTGTCCGCGGCCGCAACCATAGCGGCTGACGCCCTCGACGCCGTGGTGATCCCGCAAGACATCCTCGATACGATCGCTGAACGCGCTAACCCAGGGTCGTCGCTGATCCTCACCGATCGCGAACTTAAGGCCAACGAAAATGGCCTGAATACGGAATTCGTATTGCTGACTCGCTAGAGCGCTTTGCGATCTGATCGAAATAGATCGGCGCTCTCGCCATTTTACTCTGTCGCTTTTTCTGACGACGAACCGGCCTCGCCTTCGTCGGGAAATGCTGGAGGCACTCAACGTTCAAAGCCTCACGAAAGTTGCGGCAATGGCGCAACGCCGAACAACCACTGATGACCGCCGAACAGCAGCGCCAGATACAGCGCGACGCCGACACCGACAACGATCACATCGTTGATGGCGCTGGCCGGTTGCGCATCACCGAGCGGGCCACGCACGCCGCGCTGCTTGACCGAGATGCGATCATACACCGCATAAGCCAGGAACGAGCCAAACAACAACAACGACGCCAGATCACCGTTCGCCAGCAGATGCGCCAGCGCCCAAATTTTGATGGCGACGAGCATCGGATGCTTGAGCGCTGTCCGAATGCGCGACGGCACATTCGCCGCGACCAGAAAAATCAGAGCCGGCAGCATCAAAGCCAAAGCGATATGGCGGGTCCACGTCGGCGGATCCCACAGCACCGGATTTTTGCCGGGGTTGAGCTGCATCTTGTGATAACCGAGCACGATGATCACCAGGCCGATCAGCGAGACGATCGAAAATACCGTTTTGTAGGTGCCGGCGCCGAGCCGCGATTGGAGCGCAACGCGTTGCTCGGGCGACGTCGGCAGCAAATGAATCCCTAAAAAAATGATCAGCCCGACAATTAACAGCATCATAGGTCGTGTCTCCCCGTAGCCATCGCGTATTTCCGATAGCACTCCACGCCGCCGCCGCAAACACTGTCGGCCGTCGGAGTGCCAAGACGATCCAATCCTGCCCTTCGTCGTCGGCACACCCGGCGCACCAGCCACGCCGATTGACGGCTACGACGAATTTTATCGGTCATGGCAGGTAGCCCTTGTCGAGATCGTGCGCGTGCTTCGCGATGACGCGGGATTTGCCGTCTAGGTGCGTGACGGTCCACGCGAGATGCGTCCCCGCGTCTTGCGATGAGCGTGATTTAATGGCCGCTTCGACGGTGTCGCCAGCTTTAAGGTGCACGGGCGTCAGCAGCGGCATGTAAAGCTGTTCCCAATGCGTGCGCGGACCGTCCGGCGCGGTGGAGAGTTTGATGCCGTGGCCAAGATCGGCCGACCACCAAACGGCCAAGCCGTAAATGGTTCGAGCGTCGCGCACCCGCCAGCGCGATGAGCCTTTGCGCGCCGATCGATTGTCGCGGGTGAGATCGACTAAGTCCCAGGCGGCTGCATTGGCAATTCCACCCAGCAATTCCGATGACGCGAGCGTGCGGACATAGGCGTTGTTGAAACTCATGGCCTTTGCAAACGATAGATCGAGCTCGCATTTGAGTTCTGGGCCAGCACGGTCCCACGCCGACAACTCGTCGTTGATGCGCGGACTGATGACCGGCGCGACGTACTGCGTGATGCCTTCGGGAATGAGATGGCCACCGGGCTTCAAAAATCGCGCCCGCGCGTCGGCGATGGTGTCGATGATATTTTCTTCGAGCGCGTAGTTGCCGAGCGTCTCCGACACGATCACGTCGGCGGACAACGTGTCGTCGAACTCCGTCGAATGGCATGGAATGAGGTGACAGCGTTTGGCGCGGTTGGCTTTGATGAGCTTGGCGGCGACGCCGGCCACTTCCGCCGTCTCGAACATGAACACGTCCTTGGCGCCGAGCTTGGCGGCCATCAATCCGAGTAACCCCGTGCCAGTGCCGATATCGGCGACGAAGGTTTTTCCGGGCACGATGACGGCTTTCAGCGCGCGATAAAACGCCTCGTTGCGGACGGTGTCGGCGATCAGCGTGCGATGATATTCAATGCGCATTGGCTCTCCTAGCGTCGGCGGCTTTTTTCCTTGGCGTCGGCGACACTCCTTCGTCGCGCCGGCCGCCGACGCCGATCAGTTTCCTCCTGGTGTCGGCGACACTCCTTCGTCGCGCCGGCCGCCGACGCATTGTTAGAGTTTCAAGCGGGGGCCGCGGATTTGGTACAGGGCGATGGCCGTGGCGATGGCGAGGTTGAGGCTGTCGAGTTGCCCCGCCATTGGGATCTTGACGCGCAGCGTGCATGCCGCTGCGACGCTGTCCGACAGGCCAGGACCTTCGCTTCCCATCACCAGCATCTCGGGACCACGGTAGGCACGGCTGCGGAAATCTTGCGTAGCCTCCAAGTGCGTTGCGATGACGTCGCCCGGCCAGCGGTGGGCCAAATCGACGAATGCGTCGCGATCGATTCGCACCAGAGGCACCGCGAAAATCGATCCCATCGTCGCCCGGATGGCGTCCATCGCATGGGGATCGCAGCAGGTGCCAACGAGGATCACACCGGCGCATCCGACCGCATCGGCGGTGCGCACAATCGTGCCGAGGTTTCCGGGATCGCGAACCTCTTCAAGCGCCAGCCAGGTCTGACTGCCGTCGACGTGCCCGGGGTCGGGCACGGCTGCAAACGCCTGCTTGAAGACGCCGAGCACGGTCTGCGGGTTATCCTTCGACGCCAGCTTGGCGAGCACCGCTTCCGACACTTCGAGCACGTCGGCGCCTTCTTTCAGCGCCCAGGTGACGAGCCCGCGCGTGATGCCGCTCTCGGCGCTGCCGGTTTGATAAACGAGGGTCTGTGGAACAACTCCGTTGTCTCGCGCGGTGATCAGCAGCGACGCGCCTTCGGCAACGAACAGCCCGGTTTCGCGGCGAACCTTGCGCATGTCGAGCGCGCGGATCGCCTTGATGCGGTCGTTCGTCAGGCTGGTGATGACCGTGCGTTCACTCATGGCTGAGATGTCCAGCGCACGAACAGCGAGGTTGGCACGGCAGGCCCAGATTGCGCGACGATCGCCAGTTCGCCGCAGTCGAATAGGCCCTGACGCGCGCTGAGCGTATCGCGCAGCAGTTGATCGAAGGCGATGGCTGACGCCCGGATGGCGTAGACTGTGAGCACCATCGCCGCTTGCCTCGGGCCCAAAAGTTTGGCGCAGTCGTTGAGGAACGCGGGTAGATGCGTGAACAGATCCCAGACTTCGCCTTCAGGACCACGGCCGAACTTCGGCGGATCGACGAGGATCATGTGATAGGTTTTACCGCGACGCACCTCGCGGGCAACAAACTTCGCCGCGTCGTCGAGCATCCAGCGAATTTTGGCTGCGTCGAGTTTTGAAGCTGTCTGATTTTCCTTGCCCCAGGCGATGGCTTTTTTCGACGCGTCGACGTGCGTGACTTCGGCGCCGGCCTTGGCCGCCAGCAGCGACGCCGCGCCGGTGTATCCGAACAAGTTCAGGACGCGCGGCGTCTCGCCTTTGATGCTGGCGAGGTGGTCGAGCATCCATTGCCAATGGGGATGCTGTTCTGGGAACAGACCGAGATGCCAAAGCCCGGCAAGCTTGCAGAGCATGGTGATGTGGCCCTCACCCGCAGGCGAGTGGGGCGCGTTGCGCGTGAGCGCGCCGCCAATCGAAGAGTGCGCCCCCTCACCGGTCGCTTCGCGCCGACCTCTCCCCAAGGGGAGAGGTGACGATGCCGGCGGCGCAGCGAGCGCGATCTTCACCGGCCAGTTTTCCGGCACCGCCTTATCGATGCGCCATTTGCCTTTCTCGTCGTCTTCGCCCGACGCCGAGAACACTGCTGCGGCCTTCGCCCAATCAGCTTTGGCGAGACGCGGCTGCCACAACGCTTGCGGCTCGGGGCGGTCGACGATGATCTTGCCGAAGCGTTCGAGCTTGCGACCCGCGCCGCAATCGAGCAGTGCGTAGTCGGCGAAGCCTGACGTTGTGATGAGACTGAGCGAAGCGGGCATCGAGATGAGCGGGCGTCCTGGTGTTGGCGGGCCGACGAATTAGCACGCTTCGTGGCGGCTGTGTCACGCGGCGGCAAAGCGTCTTAACCGGCGGCGCGAGGCGCCGTCGGATTGTTCCTAAAACCGACCAGAGAGCGGGGCGGTAAGGCCCTTCAATCTGTGTTTCGATGGATGCGGCCTTGGCCGCCCCGCACGACAGGCGAATTGTTCACCGCCTCGGCTCCGGATTGCATCCCTGCCCGGAGTTTCGCCAGCATTGTTGCGCTGACGGGCAGACGAACCTCGACTAGCTTATGCCCGAGTCCGACCTGTCGGCGTATCCGTCCAGTCCGCCAGCGCACGTCTGCACCTCTGGTCGCTTGAATACGCGAGGGCCAGTATTAGGCGGCGTTCGATCGCGGGGATAAGTTCGGCGGTAAAACTTTGGATCGTGGTTAGCGGCGGGGATGGCCGCCATGGGCGGGCGCTTGGGGTCTGTCCGTTGTGAATGAAATCGTGGACCGACCCTAGTTGTCTGTTTTGTCGTGCTTCTTTTCGGAAAACCGGTGCCCACTTTTCCGGAAGCACTCTAATCAAGATCGTCGACGACGACCGCTTCGCCGCCGCCCTTGATGCGCTGTGACAGGGCCGCTTCGACGAACGGATCGATGTCGCCGTCGAGCACTTCGTCCGGGTTGGTCGAGGTGGCGCCGGTGCGCAGATCCTTCACAAGCTGGTAGGGCTGAAGAACATACGAGCGGATTTGATGGCCCCAGCCGATATCGGTTTTGGCCGCCTGATCGGCGTTGGCTTTGGCTTCGCGCTTTTTGAGTTCCATTTCGTACAGCCGGGCTTTGAGACGCCTGAACGCGATGTCTTTGTTCTGGTGTTGCGAGCGCTGTTCCTGCGCGAAGATGACAATGCCGGACGGTTTGTGCACAAGGCGCACGGCGGATTCTGTTCGGTTGACGTGCTGGCCGCCAGCGCCCGACGAACGCGCGAACGAAATATCGACGTCCGACATATTGATGTCGATGTCGATGGTGTCATCGATCACCGGATACACCGTCACGGACGCAAAACTGGTGTGACGCCGCGCGTTCGAATCGTAGGGTGAGATGCGTACGAGTCGATGCACGCCGGCTTCGGTCTTGAGCCAGCCGAAGGCATTCTCGCCTTCGATCTCGAAGGTCGCCGACTTGATGCCGGCTTCTTCGCCGGGGCTTTCATCGATCAGTTTGACTTTGAAGCCGCGACGCTCTCCCCACCGGGCATACATGCGCGCCAGCATCGAGGCCCAGTCCTGGCTTTCGGTGCCGCCTGCACCCGCATGCACTTCGATGTAAGTATTCATGCCATCGGCTTCGCCCGACAGCATGGCCTCGACGGAGCGTCGCTGCGCTTCTGTGTCGATGCGTTTGAGCCCGGCTTCGCCTTCCGAGATACTCGCCTCGTCGGCTTCGGCTTCGCCGAGTTCGATCAACGTCAGGCAATCGTCGAAGTCGCGTTGCAGACGGTTGAATTCCGACATGGCGCGTTCGAGCGAATTGCGTTGGCGCATGACTTTTTGCGCGGCCTTCGGATCACTCCAAAGGCTCGGGTCTTCGGCCTTCGCATTCAGCGAGGCGAGACGATCGTCAGCTGTGTCCCAGTCAAAGCGACCTCCTCAGGAGAGCGAACGCCTCCTTGATGCTGTCGGACAATTTTTGCGCTTCAGCGCGCATGGCAACCTCCAGAACACGCGACGGCGATGACGATCGGCTGAAGACAGAGCCGGACTCGAATGCGAACGCGCGCTAAAACAAGGCGTGACGTATAGGGTTTGCAACCGGCCAAGTAAACGCGACGCGTCGGCCCGTCAGGCGTGCCTACCACACGTCGCGGGGGCCGGGGCTTACCGGCGGTGGGATTGCTCCAGCCGTGCTATCGATGCCCGTCTCGTCCGCCGGGTCCGGGCGAGCGTGCTGCGCGTCGGCCGCCCGGGCCGCATCGGCGGAGGCGTTGACGATACCGATGACGGAATAGGCGTCGTCGGGTTCTTCGTTCGGTTTAAACGCTTCGATGATGGAACCGGGATCCGACGCGCCAGCTCTCAGGCCGGTTTTGAGATCGACGCGCACGAGATTGATACCCGGGGGAACGCGGAACGGAGCCGGGGGCGCATCGCCCAGCGCTTCCTTCAGGAAGTCGCCGAAAATCGGCGCGGCAATGGCACCACCGGTGTTGCCCTTACCCATCGGCCGCGGGGTGTCATAGCCGACGAAGACGCCGACCACCATGTCGGGTGTATAGCCGACGAACCACACGTCTTTTTCCTCGTTCGTGGTGCCGGTCTTGCCGGCCAGCGGCCGCCCCAGCGATTTGAGCACGGTCGCCGTGCCGCGCTGCACGACACCTTCCATGATGGAGGTCATTTGATAGGCGGTCTGTGGGTCGATCACCTGCTTGCGATCGTCAATGACGTCGGGCTCGGCCTGACCGGCCCACTTCTCGGCGGTGCAGCCCATGCACTGGCGTTCATCGTGGCGCCAGACAGTTTTGCCCCAGCGGTCCTGAATGCGGTCGATGAGGGTCGCGTTCACCGCGCGACCGCCATTGGCCATGATTGAATAGGCCGTGGCGACGCGCAGCAGCGTGGTTTCGCCAGCGCCAAGCGACATCGATAGCACCGGCAGCAAATCGTCGTAGATGCCGAACCGCTTGGCGTATTCGATGATCAGCGGCATGCCGAGATCCTGCGCCAGACGCACGGTCATCTGGTTGCGCGATTTTTCGATGCCAAAGCGCAAGGTCGACGGCCCGGCCGACTTTTGCTTTTCGTAATTCTCGGGCTTCCAGATTTCCTGTCCTGGGCCCTGCTCGATTTCGATGGGCGCATCGAGCAGGATCGAGGTCGGCTTGTAGCCGTTGTCGATGGCCGCGGCGTAGACGAAGGGTTTGAACGATGACCCCGGCTGGCGCTTGGCCTGGATGACGCGATCGAACTGGCTCATCGCAAACGAAAAACCGCCGGCAACGGCAAGCACGCGGCCGGTGTAAGGGTCCATCGCGACAAGTCCGCCGCTGACCTCGGGGATTTGCGTCAGCGTCCACACGCCCTGAATTTTCGAGGCGTCTTTCGGCGTCACGTACACGACGTCGCCGGGCGCGAGCAGGTCCGTCGTCGCCTTTGCCTCGGTTTTTTTGAGCGGAATTTTCGCCCATTTCATTTCTTCAAGTGTGACTTCAACGGCTTCACGCTGGGCGACGAGCGTTTGGTCCTGCTGGCGTGCGGGCTTCAGCCCGATGATCGCCTTGCTTTTTTCAGCGCTGAGGACGACGCCGAGGCGCCACGGCTGAATGTCGGGCGGGCTGTCGATCGCCGCCAGCGGCACGCCCCAATCGCCCGCGATGTCGATTTTCGCCACCGGACCGCGCCAGCCTTGGGTGCGGTCGAAACGGACCAAGCCGTCAATCAGCGAGCGCCTTGCAATCCGCTGCAGTTTTGGATCGAGCGTCGTGCGCACCGACAATCCGCCGCCGTACAGCTTGTCCTCGCCGTAGCGGGCGAGAAGGGTGCGGCGAACATCTTCGGCGAAAAATTCAGCGGTCGAAATATGGGCGCCGGTCTGGCGCAGGTTGACGGTGAGCGGAATTTTTTTGGCAGCTTCGCCTTCGGCCTCTGTCGCAAAGCCGTTCTCGATCATCTGGCCGATGATCCAGTTGCGCCGCTCGGTGGCTTTTTCTTTGTGCCGGAAGGGGTGATAGTTATTTGGCGCCTTCGGCAGCGCCGCCAGGTAGGCGGCTTCCTCGATCGTCAGATCCTTCAACTCTTTGTTGAAGTAGGTGAGGCCTGCGGCGGCGACCCCGTAGGAGTTCATGCCGAGATAGATTTCGTTCAGATACAGCTCGAGGATTTTGTCCTTGGTATAGGCGCGCTCGATGCGCACCGCGAGGATTGCTTCCTTAATTTTGCGTTCGAACGATCGCTCGTTGGTCAGCAGAAAGTTTTTCGCGACCTGCTGCGTGATGGTGGAGGCGCCCTGCGCCCGCTTGTTGCCGCCGCGCACTTTAGTTTCGAGCGCTGCATAGACGGCGCGCGCAACACCTTGGAAGTCGATGCCGCCATGCTCGTAGAAGCGCTTGTCCTCCGCCGACAAGAACGCATTCAAGACACGCCTGGGAATGATGTTGATGGGCACGAAGATGCGCCGCTCTCGGGCAAATTCGGAAATCAACGACCCATCATGCGCGTGGATGCGCGTCATGACCGGCGGTTCGTACTTGGCGAGGCTTTCGTAGTCGGGGAGGTCTTTTGATCCCTGCCAGAGCAGGTAACCAGCGCCCGCCGACGCCGCCAGAAAGACCAGCACGAAGCTGGCGAAGGTGAAGCCGAGCAAGCTCAGAAGCAGGCTCTTGCGCCGCTTTCTGCGTTTCTTTGGCGCTGCCGGAGGCGGGAGCGTTGGGGCTCGCATCAGTCACAAATATCCGTTGATGAGGCCGTTGTTTAACCGGGTTACCGCAGCGCAGCAAGGTGGCTGTGCGTGTCGTCGGCCGTCAAACCGCCGGTGCTCATCACAATAGCACCGATTGTGGCATCACGTCGTCGCTCATCCCCACGTTTTTGCCGCGGCTTGGTCACACCACTGCGCACCGAGGACCGGACGCAACACTGGCCAATCCCCGCCCGTCACTACGGCGATCGCTTGCTGAAATAGGCGAGCGTCGCGCCGGTAATCGCCTTGGCCACTTTCTGCTGCCATTCGAGCGTCATCATTTGCTGACGGTCCTCGCTGTTGCTCATGTAGCCAAGCTCGATCAGCACCGAGGGGGCGTGACTTTGCTTGAGAACCTTGAACGCGGCGGAGCGCTGCGGATCGCGTGACATGGTGATATTTTTGGACAGCCGCGTGGCCACCACGTTAGAATAATCCGCCGAAAAGTTCGAGTTTTCACGCTTGATCAGGTCGATCAGGATGCTCTTGACCTGATCGAAACCGGCGGCATCCTTGTTTTCGAGGCCGGCGATGAGATCGGAAGCGTTCTCCTTCTCGGCCCGCTTGCGCGCCTCCTCGTCGGACGCCCGTTCGGAGAGGGTGTAGACGGTAGCGCCGCGAATGAGTTCCGCAGCGGCCGTTTCTTCGATGGAGTCGGCGTGCAGCGACACAAACAAGTCGGCGCCAAAATCCAGCGACGCTTTCAAGCGCCGGTCGAGCGAGATGAACACATCGCTCGATCGCGTCATGCGGACATCGAACTTGCCGGTTTGCACGAGAGCCGTCTTCAAATGTCGGGCGACATCGAGAACGATCGATTTCTCGGCGATATTGCTGGCACCGATGGCGCCAGGATCAATGCCGCCGTGCCCCGGGTCAATGACGATCACCGGTCGCGCCTTCGCCGAGTTCGGCTTGGCTGGCGCTTCGGGCGCGGCTGGCACTTCGGGCGTGACTTGGGCGGTGGCGTTGGCCGATCGCGACGCGCCCGTGCCGGCGCCGAAGATCGCGGCATCGACGGGCGCAATCGCGATTTTGAGTGTGACGGCGGTTTGCGATCCGATCTTCGTCATGGTCGCGGCCGTGATCTGCACCGGACCCGCCGTGTCGATGACGACGCGGGCCTTGCCTTCAGCGAATAAGCCGTAGCGGAAATCCTTCACCAAACCAGAGGGGACTGGCTGTGGCGCGTTTGGCAAAGCGAAAGTGAGATTAGGCAGGTCGATGATGACGCGATACGGGCTTGCCAGCGTGAAGACTTCCGCCGTCACGCCGACCGACAAATCGATCTCGAAAGTCGCGGCGGACGCGTCGCCGGTGATGCGAACATCCATCGCATGGGCTGACGTCTTGGCCTGGGTTGCATCGGCCGCATCCGGCTTTTGTTCGACCGCCCCGCTGAGGTTGGGAGGACGCGCCACGGCATTGCTGACCGACGGCAGGTCGGGCGCGGGCTCGGACGGAAATGGGACCGGTCCGCCGGACTGGAGATCGGGGGCCTGAAGATCAGGGACCTGCAGATGAGGGACTTGTGGATCGGGGGCTAGCTCGCGAAACGTCTCGACGGCCCAACCGGACGGCTCGGTTGCGGCCTCCTGAGCCTGCACGCGACCCGAGGAAATGGTGCTGGTACCCAAGCCTAAGGCGAGCAGCGCCAGCGCCAAACGCGATGAACATCGCCGGCACGCCGCAGGCTGCCGTGGGCGCCTCTCGCAGCGCTGGCCGCTGCGGCGATCGCCAGCGCTCGTCATGTCCTGCCCCCTCGGCACGCTCTCTTACCCACCTCAACCGGCCTATTCAACCGCCATGCGCGGCATCGTCTCCCCACGGGACGCATCTTAACGGTTTGTTTTTTATAGTGGTTGTACGTTTGCCGCGCCCCAAGCTCTAAGTCGCTCCGAAGCCGATCTTATAACACTTGCGACGCAGGGAATGACCTCGTACACTTTATTCGTATCCGGCGTGTCCGCGGCGCCTGCTCTCACGAGCACACTCGCGGCCATGCGCGACGCCTGGTCGGCCTGCTGCAGTTTTTCCAAAAAAATCTGCGTTCACAGGTAATTAGGCTCGCTTGGACGGCATTTAAACCGTCGCCGAGGGCGCGTTTACGTAGACCTCTTGACGGTTTGGATGCGCGGTTCGCTTGACGCGCCCACCTCGGTCGCTGACGTGACGCCGCAATCACAGCGTGTCGTTCGATGCTGACACCCGCAGAAAGAGGGAAGTCCAGTCGGTATCGACAGCACGCGACTCTCAGCGTTCGCGCGACGCTGCCCGTGTCATTACCCGGTCATCACGGCTGCAATCGGCAGCTGGTCGCTGGGCCATATCAACGCTCACTGAACCGTTCAGGCGAAAGAGTCATGACGTTCGATCGTAGTCTCTCCGGCAGTTCCGCCTCGGCCCATGGCCGTCAGGCAGGCTTTGCCGTCGGACACGGCGCCGCCCGCGCCATCCGCATCGAGACACCACGGTCAGCGGCGGCGACCTCGTCGGGCACGTTATTTCCATTCAACAATTCGCGCCACCGCGCTCAGCTCTCGGTTCGCCCGCTTGATTGCGGACGTCCGGCCGAGCGTCGTGAGACCGGCGCCAAGGAACCACGTCCATGTCCAATACAAAAATGCTTATCGACGCCACCCACCCCGAGGAGACCCGGGTTGTCGTCCAACGCAACGGCCGCGTAGAAGAATTCGATTTCGAGAGCGCCGCCAGAAAGCTGCTTCGCGGCAACATCTACCTTGCCAAGGTAACCCGCGTTGAGCCGTCACTTCAGGCCGCATTCGTCGATTACGGCGGCAATCGTCACGGCTTTTTGGCCTTCAACGAAATCCACCCCGATTATTACCAAATCCCGGTCGCCGATCGGCAGGCACTGATCGACGAGGAGGCGGCAGCGGAAGCCGAACTTGAAGCCGCCGCCGATCGCCGCGCCGACGCTTTGGCACGCCGGTCGGGCGGGCAGCGGTCATCGCCGCCAGCGCTATCGTCTGATGCCCATCATGGCGCGCACGACGGCCCGCATGACGACGACGCCATCGACGACGATGCGCCGCTCGCCAGCTCGGCCGGGGAAGATTCGCATATCGTCGACGTCGAGGAAGACGAACACATCGAGGAAGTCGGCGGTGAGGCCGGCGACGATGCCCCGCAGACGATCGCAGCGCGCAGTCATGATGACGCTGACATGATCAGCGAAACGCCGCATCGGCCGAACCTCGCGGATGCGGCGGAACCGGATGCGGCCGGCGTCGAACACGCGCCTGCCCAGTTTGATGGCGATGCCGATGACGACGTTGATGGCCGTTCGGACAATGCTCCGGACGACGATGGTCCGGACCACGAAGACGGGGATGCGTGTGATCATCAAGGCGGTCACGCCGCCGCAGACCATGACGGCGAACACGATCACGATCATGATGACGATCGAGACACCGAAGGACTGGCTACGGCCGCCGCGCCGATGGCCTCCGAGTTGGATGGCGCAGCCCATGACGATGCACCATCAGCCGACTATCAGGAGGAAGCGCCGCAACGCCAGCGCCGCCGCCAGCGCAGCTATAAAATTCAGGAAGTCATCAAGCGCCGCCAGGTCATTCTGGTGCAGGTCGTCAAGGAAGAACGCGGCAACAAGGGCGCGGCCCTGACCACGTATCTGTCGCTCGCCGGCCGCTACACGGTGTTGATGCCGAACACGGCGCGCGGCGGCGGCATTTCGCGCAAGATCACCAACCCGCAGGACCGCAAGCGGCTAAAGGCGATTGCCCAGGAACTCGAAGTGCCGGAAGGCATGGGGCTGATCATCCGCACGGCCGGCGCGGCGCGCACCAAACAGGAAATCAAGCGCGACTTCGAATATCTGCTGCGGCTGTGGGAAAGCGTCCGCGACCTGACGCTGCAATCGACGGCGCCAAGTCTGGTCTATGAAGAAGGCGATCTGATCAAACGCTCGATCCGCGATCTCTATAACAAGGATGTCGAAGAGGTCGTCGTCGCGGGTGAAGCCGGCTATCAAGAAGCCGCCGACTTCATGCAGATGCTGATGCCGAGCCATGCCAAGAACGTCATCGACTACAAGGACCCAACGCCGCTGTTCACGCGCTACGGCGTTGAACGGCAGTTAAATGCCATGTTCCTGCCGCAGGTGACGCTGCGCTCCGGCGGCTATATCGTCATCAACCAAACCGAAGCCTTGGTCGCCATCGACGTCAACTCCGGCAAATCCACGCGCGAATTCTCGATCGAGGAAACGGCCATTGCCACCAACCTCGAGGCGGCCGACGAAATCGCCCGTCAGCTGAAGTTGCGCGACTTGGCCGGCCTGATCGTCATCGACTTCATCGACATGGAAGAAAAGCGCAACAATCGCTCCGTCGAACGGCGCTTGAAGGATGCGCTGCGTTTCGACCGCGCCCGCATTCAACTCGGCCGCATTTCGCACTTCGGGCTGATGGAAATGTCGCGCCAGCGGCTGCGCACCGGCGTGCTCGAAGGCTCGACGTCGCAATGTCCGCATTGCCAGGGCACGGGCATCATCCGCTCGACCGAAAGCATCGCGCTCGCCGTGCTGCGCGGTCTTGAAGACACCATTACGGCAGGTGCTGCTTCGCCCCTCGTTGCGACCACGACGCCAGCGGTCGCGCTCTACATTCTCAACAGCAAGCGCGTCTACATCACCGACATGGAGGCGCGCCACGGCTACACCGTGACTGTGCTCGGCTCCGACCGGGTGCAAGGCGCCAACTTCACCATCGATCGCGGTGCCCCCGCACTGCCGATCGCGCGCCGGCCTGAACGCGCCGCCGTCAATATGAATTGGGGCTTCGAAGGCGAAGTCGAGGGCGAAGACGAGGCACCGGCCTACGAAGCGTCAAATATCGAGATGGTCGATGATCCCGACGATCACGACGAGCCAGCCCAAGGTGAAGCGCGCGGCCGTGAGCGCGGCGACAGCGATGAAGACGGCAAAAGCCGGGGACGCCGCAGACGCCGGGGTCGCGGACGCGGCGGGCGCGATGAACGCGGCGACGACACGCGCCGCTCCGAACCGCGCGGTGATCGCAACGGCGACAGGATCAACGGCCAACCGCGCTTTGCGGTCGGCGACGAGCAACCGATCATGGACGATGTTGGCGCCGAGACAAATGCCAATGACGCAATCGGCGATGAGGCCGACGGCGACAACGGTGAACGGGTGGCACGTCCGCTGGGTGAACAGGCCGAGGACGCACGCGGCGACCGCGCCGGACGTCGCCGGCGCAGGGGCCGTCGCGGTGGCCGTCGTGGCCGCGAGCGGGATGGGTCAGATACGCCGCGCAGCAATGGCAATGGCAACGGCGTTGGCGGCGAACCGGCTTTAGCGTCCGAAGACAACGGCGCCGATGCCGGCGACGCTGATCGGTCGCACGCAGCGGCGGCAGGGTCGCCACCAGCGCAGACACACGAGCGCAGCAACGAGCGGGGCGCGCCAGAACGCCAGCGTCCGGCCCGCATTTGGGACGTGCCGCAATCGAAGGAAATCTTCGTCGACGCTGACATGGCGCCGCTGGAGAGCGTTCACGCAACGCATGAGACACCAATGAGTGTGGTCGCCGATGTCGAGCACGCCTCGAACGACGGACGGCCAGCGGCGGCGGCGACGACACCGCCAGCGGCGGCACCAACAAAGCCAGCGACGGCAACGACAAAGCGTCATGAATTGGGCTCCAGCGAGCCGCGCATCGAACGCGTTGTCGTGACGCCCGATCAAGCCTCCGACGCTGACGGTGATAGCGCGGCACCCCAACGCAAGGGCTGGTGGCAAAGGCGCTTTGGCGCCGAGTAGGCAGCGGGGTTACGTCGCCGTGCTGCGACGGGCTGCATCGCGGGGACCGGTTTTTTTGTCCGGCCTTGCGATGGCCGCCGCGTGCAATTGATCGAGCAGGGCAGCGATCGGCGACATACGCTGGTCGGTCGGTGCGTGCCGGTTTGGACCGATCCGAGCGCCTGTTTTTCGGCGCTTCATGTCACGGTGGCGCCGCATTCTCACGTGCACTAACGCCATGCGTCGACGACGCAAAACACAGCATGGATTTCGCCGCGTGTTTGACCCTGTGGCGCTTCCCACTTAGAACCGATGCGTCGGCTTTCGGTCGCCATCTCACGCAGGGTTTCATGACGGCGCAAAGTCCGCGACAGCACAAGGGCAGAGGCGGGGACATGTCCGTCACGCGAACAACGTCAAAGGCCGGTTGCCCCGCGCCGACGCAGGGCCGCAAGTGGCGGATCATTGCGGCGCTGGCGCTGGCCCTCACCGGTCTGTTGAATCCACGCGCCGCGCAGGCGCAAAGCCTGCCGCTGATCCGCGATACCGAGATTGAAAAACTGCTCGGCGACTACGCCAAGCCGATTTTTCGCGTCGCGGGTTTGGGAACCGGACGGGTCACTGTGCGCATCGTGCGCAACGAAGCGTTCAATGCGTTCGTGCTCGATGGCAACAATGTTTTCGTCCACACTGGCACACTGTTGCAGGCCAAGACCCCGAACGAGGTGATCGGCGTCATCGCGCACGAAGCCGGACATATCGCCGGCGGTCACATGGCATCCTTGCGCGCCCGCATCGCCAAAGATCAGACGCGCGCCCTGCTCACCCAAATTATCGGCATCGGAGCCATGGTAGCGGGCGGTGTCGCCGGCGGCGATGGCGGTCGCGATGCGCTATCGGGCGGCCAGGCCATTCTGCAAGGCGGCAATGAAATCATCCTGCGCGGCTTGTTGACCGAGCGGCGATCGCAGGAATCCGCCGCCGACCAGGCTGGGCTGCAATATCTCAATGCCACCAAGCAATCCGGCCAGGGCATGCTCGAAACCTTTGAGCGCTTCCAGCAGCAGGAATATGTCTCGGATCAGTATAAAGATCCCTTCGTACGGTCGCATCCGGTGGCAACCGATCGCTTGGCGCGGCTGCGCGATCTCGTGGTCGCAAGCCCCTACGCCGCGACGCTTGATCCAGCCGCCTTGCAACTGCGCCACGACATGATGCGGGCGAAGCTTTCAGGTTTTCTGGAGCGGCCCGGAACGGTGTTCAATCGCTACCCGGTGAGCGACACCTCATTGCCGGGGCGTTACGCGCGCGCCATCGCCACGTTTTTTCAGGGCGGAACAGGAGCACTCGACGCGACGCTGACGCAGATCAACGGCATGATCAGCGAAAATCCGCAGAACCCATACCTCTATGAACTACGGGCTGAAATGCTGATGCGGTCGGGCAAGATGGCCGAAGCCCAGCCGTCGCTTCGCCAGGCGCTGAAACTGGCGCCCGACAGCTCGCTCATCCGCGTCCAGCTCGCGACGACACTTCAGCAGGGCGACAATCCGGCCGGGCTGACCGAGTCCGTCGATCTGTTACGCAAGTCGCTGATCGATGATCAAAATGGCCGTGCCTTCCGGCTGCTCGCGACGGCATATTACAAGCAGGGCAAAGGGCCCGAGGCCGATGCCATGACGGCGCAGGCTTATTTTCTTGAAGGCAACTTAAAGCAGGCGCAACTGTTCGCCAAAAGAGCGCAACCGAAACTGCGCTCCGGCTCGCCCGAGGGCATCAAGAACGACGATATCATCAACTACCGCCCGCAAACGTAGCTTGGCTGGACCACGGCGGCCAACAAACTCCTGAAAGTGAGATCTATGCTCGTCTGTTTCATCAAGGTCATCGCTCGCCATGCACGCCGCTACGGCCGTGCCGCCAAGTCCATGGCCCTCGCACTTGCCTACGCGAGTGCGGTTCTGCCAGCTCACGCCGAACCGCCCGCTGCCGCTCCCGCCGCAACCAATGCCGATGTTGGTGCCAAGGCTGGCGCCGGCACGACGGCGTTCACGGATGAGCAAAAAAAGGCGATCGGCGTCATCGTTAAAGATTATCTGCTGGCCAATCCCGAAGTGATGATCGAAGTGCAGACGGCACTCGAAGCCAAGCTTGAGAAAGAGCAGTCCGAAAAATTGCGCGCCTTCATGGCCGAAAATGCCAAAGCAATCTATCGCGATCCGCAAAGCCCTGTCGCCGGTGACGTCAATGGCGATATCACGGTCGTTGAATTTTTTGATTACAACTGCGGCTACTGCAAGCGCGGTTTGACGGAGGTCAAAAAGCTGATCGACGGCGACAAGCGCGTGCGTTTCGTTTTCAAGGAATTGCCGATCCTGTCCAAGGGATCGGAGGAGGCGGCAAAAGCGGCGCTCGCTGCGAAGCGGCAAGGGAAGTATTGGGAATTCCATCAGGCGATGCTGAGCACCAAAGGTCAGGCCAATGAGGCCAGCGCCCTGAAAATCGCCCAAGACCTCGGGCTCGATATCGCGAAGTACAAGGCCGACATCGCCGGCGCCGACGTGCAGGCGGAATTGGACGACGACAAGGCGTTGGCGAAAAAAATGGGCATCAACGGTACGCCGCATTTTCTCGTCGGCGACAGGTCGATCCCCGGCGCGCCGGAGGATCTCCACGATCAACTCCAGGCCCTTGTCGGCGACTTCCGCAAGGCCGATTGCAAGACCTGCTAATTGGCTAAGCGGATTACTGTTTTAATGGTGCGGCTCGCCCCCTGACGGCGGGCCGTTTCAACATCTACGGTGGGCTGCGGGGTTTGCCTCAGCCGCGAAAACTGTTAGACCCGGGGCTGCTTTCCGCCACCCCCTCTGACCGGCCCCAAGC
>JAKFUV010000010.1 GCA_021732485.1 Hyphomicrobium sp.
TTGACCGAAACCAATGGCGACATCGAAGCCGCCGTCGATTGGCTGCGCAAAAAAGGCCTGTCCAAAGCCGCCAAGAAATCCGGACGCATTGCGGCGGATGGTCTGATCGGCATCATCGCCAAGGGCAAAATCGGCGCTGTCGTCGAGGTCAATTCGGAAACCGATTTCGTTGCCCGTAACGATCAGTTCCAGGGCATCGTTCGCGATATCGCCAGTTTGGCGCCGGCCGCGAATGGCGATCTCGGCAAACTGCTGGCGGCGATTTATCCCGGCACATCCAACACTGTTGAAACGCAGGTTAAAGAAGCGATCTCGACGATCGGCGAAAACTTGAGCGTGCGCCGCACCGCCACTTTGTCCGTCAAAGAGGGCGTCGTTTCGGATTATGTGCACAGCCGCGTCGCCGACGGCCTCGGCAAGATCGGCGTTCTGGTCGCGCTCGAAAGTGCCGGCGATGAACCATCTCTGTTCGAATTAGGCCGCATGATCGCGATGCATGTTGCCGCCGCGAGCCCGATCGCGCTCGATGCCGCAGCTGTGCCAGCCGACGTGCTGGCTCGCGAGAGGGCAATCCTCGAAGACAAGAACCAGGGCAAAAAGCCGGAGATGATGGAGAAGATCATCGCCGGAGGGCTGAAGGCCTACGCCAAGGAAAACTGTCTGCTCGAACAAACCTACATCCACGATCAATCGAAGACCGTGGCGCAGGCCGTAAAGGACGCCGAAGGCAAGGTCGGCGCGGCTGTCAAGGTCGTGGGTTTTGTTCGCTATGCGCTCGGCGAGGGCATCGACAAGAAGGAAGAGGATTTCGCTGCCGAAGTTGCCAAGGTCGTCAGCGGCAGCCGCTAGGCGGAATCAGCAGCGTGCGATAGGTATCGGCTGGTCGGTGGTTGCCTGCCGGCCAGCTTTTTTGCGGCGCGAATGCCGACGATGCCCGTTCGACAGCGAGCGAGTGGTGAGAGAAAGTAAACAGCCATGACGTCACCTCGCACGGGTCTGCGCTACAACCGTTTGATGCTGAAGCTGTCGGGCGAAGCGCTCATGGGCCAGCAGGCGTATGGCCTCGACATGAGCGTGGTTGACCGGCTGGCGAAAGATATCGCCGAAGCCTCGGCAGCGGGCGCGCAGATCGCCGTGGTCGTCGGTGGCGGCAACATTTTTCGTGGGCTGACGGGTGCAGCCAAGGGCATGGATCGCGCCACGGCCGATTACATGGGGATGCTGGCGACGGTCATGAACGCCCTGGCGTTTCAAAACGCGCTGCACCGTATCGGTGTCCCGTCGCGCGTTCTCTCGGCCATTCCGATGCCGACGGTATGTGAAGCCTATGTGCGGCCGAAGGCGATCAGCTACATGGATAAGGGCGATGTGGTGGTGTTCGCCGCTGGGACCGGCAATCCGTTTTTTACGACCGATACGGCCGCAACGTTGCGCGCCATCGAGATGAACTGCGATGCGGTTGCCAAAGCGACGATGGTCGATGGGGTGTATTCGGCCGATCCCAAGAGGGATGCCGCAGCTGTGCGCTATGACCGGCTGACCTATTCAGAGGTTTTGGCCAAGGATCTCAAGGTCATGGATGGCGCCGCGATCGCTCTTGCCCGCGACAACGGACTTCCGGTAATTGTGTTTTCCATCGAGGAGCCGGGCAGCTTTCTTAAAGTTCTGCGCGGCGAGGCGCGGCAAACGGTGATTGGCGGCTAAGGCTCAAACACGGCGCCCGCCGCTGGTCGCCTGCATCGATTGGCGCGTGTCGACAACCGCTCAGGGCCAACACAGCGGCCAGCAGACGGCAGCAGCAACGATAAGACAAGTGAAGGAGACGTCATGGCTGCGACCCACGACATCAAGGACATCGAAACCCGAATGCGGGCCTCGATCGATGCGCTGAAGCGAGAATTTTCGGGGCTGCGAACGGGCCGCGCCAGCGCCAACCTGCTCGATCCGGTGCAGGTGATGGTGTACGGCTCGCGCATGCCGCTCAATCAGGTGGCGACGGTCTCGGTCCCCGAGGCGCGCATGATCTCGGTTCAGGTTTGGGACCGCAGCAACGTGATGTCGGTCGACAAAGGCATCCGCGAAGCCAATCTCGGCTTGAACCCGATCATCGACGGGCAAGTGTTGCGATTGCCGATCCCATCGCTGACCTCCGACCGCCGCCAGGAACTGGTCAAGCTTGCGCACAAGTATGCCGAGCAATCGAAGGTCGCGATCCGCAACGTCCGGCGCGAAGCGATGGATGTTCTCAAAAAACTCGAAAAAGACGGAAAGATGAGCCAGGACGATCACCGTGGCCAGACTGAAAAGGTGCAGGAACTGACCGACCGGCTGATCAAGGAGGTCGACACAACGCTGGCAACGAAAGAGATCGAAATTCAGAAAGTGTGATAGCAACGCTGGTTGGCTGCGCGTCGGTCGGCTCGTTGGCGCAAAATAAGGCCCCATGTCGCAAGTTGACTGCCCCCGGTTGATCGTCCCACCTTTCCGCCCCCCTTATCGCGATGGAAGGCCGCCTCGGTGACGCTGATGAGCAACAGAGCTGAGACCGGTGTCGCTGCGCCCGTAACAGCGCCGCGCCACGTCGCGATCATCATGGACGGCAACGGCCGTTGGGCGAAAGAGCGCGGACTGCCGCGCACGCTTGGCCATCGCCAAGGTGTCGAAGCCGTTCGCCGCGCGGTTCGTTCGGCCATCGAATTGAAGATCACCTATTTGACCATCTTCAGTTTCTCGTCTGAAAACTGGAAGCGCCCGAGCGAAGAGGTCGATGACCTCATGGGGCTGATGAAGCGCTTCATTCGCCGCGATCTGGCCGATCTGCACCAGAATGGCGTTTGCATCCGCACCATCGGCGAACGCCAGCAGGTCGATAATGAATTGACGGCACTGATCGAAGAAGCGGTGGTGCTGACGCGGGCCAATTCTGTGCTGACGCTGGTCATCGCATTCAACTACGGATCGCGCGGCGAGATCACCAAGGCGGCGCGCCGGTTGGCCGAGGAAGTTGCCGCAGGAGCGTTGCGGCCTGAGGCGATCACGACCGATCATCTGGCGGCGGCGCTGGATACGTCGGGCATCCCCGATCCCGATATGCTGATCCGCACCTCGGGCGAAATGCGCTTGTCGAACTTTTTACTGTGGCAGACCGCGTACACGGAATTCGTGTTTCTTGATTGTTACTGGCCGGATTTCGACAAAACCGCCTTTGAAAATGCCATCGCAGAATACCGCTCGCGAGAGCGCCGCTTTGGCGGCCTCTCGAAACAGTCAACGGCGTGAGGCCGATCATGCCGGACGAAAACAATCAGCCATTGAATGGTCCGCCGCCACTGCCTGATGCCGGGTTGTCCGGGTTCATGACGGCGTTCGGTTTATCGAATGAATTACAAAAGCGCACGGTTTCCGGGCTCGTTGTTGCGGCAATCGCGCTGGCGATGGTTTACGTTCACCCGCTGGCGTTTGCTGCACTCGCTTTCGTGCTTGCGGCATTGATGAGCTGGGAATGGGGACGCATGGTGCGCGGCGACGGCATCGACACGGCGACAGTGGTGCATGTGGTGGCGGTGCTGGCCGCTGCCGTGCTGACGGTGATGGGCTTGGCGGGGCTTGGCGTTGCTGCGGCCGCGATTGGTGCGATCACAGTGGGATCGCTGCTCATCGGCAGCGGCAAGGCGCCGTTGTCGTTTGCAGGCGTTCTGTATACGGCTTTGCCGGTGGTGGCGCTGTGCTGGTTGCGCGGCGATGAGCCGTTGGGGTTCCTGGCCGCGGTCTTCGTGCTGCTCACCGTGGTCGTGACCGACACGGCTGCATTCGCTGCGGGACGCAGCATCGGCGGGCCCAAACTTTGGCCGGCCATCTCGCCGAATAAAACCTGGGCCGGACTCATCGGTGGCGTCAGTGCGGCGGCGCTGAGCGGCGCGCTGTTCTCGTTTCTCACGCATAGCGGCTCGGCGATCTGGCTTGCGATCCTCGGGCTCCTGCTGGGGCTTGTCGCGCAAGGCGGCGATTTGGCGGAATCGGCGCTGAAACGCGAGTTCGACCTAAAAGACACCAGTGACTTGATCCCCGGGCACGGCGGCGCCATGGATCGCCTGGACGGCGTCGTTACTGCCAGTATTGCCGCCGCGCTGCTGGCGTTCGCCATCGATGCCTACGCGCCCGCTCGCGCGCTTTTGTACGGATCGTAAGCGGATGGCATCACGAGCAAGCGTGCCGATGGGCGCGACGGCGCAGCGCCGCCTGTCAAATTCGGCCAGCGGATTGACCGGACACGGTGCAAACAGCGCTTGCCGGCTGACCGTCCTCGGCGCCACCGGATCGATTGGCCAGAGCACGCTTGATTTGGTGGCGCGCCATCCCGACCGATTCGAAGTGATCGCACTCACCGCGCAATGCCAAGTGGAGGCCTTGGCCGACGCCGCCCGGCGACACAATGCCAAGCTCGCCGTCATTGGCGATGAAACGTTGCTCGGCGAGCTGCGCGACGCGTTGGCTGGTACTGGTATTCGCGTTGCCGCCGGCGCCAACGCCGTCGTCGAGGCGGCGCAAGAGCCAGCCGACTGTGTGATGGCCTCCATCGTCGGCGCGGCAGGTTTGCGGCCGACCTTCGCCGCCGCCGCGCAGGGCCGCCGGATCGCGCTCGCCAACAAGGAGTGCTTGGTGTCGGCGGGCGATGTCTTTACCGCCGAAATCACCCGGACCGGAGCCGAGTTGCTGCCGGTCGACAGCGAGCACTCGGCGGCATTTCAGGCACTCGCCGGGGCTGACGCCGAAACCATCGAGAAGATTGTGCTGACGGCATCGGGCGGACCGTTTCGCACCTGGGACGCAGCGGCACTCGAAGCCGTGACGCCGGAGCAGGCGCTTCGTCATCCCAACTGGTCGATGGGCGCCAAGGTGACCATCGACAGCGCCACGCTGATGAACAAGGGACTTGAACTGATCGAGGCCTTTCACCTGTTTCCGGTCGGTGTCGAGGCGCTGGATTGTGTCGTGCATCCGCAATCGATCGTGCATTGCCTGGTCAGCTACACTGACGGATCGGTGATGGCGCAGTTGGCGCCGCCCGACATGCGCACACCGATCGCGGTGGCGCTGGCCTGGCCACGGCGCATGGCGGCGCCGACAGCCAAACTCGACCTGGCGCAGCTTGGATCGCTGACCTTCGAAGCGCCCGATGAGGTGCGGTTTCCGGCCCTGCGTGTCGCCAAGGCGGCGATGCGCCGCGGCGCCACCGCGCCGGCCGTGCTGAATGCGGCGAACGAGATCGCTGTTGCGGCGTTTCTTGGCCGCCGTCTCAAATTTCTCGATATCGCACGGCTCGTTGAAGACACCATCGAACTGGCCGAGCGCCAGGGCGCCATTGCACCGGCGGCGTGCCTCGACGATATCTTGGCCATCGACGCCATCGGGCGGCGGCTGGCCGCCGAGCAACTGGCGCGCTATGAGTCGCCATAGGTTGGTGCGCGGTTGGTGCGCCCAAGCACCTAAATCATCGGCATCGCGCCGCAGTTTGTCGCGTCAATCGCGCCGGCTTTGAAAGCCGCCCAAGGAGTTCGCAAGGCATGGAGCAGCTCTCGACCTTTGCCGGTTGGATCTGGAATTACGGCATCCTATTTCTGCTGGTTTTGACGATCGTCGTGTTCATTCACGAACTTGGGCACTTTCTCGTGGCGCGCTGGTGCGGCGTGACGGTCAAGGCGTTCTCGATCGGCTTTGGCCCCGAACTTTTCGGCTTCAACGACAAGCGGGGCACGCGCTGGCGGTTCGCTGCGATCCCGCTCGGCGGCTATGTCAAATTCATCGATGATGAGAACGCGGCCTCGGCGCCGGGCACCGGCAAGACCGACACCATGCCGGCGGCCGAAAAGGCGGGTGCGTTCCACGCCAAGCCGGTGGGGCAGCGCGCGGCCGTCGTTGCGGCGGGGCCGATCGCCAACTTCCTGCTGGCGATCGTGTTGTATTCGGCGCTGAACATGGCTGTCGGCATCCGCGTCATGCCGGCCTACGTCGACGCGGTATTGCCCGATACACCGGCGGCCCGGGCGGGTTTTATACCCGGTGATAAAATCGTCGAGATCAACGGCTCGACAATCGAAAAATTCGAGGATTTGCAGCGCATCGTCGGCAGTAATGCCGGGCGTGAGCTGGCCTTCGTCGTGGAGCGGGGCGGGTCGACGATAACCTTGCTCGTCACGCCGAACACCGATGAGCAGAAGGATGCCTTTGGCCGCTCGTTCCGCCGCGGGCTGATCGGCATTCAGCGGTCGATCTCGGCCGACAAGATCAAAATCGAGAGCGTCAACCCGCTGCAGGCCATCGCTCGCGGGGTCAGCGAAACTTATGGCAACATCACCGCGTCGCTGGCCGGCCTCAGAGACATCATTACGCAACGCCAGTCGGCGGAGCAGCTGGGTGGACCGATCCTGATGGCGGAAGTGACGGCCAAGGTCGCTGAGCTCGGCATCGAGCCGATGCTGCGCTGGGTGGCGTTTATTTCGGCAAACATCGGTTTCTTGAACTTGTTGCCGATCCCGGTTTTGGACGGCGGTCATCTTATGTTCTATGGCTATGAAGCGCTCCGCCGGAAGCCGGCCAGCGAGCGGTTCCAGCAGATGGGATTTCAGGTCGGACTGGCGCTGTTGATGATGCTGATGATTTTCGTCAATTTCAACGACTTGCTCAACGTCTGGCGGCGGTGGACGGGAACCGGCTGAATCTCCAGCGGTGACGTAAACTTGCCACTTCCAGGATGGTGTATGAATCGTTAAAAGCGTTCAAGTTGAGCAGTGTTTTTTGTTGCCGATTCGGGGGAAGCCGATCGGCTGACGGCAAGCACCGCGCAGCATGACTGTTCCGCCGTTGGTCGAGCCTGTGGGAGGGAGCGGCCAAAAAGTGGGGCAAACATCGGTCCAAACGACGTGCGTTTGGCCGGCGTAACGAACGAAAACTGTAGGCCAGCACGGCGAAGCGCAACGCCAGGTCGACGGTACGATAGACGAACTGCGTGAATGCGATGTTGCCGCCGACGGCTCGCATTCGGATTAGGGGGTTCGGCGGCAGACGAGGGCGACACCGCGTATGCAGAGACTACAAATCATCGTGGCGGGACTGCTGCGCCTGACTTTGGCGGCAGGTGTACTCTCGCCGATGATTGCGATTGGGGATGCCGCCTACGTTTCAGGCGCGGCGCGGGCTCAAGGCGTGATCAAGGACATTCAGGTCGTCGGCAATCGCCGGGTCGAGCCCGAGACTGTGCGCTCGTACCTGCAGTTCGGCCCCGGCGATGCTTTCAATCCCGGCAAGGTCGATGCGTCGATCAAGGCACTTTTCGCAACTGGGCTGTTCGCCGACGTCAGCATCGAGCCGCAGGGCTCGACCGCAGTCGTTACAGTGCGGGAAAACCCGGTCATCAATCAGGTTGCCTTCGAGGGCAACAGCGAAGTCGATACCGCGACGCTGGTCAACGAAGTGCAGTTGAAGCCACGTTCGGTGTTCACGCGGTCGCGGGCTCAGGCCGACGCGCAGCGCGTTCTCGACGTCTATCGCCGCCAGGGCCGCTTCGCCGCGTCGGTCGAGCCAAAGATCATCGAGCTTGAACAGGACCGGGTCAATCTCGTGTTCGAGGTGACCGAGGGCATTGCCACCAAGGTCAAAGGCATCAATTTCGTCGGCAATCGGGCATTCTCGGATAGCCAGCTACGCGACATCATTTCGACCACGCAAGCTGGGTGGTTCGACTTCCTCAAGGGCACGAGCATCTACGATCCCGACCGGCTCAATCTCGACCGGGAGCTGGTGCGGCAGTATTATTTGAAGAACGGTTACGCCGATGCGACCGTCGTGGCCGGCAATGCTGAGCTCGATCCGGACGGCTCCGGCTTCATCATCAACTTCGCCATCGAAGAGGGCGAGCTCTACAACTTTGGTCAGGTGGCGATCGATAGCTCGCTCGCCGAAGTGCCGGCGGAAGAGTATCGCGGCGAGCTGCTCACCAACGCCGGAGAGGTGTACAACGCTTCATTGATCGATAAATCGACCGAGGCGCTGACGCTTGCCATTGCCGAGCGTGGCTACGCCTTCGCCCGTGTGCGGCCGCGCGCGACGCCCGATCTCGCGACCCGCACCATTTCCATTTCCTATGTCGTCGATGAAGGTCCGCGGATCTACATCGAGCGCATCAACGTCATCGGCAACGACCGGACCAAGGACTATGTCATCCGCCGCGAATTCCGCTTAGCGGAAGGCGATGCCTTCAATCCGCTGCTGGTGGACCGTGCCAAGAAGCGCCTCTCGGGGCTCGGCCTGTTTAAATCGGCCGACGTCAAACGCCGCCCGGGCTCCGCGCCGGATCGTGTCGTGCTCGACGTCGAATTGGTTGAGCAGTCGACCGGTGAAATCTCGTTCGGTGCCGGCTATTCGAGCAACGAAGGCGTGATCGGCGATATCTCGCTGACCGAACGCAACCTGCTCGGCAACGGTCAATTCCTGCGCTTGAAGCTGGCCGGATCGTTCGAGCGCCAGCAGGTCGATCTGTCGTTCACCGAGCCGCGCTTCCTGGATCGCAATTTGGCGGCGGGCTTCGATCTGTACCACAAGGAAATCGACCAGACCGAACAGTCGGGCTTCCGTCAGCGCAAGAGCGGCGGGCAAATCCGCCTCGGCTTCCCGATTGCCGAAAACCTCTGGATGCAGACGAGCTATGGCCTATCGCGCGACCAGATTTTCGAGGTCGACAACGACGCGTCTTTGGCAATCAAAGATGCTTGTGGCGATAGTAACATTGCACTTGATGTGAATATTGATGCTGATCCAAACAACAACGCCCCAACGAATTGTGAAGACGATTCCTATTTCACATCCGTGGCCGGCACGACGCTGACCTACGATCAACGCAACCATCCCAAGAACCCGACGCGCGGCTATTACCTGCAGCTCGAAGACGAGTTTGCCGGTCTCGGTGGCGATGTCCAATACTGGCGCGTCGGCGGCGAAGCGCGCGGCTACTATCCGATCACCGACAAGATCACCCTTATTGGCCGCGTCATCGGCGGGCACATCCAGGCCTGGGGTGATGACGAGGTTCGCATCCTCGATTCCTACTTCAAGGGCGGTGAAACGGTGCGCGGCTTCGACCGGTCCGGCTACGGTCCGCGTGACTTGAATACGGGGGATGCGCTCGGCGGTACGACCTATTGGGCGGCGACGGCTGAAGTGCGCTTCCCGCTGCCCTTCGTGCCGGACGAACTGGGCATGAGTGGTGCGGTATTCGCGGATGCCGGATCGCTGTTTAATGTTTCAGAACGTGCCGAGGCGGTGCTAGCAAAATGTACGACGCAAACCGGTGAAGCATGCCTTGCCGATGACAGTGTCATTCGGTCGTCGGTGGGCGCCAGCTTGCTATGGAATTCGCCAGTCGGTCCGCTGCGCGTCGACTTCGCCAAGGCATTGTCGAAGGCAAAATTCGACGAAGAGCAATTCTTCCGGTTCGGCGCGTCGACCAAGTTTTAAGCTGAGCGGTGGCACGTTGCGGCGTTGTCCCCGTCTGACATGATCCCGGCGCGCTGGCTGATCTTGCCATCGCGCCGGTTCGCGTTAGAAGTGCCCGTCAGACGGGGCGCTTGGCGGCGCATCACACGGCGAACGTCGCCACACGCAACCGCGATGCCGCAGCGATACGACTAATGGCCAGAGGCTGAACCATGGAGCACCCGGGTTTTTTTGACCGCGCCGGTCCGTTTACTTTGGCGGCGGTGGCAGCCAATATCGGCGCGCAATTGGGCGCTGGCGCCGACCCCGATAGGCTGGTCGAGGACATTCGCCCGCTGAGCGATGCCGAGCCGCGACAATTATCGTTCATCGACAACCGCAAATATCTGAGCCAGCTCGACGCCACGTTGGCGGGGGCGTGCCTTGTCAGTCCGTTGCTGGAAAGCCGGTTGCCGGCCGCAACGGCAGCGTTGGTCATGGCGCGCCCGTACCACGGCTTCGCGCAGGCGCTGCTGATGTTTTACCCGACCTCGCTGCACCCGATCGTGCTCGCTGGAGCTGCACACGCCATCGATCCAACAGCGATGATCGAAGACGGCGCGACGATCGAGCCAGGCGCCATGGTCGGACCCGGCGCGCAGATCGGCCGGGGCACGCGCGTTACCGCCGGCGCCGTCATCGGTGGCCGCGTCAGCATCGGCCGTGATTGCTACATCGGGCCTGGCTGCTCCGTGACCCATTCCCTCGTTGGCGACCGCGTCATCCTCCAGGCCGGCGTCCGCCTCGGCACTGACGGATTTGGTTTTGCGATGGGGCGCGATGGCCATTTGAAGGTGCCGCAGATCGGCCGCGTGATCATTCAGGACGACGTCGAGATCGGGGCCAATACAACCGTCGACCGCGGTGCTCTTAAGGATACGATCATCGGGGAAGGCACGAAAATTGATAATCTCGTGCAGATCGGGCACAACGTCATCGTTGGTCGACACTGTATTATCGTGGCGCAAAGTGGCATCTCGGGATCGAGCGAGCTTGGTGATTTTGTCGTCATGGGCGGTAAGTCGGGCGTGGTCGGACACATCAAAGTCGGCAAGGGCGCGCACATCGCGGGGGCCTCAAACGCCACGCACGATGTGCCGGCTGGCGCGCGATACTTTGGTACTCCGGCCAAGCCGTTGCGCGACTCGGCGCGTGAGTTGGCGGCCCTGAAACGACTTGCATCGCGGACGCCCATCAAGGACCGCGACGTAGCGTCGAGCGACGACGATTGAGTGACGAAAATTGAGAAACGACGAGTGAGACACGACGAGTGAGTCGGGCCGGTTGTGGCCAAATTCTAGCGGGCCACACGCGAGCGGTTCCGACTTGAACAGACGAACGAGTAAGACGCGGCGCGGGAGCGGAGAGACGATGAATACCAAGACGACACCGGCGGACACCCTCGGCACGGCGGACATCATCCGCGTCATGAAGCTGTTGCCGCACCGCTATCCGTTCCTGATGGTTGACCGCATGTACGACATGAAGGGCGACGAGAGCTGCGTTGGCGTCAAGAACGTGACCATCAACGAGCCGTTTTTCCAGGGCCACTTTCCGCAATTCCCGGTCATGCCCGGTGTGCTGATTATCGAGGGCTTGGCGCAGACGGCCGGCGCTCTGTGCGTCGCCAGCATCGGCGAGGATTATAAGGCCGAACTCGTGTACTTCATGGGGATCGACAACGCCAAGTTCAGAAAGCCGGTGTTGCCCGGCGATCAGCTGCACTATCATGTGACGAAGATCCGCAATCGTGGCCGCGTCTGGCGCTTCCGCGGTGATGCGAAGGTCAACGGCCACACCGTGGCAGAGGCCGAAATCAGCGCTATGCTGGCCGACACCGCAGACGCAAAGGCATTCGCGAGCAAGCATGGCTGAAGCTTCCATTCACCCGAATGCAATCGTCGAAGATGGGGCGAGACTAGCGGCGGGTGTGAAGATCGGTCCGTTTTGTACGGTCGGTCGCGAGGTTGCGCTGGATGAGGGCGTCGAACTCGTCAGCCATGTGGCCGTTGCGGGGGCGACCACAATAGGCGCCCGGACGCGGATTTTTCCGTTCGCCTCGATCGGTCATCAACCGCAGGATCTCAAGTACAAAGGCGAGCCGTGCTCGCTGACGGTCGGCGCCGACTGCCTGATCCGCGAAGGCGTGACCATGAACCCCGGCACAGAAGGCGGCGGCTCGGTGACGACGGTCGGCAGTGGCTGCGCTTTCCTGGCCAACAGCCACGTCGGGCATGACTGCCGCGTCGGCAATAATGTCATCTTTTCCAACAACGTCATGCTGGCCGGTCACTGCTGGGTCGGCGATTACGCCATCATCGGCGGCGGGGCGGCTGTCATTCAGTTCGCGCGCGTTGGACCGCATTCGTTCGTTGGCGGCATGTCAGGATTGGAAAACGATCTGATCCCCTACGGCATGGCGCTGGGAAATCGCGCCTATTTATCGGGGCTGAATATCGTCGGGCTGCAACGGCGCGGATTTTCGCGCTCCGACATCCACGATTTGCGCCGCGCCTATCGCGCGCTGTTTGCGGCCGAAGGCACACTCGTTGAACGCATGGACGATGTGGCGTCGGAATTTGCCGGGCATCCGATTGTGCAGGAGATCGTTGCCTTCATCCGTGAAGGCGGCAAGCGCTCGCTGTGCACGCCGAAAAACGGCACTGAGAGCTGACGCTGGCCATGCCGGCAAATTCGCAAGGCCCGACCTCACCTCCGATCGGCGTCATTGCCTGCGGTGGCACGATGCCGGGCGAAGTCATCGACGCCATCACGCGGCGCGGCGCGGGCGTGCACATCATCGCCATCGCCGAAGAAGCGGACGCCGCCTTCGGCAGCTTGCCGGTGGTGCGGCTGTCCTGGTCGAAGTACGGCGCGGCGCTGGCCTCGCTGAAGCGCGCCGGAGTGCGTGATGTCATCATGGTCGGGCGCATGACACGGCCGCGGCTGCGCGATGCCCGGCCGGACTTGGGATTTCTCACAGCCATCCCGTCGGTGATGCGGATCATGCGGGCCGGCGGCGACGATGCCTTGCTGCGCGCCGTGGTGCAGCTGTTCGAACCGCACGGCTTTCGCGTGGTTGGTGTGGCGGACGTGGCGCCCGATCTGCTGATCGGGGACGGGGTACTCGCGGGGCCGGAGCCGACGGCGGCAGACACAGCCGACATCGCGCTCGGCATGGCGGTGATCGATGCGCTTGGCCCATTCGACATTGGTCAGGCGGCCGTGGTCGCGGGCGGTCGCGTGCTGGCGCTCGAAGGCGCGGAGGGCACTGACCGGACGCTGGCCCGGGTTGCTCGGTCGTGGCAGCGATCGGGCGGCGATGGCCGACATCGACGCGGCGTGCTGGTGAAGCGGCCGAAGCCGGGCCAGGATTTGCGCGTCGATTTGCCGACGATCGGCCCGGAGACGGTGTTAGGCGTTGCGGCTGCGGGCTTGCGCGGCATCGCGGCGGAGAGCGGGCTCGTCATCGCCGCCCATCGCGCGCGGCTAATTGAGAACGCTTCGAACGCTGAGATTTTTGTGACCGGGGTCAAACCGCAGGTCGGCCATGGCGTAAGTGCGCGGCACGCGGGTCGCCAATGCGCCGATGTTCGCGATCAATTAGCTGGCGCCGCCGACGCTTGGCGGCGTGATGCGATCCTCGGCGCCGACGTGATGGCAACGCTGCAGGATTTTGACATCGATCCCGTGCTCGTTGTCCGGCGCCAACGGGTCATTTCGATTGGCGTCGATGAAGCGCCGGTCGCGGTGATGGGGCGGACACATGCGTCGCGGCGCGGGCTGTGGCGGCGGCGATCCGGTGTCGCCGTGCTTGGGGCGAATGCGGTGATCGACGCCCATGTGCTGGATGCTATCAGCGCCATTGGATTGGCGGCGGTGGTGATCTTTGATCGATCGGGCGATCCGCATGCGCGTGCGCTGGAGGCGCTCGGCAATCGAGCTCGGCAGCTCGGTATCGCGTTGGTTGCGCTCAACGCCGGCGATGGTGGGAGAGGCTGACAATGTCGCCAATCACTGCCGAACAGATGAACCAACACAGGCCCCGTCGCCCGCTCAGCGTTTTTATCGTGGCGGGTGAACAGTCCGGCGATGCGCTGGGTGGGGCGTTAATGGCGGCGCTGACATCGCGGCTTGGTGGTGACGGCGTGACGTTCACCGGCGTCGGTGGGGCCGATATGGCGCGGCAGGGGCTCGCCTCGATTTTTCCGATGGATGATGTGGCTGTGATGGGTCTGATGTCGATCCTGCCGGTGTTGCCACGCATCGTTGGCCGCGTTTATCAGGCGGTCGATGCAGCCGTCGCCCTGCGGCCGGATATCGTCATCATCATCGACAGTCCGGAGTTTACGCATCCGATCGCCAAGCGCGTCCGCCGTCGCATGCCGGGGGTGCCGATCGTCAACTACGTGTCGCCGAGTGTGTGGGCGTGGCGGCCGGGGCGCGCCAAACGCATGCGCGGCTATGTTGACCATGTGCTGGCGCTGCTGCCGTTCGAGCCGGCGGCGCATGCGCGTCTCGGCGGACCGGCGTGCACGTATGTCGGTCATCCATTGATCGAGCGGCTGGATCAGATTGCGACAGCGGATGGCGCGGCGCTCGCACGCCGTCTGCGATTGCCGGAAGATCGCCCGGTGCTTTTGGTTCTGCCGGGCAGCCGGCGTTCGGAGATTACGCATCTGATCGATGTCTTCGGCGACGCGGTTGCGCGGCTTGCCGAACAGGGTGACGCGTTTTCTGTCGTCATTCCGGCGGTGCCACACGTCAAGGCCATGATCATCGAGCGAACGGCTCGTTGGCGCGTGAAGCCGATGATCGTCGATGGCGCCGATAAGTATGCGGCGATGGATTTGGCGCGAGCGGCGCTGGCGGCATCCGGCACTGTCACGCTCGAACTCGCCTTGGCTGGAACACCGGCCGTGGTTGCCTACAAAGTCGATTGGATCATGAAACCGCTGCGGTACTTATTGAATGTGCAGAGCGTCGTGCTGGCCAATCTGGTTTTGGGCCGCAATGTTTACCCCGAGCTGCTGCAGGACGAGTGCACGGCTGAAACATTGGGCGCGGCACTGATGCCGCTATTGCGCGACAGTGCCGAGCGTCGCGCACAGCTGGACGCACTCGCGAAAATGCCCGCCCGAATGCGAAGTGCGGGCGGGCATCCAAGTTTTGCGGCCGCTGATGTCGTCATCGGCGTCTTGCGAGATCACTCAGACGGGAAATCGCGCCGGGTCGGGCCGACATAAAGCTGGCGCGGCCGGCCGATGCGCTGCTCGGGATCTTCGATCATTTCTTTCCACTGCGCGATCCAGCCGACGGTGCGCGCCACCGCGAACAGCACGGTGAACATATCGACCGGGAAGCCCATCGCCCGCAGTGTGATGCCGGAATAGAAGTCGATGTTGGGATAAAGCTTCTTGTCGACGAAGTACTCGTCCTGCAGCGCGATGCGCTCGAGCTCAAGCGCCACCTTCAGCAATGGATCGTTCTTCATGCCGGTGGCTTCGAGCACTTCGTGGCAGGTCTTCTGCATGACCTTGGCGCGCGGATCATAATTTTTGTAAACGCGGTGGCCAAAGCCCATCAAGCGGAAGCCGGATGACTTGTCCTTGGCCTTCTTGATGAATTCCGGGATGCGTTCGACGGTGCCGATTTCCTGCAGCATGTTGAGGGCGGCTTCGTTGGCGCCGCCGTGTGCCGGCCCCCACAAGCAGGCGATGCCGGCTGAGATACAAGCAAACGGGTTGGCGCCCGATGATCCAGCGAGGCGGACTGTCGAGGTCGAGGCGTTCTGCTCGTGGTCGGCGTGCAAAATGAAAATGCGATCGAGGGCGCGCGACAGCACCGGATTGACGACGTAGGGCTCGCACGGCACGGCAAAGCACATCTGCAAAAAGTTCGATGTGTAATCGAGGTCGTTGCGCGGGTAGATGAATGGATGGCCAACGGAATATTTGTAGGCCATGGCGGCAATCGTCGGCATCTTGGCGATCATGCGATGGCTGGCGATTTCGCGCTGGCGCGGATCATTGATGTCGGTCGAGTCATGATAAAACGCCGACAGCGCACCGACCGTGCCAACCATCACCGCCATCGGATGCGCGTCACGGCGATAACCGGTGAAGAAACGCGTCATCTGTTCGTGCACCATAGTGTGATGGGTGATGGTGCGGCGGAAGTTGATGAACTCGGCGTTGTTTGGCAGTTCCCCATACAGCAGCAAATGGCAGACGGCGAGGAACGAGGTGTTTTCGGCGAGCTGATCAATCGGATAACCGCGATACAGAAGTTCGCCTTTGTCACCATCGATGAAGGTGATCTTGCTGGCGCAGTTCGCGGTCGAGGTGAAACCTGGATCGTAGGTGAAGCAGCCGGTCTCTTTGTAGAGGGACGCGACATCGATCACGTCGGGCCCGATGGTGCCGCTGCGCACGGCCAACGAAACGTCTTTGCCGGCGGCCGTCAATGACGCCGATTTTGGGGCTGGTGCGGTGGAGGCGGACGTACTGGCTTTCGTATCGTGGATCGTCATGTGATACCTCCAAACACTTCGGCCCGCGACGGCCAAAAAAGGCTTCGCTCGACACGACAGCGACTTTGCCAATTCGACGGCGCGCCTCCCGCCATATCATTGCGGCGAACGGACGTCTTTCACCAATCATCTGTGTCGCTATGAAGCTCAAAAACGACTGTGCCTCAGACGATTAGCGGAGATTTTGCGGTGCGGCAAGGCTGCCGTTCCGGGGAGCTGGATCGGCGACAACTACGATGACAGGCGGACGAGCCGAAGCAAGTGGCGCGCGTTCAAGAGCTTAGCGCGTTATGTCGCCAATGCGTTTAAGTGACTCCGCGCGGCCTAGAACCTCAAGCACTGTGAACACCGGCGGCGAGACGGCTCGGCCGGTCAGCGCCGCGCGCAGCGGTTGGGCGACTTTGCCAAGTTTGGCACCCGTCTGCTCGGCATAGGTCCGCACATCGGCTTCAAGTGCTGCCGCGGTCCACTCGGCGACGGTTTCAAAACGGACCGCGATGGCGTCGAGCGTCGCCTTGGCTTCGTCATCGATGAGTTTTGCCGCCTTGTCGTCGAGACGCAGCGGCGTTTCGGCAACGAGGAACAAGGCGCCGCTGACAAGTTCGGCAAGGGTCTTCGCGCGCTCTTTCAGCGCCGGCATGGCCGCGAGAAATTTGTCGTGGCCAACGTCGGCGAGGCGGGCTTTCAGAGCCTGGCCATCGCTCAAGCTGGGCGCCAAGTTTGCGACTTCGTTCGCCAACGCCACGTCGGCGCGTGGCGGCGCCTTGGCGTCGACCGCTAGAGCCCGCAACTCGGCAAAATTTAAATGCGGGAGCATATCATCGATGCGGGTGACGAGTTCGGCGTCGTCGGTCAGGCGAATATAGTGGCCGTTGAGATCGTCGAGCTTTTTGAAATCAAAGCGGGCGGCGCTCTTGTTGATGTCGTCGATATCGAACCACTGCAAAAGCTGATCGTTCGACATGATTTCGTCGTCGCCGTGGCTCCAGCCGAGACGCACGAGGTAGTTGCGCAGCGCAATCGGCAAGTAGCCCATGCTGCGATAATCCTCGACGCCCTGCGCTCCGTGACGCTTGGATAGCTTGGCACCATCCGCGCCGTGGATCAGCGGCACGTGCGCGAACTCGGGAACGGTCCAGGCCATGGCCTGATAGATTTGCGTCTGGCGCGCTGTGTTCGTCAGATGGTCGACGCCGCGAATGATATGCGTGACGCCCATGTCATGATCGTCGACGACGACCGCGAGATTGTAGGTCGGGTTGCCATCCGAGCGCAGAATGATCAGATCGTCGAGATCCTTGTTCGGAAATGTCACGTCACCCTGGACGTGATCTGCGACGCGGGTTTCGCCGTCGCGCGGAGCTTTGAGGCGCACGGTTGGTTTGACACCGGCCGGTGCCTCGCTTCGATCGCGGTCGCGCCAGGGTGACAAGAAAATCTGCGGACGGCCTTCGGCCTTGGCCAAGTCTCGTGCGGCTTCGATTTCGGCCGGCGAGCAGTAGCAGTGGTAGGCGGCGCCGCGCGCCAGCATGTCGTTCGCGACGTGGCGATGGCGGTCAGCGCGAGCGAATTGCGAAACGGCGTCGCCGTCCCAGTCGAGTTCGAGCCAACGCAGCCCATCGAGGATAGCCGCCACGGCGGCGTCGTTGTTGCGTTCGCGGTCGGTATCTTCGATGCGCAACAAAAACTTTCCACCGCGGCCGCGCGCGTAGAGCCAGTTGAACAAGGCCGTGCGGGCGCCGCCGATGTGCAAGTATCCGGTCGGCGAGGGGGCGAACCGTACAACAACGTCGGATTTTGGTGCGCGCGTGGTCGAGGCCTCGGTCATAGGACCTTCTGTGGTGTTGAGAATTGAGGAATAGCTGCGCTGCTCGTAGCATGCGGCTTGATCCAAGTTAAGTGGGCCGGGGAGACGGGATGCGATGGCGATTGAGCGGCGGATCAGGATCGTGACGAGGTGACGGCGACCGATGTCGTCAGCGAGGACTTGGCAACGCTGGCAGACGGCGCCAGGTCGAACCGCGATTCCCGCGCGGCTGTCGGCAGCAATCCCGTGCGCCTTGCAGCCCAAGCGCTCGATCTTGAGCGTCATCGTGTTTTTCTCTGGTCGCCGGTTTGTCTCGGTGCCGGGATTGCCGGATATTTCGCGCTGCCTATCGAGCCGTCGATGGCCGTTGCGTGGCTACCGGCTCTGGTGGCGATGATTGCGGTCATCGCCGCGCCGCGTGGCTCGGTCGCAGCAGTCGCGTTGATCGCCAGCTGTCTCGCGGGCGTTGGTTTCGGGCTTGCAAAGTTGCGCGTTGAAGCCGTCCGCGCCCCGGTCCTGGAAAAGCCGTTGCGGCGCGCCGACGTGACCGGCATCGTTCGCCTCGCTGAATCGCGAGCGCCGCGCGGTCAGCGACTGACACTCGACGTTGTTGACATTGCTGACCTCGATCGAACGAGACTTCCAAAGCGCGTGCGTATTCGCACTTTGAAAAACCCAACGCCGCTCGTCCCGGGCGATCGCGTGCGATTGACAGCGACGCTGTCGCCGCCGTCAAAACCGGCGTTGCCGGGCGGGTTTGATTTCGCGCGCACGGCATGGTTCGAACAGCTCGGCGGTGTCGGGTATGCGATGGCGGCACCGGTCGTTGAGGGACGCGACACGGCGACGGGCGCGCGGGCGCAGTTCGATCACGCCATCGATGCGCTTCGAACGACGATCGGCGCACGCGTCAAGGCGGTTCTGCCGGGTGAATCCGGCGCCATCGCCACGGCGCTTATCACCGGCGAGCGTGGAGGCATCAGCGAAGAGACCAATCAGGCCTTCAAGGATTCGGGTCTGTTTCACATTCTGTCGATCTCCGGCCTGCACATGGTGGTGATGGCGGGTGCGGTGTTCTACGTCGTGCGATTGATGCTGGCGCTCGTGCCGGGAGCGGCTCTCGTATTGCCTATCAAAAAGATCGCGGCGGTGAGCGGCATTGTCGCGGCGCTGATCTACCTGGCGATTTCGGGCGGCGCGTTCGCGACGGTGCGGGCGGCTGTGATGATCGCGGTCATGTTCGCCGCCGTGCTGTTTGATCGACCGGCGTTGGCGTTGCGCAACGTGGCGCTAGCGGCGCTGCTGATATTGGCGCTGTATCCCGAAAGCCTGTTCGACGCGGGTTTTCAAATGTCGTTTGCGGCCGTCACTGGATTGATCGCCGCCTACGAAGAAGTGCGGCGGCGACGTGTATTGAATGCCGCGCCGCCTCTGGTCATGCGGCTCACCGGCTTTTTCGGCGGAATTATCGCCTCGACTTTGATCGCCAGCATCGCCGTCGCGCCGTTCGCGGCCTATCATTTTCATCAGAGCCAGCAGTATGCCGTGTTCGCCAATCTGATCGCCATTCCGATCTGCAATTTGATCGTTATGCCAGCCGCGCTGTTGGCGATCGTGCTAATGCCGTTCTCGCTCGAATCGTGGGCGTTGTGGCCGCTCGGCAAAGGCATCGAGGTGATGACGTGGTGCGCTGATGCCGTTGCGCGCATACCGGGCGCTGTCGGCCATCTGGCGCAAATTCCTTGGTCGGCGTTTGCCTTGATGGTGGGCGGCGGCCTGTGGCTGGCGCTGTGGCAGACGCGGTGGCGGTTGATGGGACTTGCGAGCATCCTAAGTGGTCTCGCGCTGGCTCCGACGCTTGCGCGGCCCGACGTGCTGATTGGCCGGAACGGCGATCTCGTCGCCGTGCGCATGGCAGATGGATTGCTGTCGGCGCTGCCGGCGCGGCAATCGAAGTTCGAGCTTGAACGCTGGCTGTTGGCCGATGGCGACGGACGGGACGTGTCGACGGCGCAGAAGGGCAGCGGCTTTACTTGCGACGCCAGCGGCTGCACGGCGCGCGTCAAAGGCGTGCTGGTGGCTGTCTCGCGTCACCCATCGGCCTTCGTCGACGATTGCGCGGCGGCGCGCGTGTTGATTGCCGACGTGCCGCGACCCGCGACGTGCACCGCGCCGGAGATCATCGTCGATCTGTTCGATATGTGGCGCAATGCCGGTTATGCGCTGTATGTGAGCGCGGCCGATGCGAGCGGCAAGCCGGCGATCCGAACCGAGACGGTTGCGGAATTTCGCGGCGCCCGACCGTGGGCCGCCGTCCGCGCGGTGCCGGCAGCAATTGCTGACCGCCGTCGACACACCAGTGCGACACCGGCCCCTCCAGGCTCACAGCGAACTCAACCCATCGTGCCCGCCACACCCGATGCCGATGACGAGGAACTCGACCCGGCGTCGGTTCAGTAACGGCGCATCAGGCCGACGAGACGGCCTTGAATATCGACCTGATCCGGCCCGAAGATGCGGGTTTTGAATTCGGGATTGGCGGCTTCGAGGGCGATGGTTGAGCCTTTTTTGCGCAGGCGCTTCAGTGTCGCTTCTTCCTTTTCGACGAGCGCTACGACGATGTCGCCGTTTTCGGCGCTGTCGCAACGGCGGATGATGACGGTATCGCCATCATGGATGCCGGCTTCGATCATCGAATCGCCTTTGACCTCGAGCGCGAAATGCTCGCCGTTGGTCAGCAGATCCGGCGGGCAGGCGATGTCGTGGGTGTGGTTTTGGATGGCGCTGATCGGTGTACCGGCGGCAATGCGGCCCATGACCGGGATCGACACCGTGCGCGCGTCAATGATGTGCGAGGGCGGCGGCGCGACGTTGGCGCGCGGCGGGCCGCTGCCTTCGATGACGCTCGGTTGAAATCCGCTTCTCGGTCGCGGCTCGACGGCGGCAATGGGCGTGAGAGAATTCTCCGGCAGCTTGATGACTTCAATGGCGCGGGCGCGATGCGGCAGGCGGCGGATAAACCCGCGCTCAACCAGCGCCGTGATAAGGCGGTGAATGCCCGACTTGGATTTCAGGTCGAGCGCGTCCTTCATTTCATCGAACGAGGGCGGCACGCCGCGCTCCTGCATGCGATCGTGAATGAACAGCAGCAGCTCTTTTTGTTTTTCGGTGAGCATGGGGTTTTGCGGATGGCATCCCTGTAGCGGCGGCACACGTGGCTGCCGGTTGACGTCAAACCCCGATGGCAAAAGCTGCCGCCAGCGGCGATAAGCGGTAAAAAAGCGCTAGCACCGCGTGCGTCGTTGCGTGCGGTGCCGGTACAAATCATGTCTGTACGCTACACGTTCTCTTATCGTTCCGCAAGGGGGATCGTAGCTCGCCGCCCCATGAGTTCTGCGATGGCTTTGCTCATCGCGGCGGTGACGCCGGGTTCGGTCATGGCGTGGCCGGCGGACTCGATGATGGTCAATCGGGCGTCGGGCCAGGCGGCGGCCAGGGCGACGGCGCTGGTCGGCGGACACAGCAGATCGTAACGCCCCTGAATGAGGCGGCCGGGGATTCCGGCAAGCTTTGACGCATTGGCCAACAGTGCACCGGGATCGAGAAAAAAATCATGGGCGATGTAATGGCCTTCGATCAGCGGTGTCGGCGGCAGGCGCGCGCCGGCCGGCGGGGGCGTTGTCGGCAAACGCGTTTGCGCGGGGATCAATTCGGACAGCACGCGTTCGTAGGCGTGCCAGATGTGAGCCGCCGGCGTGGAGATGCTGGGGTCGGGATCGGTAAGGCGCGCCGTGTAGGCGGCCAACGGATATTCGCGCTCTGCTTCGGGCAGGGTTGCGAGAAACGCGTCGAACAGCTCCGGCCAAAAGGTTTTCGGACCGTCGACGAAGGCCCATTGGACTTCCTCGCGCGTGCCGAGAAAAATCGCCCGCAGCACGAGACCTAAGACGCGGTCAGGATGCGCTTGCGCATAGGCGAGGCCGAGTGTCGAACCCCAAGAGCCACCGACGACGAGCCACTTGTCGATGCCGAAGTGGTCGCGGATCACTTCGATATCGCGGACGAGGTGCTGGGTCGTGTTGGCTTGGCGTGACAGATACGGATGGCTGCGACCGGCACCGCGCTGGTCGAACAGAAACGCGTGGTCGCGTTCGGCATCAAATAGCGCGCGATGGGCGTGCTGGGCCCCGCTGCCCGGTCCGCCGTGCAGGAAAATGACGGGACGGCCCGCCGGCGTGCCGACTTCCTCGACATAGATCCAATGGCCGTCGCCGACGTCGAGCATCCGCGCATCAAACGGCCGGATCGGTGGAGCGTGCATATCGGACATGCGGGGCGTTGCTTAACCTATCGACGGTGATGAGCGGTGACGTTGCCAGTCCATATATATGACCGCATGTTATCACGCCCTGGATCAGCGGGGGGTCATGGCGGACCTTGTTTTTTCGCGCTGCGTTCAACCGTTTTAGTCGCCTCGCTTGACTTCCGGGCTGCAGCGCGGGAGACCGCACGCGAGACGCGCATCGGGCGCGGCGGAATTGAGGACACGGAGTTGAGCGACGACAGCACCATCGTTCCGGCCGAGTGGGCGCCGCAGACGGCGATTTGGACGGCGTGGCCGGCCGATGCCGGCGAATGGAACGGCAATCTAAATTTGCCGCGCGCCGACGTTGCAGCGCTCGTTCGCGCATTGAGTGCAACCAATACGGTGCGCGTTCTGGTCAACGGCGATGAATCCCGGCGGACAGCCAAAACCGCGATCGGCGATTGCGCCGATCTGATCGCGGCGAAATACGGCGATATCTGGCTGCGCGATACCGGCCCGATTTTCGCGAAAAACGCTGGCGGCAAAATCGCGCTTCGGTTTGCAACCAACAGCTGGGGCGGCAAGTATGACCTTCCCGATGATGCAACGGTTGGCGATGATGTGGCCCGGGTCTCAAATACGCCGGTTAGACGCTTTGCGTTTGTGCTCGAAGGCGGCGCGGTGGATCAGGATGGCGAAGGCACCATCCTGACGACGCGGCAGACGCTGCTCAATCCGAACCGCAACGGCTGGACCAAAGAGCAGGCCGAAGCAGCCCTCAGCGACGCCTTCGGCGCCAAACGCGTCATCTGGATCGATGAAGGTCTAGCCAACGATCATACCGATGGGCACATCGACAACATCGCCCGCTTCGTGGCGCCGGGCCGCGTTGTTTGTCAGGCGCCGAGCGGGCCGGATGATCCCAACGCCGCTACGCTCAACGCCATTGCGGCAACGCTTGAGGCAGCGACGGACGCGCATGGCCGCAAGCTCGACGTGGTGCGCATTCCGGGAACTGGGCGTTACGTCAATGCGCTCGGCGAGATATCGCCGGCCTCGCACATGAATTTCATCATCGCCAACGGGGTCGTCGTGGTGCCGGTGTATGGCACGCCGACGCAGGATGCGGCGCTCGCTGCTTTGCAGGCCGTGTTTCCGGATCGCAAAGTTATCGGCGTGCCGTCGCGCGGCTTACTCGGCTGCGGCGAAGCCGGGGGCGGATCGTTTCATTGCATCACCCAGCAGGAGCCGCTCTGATGGCGAAGCGTCTGATCACCGTCGCCGCCCTGCAAACGTCGTACAGCGGCGACATGGCAGCCAATATCGCCAAGACCGAGCGCCTCGTGCGCGACGCTGCGAGCCAGGGTGCGCAAGTAATCCTGCCGTCGGAATTGTTCCAGGGCATATATTTCTGCACCCGGCAAGACCCGAAGTGGTTTGCAACCGCTTACCCGGCGGCGACGCATCCGTGTGTCGTGGCGATGGAGCGTCTCGCCAAAGACCTCGGCGTCGTCATTCCGGTGTCGATTTTCGAAAAGGACGGCCCGCGCTATTACAATTCAATTGCGATCATCGATGCGGATGGGCGCAATCTCGGCATTTATCGCAAGAGCCATATTCCTGACGGGCCGGGCTATCAGGAAAAGTATTATTTCCGTCCCGGCGATACCGGCTTCAAAGCCTGGGATACCGCGTTCGGGCGCATCGGCGTCGGCATCTGTTGGGATCAGTGGTATCCGGAATGCGCGCGCGCGATGATGCTGGCCGGTGCCGAAGTGCTGTTTTATCCCACCGCCATCGGCTCGGAGCCCTATGACACGTCGCTTGAGACGCATGTGCAGTGGCAGCGGGCCATGCAGGGCCATGCGGTTTCGAATGCGGTGCCGATCGTCGCTGCCAATCGCATTGGCTTAGAGATCAACGACGGCACCGAGCAGCAATTTTATGGCCACTCGTTCATCACCAACCATCGCGGCGATCTGGTGCAGGAAGCGGGTGCGAGCGACGACGGCGTTCTGGTCGCGCGCTTTGATCTCGACGACATTGCCGCCTATCGTGCCGACTGGGGCTTCTTCCGCGACCGGCGGACGGACCTGTATGTGAAGAGTATTATTTAGGTACTTTTTTCTTGTGCACGGCGACCGCCCTCCGGGAAGCCGGCCGTCGTGCGCGGAGCGCCAGCATCTGGCGGCCGGCGCGCGCGACCACTTGGAAGTCCCATTGCGGGAGAACGCGTGTCGCCAAACGCTTCGCATGAGAATCGACACTCCTCCTCAAAGCAACCTTCGTCCGCCAAAACTGTCGCGCTGGCTTAGGTAATTTGCTACCTTTCAAGTCGCTCGGCGACGTGTGACGCCCGTCACCCGTCTGGTAGAATTGAACGATGGCGCGTCGCGTCCATTGCAATTTGTTCGACACCTCGGGAGTCCTTTAAATGCAGAAAATATCGAAGTTCGTCGTGTGCGCTGCGGTGTTGGCTCCAATAGTTACGGCGGCACCCGTGGCATTTGCCCAAGCCACCAGTCGGGGCGGAGAATTGATCGCCGCTGATAAGGGCCGCATCACTGGCGAGATCATCGCCGACTTCGGATCCCGCAAGTTATCCGGTGCGACGGGCGTCGATGTTTACACGCTGTCGAAAATCACCGCCGCCGATCTGATGCAAATCAACGGCAGCATCAGCCGCATTCCCGACAAGAGCTACACGTATTCGGTGAAATTCGATTTATTCAATCCGAAGAACGCGGCGCAAATCGCCAAGGAAGCCGCTATTCTGCGCGGCGATGTGTTGATCGATCAGACCGGCCGCTATGATCCCGCCGCCGGCAAGCTGCGCATCGATGTCGTCAAAGGCACGCAATCATCGGCGGCGTTTCGCGGCAGTCTCCAGGGGCGCGAAGTGACGCGGTGGTGGGAAATCGGCGAGCAGTTGAAGAAGGCGCAAACGCAGGCCGCGAAGCAATACAGCCGCGTCGTTGAAGGCAAGACGATCACCATCTCGGTGAAGAACGCCGATCCGTTGAAGTTCGACGGTCTGGTGCTGGCGAGCGGGCCGTTTTCGTATCTCCCTGAGACGACCGTTCGCGGCAGCCTCGATTACGATTACGAACTCGGCAATTGGCTCCTCGACAACAATGGCCTGACGCTGAACTATCAACTCGGCGAGAAGGTCATCAACGACCGGATCACCGGCTCCATCCGGTATGCCGAGGAAGCGGGCAGCGCCACCGTCGACGGCAAAAAGGTCGATTACACGGGCTACTATGAATACAATCTGCGCTTCAACGAAGAGGCACAAAAGGCCGATAACGCCTTTTTCGAGGGAGACGCGAACGCACAGTCGGATGCGTTCTTCTCCACCGCTGATCAATCGAAGCCCGGCATTTACGGCAAGGCTTACTTCGCGGACTCGGAAGACAATTGCAAAACGGCCAAGGACGAGGAAGCCAACACGATGAAGTGTGTTGGTCCAACGAAGTCGGTGATCACGTACGATCTCAAAGCGGCCGGGCTAACGTATGCCCAGCTTGCGGCGTGGATGAAGATCGAGCAGTTCGTGATCGGACCATTTACCGATGAGTGAGGCTTGGCAATGGCCTTGTCGTCCAGCGCGTCGAGGCCTGAGGGCCACGATGCTAGGACTGTTTGGTGTCGCCGTTGCTCTCAGCATCCAGGCGCCTGTGGCAACGGCGAAAATCTCCGCCATGAGCGGCGCGTATGATGGCAAGGCGCCGCCGTCGGCTCAGTCGGCGACGCCGCGCCGTCAGCCGGTGGCGCCGGTGAAGAAAAAGCGAAAGCGCAGACGCTAGCGCGAGCGCACGGCGGAAGCTTCGCGGAAGCCGATGAGCCGTGCGCAAACAAAACATGAGCGCCCGCGCCTCCGATTGGATTCGCGAGGCGGAGCCGCAGGCACATCTGGCGCAGAGATGCCCGGGGCGCGTGCGTCCGTAAAATGTGTGGCGCCTGACGTGCTGCACTGCGGTGGTTTTCGCGCGGCACTGTCCGCGGCCTCCCCACGTCATCCTCGATGCTGTGAGCAACGCGAACCGCATCGGGGATCCAGCGCAAAATGCGCCGAAGGCTCAACCGTCTAAAGCGATCGATGAATTTTTACGCTGGATCCCCGGCCATCGACGAACGCTGGCGCGTTCGCTCGGCCGAGGATGACG
>JAKFUV010000021.1 GCA_021732485.1 Hyphomicrobium sp.
AAGCCCCGCCCAAATGTCCAAACTGATTTACGTCTTGAACGGCCCGAACCTGAACATGCTCGGCGTGCGTGAACCGGCGATCTATGGCCGCGACACTCTCGACGATATTCGCGTGCGGTGCGAAAAAACGGCGGCGGCGTTGGGGCTCGCGGTCGACTTCAGACAGTCGAACATCGAGGGTGAACTCGTCAATTGGGTGCAGGCGGCGCGCGGCAAGGCGGGCGGCATCATTCTCAACGCCGGTGGCTATACGCATACGTCCGTCGCCATCTTGGACGCCTTGCAGGCCGTCGAACTGCCGGTCATCGAAGTGCATCTTTCCAATATTTTTCGCCGCGATGAGTTTCGCCAGCATTCCTACATTTCGCTGGCGGCGACGGGCGTGATCTGCGGCTTGGGTGCGACCGGCTACGATCTGGCCCTGACGGCGCTTGCCGATATCTTGAACAAGCCATCCGTAAGCCAGTAATGCGCGCAGCATTGGCGAGCGATTTCAACAGTCAACGACACGTGAAAAGGACCTTCTGGCGATGACCGCAAAAGATCAAGGAACGAAGGCCACGACGGCCGAGGGCCAAATGATCCGTGAGCTGGCTGAACTGTTGAATGACACCGGTCTGTCCGAAATCGAAATCGAAAAAAGCGGCCTAAAGATTCGCGTGGCCAAGACGCTGACGGTCACGGCGTCGTATCCGGCACCGGCTTATGGGCCAGCGCCGACTGCCGTTGCCGGAGACGCCAAGCCGGTGGTCTCGGGCCCAGGTGATGCCGCCAAACATCCAGGCGCCGTCAAGTCGCCGATGGTCGGCACCGCCTACCGGTCACCCGAGCCAACGGCGCCGGTGTTCTGCGAAGTCGGATCGAAGGTCACGCAGGGCGACACTCTGCTGATCATCGAAGCCATGAAGACGATGAACCAAATTCCAGCGCCACGCTCGGGGACGGTCAAGGCAATCCTGTTTGAAAACGCTCAACCCGTCGAGTACGGCGAACCGCTGATCATCATCGAGTAGCGGTGCGCGCTGATGCGCCCGTCGCATCACGCTGGGTCCGAAGTTTGGAGAGCCGCTGAGATGTTCGATAAGATTTTAATCGCCAACCGGGGTGAGATTGCACTTCGCATACAGCGCGCCTGCCGCGAACTTGGCATTGCGACCGTCGCCGTGCACTCGACCGCCGATGCCGACGCCATGCATGTGCGGCTCGCCGATGAGAGCGTGTGCATCGGCCCACCCGCCGCGCGCGACAGCTATCTGAACATCCCAGCGCTGGTCACCGCGTGCGAAATCACCGGCGCCGATGCGGTGCATCCGGGCTATGGATTTTTGTCCGAGAACGCCCGGTTTGCTGAAATTCTCGAAGAACACAAGATCACCTTCATAGGCCCGACGTCGGAACACATCCGCATCATGGGCGACAAGATCGAAGCCAAAGAGACGGCCAAGCGGCTTGGTATTCCGGTCGTGCCGGGCTCGGCGGGCGCCATTACAAGCGAAACCGAAGCGATGAAAGTCGCCAAGGAAATGGGCTTTCCCGTTTTAATCAAAGCGGCGGCCGGCGGTGGCGGACGCGGCATGAAAGTCGCGACCAGTGCCGCCGATCTCGGCGTCGCGCTATCGACCGCGCGTTCGGAAGCCAAGGCGGCCTTCAACGATGATGCGGTCTACATCGAAAAGTATTTGCTGAAGCCACGTCACATCGAAATTCAGGTGTTCGGCGACGGCAAAGGCAATGCCGTGCACCTCGGCGAGCGCGATTGTTCGCTCCAGCGCCGCCACCAAAAGGTTTTGGAAGAATCGCCGTCGCCGGCCTTGAATGCCGCACAACGGGCGAAGATTGGTGAAACCGTTGCCGAGGCGATGCGCAAGATCAGCTATCGCGGCGCCGGCACGGTCGAGTTTTTGTACGAGGATGGTGAGTTCTACTTCATCGAAATGAATACCCGTCTGCAAGTCGAGCACCCAGTGACGGAGATGGTAACGGGCATTGACCTCGTGCTGGAACAGATCCGCATTGCGGCTGGATCGCCGCTGAGCTTTACGCAGGACGAAATCGAGATCAAAGGCCACGCCATCGAGTGCCGGATCTGCGCTGAAAATCCGAAAACATTCCAGCCGTCACCCGGGCAGATCACATACTGGCATCCACCGGGCGGGCTTGGCGTGCGGGTCGATAGCGGCGTTTACCAGGGCTACCGCATTCCGCCATTCTACGACAGCTTGATCGGCAAGCTGATCGTCACCGGCAAAACACGCAACGATTGTCTGATGCGATTGCGCCGCGCGCTGTCTGAATTCGTCATCGACGGGATTGAAACCACGATCCCGCTGTTCCAAGATTTGGTCAAGCAGCCGGATATTGTCGACGGTGTCTATGATATTCACTGGCTCGAAAAACACCTCGGGATGAAATAAACCAGTGCCCATGCGCGATTTGTTTCGCGCGCGTCCAAGAGTTCGATTGGCACGAAGCACGATGGCGTCGCGCGACGACCCGATGTTCGAAATCACTGCGCAGGTGCTGTTGAAGGCATATAGCTGCGGCATCTTTCCTATGGCTGAAAGCGCTGACGATCCGGCCTTGTATTGGATCGAGCCGCAGCATCGGGGTGTGCTGCCGTTGGGGCAACCGCATTTCCCGCGCCGCCTGCTCCGCACCATCCGCAGCACACCGTTGACCGTCAGAATAGATACCGACTACGACGCCGTCATTGACGGTTGTGCGGCGCCGCGTCCTGGCCGGCCGTCAACGTGGATCAACCGGCGGATCCGAGTGCTGTATCGCGAGCTGTTCGACATGGGGGCCTGCCATACGGTTGAAGTTTGGCGGGGCGACAGCTTGGTCGGCGGATTGTACGGAGTCGCGCTGAAAGGCGCATTCTTCGGCGAAAGCATGTTTTCGGTCGAGCGTGACGCGTCCAAAATTGCGTTGGCGCATCTTGTGGCGCGGCTACGTTTTGGCGGGTTCCGGTTGCTCGATACTCAGTTCGTGACCGAGCACCTGCGCCAGTTCGGAACCGTTGAACTCGACCGCGCTGCGTTCCAGACCGAGCTTGAAAAGGCGCTCGAGGCCTCGGGTGATTTTCTAGCGCTGCCGCGCGATGTCGATGGCGAGCGCGTCGCTCACCTGCTGGCTGAGGCGGCCGCCACAAGCTGATCATGTCCCCGGTGGAACAGCGGCCCAAATCGGCGGCTGGCAAAGATGGCGCACGAAAGCGTCGCGCTTTTGAGCCCACGGTTGACGCGGGCGCCCTCCCCGAGAAAACAGAGGACCATCCCCATGCGTATCAAATCACTCACCATCGCCGCACTCTCAGCACTCGCACTATTTGCGGGTGCCGCCGGTTCGGCTGAAGCCGGTGGCCGCCATCACGGTGGCTTCCATTCATTCCACCACTTCAATGACTTTCATCGCCAGCCACGTTTCCGACTGACCATCGGTGGCGGCGGCGGTGGCGGTTGCCGCTATTTCTACGAGCAGTGGCGATACACGGGCGATTTTTACTGGAAGCGTCGTTTTGACGAATGCCGGTATTACCGGTAAAGACCTTGACTAATTCCTGACTCAATCGAACTTAAGTCGGCGGATGTTGGGTCAACGATGAATTTCACCCTGGCGCCATCGTGGCGGCAGGGTATTTTTTTATAAAACCGCCCATTCAGTCGGCGTGCTGACAATGCCAATTTTATAAAAGTGTTATCGATTTGTTATATCGCTTTCGGGATTACGATAAAGCGCATGTCTGTCATGCGTTGTGACTTGCCATTGCGAACTTCTGGGCGCCCAATGCGTTGAGGCGAAATGGCGTGTCGTTGGCCGTCATCACACGGCCGGATGCGTTGAGTCGCACAACACGAGGACACGTCCATGCGCAAATCAGGGTTGTTACTCGTCGCTGCAGTTTTGGCCGTCGCCATGACTGCGTCGGCGCCGCACCAAGCAGACGCACATCGATATCGTCACGGGGGCGGCGGCATCGGATTGGGGATTGCAGCGTCAGTGCTCGGCAGCATCGCTGCGCGCGATGCTTATCGGTATAACCGGGGATATTATTATGGTGGTTACGGCGGCTACGGCCGTCATTACGGTTATCCGAGCTATCCCGTAAACGATTACTATTATCGTGATCGCGACTATTACCCACGGTACCCGCGCTCGTACGCCTTCGACACGCCCGGCCCGATTTATTATTACGGCGCTTCCCGGTATCAGAACCGCTATTACGGCGGTGGGCGACACTATCGCAATGTCGGTTTCCGCAATGGCCGGAACTTCGGCAAAAACCGCGCGCGGTACGGCCGACACTAAGTCGGCTCGACAATTCGGCAGCGTTCGAAATTTTAGTCCGCCGGGACCTACGTCCCGGCGGTTTTTTGGGTGGACATTTGCTTGGCGCTTTCGCGCGGTTGATCGGCCTAAGCCGGGATATCCGATGGTTTCGCAAGCGTGATCGTTGCACCCGTTTGCGGAGCGTGATCGAGCATATGCGTAATCTGACGTCCGACGTCATCGGCCGATAGCCACTCCGGCGGACCGTCAGGCCGGCTTCGCGTCTTGACCATGCTGAACAGCATCAGCGTCGAAATGCTGATCGGGTCTTTGCTGTGTTCCTGAGCCAGCACCGATTTCAGCATTTCCTGTGCCGCAGCCGAAATCGACACCAGCCCAGAATGAGGGATCGGCATACGCGCGGCCCCGCCGTTGATGAAAACATATTGGCCACCGTCGCGGCCGCGCACGAGCGGCAGGAACGCGCGAGCGGCGGTGTAATGCGCTGTCAGGCTTCCGGCGAGGACCGAATTAAAGTCGTCAACGGAAACGTCGATCAGTGGCGGTCCGCTCCACCAACTCCCGATCGAGGCAACGATCATATCCACCGGACCCATGCGCGTTGCCATGTCGTTAGCGAGCGCGGGATCATCGATAGCACCAACGGCGCCGGTCAGTTTGCCGGACCCGGCCGTGACGCGCTCCAGCGCATCGAGTTTGCTCTGCGATCGGGACGGGACGCCGACGTGATGGCCGGCTTGGCGCAGCTGGCGGACAATGCCTTCGCCAACGTCGCCGGCGCCGCCCAAGACGATAATTTTTTTAGACCCTGACATTTCAATCCTTTCGACATACCTTCTGCAATGAGTGCCAAGTGGCTTTAGTTTTAAGACGGCTTCTTGACGTGCAAAGCTCTTGAAACTCGCATCATCGACGGCAACCCGCCGCATCGACCGTCTGTGCACCCACGACAGAGCCGCCTTGTTCGGCAACACCGTGTGGTGGACGAGGATATGGTGGGGGCTTTGCGGATTTATTCCATGAACGCAGCGGAATGCGGCCGTGCTTGCCGGCTGCGCGCGGCGATTGGCGGCAGTGAGCGGCAGCGGTTTGCCTGACCGGTAGCAGACGACGGCCGATGGCGGCTCGTTAGTTACGATAGTGACTCTAACCTGACGCATTGATCCGGCAAGCGGCGGCGCGAGCGACGGCCGTGGCCGACTGCACGTGATCACTCTGCCGGATTTAGATACTTTAGGAACTGCGATGCATATCAATCATGATCCAGCCGCACCTGCGGCTGACCTCATCAGTTTCGATGATTTCTTGAAGGTCGACATTCGCGTCGGCCGGGTGCTATCGGCGGAGCTTTTTCCAGAAGCGCGAAAGCCCGCCTATAAGTTGCTGATCGATTTTGGCCCCAGCATCGGCTGTAAACGGTCGTCGGCGCAGATCACGGAGCGATATCAGCCTGACATGCTGGTCGGGCGCACCATCGCCGCTGTCGTCAATTTTCCGCCCCGGCAAATCGGCAAATTCGTGTCGGACGTTTTAACGCTCGGCTTTCCCGATGAAAACGGCTGCGTCGTTCTATTCGAGCCGGATTTTCAAGTGCCGATCGGCGGGCGGCTTTTCTGATGGTTTGTTGCGAGCGTGTCAGTGCGCGTCTGCGTCGCTTCGAACCACCGCGCCGTTACGCGCTGGCGCCAAGACGCGCTATTGCGTTGCCGATAGCCGGGCGTGCCGAGACGGCGTTGAACCACCGTTCCACATTTGGTGCCTCGCTGAAATCGACATCGGCGAACGCCCGGCGCCAAATCCAGCCGTAGGTCGCGATGTCAGCGATAGAGTAATCGTCGCCCGCCAGCCATTCGGCTGCGGCCAAGCGGCCGTCCAGCACGCGCATATTGCGCTTGGCCTCGGTGTGGAAGCGCTCGATCGCGGCGGGCACCTTCTCCGGTGCCAGCTTCAGGAAATAGCCCGATTGGCGGAACATCGGGCCAAGCCCCGAAGCCTGGAACAGCAACCATTCAAAACAGCGGACGCGGGCCACCGGATCGGCCGGAATAAAGCGGCCATGCTTCTCAGCGAGATAGATCAGGATCGCGCCCGACTCCACCACGGTGATGGGATGGCCGCCGGGACCATCGTGGTCCACGATCACCGGAACCTTGCCGTTCGGGTTGAGCGCCAGATGCGCGGGCGTCTTCTGTTCGCCGGCGCGGACGTTGACTGCGTGGTAGGTGTAGTCGGCGCCAAGCTCTTCCAGCAGGATCGGCACCTTGATGCTGTTCGGCGTCGGAAAGGCGTAGAGGTCAATCATCGTTTGTCTCCAGGTGAGAAAAGTTTGCGGGCACCCTTGGCGCGGGCGTACTGCGGTGGGTATGCGATGTCTGCACCGAGCGCGTCGGCGGCGCGCCATGCCCAGCGCGGATCGGCGAGGAACGCGGTGGCGAGCGCGACCATATCGGCCTTACCATCGGCGATGATGGCGTCGGCCATGTGCGGATCGGAGATGCCGCCGACCGCGCGCGTCGAAATCCCGGCTTCCCGGCGAACGCGCTCGGCAAGGTGAACCTGGTAGCCAGGGCCGAACGGGATGCCGACGGGCGGCACAACGAAACCGCCGGTCGCACAGATATAAGCGACACCGAGGGCCTTCAATTGCCGGGCAACCTCGACAGCGTCGGCGGTCTCGACGCCGCCCTCGGCCCAATCGGTCGTTGTCAGTCGCACGCCAAGCGCAATGGTGTCGGGGAGAACGGCGCGAACACGCTCGCCGACTTGCAGCAACAGCCGCGCACGGTTGGCGGGGCTGCCGCCCCATTGGTCTGTGCGGTGGTTGGCCAATGGCGAAAGGAATTGATGAATGAGATAGCCGTGGCCCGCGTGCAGCTCGACGACGTCGAAGCCGATGCGCGCCGCGCGCTCGGCTGCTTGGACGAAGGCCATGATCGTTCGTTCGATGCCGGCCTCGTCGAGTGCTTCGGGGATCGCCCAGCCGGCCTTGAACGCTTCAGCCGATGGCGCGACGGCAACCCACGGGTCTTGCGTCTCGGGCAGCGGCCCGCCGCCCTGCCAAGGTCTCGTCACTGAGCCTTTGCGGCCCGAATGCGCCAGCTGAATGCCAAAGCGCGTCGCGCCAGTGGCAACGCGGCGGGCGGCGGTGAGCACGCGCGCCAGTGCCGCCTCGTTGTCGTCGGAGTACAGTCCAAGGCAACCATGGGTGATGCGGCCACGCCGCTCAACATGCGTCGCTTCCGTCATCACCAGCCCGGCTCCGCCGAGGCCGAGCGCAGGCAGATGCTGGCGATGCCAGTCGGTAGCCGAGCCGTCATCAGCCGAATATTGGCACATCGGCGAGACGACGATGCGGTTGGCGAGGCGCACCGGACCGAGATCGAACGGGCTGAACAAGGCGGACATGGCAGGTTCTCCTAAAGCGCGCTGTGGTCGCGGACGGCGGATTCGAGGCCTGGCTTCAACGCCAGGAAGCGCGCGTCGACGGCGGCGGGATCGGTGCGGTTGAGATCGAGCAGGGCCGCGCGTGCCGGGCCGCCGCGCACGACTTCGAAGGCGTCGGCCTCGATGCCGTCAACAATCGAAGCGACCACGTCAGCGACCGGCTGGAGCGCGAAGCCCATACTTGCGTCGGCTTTGGTGGTCGCCATCATCGGCGTGTCGGTTGCGCCCGGAAACACGGTGACGACATGAACTCCTTCGCCTTTAAGTTCACGCCGCAGCGCCTCGCCGAACCGAGCGAGCCCGCCCTTGGCGGCGGCATAGCCGCTGTAGAACGGTATTCCCATCTGCGCGATGCCTGAAGCGATGTTGACGATCAGTCCGTCGCCCGAGCGGCGTAACTCGGGCAGAAAGTCACGCGTGAGGAGGATGGGACTGAGAAGATCAACCTCGATCATCGCGCGAAGTTCGGCTTCGGTGGTGTCTTCGAGCCGCCCGGCGCGCACGCCGCCGGCATTGTTGACGAGCATGTCGACACCACCGAGCAGCTTGATGGAGTGTTCCAGCAAGTGTGCGCGCGCCGCCGGAACCGTCACGTCACCGCTAACGCCGTGTGCCTCGAAGCCGTCGGCTTTGAGCCGATCGACTGCGGCGGCGAGCACGTTGGGCCGGCGCCCGGTCAGCAACAGCCGCGCACCCTTGCCGCCGAGCTGGCGCGCTAGCTCGAAACCAATGCCGCTCGAACCGCCGGTGATGACGATGCGCTTGCCGGAGATATTCATTTCGCTGCGCCCCGCGAAGCCTTGACCAGCGCATCGGCGCTTTCGCCCTCGAGCAGCAGACCGTAGCCGGTTTCGCGAATGATCCGTTCCTTGAGCGGCTGCACGAAGTGAATGCGCGTGTTGCGCCGCGTCAGCTCCGGAGCCTTGAGAAAGTCCGCCGCCAAGGCGCGGGCACGGGCGACGGCGCCGAGCTTCGGCGTGACTTCGGCAACCACGCCCCACTCCTTCGCGGTTTCGGCGCTGATCGGCTTAGGGGAGAGCAGCCACGCCTGCGCCCGGCCCGGTCCGGCCCAATAGGACCAGGTCGTAAAGATACCATCGGCAGGAACAATGCCGCCCGCAAAGTGCGGTGCATCGTTGAAGGTCGCTCCTTGCCCCGCGATGATGACGTTCGCGGTCAGGCAATATTCCGAATGCACCCACGCCTTGCCCTCCACCGCGCAGATCACCGGCACGCGGATATTGAGCAGGTTTTCGAGGACCTGTGTGCCTTCGTCATGAACCTTCGCCCAACGATCAGGATCGCTGACATCACCGAAGCTGGCAAAATCGATGCCTGACATCCATTCGCCGCCCGCGCCGGTGATGATAACGACCTTATTCGCGCGGTCGCGGCCAATCGCATAGAACGCGTCGACGAACGCTTCGTGATCGGCGGCGCTGAACTGGATCGGGCCGCCGCGCGTGTTGAACTCGACGACCAGCACGCCATCGGCGGTGCGCGTCATCTTGAGCGACGGCGTCGCGGTGAAGTAGGCGGGAACGGTGGTGGTCGAGGCAGCGGTAATGGGAGCGGTTGGCACCTGCGCCCACCCCGTCGTGGCGGACAGCCCGAAGGCCGTCAGTGCGACGGACGCCAGTGCGATTTTGAGCATACGAGCCATGGGACGATCCTCAGTTGATCGGGATTAAAGGATGAGCGGCGATGTATGTCGGATAGGCCGGGCGTGGCGAACGCCGCTCAGCGCGACGAGCCTGGCTTGGTCCACTCGCTGCCCTTCATGAAGGCGTCGAGCGGCGTGCCGACCAGGTGATTGGTATAGTTGCTCTGTATCTTGATCGAGACACCAAGGACAACTTCAAGGATGTTGCGCTTCGTAAAGCCAGCATCGAGAAACGACTGGACGTCGGCATCGGCGACATGACCGCGATCGCGCACGACGAGCGTCGTGAAGGCGTGCAGCGCCTCGAGCTTGGGATCGGCGATCTGAGAACCACCGCGCAGTGCAGCGATCACGTCGTCTCCGAGCTTTTGCATCTTGGCCATCGTGGTGTGGCCGGCCATGCAATATTTACATTCGTGCTCGTAGATGGCGGTCATGAAGACGACCTGCTGTTCGGCCTGCGTCAGCGTCGACTTCGAGAACTGTTCCCACAACACGCCGTGAGCTGCGAGCAGCTCGGGGCTTTCAGCCATGATGCTCTGTAGGTTCGGCACGAAGCTGAACTGGCGCTTGACCGCAGCGAGCAACGGCTTTGACGCTTCGGGAGCGGTGTCGGCGGTGTAGCTGGTGAAGGTGAGGGTCATGGGCTTTTCTCCTGGTCTGGCGAGCGACGTGCGGCGCCTGGTGACAGAGAAATCGCCTATATCTAGAATAATGTGTATCCACTCATCAGCCCTATGAATTATACATATTTGTTATGAGTGACCGCTTTCAGGACTTGATGCTTTTCGTCCGCGTCGCCGACACCGGCAGCTTTTCGCGCGCCGGTCGGGAATTGGGCTACGCCCAGCCGACGGTATCGCGGATGATCAACGCGATGGAGGCGCGGCTCGGCGTTAAACTCCTCATGCGCACGACGCGGAAGGTGACGCCCACTGAAGCGGGCGCCCTGCTGCTCGACCGCGCCAGGACGGTGCTGGCTGAACTCGAAGACGCAGAAAACGCCGCGCGCGGTGCGGACGGTCTCTCAGGCGTTTTGCGCGTCGCAACCCCGGTTACATTCGGCGCGCGCGAGATTGCGCCGCGCCTCGGCCCGTTCCTCGATGCCAACCCGGCGCTGCGCATCGAATTGCTGATGGCCGATCGCCGGATTGATCTCATCGACGAGGGCGTCGATCTTGCGATCCGTCTTGGGCCGCTGGACGATTCGAGTTTCGTTAGCCGCCGGCTTGCTTCGGCGCCGCGCCACATTATTGCGAGCCCTGCTTACATCGCGCGGCGCGGATGCCCGATGGCACCGATTGATCTCCAAGGTCATGACATCATTGCAGGCCGCGCGCCGGGCAACGTCGTGTGGACGATGCGACAAGGCCAAAGCGGCGACATATCGGTAAAACTGGCCGCCCGCATTGTCGCGACCTCGATCGAGGGCTTACTCGCCGCTGTTGCAGCAGGCCTCGGCATTGCGATGACGTCGGCGTTCGCCTGTCGAGGAGAGCTTGAGCGCGGCGAGTTCGTGCGATTGCTGACCGCATACACCCTCGACCCGATCGACGTTCATGCGCTGCTCCCGACCGGTCGTCAGCCTCCCGGCAAAACCCGCGCGTTCATCGATCATCTCGCGTCAAGCCTGGCCAAGTGACCTGCGAGCTGTTGCGCCGCTAGGGTCTACGATTGACACGCGCCTTGTTTGGGCCAGTCCTACGCTTTCAGGTATGCTCGAAGGTACAGAAAATTTATCGGCTGCAGGTCGTCTCGTATGATGCTGTTCATCGAGCTCGATCCATAACAGCGCTATTAGCATTTATCCTAAACCGGCTTTTCACAGATTTCGTCAACAACGGCCCGCCATCCACTGCCGTCGTCAACCTCCCACACCGCGTCAAACTGGCTCATCTTTTTAAACATGATGCGCTCCCGGACTCGGATGATCCTACCATCTCGGTGAACCATTGTTCCTTCAAGGCGCAGGTGCTCGTTCGTCCGTTCAATCACGTCCATCTCGATGATTGCGCCGGCAGGGGTAAACTGACGACGCCTTTGCAGGCGCTGTCCCGCGTCATAAGCCCAGACATCGAGTGAGAGGCGTCGGCCCGCCTCAATACCTTCACCCGTTAACCACCCTCCAGCAAGGTCACGCCGCACGGACCACGTGAAGGTCTTGCCATCGGAGCGGGACTTGCAAGTCCATTGCCCCTCGAATCGGTCCGCCAAAGGCTCTGCACTTGCAGACAATGTGGGCAACGCCAGCAACAAGGCGAACGTGCACCAGTTTCGAAGCGATTTCATAGAGAAGTCTCCCTTGGCCCATTAGCGGCCATACCGCGCGCTGCGGCATCGCCATAAATTTTGATCAAGTGCTCGAGGCTAAGACACTTAGCGGTGAAGCTCAGCACCTAGCAGCCATTGCCGATCGCCGCCGAGCACCTGTCTCTGCGCTTCGCCGGACATCGCGAACTTTTCCTCTCGTGGACTTTCGACAACCATCGGCAACAGGCGCCTCGCCCGAGGCGACCTCCCCGATTGGATCGCATGCAAATCCGATCTGACCTCACTCACGATCGCGGAGGCCAAGGGCTGTCACGACCCGGGAGGACCGGCGAAAGCATTCGCGCGCTTGGACGTAAGCCGGACGCATCGGGTTCTCGGTGAATATCGCTTATGTTGTACACTCTCGCCGGTATTGTGAGGGCGTGACGCCGACTTCGCGGCGGAACAGGCGGGCGAGCTGGCCCTGGTCGTCATAGCCGATGGCAGCGGCGACGTCGGAGAGCGGCAGCGCGGTGTTGGCGAGCAGATCCTTCGCGCGCTCAATGCGCAGCATGATCTGATAGCGATGCGGCGGGAGGCCAGTCGATTGCTTGAAGGCGCGGGCAAAGTGCCAGGGAGAAAGGCCAACCGATTCCGCGAGCGCTGTCAGATCGAAATTGCCGTATTCTCCACTCAACGCCTCGCTGGCGCGCCTGACCTGCCAGTCGGCCAACCCGCCGCGATGGAGGCGTACCGCCGATGACTTGCCGCTTTCGAGCACCAGCATCGCAGCGAGCGAGAGCAGTGTGCTCTCGAAGAACAGCGCGGCGGCGGGATCGACTGCATCACCTGTTTCAAATATCGCGGCGATCATCTGGCTAATGCGAGGATTGGCCAGCGGCCCTTTGTGCAGGGCACCAAAATCGCCGTCGTCCGGGAGGCGGAGGTCATCGGCAACGACTGCCTTCAACCGCAAATAGGGCAGTGCTATCGTCTGAAGGCGGTGCCGTCCTGCGCACTGAATCGACGTGCGCGCTTCCGGTGCGACCACGATGCAATGGGCGCGAAGCAGACTGTCGCCAAAACGTCCCGCGCCCAGATCGGCCGAGTAGTTGCGCTGGCCACCCACAACATTGGTGAGCACGAGATCAGGCGTTGGCAGGTCAGACCAATCGCCAGCGGTTTGATCGAGTTCGAGCAGCGAGGCGAAAGGCAGCAATGTCAGGCGTTTGATCGCGCTGCCATACTCGGACTTATAGAAGTCCGCATAACATTCGTACCGCAGTTCCTGCGCGTCCATGTCACATGGGCCCGTCTATCGGCCGCGTGCGCCGCCTGAAATCACCACTCTTCAGCACCGATCGCTCCATGGATGGTGCCATGACTTGTGCAGTCGCGTCATGACACTTGTGTTACATGTCCTTCCAGCAAGTAATGTAGGGCAGCATTGCCATTTTGGGTAGCTGACCGGGCTGCTGCGTAGCAGGAATACCCGCTGCGGCACCCCGTTTCACCTGTGCATGCGGCTTTGCAGCAATCCGTGCCCAATCGCGCAACCTGTGCCAAGTCGGACGTGTCGCCCCACCCTATCGTTCGATGCAAGGCGGATGCTTCAGCGCACCGCGATGGCTCGATAAGGACGACACGATGGATCATGCGCGCCCGGCGACTGTTTCAGGTGGAGCGGCTTTGCCGCAACGAAAGGCCATCGCGCCCGGCCAGTTGATGATCGGCGGCAAGTGGCGCGATGCCGAAACCGGCGACACCACCGACAATCTCGACCCCACCACCGAGGCCGTGACGACGCAGATCGCCAAGGGCACCGTCAATGACGCGAACGCCGCCGTCGATGCCGCTTATGCGGCATTCGAGGACGGCCCCTGGGGCCGGATGCACCATGAGGAGCGCGCGAAGATCCTGTTCCGCGTGGCCGACCTGATGGACGAGCGCGCCGAGGATCTGGCGATCCGCGAAGCGATGGACATGGGGATGCCCTACAGCGATTTCCGGAGCATCATCATGCCGCACTGCTCTGGCCTGTTCCGCTTTTTCGGCGGCCTCGCCATGAGCGCGATGAACGGCAGCTACCGGTCGAGCTACGAGCATGACATCCGCATCCTGACGAGGCGCGAGCCGCTGGGCGTGGTCGCCGCAATCACCCCATTCAACTTCCCGCTGGCGCTGTCCTGCTCCAAGATCGCGCCGGCGCTGGCGGCGGGCAACACCATCGTCCACAAGCCCGCATCCGATACGCCGTTGACCGCGCTGGCGATGGCGCAGATCGCGCTCGATGCCGGGATGCCGGCAGGGGCGTACAACCTGATCACCGGCCCTGGCGGATCTATCGGCGATGCGCTGGTGGCCAACCCCAAGGTCGACAAGATCGCTTTCACCGGATCGACCGGCGTCGGCCAGGGCATCATGCGCAAGGGTGCCGATACGATGAAGCACCTGACGATGGAGCTGGGCGGTAAATCGCCCAACATCGTCTTTGCCGATGCCGACATGGACAACGCGTTGCAGGCCGCGTTCTGGGGCATCTTCTGGAACAAGGGCGAGGTCTGCGTCGCCGGGTCGCGCATCCTGGTCGAGCGTGCGATTTACGACGAGTTCGTTGAGCGGCTGTCGGCGATGGCGAAGGGTGCGGTGCTGGGCGATCCGCTCGATCCGGCGACGCAGATCGGCCCGATCGCCTCGCGCGCCGAATACGACAAGGTGCTGCGCTATGTGCAGGCAGGCAAAGATTCGGCCGCCCGGCTGAGCGCGGGCGGCGGGACGCGGCAAACCGATGGCAAGGGGCTGTTCATCGAGCCTACCGTCTTTGCCGACGCGACCAACGACATGACGATCAGCCAGGAGGAAATCTTCGGTCCCGTCGTGCCGGTCATCGCGTTCGACACCGAGGACGAGGCGATCCGCCTTGCCAACGCTACCAGCTTCGGCCTCGCCAGCGGCATTCAGACCGGCGACATGCGCCGCGCGCTGCGGCTTGCCGATCGGATCAAGGCGGGCACAGTCTGGCTCAACACTTGGCACAAATATCATCCCAACGCACCGTTTGGCGGCTTCAAGATGAGCGGTTATGGCCGCGAACAGGGGGCCGAGGCGCTGGAGAATTACACCCAGTACAAGACCATCTGGGCGAACCTGGGCTGAGGAGACAAGACATGGACAATCTTGCCATCGTCCGGCGGTTCACCATCGATTTCCTGGGCCGCGCCGACCTGGAAGCGGCGGATGCCAGGATGCATCCTGACATTCGCGGATACACCGGCCTGAAACCGATGGGGCCGATCGAGGCGATTGCCGAATACAAGGCCACCGTTGCGGGCTTCGCTCAGTCCTTTCCGGCCGAGGCGCCGATCGAGATCATCGACCAGTTCGAGATGCTGATGGCCCCGGTGCTGACGCCGATGATTCTTGGATAGGAGCGGGATCATGAAGATCGGGATCATCGGCGCGGGCAATATTGGCGGCACGCTCGGGCGCCTGTGGGTGCAGGCGGGGCACCATGTGCGGTTCGGCGTCCGTGATCCTGAACGGGTGCTGCCGCTGCTCGACGAACTGGGCTCGGGTGCCAGCGCCGGATCGGCGCGCGCGGCGGCGGCATATGGCGACCTCGTCGTCTATGCCGGGCCTTACGGCGCATGGCCCGAGGTGGCCGAGGATATCCTGTCAAGCATTCAGGGCAAGACAGTCGCCGATGCCGCCAACCCCTATCCCGAACGCGACGGCGCGATCACCGACATCGTCGCCCGGACAGGTCGCGGTGCAGGCCTGTATACCGCAGGCCTGCTGCCCGGCGCGCATGTGGTGAAGGCGTTCAACACGATCTACTGGCTCGACCTGCGCGACAAGGCATTCGCGCCCGGTCGGCTGCTCGCGATGCCGATGGCCGGCGACGATGCGGCGGCGCTCAGGGCGATTGCGGACCTCGCGACCGATGCGGGGTTCGAGCCAGTCGTCATCGGCGGGCTCGACCGGTCGGGCGACCTTGATCCGGGCAGTCCGATTTACGCGAAATCCTTCACGGCCGACCAGGTTCGCGCGGCCCTGGCCCTCAATTCCAACCATCACGGAGACAGATCATGATCGATCCATTCACCGCCGTCTGGCTCGTCACCGGCTGTTCGTCGGGGTTCGGCAAGGCCATCGCCGCACAGCTCGCCGCAGTCGGCACAAAGGTCGTGGCGACCGCGCGGAACACCGATACCCTCGGGTATCTGCCCGATAACACCCCGCATGTCGCGAAAGCGGTGCTCGACGTGACCGATCCCGACGGCATCGCAGCCGCGGTCGCCATGGCGACCGCCCGGTTCGGCCGGCTCGATATCGTCGTCAACAATGCCGGCATTGGCGTCATCGGCCCGGTCGAGGATGTTACGCCCGAGCAGACGCGGCTCCAGTTCGACGTCAACGTCCACGGCATGTTCAACGTCATCCGCGCGACGGCGCCGCTGTTTCGCGAGCAGCGCTCGGGCCTTTACATCAATTTCGCCTCGATGGCAGGCGAGGTCTCGATCGACAGCCTGGGCGTCTATTCGGCGTCGAAGTTCGCGGTCGAGGGCCTGTCCGAGGCCTTGCGCGCCGAAATGAAACCTTACGGCGTCGATGTCATGATCGTCGAACCAGGTCCGTTCGATACCGAATGGCTGGGCAAGAACGCCATCTGGGGACCGCGCGACGAGGCGCGCTACCCGGCGGTCTGGCGATATGTCGAGATGATGAAGGATGTCTACGCCGATCGAAATCAGGTCGGCGATCCCGCCCGAGCGGCTGAAGCGATCATCGACGCGGCGGGGTGGTCTCCGCCTCCGGAACGTCTGCCGTTAGGCGAGGCTTCGCTCGGCGCGACACGGAGCAAGATCGCAGCGCTCCAGTCCAATCTCGACCGGGTCGAGCCGCTCGCGCGATCGATGCACTACACAGCTTCGCCGCACAGGTCGGCCACAATGGGACGAACGACATGAAAATCGGAATCATCGGTGCTGGCAATATCGGAACGGGGCTCGGCAAACGGCTCGCCGCCGAAGGCCATGACATCGTCGTCAGTTTCGCCCGTACACCAGAAAAGGTGGCTGAGGCCGCCACGACGATCGGCAGCGGTGCGAGGCCGGGCAGTCCGGAGCAAGCCGTGGCGCATGGCGAGGTCGTCATTCTCGCCACGCCATGGGGCGCGACGCTTGATATCGTCGGCAGCCTCGCCGGCGCGCTGGCCGGAAAGATGGTGTGGGATTGCACCAACCCGTTCGCGCCCGACATGTCCGAACTGTTGATCGGCACGACGACATCGGCGGGCGAAGAAATCGCTCACGCCGCGCCGCGTGCGCATGTCGTCAAGGCAGTGCCGCCTTTCGCAGTGAGTCTGCACGCCGCGTCGATGGAGATCGGCGGCCGCAAGCCCGGCGTGTTCGTCTGTGCCGATGATCCGGCGGCCCGCGCTGTCGTGATGCAGCTGGTGGCGGACATTGGTGCCGACGCCGTTGATACAGGGCCGCTCAAACGCGCGCGCTTCACCGAACCGCTCGGCATGCTGGTCACCAATCTGGCCTATGTCCAAGGCCTGGGTCCGGCCATCTTTGCCGCGCTTGTCCGCTAGAGCGCGATCACCATTGATTGAATCGTGGGGGATTCCCAAGGGGCCGTGAGTATGATTCAGGCGTGTGGGCTGGAGCGGAGGCCAGCCCGCATGGTCAGACCCTTATTCCCTTGATCTTCGCGAGCGTGTGGTTGCAGCCGTGGAAAGCGGCCAATCGTGCCGAGCCGTCGCCATAACTTTCGGCGTAAGCGTGGCGAGTGTCGTGAAGTGGTCGCAGCGTTTCCAGGCCACCGGCGACGCTTCGGCGAAACCTATGGGCGGCAAGCGGTCCGTGCTCCTGGCCGGACAACGCGCGTTTGTCCTGGACCGGATCGACAAAGTTGCCAACATCTCGCTCACGGCGCTGGCGGCTGAACTGGCAGAGCGTGGCGTCGTCGTCAGCTACGGCGCAGTATGGTTGTTCGTGCATGGTGACGGCATGAGTTAAAAAAAAGCAGCGTGCTGCCCGCCGAACCGGACCGGCCTGATGGTGCACGGCGGCGGGCGCGCTGGAAAATCTATCAAGCCCGGATCGATCCACCGGGCGTGTTCGATGGCCCCATCAACGGCCAAAGCTTCCGCCTACCATCGTTTCGACGACCCGTCATTCCCACTCGATGGTGCCGGGCGGTTTGGAGGTCACGTCGTAGACGACGCGATTGACGCCGCGGACTTCGTTGATGATGCGGGTTGCGGCGCGGCCGAGAAAGGCCATGTCGAACGGATAAAAATCAGCGGTCATGCCATCGACCGACGTCACCGCCCGCAGTGCCAGAACGTGGTCGTAAGTGCGCCCGTCGCCCATGACGCCGACGGTGCGAACGGGCAGCAAAACTGCAAACGCCTGCCAGATCTGATCGTACAATCCGGCTTTGCGGATTTCATCGAGATAGATGGCATCGGCCTTGCGCAAGATATCGAGTTTTTCGGGTGTGATGTCGCCGGGAATGCGGATGGCGAGACCCGGTCCTGGAAACGGGTGACGGCCGACGAAGGCTTCTGGAAGCCCAAGCTCGCGGCCAAGCGCACGTACTTCGTCCTTGAACAATTCCCGCAACGGCTCGACGAGCTTCATGTTCATGCGCTCGGGCAAGCCGCCGACGTTGTGGTGCGACTTGATCGTGACCGACGGTCCGCCGGTGAACGACACGCTTTCAATCACATCCGGGTATAGCGTTCCCTGCGCCAGAAACTCGGCGCCACCGATTTTTTTGGCTTCCGCTTCGAACACTTCGATGAAATGGCGGCCGATGGTTTTGCGCTTGGCCTCGGGATCGGAAATTCCGGCGAGCGCGTCGAGGAACTGCCGCGATGCATCGACGTGGACGAGCGGAATATTGTAGGTATCGCGAAACATGCCGACCACTTGTTCAGCTTCGGCGTGGCGCATCAGTCCGTGATCTACGAAGACGCAGGTAAGCTGTTCGCCAATCGCTTCGTGGATTAGAACGGCTGCCACCGAACTATCGACGCCGCCCGACAGCCCGCAAATGACGCGGCCCTTGCCGACTTGTTTGCGAATTTTCGCCACCATCTCGCGGCGGTAGGCGGCCATGGTCCAATCGGACTTCAGGCCAGCGATCTTGTGCACGAAGTTTGAGATCAGTTTGGCGCCGTCCGGCGTGTGCACGACCTCGGGATGAAACATCGTCGTATAGATGCGGCGCGCTTCATCGGTGGCGACGGCGAAGGGCGCGTTCTCGCTCGTCGCCTTGACGGTGAAGCCCGACGGCAATTGCGTGACGCGATCGCCGTGGCTCATCCAAACCGGATAGCGCTTGCCGACGGACCACACGCCGTCGAACAGCGCGCTGTCGTGCTTGATCTCGACGTCGGCGCGGCCGAACTCGGCGGCGTGCCCGCCCTCAACGACGCCGCCAAGCTGTACGGCGGTGGTTTGCTGGCCGTAGCAGATCGACAAGATCGGCACGCCGGCATCGAACACATCTTGCGGCGCTCGCGGCGACCCCGGTGACGTCACAGACGCCGGTCCGCCGGAAAGAATGACGGCCTTCGGCTTCAGCTTAAGAAACGCGGCCGCAGCCAATTGGAACGGATGGATCTCGCAGTAGACGCCAGCTTCGCGGACGCGGCGCGCGATCAACTGCGTGACCTGGCTGCCAAAGTCGATGATCAGAATGCTGTCGGTCATGCGGGCCCGCTGAATGCTCCACGCTGGCGTGGCTGACTGCCCGGATAGATCACCCGCCTGGAACACCGTCAAGGCGGGCCATCAGCGCGTCCCCTCACCCGCCGCGTGTGGACGCAAGAGATTGCCGGCGGACTGCGACTTGGTGCGTCACGGATTGAGGCGCCAGACCTCGAAGTTGAGGGCGGCCGCAAACGTCACCCACACGAGGTAGGGCATGAACAGGTAAGCCGCCCGATGATCGAGACCCCATGCTGCCACGATGAAGGCGGCTGTGGCGATCCAAAGGCCGGTGACATCGACAAGCGCCAGCGAGATATCGTGACGGCCGAACATGATGTAGGACCACAAGGCGTTCAGCACCAAGCCAACACCCCAGATGGCGATGGCCGCGCTGAAGCCGCCGCCGGCTTTCCAAACCAGCCAGCCAGCTATGGCGATCATGACGTAGAGCACCGTCCAGGCGACCGGGAACAGCCAGTTGGGCGGTGTCCACCACGGTTTGTTCAGCGCTTCATACCATGGCCCGGTTTGAAACGCGGCACCCGACCCGGCGGCGATGAAAACGAGCGCAACGAAAGCTGCCAGCGACCACATGTTCGACATCCGCTCACTTATCCAAACAATTAGTATCGCACGGTATCACTCGCGGCGCTGCATGACAGCGATGTAGAAGCCGTCCGTGCCGTGAAGAGCCGGCGTTAAAAGCAAAGTATCGGAGCGCCCGTCTGCGGACGCGGGCGGCTCGCCCGGCAGTGCCGCTGAGCGCCATGCGTCGGCATACGGCACAACGTGGAATTGCGGATGACGTTCCAGAAAGGCATCGATCTGGTCGGTGTTTTCGTCGGCCAGCACAGAGCACGTCACATAGATGAGCCGGCCACCCGGGCGCACCGATTTGGCCGCTTGCTCTAAGACCGCCTGCTGCTCTTTTTGCCGCTCGGCTAAATTCGCCGGCTTCAGTCGCCACTTCGCATCGGGTTTGCGGCGCCACGTTCCCGATCCGGTGCAAGGAGCGTCGGCCAAGACGATATCGAACCGCGGGCCCATCTCGTCGAGGGCTTTGATATCTCCGGCGCGGAGGACTTGAACGTTGCGCACGCCCGCCCGGCGGATGCGCTCGAAAATCGGCTTGAGGCGCGTGCGGTCGTCGTCGAATGCGTAAATTTGCCCGGTATTCTGCATGTTAGCGGCCATGGCGAGCGTCTTGCCGCCGCCGCCGGCGCACAGATCAAGCACCTGCGAGCGGGGCCCAGCGCCGGTCATCGCCGCAGCAATTTGACTGCCTTCGTCTTGAATTTCGCACCAACCGGCTTGATAGGCAGCTTCGGCTTGAAGGTTGGGAATTCGCGTGTCTCCGATAGGCGCCGGAATGCGAATGCCGAGCGGCGCCATGTGCAATTCGATCGCGCCATAGCCGTTGAGAGACTTCATCACCTTGTCGCGGGTCGCGCGCAGCGTGTTGACGCGCAGGTCGGCGGACGCGCGTTGCGCCAAGGCTTGGCCTTCGGTCTCCAGGCGGTCGCCAAAAACCCGCTTCAAGGATGGATGCAGCCATTGCGGATAATTGCCGGTCACCCATGACGGCGCGTCGGCCGTGGTGGCGGTTTCAAGACGCGCACGCTCGTGATCGCTCAACGGCTCCGGAGTGTGATCGCCACCGGTGCACATCGCGGCAATGTCGGACGCGCTGACGCCTTGCTCGCGCATGCCGCCGATGACGATCGCGCGGGAACTCTCGGATTGCAGGATGTGCGCGGCGGCCGCCTTATGGCGAAGCCCGTCATAGACCATGTGGCCGATGGCGTTGCGATCGCCCGAGCCCGCGAAGCGATGCGTTTTTCCCCAATCGGCCAGCGCCGTCGCGACCGGCCGGTGATGAACGAACATATCGTCCAGAATTTCGATCGCGGCGGCTATGCGGGCTCCGGGTCGCATCTCAGAAGCCGACGCCAAAGATGGTTTTGACCGCGAACAAGATCCACATCAATAGCAAAACAGCAGCGCCAGCCGCAAAGGCTGGAAAGCGCTTGTTCAAATCGTTGCTGGTGGTGTGGATGTAGGCGTGCAGATAGCGAAAGACGACGAACACCCAGGCCAGTGCCACGAAGAAAATGTCGTTGGCCCTGGTGATCAGAATGAAGGCGACAAGCACATAGAACAGCACCGGAAGCTGGAGCTGATTGTGATAGGCATTGGCGATCTGGGTCGCACGCGCTGTCCAGTTCGGCTGGCCGAGTGCAATGTCTTGTATTTTCACTTCGCCACGCTTCAGGCTGCCGACGCGGGCACGACCCATCATGGCGTGCAAGACCACCGCCAGTGCGATCAGCGCAAAAACCGGATAGAGGAGCGTCGCGTCGGTCATATGTCGGGGTGTCCTGTAAAACAAAAACGGTCAGGCGGCGATATCAACTCCCACCGCCGGGGTAGTTTGGGCTTTCGCGGGTGATCAGCACGCCATGGGCATGGCTTTCGCGAATGCCGGCCGGCGAGATGCGCACGAACTTGGCGCGCTTCTGGAATTCGGGAATGGTCCTGGCGCCGAGATAACCCATGCCAGCACGCAACCCACCGACCAATTGATGGACGACGGCCTCCATCGGTCCCTTATAGGGCACCTGACCCTCGATGCCTTCAGGAACAAGTTTCAATGTATCGCGCACTTCCGCTTGGAAATAGCGGTCGGCCGAACCGCGCGCCATGGCACCGACCGAGCCCATACCGCGATACGACTTGTAGGTGCGGCCCTGGTAGAGATAGGTCTCACCCGGAGCTTCATCGGTGCCGGCAAGAAGTGACCCGACCATCACGCACGACGCGCCAGCGGCCATGGCTTTCGAAATGTCACCTGAGAAACGAATGCCGCCATCGGCGATGATCGGCACGCCGAAGCGAGCTGCTTCGCGTGCACAATCCATGACGGCGGTAAGTTGCGGCACGCCGACACCGGCAACGATGCGCGTGGTGCAGATCGAGCCGGGACCAATACCAACTTTCACCGCGTCCGCGCCGGCTTCGATCAGCGCCTTGGTGGCATCCGCTGTGGCGACGTTGCCGGCGATCACCTGGACGCTGTTCGATTGTTTTTTGATGCGCGCGACGGCTTCGATGACTTTCGCTGAATGGCCGTGCGCCGTATCGACGACGATGACATCGCAGCCGGCCTCGATCAGTCGCGATGTGCGTTCGTGGCCGTCGTCGCCAACGGTGGTCGCGGCCGCGACGCGCAAGCGCCCCTGCGAGTCCTTCGATGCATTCGGGTGACGCGCCGCCTTCTCGATATCGTTGACGGTGATCAGGCCGATGCAGTGATAGGCGTCGTCGACGACGATCAGCTTTTCGATGCGGTTTTGGTGCAGCAGCCGTTTGGCTTCTTCTTGCGACACCGAGCGCTTGACCGTGATCAGTTTGTCTTTGGTCATCAGCTCCGACACGGGCTGATCGAGATGCGTCGCAAAGCGCACATCGCGGTTGGTCAAGATGCCGACCAGCCGACCCTTACCGGCACGGCCATCATTTGAATGTTCGTCGCCATCGACCACGGGCACGCCGGTGATGCCGTTGTCGGCCATCAGCTTCAGCGCGTCTTTCAAGGTTTTCGCCGGAGCGATCGTCACCGGATTCAAGACGATGCCGCTCTCGAAGCGTTTGACGAGCGCGACGTGGCGCGCCTGCTCGTCGATCGACAGATTGCGGTGGATGACACCGATGCCGCCTTCCTGCGCCATGGCGATGGCGAGGCGGGCTTCGGTCACCGTGTCCATGGCCGATGATAGCAAGGGAATGTGCAGCCGGATCGATTTGGTTAATTGCGTCGCGACATCCACTTGACCCGGCATCACGTCGGATGGGCCGGGAACGAGCAGGACGTCGTCGAACGTCAGGGCGACCCCCGAATCGAGCGCAAAGGGGCTCGAGGTCATGCGGATTTCTCCAAATGTTGGGGGGCGACACGTTCGGGCCCCCATGGGCGAACACTGTCGCGGGGTCTATAGCACC
>JAKFUV010000016.1 GCA_021732485.1 Hyphomicrobium sp.
ATGCAAGATGGTATGGGCGGCATGCTTATGCGGGGCAGGGGCGGGGCGGGCTGCTCGGCTTTGCCGCGTGTGCTGGCGATTGCGGCGCTGAGCAAGACGGATAATCACTCCTCGACAGCGCCGGTGTCGATGTCCTTGATCTCGCAAAACTCGTTCGTGGATTGGGTGTAGTTGACGTTCACGTCGAGTCTGACGCTGCGTCCGGCGACATCGATTTCAAGTTCGCCGTACCCGCCATCGTTGTCATACCAATTGACACCGGTCTCCGCGAGGTAGTTGTCGGTAATATTCATAATGGCTTGGTCCAAAGTGACAGTCTCGCTTGCGGTCGTTGTAATCCAGATGCGGTCATAGACGCGGTTGAGGGTCATCTGCTCGATTGGAGTCGCGCGCACAGATGCCGCGATCTGGGGTGCGTAATATACGTCGTCGATTGCGCCGCTATCGCCGGATCCCGAAAAAGTCACCGTGACGCTCTCGATCTCGTGTTGCTGCAGGATGGGGAGCACGCGGCGAAGATTGTCGAGATAGACGTAGTTGGGCACCGAGTTTGACGGGTCGGGCTGTTTGGGGAGCTCGATCTCCATCATGTCGTGAATGCGGCGTCTGACATCGGGAGGTGCTATGCCGTTATGGCGCGTTTTAATCTGGGTGATGGCAATGGGCGCATCTGGATTGCGCGTCAGTTCGAGTTGAACTGTCCATCGCTGCCGATCAAAGATGACCGAGGCAATCGCGCAATATCCCGACGCGATCTTGTCATGATAGCTGGCCACGCAGTGTCGCTGACGCAGTCCCTCAAGGCCTAGACGCTTACTGCACCGGATGAGGCTTTTATGTGCAGATGCCGGCAGAGTGGCCTCATACGCGGCGAGATCATAGATGACGCTGGCGTCTTGCAGGCGCGTCAGGGTCTCGGCGCGTGAGAGCTTGTCATGTTCGGCTCTCCAGCGCGACGGTGACCAGGCAAGATTAATGCGCCGCTTCTGGCTTTTCGCCATGCGAATGACGTCCTGAACGGGAACGCCCTCCCGGGTCATATGCAGATAACCGGCGGCAAAGCCGAGGAGCCGTGATGTCTCGCCAGAGAGCTCGGCGGCGTCGAGCAGGTCGTCCAGGCAGGATTCGCTCAATTGTCCGGCGCGCATGAGATGACGCAAGGGGAGCGCGGTCTTCACAGGAATTTCCGCGAGGCGTTTGAAGATCGTCGTCATTGGGCGGCCCTCCCGGAGTGAGCGCCGATCTTGGTGGCGCGGGCCATCCAGGGTTCGGGATGGATTTTGGATAGCCATTCGGCGACGGTCGGAATGCGCCCGCAGTCTTCATTCACATGTTGCTCGCCGATATAGCGGACCGGCACGACCTTGCTGTCGCTGTTGATGATATGAAGTCCGAAGACGCGTTCACATTCGAAGATGCCTTCGGCGTGATGGCGCAGCGCGCGGTGGCGAAAATCCGCGAAACTCTCCTTGGTTGCGTCGAACCAATTATGGATAGGAAGATAATCCTGGGCTGTGCCGCCGAACAGGCGGACGGAGGATTCGGCATGGAACACGGGATGGGTCATCAGAAAGCTCCTTTCGTCGTCCTGAGCCTCTCTGAACAGCGGCCCGGATCTGCCCGGGTCGTTGCCCCGCTCTTCTCTGTGCGCCCGTTGGTGGAACAGTTTTCAGCAACGACTTTGGAGACAAGCGATTGCTCAAACATCGTTATGTGGAAATGGAACCCGCGGACGATAAGCGCCAGCGAGCGTCACCCGCATGGGACGAGACCGCTCTGCGGGCTCGGTCGCGCCCATAAGGGAGCGATAGAGCGCGATCCAGCGTGATCGCTGGAGGCGCCCACATTCAGCGAATCCGCGTGCAAAAATTCGGTGAACTAAAAATTCTAAAACGCAAAAAAATCGTGAGAGCAAAATTTGCATGGGCGCATAATAAACCGTCGCCGGCGCAGCTGAAATCATATGCAAGAGCTTAGCCCTTCGCGGGCCGATAACATTATTGTTTTAATGAATACCAAAAAAGTATATAATATAATTAGTTGGATTATTTTATCCAGCCGGGGTGTGAGAACCTCATTCGTTATGCGGCAGCATCAGCCGTAACTTGGTGCGTCTTCCTCATATCATGGCGAAGCGCGCCAAAGATGTCGCTTCTCGGTATTTGACCGGGAGGCGGCAGTGCATGTTCAAGCTACTGCCTGTCTCGCACTACGGAGCAGTCAGGCTCGCGGCTAAAGACTGCCGCACCGTGCTCATAACGAAACGGTTCTCAACTCCCGGTCACCAAGAGCCTTGCTCTTCGGTGGCCGTATCGTTTCACGAACGAATTCTGTGGGGGAGTTGATGCGTTCATTTATTGCAACAGCCGTCGTTATCATTGTGGCGCTTGGCGGACAGCCCGCGTTCGCTGAAGACGCTGCAAGCCAGCAGCCGACGCGTATCGAGATCGATCAAGAGGCCAAGGCCTTCATCTTCATCATCGACGACAAGCCTGTAGCGCTTCTCGACACGGACGGCTTTACCGTCCGTGAGGGCATCACCTACGGCGCCACGCTGATGGATGCAGATAGATCACATTTTGATCGGAAGATCGAAAGCCTCAAGACGGAGGCTGCCGGTGAATAAAGCGCTGCTCGCCCTGTTCGTTTTTTTGATTATTGCCCCGAACGCAAACGCGCAGTTGGGCGGCACAGATTCCAAGCCCGGCGATGCCTGCACCGGCGCCGAAGAAGGCCATATCCGCCGCAACGCCAGCGCTGACCGCGATGTCAGCGAGATCACGCTGATCTGCGACGGCACCGCTTGGCAAAGTGCGACAGGGAGTGCCGCGGATGACCTCGGCAACCACATGGCAACTTCGAACGTGATCCTCGGCACGAACTGGCTTTCCGGCGATGGCGGGGATGAGGGCCTGTATGTGAATGCAGCAGGATACGTGGGCATTAGGACGACGAATCCGACAGCTCCCTTGACCGTAGGTGGGACGCGACCTTTTACAATCAATGGAATTGCTGGCTTCGAACCGGGCTTTGTATCCGTTCAAGGGGATGTTGGTGGCTGGGCCTTTCGCTACGGTGCATATGGCAGTAGCGGTGCCGATCTTGGTGGGTTTGGCTTTCTAGGCAGCGCGAATACTCTAACCTATTACTGGATAGGCCCCAATTACACGACCCCGGACATGGTCGTTACCAGTGGCGGCAACGTCGGGATTGACACCACGGCACCTCAATCGCTGCTGCAAGTGGCGAACACAGGCTACGCCCAATTCAGCAAGACGTTTGCGGGCGTACCCACGGCGGCTGATTGCGATAACGCGCTGGAAGCCGGGCGGGTGACGTATGATTCGACCGGAAATGCTTGGTATGTTTGCGAAGGCGCAGGCGGATGGCAATCAGCCTCAGGAAGTGGCGCACTTCCGGCCCTCGCATCCGCCAGCATCTGGGTTGGTAACGGCTTGAACGCGGCTACGGCAGTCGCCATGTCGGGTGATGCCACGCTTTCGAACGCGGGCGTTCTGACAATCGGCTCGAACGCTGTCGGCTCGGCAGAAATAACCAATGCCAGCATCGCGCTGGCCGATCTTTCCACGACAGGCACCGCATCCGGCACCACCTATCTGCGCGGGGATAATACTTGGGCGACTGTGCCTTCGGGCGCAGATAACCTCGGCGACCACATCGCCACTACCGTACTGCGGAGTGACACTCACAATACCGATGACTTGGGCACCACTGCCATTCGTTGGAAAGATGGATGGTTCGCGGGCACCGTCACGGGCGGAAGCTTTGCTGGGTCTGGGGCATCGCTGACGAGCTTGCCTGCAGCAAACCTAACAGGCACGCTACCTGCAATATCGGGCGCGAACCTTACAACTCTTAATGCCAGCAACCTTGTTTCCGGCACCGTGGCCACCGCCCGCATGGGGTCAGGCACGGCGAACGGTACCACCTTCTTGCGCGGAGATGGTACGTGGGCTGCACCGAGTGGCGGCGGTGGGGGATCATCTCTAAATGCACAGACCTTTACGGCATCTGGAACTTGGACAAAGCCAGCTAATGCGGATGTCGTATTTGTCGAGTGCTGGGGTGGCGGCGGTTCTGGTGCAAGATCGCAAGTAACTACTGGTGCCGGTTTAGCTTCCGGCGGCGGCGGCGGCGGCCTTTATGCAGCTGCATGGTTAGTTGCATCCAGCCTCCCTGCATCTGTTGCGGTCACGGTCGCGGCGCTGACGCCTGGAACATCGACGTCGCTGACTAACGGCACTGCCGGGGGCAACAGCAGCTTCGGTTCATATCTGATAGCGGGCGGTGGACAAGGCGGAGTCAATGGTCAAGCTATTGTAGCGCTTGGCGGGACTTCAGTGACTTTGGACCCGTCCTATTTGGCACCCGATATAGAGTGGGGTGGCAATGGGGGTGATGCTTTTTACTCTATCAGCGCCGGCCAATCATACTGCAAACCGGGCGCCGATAGCCTGAAATCTGCTGGTGGTGGTGGTGGTGTTTTGTCAACCACCTTTGTCTGTTTAGGTGGGAGTTCAGTCTACGGTGGCTCTGGCGGAGCTGCCGCCTCGACCGGAAATGCAACCGCTGGCGCAGCGCCCGGCGGTGGAGGAGGCGGCCGAGCATACAATGGGGCGGGATCAAGCGGCGCTGGTGCGCGCGGAGAATGCCGGATCAAAACTATCACTCGTTAGTTCCAGCGTTCGGAGACACGAAAACTATCCTGAATGTGCTTGATGGCATGGGGATGCGGTCTATTGCGGCGACGATTGCGAACAATGCAATATCGTCGGCAACCGTGCCGTCCCCGCGTTGAGTCTGATGCGAAAGGTTCGCGCCGCGCGCGGACAGCCAAAATTTATACGGCCGATGGGGGCGACGAACCGTTCAAGCCATTCTTCAGGAACACAGGCAGCGCCACAACCGCCTCAGTGCTGAATGCTGGTGTGGCATCAACCGAAACGTGTTCGGTGGGCTTGATCGCGAAAGAGCTGCGCAGGAGCGGCGGGAGCCAGTCTGTGTCCTTGATCAACCGTTCTGCCTCCTTGGCCATAACCGGCTTTTTCAAATGATCAATCAGCGCCACCTTAGTTGGCGCAGCTTCACGCACCGCCTCGATGATCTGTTCCTTGCTGATCCGCCCGAAATACGTCTCGGATGTGCTTTCCCAGCCAGCGGTCTTCATATCGAGCGAGACAGCTTCCGCCATAAGATCGGCATGGTGCGCCGACGATCCGCGGCCTTGGTTCCCATACACAGCGTCGACTGTGAGGCTCACGCAATGGGCGAATAAATCCGCCCGCTCTTCGTTCGAGAGGGCACACAGCGCATTCCACAGCGCTGCGCCGCCTTGACCGGGCAAGCGGTCGCCCCAGGACTGGTGACGGTCTTGAATGTCCTTATAGGTCTGCCAATCTTCCAAGCCAACGACACCGCGCAAGAACAATTCGCTGGGCGAGATTTTCACGCAGCTATTGGTGGAGCTGCTACGGAAGAGGCTTGAACACAGGGCATGAAGGCATCCCAAAAACGCGATGTTGAAATCTTGCGCCACCGCGTTCTGAAGCGCGATCGTGCGATAGGACGTGAGATCGCGGGCCAGCGCATCGGAAATCGTTTTGCCAGCAATGACTGCGCCGGGATTGTTGTCGGCGCGGACATATTCGTCATCATTATCCGCATCGCCATCAAGATCCTGCTCATCGCTCGCATCGTCATCAGAGCCATGCGGCTGCGATTTATCGGCTGATTTCCGGGCCTCCTTAACGTCTTCGGGCTTCAAATACCCGTATTCGAGGCAAAGGTGTCCATCATCGTCAAGACTGATGAGTACGCCGGTGCGCGCGATTTGCTTGGATGAAAGCTTGGGGGCACGGTTGCGAAACTCCATCAGAAACGGCTCGATCTCGGCAAGTCGTGCCATGTCCTCTTGGGTGAATGGGTTGTCGTCGTTGCTATAGTCCGCCTTCTCAATTAGTTCGGCGTATTCCGCTGAAAGCGCTTTCTCCTGCGCTCGCTCGTCCTTGCTGAGACCGGATGCCAGATTGGGGATTTGGGAGAGGTTGCGCTTCAAACTGTAGACCTCGCGCGGATCCAGCGTGATTTCAGCCCATTTGAAGCCAGCTTTCAGAACGTGGTCACGTTCGACAGCGATCTTCTCAGACGCGAGTGTGTCGAGCAGATCGGGATTTTCGAGCCACGGCCCGGACTCGTCGCGGAACAGGTCGTTCATGATTGTGCCGCCGGCAGCCTGATAGGCCTCAAGCCCGACATACCGGGCGCGGGGATCATCGGCTTCGATGGAGCTTTCGGTGAGAGCTTGGCGGATGCTCCAAACGGCCATGGCCTGACCGTCTTGGATGCGTTTTAGGAGTGCGTCCTGCCGTGCGTGATCATCGGTGACGCAAAAGGCCTCCAGCTTTTCCAGGCTGATCTCATCCTCCTGAAAAGCTTTGAGAAGCGCAGGGCTGGCTGAAGCGAGTTTCAGGCGCTGGCGTACGAACTTAACGGTGACGTGATAGCGCTTGGCGATATCGTCATCCGGAATGTTCTGATCAGCAAGCTGTTTGAACGCCACGAATTGGTCGAGCGGATGCAGCTGCTCGCGGAAAACGTTCTCCGCGAGGCTATCATCGGTCGGATTGCCGTTCTCGCGCAGAATGCACGGAATGGTTTGCGATTGATCGATGCGCTTCTCAGCCGCGAGCTTTTGCAAGGCCTTGAGACGCCGGCCGCCGGCGATGACACCGAAGCGGCCAGCCGCGTGTCCGTCCTGATCCATAATCTGCCGCACAGCAAGACTTTGCAGCAGACCGCGAAAGGCGATGTCATCGGCAAGCATGTCGATGGTGACGCCGTTCTTGATGGTTCGCACATTGGCGTCGTCGACGCAGAGCTGGTTCAGCGGGATTTGGCGGATGTCGTGGATGCGGACCGGCGCGTGTGCAAAGGCCGATTTGGATTTGGACTTGGAGTTAGATTGGGTCATGGCATGGTTCCTTTCAGAAGTGGGATGGAAGCAAAGGGTACGGACTCTCTGGAACGTCCCCCGGGCTTGCCCCCGGGGACGCCGCCGCTCTGTTCTGAGCGTCGCTTCAAATCGCTTTTGAAGTCGCGCAGGCGGGTGCCAGATGGTCGATGATCTGTCCGGCTGATACGGAGGCGCGGATATAGGCCGAGATGGGCGCTGTCGCTTCCCAATGGCGATCACGCTCAATCAAGCTGAACCCGAAGGCGTGACGAAGGCTCGCCAGTTCAGACAGGCTGATTGTTCCGAATTCTGCGCAGCCCATGCCGAGATCGGCGAGGGCCCATGCGATGTCTGGTTCGTCTGGGTCGAGCTCGGTTAGCAGCCAGGTGCCGGCGCCGTAGGCGTTGAAGAGTTTGACGACGGGGACGAAATCGAGCTCACGCTCGGAGCCTTTAAGCGGAGCCTGCCGGCGTCCGTTTTCGAGCAATTGGCCGTATTGGGCTTGGGTGAGAAGTTTCATGAGGGGAGATCCTTTCGGGGCTGGAGGGTTGGCCCTTGGAACTCTGCGAAATTGCCTTGGGCCTCGCCCAAGACGCTTCGTCTCTCGCTCTCACTTAAAATTCAGTGGCGCTAATGTCGAACTCCGCTGACTGAGAGAGAACGTCTTGCAGCGCTGAGTTCGCCGACCGATAGGCCGTCCAGGCATGGTGGAATGCGATTAAGATCGCAGCGCGAATGCGGGGGCTATCGCAGGTTTCAAGCTCGCGAAGATTGGCAAGGGCATCGCTTACGATCGCGCGCGCGGAGCGGCGGCTTGCGACGGCGTCGGACACGGCGTGCCACGCTTCGCTGTAATTGCGGTCACGCTCGGCAAATGTTTCGGCGATTTGATCAGCAATGCGTGCCGCGTCATCGATGTCTTGAGTTGTGGCGTTGGCAAGCAGCGCACAATCTGAGTTCACCGGGTCTGCATACCCGGGAACAAACCGCCCACCGGGAAGGCGGTAGACAATTCCACGATAGACCTCGTCTTGATGCGCGTCGGCGAACCAGCCGCGATGGCGCATAGAGGATCGTATGTCGTCGGCATAGCCGGCACAGCGCCAACCGAGGAGCGAAACATGCTCCACCCACCGAAATCCGCATATATCAGGCTCGATTCGATTGTTGCGATCGAACGGGAAGGGCGCACCGATAAACGGCTCGGTGGCATAGACGGATGTGATAAGGCTGCGCGCCCGGTTTAGGGCGTAGCGAGCCGGCACGCCACGCTTTCGGAGCTCTATGTATCGTTGAGGTATGGTTTGATGCATCGTGTGTCCTTGGGTTTTGAGTGTGTTGTTGGTTGTCTCCAAGATCGCCAGCGGCTTGGCGTAGGACGCTAAATTGACGTCGCTTGCGACGGCCCACGGCCACGCGGGCGCATGCGGCCACGCTCCCTCGCGTTCCCGCAGTCTCGCGCCGTCCTTCCGCCCAACTCTGTCTCTTGCGATCGGTTAAATCGGCGGCCAAGGGCGAAGCGCGGATCGAAATTTTCGCTCAGGCTGATTTGCAGCGCCGAACTGCGATTGTATGTGGAGCGATCGTGGATGTTTCCGCGCGTTACTATGCCTTCCAGACAGATTGGATAAACAAGGTCGGGTATCGGCAGGTCTCGATAGGATTGAATCTAAAAGTGAGACATAAAAATAGCCCCGAGCGCTTGCGCGCTCAGGGCCTCGCAGAGGCAATGAGATTATGCGTCAGCGCGAGTCTTTCTCGGTGCGGTAGTCATTGACCGGAATGCCGGCTTTCTTGGCTTCGCGCGCGAATTGATGCTGAACGCCGGTACCATCAAACACCAGGATCCCGCGGGGACGCAGCTTGATTATTTCATCATTGCGGACAAAGCCGGCCCGTGAGGCGCCAAAGCGCTTGAAGTCCGGCTTGAACGGCATCTCAGTGACGCCACGGTTGCGCGCCCAGAGCGATGCGATGTGATCGGCGCCTTCATGATAGCCGCCATGAATTAGGATCATGTCCGGGAAACGGGCCCGAACGGCATCGAGTTTAGAAAAGACGAGGTCGACATTGCTGAATTTGGTGCCACCGGAGATGGCGATCAGAGTGCCGGGAGGCGTCAGCGTGTTGGTCTCCTTGTAGCGTTTGGCGTTAATGAAATCACGGCTGTCGATGACCGATGCGGTCATCGATTTGCGGGTAGCCATGGTGCCGGCACGGGGTTTCCAGGTAGAACCGGTAATAGCCTGGAACTGTTCAGCGGCCATATCACGGCATGCTTCGAAGGCATCGCGTCGCTGTAGAGCGATGAAGCCTAGGGCGATGAGGTTCTCAAGCTCGACTGATCGGATTTCAGAGCCGTCCTGCTGATGTTGCGACGAGCGTTGACGCGCTTCGTTGTCGTCGAGCTGACGCTGGACGTTCAGAGATTTGCGGTGAAAGACGCTGGTGAGCTGCCAGAGCACATCTTCAAGATCCGGCTCAAGACAGGTATCTGTGATTGTGTCGGACAGAATCTGGAACATGGCGGATAGGGCGCCGTCCAGATCTTCGTGCTCAGGGGCCGGGCGCTGATCAATCTCGTCGGCATTGGGCGTGTAGCCGAAGGTTTCGAGACCGTCGATGACATGAGCGGTAGCCGATGCTCCGGTATCGGCGAGATGTGTATGATCGAATGGTGACATGATTTTCTCCTGGATAATGGTCGCAGCCGCGGACCATCCGCGGCCTTTACGCGATCCTCTTGCCGGAGCCGGAAAGCGGGAGTCACCGCAGCGCGCGTCTTCGCGCGCAAGGCGGCGCGCAGCGTCCGACCCGCACGGGTTGACCCCGCGACGGCTCTGGCATGATCGCGTCAGTAAAAGGCCCGCGGTTTTGCGCGCGTATTATCCAGGCGATGTGGACAACAGGAGAGGGGCTTCGGCGATAGCGCAGCGAATGAGCGCGGAAAATCATCAATCCCGGAGTAATTGCGACAACGCCCGTGCCAGCGTCTGATCAAATCCGAGCACGCGTAAATCGTCGTTCCAGTCTTTCAGCTTTGGAATGAGCGGGCTGGTCGTGATTCCCTGACGCATAGCTTTTGATGCCAGTGTTTGCCAGGCCATCGTCCCGGCTTCGTCATTGTCGCGTGCAATGTAGAGCCTTAGCAAATCGGGCGGGAGTTGGAAAAGGCCAAGATGCGTCGCGCTCAGCGCAGCGACAGCCGGCATTGAAGGCAAAACGCTGCTTAGCGAAAGAACGGTTTCGATGCCTTCGCCGGCGATGAGCACATCGCGCACAGCGCCAAAGCGAACGCCGTTGCCGATCATAGTGCCCATCGAACGGCGAGGTTCAGGAAGAGGGGCCTTGCACGGGTCATCATGTGAAAGCCAGGTGCGATGAACGCCTGTCACTTGGCCGTCTAAATCTGTGATGGCAGCTATCAGCGCAGGGTAAGCGGTACTGTTGCCAAGCGCGTCGCGGACAAAGCATCGTGGATGAAAACGCAACGCATCGTATTGTAACAAGGGGGTAATGCCGCGGGCGTTGAGATATCGCTCAGCGTGCGTGCCCGTGAGCGGCGATGAGGCAGAAAAGAGTCGTTGCGCCGCCTGTGATCGATCGGGTTCGAACGCTGCGCGCTCTGGCTGGCTCGGACTCGAAAGCAAAAGAAAGCGCTCGGCAGAATCTAAAGTCTCAGCAAACCGCGCGTGACCCTCAGCACGGGCGATGATGTCGAGCAAATCCCCGTGTTCGCCTGTAGCGCTATCCGTCCATTTTCCAGCCCTGCCGGTCAGCCGCACATAAAGGCTGCGGCCTTTATTGCCATTGATGTCGCCGACTACCCAGTAGTGACCGGAGCGTCGCCCATTGGGGAGATAAGTTTGGCATACGGCAAGCGCTTTGCCTGCAAGCTGTTCACGAATAAGCTCTATGCGGGTCATAGTCTGCTCCTCCACATCAGGAGGAAGACGCGCTCTCACTCGGTGTGAGCGGCGGGTAAGCCTTGAAGATCTTGGCTAGAAGAGTCGGTGCGGCGTCTCCGAGCGGTACGAAAAGACGAAGCGTGTAAGCGATGGTTTCGCTCATAAGACCCATGGCTTTCAGCCCCGGCAATGCGGCGCGCTCAAAGCCTGTCAGTTCAATACGCTTGGCGTGCATGGCCATAACGCGCTTGAGGCACAAACCGCCTGTTAGATTGATGGTCCCGCCGCGTAAGAGATGACGATAGGCGTCGTCAGAGTTTTCAAAGATCGGTTCAAGTCCCAGCCGCTCAAGGTCGGAGCTTTCAATCGGCCGTCCGATGACGCGTTCGCCGGTATTGGCGGTGAACCGGTAAATGCGGCAGAAATCTTCCGGCAAGCGTTTCCAGACCGGAAGCAGGAGACCGGTCACAATATAAAAACGCGACGTTTTGTATTGCGGAATGGAAGCAAGCTCCGCTGACCAGAGCGTTTCCAATTGTGATTGCTCACAATGCTGCCAGGTTGAGAGTTTGAGCTCGGTATCAGTCAGGTATTCGGTATCGAGCGGGTGAAGCACGCGATAGCGCTGAGTGATCGACCCGTCGTCATTGGTGCGCGTTGTCGTTTTGAGAAGGATACCCGCTCGTTTGGAATTTGTGTTGTGGACAAAGCTTGACCCATCATTTTGCGCAAGTGCGAGCGCCCGTTCTAATGCGATGGGCTCGGTCCGATCTTTGCGCTCGACTTCAAACAGCAGAGTTTCGGCGCCGCTGTCATGCCGTTCGATCGTGCGGCGGGAGATGATCTCAAGGCTTTCCGCCGTGATGGTCTCAAGCCCGCGTTCAAATGTGCCGGCGGCGACTGCGTCTTCGACAAGTCCTGCCATGATCTCCTCGAACTCGGCGAAGAGCGCGTTCTGAAGCTCGATGCGGAGCGCGAGCAGTCGATTGAGGAAGGTGTGAATTGGCGGCAGCTGCTCGCGGATACTCCCGTCGGCATCGAGCAGCGATAGACCCGTGGCGATTTCGAAGGCTTGGAGCGAGCAGCCCGTGATCCTGCCCTGGGCGAGCTTGTGATAAAAATGGGCAAGTGCGCTTCTGGCATAAGGGCTTTCAAGATTGTCCTCGGGCCGGAACAGACCTTGCCCGCCCGTTTGACGCTGCCCTTTGGTAATGGCGCCAAGCGTGTCGAGACGCCGGGCGATTGTGGACAAAAACCTCTTCTCGCCGCGAATATCGGTTGTGACCGGCCGGCACATCGGGGCTGAGGCCTGGTTGGTGCGATTTGTGCGCCCCAAACCCTGGATAGCGGCATCAGCTTTCCAGCCGGGCTCCAGAATGTAGTGGATACGGCGGCGCTGGTTCCTGGCTGTCAGTGAGGCATGATAGGAGCGGCCTGTCCCACCCGCTTCGGAGAAGACAAGAATCTGTTTGCGGTCGTCCATGAACGCTTCCGCCTCTGCTAGATTGGCTTTTGAGGAGCGGTTTTCGACGGCGAGCACGGACCGGCCGCCAGCGCCGGTTTTGCGAACGATCCGACGGCTGCGTCCTGTGATCTCAGCGACGGCATCCGTGCCAAAATGCTGGACAAGCTGATCGAGTGCGGATTGGACCGGTGGCAGTGCGGCCAGATTTTCGATCATGTCGTCGCGGAGACGCTCGGCTTCCCTGCAGATGACCGGGTTGCCATCGATCATGACGGGGCGCGATTGCGCCTTGCCGTTTTCATCCTTGAAGGTTTCGAAAAGCTGCGTGGGAAAGCCCTGCCGCAAATATTCGACGACATATTCTCGCGGTGTGATGTCGACATTGAGATCGCTCCATTCCGATGGTGGAATAAGTGCAAGACGACGCTCCATCAACGCTTCGGATGTCGTCACAAGCTGGATGACCGGGGCGTTTCCTCGTTCCAGATCGGCTTCGATCGCCTTGATGAGCGAGGGCATTTTCATAGCCGTGATCAGATGATTGAAAAAGCGCTGTTTGTTGCTCTCAAAGGCGCTGCGCGCGGCGGCTTTTGCTTGCCGGTTCAGTGTGCCCTGATCAGCGCTGGTGATGTTGGCGGCCTCAAGGGCTTGCGTCAGATTCTGATGTATGACCTGGAAGGCGTCAGCGAATTCATTGTAGATAGTCACCTGGCCTGGGCTGAGCGCATGTTCCAGGAAATCAATCTCAACGCCCTCATAGGAGAGATTACGCGCGGTATAGAGGCCGAGGGCTTTTGCGTCGCGCGCCAGCACCTCCATCGCGGCTATGCCGCCCGCATGCATGGCACTGATAAATTCCGGTCGTGTTTTAAAAGGAAAATCAGCCGAACCCCAAAGACCGAGCCGCGCCGTGTAGGCGAGGTTTTCAACTTCGGTCGCGCCGGTGGCCGAGGTGTAGACGATGCGTGCGTGCGGGAGCGCGTTTTGCAGGCGCAAGCCGGCAAGACCTTGCAAGGAGGGCGCGACCTTGCCGCGGCTTGATAGACCCGGCGCGGCATTCCCCATGGCGTGAGATTCATCGAAAATGATGACACCATCAAAATCGCGTCCAAGCCAGGCGATCAACTGGTCGAGCCGGGATTGCTTGCCGCTGACTCCGGCCGAGCGCAACGTTGCGTAAGTCGTGAAGAGGATGCCTTCATCGAGTGCAATGGGTGTTCCAAGTGCGAATTTGCCCTGCAGGACGATTTGCAGCTTTTCCTGACCAAGATCGCTCCAATCGCGCTGGGCGTCTTCGAGCAGTTCGTCGTTCTTTGAGAGCCAGAGCGCGCGGCGGCGGCCTTTCAACCAATTGTCGAGAATGATGGCCGCAGCCTGCCGTCCTTTTCCGACTCCGGTGCCGTCTCCGAGCATCCAGCCCCTACGGAATTGTACGGCATCGGAATCCTCGTCCGTGGCCGGGTTTAAGACATCATAGGAGTCGCTCAGCAGCCAGCGACCGGCAAGATACTGACTATGAGCCTCGCCTGCGTAAATCACGCTTTCCAGCTGTGCGTCTGAGAGAATTTGTTCGGTCACGAGGCGCTCCGGCAGATGTGGCCGATACGTGGCAGCCGGGAGGCGAACAGAGGCCATGGCCGCAGATTGCACGAGATGCGAGCGGTGCGGCCCCGCCTTGGGAATGCAGATCGTATCGAGTGTGTAACGCTCATACAGGAGATCGGAGCTGGCCGTTTCGCGAGCGGAATCCTGCACGATTTCATAGTGGAGTTCGGTAATTGGGACCGGGGTTTCGTCGGAGGCCGGAGTTTTGGTCTGAAGCGCTGCACGCGGCGACTTGGGTTTGGTTGCAAAGACGGAGAGGCCTGAGAACACCGGGCCTGTGGCTTGATCTGCTTGATGTGAATCGATCAAGCGCGGGCGTGGTGGCAGTTGCGTTTGGATTATGCTGAGCAGATGAGCGACATCTGGAACGTCATCGTGAAGCCTCGGCGTAAAACCGGGCGCTGTGGGAAGTTTGTCGATGACGGTGAGACGCGTGGCAATGCTCGTGCCATGGGCGCGGAAGAAGCGCTCGTTGAGGGACGCCGAGAACACAACGCGGCTGAAGGGCGCGATTTTGACGAAGGCATCAGCATACTCGGCATGACAGGCGGTGCAGGCGAGTGAGGTGATGGCAACAAGCCGACCGCCCGGAGCAAGGCGGTGCAATGCAGAGGTGAGATGAAGCACATCGGTGCCCCGAACCGCGCCCGCGACATGCGCTTTAGCGGAGAAGGGCGGGTTCATCAGAACGACGGAAGGCTGCAACGTGCGCGGAAGGTAATCGTCGATCTGTTCGGCGTTAAAGCGGCTCGTGATCTGTTCGCCGAACATGGAGCACAGCATATCGGCGCGCGTCTGAGCCAGTTCATTCAACGAGAGTCTGGCGCCCGCAGCGCGCGCATGGACGGCGAGCATGCCTGTTCCGGCGGAAGGCTCAAGCACATGATCAGCGGCTTGAATGTCGGCTGCCATGGCGGCCACGAAGGACAGATCCAAAGGCGTTGAGAATTGCTGATAGAGCATGCTGTCGTCGGATCGGCGTGTGTGGGTGGGCAGAAGCGCAGATAACGCATTCAGCATAGACAGCACTTGGCTGGGATCGGCGGCGCTGGAGCGCATGTGCGGGAGGTACTTGCGCAGGAATAAAACAAGCGCTGCCTCGCAGGCATCATAGGCATCCTTCCAGACCCAGGCGCCTTGATTGTCGGACGCGCCAAAAACAGTGGTCATGGCCGAGCGTAGAACGGGAATGCTGATAGGCAGTCCCTGCTCGAGAACCGGCAGGAGAAGTCCGGCGGCCTCAACGAGTATCGCGCCCTTGGGCGGCCCTGTGACTGGGGCTGCGGACGGGTTTGTATCAAAGCCAAAATTTGGCTGGTGGTGGTCAATATAGTTCATGCAAGAGCTCCGGGGTTAGGGGTGGTGCCCTCGATCCCGTTTCATGCGCTCGCTCTTGATCGCCGGGCCTTAGGGCCCCCGGCCACTGCGTCGCTCTCACTCTGGTTTTTTCATTAGATTCAATGCTATGGCAGGGCTTCGCGTCATGTATTGCGATTTTTGCGCTTTAGATTTCAAACGGTGTTGCAGTCACACTACCCACAAGATTTTTTCTCTGTCCGACAATTCCACTAGCGCCAATGTGTATCCATTGCGGCGGGCCATCAGCGCACCTAAGGGGACGAAGCAGTGAACGCGGTCGAGATCGAAGAAGCGATATCGGCCCTGGCTGAGCGGCCGTTCGACGGCAGCGAGTTCCCGTTCGCCTTCCTCCAGGCTTTCGGAAACAAAGAAACAACCATCAAGCGCCTGCGCGCCGGTGCGTCGAATAAGTCCGACTTGGGCGGCGTCCTTCAGACGAACAACATCCATATCGCGGTGGCGCCACCGGGCGCGGTGACGAAGACGCTCGCCGCCCTGAAAGCGAGCCCGGCCACCGCGAAAGCTAAGGTACGCTTCATCCTTGCGACTGATGGTGCGGACTTCGAGGCCGAAGACATCGACACGGGCGAGACGGTCGCCTGCGCCTATAGCGACTTCCCCGATCATTTTGGGTTCTTCCTGCCGCTTGCCGGCATCACCACCGTAAAGCAGCTCCGCGAAAGCTCCTTCGACATTCGCGCCACGAGCCGGATGAACCGACTTTATGTGGAGCTCTTGAAGGACAATCCTGAATGGGGCAGCGAGGCGCGCCGACATGACATGAATCACTTCATGGCGCGGCTGATCTTCTGTTTCTTCGCCGAAGACACCGGGATATTTAGCTCTGGTGGTTTGTTCACCGGAACAGCTGAGCGCATGAGCGAAAAAGACTCATCCAACACCCATGAGGTAATTGGTGAGCTGTTCCGTGCCATGAATACCAAGCGCGAGGAACGCGCCAAGGCCGGGATTGCGCGTTGGGCCGACACGCTCCCATACGTGAACGGAGAGCTATTCTCCGGTAACACAAATGTGCCCCGGTTTAGCCGGATCGCCCGATCCTATCTCATCCATATCGGCAATCTCGACTGGACCAAGATCAATCCCGATATCTTCGGCTCAATGATCCAGGCCGTCGCCGAAGACGAGGAACGTGGCGCGCTCGGCATGCACTACACGTCGGTACCGAACATCCTGAAAGTGCTCAATCCACTGTTCCTGGATGATTTGCGCGCGAAGCTTGAAGAAGCACGAGACAATCCTCGTATGCTTCTCAACCTGCGCAAGCGCATGGCGAAAATCAGGGTTTTCGACCCGGCATGTGGATCGGGCAACTTCCTTGTCATCGCCTACAAGGAAATGCGCGCCATCGAGGCCGAGATCAACAGACTACGCGGTGAATCGGATCATCGCACGGAAATCCCGCTCACAAACTTCCGGGGGATCGAATTGCGCGATTTCCCGGCGGAGGTTGCACGGCTAGCGCTTATCATTGCGGAGTTTCAGTGCGACGTACTCTATCGCGGCCAGCTGGAGGCGTTGCAGGACTTTCTGCCGCTCGATGCCGCGAACTGGATCACGTGCGGCAATGCTCTGCGACTCGACTGGCTCACAATCTGCCCGGCGACCGGGTCCGGCGTAAAACTGCAAGGCGATGATCTGTTCAACACGCCGCTTGATCAGGCACAGATCGATTTTGAGAATGAAGGCGGAGAGACATATATCTGCGGGAATCCGCCATATCTCGGTTCGACATGGCAAGACGCCGAACAAAAGGCGGATTTGCAAGCGATTTTCGAAGAGCGCACCAAAAACTGGAAGACGCTTGATTACGTTGCCGGTTGGTTCATGAAGGCAGCGGATTACGGCATGAGGACGAATGCAGCAGCTGCATTCGTGTCTACCAATTCAATTTGCCAAGGGCAGCAGGTTCCCATCCTCTGGCCGCTTATTTTCATAACCGGTCATAAAATTGCGTTTGCTCACACCAGTTTTAAATGGGAAAATCTGGCCAGTCATAATGCCGGTGTCACTGTCGCAATCATTGGTATCTCAAACCTTACACCTAAGGTACGACGAATATTCTCGGTTGCTGATGATGGAAGCGTGCTCGCAAGGGATGCTGACCACATTAACGCCTATTTGGTGGCGGGGGCCGATGTCGTTGTTCACAAAATGTCCGAGCCCCTTGATGATCGCGGTGTTGTTGACGCCGGTGGAAAGCCTGTCGATGGTGGCAATCTTCTCCTAACGGCTGACGAAAAGCATAGATTGCTGAGCCTTTGCCCCGAAGCCAAAGCCTTTATCAAGCGCGCATATGGTGCGAGCGAATATATACGTGGGGAAGTCCGCAATTGCTTGTGGATTAGAGATCAGGATATCGGGACCGCAAAACTTTACCCGGCAATTAATCAAAGGTTAGAGCGCGTTGCCGAATTTCGGTCAAACAGTCCAAAGCCTGCAACTCGCAAAGGTGCTAATTGGCCTCATAAGTTTGAGGAAGCGAAACAGACCGGAGTCGAAGCGGTTATGATTGTTCCCGTAGTTTCTTCAGAAGCTCGCGAGTATCTTCCGGGCGGATTGCTGCCGCCGGGTTCTATCATTACGAACCTCGCCTTTGCAGCATATGATTCTCCACTTTGGAATTTGGCGCTTATCGTTTCACGTTTACATCTCGTTTGGATCGCTACAGTCTGCGGTAAGCTAAAAACGGATTTTCGTTATTCCAATACTCTCGGTTGGAACACGTTTCCAGTTCCCAGCCTTACCGACAAGAACAAAGCCGACTTGACCCGCTGCGCCGAAAATATTCTTCTGGTGCGCGAAGCACATTTCCCGGCGACGATCGCTGATCTCTACGAACCAGATGCTATGCCCGCCGATTTGCGAGAAGCGCACGAGCGCAACGACGAAGTGCTGGAGCGCATCTATATCGGCCGCCGCTTCCGCAACGACACGGAACGGCTGGAGAAGCTGTTTGAACTCTACACAAAGATGGTCGCGTCACCGGGTGCGATGGCAAAGAAGAATAAAGCGGGGGCAAGCGCGTGACTGACCAAAAGAAATCCGTTCCCTCC
>JAKFUV010000022.1 GCA_021732485.1 Hyphomicrobium sp.
ATCCACCGCCAGCGCCACCACGACCGCCCGCACCTGGGCCGCCCTTGCCACCTGCCGCGCCGCGCACGGGGGCTGGTTTGCCGGGGAGAAGACCTTCACGCTGCAGCTTCTTGCGGGCCAGCTTGCGGGCGCGACGGATCGCTTCAGCTTTCTCGCGGGCCTTCTTTTCCGACGGCTTTTCAAAGTGACCGCGAAGCTTCATCTCGCGGAATACGCCCTCACGCTGCAATTTCTTCTTGAGCGCCTTGAGTGCCTGATCGACATTGTTGTCGCGAACGAGAACCTGCAAGCCGTTGTTTCCTCTTGCGAATTTGTTGAAATGGAAGCACGAAGCCACGAGATCGAAGGCTTTTGCCTCCAGATCCCGCGCTGAGTTCTGCGGAGCGTATACCAAAGCCACTTCCCGTTGGCAATCGCGGCCAGCGGGTGAGCGCGTAATCTCAGTGTGGCGAACTCAGTGCGGCCGGGCAGCAAGGCGGCGGTTGACGTGGCCCATCTTGCGGCCGGGGCGCGCGTCCTTTTTGCCGTAATGATGCAGCTTGGCACCGGGCTCGGCTGCCAGTCGATCCCAGGCAGCAATGTCGTCGCCGATCAGATTGATCATTTCAGCACCCGGCGCCGTCATCCGCGTCGACCCCAGCGGCCAGCCGGCGATGGCGCGAATGTGCTGCTCAAATTGCGACGTGTCGCAGGCGTCCATTGTCCAGTGACCGGAGTTGTGGACACGGGGCGCCATTTCGTTGACGTACAACACATCCACGCCAGCAGCGTGGAGAGCGAAAAACTCGATGGCGAAGACACCGACGTAATCCAGTTCATCGGCGATGCGATGGGCGATGACAACCGCTTCAGCGGCGGCTTCGGGCGTGATCCTGGCCGGCGCGATGGAGCGATGAAGGATATGATTGCGGTGTTCGTTTTCGGTCACGTCGAAAGCGCGAAATTCGCCATCGGTGCCACGCGCGGCAATCACCGAGACTTCCGATTGAAAGTTGACGAAGCCTTCAAGGATCGAGGGCTGATCGCGCATCGCGGCCCACGCCTGCGGCGCGTCTTCGAGCGTAAAGATTTTTGCCTGGCCTTTGCCATCGTAGCCAAGGCGCCGCGTTTTTAGAATGCACGGCATCGCAATCTGATCGGCAAGGCGGGTCTCAAGTTCGCTCAGACTGTCGACGCCGGCGAAGTCGGCGGTCATGGCGCCAAGCTGGCGGGCGAGTGACTTTTCATTGATGCGATCCTGCGCGCACGCGAGCGCTTTGGCACCCGGCCGCACCGGTATGCTGCGCGCGAGGAAGTCGACGGTCGCGACGGGAATGTTCTCGAATTCGTAGGTGGCGACGTCTATGTCGGCGGCAAACGAGGCGAGCGCCGCCTCGTCTTCGTAGGCCGCGATCGTGCGCGCCGATGCAACGTCAAACGCCGGACTGTCGGCCTCCGGCGCATAGACATGCGTCTTGAGACCGAGGTTTGCAGCAGCTAGCGCCAGCATCCGGCCGAGTTGGCCGCCGCCGAGAATGCCGATGGTTGATCCTGGAGGAAGCGCCGTCATCGTGCAGCCGTCTCACGCATCTTTCGGCGTTTCTGAGACGGCAGCCGTATGCGCCGCCCGCCAGACGTCGAGACGCTGCGCCAGGCGGTCATCCGACAATGCCAAGATCTGGGCGGCGAGGAGTGCTGCATTTTTAGATCCAGCTTCACCGATAGCCAAGGTGCCGACGGGAATGCCGGCTGGCATTTGCACGATCGAATACAAACTGTCCTGACCCTTGAGCGCCTTGCTCTCGACCGGCACGCCGAGCACCGGAAGCGTCGTCATCGATGCGGTCATGCCAGGCAAGTGCGCGGCCCCGCCGGCACCGGCAATAATCACTTTCAAGCCCTGCGCCTTGGCGCCTTTGGCATACGCATACAGCCGATCCGGTGTGCGATGGGCGGAGACGACTTTGGTTTCGTAGGCGACGCCGAGGTCGTCGAGAATTTGGCACGCATGCTTCATCGTCGGCCAGTCCGACTGGCTGCCCATGATGATGCCGACGAGTGCGATGCGCGATGCCATGATGTGCAACGGTCCCGAGACGGAAAGCGGCGGGTTTAGTGGGTTGGTGGGCCGAGCGCAAGGGGCAACCGCCGGTTGCCGCGACATACAGTAAACCCTCGCTTGAGGGCCATGCGGTCGCGGTTCGCTGACTGGTCGATGCCAAAGTTGTTGCGGGGCGAAGCCGGTCAGCCATCAGGACCGCTCGGTCGCCATGCCGCAGTTTATTTCGGTGAGCGGCCGATCGCATCAGGCGACCGGCTGGGATACGGGCGTGATCAGCGACAAGATGGTTTCGAGGCGATCGGCTTCGGCGGCCGGTTTGTCCCAGCGGATGCGATGAATGCGCGGAAATCGCATAGCGACGCCCGACTTGTGGCGAGCTGACCTCTGGACCGCGTCGAACGCCACTTCGAACACCAATCCGGGCGTGACGGCGCGCACGGGGCCGAAGCTTTCCGTGGTGTTGGTGCGCACCCACTTGTCCAACTGGCGGAGTTCGTCGTCGGTGAAGCCTGAATAGGCCTTGCCGACCGGCACCAGTTCATCTCCAGCGTCAGGGCCGCCGTCAGATTTGGTCCGCCACACACCGAACGTGTAGTCGGAATAAAACGACGATCGCTTGCCCGATCCGCGCTGGGCATACATCAGCACGCAATCGAGCGTGAGGGCGGCGCGCTTCCATTTGAACCACTGGCCTTTGACGCGGCCGGCTTGATAGGCGCTGTCGCGGCGCTTCAGCATCAAACCCTCGATGCCGTCGTCGCGGGCTTGCGACCAGAGCGCCGACAATGCGTCGAAGGTCTCGAACGCCACAAGGTCGGAGAGATCGGTCAGCGGCGGGTGATTATGCGCGTGCCACGCTTCAAGACGCTGTCGCCGGACCGAGAAGGGCAGCGCGCGCAAGTCCTCTTCGCCTTCGAACAGCAGGTCGTACAAACGGACGTGTGCTGGATAATCGCGCAGCATTTTCGCCGTCACCGTCTTGCGGTTGAGACGCTGCTGGAGATCATTGAACGGCGCGATGGTGTTGCCGCCGTGCACGACCAGGAGTTCCCCGTCGGCGACGCAGTGTTGAGACATAAAGGCTGAGCGAATTTCAGGGAACGCCGCCGAGATGTCATCGCCCTGGCGCGAGAACATACGCACCTCGCCGCCGCGCGCGGCGATCTGGACGCGAATGCCGTCCCATTTCCATTCGGCGGCGAAATCAGTTGCCGACAGTTTCGGCCAGTCGTCGTCTTCGATCGGATGCGCCAGCATGACCGGCCGAAAGGTTGGCCGCAAACCTGGATCGGGGCGATCCGCCACGCCATCAAGCCAGCGAAACAGCGCCTCGTAAGGGGCATCCAGCGCATGCCAGATCTCTTCGATCTCGCCGACGTCTCGGCCATAGCTTTCTGCCAGAGCCGTGCGAGCCAGGCGGGCCGATACGCCGACGCGTGGCGCGCCGCCGATCAGCTTTAGCAGCGCCCAACGTCCCGAAGGGTTGAGCGCATCGAGAAAAGTCCGCAGCGCCTCTGTGCGCTCAGCGATCGTTCCAATCGACATCGCAGCCACCACGGCGTCGAGTGTTGTGGTGTCGCCGGTCGCGCGCGGAGCAGCCGTATCCGGCCACAGCAGGGCGACGGTTTCAGCCGTGTCGCCGACATAGTCACGAGACATTTTGTAAAGCACCGGGTCGATGACGCGAAGCATCAGGTCGGCGAGCATCCGGCGCAACGGAACGCGGACCGGCAATCCGTCGGTCAGTGCCGCTAAGGCCCAGCCGCGATCGGGATCGGACGTGGCGCGAAAGTAGCGCCCGAGAAGCGCCACTTTGCGGTTGCGGCTTTGCGTGGTGGCGAGACCGTCGAGAAGGGTCGCGAATGTCTCCATTGCTTACTCGGCCTCCTCGTCACGGCCGATAAGTGCCAGTGCGCGAGCCTTTCGGCCAAGCGACGCCAAGTGATAAACCAGCGCATCCTCGCGGCCGTGCGTGACCCAGATGTCCTCTGCACCTGTCGCAACGATGGTCTTGATCAGTTCGGGCCAATCAGCGTGATCGGAAATCACCAGCGGCAGCTCGACGCCGCGCTGGCGGGCGCGTCCCCGGATTCGCATCCAGCCGCTGGCGAAGACATTGACCGGATCGCCAAAGCGCCGCGACCAGCGATCGCCGAGGGCCGACGGCGGACACAGCACGATGCCGCCCGTCATGTCTTTGGCATCGTTACCGGCGACTGGGCGCACGTCGCCGAGATCGACCCCGAGCCGCTGATAGAGTTCGGTCAGCGCGACCATCGCGCCATGCAAATAGATCGGTTGGTCGTAGCCGGCCTCGCGCAGTAGCTTGATCACGCGCTGACATTTGCCCAGCCCATAGGCGCCGACGAGATGCGTGCGCGTCGGTTCGGTGACGAGAGACGCCAGCAGTTTTTTGATTTCGTCGGCGGCGATCTCGTGGCGAAAAACGGGAAGGCCAAACGTCGCCTCAGTGACGAACACATCGCACGCCACGACCTCGAACGACGTGCAGGTCGGATCGCTGGCACGCTTGTAGTCGCCGGAGACAATGGCGCGATGGCCCCCATGGTCGAGAATGATTTGCGCCGAGCCGAGAATGTGCCCGGCAGGCGCTAGCGACACGCCAACGCCGTTCAGCGTCAAGGCGTCGCCGACCGCCAGGCTTTGAAATGACCCGGCGCAATCGGCGCCATAGCGAACTTTCATGATCTCGACCGTTTCGGCGGTTGCCAGCACGGCGCCGTGGCCCGAGCGTGCGTGATCGCCATGGCCATGGGTGATGATGGCGCGGTCCACCGGCCGATGCGGATCGATGTAGAATCCGCCCGGCGCGCAATAGAGACCCTGATCGGTGGGATAAAGCCAACGGTCGACGGCGTGTGTCATGGGTCAATGCAGCGAGATGGAGAGCCGGTCATCGGCCTTAAACGCAGGGACGATCCCGTTGGTGCCATCTTGAACGCTCGCCCGGTCGTAAACGCACATGAGCTGTGTTCAATTGCGGCAGCAACGGAGTTCGCCGCAGCGTTTCGCATGGCGCGACCACATCAAGCGATGATGTCGGGCAGCAGCCGATCCTCGATCTGGCTGATGCAGTCTTTGAGAACCAACTTCTTCTTTTTCAAACGTTTGACCAGCAACTGGTCCGCCGATGCATTGGTCTCCAGAGCGACAATTTCAAGGTCGAGCTGGCGGTGTTCCGCCCTCAACCGCACCAACTCATCGCGCAGATCGCGTTCGTCGCGACGCTCCATACGTGTGTGTCCCGCCCGCTCTTGGCCACCTGAACGGCTTTTAAGGCGAATGGATCGCCCAACGCAACTGCCAAAACTTTGACGCGGCGGGCAGGCGATAACTGCAAGCTGTGTCGTCGCATTCGGCCCGATACCGCATCGCAGCGAGGGCCGTGTCGTGAGTGCCACCGTCAATATTGATGTCGTGCGCCGTTGGACATCCGCCAAATCGTGTGGCACGATTGTCGCGTTTGCAGCTTTACAGGAGGACGTGATGGCAATGGCCGCTCACCTTGCAGAACTGGCTGAGAAACATAAATCGCTCGAAGATCGGATCGACCGAGCGATTGCAAGTCCCGGATCGGACGACCTCGAAATCCGCCGCCTGAAACGTGAAAAACTCAAACTGAAAGATGAGATCGAGCGCCTGAGCAAGGCGACGCGGCACTAAGCCGAAGTTGAATTTGAAATCAGTGGTGTGAAGCCCTGCCCAGCGATCCCGATGGATCGCCGAGCGGGGCTTTTATGTTTTGACCACCTCGGCCCATCGGAGATGCGAAGCGATGCCGCCTTGATGACGGCTTTCGAAGCGACTAGAGGTGCGCCAATACGCAGAGTTTTGCGCCTTTAAAGGTCCGCATAGGCACTGCAACATTCTGCCGACGTTTAACGGAGTAGCCCCGTGACCACCGCGCCGCCTGATCGCCCATTACCGGACCGCTTATCATCCAATCCGAAAAGTCCGCATTACGATGCAGCGATCCTGGAGCGCGACGTCGGCGTGCGGTTCAACGGCGTCGATAAGACAAACGTCGAAGAGTACTGCGTCAGCGAGGGGTGGGTGCGGCTGTCGGTCGGCAACGGCAAGGATCGTTTTGGCAACCCGATGACGGTCAAACTCAAAGGGCCCGTCGAGCCGTATTTTCGCGATGCGGCGCCGGCGGCAACCGCCGGCGACCAATCCTGATTATGCGTCGAGCACGCTTCAGCCCGATGTCGCATGCAGGGCGAGCCTGCATTGCGGTGTGAAATTTGGCACGAAGAGAATTATTGCATAACCGCTGTGACGTGCTCGTCAGCGCGGCCCACTGGCACGCCTCACGGCTGGCCGCGGCGCGACAGCGAAACGGCATAGGCCGACGAGCGGATGGCGAAGATCGGGTCGTTGGCCGGGCCCTCGATGCCGTCGACGACATTGGTCGGGTCAAACATGCCCGCGTCACACGTCGCGTTGTCTTCGAGAGCGGCAATCGAGATTTCGCCGAGAACAACTGACTTTCGTTCTGTGCCCGTCCATTCGACGGTCGGATCATTCTGCTCGTCGCCGTCGTTGCCGATGACGGCAATGAGGTCGAAGACCGCCGGCCCCTTGGCAAGACGATCCGTCAACTCAGGCTTGTAAAAGTCGGCCGCTTTGCTTTTCACGTCCTCGTCGGACAAGCCGACGTCGCCGCCTTTCGGCACAACGTGCCATTTGACGAATTTTTTCTGACCATCGCCGTTGGTGAGCGTGAACGTGTGCACGCCAAAATACGTCGCTGTGGCGTAGCTTGCCGGAACCGGCCGGGCCATGAGCCATGCCGCTTGCCGGGTCGATTCCGGATTGGCTTTAAAGAACGCGCCGATTTTTTCGGCGTCTTTGCTTGCGACCGTTTGCAGAAGGGACAAGAACTGCTCGGGCGTTTTGGCGGCAAACACCGGGGCCGAGATCAAGACCATATCGGTGACGTTGCCTTTGCCGATGTCAATGTGCATCGCCAGGCCGCGGACATTGTCTTTTTGGGTATGCGGCGCGTCAGGAACCCCGCCGCCCATTGAGAAACGGCCGATCAAAGGGAAGGGGCCCTTGCCCGTCAAATGCGGCGCTTTCGAATAGTCACCGGCGCGCTCGGACGGCGTAAACGCACCTTTGACGCATATGCCATTCGTATGCGCCGCGCGCTTGCGATCGTGCTTGCCGAACACGGCGTTGAGCGCATCGATCAAGGCTTCAGGATCGGCATCGGCGCGGGCCGTTTGACCGATGAGCGGCACTGGTGTTGCGGCGAAGCCAAGTGCGAGAATGATGCACACAAACCGATTTGAAAGTAGCATGGTGCGACCTCGCAAATTTATGACGACGGCGGGCATTTTTATAAAATGTCACGGTGGCCGCCGCTGTTCAAGCTTATGGTGCTGGCAAGCCTGCGGCGCGGCTGCAAAATAATTATGACAGGGCGCCGGAGCCGACACGCGCTCAATGCGAGAATATGATCCAGCCCGTGATGGCGGAAGGCCGGATGTGCTCAACGGTTTCGACGGGCCTTTTCGAAATTCGACAATGGTGATTGTTAAGGCCGAAAACCGTTCAAGCGTCTTTGGCCATCTCGCGCAGTTTGAATTTTTGAATTTTCCCGGTTGAGGTTTTAGGGACTTCGGCAAACACGATGTGACGTGGAACCTTATAGCGGGCGAGACCCTGGCGGCACCACTCAAGGATGTCATCCGATGTGGCGTTGACGCCGGGTTTCAGTTCGATGAAAGCGCACGGCGTTTCGCCCCATTTCTCATCAGGCTTGGCGACGACAGCGCAGAAAGCGATGGCTGGATGTTTGTACAGCACCTCTTCGACTTCGATCGATGAGATGTTTTCACCGCCAGAGATGATCACATCCTTCGATCGGTCTTTCAGTTGAATGTACCCGTCGGGGTGCATGACGCCGAGATCGCCGGAGTGAAACCACCCGCCGCGAAATGCTTCATCGGTTGCCGCCGGATTTTTCAGATAGCCCTTCATGACGATGTTGCCGCGAAACATGACTTCGCCCATCGTCTCGCTGTCGGCGGGGACGCGCGTCATCGTTTCGGGGTCCATCACCGTCAGGCCTTCGAGCGCCACATAGCGAACGCCTTGGCGAATTTTTTTGGCATCACGCTCGGCCTTCGGCAGATCGTTCCAAGTTCCATCCCACTCGTTGATGGTGGCCGGCCCGTAGGTTTCGGTCAGGCCGTACAAGTGCGTCAGCTGGAAGCCGGCGTCGGTCATCGCCGACAGCACGGCTTCAGGCGGCGGCGCTGCGGCGTGGTTGAAGGCAACGACGTGCGAAATATCGCGTTTCTCGTCCGGGCCGGCGTTGAGCAATGTCGACATGACAATGGGCGCACCGGAGATGTGCGTGACTTTGTGTTCGACGATGGCGTCATACATGGCCTTGGCGCGAACCCAGCGAAGGCAGACATGCGTGCCGCCGACCATCGAGATCGACCACGGGAAGCACCAGCCGTTGCAATGGAACATCGGCAGTGTCCACAGATAGACGGGAAATCGCGTCATGCCGGTGGCGATGGTGTTGGCGTAACACATCAACGCCGCGCCCCGGTGATGGTAGACGACACCTTTCGGGTTGCCGGTCGTGCCGGACGTATAGTTGAGCGAAATGGCGTCCCACTCGTCTGACGGCCAGCGCCACACGAACTCGGGGTCACCGGTGGCGATGAACGCTTCGTAGTCGTCGGCCGATAGGGCCGTGCCGGTCTGCGGAAATTCTGGGTCGTTGTAGTCGATGATGATCGGCGTCGCGGTCGCCAGCGCCAGGGCGTCTTTGACGGTCGATGAAAATTCGCGGTCGGTGATGAGCAGCTTGGTTTCGGCATGGTCGAGCTGGAAGGCGATGACGCCAGCGTCGAGGCGGGTGTTGATGGTGTGCAGCACAGCCCCGGTCATGGCGACGCCGAAGTGGGCTTCGAGCATCGGCGGCGTATTGGCAAGCACCACCGAAACCGTATCGCCGGGACCAATGCCGCGCTGGATCAGGGCGGATGCAAGCCGGCGGGCACGGGCGTAGAATTCGCCGTAGCTGATGCGCGCGCGGCCGTGGATGATGGCGGTGTGGCGTGGCGAGACGAGCGCTGTTCTTTCAAGAAACGAGATCGGCGTCAGCGGCTGATAATTGGCTGGCGTCTTGTCGAGGTTTTGCTCGAACGGATTGGACGACATAGGGCAGCATCTCCAGCGCGGGGCTTCGCAGAGACGCTAACGAAAGTGCCGCACGCCAGCAATGGGCCGAATGGCGGGCTTGGCGCAATGGCGTCGTTAATAGCTTATAAATTCAGACCGAAATCGCCGCCGTTTCGCCGACTTGCAGCACGCGCCGGCGGGCCGGAGAAGCCGCCACGGCATGCACCCTGTCACGGCGCTCGACCCAGGCGACGCTGGCTGCAAAAATCGCCAGCCCGCCGATAATGTCGATGCTGTAGTGACCGCCAACCGGCAGCGTCGCAAAAATGACGAAGCATGAGAACAGCGCCGATGGCCAGAACAGCCAGCGGATCGGACGGACCGCATAGGCGGCCGTCAGCGTCATGATGGTGTGGAACGACGGAAACGTGGTGATGCCACACCAGTCCGTCGTCGGGAATACGCGCAAGGTCCCGTCGCGCAAGGCAAGGTAGTGGGCGACATAGCCATCCGTGCCAGCGTTGGTCAGGTAACCGGAATCGACGGCTGACATATTCAGATAGGGATAGGCTCCAAGGGCTGGGATCAGTGTCGAAAGCACCATCGTCGCCGTCGCGCCGAGTGTGTAGATGGACGCCGATTTGCGAAGGCGCCGGAAGTCGTCACGCAATAGAAACAGGATGACGACACCGAGCAGCATCTGATTGCCGGTTTTGTAGTAGGCAAACGTCAAGATGGATGAGGCTGTTTCACTCTGGCCGACCGCCGTGCGCAACGCGACGAGATCAATCCCGAGAGCCGTATCAAAGCTGAGAAGTCGCGCATCTTGCAGCGGGAAATTTAAAGTTGCGAACGCGTAGGAGCCGTGACCGAGCACCATGCTGACGCAAATCAGCCAAGCCGTGAAGGTGATGACGGTGACCCGGGCGAGGGCCATGTTCTGAGCGTTGGCGATGGAGGCGATCAACAGGGCGCCAAACGTCGGGACCAGATACATGATCCACTGAAGCGTATCGTCGGGCATGGCGAAGCCTGCCGAGGCCGATACCACCACCGTCGCGACGAAGATCGCGAGCAATAGCCACCAGTCGTGGTGGTGCACGGCATCCGGAAATTTAAGCATCGGCTGGTCCCTGGCTGGCGAACAGGGCGAGCATAAGAGCTTGTGATTACTTGGCGGTTAAACGCGGGCTTGCTAAGCGCCGGGCTCGTCGTCTTTGCCGCCCGACATGCCTTTGAGACGGGCGAGTACGCGGGCTTGCTCCTGCTCAGGGGTTTCTTCCGGGGCCGCATCTGCAACTTTGGGCGCCAAAATCTCGGCCGTGTTGGTGCTGACCGGAGCCGCCGGCTTGGCGGTCGTATCGGCGGTCGCCATCAGCGTGCCGGCCCTGTCGCCGCTGCCCTTGCCCGATTCTTTGTTATCGCGATCGACGCGCCGCGCCGCTTTGGCGACTTCGGCGTCGAGATCAATCTGCGAGCACAGCCCCAGCGTCACCGGATCCTGCGGCGTCAATTGCGCCGAGTTCCAATGCGTGCGATCGCGGATCTGGGCGATGGTCGGTTTTGTCGTGCCGACGAGCCGCATCAGTTGGCTGTCTTTCAACTCGGAGTGATTGCGCAACAGCCACAGCACCGCATTGGGACGATCGTGGCGGCGCGACACCGGCGTGTAGCGCGGGCCTTTGCGGGTCTGCGCTTGCACCGGCAGCTCGACTTTGCTTTCGGCGAGCTTCAGTTTGTAGCCATGATCCTTCTCGCCGCGTGCGATCTCGTCCCGCGTCAGCTGGCCATTGTTGACGGGGTCCATGCCCTTGATGCCCTGGGCGACGTCGCCGTCGGCAATGCCTTTGACTTCGAGCGGGTGCAGGCCGCAAAATTCGGCGATCTGGTCGAACGCGAGGCCACTGTTTTCGACCAGCCAAACGGCGGTCGCTTTGGGCATCAATGGTCTGCGGTCGCTCATGAGGTGGGTCTCCGGTCCTTTGCGGGGCTCCGCAACGGCCAATGGGTCTTGGATGGGAAGGGGATTACCGGCTTATAGCGGTCAAAACCGCTGAAAAGCAACCGCCAAGTAGGGCGCTGCGGGCTGCGACGAGGCCGCAGCCGTCACTCGCCCCTGGCGAGTTGCGGGCCGTTACCTCGACAGATAGTGTCAAACCCTTGGCCGCATGGACTGACAAGGGTTCGGCGGCTGACCGTCAGTTAACCTGACGTCGAATGACGTCCCGAACTGAGGATACGCCTAATGCTCGCGACCGCAGGCCGCACAAAGTACTTTGAGGATTTGCAGGTCGGCCAGGAGGCGTCGATGTCGCGCGTGGTGTCGGAGGCCGACATCGTCGCCTACGCCGCCCTGTCGGGGGATTACAACCCGGTACACCTCAATCCGGATTACGCGGCCAGCACGCAATTCAAGGAGCGAATTGCGCACGGTATCCTGTCTGCGGGGTATATCTCGGCTTTGTTTGGCATGAAGCTGCCGGGACCCGGCGCGATCTACATTTCGCAGACGCTGAACTTCAAGGGCCCGGTGAAGATCGACGATCGTGTCGAGACGCTGGTGCGCCTGATTGAATTGATCGCCGAAAAACGCCGCGCCAAGTTTGACTGCCTGTGCACGGTCAATGGCAAGCCGGTGCTAACGGGCGAAGCGGTGCTGCTCGTGCCCGGACGGCCCGCCTGACCATGGGGCGTGATCATGCGCGAAGATGTGTCGTGCCTTTTCTCCTGACTAGGCACCAGGGCTGAGGCCGCGATGCAAATTGTTCACGGTCATACCCATGTGCCGGTCAATGCCCGCGCCGCTGTCGTCGCCATCGGCAATTTCGACGGCATCCATCGCGGCCATCGGGCGCTGATTTCCGAAACCGTGCAGCAGGCCAAAGCGCTTGAGCGCGCCTCCGGCGTGATGATCTTCGAGCCCCATCCGCGTGAGTTCTTCCAGCCCGCCGAGCAGCACTTCCGGCTGACACCGCTCAATCGCAAGCTGGCACTGTTTGAGCAGTTGGGGCTGAAGCTCGCCTTCGTCGAGCATTTCGATGCAGGCTTTGCCGGCATGACGGCAGAAGAATTTATCGAGCGCGTTCTGGTTGCCGGACTTGGTGTCTCGCATGTCGTTATTGGCTATGATTTTTATTTCGGCAAAAAGCGCGGCGGCACTCCGGAGCTGATGATCACCGCGGGCCAAGACCTAGGCTTCGGCGTCACGGTGATGCCGCCGGTGGCTGAAGCCGGCGAAGTGTTTTCATCATCCACCGTGCGGCTGCACTTGGCGCAGGGCGATGTGCGTGGCGCGGCCCACATGCTCGGCGCGCCGTGGCATGTGCAGGGCCGCGTTGTCGGCGGCGCCAAACGCGGCACCGGCATGGGCTATCCGACCGCCAACGTTCCGATGCCGAAGGGCACGAGCCTCGGCCACGGTATTTATGCCGTGCGTGCGCACGTCGATGGGCTCGCGCACGATGCTGCGGCGTACCTCGGCACGCGGCCGACGTTTGATGACGGCATGCCAGTGCTGGAAGTTTTCCTGCTCGATTTCGATGGCGATTTGTATGGCTGCGACATGGATGTCGAGTTCGTCGATTTCATTCGCCCCGATCGCAAGTTCGAAACCGCCGAGGCGCTGGTTCAGCAAATGAACGACGACGTGGCCAAGGTGCGGGCGGTGTTGGCGATGGGATTAGACTGATCTGGTATTGAGCGAGCCTTGCCGTGGCCAATCAGATTGCGCGCCGGCTCCGCAAGTCGGAGACAATTGCCGAGCGGAGGCTTTGGCGGGAACTTCGCAAGCTCCGGCCGCAGGGTTATCATTTCAGACGTCAGCACCCGATGATCGGCTACGTCGTGGATTTCGCCTGCCTTGCGCAGAGGCTTATTATCGAAGTCGATGGCGCACAGCATCTCGACACGGATCATTTGCGAGTTGATGCCGCGCGTGACGCACATTTGCGCCACCACGGGTTTGAAGTTCTTCGAGTTAGCAACGGAGATGTCAGCGAACATTTAGACGGCGTCGTTTTGCTCGTACTGGCCGCGCTCGGCGCCGTGACGAAACAAGAATGAATGTATCGGAAGCGTTGTGCGGCTTCACCCCACCCCTGCCCCCTCCCCTGAGGGGAGGGGAATGGCAAGCCTCGGCGCATCTGTTGCCAGCTTGCAT